>NZ_BONZ01000040.1 GCF_016862975.1 Rugosimonospora africana
TGTCGCTGTCGCTGTCGCTGTCGCTGTCGCTGTCGCTGTCGCTGTCGCTGTCGCTGTCGCTGTCGCTGTCGCTGTCGCTGTCGCTGTCGCGGGACCGCGAGTGACGCGTGATGGTTACGGCAGTGGGGTTGCCGGAGACGGTCATTGTCTGTTCCCAGCACGGTGAGGATCCGCTCGACGAGGCGAGCGCCCGGGCTAGGACAGGGGAGTGGTCGTACTCGGCCGGGCGACCGAGGAGCCCTCGGCCGGGGGCGATCAAGATGTGACGGGGCAGGACCTAGCAGTGGCCGTCACTGACTTCTGTGGTGGGGAAGGCCGGATCGTCGCTGAGGAGGTCGACGTCGACAGACACGACCAGGCAGACCGGGTGGTCCCCGTGGGAGTTGGTGATTTCGTAGAGGTCGCCACGGGAGTCCGTGCCCACGGACTTCACCCTGAGTTCCGACGCGTAGCTGCGGCCGCGGCTGTCGCGTGCGCTGGCCGACAGGGCCTGGTCGACGTCGAAGATGTTGATGCCCAAGCCCTTGACCGGGGTCCGTTCGAGCTCATCCGCCGCCGAGTCCGCGGCATCCCGGACCTTGTCCTGGCCTGGGATCGTGGCCCGGTAGGCGAGATAGCCGCCGAGCGCGAGCACGACGAGGATGATCAGCCCGCCGATCACGTGCCTGTTGGTACCGCGGCTCGACGGTGCGTGCTCGACGCTCATCGTTCTCCAGCTCCTGATTCGCCGATGACGCCATCGAAGGTAGTGGACACGCACAAGCCGGGCCGGAGCCGGGCTGCGGCTCGCGACGTGACCGATGTGAGCGAAGTGGCGAAGTGGCCTGAGCGGGCCCGACTCGGCCCGGCGTCCCGAGGCGCCGTCCGGGCTCGGGAAGGTCTATGACAGTTGTCTTAGCGCCGATATCATGACGACTGTCATAACGCGGGAGGGCGCATGGACGTCGGATTCATCGGGCTGGGGCTCATGGGAGAGCCGATGGCGCGCAACCTCGTCCGGGCCGGCACGCCGCTGGTGGTGTGGAACCGGACCGCCGCGAAGTGTGAGCGGCTCCGGGCGGCCGGGGCGCGGGTCGCGGCCGATCCGGCCGGGGTGTTCGCGGCGGCGGACGTCGTCCTGCTCATGCTGGCCGGGCCGGAGGCGATCGACGGGGTGCTGGGTCGCGATACGCCGGGGTTCGCCGCGAACGTCGCCGGGCACACGATCGTCCACATGGGAACGACGACACCGTCGTACTCGCGCGGGCTGGAAATCGACGTGGTCGCGGCCGGCGGCCGGTACGTGGAGGCTCCGGTGTCCGGATCCCGTACCCCGGCCGAGGCCGGTGAACTCGTCGCGATGCTGGCCGGCGACCCGGCGGCGATCCGGGAGGTGCGGCCGCTGCTCGCGCCGATGTGCCGCGAGGCGGTCGACTGTGGACCGGTACCCAACGCGCTGCGCATGAAGCTCGCGGTCAACCTGTACCTCATCACGATGGTCACCGGCCTGGCGGAGGCGGTCCACTTCGCCGACCGGCACGGCCTGGACCTGCGCCAGTTCCTCGATGTCCTCGACGCCGGCCCGATGGCCAGCAGCGTCTCCCGGATCAAGGCGCACAAGCTTGTCGACCACGACTTCGCCGCGCAGGCCGCGGCGGCGGACGTCCTGATGAACAACCGCCTGGTCGCCGACGCCGCTCGCGAGTCCGGCCTGGCGTCGCCGCTGCTGGACGTCTGCCTGGAGCTGTTCACCGAGACGGTTGCCGCGGGGCACGGCGGCGCCGACATGATTGCCGTGGTCCGGGCGATCGAGGCGCGGACCGCCGAGCGCGCCGCCGGCTCTGAAGGGCCGGCGATCGGGAGCGATGCCGGGCTGCCGGTCGGCATCGGGTTGGGAGCCGGGAGCGACGCGGGGTAGGGAGCCGGGAGCGGCGCCGGATCAGTGGCCGGAAGCGACGCCGGGCCGGGTGCCGTGCGCGTCCAGTAGCGGCGACAACTGCGTGACCACGGTGTCGAGCACGCCGACATCGCGGTGGACACGCGTGAGCATGATGGCACCCTCCAGCGAGCTGAGCATCAGCGTCGCCAGGGAACGCGCCCGCCTCCGTGGCACGCGCATGCGGACCAGTTCGTCGACCACGGCCCGCTCCCACTCAGCGGCGGCGGCGCGCAACTGCTCGTTGACCGGGGAGTCCCCGCCGGCCAGGTCGGCGGCGGTCGCCATGACCGGGCACCCGCGTTCGTACCGGCGCGCGGTCAGGTCGTCCCGCCAGTAGGCCGCCAGGTGCGCGAACAGGCCGGCCGGGGACGGGTGCGCGGTGGTTCGTGGGTACCCGGCGACCCACTGCGCGGCGAACCGTCCCGACCACAGCAACGCCTCTCCGACGAGCTGGTCCTTGCCGCCGGGGAAGTAGTGCTGGAACGAGCCGCGTGCCGCGTTCGCGTGCGTGACCACCTCACGGACGCCGGTCGCCGCGACTCCGTGCGCACGCACCAGCTGTGCCGCGCTGTAGACCATCCGCTCCCGCGGCGTTCTCGTGCTGCCGGACATGAGCTCCCACCCGTTATGACAATTGTCATACCAGACTACAGCTCGGGCGGCAGTTCCCAGCCGGCGGAGCGGGCGGCGTCGCGGACGCGGGCCGCGGTCAGGTCGGGGTCGATGGTGTGCCGGGACGTCACACTCACGCCGGAGACCACGGTGGCGTACCGGTTCGCCGCGGCCAGCGGTACCCCGTGCGCGGTCGCGACCACGAGCCCGGCGAGATGCGCGTCGCCCGCGCCGGCGGTGCCGGCGACCGACTCGACCGGCAGGGCGGGAGTGTGGCTGAGGTTGCGCCCGTCCCACGCCCAGCTACCCTGCCGACCGGCCGTCACGACGAGCGACATCGCCGGGTTGGTCGCCGCCAGCCGGCGCACCACGGCCTCCACGACGGCGCCGGGCCCGCCGAGACCGCCGGCCGCGCCGAGACCGCCGTCTGCGCCGGCCGCGCCGAGACCGCCGGCCGCAGCGAGACCGCCGTCTGCGCCGGCCGCGCCGAGACCGCCGTCGCCGGGCCCGCCGAGACCGCCGAGACCGCCGGCCCCGCTCCCGGCCCCCACGGCACCGGCCTCCGCTGCGCGACCGGCGGACACGGCACCAGCGGACACAGTGCCGGCCGACACAGCGCCGGCTGACACACTGCCGGCGGACACCGTGCCAGCGGCTCCATCCGGGCCGCTCTCGAGCAGCGCCGTCGCCTCGTCGAGGTTCAGCGCCAGCAGGTCGACACGTCCCAACAGACCGTCGCGCAGCACCTGTTCCCACTCCTGCGACACGAACGTCGCCACCCGAAAAGCCTCGGCCGCGGTCGCGAGGTCCAGCAGCGCGGCGCGCGCCGCCACCGGTACCTCCGGCAGGGCCAGCGCGATCGCCCGACCGCGGTGCGCGTCCAGGACCGGCGCGGCGCGCGCGATGTCGGCCGGTTCGACGCAGTCGCTGGCGGAGCCGGCCGTGGTGATGTTGCCGCCGTCGCCGTTCGGGTACTGGAAGCAGACCGAGAACAGGGTGGGGCGGGGCGCCATCGCGACCAGGGACATGTCCATGCCCTCGGCGCGCATGGCCGCCATGGCGTCGCGGCCCGGTGCGTCGTCGCCGACCTTCCCGACCGGTACCACGCGGACCGCCGGGCCGAGCAGCCGCCGTACGTAGTGGCACACGATGTGCAGCTTGCAGTAGTCGCGCTGGTCGAGCAGTGTGGCGGCCCGGCTCTCCTCACGGCCCAGGGTGCGGTTGCCGGTCAGGGCGAGGAACATCCCCGAGCCGATGCCACCGGTGCCCACCACCACCTCGTACGCCGGCGCGTCGTGGCGGCCTGCCATGGCCGTCACCAGCCCACGCCGAGGTCCCACTCGGGATGCTCGCTGATCGGGTGCCGCGCGGTGTCCACGGTCGCGGTCAGCAGCGTGTCCGGGTGTTCCCGCAGCAGCGTCATCGGGTACTCCGCGGTGACCGGGCCGAACAGCGCCACCCGCAGCGCGGTCTGTTTCCACGCGCCGGTGTCGCTGAACAGCCGGATCCGTTTCGCCGCAAGGATCTCGGCGAGGCCGAGCGTCACCGACATCGGCGGGACGAACTGGTACGCGCCGCCGAACGTGCGTTGGGCGAGCGCGATGACGGTGTCCGGGTTGTTGTCCTGTACCCGTGCGGTCGACGCGCGCAGCCGCGCCACAGACAACGGGCTGTACGGGTTGCGGCGCGCCTGGTTGTACGCGACGTGCCCGTCCTGCCCCCAGCCGCCGTACACGAGGTCAGCCGGTCGGGCGAGCAGGTCGGCGGAGATGGCGGTGATGGTCCCCGGTTCCGGCCAGTGCCGGTGGTGTTCCGGCACGGCGAGCGCCGGGTCGACGGGTCCATAGAACTCGCGCTCCATGAATCCGCGGAAGCTGTACGGGTGGCTGCGCGGCAGCGGCTTGCCCTCCCAGTCCAGGCACTCGTCCATGTGGAACACCTCGACGTGGGTCAGGCTCATCCGTTCGGCGTTGACGAGCGCGGTGAACGGCTCGTACCAGCAACTCGGCCCGCACGGCAGGATCGTCCGCAGGGTACGCCCGGCGCGGCCGGCCGCCGCGATCTCGTCGACCAGCTCGCGGGCCATGAGCCGGCCCATCTCGGCGCTGTCGCGGCAGATGCGCAGCGCCATCCGGCGGTCCGGGTGGTCGGCCAGCTCGCCGGCCGGAATCCGGCACCAGCGCGCCAGATCCTCGGCGGGTATCGGGTCGGTCATCAGCGCACCTCCGGCAGCCAACGCGATTGGGCGTCGATCATCTCGTCGCACATCCGCCGGATCTGGTCGAGGTCCAGCAGCGCGGAGGTGAGCCGGTCGAGCGCGACCGCCGAATAGATGAGGTCGCGTGAGCGCTGCAGGTAGGCGGCCACCACCGTGTGCTGGTACCCGACGGAGGCGAGGTTGATGCCGGCGCACGGGGCGGGCAGCTCGCCGGCGTGGGTCGGCTGCACTCCGTTCGCGTCGACGAGGCAGGGCACCTCGACGCAGCAGCCGTCGGGCAGGTTGGTGATCAGTCCGGTGTTGGGCACGTTGCCGTAGATGACCCGCGGTGTGTTCGTGAGCACGGAGTCCACGATCCGGGCGGCGTACTCCTCGCTGACCGTGAGCCTTCCGCCTGCGAAGTCCTCGGCGAGCCGTTCCAGCTCCGCCTCGTTGTTGCCCCGGGTGATGTCGAGGTAGTCCCATCGCTGCGGCAGCAGCGCCGAGACCTGGTCGGGGGTGCGGCGGAAATGCGGGTAGTACTCGGACGCGTGGTGGCTCGACTCGGTCTGGAAGTAGCCGGTGAGGTTCATGACGGCGGTGCGTACGCTTTCCCGGCCACCGGCGTACCACTCGTCGATCTCGCGCGCGGGCTTCCGGTCGCCCCGGTGGTAGGCATTGACTGCCTCCCGCAGCTCGGGCAGCGCGTCCCGGCCCCGGTGCTTGAACTCCAGCATCCACGCCTGGTGGTTGATGCCGGCCGCCCGGAACGACCACTCGCCGGACTGGTAGCCGGCGATGCTCGCCAGTTCGTCGGCGGTGTGCTGAACCGAGTGGCACAGGCCGGTGACGTGCGCCCCGGCCTGGCCGGCGAACCAGCAGTTGATGGACATCGGGTTGGCGTAGTTGAGCAGCGGTGCGTCCGGGCACAGGTCGCTCATGTCGGCAATGATGTCGTCGAGCGCCTTCACCGACCGCAGGCCCCGGAACACCCCGCCGGGGCCGAGGGTGTCGCCGACGGTCTGGTCCACGCCGTACCGCCGGGGGATCTCCATGTCCACCGCGTACGCGTCGCGCCCGCCGACCTGGAAGCACACCACCACGAAATCGGCGCCGCGCAGCGCGGTCCGGCGGTCCGTGGTCGGTTCGATCCGGGCCGGCAACCGGTGTGCCTCCACCAGCCGCCGGGCCAACCGCTCGGTGCGGCGCAGGGACTCCGGGTCGATGTCCATCAGCGCGTACGTCGCGTCCGCGGTGCTCTCGAAGGACAGGAAGTCGTTCATCAGCTGGAGCGGGAACTCGTACCCGCCCGCTCCGATGATGGCGATGCGGGTCATGCGCTCTCGCTTTCCGATGGCTGGCCGCCGAGCCGCGGCACCAGCCGCCGGGCGTTGTCGCCGTACACCTTGCGCAGGACGTCATCCGGCAGGTCGAGCCCGGAGATGGTCCACCGGCCGAACAGCGGCGGATCATCGTCGGTGTGCGCGAAGCACTCGTCGGCCGTCTCCAGGAACCGGAAGTGCGTCGGGTACGTCTCGCCGGTGTGCGGCACCTCGTCGGTGCCGAACAGCACCCGGTCCGGGTGGCGCAGGCACAGCTGCCGTGCGGCGCGCGGCTGCCGGCCCAGCTGCGAGATGCGCGCGGCGATGTCGATGTTCAGGTTCGGGTACGTGGCCAGCATCCGGTCCACCCAGCCGAGGTTCTCCGCGTAGTTGCCGGCGTGCACCGCCACGAACGTGGTGTCCGGGTGCCCGGACACGACCGCCTCCATCGCCTCCATCAGCCGTTCGAAGGTGGGGAACCGCGGGCCGTGGAACGCCCAGTCGGGCCGGATGTTCAGCAACTCCAGGAACTCGTTGCGCTCGTCGACCGGGTCGAAGAACGCCTGCGGGTCGGCGGTGTGCCACCAGATCGGTACCCCCAGCTCCCCGGCGGCCGTCCACATCGGATCGAGCCGCGGGTCGTCGGGCAGCACCAGCGTGCCGTCCGCGTCCTCGACCGCCAGGCCGAGGTCCTTCCACACCTTCACCCCGGCGGCCCCCGCCGCGACCGAGTCGGCGAGATTGTCCACCAGGGCCTGCGGGCCGTCCGGGATCAGTGACCAGTCCACGTGGCAGAATGTCGCGAACCGTCCCGGGTACCGGGCGTCGAACCGGTCGAGGTTGGCCCGCAACTCCTCGCCCCACCGGCCGTCGAGGTTCACGAAGCCGTGGACGTTGTACGCCGCCATGGCGGCCAGGAACTCGTCGGCGTCCTCGACCAGGAAGCTGCCCTCGCGCCCCACCCACGCGGACAGCCAGCGACCCAGGTGGGTGTGCGCGTCGACCGCCGGGAACCGGGCGGACGACACGAAATGCTCGGGCAGCGTGAGACGCTGACGGGGTCGGTACTCGCGCAGCGGGATGTCGGCCGCGACCATCTCCATGGACCTCCTGTCGTGGTACCGCCGGTGGACTATCCGGCGAACGTGGCGGGCGGCAGTCCGGCCACCCCGGGCCGGTACCGGAACACCGATCCGGCCAGCGGTTGCCGGGCGCGCTGGTCGGCGGCCAGGCCCTCGGCGGCGGTGGTGATGAACAGGTCGCCGAAGTCCGCGCCGCCGAAGGCCACGCTGGTGACCTGGCTGACCGGGAGCCGGAGCTCGCCGTCGAGCACCCCGCCGGGGGAGTAGCGGCGCACCCGGCCGCCGCCCCACAGGGCGACCCACAGGAAGCCGTCCCGGTCGATGGCCATCCCGTCCGGCGAGCCGTCCTGGGACGGGAACGCGACCAGCGTCCGCCGATCGGCGATCGTCCCATCCGTGGGGTCGAAGGCCATCCGGTCGATCGTCGCCTTGCCGGTGTCGACGTAGAACATCTCGATACCCGGCGCCGACCAGGCCAGCCCGTTGGAGTTGGTGACGCCGGAGAGCATCTCCGTGACGGTACCGGCGGCGTCGAGCCGGTACAGCGCGCCCGTGCCCGGCGTACCGTCGTAGGCCAGGGTGCCGGCCCAGAACCGCCCGGCCGGGTCGCACCCGCCGTCGTTGAACCGGGTACCGTCCCGCTGCGCCGGTGCCGCCACGACCGGGCCGGCCGGGCGCCAGTCGTCGTCGTACGCCGCGAAGCCCCGCTCCACCGCGGCGATCCACCCGCCAGCGCGTCGTGGCGCCACCGCGCCGACCGGTACGCCCAACTCCCAGGTGCGGCGCGCCCCACCCACCGGATCCACCGCGTGTACCCGGCCGGCGAGGATGTCCACGAAGTACAACCGCCCGGTACGGGTGTCCCAGCACGGCCCCTCGCACAGCTCGCCGGCAGCGGGCACCAGGACGTCCGACTCATCGAGTGTCCTCATTGGACGATCACCGCCTTGACCGGTTCCATCGCCCCGCCGGCCAGCGCCAGGAAGACCTCCCGGGACTGCTCCAACCCGACCGGAGTCGTCCAGTCCAGGTCCAGCTCGGCCGCGAGCGCCAGAGCGGTCGCGAAGTCGTCGGGTGAGTACGCGAACGAACCCACCACCCGCTTCTCCTGGCGCACCAGGGCATTGCCGTCGAACCCTGGGTCCGGGTCCGCCAGGCCGAGCCACACGCAGGTGCCGCCTGGCCGTACCCGGTCGATCCCGGCCCGCCGGGTGACCGGCGAACCGACCGCGTCGATCACGGCGTCGAACTCGCCGGCCAGCTCCGGTTCGGTGGACGTGGCCCCGAGCCGCCGCGCCAGCTCCAGCCGCTGCGGCGACCGGTCGACCACGGTGACGTCGGCCAGGCCGTGCCGGCGCGCGACCAGCAGGCAGACCAGGCCGATGGTGCCGGCTCCGACGATCGCGACCCGGCCGGGGGCGGTGGCGTGAACCCCTCCGCGCGGGTCGAGCTGGTGCCACGCGTGCACCGCGTTGGCCAGCGGCTCGACCATCGCCGCCGTCTGCCATGACATCTCCGGCGGAAGCTCGTGCAGGGAGGTCGCCGGGACCACGACGGACTCCGCGAACCCGCCCGGCCGGTGCACGCCGAGCAGTTCCCGGTTCCGGCACAGTTGCGGGCGGCCGCTCCGGCACAGGTCGCACTGCCCGCAGCTGACGAGCGGGTTCACCACGACCCGCCGGCCCTCCGGCGTGGTACCGGCGAACTCGTGCCCCATGACCAGCGGCGGCTTACGGAACCCGGGCTGGCGGAAGCCGTGCAGTTCGCTGCCGCAGATGCCGGCCGCGCGCACGTCGAGCAGCACGTCACCGGCGTCCGGCCGGGGCCGGTCGACGTCCTGGAGTTCGACCTCACCGGGGCCGGTGAACACCAGTGCCCTCATGCGTGTTTCTCCCGTCGTGGTCTGAAGGGTTCGGGCATCACAGGGTCGGACATCACAGGGTCGGACATCACAGGGTCGGGCGTCACAGGGCGTCACAGGGCTCACATCGCGGTCAGCTGCCCGCCGTCCACCACGATCGCCGTGCCGGTGATGAACGAGGCGTCGTCGGAGGCGAGGAACGCGTACGCGGCGGCGACCTCGTCGGGGCGGCCGGTGCGGCGCAGCGGGATCTTCTGCTCGGCGTACCCGGCGGCGAAACCGTCGTCCAGGTCGCTCGCGATCTGTGCGTTCAACGGCGTCTCGATGTACCCGGGACACAGCGCGTTGACCCGGATGCCGTACCGGCCCAACTCCACCGCCATCGTCGTCGTCAGGCCCAGCACCGCGGCCTTCGACGCGTTGTAGTGCGCGTAGTCCGCCTCGCCGGCGAGCCCGTTGATGGAGGACATGTTCACGATCGAGCCGCCGGTGCCCTGCGCCACCAGCACCCGCGCGGTGTGTTGGGCGACCAGGAACATGCCGCGCAGGTTGACCGCCAGCAGCCGGTCCCAGTGGTGTGGCGCGATGTCGAGGAACGGCTCGCGCCACGCTGTGCCGGCGTTGTTGGCGAGCACGTCGATGCCGCCGAGGGCAGCGGCGGCGTCGCGGACCAGCCGCCCCGCCTCCGCCTCGTCGCTGACGTCGGCCGCGGTACCGGCGAGGTCGGCCGCCGTGTCGGTGACACCGCCGACCTCAGCCAGCCGGGCGAGCGCCGCCGCGACCTCGCCGGGATCGAGACCGCCGATGAAGACCCGGGCGCCTTCCTCCAGGAAGCGCCGGGCCGCCGCCTCGCCGATGCCGCTGCTGCCGCCGCTGACCAGTACGCGCCTTCCGCGCAGCCCACGCATGACTCTCCCCGCATGGCATTCCCGGGTTCTGGGCGCCGGGCCGTCCGACACTGCTGCGACGGTTCGCACGACCGTCCGATATACTGAACGCCATTCGCTATTTCGACACCAAACCTAACGACGGGCTCTCGTCCTGTCAAAGGTCGCTCAACGCCTTCGTTCACCTGAGTTTCCCGGGGGTATGAGTTGCCGCGCAGCGTCCCCGCCGCGAGTCGGGCCCTGGACATCCTCGAACTGTTTCTGCAGCAGCCGCTGCTGTCCGCCGCCGAGGTGGTCAGCCGGGCCGGGCTCGCCCGGACGACTGCGCACGAGCTGCTCGTCACGCTCGTGGACCGCCGGTACCTGGTCCCGGTGCCCGGGCAGCCCACCCGGTATCGGCTCGGCGTGCGCCTGTTCCAGCTCGGCAGCGTGTTCGCCGACCAGATCGACCTGGCCCGGGAGGCGCAACTGGCCGCGAACGACGTCGCCGCCGCGTGCGCCGAAACGGTGCACGTCGCCGTCCGGGAGGGCCGCGACGTCATCTACATCGCCCGGGTGGACAGCACCCATCCGGTACGCATGGTGTCGGCGGTCGGCCGTCACCTGCCGGCACACTGCACCGGCGTCGGCAAGATGCTGCTGTCCGGCCTCGCGGCGGAAGACTTCGACGCGCTGTACCCGCGGGGGCAGAAGCTGCCCGCGATGACGCGCGACAGCATCACGTCGGTGACCCGGCTGAAGTCCGTCCTCAAGCGGATCCGGCAGGACGGGCTGGCCTTCGACGACGGCGAGTCCAGCGAGGACGTCCACTGTGTCGCGGCGGGCGTGCGCGACCAAACCGGCGCGATAGTCGCCTCGATGAGCGTGTCCGTGCCGACGTCCCGGTGGAACGACAAGACCCGGGCCCGGCTGTCGGACCTGGTGCGCGACGGCGCCGCGCGGCTGTCCGACAACCTGGGCCACCGGCCGGGAGAAGGCTAGCCGTCTCTTCGCCGGCAATCCGTCCGCCCGCGCCGCGGCCGTGCCGCGGGTGTTCCCGGGGAAGGCGCTCACCGGACCGGCGCGCATGCCCGCAGCGGTTCGGGGATGAGGTCGCCGTGCGCCTTCATCATCGCGTCGCACATGTCCCAGATGTCGTCGACCCGGAGCGTCGCCGACGCGTTCGGATCCATCATCACCGCCTGCCGTACCATCCGCGCATCGTCGGACAGCGCCGCCCGGACGGTCAGCTCGCACACCGCGAGGAACGACGTGTTGAGCGCGGAACACTGCGGCGGCAGCGCGCCGACATGGTGCGGATGCAACCCGAGACCGTCCACTGTGGCCGGTACCTCGACCCCGGCGCCGTGCGGCAGGTTGGTGATGAGGTCGCGGTTGGCCACGTTCGCGTGGATGATCCGCGGCGTGCCGGTCACCATCGAGTGGATGACCTGCGGGGCGTACTCGGTGGCGCTGTGCTCCAGCGGTACCACCTCATCGGCGGCCAGCAGCGCCCGGGTCTGCTCGTACTCGGCCACGTTGCCTTCGCTGATGCCGAGGTACGTATCGACGGGGATGCGCAGCCGCTGCACCTCACGTTCGTCGTGCAGGTACCACGGCACGTACTCGGAGGAGTGTTCGCTGGTCTCGGTGGGGTAGTAGCCCAGCCGGCGGTACATGTCCACCCGTACCCGGCGGCGCAGCTCCGGGTCGGCGGCGATGCGCTCGTCCAGGCGCGGGTACAGGCTCTCGCCCCGGTGCTCCCAGCGCAGCAGCCACGCCTGGTGGTTGACGCCGGCCGCCCGGTACTCGGTCTCCGCGAGCGGTGCACCGACCAGCTCGCAGAGCCCGGAGACCGTCCAGTACACGCTGTGGCACAGGCCGACCGCCTTCAGCCGCGGCGCGATCTCGGACAGCCACCACACGTTCATCGCCATCGGGTTGGTGTAGTTGAGCAGCCACGCTTCCGGGCACACCGCCATCATGTCCTCGGCGATCCCGCGCAGCACCGGGAACGTGCGCAGCGCCCGGAACACGCCGCCCACGCCGAGCGTGTCCGCGATCGTCTGGCGCACGCCGAACGACTTCGGCACCTCGAAGTCCACCCGGGTCGCGTCGATGCCGCCGACCTGAACCATGTTGATGACGAAGTCGGCGCCCTCCAGCGCGGTACGCCGGTCGAGCGAGGCGGTGATGGTCGGGTTCACGTTCAGCTGGGCCGCGGCCTGCCGGGCGATGCCCTCCGCGGTCGCCAGCCGGTCGGGGTCGATGTCGTGCAGGGCGATGCGTACGTCGCCCAGTTCCGGGTAGCCGAAGATGTCCGCGAGCAGCTGCCGGGTGAAGACCACGCTTCCCGCGCCGACAAAGGTCACCGTCGTCATGTTGTTCCATTCCCTCCGGTGGTTGATGGGGCTCAGCCGGTTGATGGGGCTCAGCCCTTCACGGCGCTGGACGCGAGCGACCGGATGAACGTCCGCTGCGCGGCCAGGAACGCGATGAGCACGGGCAGTACCGCGATGAGGTTGCCGGCCATCACGGCCGACCACTCGGTGCGGTGCTGTCCCTGGAAGGTGGCCAGTCCGAGCTGCAGGGTGTAGTTGTGGTCGTTGTTGATGGCGATCAGCGGCCAGGTGAGGTCGTTCCAGGTGGCCAGGAACGTCAGGACCGCCACGGTGCCCAGCGCCGGTCGCGCCATCGGCACCACGACGTGCCACAGCGTGCGCAGCCGCGAGCAGCCGTCCATCCACGCGGCCTCCTCGACCTCGCGCGGCAGGGAGAGGAAGAACTGCCGGAACAGGAACACCGCGAGCGGGGTGACCAGGGACGGCACCATGAGGGCGCCGAGAGTGTCGACCAGCCCGAGGTCCTTCATGATGAGGAACGTCGGAATCATGGTGATCTGGAACGGGATCACCAGGGTGCCGAGCATCAACGCCAGCAGCGCCCGCGAGCCGCCGAACCTCAGCCGGGCGAACGCGTACCCGCCGAGGATCCCGAACACCAGGTTCCCGATGACGACCACCACCGCCACGATGGCGGAGTTGAGGAACCAGCGCGGGAACAGTGCGTTGTCCAGCACGTACCGGTAGCCGTCGAGGTGCAGCGAGTGCGGGATGATGGTCGGCGGGAACCGGTTGATCTGCGCGTTGCTCATGAACGAGCTGAGCACCAGCCACACCAGCGGCAGGCCGAACAGCAGCGACACCGGCGCCAGCACGAAGTGCCACGGGCTGAACGGCAGCCACCTGCGGCGCCTGTGGACCGGCAGTGTGGTCATCGCCGGCTCACCTTCCTCTCGTCGCCCCGGCGGATCAGGCGGATGCCGATGCTGAGCACCAGGAGGCCGAACGCCAGGACGTAGGCACCCGCCGCGGCGTATCCGGCGTTGAACACCTCGAACGCCTGCTGCCACACGAAGAACACCACGACCGTGGTGGACTCCAGCGGTCCGCCGCGGGTCGTCACGAACACCATGTCGAAGACCTGCAACGATTGCAGCGTCTCCCAGATGAGCAGGAACACCGTCATCGGTCGCAGCGCGGGCCACACCACGAACCGGAAGGTGGCGCCGCGCCCCGCCCCGTCGATGGAGGCCGCCTCGACCAGTTCGGCGGGGATGTCCTGCAGCCCGGCGAGGTAGACCACCACACAGAACCCGACGCCGCTCCACAACGCGATGAGCACCAGCAGGTACAGCGCCTGGCTCTTGTCCGCGAAGAAGCCCTGTGCCGGGATGTCGAACCAGTGCAGCACCGCGTTGGCGAGCCCGAAGTGCGAGTCGAAGATGAACGAGAACAGCACGCCCTGCGCGGTCGCGGACACCACGAACGGCACGAACACCAGCGTCCGGTACAGGCCGATGAGGCGCACCTTGCGGTTGAGAAGCAGCGCCAGGCCGAGGCCGCCGGCGATGCTCAGCGGCACGAACAGGGCCGTGTAGATGAGGGTGTGCCCGACGGCCGCGCGGAAGTTGGGATCGTGGCTGAGTGTTTCGTAGTTCTTCAGCCCCACCCACTGGGCGGGCGTGATCAGATCGCTGCTCTGCAACGAGAGCACCAGAGACCACACCATCGGCACGATGCCGAGCCCGAGAATGATGGCCACCGACGGCAGCACGTAGGACCAGGCGGTGCTCGCCTCGCCGTACCTGCGGCGCCGCAGTGACCGGGCCGGATCGCGCACCGGCTCCCGGTTCACCACGGCAACCCTGAACTGGGTCTTCACGATCGCGGCCGCTACGGGGTGGCCAGCGCGGCGTTGGCGTTCTTGGCGAGTTCGCTCAGCGCGCCCTCCGGAGTGCCCTGGCCGAGCAGCATCTTGACGATCGCCTGCCCCAGCGGTTCGGAGATCTGCGGGTACTTGCGGATCGTCGGGCGGGTCTTCGCGTAGGCGAGCGCGTCGGAGAACGGTTTCAGGCCCACGGTCGTGTCGACGTGCTGTTTCCACTCGGCCAGGTTGGCGGTGCTCTTGCGCAGCGGGAGGCTGCCGGCCTCGGTGGCCCACTGCACGTCCTGGTCGCCGGACGTGAGGAACTTGAGGAACTCCACGGCCGCCTTGACCTTCGCCTTCCCGTTGTCGAAGACCGTCCAGGTGTCCGGGCCGGCGATGGTGACCCGCTTCCCGCTGAATGTGGGCAGCGGAACGACACCGTAGTCGGACTTGGCCTCGATGAACACCGGCAGCTCCCACGGCCCGGTCGGGATCATCGCCATCTTGCCGCTGGTGAACACCTGGTACATCTGGTCGCTGCCGGGCTTGGTGTCGGCGTACACCGACTTGTCCGCGCCGAGCTGGTGGACGACCTGGAGCGCCTTGAGGCCGGAGTCGTTGTCGAAACCGATCTTCTTGCCCGATCCGTCCACAATGGACCCACCAAGGTCCCAGATGAGCGGGTAGATGCGCCAGACGCAGTCCTCGTCGCCAGCGGCGGGCCAGCCGGTGCCGAAGGTGCCCTTGGCCGGGTCGGTCAGCCGTTTCGCGGTGGCGACGTACTCGTCCCAGGTCCAGTCGCCGGTCGGCTCGGGCACGCCGGCCGCGGCGAAGATCTTCTTGTTGTACGCGACGCACAGGTTGTCGATGAGCGCGGGGAAGCCCCGTACCTTCCCGTCGACGGTCACCGCGTCGCGGGCGGCGGGGTAGTAGTCGTCCCAGTTCACGTCGGGCTGCGTGATGAACGGCTGGAGGTTGGCCACCTTCGGGCTGCGCGCCACGTTGGCGATGTCCGGACCGAAGATGTACGCGATGTCGGGGTACTTGCCCGAGGCCAGCGCGGTGGTGATTTTCTGGAGCATGCTGTCGGCCAGGACGCCGCCGCTGCTCGCGTTCACCTTGATTTTCGGGTTCTTGGCGTTGAACGCGGCGACGATTTTGTCGAGAGTGTCCTTGCCCTGGTTTTCCTGGCCGTGCCACATCGTGATGGTCACGGTGCCGTCGGCGCTCGCGCCGTCGTCGTCCGAGCCGCAGGCGCCCAGCAGCGGGCTCATGCCCGCCAGTGCGGCCAGGCCCAGACCGTTGCGGAGCAGTTCGCGCCGAGTCGGCATGCGTCCAGAGGGTTGTCGTACGGTCACCTTCGGGCCTCCCCTTCTGAGGGCTGCGGGATAGCGGTCTGTCGTGGGAGCGGAAACCCTTCCTGCCCTGCCCGGCTCCGGTGGGGGATAGAGCGGGTTCGGGTCGCGGCGGCCGATGGGTGACGCCGCGACGGATCAATGAGGCGCAGCTGTGTTCGCCATGTCGAACAGCGTCCGAGTTGGCGTCATCGGAATCTAACTGGACGGTTTTCGAGTGTCAACGATATGTGCGCATCGAGTGCGGATACCGCGCAACCGCGCGCGGTCAAGCGGTCGATCCTCGTGGCACCGAGCGTCGCTGCGCACCCCGCTCGCTGTCACGCCTAGAAAGTGGACAACTTCGCGCGGCACTTGAGCATCTATGCGCATACTGCCATGCTGAGTGCGTGCCCGACCAGCCCCGAATTCCCGCACCTTCCGCACGTGGCGAGGACCGGCCGCTGGATCTCCTCGTCGTCGGCGACGCCAACCCGGATCTGATCCTCAGCGGCGGAGACGTGGTGCGGGTACACCGAACGCCGGCACGCCCGAACACGCGCACGCCGAAACGCAAACGGTGGCGACAGCGGCCGGCAACCCGGGGATCGCCGGCCGGCCGGATCAGATCGTCAGTGCCACGTCGTCCAGGATGACCGCGCGGGTGAGGTTGTGCGGCGTGTCCGGGTCGAGTCCGCGCGACTCGGCGAGGGCCACCGCCGCGCGCTGGGCCACGACGAGCGAAGCCAGGGGATCGGTGCCCAGGTCGACCGCTGTGGCACCGACCGAGCGGACCTGCTCGGCCAGGGCCGGGTCGAGCGGACCGAGGGACCACACGACGGTACCGGGGCCGGACACGCTGATCGGCCCGTGCCGGTACTCCATGGCGGGGTACGCCTCGGTCCACGCCTGCGCCGCCTCGCGCAGCTTCAGCGCGGCCTCGCTGGCAAGCCCGACCGTCCACCCACGACCGACGAATGTCCACTGTGACGTCGCGGCGGGATCGACCGGCAGGTCAACGGTGAGCGCGCGCTCGGCGTCCACGATGGACGGCTCGATGTCGTCGCCGGCCGCGGCGCGCAGCAGCGTCAGGGCCGTGGTGGCGAACCGGGTCTGGACCACAGACCGCTCATCGGCGAACGGCAGCGGCACCACGGCGTCCGCCGCGGCGGCCACCGGCCCGTCGGGCACGGCGGTCAGCACCACGGTGCGCATGCCGGACGTCCGGCGCAGCAGTTCGGCGACCTCCGTCGTGGTGCCCGAGCGAGAGATTGCCACCAGCACGTCATACTGCCGCCGGGGCATCTCGGACGCCGCGAACGCGTCTGTCCGGCCGTGCCCGGCGTTCTCCCGCAGCGCGGCAGCCGCCTGCGCCATGTAGAGGGAGGTGCCACAGCCGACGATGCAGACGTCGTCACCGGGCGCGGGCAGGATGCCGGAGACGTCATGGGCGAGGGCGGCGGCCCGTCGCCACGTGCTCGGCTGGGTAGCGATCTCGTCCGCAGTAATGCTCATGACTGGATGCTCGCCCGCCGAATTTCGCGCTGTCAAGCGCATCGGGTCCCTTCATCGGCAAACCCGCGCAACTATGCGCAGGTACTTGCGTGTAAATGCGCGGACTGGAATGCTGCGTGCTGTGCCTCGCTCCGTCAGGCCGACCGATGAGACCATCTCGTCCATGGAACCGGTCCACAATCACCGCGATCCCGCGGTCGCCCGCAACGCCGCGACCCGCCGCAGGCACCGAGCCGACCGGTTCGGCTGGATCCTGCGGGTGCTCGCGGAAAACGGCAGCGTCGACGTCGCCGACCTCGCGGTCGATCTGGGCGTGAGCGAGGCGACGGTCCGGCGGGACCTGCGCTCGCTCGCCGACCAGCGGTTGCTCGAACGGGCGCACGGCGGCGCGGTTTTCCAGGGATCGGCCGAATTGCCGGTGCGCTACCGTGCCGGCCAGGCGCACGCGGAGAAGGTGCGGATCGCCCGGGCCGCGGCCGATCGGGTCGGTGACGGCGAGGTCATCGCGCTCACCGGGGGCACCACGACACTGGAGATAGCCCGGTTCCTCGCGCAGAGGGGCGAGGTGTCCGTGGTGACCAACGCGCTGAACATCGCGGCCGAACTCGCGGTGCGGCCCAACGTGAAGCTCATCGTGACCGGCGGGGTGGCGCGCGGTGTCTCGTACGAACTCGTCGGCCCGCTCGCGGACTCCACTCTCGGCAAGATAAACATCGATGTGGCATTCGTCGGCGTGGACGGGGTGGACCGGGACGCCGGCCTGACGACCCAGAACGAGACCGAGGCGGCGACGAACCGCGCACTCATCGAACGCAGCCGCCGAGCCATCGTGGTGGCGGACGCGAGCAAACTCGGTCGCGTGGTGTTCGCCGGGATCTGTCCGCTGTCGTCGGTCGCCGAACTCATCACTGACGACACCGCCGATCCCGAACAGGTGGACCGGCTGCGCACGGGCGGCCTGCGGGTGGCCGTCATCTAGTGCCCGCGCAGCCAGTGCTCTGGCCACGGACGCGCCCACATCCGTTGCGTCCTCCCACAACGGCGATTGTCCGAGGCGGGCGCAAGGAACCGTGATTGGCCCCCGGGCGTACGCCCCGGGGCTACCCCACCCCTCCGGCGATTAGCTCCGGGGCCGACGACGTCGCCGCCGCCGACCGGCACGGTTAGGCCGTGTGTCGAAGTGCTCGGTCGAGCCGAGGCGGGGTCCGGGCGGCGATCCGGCAAGGCGGCGGTTCGTCCGGATACCGGTGTTGTATCCGGACGAGACGACAACGCCGCCGGTCGGTGTCTGGATCCGCCGCAGGCCGGCCAGGTACTTCGACACACGGCCTAAGGAACGTTGTCTCCACGGGAGGGCACATGGCAGAACCACATGCAGAACCGAATGCAGAACCAGACACGGCGGGCGTCGACCGAGCACGACTGAGTCGCCGTCGCTTCCTCGGGGCCGGGCTGGCGGTCGCCGCGGCCGTGCCGGTCGGTGCCGCGATCGGCGGCTCGGTGGCTTCGGCCTCTCCGGGCCCGGCCGGTTCGAGTCGGACCGCTTCGGGTCGCACCGGTTCGGGTCAAAGCGTTCCAGTGCGGCCCAGGCTGCCCGCGCCGACCGGGCCGTACCCGGTTGGCACGGTGGACCTGCACCTGATCGACCCGTCCCGCCCCGACCCGGTAGCCGGTCCCGGGCACTACCGCGAGTTGATGACCAGCGTCTGGTATCCCGCCCGGGACGTGTGGCGGTACCCGCGGGCGCCGTGGATGGCCCCCGCCGCCCTGCGCGCGTTCCTCCCGTCCGGCGGGTTCGACCCCGACTCGGTGCTGACACCGATCACGGCCGGCCACCAGGGTGCCCCGGTACGCCGGATGGGCCAGCGGTCGCCGGTCGTGATGTTCTCGCACGGAGCGCACGATCACCGCAGCGACACCACCATCGTGGTCCAGGAGTTGGCCAGCCACGGGTACGTGGTCGTCACGGTCGACCACACCTACGATGCGTACAGCGAATTTCCCGGCGGCCGGCTCACCGTCCCGCAACTGGACGATCCGAGCACCGCGCTGGTCCCCCCGGACTTCGCGCGGGACATCCGGTTCGTCCTCGACCGCGTCGAGGATCTGGCCGCCGGACGCAACCCCGACACCGACCGCAAGCAGCTGCCGGCCGGCCTGGGCGACGCTGTCGACCTGGACCGCATCGGCATGTTCGGCTGGTCGAAGGGAGCGACCGCGACCGCCCTCGTGTTGACCGAGGACCCACGGGTACGGGCCGGGCTGAGCTTCGACGGCCCGATGGAAACCAACCCGCCGCTGACCACCGACGTGGACCGCCCGTTCATGTTGATGACCGCGGTGTACCCGCGCGCCACGCAGCCCAGCGTCGCCGAGTTCTGGTCGCACCTGACCGGGTGGCGGCTCAACGTTCAGGCCGACGGTGCCGTTCACGGCTCGTACACCGACACCCAGGCGCTGATACCGCAACTGGTCGACGCGGTCGGGATGAGCGACGAGGAACTCCAGGCATGGATCGGCACCCTCGACCCGGCCCGAGCGGTACGCATCCAACAGGCGTACCCGCTCGCCTTCTTCGACCTTCACCTGCGTCACCGCGGCCACCTGCTCGACGGCCCGAGCCCGGCGTTCCCGGAAGTGAAGTTCATTTCCTGACGCGAGGGGCCGCGGCGCTCACCTCCGGCGCCGCGGCCCTCACCGCGCTACCGGGCCAGCAGCGCGCGAAGCGCCTTCACCACCTCCGCGGGAGCCTCCTCGGCCATGAAGTGGCCGCACGAGACCGTGCGGTGCTCCAGGTCCGCGGCCCATGCCCGCCACAGCCCGGCCGCGTCGTACCCGAGCGCGGCGCCCCAGTCCTGTGCCAGGACGGTCACCGGCATGGCAAGCCGGTTGCCCGCCGCGCGGTCGGCCCGGTCGTGCTCCACGTCGATGCCGGCCGATGCCCGGTAGTCGGCCACGATGGACGTGACCGCGTCGCGGGACGCGGCGAGGTACGCGGCCCGTACCTCGGGCGGGATGGCGTCCCGGTCGCGGATCCACGCATCGAGGAAGTGCCCGAAGAAGTCGTCCGAGCTGGCGCTGATCATCTTCTCGGGCAGGCCGGGCGGCTGGGCCATCAGGTAGAGGTGGAAGCCGACCGCGGCGGTGGTTCCGCGCATGACGTCCCACATGTCCGGAGTGGGCAGGACATCGAGGGCGGCCAGGTGGGTGACGGCGCCGGGGTGGTCGAGGCCGGCGCGGATCGCGACCAGAGCGCCGCGGTCGTGTCCCGCCAGGGCGAAGCGCTCGTGGCCGAGGGTACGGGCCAGGGCGACGATGTCGGCGGCCATGGTCCGCTTGGAGTACCGGGTCCCGTCGGTGTCGGCGGGCTTGTCGCTGGCGCCGTACCCGCGCAGGTCGGGGCAGATGACGGTGTGATCGGCGGCGAGGTCGGCGGCGACGTGCCGCCACATGAGGTGGGTCTGCGGGAAGCCGTGCAGCAGCACGATCGGGCTGCCCGAACCGCCCACGGCGGTGGTGAGCGTCACGCCGTCGGCCACGGTGACGCGCCGGTAGTCGAATCCGGGGATGGTGAGGTTCACGGGATGCCTTTCCGGGCGGGGTCTCGAAGGAGTACGGGTTCGAGCCTGCCCGGCACCGATGAGCGGCGGATCAGCATTGGATGAGCGGATCAGCGTTGGATGAGGGATCAGCGTTGGATGAGGGATCAGCGTTGGATGAGTGGCCCCACCGGGCGAGCACAGTCTCGAGTAGGCGCTGCCAACCGATTCGGCCGATCTACATTGGGTGCCATGACCAGGCAGGCAGTGGCCTTCGGGGTGCTCGGGCCCGTGGAGGCGGCCGGCGACCGAGGCCCGGTCCCGCTGCGGGGTTCCCGCCAGCGTGCGGTACTGGCCCGCCTGCTGATCGCCCAGGGCCGGGTCGTGCCGGTCGACCGGCTCGCCGACGACCTGTGGCGGGAGCCACCGGAGGGCGCGGTGGCGGCGATCCGTACCTTCGTCGCCGACCTGCGCCGAGCCCTGGAACCCGGCCGGGCGCCCAGGGAGCCGGCCCGGCTGCTGGTGACGGCACCGCCCGGGTACGCGCTGCGCGTCGAGCCGGACTCGGTGGACGCGTGGCGGTTCGAGGCGGCGGTGGTCGACGCGGGCCAGGCACTCACGGCCGGTCGGGTCGGACAGGCACTGGCTTCACTGGACGGTGCGCTGGGCCTGTGGCGGGGGCCGGCGTACTCCGAGTTCGCCGGGGAAGCCTGGGCCCGCGCGGAGATCGACCGGCTGGACGAGCTGCGGATGCTGGCCGTGGAACGCCGAGCCGCGGCGCTGCTGGGGCTGGGTCGTTCCGCTGAGGCGGTCTCCGATCTCCAGGCGCATGTCGCCGGGCACCCGCTGCGCGAGGATGCCTGGCAGCTGTTGGCCACCGCCCTGTACCGCTCGGGGCGCCAGGGCGATGCGCTGGCGGCCCTGCGCCGTGCCCGGGCGACGTTGGTGGCCGAACTCGGCGTGGACCCCGGCCCCGGCCTTCGGCGGCTGGAGTCCGACATCCTCGCCCAGGCGCCACACCTGACTCCGGGGGAAGCCGCGCCCGTCGTTCCCGTGCCGGTCGTTCCCGCGCCGGTCGTTCCTGCGACTGTCGCTCCCGTGCCGGTCGTGCCCGAGGAGGCCGGCCCCGGAACGGCCGCCCCCGGAACCGTCACCCCCGGGGAGCCGTCGCGGTCGCGGCGTGGCGCATTCGTCGGCCGGGGCGAGGAATTGACCACCCTGTACCGGCTCGCCGAGGGTGTTGTCCGGCATCGCGCGCCCGCGCTGGCCCTGATCTCCGGAGAGGCGGGCGCGGGCAAGACGGCGCTCGCCGAGGCGCTGACCCGGCAATTGTCGGCCGGTGGCTGGACCGCCGCGTGGGGCCGCATTCCGGAGTACGAGGGTGCGCCGGCGGCGTGGCCCTGGGGGCAGATCGCGGCCGCCCTGGAAGCGAGTGCCCCGGAAGCGGGTGCCCCGGAACCGGCGGGACTTGAAGCGGGCGCCCCGGAAACGGGTGCCCCGGAAGCGGGCACCGGCGAGGCACCGGGCGCCCCTGGCAGTCCCGGTGCGGACCCCGCCGCGGCGCGGTTCCACCTGCGCCGCGCCGCGGCGGTGCTGCTCACCGCGGCGGCGGGCCGGAGCCCGGTGCTGGTGGTGACCGACGACCTGCACCGGGCCGATGAAGACACCCTCGACCTGCTGACCGCCCTGTTCGCCGAGCCCGTCGCGGTCACCGGCCCGGTCCTGGTCGTCGGAACGTTCCGTGCCACCGAGGTCGGCCCGGAGCTGACCGGGGCGCTGGCGCGGTTCGCCCGGGCCGAGCCCGTGCGGGTCTACCTGAGCGGGCTGTCCGGGGAGGAGACCGGCGAACTCGCCCGCGCGGTGGCCGGAGCGGACCTCGACGAGCCGGCCGTACGGCTAATCCACCAGCGCAGCGGGGGAAACCCGTTCTTCGTCCGCGAGCTGGCCCGGCTGCTCGCCACCGAGGGTGGCGCGGCTCTGGGCGGCGCGGCTCTGGGCGGCGCGAGTCTGTTCAAGGTACCGCCGGGGGTACGCGACGTCATCCGGCACCGCCTCACGAGGCTGCCGGACGCGGCACAGACCGTGCTGCGGCAGGCATCCGTGCTCGGCCGGGACGTCGACCCGGACGTGCTGGCCGCCCTCGCCGGCGACGGGGCACCGCTGCTCGACGCCCTGGAGCACGCGCTGCGGGCCGGATTCCTGACCGAGTACGGCCCGGACGGCAGGCTCCGGTTCACCCACATCCTGGTGCGTGACACGCTGTACGCCGACCTGTCCGCCCTGCGCCGGGCACGCTGGCACGCCGCTGCCGGGGAGGCCCTCGAACGGCTGTACCCGCACGACGTCGCCACCCTCGCCCACCACTTCGTCGCGGCGGCGAGCCCGGGCACCGCCACCCGGGCCGCGCGCTACGCCGGGGCGGCCGCCGCACAGGCCGAACGCGTGAACCCGCACCAGTCGGCCCGCCTCTGGCGCCAGGCCGTCGAGGCCCACGACCGGGCCGGCGGCACAGACTCTCGCGGAAGGCTGGCCGCTGTCATGGGGCTGGGCCGTACCCTCGCCGTGACCGGCCATCTGGACGAGGCGCGCCGGTACCGGCTCGACGCGCTGGCCGCCGCCGAGAAGCTGGACGATCCGGCGCTGACCGCGAGCGTCCTCGCCGCGTTCGAGGTACCGGCCAGCTGGACCCGCAACGACGACGAGCAGCTGTCCGGCCAGATCGTCCGCGCCGCAGAACGCATCCTGGACACCTCGACCGGCCGGCAGCCCGAGCAGCGCAGCCGCCTGCTGAGCACCCTCGCGCTGGAGTTGCGGGGCACCACCACGGACGGTGGGCGCCGGGCGGCGGCGGAGGCGGAAGCCCTGGCCCGGACTGCGGGCGATCCGGCCCTGCTGGCGTTCGCCCTCAACGCCCGCTTCATGCACACCTTCCACCGGACCGGTCTGGCCGCCGAGCGCGCCCGGATCGGCGCCGAACTGGTCGAGGTCGCGGCCCGGAGCGATCTGGTCACCTTCGAGGTGCTCGGCCACCTCGTCCTGCTGCAGGCGCACAGCGCGCTCGCCGACTTCGTGAGCGCCGACGCCCACGCCAGCGCCGCCGACCGCCTCGCCGACCGGTACGACCTGCCGCTGGTGAGCGTGTTCACCGGTTGGTACGGCGGCCTGCGGCTGGCGGTGGGCGGCCGGACCGCCGAGGCGGAGGCCGCGTACCGGGCCGTGGCCGGGCGCCTGTCCGGCAGCGGGATGCCTGGCATGGAACGGGGGCTGCCGGCGCTCGCGTTGTTGTCGGTGCGCCTGACCGGCGAGCGCCTGACCGGCGCGCCCCCGAACCCGCGGCGCGGACCGGCGCTCGGGGGCGACGGGTGGGCGGGCTGGGATTTCGGCCCGGAACAGCCCTGGGTACGCCCGCTGATCCTGCTGTCCGACGGCCGCGAGGACGACGCGGCGGCCGCGCTGCGCGGCCTTCCAGCCTCGCCGCACGATCTGCTCCGCGAGGCCCGCCTGTGCCTGGCCGCGCGGGCGGCCGTCGCCCTCGACGACCGTGCCACGATGCGGTACCTGCACGCCGAGCTGCTGCCGGCCGCCGGGGAACTGGCCGGCGCGGGCAGCGGGGTCCTCACCCTCGGCCCGGTCGCCGACCACCTCGACGCGCTGGCCGCCGCGCTCGGCTGAGTCAGCGGCGGTCGGGCGAGCGGGGTCGGGCCAGGGGCGGTCGAGCCGGCGGCGGTCGGGCCAGGGGCGGTCGGGCGAGCGGCGGTCGGGTCACGGGCTGGATACCATCGTCACCGTGAGCGGCACGATGATCGTCAAGGGGTTGACCACGGGTCACGGCGGAGAGGAGCTGTTCTCCGGGCTGGACCTGGTGATCGCGCCGGGTGACGTCATCGGGCTGGTCGGGCCGAACGGCGCGGGTAAGTCCACGCTGCTGCGCACGCTCGCCGGACTGCACGACCCGGACGACGGGGCGATCGCCCTGAACCCGCCGACCGCCACCGTCGGCTACCTTCCGCAGGAGCCGGAGCGGCGCCCGGGGGAGTCGGTGGGGGAGTACCTGACCCGGCGCACCGGCGTGGCCGCCGCGCAGTCCAGCCTCGACGCCGCGACCGAGGCCCTGACGGCCGGCCAGCCCGGTGCGGACGACGCGTACGCGGTCGCCCTGGAGCGCTGGCTCGACCTGGGCGGGGCGGACCTGGAGGCGCGTGCCGAAGCCGTCGCCGCCGACCTGGGGCTCGGCGTCACGCTCGGGCATCCGATGACCGGCCTGTCCGGCGGGCAGGCGGCCCGGGCCGGTCTCGCCGCGCTGCTGCTGTCCCGGTACGACATCTTCCTGCTCGACGAGCCGACCAACGACCTCGACCTGGACGGCCTGGCCCGGCTGGAGTCGTTCGTCACCGGCCTGCGCGCCGGCACCGTCGTGGTGAGCCACGACCGGGAGTTCCTGACCCGTACGGTCACCCGAATCCTCGAGCTGGACCGGCCGCAGCACCAGATCCGGCACTACGGCGGCGGGTACGAGTCGTACCTGGAGGAGCGCGAGGTGGCCCGCCGGCACGCCCGCGCCGACTACGAGGAGTACGCCCAGACGAAGACCGATCTGGAGGCACGGGCCCGCACCCAGCGCAACTGGATGGAGCAAGGCGTGCGCAACGCGCGCCGGAAAGCCACCGACAACGACAAGATCGGGCGCAAGCTGCGGGCCGAGGCGACCGAGAAGCAGGCGGCCAAGGCGCGCCAGACCGAGCGGCTCATCGAGCGGCTGGAGGTCGTCGAGGAGCCGCGCAAGGAGTGGCAGCTGCGCATGGAGATCGCCGCGGCGCCCCGCGCCGGGGCGGTGGTCGCGGCCCTGACCGGTGCGGTGGTCACCCGCGGCGCGTTCACCCTCGGCCCGGTGAACCTCCAGGTGGACTGGGCGGACCGGATCGCGATCACCGGACCGAACGGCGCCGGCAAGACCACGCTGCTCGGCGCGCTGCTGGGCCGGGTGCCTCTCGCGGCCGGCACGGCCATGCTCGGTCCCGGCGTGGTGGTCGGCGAGATCGACCAGGCTCGCCGGCTGCTGCTGGGCGACGAGTCGCTGCTCGACGCGTTCCGGGCGGCGGCCGGGGACTGGGCGCCCGGCGAGGCCCGCACGCTGCTGGCGAAGTTCGGGCTGCGCGGCGAGCACGTACTGCGGCAGGCCGCGACGCTGTCGCCGGGGGAGCGCACCCGCTCGGCTCTCGCCCTGCTCCAGGCGCGCGGCGTGAACCTGCTGGTACTCGACGAGCCGACCAACCACCTCGACCTGCCGGCCATCGAGCAGCTCGAGTCGGCGCTGGACGGGTACCCGGGCACGCTGCTGCTGGTCACTCACGACCGGCGGATGCTGGACGCGGTACGCGTCGACCGCCGGGTGCACGTCGAAGCGGGACGGGTGAGCGCGGGCGGGTAGCACTGTGTGAGTAGCGCGTGTCGGCACCGCGGTGTCCGCTGGGGGAGAACCCCGAGCCGGGTGTGCGAGATGATCAGGGTTTTCCGGAGGGACTTCCCGGATGGGCGGATCGCGCCCGCTCTCCGAGACTGAGCGTCATGCGTTCTCCCCTACATCTCGTAGTGATTCAGGTCGTGGTGCTGGCCGGCCTGGCGTCGATCGCGGGCTGCTCGACGGGGTCGCCGCCCGCGGCTGCCACGTCGACGACCGCGATCCCGGCGGCGGCCGGTACGACCGCGGCGCTGACCACCGGCGGGAAAGTTCATCTGACCGCCTACACCGACAACGACGGCCCCACGGCCACCGTGATTCTCGCCGGAGCGGTCGGCGACTATGGCAAGGCTCAGAGTGTCAATCCCGACGGCTCGGTCAACACCGAGCACAGCAGCCAGTTCAACCTGGCGCTCACCCGCGGCTCGTTCCGGCTGGACATCGCCGCCCTCGACAAGGAGTTCGTCGCCGTCCTGGGCAACCTCGCGGTGAACACCACGACCTGCTCCGGTACGGCGAGCGTGCACGGGACCGTACCGGTCGTGGCGGGCTCGGGAACCGGCGCGTACCGGGGAATCGGCGGCACCTTCGACCTCACCTTCACGCTCGACGAGGTGTACCGGACGAACGCCTGCAGCGAATCGGGCGCGTACCTGTCGCAGAGCATCGTCATCGCCGGGCCGGGCAGCGTCTCGTTCGGCGCGACCGGCTCGTGACCGGCCTGCCGATGCTAGCCAGCGGGCTGGCATCGGCAGGGGCGCGGTCCCTCACTGGGCTCTACTGCGTGGGCCTGTGCTCGCCTCCGCCACAACCCGGCTCCGGCTGCGCTCAGGCGAGGCTGCGTGCGCCTGTGCTCGCCTCCACCACAACCCGGCTCCGGCTGCGCTCAGGCGAGGCTGCGTGGGCCTGTGCTCGCCTCCGCCACAACCCGGCTCCGGCTGCGCTCAGGCGGATTGCGAATTCTGCTGCTCGGCCCACTCGGCGACCCGCTGGGCGCTCTCCTCCTCGGACAGGTCCTCCACCCGGGTCATGATCGACCACCGCACCCCGAACGGGTCGCGGATGCTGGCGAACCTGTCCCCGGACACGAACGTGGACGGCGCCTCCCGGATGGTGGAGCCGGCGGCCTCCGCACGCGCGGTGATGCCGTCGACATCGGGGCAGTAGAGCCCCATCGAGTAGCAGTCGTCGTCACCCTCGGGCGCGGGCACCAGCCCGTACGCGGGCGACGGCTCCCCGAGTTGCAGCAGCCCGTGGCCGAAGTCGAGCACGGCGTGCGCGACGGTCCCGCCCATCTCGGTCACATCCACCACGCGCGCGCCGAACACGTCCCGGTAGAAATCGATCGCCCCGCGGGCGTCAGGGATGGCCAGGAACGGGGTCAGACTCGTGGCGCCGTGCGGCGTGCCGTTGGTGGTGTGCTCGCCGTCGGCGGCGTGGATGGTGTCGGTCATGGGAAACGACGCTACGCAGGCTAGCGGCGGTCCGGCTTGAAGATTCGCGACACTCGGTAATCTCAAGAGCCGTGAGCAGGGTGTATCGAGGGGTGCTGTACCCGGCACGCCTACCGGCGTTCGACCGGATCCCGGCACCCGACCGGGTGGCTGGCCTGGTGCGGTGGTTCTGGATCCCGGAGTGGCAGCTTGCCCCGGGCAGGTCGTCGCGGCAGCACCTGATCGCCTTCCCCGCCGCCAACCTCGTCGTCGAGTCGGACACGGTCGGGTTCGCCGGCCCGACGACCCGCGCCTCGCATCGCGACCTGACCGGCACCGGATGGGCGGTCGGGGCTCTGCTGCGGCCGGCCGCGGTCCCGCTGTTCACCCGGGACCCCGGGGCGCTGCGCGACGCCTACCAGCCGGTAGACCTGCCCGCCCTGCACGAGCGGGTCTCGGCCGCGATGAACGGGTCCTCCGACCGGCCGGTGCGGCACCGCCTCGCCGTCGAGGCGTTCACGGACTGGCTCACCGGCGAATACCCCGACCCGACACCGGAGGCACTGCTGGCCAACTCGATGGCGGAGCTGATCGACTCCGATCCGGCCATGCGGAGGGTCGAGGACGTGGCCGCGCGCCTGGGCGTGTCGGTCCGTACGCTCCAGCGGCTCGCCCGCCGCTACGTCGGGCTGCCGCCGCTGGCGATGATCCGCCGGCGCAGGCTCCAGGAGGCCGCCGAACGCGTGCGTACCGGTCAGGACACGAACCTGTCGGCGGTCGCCGCGGACCTGGGCTACGCCGACCACGCGCACCTGGCCAACGAGTTCCGGTCGGTGCTCGGGTTCACCCCCAGCGCCTACCGGCAGCGGGTGTCTCCGGGCGACTCGGACTGAACCGGCCGGCCCGCCGCGACCGCCGGTACCAACCGGTGGCCGCGGCGGATCCGCGCCTCAAACACGCTTAACACGCTCAGCGGTGGCCGTCCGAGCGCTTGCGCTGCAAGGTGAAGGTCTCCAGCGGTACGACGGCGCCGGTCGGGACGATCACGTTGTAGTACGTGACGTAGATGCTCGTGGTCGAGCCCGGGCCCTTGCCGGGGTCCACGGTGAACGCGGCGAACCCGTACGGGTGCTCGGCGTCGCGTACCCCCTGCCACGGGGTGTCCTCGAACACGTACACCGACCCGTGCTTGGCGCCGGCCGTGGGCGGCGGGGTGACCGCGGTGATGACCTTCGCCTTCCCGGGCGCGAAGAAGCTGCCGTTGGTCGTGCCGCTCACGCCACCACCGCCGAGCACCATGTGCGTGGTGCCCTTGCTGGAGTCGATCAGCGCGGTGTTGGTGGACGCCGGCTTCGGGGTCAGCGTCTCGCTGCCCGACACGACACCGCGTACCGGCAGCGACCGCTCGTAGTCGTGCTCGTGGCCGCACAGCACCAGGTCGACCTCGTACTTGTCGAACAGCGGACCCCAGGTCGCGCGGAGCCCGAGGTCGGCGCCGTTGGCGTCGGACGAGCTGATCATCACCTGGTGCATGCAGACGACGATCCAGTCGATGTCCCGGGACGAGCGTGCCTTGGCCAGTTCCCTCTCCAGCCAGGCGCGCTGGGCGCCGCCGGAGTAGCCGTACACGTAGTTGTCGCCGCCGTCCTGCAGCGCCACGTCGTCGTTCTGCAGCACCACGACCCGTACCGAGCCGACGGTGAACGCGTACCAGAGGCCGGCCAACTCCACGTCGCTGCCGCTGGAGGGCAGCTTGAAGTACGTCTGGTAGGCGCCGTACCCGATCGGGCCGTTGCCCTTCTCGTCCTCGTGGTTGCCGGCGGCCGGCATCCAGGCGCGGTAGCGGGCCGAGCGGGTGTTGTTGGCGAAGAAGCCG
This sequence comes from Rugosimonospora africana, assembly GCF_016862975.1. Taxonomy (GTDB): domain Bacteria; phylum Actinomycetota; class Actinomycetes; order Mycobacteriales; family Micromonosporaceae; genus Rugosimonospora; species Rugosimonospora africana. Next base: position 29,223 of record NZ_BONZ01000040.1, read on the forward strand.
TTCCAGGTGCGCACCCGGTCCGGGTCCAGGTTGGCGTAGCACAGGTCGCCGTTGACCAGATGGAACAGCGGGTCGACCTGCTCGATGCCGGAGACGATGTCGGCGTTGGCCGGAGTGTTGTTCGCGTTGAGCGCGACGGTGTATCCGCCCTTGCCGTCCGGCTGCCAGGTCACCTGCGGTACGGCCTGGTCGCCGAAGCTGGTGAAGGTGAACGGCGCCCGGCCGTGCGGCGCGGTGCTGAACGTACCCGCGTCCGGCCGGCCGCCGTCGTGCATCGCGGCGTACGTGTAGTAGCTGTCCGCGCGCAGCCCGCTGAGCGTGGCGTGGTGGGTGTAGACGGTCTTGCCGGACAGCCCGTCGACGTACGTGCGCGTCTCGGCCTGTACCGTGCGGCCGAAGCCGCCCTCCATCGTGCCGTAGCTGACCCGCGGGTGGGAGACCGACGTGTCGGTGGTCCAGGAGACCACCATCTGGCTGGTCGGGTCCGCGCCGAATGTCAGGTGCAGCCCCTCGACCGGCGGTGCGCCGAGCTTCTCGGGGCGGGACAGCAGCAGCGGCGACGACGCGGTGGGGGCAGGGGGCGTGGCGGCCTCGGCCGCGGTCCCGCCCAGCAGAGCGGCTCCGGTGGCCGCGGCGCCAGTGGTACCCAGGGCGATCAGCGCGGACCGCCGGCTCAGTGTGGTCTTGTTCTCGTCCTCGTGCATGGTCGAAGACGGTAAGAGCGTGGCCTTTACATATGCGATACGGCGCATGAACGACTCGTGCCGCGCGAGACGAACATCAGGCTCGCGCGGGCGCCTAACTGCCTAAGCGGCTAACTGCCTGACCGCCTAACCGCCCAGCCGGCGCACGGGATGCTGGTGCTGGCCCGGCTGCGCCGGGCGGTGTGCCCGTCCGCGCACGGCGTCCGTGACGGCCACGCCGAGCAGGATCGCGGCGACGATGACCGCGGCGGTCGACGGTGCCACCAGCACCATCGCGGGTGAGACCCCGAGCAGTACCCCGATCCAGAACAACCGCGACCAGGAGATCCGGTCGAACACCTCGTACTCGAACACGCTCCGCCCGATCATGAACAGCGCCGGCCCGCCGAACATCGCGGCGGCCCAGTGGTACGGCATCGGCGCGGTCGGCGCGAGGATGGCCCGTTCGGAGCCGGCCGCCGCGGCCACGATCCCGAAGATCATGATGAAGTGCGTGTACGGCGCCCAGCGCAGGATCCTGCCCGGCTTGCCCCTGGGCAGGTTCCGCAGCAGCGAGCCGGCCCGGTACACGTAGATCTGCCAGAGCAGCATGGTGGTGGCGAACGTGGCCACGAACGCCGTGGTGTGTCCCGCGCCCAGGCCCGCCCGGGTGTACCGCAGCGCGGCGACCAGGATGAGGTCGCCGAAGGCCAGGATCATGAACTGCTGGTACCGCTCGCCGATGTGCTCCTGCGCCTTGTCGTACTGGTCCCGGGGAACCGGGCCCAGCCACGGCGTCGGGTACCGGAAGGCGGCTATGACGTAGTCCAGCACCAGCGCGGCCGCCCAGGCGATGCCGCGGACGACGGCTGAGGGCATGAACGCGCCGACGATCCACCCGACCGCCGACACCGTGAACCAGAACAGGAATCGCGCGGCCCGCTTGCCGGGGAGTGTGTTGTGGCGCAGCAGGGCGACCAGGAAGATCCCGCGTCCGAGGTGGATGGCCACGTTCGTGGTCGCGAAGATCATGCCCTGTGACCCGAACGCCTGCGGCAGCGTGACCGCCATGATGATGCTGCCGAACATGACGACGCCGATGAGCGCCTGGATCGGCAGCCGCTCCGGGTTGTAGAAGTCGGTGGCCAGCGTGGTGATCGCCCAGACCCACCACAGGGCCATCAGCGGGAGCAGCGCCTGGACGGCTCCCGCCCAGTTGAGGTGCCGCGCGAGGTTCATCGAGGTCAGTGCCAGGGCGGCGACGTACACCAGGTCGAAGAACAGTTCCAGAAGCGTGGCCCGCTGGGACCCGCCGGGGCTGCGCACCAGCGTCGCCGGATCGTTGCGCGTCATGGTCCGACCAACGCGCGCGGTGCCCGATCAGGCAAGGGAAGGCCGGCCCACACCCTTCTAACGTTAGGCAACCGGCGTCGCCGGTACCGGAGAACGCCGCTGATCGGCCGGTCAGTTGATCGATGCCGGTCGCGATGTGGATGCCGGCCTCCAGGAAGTCGCTCGCGTCGGCAGCATGTCCTCCGGCAGCATGCGCCACGGCGTTGTCGCGCCGCATCGTCGTAGCACTGCGCAGTCGGCCCAACACGCTGTCGCGGCGGATGCCACGCCGACGTGCGCATCCATAGACAACCGCCCACCCGCCCCCAAGAATGTGACGGCGGATGCGAGACTTCACCGGGCGGCGGTACCCGGACGCTACTCACCGGTCCGCACCACACCGAGCAGCGGCACACGATGACGGCGGTTGAATGACCTACGAGGACGAGCGCGGCGTTCCCGGCCGGCTCGCGGCAGACGACGAGTACGGTACGCCACCGGAAAGCTACGGTGTGCAGCAGTACGAGCCGGTGGCGCCGGACAGGCAGGGCGAGTCCGGGCAGGATTGGCAGGGTGCGCCGGCCTCGGAGACACCGGGCGTGCCGGAGCCGGGGGAGTTTGAATACTGGCCGTCCGCCGAGCAGCGCCCCGGCGTCGCCGCGCCCGGCGTTCCATCGGCGGGCCGCCCACCGGCCGAGGTCGCGGCCGCGCTCGACTACGGGACGGGCACCGCCGGCCGGCCGCGCCCCGGCGGGATGCACGCTCCGCTGCCGGCCGGGGAAAACGCGTACGTCGACTGGATCAAGGGACTCGGCACCGCGGACGCCGGCCAGGAGGAGTGGGCCACCGCCGACCCGCACGGCTTCGACTCCGACGACGAGGCTTCGGCCGAGGACTGGCCGGACGGCGATGGGACGGATCTAGTCACCGGCGATGAGGCCGGCGTGCCGGCCCGGGACTGGGCACCCTCGCCCGAGCGGGCCGCGGAGCCGGGCAGCGGGCCGGGTTCTGGACCGGAATCCGGGCCGGGTGCCGTCGACGAGGAGAACTGGTTCGAGCCGAAGCAGCGGCCGGACGACGACGGGTACGGCGGCGGCGAGCAGTTCACGAGCGCCCCACCGGCCGAGAGCGTGGCGTCGCCGGGAGAGGACAACTGGTTCGAGCCCAAGCCGCGCTCCGACGGCCCGGACTACTCGCGCCCTGCCATCGCGGCGCAGAGCGCGGCTCCGTTCGGTGCGCCGGAGAGCGCGGCCCCGTTCGGTGCGCCACCGCCCTATCCGGGCGGGACGGACTGGCCGCGCTCGGCCGAAGAGCTCGACTTCGTCACGCCCGAGCAGGCCGGCAACGCGGGGTTCGGAGCCGTCGAGTTCCGGGGCGGCGACTACCGCTCCGCGGACGCTCCGGCCGAGTACCGGAGTGGCGGGTTCGACGGTGGCGGGTTCGACAGTGGCGGGTTCGACAGCGGCGGTTCCGACGGCGGCGGGTTCGACAGCGGCGGGTTCGACGGTCGCGGGTTCGACAGCGGCGGGTTCGACGGTCGCGGGTTCGACGGTCGCGGGTTCGAGAGCGGCGGGTTCGACCGCGACGGCTACAACGTGGGCGGGTACGCCAACCCCGACGAGTCGGACCCCGGCTACCCGGGTCCGGGCCACCCCGGCGAGTACGGCGACGACCGCGCAGGCGACTACGCCGCCGGCTACCAGGGCTCGTACGACGGGTCACCCGACGACCGGTCGGACCTGAACCTCGGCGACTTCGGCGACAACGCGGAGACCACGACACTGATGCTGGGCGGTGCCCGGAAGTCGTCCCCGGACCAGCGCCGCAAGACCCGCTCGTACCGTCCGTTCGCGATCGCCGCGGGCGTGGTCGTCGCCGCGACGATCGGGGTGGCCGGCGTGGCCCTGCACGACAGCTCGGCTCAGTCGGCCAACCCCGGCCCGCCGGCCAGCACCACCAACCCGGCCGACGCGCCGACCGACACCGGTTCGCCGGACGCCCTGCTGCCGCCGCCGGTCGACTCGCTCACGGCGTCGCCGCCGCCGTCCATGCCGACGATGGCACCCACGACGGCCGCCAGGCCGACCCGGACGACCGCGGGGCCGCACCCGACGCAGACGCACCACAACCCGCCTCCTCCGCCGCCGACGACGCACCCGCAGACGCCGCCGACCCACAAGCCGTCCCCATCGGTGTCGCCGCCGTCCCCGACGCCGGACTCGCCGTCGCCGACCACCGAGTAGGGTCCGGCGCGCTGGCCCGCACCCGGAACCTGACCGGGCCACGAGTGCGGGTGTGGTCGATGGCCCGCCGGGCGTGTCATGCTGCGATGACCACGTGGAAGGAGCGGCAGTGTCGGCTGGCGAGGCGGTACAGGCGGCACCCGCGAGGCGGTCCCTGCGACCGGTCGCGATCGGCGCCGTACTCAGCGCGATCCTGGTGCTTCTGTTCGGCGTGCCGTGGTGGTCGCTGACCCTGGCCCACGCCCGGTGGCCGGGCCCGGTCGTCGCCGTGGGCACGGTCGTGTTCGCCGCCGCGCTCGTCGCGTTCCCCGTTCTCATGTATCTCGGACACGGCCGGCGGGGCTGGGACCGGGCGGCCGTCGCCGGGGACACCATCCTCGGCGTGATCTGGGTGCTGTTCTCCTGGGCGGTGCTCGGCAACGTGCTGCGGGTGGCGCTCGCGGTCGGTGGCGTCGCCGACCCGGTCCGGTCCCGGGTCGTGGCGGCCGGGATCGCCGGCGTCTCGGTGCTGCTCGTCGCCTGGGGGTACGTCGAGGCGATGCGCGTGCCCCGGGTGCGGCGGGCGGCGGTCACGATTCCCCGCCTGGGGGCCGGCCTGCACGGCCTGCGGGTCGTGCTGCTGACCGACACCCACTACGGTCCGATCGACCGGGCCCGCTGGTCCGCCAGCGTGGTCGCGGCGGTCAACCGGCTCGACGCCGACATCGTGTGCCACACCGGAGACATCGCCGACGGCACGGTGGCCCGGCGGCGGGAGCAGGCCGCGCCGCTCGGTGACGTACGCGCACGGTTGGCCCGCGCATACGTCACCGGCAACCACGAGTACTTCGGGGAGGCCGAGGGCTGGCTCGACCATATGCGGGCACTCGGCTGGGAACCGCTGCACAACCGGCACATTGTCGTGGAGCGCGACGGCAGCCGGCTCGTCCTGGCCGGAGTCGACGACGCGACCGCCGCGTCCTCGGGACGCCCCGGCCACCGCGCCGACCACACCGCCGCACTCGCCGGGGCGGATCCGGATCTGCCCGTACTGCTGCTCGCCCACCAGCCGAAGCAGATCGGCGCGGCCGTGGCGGCCGGCGTCGACCTGCAGCTCTCCGGCCACACCCACGGCGGTCAGATCTGGCCGTTCCACCTGTTGGTGCGCACCGATCAGCCGGCCGTGCAGGGCCTGAGCCGCCACGGCGAGCGGACCCAGCTCTACACGAGCCGGGGCACCGGCTTCTGGGGACCGCCGCTGCGCGTCTTCGCGCCGAGCGAGATCACGCTGATCACCCTGCTCGCCGGCTGACTCGGCGCGAGCGCCCGCGCGGGTCAGTCCGTGACGAGGCGCCGGCGCGTACGGCTGACACCCCAGGCGAACGCCGCGGTGACGGCGGCGACCGGCAGCATCCAGCCACCGTAGGCCCCGAACGCCGCCCGGACGAGCAACTCCGGTACCAGCGCACCGGCGACCAGGCCGGTGGCCGCCCAGGCGAGGCGCGCCGGAAGGCGCCGCCGCCGGGTCGCCACGAGCGCGACGGCGACGCCGGCGCTGGCCGCGGCCCAGAGCACGGCCGGGTTCAGCGCCGGATAGACGATCCCGTGCCGCCCCCACACTCCGATGAGCCACCAGAGCAGCACCCCGAGCGGGAGCGTGGCCAGCACCGTGCCGCGCGGTCGCCGCACCGGCCACCGCCAGCGCGTCGCGACGGCCATGGCGGCGAGGACCGGCAACTGGTACACGGGGCCCGTCACCGCGGCGACCGGCGGCAGGAACGACGAGAGAACCTGGTACGCGACCAGCGCGGTGTAGCCGGCGAGCGCGGTGCGGCGGGCGCCGAGCACCCAGGCCACCGTCACGCCCAGCCACGCCAACGGGAAGCCCAGCAGCGACAGCAGGTCGTGATGCAGCAGGTGTGACACCGAGGGGGACATGGCCACCACCCCGGGCGGGGGGAACAGCAGGTTGGTCAGCGCCATCACCTGGTCAGTGGCGAGCGCGACGAGAAGCGCGGTCACCACCAGCGACCCGAGACCGGACAGGCGCGCCAGGCGCAGGCGGACCGCCAGCCCGAGCACGCCGGACGCCTGCCGGAAGCTGGGGCGGCCGCGGCCGTCGTCGAGGTCGAGCAGCATGCCGAGCAGTTCCTCGCCGCGCGCGGCGCGGTGGTCGGCGGGCAGCAACCCGATCAGGCGGCGGTAGCGCCGCTCCAGCGCGCTCATGCGGTCATCGCGTGTCTCCGGCGGGTTCGTGCGGCCATCGCGCGGCTCTGGCGCGCTCGTGCGGCCATCGCGCGGATCCGGCGCGCTCATCCTGTCACCCCGAGCCGGCGCGCCTGCTGGTCGCGGCGGGCCAGGCGCTTTCGGGCTGCGCGGGCCTGGGCGGCCATCCGCTCGGTCTCGGCGGTCACCGCCGCCGCTCCGGCATCGGTCAACCGGTAGTACCGGCGCAGCCGGCCGCTCTCCACCTCGTCCCGGTCGGGCGCCACGAGGCCCCGTCCGGTGAGGCGCTCCAGGGCCGCGTACAGGGTGCTCGCGCGGAGCTTCACCCGCCCCCCGGACATGGTCTCCACCTCGGTCACCAGCCCGTACCCGTGCCGGGGCTGATCGGCCAGCGCGGCGAGTATCAGAAACGACTGTTCGCTGAGTCCATCCACGGCCGGAGCATATACCGCGCGACGGTATATGCTCCACCCGGTGGGAGCGGGCCGGGACAACCGCGCCCGAGCGACCCCGACGCCTACCGTCGGGCATCGGGCGCGGCATGATGGGCATTGCCGCCGCGCCCCGGTCTACCCCGGGGGTACCAGCCCGGCGGCGCTCACCTGACAGGAGAACTTCATGGCTACCCTTGCCGACCAGACCATCGCCGCCCTGCGTTCGGGCCACGACAGCCTCGCCGCCCTCGTCGCCGGGCTGTCGCCGGACGACCTGACCCGCCCATCGGCGGCCAGCGAGTGGCAGGTGTCCCAGGTGCTCAGCCACCTGGGCAGCGGGGCCGAGATCGGGCTGGCCGGGCTGACCGCCGCGCTGACCGATGCTCCCGGGCCGGACGGCGACTTCAACCGGAAGGTCTGGGCGCGCTGGGACGCCATGGCGCCGGCCGAGCACGCCGCAGGGTTCCTGGAGGCCAACCAGCGGCTCGTCGAGGCGTACGAGGCGCTGGACGCGTCGACCCGGGCCGAGCTGCGAATCAATCTCGGCTTCCTGCCCGAGCCGGTGGACGTGGCCACCGCGGCCCGGTTCCGGCTCAGCGAGTTCGCGCTGCACCGGTGGGACGTGGAGGTCGCCTTCGACCCGGCGGCGACGGTGGCGCCGGAGGCGGTGGCGCTGCTGCTCGCCCAGATCGCGCTCATGCTGGCCTGGACCGCCCGGACCGACGAACTCGGCGGGCGGCAGGCCACGCTCGCGCTGCGGCTGTCGGAGCCCGACGCGTCGTACGGGCTGCGGCTGGCCGAGCGGGTCGAGCTCACCGACGTACCCGAGGCGCCGGACGGCGAACTGGAGGCACCGGCCGAGGCGTGGCTGCGGCTGACCGTCGGACGGCTAGGCCCGCGGTACACGCCGGAGAGCGTGCGGGTCACCGGCCCGGTGAGCCTGGACGACCTGCGGAAGCTGTTCCCTGGCTTCTGAGCCCGTCCGCGGTGGGGCTCCGGCGGCTACCGGGGCTCCACCGCGTCGGCCGTCGCCCGCAGCGCCTCCTGGACGATCCGCGGCGCGACCGAGCGCCGGCCCGGAAGCCGGGCCACCAGCACCCGGCGGGTCTCCCGGGGACCGCCGCGCACCGGGAGTACCCGGATCCCCTCCGGCATGGCGGGCAGCATCGACAGCGGGACCGTCGTGATGCCGCAGCCGGCCGCGACCAGCTGGAGCTTGGCCAGCCAGTCCCGGGTGCTGTGCGCGACCCGGGGCCGGCCGCCGAGCCCCGGCCACACGCCGAGCAGCACCTCACCGGCGCCCGACGGGCTGGCGATCCAGCGCTGGCCGCGCAGGCTCTCCACGTCGATGACGTCGTCGAGGGCGAGCGGGTGGTTCGCCGGTACCGCGACGTGCAGGTCCGACTCGGAGATGACCTCGACGACCAGCTCCGGGGTCTCCGTGTCGGGAGCCCGGAACGGCGGCGCCGAGGCCAGTACGGCGAGATCGAGGGAGCCGGCCCGCACGGCCCGGACGAGCGCCGGGGTGCTCGCCTCGCGGGTACTCACCTCGATCTCCGGGTGAGTCCGGCGCAGCGCGGCCAGCGCCCGGGGGAGCAGTACGGCTCCGGCGCTCGGGTACGCCCCCAGCCGCACGGTCTGCCCGGCCGGTGCCCGTCCCCGGACCGCGCGCACGGCCGCGTCGATCTCGTCCAGCGCCACCGTGGCGTGGCGCAACACGGCCCGCCCGGCCGGGGTGAGCCGCACGCCGGTGCGCTGGCGCTCGAACACTCCGACGCCCAACGCCGACTCCAGGGCTGCGATCTGCCGGGAGACCGCCGACTGGGTGTAGCCCAGCGCCGATGCCGCGGCGGTGAACGAGCCCCGCTCGGCCACTTCGCGCAGTACCCGCATGCCGGCCACCGACAGATCCATGAGTAATACGCATACCACATGTGCGTGATCCTCGTTTGTGGCATGGCTCGGGCGACCTACGTTGGACTCATGGCAGGTACACGGATAGCACTGGTGACGGGCGCGACGCAGGGGTTGGGGCTGGCTCTGGTCGAGGGTCTGGCCGCGCGGATGGCTGGTGGGGACCACGTCTTCCTGACCGGGCGCGACCCGGCCCGGGTGGAGGCGGAGGTCGGCGTGGTGGCCGGCCGGCTGACCGGCGCCGGCGCGGAGGTACACGGTCGCGTCGTCGACGTGACGTCCACCGCGTCGGTACAGGCGGCGGCGGACGCGATCGCCGCGGAGTACGGCGGCATCGACATCGTCTTCTCCAACGCCGGTTCGCGGATGAGCCCCGACCGCGCCCCGGCCGAGGAGGTCGATCAGGTAGCGGAGACGTACAACCACGGCGCGCTGCGGATGCTGCGCTCGTTCGGCCCGCTGCTGCGCCCGGGCGGCCGGTTCTTCGTCGTGGCCAGCGCGCTGGGTACGCTCGGCCAACTCGATCCGCGGGTCCGCGCGCCGTTTGAGCGGGCGCGCTCGCTGGACGACATCGAGCGGATCGTCGAGTCGTGGCGCCGCGCCGTGCACGACGGTTCGGCCACGGAGCTCGGGTGGCCCGGTTGGCTGAACCTCCCGTCGAAAGTGGCGCAGGTGGCCGCGGTACGGGTCGCCGCCGCGCAGCGACGGGAACGGGATCTGGCCGATGGCACGCTGATCGCGGCGGTGTGTCCGGGCCTGATTGACACGGCGGCGTCGCGGCCCTGGTTCACCGACATGAGCCGGGCCCAGACGCCGGAGGAGGCGGCCCGCGCCCTGCTCGATCTCGGCCTGGCTCCGTCGGTGGATCCGAAGTACTACGGGGAACTCGTCCAGTTCGGCGCGGTGCTCCCGTGGGAGGGTGTGGCAACCACGCCCGAGGTGGTGTCAACCACGTGAGAGAGGTCGTGTCGACCACGTGAGAGAGGTCGTGTCGACCACGTGAGAGTGGTGGTGGCCCCGGCGTGAGCCGGGGCCACCACTGCTGCGGGCCACCGCTACCGGGGCGCCACCGCGTCGGGTACCGGGGCGTAGCCGACCGGCCGGGTGGTGAACGTGCCCCGGCCCTGGGTTCGGCTGCGCAACCGGGTCGCGTAGCCGAACAGTTCGGCCAGCGGCACCGTCCCGGTCACCACGACCGTGCCGGCCCGCGCGGTCGAGTCCGTGATCCGGCCGCGCCGCGCGGTCAGGTCGCCGAGCACCGAGCCGACGCAGTCCTCGGGTACCGTCACGGTCACCTCCACCACCGGTTCCAGCAGCGTCATCACGCTGGCCCGCAACGCTTCCCGCAGGCCGAGCCGGCCGGCCGTGCGGAACGCCAGCTCGGAGGAGTCCTTCGAGTGTGTGGCGCCGTCGGTCAGCGTCACGCGCACGCCGGTCACCGGATGTCCGCGCAGCGGCCCTTCCTCCAGCGCGTCCCGGCACCCGGCCTCCACCGCCCGGATGTACTCGCGGGGCACCCGCCCACCGGTCACGGTGGACGCGAACGCGAACCCGGTGCCGCCGTCCGGCTCGTCCAGCGGCTGCACGTCGAGCATCACGTGTGCGTACTGGCCCGCACCGCCGTCCTGCTTGACGTGCCGGTACAGCAGCCCGGACACTCCGGTCACGACCGTCTCCCGGTACGCCACCTGGGGCCGGCCGGTGCGCGGTTCCAGCCCGTACCCGCGCCGGATCCTCTCCACCGCCACCTCCAGGTGCAGTTCGCCCATGCCGGACAGCACGGTCTGCCCGGTCTCCGGATCGGTGCGTACGGCCAGCGAGGGGTCTTCCTCCACCAGCCGGGCCAGCGCCGTGGCCAGCCGGTCGGAGTCCGCGCCGGTACGCGCCTCGACCGCCACCGAGATGACCGGGCGGGTCGCGCCCGGCGGTTCGAGCAGCACCGGAGCGCCGGGCGTGCACAGGGTGGCGCCGGTACCCGCGGCCTTCAGCCCGACCACCGCGACGATGTCGCCGGCCACCGCCTGCGGCACCTCGGTGTGCCGGTCGGCCTGTACCCGCAGGATCCGGCCGATCCGCTCGGTGCGCCCGGCGCCGGTGTCCAGCACAGTGTCTCCCTTGTGGACAGTCCCCGAGTACACCCGCAGGTACGTCAGCCGGCCGGTCGCGGTCAGGCTCACCTTGAACGCCAGTGCCGCGAACGGCGCCGCCGGGTCGGCCGGCCGTTCCTGGCCCACGCCGCCGTGGGTACCGGCGACCGGCGGTACGGACAGCGGCGACGGCAGGTACCCGACGACCGCGTCCAGCAACGGTTCGATGCCCCGGTTGCGGTACGCCGATCCGCACAGCACCACGACACCCTCACCAGTACCGGTCAGGTCGCGTAGCGCGGCGGCGAGCACCGGCGTGGAAACGGCTCCCCGCGCACAGAACTCCTCCAGTGCCGCCGGGTGCCGTTCGGCCACCGCCTCCTCCAGGAGCCGGCGGCGTCGCCGCGCCTCGTCGCGCAGCGGCTCGGGTACCGGCTCCTCCCGGGCGAAGTCCTGGCCCTCGACCCAGACCAGCGACCGCATGCGCAGCAGGTCCACCACGCCGCGGAAGCCCTCCTCCCGGCCGATCGGAAGCTGCACCACGAGCGGGCTCACGCCCAGCCGCCGGCGCATCGACGCGACCGCGGTGTCGAGGTCGGCCCCGGCGCGGTCGAGCTTGTTGACGAACGCGATCCGCGGCACCCGGTACCGGTCGGCCTGCCGCCACACCGATTCGCTCTGCGGCTGCACACCGGCCACCCCGTCGAACACCGCGATGGCGCCGTCGAGCACCCGCAGCGAGCGCTCGACCTCGTCGGCGAAGTCGACGTGGCCCGGAGTGTCGATGAGGTTGACCCGGTGGCCGTCCCACACGCAGCTGACGGCGGCGGAGAAGATGGTGATTCCCCGGTCGCGTTCCTGGGAGTCGAAGTCGGTGACGGTGGTTCCGTCGTGAACCTCGCCGCGCTTGTAGGTGGTGCCGGTCGTGTAGAGGATGCGTTCGGTGACGGTGGTCTTCCCGGCGTCCACGTGGGCGAGGATGCCGATGTTGCGAACGTTGGTCAGCGGTTCGGTGCGCATGGCTGGGAAGCCTTTCGAGGGTGATCCGGACAGGAGGGAACTGTCGGACGAAGAGCCCCGGGGCACGGCACGAGGCGCGCGGGACCGGCGCCGCGGCGTTAAGAAGCGCGCGGGATCGGCGCCGCCGGTCACCGAGACGCGAAGATGGCGCGCACCGGCGACCGGGGCGTGGGAAAGAGGCGCTTCGGTGTGCCGGGCGGGCACGCTCGCGCCGTCGTCAGTCCATCGTGGACAGACGGCGCCCTCGGGGATTCGTCACGGACGTCCGGCGCGGGTCGGGTGGCCGGCACCGGACGGCGACGGAGACGCCAGGATCACCCTGTGCTGCGACTGGGGGACAGGCACCGCGGTGCGGTAGCGCACGGCCGGCTCCCCTCCATCGTCGCGGCGCGCGCCCTGCCGTGGAACGGTCGGGCGCGCCGGGTTCGCGGTCAGGCTACCGGCCGCCGTCCGGGCCGGAAACCGCTTTATCGCCCGGGTGCGCGCTGTCGCCCGGGACGGCTGTCGCTCGGGAGCCCACTGTCGTCCGGGTGCTCGCTGTCGTCCGGAGTCCGCTGTCGCCAGGGATCGCCGCTACCGGCGGGATCGCCGCCCGCGTGCTCCGGGCCCGCGTGCTTTCCGCCCGCGTGCTCCGGGTGGCGCTGCCGGATCGGCGTGGCGATCGCGACGGCGGCGACCAGCGCGCAGCCGGCCCCGGCGGACAGGAACACGGCGGTGACGCCGAAGCGTCCCGCCGCCCAGGTCAGCAGCGCGGCACCGATCGGTCCCAGGGAGAAGTGCATGGTCCAGAACGCCGACGTGACGCGGCCGAGCAGGTGGTTCGGTGTGACCTGCTGACGCAGCGACATCGAGCAGGTACCGGCGATGCCGGCGCAGCACAAATACACGGCGGCGAGGACGGCGATGACCGGCACGGTGCGGGTGAGCCCGAGTCCGGCGATGGCCAGCCCGCACACCGCCTGACCGCCGATCCACGTGTACCCGAATCCGATGTGCCGGCGTAGCCACGCGACGAGCAGCGCACCGGTGAGGGTGCCGATCGTGGCCGGCCCGAGCACCGCGCCGACCGTGGCGTCGGTGTGACCGAGGGTGTGCCTGATGTCGTAGATGAGCACGTCGGTCAGGCCGTACGTGAGGAAGACGACGAAGGACAGCAACGCGGTCAGCGCGCGCAGCGTCGGGTGACGCCAGAGGAAGCGGGCACCGGCGAACAGTTGCGCGAGCGGCCGTCCGCCAGCCTCCGCGGGGTCCTGAATATCCGGCGCGTCGTGGGTAACCGGCGCGTCGCGGCTCCGCAGCCGGATCAGTGCCACGCCGGCGGCCGACAGCGCGAAGCTGGCCGCGTTGACGGCCACCGCCGCGGCCGGCCCGAGCCACCCGGAGACCACGCCGGCCAGCAGCGGGCCGACCACCCCGGCGGCGGCACCGGTGGCGTACAGGCGGCCGTTGGCCTCGGTGATCCGCTCGGTGCCGACCAGGTTGCGTACGGCGGTGACGTACCCGACCTGGAACACCATGCCGAGCGCCTCGCAGGCGGGCAGCACGACATACAGCAGCCAGACCTGCGGCCCGAACGACCAGGCGATCGGGATCGCCGCGTACAGCACCATCCGGGCCAGGTCGCACGCGATGAGCAGGCGCCGCCGGTCCAGCCGGTCGACCAGGATCCCGGCGAAGAGGCCGGCGACGATCGAGGCGACGCCGGCCGCACCGGTCAGCAGCCCCATCTGCGCGGCCGAACCGGTGGCGTGCAGAACGAGCAGCGGAATGGCGATGTACGCGAAGGAGTCGCCGGCGACCGACAGCGTCTGCGAGCCCCAGAAGAGGCTGAAGTCGCGATCGCGCCACAGCGGCCGGACCGGCACGGCGACCGTGGCGGGCGATGCCGTCACGACGTACCTCCCAGTTTCGCCGTGCCCTTCCCGCCGGTCGAGCGTACCTTTCGACAGGTAGCGGAAACTCGACAGGTAGCCCAGACGCGGCATGTGGTGAAGGAGCGACCGGATGCAGATCGGAGACGTCCGCCTCGACCTGGTGGCCGACGGCACGTTCGTCGCGCGACCCAGGTACTTCGGCGAGGACGTGCCCCCGGAGACACACCCGGAACTCTTCGGCCGTCACCAGACCGCGTTCCTGCCGATCGGCTGCTTCCTCGTCCGCACCGGCGACCGGCTCGTCCTGGTCGACGCCGGCCTCGGCCCGGAACAGCAGGATCTGCCGCACGGCATGCACCTGGTCGGCGGCCAGCTGCTGACCGGACTCCGGGCGCTCGGCGTCGCCACCGGAGACATCACCGATGTCGTCTGCAGCCACCTGCACGCCGACCATGTCGGCTGGCTCTTCGACCGCGACGCCCGCCCGGTCTTCCGGAACGCGACGGTCTGGTACGGCGCCGCCGACGGGGACCGCTTCGTCACCGGGCCCGGCTCGATGGCGGCGCACATCCGGGAAGGGTTCCGCGACCCCGCGCACGCGTCCCGGCTTCGGCCGATCGATCGGGACACCACCGTCGCGCCCGGCATCACCGCGCTGCCCGCGCCCGGGCACACTCCGGGGCACCTCTGTCTGGTCATCTCGTCCGGGCAGCGGCGCGCTCTGCTCCTCGGTGACGCGGTCACCTGTCCGGTACAGCTCGACGAATCGACCTGGCACTCGATGAGCGACGTGGATCCGGCGCTGGCGGCCCGGACGCGGGAGCGCCTCTGGCGCGAGCTCGAGGACGGGAACACGGTCGGCGCCGGCGCGCATTTCCCGGAACTCCAGTTCGGGCGGGTCCTGGCCGGCACGGCCCGGCGCTGGCTGACCTGAGCTGACCTGCCGTAGGGTCGGCTTCCGGAGGGCCGACTGCCGCGGCGACGGGTGGGGCGCCGCCGGAGAGGGGAGCCCGCGATGAGCACCGCGCCGTCCGGCCACGAGAAGAACCCGGCCGCTGCGGCTCGGGAGGCGGCGACTCGGGACCCTGCGATCCCGGCCGCGCCGACCCCCGATGAGGAGTTGGACGCGGTGCGAGCCGGCGACGAGCCGTCGTTCGCGGCGGTGGTCGAGCGCCACCGGACGGAGCTGCGGGTGCACTGCTACCGGATGCTCGGCTCGCTGGAGGACGCGGAGGACCTGGTCCAGGAGACGTTCCTGCGCGCCTGGAAGAACCTCGGCACCTTCGAGGGGCGCTCGACGCTGCGCGCCTGGCTGTACCGGATCGCGACGAACGCCTGCCTCGACGCGCTGGACGGCCGGGCCCGCCGGGTACTCCCGCAGCACCTGGAACCGCCCTCGGCGCCGGACGCGCCGCGGCCGCCGCGCACCGACATCGCGTGGCTGCAGCCCCTTCCCGACCGGCTCGCCGAACCCGACGCCGGCTGGGAGCCGGTCGCCGACAGCGACGCGGAGCCGGACGCGGCGGTGGTCGCGCGGGAGACGATCGAACTGGCGTTCCTGGCCGCGATCCAGCACCTGCCGGCCCGGCAGCGGGCCGTGCTGATCCTGCGCGACGTGGTCGGCTGGCCGGCCAGCGACACCGCGGCGGCGCTGTCGGGCAGCGTGGCGTCGGTCAACAGCGCGCTGCAACGGGCCCGCGCGACCCTGCGGGAGCACCTGCCGCGACGCCGGCTGGACTGGGCGCCGTCGGCCGCGCCCACCGAGGCGGAGCGGGCGGTACTCCGGCGGTACCTGGAGGCGGTGGAGCGCACCGACCTCGCCGCGCTGGCCTGCCTGCTGGCCGAGGACGTGCGGACGGCCATGCCGCCGTACCCGCACTGGTTCCTCGGCCGGGACGCCGTGCTCGCGGCGCTCGCGGCCAGCTGGGACCCGGATTCGCCGCACTGGGCGGGACGGTTCCGGATGGTGGAGACATCGGCCAACCGCCAGCCGGCCGCGGCGGCGTACGTGCGGGGGCGCGGGGACACCGCGTACCGGGCCTTCGGGATCGGCGTACTGCGGGTCGAGGACGGCCGCATCGCGGAGCTGACCGCGTTCCACGACCCCGGCCTGTTCCCGGCGTTCGGCCTGCCGGTGGCGTTGCCGCCCGAGCACAGGCCCGCGTGGTAGAGCCTGAGCGGAGCCGGAGCCGGTTTGTGGCGGAGGCGAGCACAGGCCCGCGTGGTAGAGCGATGAGTTTTTCCGGGTACCGCCGTCTCAACCAGGGTCGACAACACACGACCCCGACGGAGGCACATCATGGCTACGCTGATCTACTCGGCCACCATGTCGCTGGACGGCTTCATCGCCGGCCCGGGAGGCGACATGTCCTGGCTGACCGCTCACATCGGCCCCGACCCCGCGGTGGAGGACCTGATCCCGCGCATCGGCGCGCTGCTCGTCGGCCGGCGCACGTTCGGCGGTGACGATCCCCACCGCGGTACGGAGAAGGAGGGCAAACCGTTCGGCGGCGGCTGGAGCGGCCCGCAGTTCGTCCTCACGCACCACGCCCCGGACGTCGAGTACCCGGACGTGACATTCGTCGGTGACCTGAACACGGCGGTCGCCGCGGCGAAGGCGGCGGCCGGCGACAAGTACGTGAACGTCCTCGGTGCCAGCGTCGCCGCGCAGTGCCTGGACGCGGGCGTGCTCGACGAGATCTTCGTGGGGATCGCCCCGGTCATGCTCGGCGACGGCGTCCGGCTGTTCAACCACCCGGGCGGGAAGAGTGTCGCGCTGGAGCGCTTTGCCCTGACCTACACGGCGAACGTGACGAACCTTCGGCTGCGGGTGGCCGGATAAGCGCACGGGGCCCCAGACGGGATGTACCGCGCCGGGCCGTTCCGGCGTGGTACGCCCGGTTCCGGGCAGCGGGGGCTTAGAGCGGCGGGCGGGAGGGCTGCAACTGCCCATTCCTCCGTCCGCAGACGTATGAATCCGTCGGTGTTAGTGTCGTTTTGTGCAGCTGGCCGAGCGGGCGCGCCATGATGGTGTACATCCACAGACCGCGTATCGCTGGTTTCGTGGGGGACGATACCGGTGCCCGTTCGGCGTGTTTCGTCGCGCACGATCATGGTGGGGGTGGCTGACGCAGCGCGGCAGGGTCAGGTCGTCGTCTACGCCCGGGTGTGGTCGGTCGATCAGCGAGCTGACTTGGATCGGCAGGTCGCTCGGGTGACGCAAGGGTGACCTGGCAGGACCTGGCAGTTTCGCGGTGGTGACCGAGGTCGGATCCGCGGTGAACGGGCGGTGCAAGAAGATTCTCGGGCTGTTGCGCGAGGGGAACGTGACGACGGTCGTGATCGAGCGTCGGGATCGGTTCGCGGGGTTCGGCGTCGAGTATGTTGAGGCGGTGTTGGCCGGGTCGGGGTGGTCGATCCAGCCGAGGCCGACGACGACCTCGTGCGGAATGTCACGGAGATCCTCACTGGTCTCTGCGTCCGACTGTATGGCCGCCGGGCAGCGGTGAACCGGGCCAGCCGCGCGGTGGTCGCCGCTACCGCCAGGGACGTTCCGTGAAGCGGTACGAGCCGCCAGAGGGCTGGGTCGTGCAGGCGTACCGGTTTGCCCTCGACCCGAGTGACGTTCAGGTTCTGGGTCTACGCCGTAACAGCGGTGCGGCCCGGTTCGTCTACAACTACATGCTGGGGCGGGTCAGCGCGGTGAAGGCACAGCGTGCTGCCGAGGCCAGCTATGGAGTAGCCGAGGCGGACCTGACGCCGTGGCAGGGCTGGTCCCTGCCGGAGCTGCGGCGGACCTGGAACGAGATCAAGCAGTGGGTGGCGCCGTGGTGGGCACAGTGTTCCAAGGAGGCGTTCAACACCGGTCTGGCGAACCTGTCCGCCGCACTGGGCAACTGGCACGCTTCACGCGCCGGCGCCCGCAAGGGCCGTCGGATGGGCTTTCCCCGCGTGAAGAAGAAACAGGGTCGTAGGTCGGTCCGGTTCACCACCGGCGCGATCCGGGTCGAGGCTGATTATCGGCATGTGGTGCTGCCCCGGCTGGGTCGCATCCGCACCCATGAGTCGACCCGCAAACTGGCCCGCCGGGTACGGGCGGGCACCGCGACGATCCTGTCCGCCACGGTTACCGAGACCGCTGGCAGGTGGTTCTGCTCGTTCCAGGTCGCGGTTGGGCGCACGGTCGGCCGGCCGGCGCACGCGCCGAAAGCCGGCCTAGTCGTCGGCGTGGACGCTGGGATCAGGCACTTGGCGGTGCTGTGTACCGGCGAGATGGTGCCGAACCCGGCGCCGTTGAAGGCCGCGTTGAACAAACTGGGTAAGGCTCAACGCCGGGCCGCCCGCAGGGTGGGGCCATACGACCCGGCCACCGGCCGCAAGCAGGCCCCGTCGCACCGGTGGCAGCGGGCACAGCACGCGGTGGCCCGACTGCACGCCACCGTCTGCGCCGTCCGCGCCGACTCATGGCACCAACTCACCACCCGCCTGGCCCAACAGTTCACCACGATCGTGGTCGAGGACCTCCACGTGGCCGGCATGATGCGCAACCGCAAGCTCGCCAGATCCCTGACCGACGCCGCACCGGCGACCCTGCGCCGGCACCTCGGCTACAAGACCGGCTGGTACGGCAGCACGCTATACGTCGCCGACCGGTGGTACCCCAGCTCCAAGACGTGCTCCGCCTGCCAGACCGTGAAACCCAAGCTGTCGCTGGCCGAGCGCATGTTCCACTGCACCATGTGCGGACTGTCCCTGGACCGGGACGTCAACGCCGCACGTAATCTTGCCGCGCTCGTGCGGCACGTCGACCTGGAGTTGCCGGGCGACGCGAAAACAGGACGTGGAGCCTACGTAAGACCCGCAAGACCTGCATCCGCAGGCGGGGCGGCGGGCCGTGAAGCGTCTAGACCGGTCCAACCGGTCAACGTCGCCCGGCAACAGGCGACTGCCAATCATGAGTCACGTTTACTCACTGAGAGGTAACGGTAATACACCGAGGTCAGGCGTGATCGGATCATCGCAGCACCCGCAGGAGTACCCGTGTCTCACCATCTCGACTCGCCGCTGTCCCTCCAGGACACCCGGCTCAACCTGACCGACCAGTTCGTGTTTCCCGGCGAGAGCGGAACCGTCTTCATCATGGATGTGAACAGTTCGGCGGCGGGATCCGACGCGAAGCCCGGTTTCCACCCGGAAGGCCGCTATGAGTTCAAGATCCATCGGAACGCCTCGGAGGTCGAGGACCTCACCTACCGGGTGAGTTTCGAGGAGGCCGACGGGGACGGCGAGCAGGCTCTCCGGCTCACGATGCTGACCGGGTCGGACGCGTCCGACGACGGCGCCGACGGCGAGACGATCGCCGAGGGGCGGACGAACGCGCCGGTCGACGGCGTGTCGGGGATGCGCGCCTGGGCGGGGCGGGTGGTCGACCCGTTCTACATCGACCTGAACCAGCTGGCCACGATCGAGGACGCGGTCAAGAACGGGAAGCGGATCGATTCGGGTGACTGGCGGCCGGACGCCGCGAAGAACAGCTTCAACGACGCGACGGTCCACTCGATCGTCCTGGAGGTACCCGATGACGACCCGAACCTGGGTTCGGGCACGGACATCGCGTGTTGGATCTCGACCCAACTGGCCACCGACGCGGGCGGCTGGCGGCAGATCAACCGGGAGGGTCACCCGATGGTGTGGCCGATCTTCCGGCAGCTCAACGACGACTGGGCGACCAACGCGAACACCCGCCACCCGGACAGCGACGCGGGCGAGGAGGGTTCGCACATCGCGGAGCTGATCGCGGGCGTGGTCGCGGCGAACGGTACCTGCGACGACCCGGCCGCGTACGGCAGGGCGGTGGCCCGGCGCCTGCTGCCGGACGTGATGCCGTACCGGATCGGTACTCCGGCGAGTTACGGGTTCCTCGGGTTCAACGGCCGCGCGCTGTCCGACAACGCGCCCGAGGCGATGTTCTCGCTGGTGATGAACGCCGCCATCACCACCGGCCTGTCGCCCGCGCAGTTCAGCTCCACCCGGTCCGAGCTGTTCCCCTACGTGGTCTCGGCGCACTGAGCCGGCGCGCCGAGCCGGCCGGCTCCAGGGGCGCGCCGAGCCAGCCGGCACCGCCCGCCGGTCCCGGTGCTGGCACAAGGGGGCCACCGGGTCGGATTTGACATCGACCGTGCTGCGTACGACTGGCTAAGCTGTGCGCCATGCGTACTCTCCGGCCCCGCCCGCTGGTGCTGCTCGGCGCGGTGGCGTTGCTCGCGACCGCGGCCTGCGCCCCCGAGGACGACACCGGTGGCGGGGCCGCGGCGGCCAGCTCGTCGGCGTCCACCTGCAGCCCGGCGACCATGACGACACGCACCCCGGGGAAGTTCACCGTCGGCACCGACGATCCGGTATACGAGCCGTGGTTCGTCGACAACAAGCCGGACAGCGGGCAGGGCTTCGAGTCCGCGGTGGCGTACGCGGTGGCCACGAAGCTCGGATACGGCAAGGACGCGGTGGTCTGGACGCGGGTGACGTTCAACAACGCGATCGCGCCCGGCGTCAAGCCGTACGACGTCGACATCAACGAGTTCTCCATCACCGAGGACCGGAAGAAGGCGGTCGACTTCTCCTCGCCGTACTACGACGTGACCCAGGCCGTCATCGCGCTGAAGAGTTCGAAGATCGCCGGTGCGAAGAGCCTGTCGGACCTGAGGGTCGCCAAGCTCGGCGCACAGGTCGGCAGCACCAGCTACCGGGCGATCACCGAGGTGGTGAAGCCGGCAGCGCAGCCGGCCGTGTTCAACACCAACGACGATGCCAAGACCGCGCTGCAGAACGGCCAGATCGACGGGCTCGTGGTGGACCTGCCGACGGCGTTCTACATGACCTCCGCGGAGATCGACAATTCGCTGATCATCGGCCAGTTGCCGCAGCCGAGCGGGGCGCCCGAGCAGTTCGGCCTGGTGCTGGACAAGGGTTCCCGGTTGACCGCGTGCGTCAGCCAGGCGGTGGACGCGCTGCGGTCCGACGGCACGCTCGCCAATCTCCAGAAGCAGTGGCTCGCCCAGGTGGCCGGCGCGCCCGAGCTGAAGTGACCGTGGCCGCGCCGGCCACCGGGTACGAGCCCAGTGCGCTGCAGCGTGACCGGGTGGCGTACCGGCGGCGGCAGACCGTGCGCTCGGTGCTCGTCGCCGCCGCGTCCACGCTCGTGCTCGGCGTGCTGCTGCTCGTCGCGGTGACCGGGGCGCCGGGTTGGGAACGGGTGCGGTCGTCGTTCTTCGACCCGGGCGTGGCCTGGCGGGCGCTGCCGGACGTGCTGCGCGGGCTCTGGCTCAACGTGCAGCTGCTGGTGTTCTGCGCGACCGGGGCGCTGGCCGTCGGCTTGGTCGCCGCGATCCTGCGTACGCTGCGCCCGGCCATCTTCTTCCCGCTGCGCGCACTGGCGACCTCGTACACGTACGTGTTCCGGGGCGCTCCCCTGATCATCGTGCTGTACCTGTTCACGTTCGGGGTGCCCGGGTTGCGCCTGACCGGTACGCCGCCGGTACTCGTGTTGGGGGGAGCCGCACTGGTGATCGTTTACGGCGCCTATCTCGCGGAGGTCTTCCGGGCCGGTATCGAGTCGGTGCACCCGTCCCAGCGCGCGGCGGCCCGTTCGCTCGGCCTGACGTACCGGCAGACCATGCGGCACGTGGTGCTGCCGCAGGCCGCCCGGCGGGTGGCGCCGCCGATCCTGAACGACCTCGTCGCGCTGCAGAAGGACGTCGGCCTCATCTCGCTGGCCGGTCCGATCGACGCGATCCGGGCGGCCCAGATCCAGACCGCGCAGACCTACAACTACACGCCGTACGTGCTGGCCGGCGTGCTGTTCGTGCTGCTCGCGCTGCCGCTGATCGCGGTGACCGACTGGGTCACGCTGCGCGCCGCCCGCCGCCAGTCGGCCGAGCACGCGGCATGAGCGAGCCGGTTCTGTCGGTGCGGGCCGTGCGCAAGGTGTTCCGCGCGGGCCGGGGGACCAACGTCGTGCTCGACGACCTGTCGCTGGACGTCACCGAGCACGAGGTGGTGGTGCTGGTCGGCGCCTCCGGCTCCGGCAAGTCGACGCTGCTGCGTTGCGTCAACCTGTTGGAGACCATCGACGACGGCGCCATCTACCTGGAGGGGCGGCACATCACCGATCCGCGGGTGAAGCCCGACCCGGTACGGCAGCGCATCGGCATCGTGTTCCAGTCGTTCAACCTGTTCCCGCACCTGACCGTGCTGGACAACGTCACCCTGGCGCCGCGGCGGGTGCACCGCCTGACCTCCGGGCAGGCCCGGTCCCGGGCACTGGCGCTGCTGGACCGGGTGGGGCTGGCGGACAAGGCCGCCGAATACCCCGACCGGCTGTCCGGCGGCCAGCAGCAACGGGTGGCGATCGTCCGGGCCCTGGTCAACGCGCCCCGGCTGATGCTGCTCGACGAGGTGACCTCGGCGCTGGACCCGGAGCTGGTGGGGGAGGTGCTGGCCCTGATCCGCGACGTGAAGGAGCAGGGCATGACGATGCTCATCGCCACGCACGAGATGGCCTTCGCCCGCCAGGTGGCCGACCGGGTCTGCTTCCTCGACCGCGGCCGGATCCTGGAGGAGGGTACCCCCGAGCAGGTCCTCGGCGCGCCGCGCGAGCCCCGTACCCGCCAGTTCCTGCAGCGCATCGTCGAGGCCGGCAAGCTCTGACAACGGGGCGGCGCGCCGGCCGTCGGTCAGGCGCTGTGCTGGCTCGGCCGGGGCGCGGGGCGCGACGCCGGGGTCGGCGGGTGCCGGCCGGCCAGCCGGGCGAGTTTCAGCGCCAGGTGCAGCGAGAGGCGTTCGTTCCCGTCCTTGAGGTCGGTGCCGGCGAGCTGTTCCACCCGCTGGAGCCGGTAGTACAGCGAGGTGCGGTGCAGGTTCATCCGGTCGGCGGTGGCGTGCGCGTTGCCGGCCAGGTCGAGGTAGGTCTCCAGGGTGTCCAGCAGCGGGACGTTGGCCGGGTCGTCGAGCAGCCGCTCCAGCCCGGGGTGCACGCTGGCGCTGCGCACGACGTCGGCGGTCAGCTGGGACAGTACCCGGTAGATCCCCAGCTGCGACCAGCACGCCACCGGGCCGACCGCGGGCAGTTGGGTGGCGACCCGGGCGGCCGACGCCGCCTCGTCGTACGAGTCGCGGACCTCCGGCAGCGCCACCCGCGCCTGGCCGACGCCGACCACCACGCTGGCCACCGAGGGCAGCCCGCGTACCGCGGCGGACAGCGCCTCGTGCAGGTGGTCGGCCACCGCCCGGGGGTCCTGCCGGCCCCGCCGCACGCGGCCGTGGACCAGCAGCACCCCGTGGTCGTAGCGCACCAGGTGTACCGCCTGGCGCGGTCCGACCCACCGCCGGCTGGCCAGCAGCCCCTGCTCGAGCGCGATGCGGGCCAGGTCGTCCAGCCGCGCGGTCGTCGAGGACACGAGCCGGGCGACCACGGCCGTGGTCGGCCCGTCCTCGACCAGGACGCCGTCCTCGATCAGCGTCGCCGCGCCGTGCGCCCGCGCCTCGTGCTCGTCGGCCAGCAGCAGCCGCACCGCCTCGGTCTCCCGCTGCGAGGCCAGCTCACCGGCCAGGTTCTCCCGGTACAGCGCCAGTGCGAGGTCGGTGGTGGTGGCCGAGACCGCGGCGATCTGCTCGTCGGTCATCGACTGGTCGGCGTCGACGAACCACAGGAAGCCGAGCAGCAGGTCGTTGTGCCAGATCGGCACGCAGACCCTGGGCAGCATCCGCAGGTTGGTGCAGGCCGGGGTGCGGATCGGCTCCCGGGAGCGGGTCACTCCGGCCTGCCGGAAGAACGCGATGACCTCCGGCGTGGTCTGCCGGCGCAGGATCGACAGCCGCCGTACCTCGTCCATCGGCTCGGTCTGCTCGCTGTAGACCACGACGCGCTGCCGGCGGTCTTCGATCAGCGCGGGCCGGCCGGCCCGGCTCGCCATCGAATCCACGATCCGCTGAAGCTCCGAAACCATGGCCCCTGCTTCCGACGGGTGTAGTACCGATTGATCGCGCCCCTAACTCTTTGTCGAATGGCAGCCGCAGCGCAAGCCCCCGGAAGTCCGGCCGTCGATGAGCCACTTCCTACATCTGAACGATGACCACGGCGCGCGGGCGCTCCTAGGGTCGGGCACGGTAGCGACGTGTCAGATGTCAGACATCGATAAAGATGGAGGCCGCGGTGCCCCGGATACGCAGGAGCAGGCCGCTTCATCGCCGTTTACGTTCACTTCGGGCGCTGACCGTGCTCGGCGTCGCCATCCTCGGGTTCGCCCTGAGCGGCGGGGTTCCCGGGCAGGCGGCCGCGGCGGTCGCGCCCCCGATGCAGCCGATCGATCCGCAGCACGTCCAGGACCAGCAGGACATGACCTGGAACGACTATCACGCGATCCCGGGCATGAGCTGGTCGACAAGCGGTGCGAAGCCGACCCAGCGGGCGCTGCGGGTGGCGCTGGTCGCGGTCGACTTCCCGAACCAGCCGTTCGTGGTCACCGAGCCGAAGCAGTCCGACCCGTTCGGCAACCCGCAGATCGACCCGGTGTCCCGCAACCAGGTGCCGCAGTTCTACGCGGACTTCTTCAACAAGCCGAGCGCGGTGAACCACAACCAGACCATCAACGGGTACTGGATGGAGCAGAGCGGCGGCAAGGTCGGCATCTCGTCGGTGACCGCGTACGGCCCGTACCGGATGCCGAAGAATTCCTACCAGTACGGGCTCAACGACATCGGCCAGACCCCGCCGAACGGCTGCCCGGGCCAGAGTACGGTCAGCGGCGCCCAGTCGGCCACGACCACCATCACGGTCGGCTCGACGACCTACTTCTACCCCGGTGACGTGGTCACCATCTCGGGTGTCTCCGGTACCCGTACGGTGGCCGCGGTCCCCGACGCGACCCACCTCACGCTGAACTCGGCGGTGACGGCCGCCTCCGGCGCCGGGGTCAACGACTGCTCCGGCACCAGGCTGGAGTCCGACACCGACGCGTTGTGGCACGCGGCCGCCGGCTGCACCGGCAACTGCGGCTACGACGTGGTGCTGCGCATCTACGCCGGGTACGACGAGACGTCGGTGTGGCAGGAATTCGGTGAGATGAAGTTCCAGGACCAGAACTCGGTGCCCAAGGCGGTGTGGGGCAACCCGAACCCGGCGCTGCCTTCCACGGTACCGAGCCGGTACGTGCCGTGGACCTCGTGGCTGGCCGGCTCCCAACTGTGGGGGCAGTCCACGGTACGGCAGGGGGAGAGCTCCGGCACGATCACCCATGAGCTGAGCCACTTCTTCTTCAGCATCGGCGACAACAACAACAATCCGTACGCGGCGCCGTATCACCGGGCCGGCTCCGGCCCCTGGGACATGATGGACCGCGGTTCGTTCAACGGGCCGGGCGGCCCACACAACCGCTGGGAGGTACCGGCGCAGGACGGTGCCTCGATGGGCGCCGAGCACGACCTGCGCAACAAGATCGGCATGGGCTTCGTGCCGTACGCCTCGGTGCTGCGCCTCAACCGCAACGGGCTGGCCGCGTCCGGCCTGGCGGTGGCGGACGTCATCGCCCGGGCGGTCAACGCCGACCCGCTGCCCTCCGGGTCGCTTGCCGGGGTACAGGTGTCCCTCGACGGCACCAGCCCGGTGGACCGCGAACCGGCCTGCGACGTGAACACCAGCCCGGTGTGCGACGGTGGCGGACCGGCCGGCAACTGGAGCAACTACACGCTGGAGACGGTGCAGCGCGTCGGGTACGGCTCGTTCGAGCCGGACAGCGGGGTGCTCGTCGCGAAGAACAAGGCATACCCGGCCGGCGGCCGGTCGACCGAGGGCTCGACCTGCGGATACAACTGCTTCACCTGGGTCGAGGACGCCCACCCGGAGAACATCAACCAGGTCGACTTCACCCGGCCGGACGGCACCCCGGTGATGCGCACCATGGGCGACTACCGCCAGCTCAACGACGCGCTGTTCCACGCCGGTACCAATTCGGGCTCCTCCAACGAGTACGTCGACACGGCCAACAACCTGCACTTCTACATCCTCAGCAAGTACACCGACGCCAACGGCCTGCTGCACTACATCCTCGGCGTCCAGAACCCGACCGGTGCCGGGCCGCAGAAGCACAACGTGGCGGTCTCCGCCGGTACCGTCTCCACGCAGACCCCGGTGGGCTCGGCGAACTGCAACTTCCCGGTGGCCAACACCGGCGTCGACGCGGTCACCGACCCGAGGCTGCACCCGCAGGACGAGCGGGCCTACCTGCACAACGACATCTACCGGCTGTCCGCCGCCGTCACCGGCGCCGGCTGGGGCGCCCAGCTGTACAACAACCTCACCACCGCGCCGTTCGGCGGCAGCGCGAGCGTCCCGGTCTACGTGACCGCGGGCAGCGCCGCCTCGGCGACCGTGACGCTGACCGCGACGTCGGTCAGCGACCCGACCAAGAAGGCGACCGCCACCTGCGTGGTCACCGCCCAGAACACGACGCGCTGAGCCACCAGACGCACAGCCGAGACACGTACAGCCGGAAAACGACAGCCGAGAAACACACGGCCCCGCCCCCCTGGGGCCACCCGGCCGCCGGTTCCCACGGGAGCCGGCGGCCCTCGGCGTGCCCATCAGTTGTCGGGCCAGGTCCGGCCGCCGACGCCCGGCGCGTCCGTCTCCTGTCGAAAGGATTGCCGCTACCTGCCGACACCTGAACGGTGACCATCTCTTCGATCATTTCTAATGTGCTGTCGCATGCGACGCATCCCGCGCTCCGCCATACCCGCACTGTGCATCGCCCTCGTGGCGGCACTGACCGCGGCCTGCAGCGACAACAAGGGATCCGGTTCGGGCACGGCCTCGGCCGGCGTGGTACTGGGTACCACCGACAAGCCCACCAGCCTCGATCCGGCCGGCGCCTACGACCTGCCGTCCTGGACGCTGATCTACAACATCTACCAGAACCTGCTCAAGATAGCGCCGGGCAAGACCACGCCGGTGCCGGACGCCGCCAAAGAGTGCTCCTTCACCGCGCCGACGACGTACCAGTGCACCCTCACCGATGGGCTGACGTTCTCCAACGGCGACCCGATGACGGCGAAGGACGTGAAGGCGTCCTTCGAGCGGGTACTGAAGATCAATGACCCGGCGGGTCCGCCCTCGCTGTTCGCGAACATGAAGTCGATCGAGGCGCCGGACGACAAGACCGTCGTGATGACCCTCGACCACCCGGACGCCACCTGGCCGTTCGTGCTGACCACCGGTGCCGGCGCGATCGTCGACAGCAAGGTCTTCCCGGCCGACGCGAAGCTGCCCAACGAGAAGGTCATCGGGTCCGGGCCGTACAAGCTGACCAAGTACAGCGCCGGGCAGTCGGCGGCCCTGGAACGCAACGACAAGTACACCGGCGACGACAAGCTGGCCAACAGCAAGTTCATCGTCCAGTACTACGACCAGGCGTCCGCGCTGAAGCTCGCCGTCGAGCAGGGCGACGTGGACGTGGCCTACCGCAACCTGAGCCCGACCGACCTGACCGCGCTGGGCCAGGAGTCCAACCGGGGCGTGAAGATCGTCGAAGGCGCCGGTGCCGAGATCCGGTACATGGTCTTCCAGCTGAAGCAGAAGCCGTTCGACAATCCGGCCGTACGCAAGGCCATCGCGCTGACCGTCGACCGGGCCGCGATCGCCAAGGACGTGTACGACGGCACCGTCGACCCGCTGTACTCGATGGTCCCGGTGGGTCTGGAGGGGCACACCGACGCGTTCAAGGACGCGTTCGGCGCGGCACCCGATGTCGCCAAGGCCAAGACGACGTTGCAGCAGGCCGGCGTGGCGACCCCGGTGGACATGACGCTGTGGTGGACGCCCAGCCACTACGGCCCGAACTCCGCCGACGAGTACGCGGAGATCAAGCGGCAGCTGGAGGCCAGCGGCCTGTTCAAGGTGACGCTGAAGAGCACCGAGTGGACGCAGTACCAGTCGGACTTCAAGTCCGGCATCTACCCGGCGTGGCAGCTCGGCTGGTTCCCGGACTTCCCGGACCCGGACGACTACTCGGCACCGTTCCTGGACGGCAAGGGTGGCTACTTCCACAACGGGTACATCAACCCGGCCCTGACCACGCTGGTGGCGCAGGAAGAGGGCTCGACCGACACGAACGTACGGGATCAGGCGTTGGCCGCGATCCAGAAGGCGACCGCGACCGACGTGCCGATGCTGCCGCTGTGGCAGGGTAAGCAGGTCGCCGCGATCCGGACCGGCGTGACCGGGGTCGAGGACACCTTCGATCCGTCGTTCACCTTCCGGTTCTGGCTCATCGGCAAGAACGGCTGACGGTGGCCCGGTCGTCGCGATCGCTGGGGCTGTTCATCGTCGCCAGGCTCATCCTGGCGGTACCGATGGTGCTGATCCTGTTGACCGTGGTGTTCCTGCTCATGCGGGTGGCACCCGGTGACCCGGTCAGTGCCGCGCTGGGCGCCCACCTGTCGGAGGCTCAGTTGGAGCAGCGGCGGGCAGCGGCCGGTTTCGACCGGCCGCTGATCGTCCAGTACGGTGACTACCTCGGCGGCGTGGCGACCGGCGACTTCGGGCGCACGATCACCGACAACCGTTCGATCACACAGATCCTGGTCGACAACGGCGGCGCGACCCTCACCCTGACGGTGGCCGCGCTGCTGGTCGCGGTGATCCTCGGGCTGCCGCTCGGGCTGTGGGCGGCCCGCCGCAGGGACAAGTGGGACGACCTGGTGATCCGGCTGTTCGGGATCGTCACGTTCGCCGCCCCGGTCTTCTTCGTCGGGTTGCTGCTGCAGTTGTTGTTCGGCAAGACCCTGGGCTGGTTGCCCACCTCCGGGCAGGCCGCGCCGATCGTGGCGCCGACCGTGCCGGAGAAGACCCACATCCTGCTGCTGGACGCGGCCCTGTCCGGTGACTGGTCGGCCTTCGACGACGTGTTCCGGCATCTGATCCTGCCGGCCGTCAGCCTGGGCCTGCTGGTTACCGGGGTGCTGATCCGGCTGTCCCGGGTGAACGTCATCCAGACCATGCGCAGCGACTACGTGGAAGCGGCCCGGGCGCGGGGGATCCGGGAGGGCGCCGTGGTCGTGCGGCACGCGTTGCGCAACGCGCTGGTACCGGTGATCACCGTGACCGGGCTGCAGGTCGCGCTGCTGCTCGGCGGCGCGGTGCTGACCGAGGAGACGTTCAACTGGCCGGGCGTGGGCAACCAGCTCGTGTCCTACCTCAACGGTCGCGACTACACCGCCGTGCAGGGGCTGATCACCGTGTTCGCGCTGGTGGTCGTCGTGGTCAGCCTGCTCATCGACATCGTCAACGCGCTCGTCGACCCGAGGATCCGGTACTGATGTCCGCCATCCCGGCCGCCGAGGCGGCCCCCACCCGAGGCGCCGGACCCAATCCGCCGCCGGACGCTCGGCGCACCGGCCGGCGCTTCGCGGCGCTGCGCTCGGCCCGCGGCGTGCCACGGGCGCTGCTGCTGGTCGGCACCGTGATGACCGCGGTGTTCGTGGTACTGGCGGTGTTCGCGCCGCTGATCGCGCCGTACGGCTTCGACCAGTACACCGATGGCGGGCACCGCTTCGCCAAGCTGGCTGGGCCGTCGGCGCAGCACCTGTTCGGCACCACCGTGCAGTCCGTGGACGTGCTGTCCCGGGTCGTGTTCGGCGCGCGTACCGCGCTGGAGGTGGTCGTCCTCGCGGTGGTCTTCTCGGTGCTCATCGGCGTGCCGCTCGGCCTGCTGTCCGGGTACTTCGGCGGGCTGCTGGACCGGTTCCTGGTCCTGGTGATGGACGCGCTGTTCGCGTTCCCGTACCTGCTGCTGGCCATCGTCATCGCGTTCCTGCTGTCCAACGTCGTCATCGGCGGCGGCGTGGTCACCACCGCGCTGGCCATCACCGTGATCTACGTGCCGCAGTACTTCCGGGTGGTACGCGCCAGCACGCTGTCCGCCCGGGAGGCGACGTACGTGGAGGCGGCCCGCGCGATGGGGGCCCCGGCCCGTACCGTGATCAGCAGGTACCTGTTCGTCAACGTGGTGCACAGCGTCCCGGTGATCGCGACGCTCAACGCCGCCGACGCCATCCTCACCCTGGCCGGGCTCGGTTTCCTCGGGTACGGCATCCAGCCGACCGAGGCCGCGGAGTGGGGGTACGACCTGCAACGGGCGATCGCCGACGCGGGCGCCGGCATCTGGTGGACGGCACTGTACCCGGGCCTGGCGATCACCCTGCTGGTCATCGCGCTGACCCTGGTCGGCGAGGGACTGAACGAGGTCGTCAACCCGGCACTGCGACGCTCCCGGTCCAGGCCGGTGCGGCTGCCTGCCCGCCCCGAACGGAAGGCGGCCGACCGATGACCACTCCGAGCCCGGTCAGCACCGCGGTGCCGACCGGCGAGCCCCGAGTCCGGGTGCGTGACCTGCGCATCTGGTACGGCACGTCGGGCGCGCCGGTGCGCGCGGTCGACGGCGTCGACCTGACCATCCACGCCGGCCAGATCGTGGCGCTGGTCGGCGAGTCCGGCTGCGGGAAGACCACCCTGGGACGGGGCATCCTCGGCCTGCTCCCGCCGGCCGCCGCGACCGACGGCGAGGTGGTGGTCGACGGCACCGACCTGCTGCGGCTGCCGGCCAGGCGGCTGCGCGCGATGCGCGGCGACAAGCTCGGCCTGGTGTTCCAGGAGCCGATGACCCGGCTGGACCCGCTGATGCGGGTGGGCGACCACTTCGACGAACTGCTGCGCACGCACCGGCCCCGGCTGTCCCGGGCGGAACGCGAACGGCAGGCGGTGGACATCCTGCGCGCGATGGGCATCCCGGCCTCGCGGCTGCGCCAGTACCCGCACGAGTTCTCCGGCGGCATGCGCCAACGGATCATGATCGCGCTGACCCTCGTGCTGCGCCCGGCGCTGGTTGTCGCCGACGAACCGACCACCGCCCTGGACGTGCTGGTCGAGGCGCAGATCCTGAAGATTCTCGCCGAGCTGCGCTCGTCGGTCGACTGCGGCATGCTGCTGATCACCCACAACCTGGGCATCGTGCTGGAGGCGGCCGACCGGGTCGCGGTGATGTACGCCGGCCGGATCGTCGAGGAGGGTGACGTCCGGCAGGTGTTCGCCCACCCGGCCCACCCGTACACGCGGGAACTGCTGCGCTCGACCATCTCGCTGACCACGACCGAGCTGCACCACATCCCCGGCTCGCCGCCCGATCTGGCCGACCCGCCGCCCGGTTGCCGGTTCCATCCGCGCTGCCCGGACGCGATGCGGATCTGCCCGAACTCTGACCCCGGGGACGTCGACACGGCGGGCGGTCAGCGCGTCGCCTGCTGGCTGCACCGGCTCGACGAGGTCGCGCCGGCCGACCGGGAACCGTTGCCGGACAGGGAGATCAGCGTTGCCGACGAAGCCTGAGCAGGGCGCCGAGCAGGCGCTGATCGACGTGTCCGGCCTGCACGTCAGGTACGCGCTGCGGCGCGGCCCGCTCGCCCGGATCACCGGTGGTGGCGGGGTCATCAGGGCGGTGGACGGGGTCTCGTTCCAGTTGCGCCGCGGCGAGGTACTCGGGCTGGTCGGGGAGTCCGGCAGCGGCAAGAGCACGCTCGGCCGGGCGCTGCTCGGCCTGGTACCGGCCAGTTCCGGCAGCATCCGGTACGCGGGTACCGAACTGGTCGGCCGGTCCGAACGCCGGATGCGGCCGTTGCGTCGCCGGCTGCAGATGGTCTTCCAGGACCCGCACGCCTCGCTGAACCCGGCCATGGACGTGGGCACCGCGGTCGGCCATCCGCTGCGGATCCACGGCGTGGCCGGCAAGGACGTGCGGGACCGGGTGGTCGAGGCGCTGGAGCTGGTTGGGCTGTCGCCGGCGCACCGGTACCTGTCGTTGCGCCCGGGCGACCTGTCCGGCGGCCAGAAGCAGCGGGTGGTGATCGCCCGGGCCACGATCCTGGGTCCGGAGCTGCTGGTCGCCGACGAGCCGGTGTCGATGCTGGACATGAGCGTACGGGCGAAGATCCTGCGGCTGATGCTGGACCTGAGGCAGCAGCTGAACCTCACGTACCTCTACATCACCCACGACCTGGCCACCGCGAAGCTGTTCTGCGACCGGGTCGCCATCATGTACCTGGGCCGGATCGTGGAGATCGGCCGTACCGACGAGGTGTTCGCCGACCCGAAGCACCCGTACACCCGGGCGTTGCTGGCGGCCATTCCCGACCTGCGACCCGAGCACGCCGGCCCGCGTGACGTCCCGGCCGGGGAGATCCCGGACGCGGCGCGGCCACCGGCCGGCTGCTCGTACCACCCGCGTTGCCCGCACGCGTTCGCGCCGTGCGGGTTCGAGGGCCGGGACCTGCGGGCGCTGCTGGAGGCGCGGTGGGGCCGCGACGAGCCCGGCACCGCCGCCGGCTCGACCGCCGACCTCGCGGCGGAGAGCGCGCGGTTCGCGGACCTCGACGACTTCCTGGTTCACAGCGAGCGGATCCGGATCCGGCCGGCGCGCGGGCACACCGCGGCGGACGTACTCCAGACGTTGTCGGCGGCCCGCACGGACGCGCCCGACGAACCGGTCTGGCGTGGGGTGCGCGCGATGGCGGTCGAGGACCACGCGGCCGTCGTGGAGTTCGAGCCGGCCACCGATCCGGGCCTGCTCGACACCGGCACGGCACGGGTCGCGTGCCACCTGTTCGATCCGCGCTTCGCCCCGGCTGAACAGGTGTCGTAACGGGCGGCCGGACTGTGCGGTGAATGTCGGTGGAGCGGGCGGCCGGGCTTCCCTAGTTTCAAGTCGGCGCCGCTGGAAAATCGTCGCCCGATCGTGGAGGGAAATCGTCCGGTGCAGAATCTCGAATCGCAGGGCCGGTTCTCCGGCGTGTTCGCGGCGACCACCACGCCGTTCTCGCCCGACGGAAGGCGGGTGGACGCCGACCGGTACGCGGAGCACTGCGCGTGGCTGGTGGACTCCGGGGTCCAGGGCATCGTGCCCAACGGGTCGCTCGGCGAGTACGAGACGCTGACCGAGGCGGAGCGGCGCGAGGTCTTCGCGACCGCGCAGGCCGCGGTCGGCACGCGGGTGCCGGTGGTACCCGGCGTCTCCGGCAAGGGCGCGGCCGAGGCGGTGCGGTGGACCGAGGAGGCGGCCGAGGCCGGAGCCCCCGCGGTCATGTGCCTGCCGCCGACCTCGCACGCGCCGACGCCGGACGAGGCAGTGGCGCACTTCGCGGCCGTCGCGGCGGTCGGGCTGCCGGTCATCGTGTACAACAACCCGTTCTCCACCCGGATCGACCTGACGCCGCCGCTGCTGGCCCGGATCGCCGAGATCGAGAACATCGCCGCGGTCAAGGAGTTCTCCCAGGACGTGCGGCGCATCGCCCGGATCCGTGAGCTGGCCCCGTCCCTGGAGGTGCTGGTCGGCTGCGACGACCTGCTGGCCGAGGGCGTGCTGATGGGCGCGACCGGGTGGATCGCCGGATTCGTCAACGCGCTGCCGGCCTCGTCGGTGAGCCTGTTCGACCTGTGCGCGCAGGGCAAGTGGAGCGAGGCGCTGCCGCTGTACCGGGCGCTGCTGCCGGTACTGCGCTACGACGCCGAGCCGACCTTCGTCCAGGCCATCAAGCTCGGCCAGGACGAGGCCGGCCGGTACGGGGGGCCGGCCCGGCTGCCCAGGTTGCCGCTGCCCGAGGACGACCAGGCGGTGGTGCGGACCCGGGTCCGGGAGGCGATCGAGGCCGCCGAGCGATGAGGGCCTCGGTGATGTTCAACGCGGTGGACAGCCACACCGAGGGGATGCCCACCCGGGTCATCACGTCCGGGGTCGGTCCGCTGCCCGGCGCGACGATGGCCGACCGGCGCCGGTACCTGATGAACGAGCGCGACGACCTGCGCACCCTGCTGGTGAACGAGCCGCGCGGCCACTCCGCGATGTCCGGCGCGATTCTCCAGCCGCCGACCCGGCCCGACGCCGACGTGGGCGTGCTGTTCATCGAGGTGTCAGGGTGCCTGCCGATGTGCGGGCACGGCACGATCGGGTTCGCCACGGTACTGGTGGAGACCGGCATCGTCCCGGTCAAGGAACCGGTCACCACGATCCGCATCGACACCCCGGCCGGCCTCGTGGTGGCCTCGGTGGCGGTTGAGGACGGCCGCGCCCGCGCGGTGACCTTCCGCAACGTGCCGGCGTACCTGCACCTGCGCGACGCCGTCGTCGAGGTGGACGGCATCGGGCCGGTACGGCTGGACCTGGCCTGGGGTGGGAACTTCTACGCGATCCTGCCGGCCGCCGACGCCGGGCTGCGGGTCCGGCCGGAGTACCACGACGAGTTGGTGGACGCCGGCATGGCCATCATGCGGGCGGTCAACGAGCAGTTGGATTTCGCCCATCCGGAGCAGCCGGACGTGGCCGACTGCCGGCACGTCATCCTGACCGGGCCCGGCGACGCGGGCGCCGATTCCCGGTCCGCGGTGGCGATCCACCCGGGCTGGGTCGACCGGTCGCCGTGCGGCACCGGTACGTCGGCCCGGATGGCGGCACTGGCCACCCGGGGAGCGCTCGAGCTGCACACCGACTTCGTGCACCAGTCGCTGATCGGGTCGCGGTTCACCGGTCAGCTCGTCGAGCGCACCTCGGTCGGCCCGTACCCGGCGTTCGTACCCACGATCACCGGGCGCGCCTGGATCACCGGTCTCGCCACGTACCTGCTCGATCCCGAGGATCCATTCCCGGCCGGCTTCCGCATCCGCCAGCAGCCGTGACCGCTCCCGCCGCTGTCGTTCGCGTGGCTGTCGTTCGCGTCGTCGTCGTTCCCGCTGTCGTCGACTCCGCCGCTGTCGTTCGCGTGGCCTTCGATCCCGGCTCAGCCGACCGCGCTGGCGCACAATGCGCCTGATCGGCGACGAGCTGCCGGCCACGGCCGACGTCGTCGTGGTCGGGGCCGGGATCGTCGGCGCCGCCTGCGCCCGTGCCCTGGCCCACGCCGGTCGGTCCGTCTGTGTCGTGGATCGGGACGGGCCGGCCGCCGGTACCAGTTCGTCGGGCGAGGGCAACCTGCTCGTGTCGGACAAGCTGCCCGGTCCGGAGCTGGATCTCGCGCTGCACAGCCTGCGGCTGTGGGCACAGTTCGCGGCGGGCGCCGGATCCGGGTCGGGGTCTGGTGTGTCCGTCGATTCTGGGTCGGGTGTGCCCGCCTCGCGATCCGGGCCTGACGCGCCCGCCTCGCGGTCCAGGTCTGACACGCCCGCCGGTCGCGGGTCCAGCGTGCCCGGCGGTCCCGGGTTCGAGCTCGGGGCGGCCCTCGGTTCCGGTTTCGAGTTCGAGGCCAAGGGCGGCCTGGTGGTGGCCGACTCGGCGGCGTCGCTGGCCGGGCTGGAGGCGGTCGTGGCCGGGCAGCGCGCCGCCGGGGTCGAAGTGGTCATGCTGTCGGCCGAGCAACTGGCCGACGCCGAGCCGTTGCTGGCGCCCGACCTGATCGGTGGGGCGCTCTACCCGCAGGACAGCCAGCTACAGCCGATGCTCGCGGTCCGGGCGCTGCTGGCCGACGCGGTGCGCGCCGGAGCGCGCGTGGTCGGCGGAGCCGAGGTGGTCGCCGCGGAGCGCGGGCGTGACGGGGTGTTCCGGGTACGCACCGGCCGGGGCGTGATCAGCGCGCCGGCGGTGGTCGTCGCGGCCGGCGTGTGGAGCCGGGTGGTGGCCCGGATGCTCGGCGGCCACGCTCCGGTCGTCCCGCGTCGCGGGCACGTCGTGGTGACCGAGGCGCTGCCGCCGCTGATCCGGTACAAGGTCTACGAGGCCGGGTACGTCTCCGACGTGGGCAGCGACGACGGCAGGCTGCTCTGCTCCGCGGTCGTCGAGGGTACGCCGAGCGGGCCGGTGCTCCTGGGCGCCAGCCGGGAACTGGTCGGCTTCGACCGGCGGATGAACCCGGCGGCGGTGGCCGGCATCTGCCGCGGGGCCGCGCGGCTGTTTCCGTTCCTGAGCGAGGTACGCGCGATCCGGGCGTACCTCGGGCTGCGGCCGGCGTCCCCGGACCACCTGCCGATGATCGGGCCGGACGCCGACGTGGAGGGGCTCTGGCACGCCACTGGGCACGAGGGGGCCGGTGTCGGGCTGGCCCCGGGGACCGCCGACCTGCTGTGCGCGCTGATGACCGGCGGGGCGCCACCGGTCGACCCGGAGCCGTTCGCGCCCTCGCGCCCGACCCTGCGCGCCGCGGCTCATGTCGAGGGAGTGGACGCCGATGCCTGAACCGTCGGGTACCGGGGCGCTGACGTTCCGGTTCGAGGGTCGGGAGCTGACCGCCACACCGGGTGCCTCCATCGGCGCCGCGCTGTGGGCGGCGGGCGTACGGCACTTCCGTACCACCCGGACTCTCGGCCGGCCGCGCGCCCTGTACTGCGGCATCGGCCAGTGCTTCGACTGCCTGGTCCGGGTCGGCGGCGGTCCGCCGGTGCGGGCGTGTGTGACCCCGGTTCGAGACGGCGACGACGTGAGCCGGGGTGACACCGCTTCCGACTGGTCTGGCTCGGCGTGTCTGGCGCCGCGCCGCGACCCAGACCAGTCGCCGGACGTGCGTGATCTGGTCGTCGTCGGCGCCGGCCCGGCCGGCCTGTCGGCGGCGCTGGCCGCGGCCGAGGCCGGTGTAGCCGTCACGCTGCTGGACGCGGGCGCGACCCCGGGCGGGCAGATCTGGCGCCAGCCGGCCGGGTTCGAGGCGGGCTCGGCAGCGGGCTCGGCAGCGGGCCCTGCAGCGAGCTCGGCGGTGGGCTCGACGGCGGACCCGGCAGCGAGCTCGGTAGCGGGCCTGGCTGGCGGGAAAGCCGGCGGGAAGGGCGTCGGTGCGTTGCGGGCTGTCGCGGCACATCCGCGCATCGAGGTGGTCACCGGCGCGACGGTCGTCATGGCCATGCCGGGAACTGCGGCACAGGGCGTCCGGCTGCTCGTGGAGCGGCCCGGCGCGGCCTGGACCGTCGAGGCCCGCACCCTCGTGCTGGCCACCGGCGCGGCCGAGCTGTCGTTGCCGTTCCCGGGCTGGGATCTGCCCGGCGTACTCACCCCCGGCGGCGCGCAGGCACTGCTGAAGGCCCACGGGGTGCTTGCCGGGTCGCGGATCCTGGTCGCCGGTACCGGACCGTTCCTGTGGCCGGTCGCCGCCGGCCTGTGCCGCGCTGGTGCGCGGGTCGTCGCGGTGGTCGACGCGGCCACCCCCCACGGCGCCGGGCGCCGCCTCGCCGGACTCGCCGCGCATCCGGCGCTGCTCGGCCAGGCCGCCGGCTACCTGCGTACCCTGGCCGCGGCGCGGGTACCGGTGCTCGGCGGGCGGGCGGTGGTCGCGGCGCGCGGCCGGGACCGCGTCGAGTCGGTGACCGTGGCCCGGCTCGGCGACCGGGGGCAACGGGACCGCCGGGAGTACCCGGTGGACGCGGTCTGTGCCGGCTGGGGCTTCATCCCGTCGGTCGAGTTGGCGCGGTCCCTCGGGTGCGCCGAGGACCGGCACCCGACCCGGCCGGGCAGCGCCGTGGCAGTCGACGGCGACCAGGCCACCAGCGTGCCCGGGGTGTACGCCGCGGGGGAGACGACCGGCATCGGCGGCGCCACGGTGTCCTGGTGGGAAGGTGCGATCGCCGGGGCGTCCGCGGCCCGGGCACTGGGTGCGGTACCCGACGCCGGCCGGATCCGCCTCGCCCGGCGCCGGCTGCGGTACGCCCGGCACGCCGCCCGTACGCTGGACCGCGGATTCCCGCTGGACCCGGGCTGGCCCGGCTGGCTGGCCCCGGACACTGTGATCTGCCGGTGCGAGGAGGTCACCTGGCGGCGGATCGTCGACGCGGTCGACGAGGGCAGCACCGACCTGCGTTCCATCAAGGGCCTGACCCGGTGCGGGATGGGCTGGTGCCAGGGCCGGGTCTGCGGGCCGGCGACGCAGTCCGCGGTGGCGCCGCGGCTGGGCCTGCCTCCCGGTGCGGTGGGTGACCTGGCGACCCGGCCGCTGGCCGCGCCGATCCCGATCGGCCTGCTCGCCGGCGCCGGCGGCGGCCCGGATGGGGATGCCAACCCGGACGCGGATGCCGGCTCAGAAGCGGATGCCGGCCCAGAAGCGGATGCCGCCTCGGGCGCCGATGCTGACCCGGACTCGGATGTCGCCCCGGACGCCGGTGCCGAGGTCGTCGCCGGCGGTGGCTGATCGCGTGGACCGACGGCGGTCGGGTCACACCCGGGCCAGGAACGTCCTCAGCCGCTCGATCTCCGCGTCCAGCGCCGCGGCGTACCTGACACCGGTCGGGGCCCGGTCGACATACCCGGTCTCGACGTCCTGGCCCGCGCCGGCGCAGTTGACCCACCCGATCACGCGATCCCGCCACAACAGCGGCATCGCGTAGTAGCCGAGCTGTCGCTTGGCCACCGGCGTGTATGCCTCGAACCGGTACTCCCAGCCCCACAGCTGCCCGAAGCGCTGCCGGTCCCAGACCACCGGGTCGAACGGCGCCAGGAACCGTACCCGTGCCGGCGGATCGGTCTCGACCGGCGGCAGGTCGGCCGGCCACACATAGCGGGTGCCCTGCACGTCGGCGGCTTCCAGGTCGCCGCGTGCCAGCAGGTCGCGGATCACCGGCCGGCCGCCGCGCGGGCCGCCGGGAGGCCGGATCCACGGAACCGCGAAACTCACCGCCGTCCCGAGAGTGGCCTCCGGCACCGGCGCGAGAGTGCGGGCAATCAGTAGCGCTACGGCCCGCAGCCGGTCGCCGGGGTCGAGCGGATCGCCCAGCGGCGGGGCCAGCTCGTAGCGGCGCACCCCGGCGACCCGGTCGGCGACCCGCAGGTATCCGTAGTGCCGCAGGCGCTCCAGGTCGAGGGTGGTCGCCGAGGACGTGCCGCCCCAGTCGTTGACGACCCGTTCCTGGCCGAACTGTGCCTGCACGTCGCGCGGGTGCGCGATCCGGCGCTCGCGCACGAACGCCAGCACATCGGCGGCCCGGTCGGTGAGCGTGAACGCGCCGTCGGCCGCGTGGACGTTGCGACGCGGATACAGGATCGGGCGCAGCCGGCGGGCGACGAAGCCGTATGCGTAAAGCCGGTCCTCGTCGATGTCGAGTGCCGGGTAGTGCCGGTCGAGGCCGCCGGCCCGGTAGCCGCGCACCCGCTGCCGCAGGATCAGGTCCTGCGCCCGGGCGGGTGCCCGGATCGGGTCGGCCTGCACGAACTCCATGGCGGCCAGCGCCGCCGCGAGGGTGCCCGGTCGCTGGGGCAGCGACCATCCGACGGCCTGGCGACGCAACCATCCGAGCGAGGGCATCTGGTCACTGTAGGACGACCGTCTGACATTTCCGTGCGGGCGCCGGTCCGGGGACGCGGGCACGGGCTGGCTCGCGTCGGCGCACGGCGTGTCTGTCGCAGGGCGTGTCCGTCGCAGGGCGTGTCCGTCGGCCGGCGTGCCCGTCGCCCGGCGTGCCCGTCGGCCGGCGTGCTCTCGTCGGCTGGGTCGCCCGCGCGGCCGGCATCCACGTGTCGGCTGGCTCGTCTGCGTCGGCTGGCGCACGATGGTGTGATGGCAGGGACGCATGAGGTCCGGGTGACGCGGGTCTACGAGCCGCCGTCGGGCGATGGCGCGCGGGTTCTCGTCGACCGGCTGTGGCCTCGCGGCCTGAGCAAGGAGGCCGCCGCGTTGGACGAGTGGTGCAAGCAGGTTGCGCCGTCGAATGAGCTGCGCCACTGGTACGGGCACGCCCCGGAGCGGTTCGACGCGTTCACCGCCCGGTACCTGGACGAGTTGCGGGACCCGGAGCGCGCCGCGGCCCTCGACGGTCTCCGGGCGCTGTGCCGCGAGCGGGACGTGACGCTCCTGACCGCCACGACGACGCCAGACATCAGCCACGCGGCGGTGCTGGCGCGGCTGCTGACCGAGGCCGTCTGACCGAGGCCGTCTGACCGAGGCCGTCTGACCGAGGCCGCCTAACCGTCCGCGTGACGGTCAGGGTGTGCGCCGCCGGCTCCCGGCGCCTGCCTGAGCGGCGACAACGGCTCGGGCCGGAGCGAGGATGGCGGGCTGCAGCCGCCGTACCGCGTCGATGTGGTCGGCCGTCCAGATCATCTTCACCGCGGTCGCCGTACCGCTGCCGTCCTCGCCGGTCAGGTCTCGGTGTACCGCGTCGAGCAGCCGGCCGTCGGCCACCGTGTCGTGCAGGATCGGGTCGGGTACCCCGCCGTTCCCGGCGAGCGCACGTCCGGTCTGCTTGTACCAGCCGGCCAGCGCCATGCCGGATTCCAGGATCTCGGCGCGTGCCGCCGCCCGGTCTCCCTGCACCGGAGTGCCGTCCGGGTCCCACAGGTCGAGGACCGCATCGGCGGTCAGGCGCAGTACGGCCACCGAGGTGATCAGCGCCGCCACATCCGGGAGGGACACGCGTTTCGTACCGCGTTCGGCGAGGAATCCGCGGAACGCGTCGTCCAGCCGCCGGGCCGAGGCCGCCGCGCGCCGGGCCTCATCGCGGGGCACCGGGGCCGCCGGTACCCTCGCATCGCACCGGGTCAGCCCGTAGCGCACGGACCGGAGCAGGTATTCGGCGCCGTCGTCCAAAGCCTCGGACAGCGCCTGTCCCAGCGCCGAACCGGCTCCGCGCGGCCAGAACAGCGCGCCGACCAGGAGGCTGACCGCACAGCCGATGGCCACGTCCTCGATGCGGACCAGCCCGATCTTCCACCCGGCCGGGCCGATGACGTTGTACAGGATCAGCAGCGTGATGGTGAAGCCCGCCTGCCCGGCCGCGAACGAGATGGCCGCGGGCGCCAGGCCGGCGAACACGATGGCCAGCGGGAGCAGGCACCAGAACGCGACGGTGTTCGTCCCGATGGCGAGCACCAGCGCGCCGCCGATGATGAATCCCACGACGGTACCGAGCAGCCCGCGCAGCGCGTTCTGGCCGGTGTTCAGGGCGTTGGAGCGCAGGACGGCGAGCGTACCGAAGACGACCCAGAACGAGTGCTGGACACCGGTCAGCTCGGTGACCAGGATCGCCAGGCTGAGCGCGATCGCACCGCGCAGGCTGTTGTGCAGCCACACCGAGTGCCACTCCACGTGGGCCCCGGCCCGCTCCTGCACGGACGACAGTTGGGAGCCGACCCCCTCCGGCCGGTGGCCCAGGATCTGCTGCCACCAGGTACGGCGGCGGGCCGCCACGGTCAGTTCGATGTTCTGAGCGATGGCTGACGTCGCGAAGCTCATCTCCTGGGCGCGGAAGCTCGGCTCCAGCGAGTCGACGAACTCGGTGACCGATGTCCGGGCGGCCCCGTCGTCGAGGTCGCTGTCCCGGTCGAGTTCGCCGGCGGCACCGGGGCCGGGGACACCTCCCGCCGGTACCTCCGCGTGGCGGACCGGCAGGGTGGACGTCACCGTCCGTTCCATCGCCTCCCGGGCCTCGCGCAGCCGTTCCAGGTCGCCGGTGAGCTGCGCCGGGTCGCCGAGCGACTCCAGCACGTCCGTTCCGCGTTCGAGCAGCGCCGCCGCGGCGAGCTTGACCTCGCACACGGCCGCGTCCGTCGGCGCGGCCCGCTCGTCGGTCGGTGTCCGCTCCAGTACCGCGTCGAGCCAGATCACCTGGTCGACCAGCCGGACCAGCATGCGCGCGGACGTGTTCAGTCCGGTGGGCCGGTACGGCGTGCCGAAGAACGACGAGCGCAGCGCCGCCACCGCCGCCCGGGCATCCGCGGTAAGCGTGTCCCGCGAGGCGCGAGTCTCGGGGTCGAAGCCGCAGCGCACGCAGTCGACCTCGGCCCGCAGGCGCCGGGCCAGCAGCGCGCACGCGCGGGCGGTGGACAGCCTCAGCGGCTCCCTGGCCGGTGCCGGCCACAGCACGACGACGGCGACCAGGGACACCGCGCCGGCCAGCAGCCAGCCGCCGAGGCGGACCGGGATGGAGTCCACCGGTCCGGGGAGCGTCACCGCCAGGATGAACGCGACCAGCAGCGCGGTCGTGGCGCTGGCCAGCACCGAGCTGACCACGCCGATGAACAGCACCGCGAACCCGACGACGAGCGTGGCGACCGCGGCCAGCCAGGCGGCGTGCGTGGCGAGGGTGCCGAGGCAGATCAGGAGCGCGCCGGTCAGCACCAGCGATGCCTGCGCCGCCAACCGTTCCCGTACCGACCCGGTGAAGTCGATGAACAGCAGGGTGGCCAGGGCGCCGAAGGCGGCGAATAGGGCGAAGGTCGGATCGCCGATGATCTTCGTCGAGACGGCGAAGAGCGCGGGCATGAGAATCGCGGCTCGTCCGGCTCGGCGCAGCGCCGACAGGCCGGCGTCGCGCGTCCGCAGCCACTGCAGCACGGTCACGACGACGATTTTCTCAGGTACCCCGTTTCTCGGCTAACCCGGAGGAGCACGGCCGGAGCCGGGTTGCGGCGGCTTGCGCCTTTCAGGTGACATGGTACGTCGCGTCCGCTTCGTCACTGGCTGGCGGTTCGGGGGCCGGCTGTCCGCTTTGGCGCTGACGCGATGGGGTCGGGGAGTGTCAGACCCCGGCGCTACGGTCGGCTCCGCGACCATTCACCGACCACCAGCCGAGGGAGGCACGGTGAGTCCCAGCCGCAACCCCAACTCCAGGCCAAGCTCCAGTCCGAGCCGCAACCGCGTCACACCGATGGGCGACATCGTGGCCATCCCGCTGCGCGGCGCCTGGACCGGCAACCGGGGGGTCATCCACTCCGAGCGGGAGATCGTCCGGTTCCACGCGAGCGACCTGTGGATCACGTGCGTCCTGGAGTTCCGGGGGCGCTGGCGCGAGCAGTGGCTGCCGAACCGGTACACCCACCTGTATTTCCACGACGAGGCGGTGTCGTTCGCGGCCGGTCACCGGCCGTGCGCCGAGTGCCGGCGGGACAGCTACCAGCGCTACCGGGACGCGTGGGCCGAGGGCCTGGGCGTCGAGCCGCCGTCGGCCGTCGCGATGAACCGGCAGCTGCACGCGGAGCGGATCGTGCGGGGCACCCATCGCCGCCGGCTGCACGACCAGCCCTGGGCCGACCTGCCCGACGGGGCGTTCGTCGTCCTCGACCCCGAGCGGCTCGACCCCGAGCGGCTCGACCCCGAGCGGCTCGACCCCGAGCGGCTCGGCCCTGCGGCGCTCGACGGTGGGGAGCTCGATCCTGGGGAGCTCGATCCTGGGGAGCTCGACCGTGGGGAGCTCGCCGGTGGGGCACTCAGCCGTGGGACACCGGCCGTGGTGAGCGGGGAC
This sequence comes from Rugosimonospora africana, assembly GCF_016862975.1. GTDB lineage: Bacteria > Actinomycetota > Actinomycetes > Mycobacteriales > Micromonosporaceae > Rugosimonospora > Rugosimonospora africana. The sequence continues at coordinate 72,254 of NZ_BONZ01000040.1, forward strand.
CACCTGACCGAATGGGCCACCGAGGGTTATCGGACCCGCCGGCGACGGCCCCGGGTCGGCACCGCGCGGGTCATCACGCCGCCGTCCACCCTCGCCGTGCTGCGCGCCGGATATCCGGTCCAGGTCGACGACTCCGCCCGGTAGTCCCGGCGGCGGCATGCCGGACATCGCAGCTGCGATGCCTGGACCCCCCAAGCCATCGCAGCTGCGGCGTCGTTGCGCGTACCAGCCCAGCAGTTGCATCCTTAGTGACATGGCCGCACCTGCGGAGATCCCGCGTACCGGCGTGAGCCCCGACGACGACCAGCGGCGGCACCGCCGGGCGGTGGTGACCGGCACCCTCGCCGACATCGTCTGCCGGTGGAGCGGAAACGCGCCGCTGGTGGCCGTCCACGACGCGACCCGCTCCGGCGCCGGTCTCGCCGACGAACTCGCCGAGGCCGTCCACGCGCGCGGCCGGCCGTGCGCGCGGCTGCCCGATCCGGCACCCCTGATCGACCGCGACGCGTGGCGCGCGGATCCGGACACGGTGACCGTGGTCATCGCCGACGGCCCGGACTGGGCCACCTCGCCGCCGACCGGCCGCTGCCACCTGGTCATCTACCTGCGCACCCCGCCCGGACCGGGCATCCACGGGCACGGCGACTCCGAGCACACCGCCGACATCGTCATCGACTTCCACGACCCAACCTGGCCGGTCATCCGGCGCGTCGCCGAGCACCTCGATCACGCCACCGACCGGGTATACCTGACCGAAACCCGGGCGTTCTTCGCCGCCCGGGCCGCGACCTGGGACCACAAGTTCGGTCAGGATCTGCCCTCCTACGCCGCCGCCATCGATCAGGCCGGCATCCCGGCCGGGGCGACCGTGGTCGACGTCGGCTGCGGCACCGGGCGGGCGATGGGCGCGCTGCGCACCGCCGTCGGGCCGCACGGCGCGGTCATCGGCGTCGACCTGACCCCGCACATGCTCACCGTTGCCGGTGACAGCACCGGGTCGTCCGCGTACCTGCTGCTCGCCGACGCCCGACACCTGCCGCTCGCCGACTCCTGCGCCGACGCGATCTTCGCGGCCGGGCTCATCCAGCACCTGCCCGATCCCGCGGCCGGGCTCACCGAACTCGCCCGGGTCACCCGGCCGGACGGTCGCCTGATCGTGTTCCACCCGTCCGGGCGCGCCGCTCTCGCCGCGCGCCACGGCCGCACCCTGCGCGACGACGAACCGCTCAACCGGCCGCAGCTCGCCCGCCTGCTCACCGCGACCGGCTGGGCGCTGACCGACTACGACGATCCACCGCACCGCTTCCTCGCGCTCGCCACCCGGTGCGAATCGCTTGCCACCGGCCGCCAACCGGGATAACAACAAGAGATCACCCGCGACCGGCGGGATCAGCCCATGGAGGCGGCCACCGATGAGGGCACTGCCCTGGAACCGGGCCCGGACACTGGCGGCCGAACTCGCCACGCCGCCGCCACCGGAGAACGTGCCGATCGGTGACGCCGCCGGCCGGGTGCTGGCCGAGCCGCTGCGTGCGTTGGTTGCCGTACCCGGGTTCGACAACGCGGCGATGGACGGCTATGCCGTACGGGGTGCGGGACCGTGGCGCCTGACCGGGCGGGTACTCGCCGGCTGCCCCGATCCCGGCGCGCTGGCCGAGCGCACCGCCGTCGAGATCGCCACCGGCGCACCCGTGCCGGCCGGCGCCGACCGGGTGGTGCCCTACGAGGAGGCCAACCGGGAGGGCGGCCTCGTAGCGATCCGGGCGGATGCCGGCCGGGCGTGGGTGCGGGACCACATCCGCCGCAGGGGAGAGGACGCCGAACCCGGCGACGAACTGTTGCCCGCCGGTTCCCTGGTGACGCCGGTGGTGCTGGGCATGGCGGGCAGCGTGGGCGCGGACACCGTGAGCGTGGTCCCGCGCCCGCGGGCGCGGGTGCTGCTGACCGGCGACGAGATCGTGCGCGCCGGCCTGCCCGGGCCGGGACAGGTGCGCGACGCCCTCGGCCCGCTGCTGCCCCCGCTGCTCGCCGGGTTCGGCGCCGATGTCACCGGGGTGAGCGTGGTGGGCGACGCGAGCGCCGCCGCGCTGACCGCCGCCCTCGCCGCCACGACGGAGGAGATCGCGGTGGTCTGCGGCGCCTCCTCGGTCGGGCCGGTCGACCACCTGCACGCCGCCCTGGCCGGGCTCGTCGCGACCGTGCACGTGAACGGCGTGGCCTGCCGGCCCGGCCGCCCGCAGGTGCTCGCGCACCGGCCGGACCGGGGCACCGACACCGGCTGGATCGTCGGGCTGCCGGGCAACCCGTATGCCGCGCTGGTGGCCGCGTACACGCTGCTCGCGCCTCTGGTGGCCGGGTTGACCGGGCGAGGACTGCCCGGGTTGCCGACCGTCGCGGTGTCGGGTCAGGCCCGGCCGGTGCCCGGGCTGACCCGGCTCGTTCCGGTGCGCTGGGACGACTCCGGTGCCGTGGTGGTTCCGCGCGACGGGGCCGGGTACCTCGGCGCGGCGGCGCAAGCCGACGCGCTGGCCGTCATCGAACCCGACTGGACGCCCCACGCGCCGGCCCGGCTGATCCTGCAGTGCTGACCCGGCAGTGCTGAGCTGGCAGTGCTGACCCGGCAGTGCGACGCCCTGCCGAGACCGGCTGCGGGCGGTTCTCGCGGTAATCACCCCGCGTCGATCTCCAGCGGTCGTCTATCGCGTCGATCTCCCACGGTGACCTTCGACGTGACGGTTCAGGTGCCGATCAGCTTCCGCACCTGATCTGCGCCGATCGCCAGGAGCAGGGTGGGCAGCCGCGGTCCGGTGTCCCTGCCGACCAGCAGGTGGTAGAGCAGCGCGAAGAACGCCCGCTGCGCGGCCCGCAACTCCGGGGTCGGCTTCACGTCCTCGGGCAGTCCGAGGAGCCGCTTCGGTACGCCATACACCAGAGTGGTCAGGCCCGGCAACGACCAGTTCTCGTCCAGCCCGGCGGCGAGCAGGCGCAACGATTCCCGTTCGTCGTCGCCGAGCGACGCGAGCAGCCCGGTGTCCGGCTCGTCGCGTACCCGGGTGCGTTGCTCGGCGGGTAGCTGGGTGAGCACCCAGGCACGCGCCCGGTCCAGGCGCGGCCGGGTCTCGTCCAGCGAGCCGATCGGCCGCGACGGGTCGAGGTCGCGCACGATGCGCAGCGCCTGGTCCTCGTCGCCGGCCGTAACGTCCACAATGGACGCCAGCGTCCGGTACGGGACCGGGCGAGCCGTCGTGGGCAGTGCGCCCCGGGCGGTCCGCGTCGCCCGGCCGTGGGCCGCCGCGTCAGCGGCCGTCGCCGTGCTGGTGTCCACCTTCGCCGACAGCGCGTCCCACTCGTCGTACAGGCGCTGGATCTGGAGATCGAAGGCGATGGTGAACGCCTGGTTCGGCCGGCGCCTCGCGTACAGCCAGCGCAGCAGAGGAGCCTCCATGATGGACAGTGCGTCGGCCGGCGTGGGTACGCCGCCCCGGGAACTGCTCATCTTCGCCATGCCGCTGATGCCGACGAACGCGTACATCGGGCCGATCGGCGGTTCGCCACCGAACACCGGGCCGATGATCTGGCCACCGACCACAAAGGACGATCCCGGGGACGTGTGGTCCACACCCGACGGTTCGAAGACCACGCCCTCGTACGCCCAGCGCATCGGCCAGTCGACCTTCCAGGCGAGCTTTCCCTGCCGGTGCTCGGCCAGCACCACGGTCTCCGAGTGGCCACACCCGCACTCGTACACGAGCTCGGTGGTCTCGTCGTCGTACCCGGTCACCGTGGTCAGGTCGCGTTCGCACTGGGAGCAGTACGGCCGGTACGGGTAGTATCCCGCGGCCACGCTGCCGTCATCGTCCACACCCTCCTTCGTCCGGTACCGGCGCAGAACGGCGTCGATCCGTTCGCGTTCACTCATCGCCCGGAGTACCTGCCGGGTGTACGCGCCGGACGTGTACATCTGGGTCTGGCTCACCGGACGGTACTCGACGCCGAGTTCCGCCAGGGCCGCGGCCATCGGTGCCTTGAAGTGCTCGGCCCAGTTGGGGTGCTCGCTGCCCGCCGGCGCCGGGACACTGGTCAGTGGTTTGCCGATGTGCTCCGCCCAGGACGGGTCGATGCCGGCGGGTACCTTCCGGAACCGGTCGAAGTCGTCCCAGGACAGCAGGTGTACGCAGTCGTGCCCGCGCCGCCGGATCTCGTCGGCGACCAGGTGCGGTGTCATGACCTCGCGCAGGTTGCCGAGGTGGATCGGGCCGGACGGGCTGAGGCCGGACGCGCAGACGATGGGCCGGTCCGGATCGCGGCGCCGCGCCTCGGCGATCACCTCGTCCGCGAATCGGGACACCCAGTCGGACTCGCTCACCTGAACCACGCTCGCATCCGCCTTCCCGTCCGGTGCCGGCGCCGAGATCCTTTCATCGATGACGGCGGCGGACACCGGTTTTTCGCGAGAGCGGGGCGTTGGCTTCCGGCGGCGGGGGTGTGGCGCCGGGGGCGAACGGGCGCCGCCGGGGCTGGCGGGCGCTGCCGGGGCTGGCGGGCGCTGCCCGGGGGGCGGGCCGGCGCGGCCACGGGCGGGGCGGGCGCAGCCGGGGCGGCGTGGTGCGCGCCACAGCACGTCAGGGATCCGTCATGATCCGGTTTGCCGGCGTGGTTATTCCGTCAACGACGATTGGCAGGCGGGGCAACGGGTTCCAGCATTGGCGTCGTGAGTCGAGACGGTGCCGAAGATCCTGACGCAGGGCCGGATCCGGTGCCGGGTCTGGAGGAAGACGTGACTCTGGTGGATGTGTTGCCGTCGCTGCGTACGTCGTTGCCGCCGCGGTTGGCGCCCGATCTGTGGCCGTATACCGCCGAGCGGATCGGTCCAGAACTGTACGTGGGCGGGGTGGCACTGAGCGAACTCGCCGCGCGGTACGCCACGCCGTGCTATGTCGTCGACGAGGTGGATGTCCGTGAGCGTTGCCGGGAGTACCGCGCGGCGTTCGGCGAGGGCGCGGTCTCCTACGCCGCCCGGGCGTTTCCGAGCGTCGGTCTGCTGCGGTGGTTCGCCGAGGAGGGTCTGGGGCTCAGCGTGTGCTCGGCCGGCGAGCTGGCGTTGGCACGGGCGGCCGGCTTCCCGGCCGATCGGATCGCGCTGCACGGCGACGCGAAGTCGCCGCAGGACCTGCGCGCCGCCCTGGACTACGGGGTCGGCCGGGTCGTCATCACGTCGCTGTCGGAGATTCCGCGGCTCGCGGCCGAGGTGCGGGGCCGGCAGCAGGTGCTGCTACGGGTGTTGCTCGGGCCGGCGAAGGCGGACGCCACGTCGGTGGCCGCCGGGGCCGACGAGGACCGGTTCGGGTTGTCCGCGGGTACCGACGAACTGGCCGAGGCGGTCGCGCGGGTGGTCGCGCACCCGAACCTGGAGCTGATCGGGCTCGACTACTTCCTCGGTTCGCAGGTCGCCCGGTTCGGCGGGTACGAGATGGCGCTGCGGCGCCTGGTGGACGCGATGGCGGCACTGTCGCACCGGTTCGGGCCGCACCTGCGTGAGCTGAGCCTCGGCGGCGGCTTCGCGGTGCCGTACCGGGACGGCGACGGCGGGTTCGCGGTCGAGGCGTTCGCCAGCCGGTGGCCGGGTGTGCTGCGGGTGGAGTGCGAGCGGCACGGGATCCCGGTACCCCGGCTGACCGTGACGCCGGGCCGGGCGCTGGTCGCCCGGGCGGGTATCGCGCTGTACCGGGTGCTCGCCGTTCGGCGCAACGCGGCGGGACGGCAGCTCGCCGCCCTCGACGGCGGCCTGAGCGACAACCCCCGTCCGGCGCTGTATGGCGCCCGGTACACGCCGATGCTGATCGGCCGGTACGGCACCGTCCCCGACCGCCCGACCACGCTCGTCGGCCGGCACGGTGAGGGCGGCGACGTCATCGCCCGCGACGTGCCGCTGGCCGGCGACCTGCACCCGGGCGACGTGGTGGCCGTCGCCGACTGCGGCGCCTACCACTACGCGATGGCGTCGAACTACAACCTGGTGACCCGCCCGCCGGTGGTGTCGGTACGGGCGGGCCAGACACGGGAACTCATCCGTCGCGAGACCCTGGACGATGTCCTGACTCGCGACCTCGGGTGAGGTAATCCCGCCGGTCCGGTGCCGGGGCACACCCTCGCGCCCCGGCACCCCCGGACCGCACCGGTCAGATCATCGAACCGTCGGACCATCGAGCCGTCGGACCATCACGCCGGCCAGACCACAGTGTGGGTCGGACCACGGCGTTGGTCGGACCACGGCGGGTCAGACTCCGGCCGTGGCCCGGACCGGGATTCCGGCGCCCTCCAGCAGGGTCGTCATCGTCTCGGTCTCCGCGGCCGTCGGCGCCGGGAACGGGTCGCGCAGCAGCGGCGAGGAGATGGCTCCGCACAGGTACGCGCCGACCTTGTACCGGGTGTGCAGGCGCGCGTAGTCGCTGTAGACGTACTCGTGCAGCTTGGCGAGGCCGGACTTCCAGATGCGCAACGCCTCCGGGAAATCCCCGCGCCGCCAGGCCGAGATGTGCGCCAGCATCGGGGACAGCGAGTAGCAGAACGATCCCGAGCAGGCGCCGTCGAATTGGTCGTTGGCCAGGTTCTCGTGATAGCGCACCGCACTGGACGGCAGGATGGCCACGTGTGGCGCGGACTCGCGCAGGAACCGGGCGACCCGACGGAATCCCTCGTAGGAGTACGTCATCTTCCAGCCCGCCACGTTGGGAACCGCGTCGATGACCGCCCGTACCGTCTCCAGCGGCCAGCCCAGCCCGTACTCCGGGGTGCGGGAACCGGACGGGTGGATGACGAACGGGGTGTCGCCGGCCTCGGCCGCGATGGCGCGCAGGTAGTTCACCATCACTTCCGGGTACGTCACGCCGTTCCAGGCCGTCGAGATGTCCGAGGAACCGAACGGCGGCAGGATGAACAGTCCCGAGGCGCCGTCGGCCAGCGCCCGGCGGGCGCACGCGGCCGCCTCGGCGGAAGTGATCCCGCTGACGCCGGCCACGAACGCGCGACCCTCGGTGGCCTCCCGCGCGGTGACCAGGTTGGCGTGCCGCTCGTCCTGGCTCAGCGTGTAGAACTCGCCGGCCTCGGCATTGATGATGGGCACCAGGTTCCCGCCGTTGTGTGGCGCGTACAGTTCCCGCACCATCCCGCCGAGTTCGCTGTGCACGACCCGCCCGTCCTCGCCGAACGGGGTCACGAGGGTGACGTGCAGGGAGTGCGGATCGTAGCTGGGGGACTGGCTCACGCGGACGCTCCGGCGGTAGGCGAATGGGCTGACGCAGCGACCCTACCGACTTGCTTGATCTTCGGAAATGGCCGTTCCGCGAAGTGCCGCGAAGTTCCGCGGTGGGGAATTTCCGGGGGTACGCCGCGGAAAGCGCGACCCGGATGCGGCACGATGGGCGGGTGTCCGCCCGCCGATCGTCGCCCCGCCGCCAGAAGCTCCGCCAGCCGCCAGGCCGCCAAGCGACAGGCCGCCAAGCGACGGCTCGCGAAGCGGCAGGCCGCCAACCGGCTGCCCGTAAACCGGGGAACCGTCCCGGGATGAGTGGGCACCGGATCGCGCTGCGCGTCGCGCTCGGGCTGCTGTGGGGTCTGGTCATGGCCGTGGTGTTCGCGGGCATCGGGTTCGGCGCACTGGTGGCCGGCGGGTACCTCGGGTACGTTCTGCTGCCCCGACTGGACGGCGGTCACGACATCGGTGCGGTCCTGGCGGTCCTGGCGGTCGCCGGAGTGGCCCTCGCCATCGTCGTGTGTCACCGGGCCCGGCGTTGGGTGCAGCGGCTGCGCCTGTCGCGCGGGTGCGACACCAGCGCCACGGCGACCGTGGTGTGGCGGGACAGGCGGTACACCGCTGGCAGCAGGGGCGGCAGCAGCACCCTGTACACCGTCTATCTGAGCTGGTGCGATGGAGACGAGCGGACCGGCGAGCGGACCGGCGAGCGGACCGGCGAGCGGACCGGCGAGCGGCAGTACAGGTTCCTCGGCGACGGTCCGGACGACTTCGCCACCCGGACCAGGCTCGGCGCGACACTGCCGATCCGGTACCCGGCCCGGCGCCCGCACCGGTTCATCGTCGACATCCCGTACGCGCCGACGATGGCCGACCTGTTCATCTGATTCAGCCAGGCCAGCTACGTCAGCGCGGGCAGCCGCTGGTCGCCGCGCAGCACGTCGCGGAACAGGTCGCCGCGCTGTTCGATCCGGCGCAGCACGGTGCGGATAGTGAACCCGTCCGGGGTCAGAGCCGGGTCGTCGAGTTCGTCCCAGCTGATCGGCGCCGACACCGGAGCGCCGGGTGCCGGGCGGGGGCTGTACGGTGCGACCAGGGTCTTGTTGATGGCGTTTTGCGTGTAGTCCAGCCGGGCGCGGCCACCGCGCTCGCCGACCTGCCACTTCCAGCTCACCAGGTCGGGCGCCACCGCGCCGACGGTCTTGGACAGATCCTCCACCCAGTCCCGGGTGGCGTCGAAGTCGGGGCCGCGGGCGATCGGTACCCAGATCTGGATGCCGCGCCGGCCGGTGACCTTCGGCTGGGCGCGCAGGCCGAGGTGTTCGAAGGCGGTCCGGTGCAGCCGGGCGAGCGCGAGCAGGTCGTCCCAGCTGGTCTGCCCGCCCGGGTCGAGGTCGATCAGCGCGTACGTCGGCCGGTGCGGCTCGTCGACGAGCGACGTCCAGGCGTGCCACTCCAGCGCGCCGAAGTTCGCCGCCCAGACCAGCGCGGCCGGCTCATCGATGACCAGGTACGTGCCCGCCTCGGACCGGGCCGCCTCCGGGTTGTCCCAGCGGGGCAGCCAGTCCGGTGCGTGCTTCGGCAGTTCCTTCTGCCAGAACCCCTTGGCCTGCGCGCCGTTCGGGAAGCGGTGCAGGTTCAGCGGGCGCCGAACGAGGTACGGCAGCAGAACCGGCGCGATCCGCGCCGCGTACCGCAGCAGGTCCCGCTTGGTGACCGGCTCCTCGCCGGTACGCCCCGGGAACAGCACCTTGTCGAGGTTGGTCACGCGCAGCTCTCGGCCGTAGACGTGCCACACCCCGATGGACGCGAAACCGTCCAGCTCCGCGAGTTCCGCCGGGTCGGGCGCGGCGACCGGCGGTGCCTTCAGCGCGACGGCGGCGCGGGCGGCGGGCAGATCCGAGCGCCACATCCGGTCCGGGTCGGCCTTCACCTCATCGTTGGTGCGACCGCTTCTCACCGACCGGGGATGGTCTTCCGCGTCCCAGCCGTCGACCGCGTACTCGTCGTGCTTGTGCAGCAGCAGCCACCCGTCCCGGCCAGACGCGTCCGGGCGGGTGCGCACCAGGATGAACCGGCCGCGCAGCTTCTCGCCGTACAGGTCGACGTGCAGTTCGCCGCGGGCGAGAGCCCGGCCCGGGTCCGGCGGGTCGCCGGCGTCGTGCGGTTCCCAGGTGCCCGTGTCCCAGAGGATGACGTCGCCGCCGCCGTACTCGCCGGACGGGATGACGCCCTCGAAGTCGATGTACTCCAGCGGGTGGTCCTCGACGTGGAACGCGGCCCGCCGCACGCCCGGGTCGAGCGTCGGCCCCTTCGGCACGGCCCAGCTCACCAGGACACCGTCGACCTCCAGCCGGAAGTCGTAGTGCAGCCGGCGCGCCCGGTGCCGCTGGACGACGAACCGGCGGGCGCCGGGCTCCGGTGCGGCCGGGGACGGCGCACCCTGCGGTTCCGGGGTGCGCGCGAAGTCACGCATGCGCCGGTAGGGCGCCAGCTTCTCGCGCGGCTCTGCCTGCTTCTCCCGGGGCTCTGCCCGCCTCTCGCGGAGCTTCCCGTGCTTCTCCCGGGGCTGTGCCTGCTTCTCGCGGGGCTTCCCGTGCTCCTCCCGGGGCTGTGCCTGCTTCTCGCGGGACTGTGCCTGCTTCTCGCGGGGCTGTGCCTGCTTCTCGCGGGGCGTCCTCCGCGAGGTCTCCCGCGGCTGTTCGCGCGAGGTCTCCCGAGGCTCCTCCCGCGGCTTTCCCCGCGAGGTCTCCCGGGGCTCCTCCTGCGGCTTCTTTCGAGGCGAAGACCGCGGACGGGACGCTGGCACGGTTCCAGTCAAACCCGTCCCGGCGGACCCGGCAACCGGGACCGGCGAATCGCCGCCTGCCTTGGCGATTCTTGGGCGGCTCGGTGGGATCGCCGCCTCAGCGATTCTGGGTACCTCGGCGGGATCGGTGTCTCGGCGGTTCTGGGTGCCTCAGCGATTCCGGCCTACCGGCCCCGGTTCAGCGGACCCCAGTCCCGCGGTGCCAGGCCGCGCACCGTCCGCTCGCACTCGGCGAGCGCGTCCTCGGCGATCCAGGCGACCGGTTCGCGGCAGGAGACCAGCGGCTCGTTGTCCGGGCCGCGCCCGGTCTCGTTCCCGATCAGGACCCACGGCCGGACGCCCGGCCCGCGCAGCTCCCGCAGGTGCCGGTAGTCGTACAGGCGACGGGCCACCCATACCCGGATCGAGCGGTCCTCCCACCACGGCTCGACGGCCAGCGGGCTGGCCGACAGGCCGGGCAGCGGTACGCCGGTGAGAGCGTCGCGGCTGATCTGCCCGTTGCCGGTGCCGTCGAGGTCCAGGTGGGGGCCCTGCGACCACCGGATGTAGAGCTCTTCGCCGGAACCGTGGCTGTCGACCAGCTGGGCCAGCTCGGCAAGGCTCGCGATCGTGGGCAGCCCGTCGCCGGTGCTTTCGCCAGTGCTTTCGCCGGTGCTCGCGCCCGTGGTTTCGCCGGGCGCCCGGTCGCCGTCGTCCGCCGCGGTCACGCCGGCGGGAGCCGTACCGGGCCGGCGTCGACGGCGACGCGGAACAGCGAGTACGGCCTGCGGCGCAGGTCCTGCCCGCCCTGGTACGTCGGCTGGCGGTGCAGTTGGTTCGCGGTGACGTACAGGTACCCGTCGGCGGCCAGCGCCATGGTGTCCGGCCACAGCAACCGGGAGTCGTGCACCACCGTCTCGAACGTACCGTCGGGCGGCCGGCGCTTCACCGCGTTGTGCTCCACATCGGTGGCGTAGATGCGCCCGGCGTCGTCGCTTTCCAGGCCGTCCGAGGCGCCGCCCTTGTCTCCCTCGTCGATGACGGTCGCGGCCACCTCGTCGTCGGCGCGGGCGCGGTCGGCGAGGGCGGGGGCGGAGACGCTGTACCAGTGGCGCGACGACACCGGCGAGTACCAGATGCGTTCCCCGTCGGCGGAGATGGCGATGCCGTCGGAGCCCAGCCGCACGGGCCCGGGCGGCTCGTCCGGCGGTCGTCGCATCAGCACCCGGCCCTCCACCATCGGCAGGAACACCGAGGGTGGATCGGCCTTTGTGGACGGATGGTCGTGCAGCCGCCGCCATGCCGCGCCGGTGGCCAGGTCCACGACGATGATTCCGTTGGGACCCGACGTGGAGCTGTCGGTGATGTACGCGATGCCGGCGTCGCCCCGGCGCAGGTCGAACCGGACGTCGTTCAGGTACGTGGTGGGCAGCGCGACGTCCGGGTCGAACAGGATCGTCTGCACGACGGTGTCGGTGGACAGGTCGACGCCGACCAGCTTCGGACCGCCCGGCTTCGTGGGCTGGAACATCGGGCTGCCGGTGTCGAGGATCCACAGCCGGTCGACGGGGTCGACGACGATGTTCTGCACCGACACCAACGCGTCGCGGTCGTCGTCGCCCGCCGGGCTGTTCCAGGTCTGGTCCGGGTACGGCACGGTCGCGCCGTCGCGCAGCTCGACGACGGTCGCCGGCACGTCGTCGCCCCACCGCGGATAGTTGACGAACACGCGGCCGGAGGCTGATACGGCGACGCCGGTGGGCATCGGCCCGTCGTCGAACGTGTGCACCGTCTCCAGGTGGCCGACGGCCTCGTCGACGGGTTGGTCACTCACGGACGGGTACTACCCGGGGCATCCGGCCGGTATGCCGTGCGCCGGGACGCAATGCCGGTTCGTGACGCACATGCGGGGCGGTCGGGCTGGGCCGGGTCAGGACGGCCCTACCGCCGGCGGGGTTCCGGACATCGGGGCACGAACCGGTTGTGGTCTGGCGTAGACCACCACATTGCCGTCGTAGTGGCCGTCGTGCAGCCGCCCAGTACAGGTGATGAGCACCAACCGGGCCGGCACCGACTGGTCGAACACCTCGGCGGGCAGCCCGGTGCCCGGGTAGCTGCGCCGCGAGGTGACCTGGTACGGGAACCGGTTCGTGGACGCGTCGAGGTAGACCAGCGCGCCTGGGCCGAGCGCGGAGACGCGGAACAGCGCCGCGGGGCCGGCGGTGTCGACGTGACTGGCGAGGATCACCGTCCCGTCCGTGCCGCCGGGCATGGCGCCACCGGCCCACCAGCCGACCGTGCCGGGACTGTCGGGTACGGTCAGGCCGCCGCCGGGATCGACGGCGACGGGTACGACCGGGACCGGGCGGGGATCGACGGGCAACTCCAGTCCGGTGGGCGGTTCCGGGTGCGTACCGGACGCCGAGGGCGCCGGCCGGGCGTGGTTCCTGGTGGTGGGGACGAGGCTGGAGTTGTGCAACGGACCCGGCGACGCGAAGGCCAGCGCGAGGCCGGCCACGAGGCTCGCGGACCCGGCGAGGATCAGCGTGGCGTCCAACGGTTTCGGCCGGCGGAACCTCATCGCCGGTACCGCCCAACGCTCGCGGTCCCGACCGCGGTGTCGCGACCGTCCACTGTGGTGGGAACGACCGCTGTGGTGGGAACGACCGCTGTGGCGCGAGCGGCCGGGCGTGCGCGAAGCGGCATGGCGCTGACCCTTCTCCCGCGGGCTGTTGTCGTGCTGACCCGACCCGTGCCGGCCCACCGAGTGCCGGCCCACCGGGTGCCGGCCCACCGAGTGCCGGCCCACCGGGTGCCGAGCCGTCTCGTGACTCCTACCCGGCTGGCCGGATGCCATGCCCGGTGCCGGGGCAATCCTCGGTGGCCCGCGGTGACCCAAGGCTCGGCGTTTGGGCGGCGTGAACCCCGGGTAGGCCAGCGTGACGGGCCGATGAGAGCCGGTGGGGGGACCCGTGTCGTGACCGGATTCCTTGACCACCTGCTGAGCCTGCACGGCATTGTCATCTATCTCATCGTCGCCCTGCTGGTCTTCGGTGAGGACGCCCTGTTCATCGGGTTCGTCATCCCGGGCGAGACCGCCGCGATCCTCGGTGGCGTGGCGGCCGATCGTGGCAGCGTGTCGCTGCCCGTGATGTCCGCCGTCGTCGTGGTCGCGGCCATCGTCGGGGACACCGTGGGCTATGAGATCGGCGCCCGGTACGGCCACCGGCTCCTGTCGTTGGGCCCGGCGCGGCGGCGGGCGGAACGCATCGAGGCGGCTCGGCGGTTGCTGGCCCGCCGGGGTGGTCCGGCCGTGTTCGGCGGCCGGTTCGTCGCGTTCCTGCGTGCCGTCATGCCGTTCCTGGCGGGTACGTCGCGGATGCACTACCGCCGGTTCCTGGCCTACAACGCGGCCGGTGGACTCGTCTGGGGTACCGGCGCCGTCCTGCTGGGTTTCGTGGCCGGCAACTCGTACGAGGCCATCGAGCGGACCGTCGGCCGCGCGGCGGCGTTCGCGGTAGCGGGTGTGGTCGTGCTCGCCGTGGTGGTGTGGCGGGTACGCCGGTACGTCGTGGAGCGCCGTACCGACAACCGGGCGCGCTGACGCCCGCCAGGTAGAGGTGGCCGGTGGCGGTCAGCCGGCAGCGGTCAGCCGGCCTGCAGCGGCTCCGGGTACAGCGGCAGGTGCAGGGTGAACGACGCGCCGCCCTCCGGCGCGTTGGCGGCCTCGATGGTGCCCTCGTGCAGGCGGGCGTTCTCCCAGGCGATGGCGAGCCCGAGACCGCTACCCTCGGACCGGGTGCGGGCCGTGTCGGCCTTGTAGAACCGGTCGAACACGTGCGGAAGGACCTCCGCCGGCATGCCCGGCCCGCAGTCGTGCACCCGCAGCGACAGCCAGTCGCGCCCGGCCGCGTGGTGAGTCCAGGCCCGAAGGGTCACCGGTGGGGCACCATGCCGCAACGCGTTGCCGACCAGGTTCGCGATGATCACGTCGAGCCGGCGGGGGTCGCACCGGACCCGAAGTTCGGGCAGGGGCTCCACGACGACCTGCTGGGTCCAGCCGCGTACCCGCAGGCAGCTGGCCACCGCGTCGGCGAGGGTCACGCCGTCCATGAGCAGCGCGGCGGAGCCCGCGTCGAACCGGGAGATTTCGATCAGGTCGGCGACGAGCCGGTTGAGGTTGCTGGTCTCGCGGCTGACAAGGCGGGCCGCGGCGGCGGCGTCACCGTCGAAGCGCTCGGACTGCTCGTCCAGCACGTCGGTGACGGCCAGCATCGCGGCCAGCGGGGTACGCAGCTCGTGAGACACGTCCCCGGCGAAGCGCTGGGCCATGGTGTGCATCCGGTGCAGCTCGGCGACCTTGGCCTGGAGGGACGTCGCCATCTCGTTGAACGTGTGCACCAGGTCGGTCATCTCGTCGGCGCCGGTGGCGGTGAGCCGGATCTGCAGGTCCCCCTGTGCCAGCCGGCGGGCAACGGCGGCGAGCTTGCGGACCGGGCGCAGTACCCGCCTGGTGGCGAGCTGGGCGAGCACGACCATGAGCGCCAGGAGGGCGAGCGCGCTGCCGATGACGATCAGCGCGATCTGGTTGCTGGTCGGATCTCTCGGGAGCACGCCGTCGACCAGGTGCGAGGTCGACTGCAACTGGTCGTTGCGGAACAGGTAGGCCGCTCCGACGTAGGTGGCGACCAGGGTCGCCACGCTGGCCAGCAGCGCGACGGAGATGAACCCGAGGATCAGACGACTGCGCAGCCCGCTCCGCCCGGGCATGCTCCAGCGGCCCCGCCAGGGCTGGCTCACACCGGACCGAACCGGTAGCCGAAACCTCGTACCGTCTGCAGGTACACCGGGGTCGACGGATTGTCCTCGATCTTCGCGCGCAGCCGTTGCACGCACGCGTCCACGAGCCGGGAGTCGCCGAGGTAGTCCTGTTCCCAGACCAGCCGCAGCAACTGGTCGCGTGCGAAGACCTGCAGCGGCGACTCCGCCAGTACCAGCAGCAGCCGCAGCTCCGTCGGGGTCAGCGCGACCGGCCGCCCGGACTTGGTGACGATCAGCCCGGCACGGTCGATGACGATGTCCCCGTGCGACTGGACGGCCGCCGGCGCCCGGCCGATGCGGCGCAGCACGGCCCGGATCCGGGCGTCCAGCACGCGGGGCTGGACCGGCTTGACGACGTAGTCGTCCGCACCCGCCTCGAGCCCGGCGACGATGTCGAAGTCGTCGCCCCGGGCGGTCAGCATGATGATCGAGAGGCTGGTGCTGGCCCGGAGCCGCCGGCACACCTCGAAGCCGTCGAGGTCGGGCAGCATGAGGTCGAGCACGACCGCGTCCGGCTGGCCGGCCCGCGCCCGGTCCAGGCCGTCCCGGCCGGTCGCCGCCGTGTCGACCTGGTGACCCTGGTGGCGCAGCGCGATCTGCAGGCCCTCCCGGACGGCGGGATCGTCCTCGATCAGAAGCAGTCGTGGCACGTCAACGATTATGCGTCGATCACCGGCGCCGGGCGGGACCGGACATTGGGTGTCGGAGCGGACGGTTCACGGCAGTTCGACCGTGACGGGTGCGTAGAGGGTGTTCGGTACCCCGTTGTTCAGCGCCCAGTAACGGTCGCCGTACGACCAGTGCCACCACTCCGTCGGGTAGTTCGTCAGCCCCTCCCGGCGCAACACCGTCCACAGGTTCGCCCGGTTGCGCAGGGCGGCGATGGAGATGTTGCGGGCCGCCGTGTAGCACGCGTTCGCGCTGGCCTCGGGACCGTCGAGGACGCGGCTGCCCAGGTCCAGTTCGGTTCCGTCGCCGGTGCACAGCGTCACGTCGACCGCGCCGCCGGTGTGGTGCGGGTCCGGGAGATCCAGCTCGTCCGGGCGGTACGGCCGGTACGCCTCGACGATCAGCAGCCGGATGCCGTGTGGCAGCCGTTTCTGGGCGCTCAGCAGCCGGTCGACGACCGAGGTGCGCAGCCGCGCGTACCCGCCGTGCTCGCCGGCCAGCCGCCTGGCCAGGCGCAGTTCGGGGACGTCTCTGAGGTCGACCAGCGGTTCGTGGTTGTCGGCGGTGTGGATGGTGACGGTCTGTGGTTCGGACACCAGGGTCACGGACTGCTCCTCGGAGGTCGGACCGCGCGCGGACGGCGTGCGTGCGAGGTCGGCGGTGGTACCAGCCGGCGTGTGGGAACACCGGCGATGCGCCCCGTGTCGCATCGCCAGCGTTCCCCGCCGGATCAGCGTTCTGGCCTGCGGTTCCCGGTCGGCCGGGATGCGAGGGGGGTGGGCGCCTAAATCGCCGCCCGGCTCTCCGGGAACCGCTGGTGATCCCACGGTCGGACTGACGTTTGCCGATCCGGTCCGCGCTATGTCACAGACGTGTAACAGACAGGACCGCGGTCGTGGCGGCGGTGGAAACCGCGGTGAATCCGCCGGCGGCCGCGGCGGCGAAGGCCAGTCCGGGGGCGACGGGCAGCGCCGCCGCGACTGCCGACGCGGTTACCGTCCCGGCCGCCGCGACCAGCACGGCGCGCCAGAGCCAGCCTGGACTGGCGGTGCCTGGGCTGGCGGTGCCTGGACTGGCGGTGCCTGGGCTCGCAGTGCCGGGGGAGGGGCGGCCGGCGGCACGGCGGTACGCCAGCGCCGCGGCGGCAAGGCAGCATGACAACGAGGCCAGCGCGACGCCGCCGATGACATCGCTGAACCGGTGCCAGCCAGCGATCATGGCGGCCGTGCCGATCGCCGAGACGACCAGCGCACCGGGCGCCGCGAGCCACCAGCGGGCGCGGTCCGGGAGCGCGAGCAGCAACGCGAGCAGCAGGCCGGTCGCCGCGGCGACGTGGCCGCTGGGGAAGCTGTTGTGCGCCGTGGAGCCGGCGACCGAGAGATCCGGTCGCGGTACCACCGTCTTGAGGACCGCCGACCCTCCGGCGGAGCAGAGCAGCGCGGCGATGCCCGCGAACCCGGCCCGCGCCCGGCGGCGCAGGACGGCGAGCAGGATCACCGACAGGATCAGGACGCCCAGCACCAACGGATCTTCGACCGAGTACAGGAGCGTCAGCGCGGGTTCGATCAGCCGGCCGCGGCCGGGGTCCGCGGAGTCCCAGTAGACCCGGGGTACGAGCTGGCCGTCGAGCCACTGGCCGGCGGACGTACCGATGAACGCCACGGCGGTGGCCACGAGCGCGAGCAGGTACCCGAGGGCCGCGATCAGCGGTCGGCCGGGATGTCCGGCTGGCTGCCCCGCTGGGTGTCCAACTGGGGGTCCGGCTGGGGGTCCGGCCGCCCGCTGAGTGGCGGGTCGGGGCGACGCGGCCCGCTGCGTGTGGCTGATGAGCGAAGAGTTCCCCGTCATCCGGGCAATGCTCGAAGACGCCGGTACCGGCCGGGTGCGCGCCAGGTCTTCGTTGTGCAACAGGCCGCTGCCCGGGTTTCCCGAAGGTACCCGCGGGTAACGGTGGGGCGCCGCCGGTTGGTGCTACCGGAGGAACCTCCGTTTATACTCGTTCCAGAGACAGGATAGGGACCGAAGACAGGCAGGAACCATGGACAGCAACCGCATCGTCACCCCGTTCGGCCCGCAGTCGACCGCGTCGGACGTCCTCGCCGGTGTCGACCTGCGGGGCAAGCGTGCCCTGGTCACCGGCGGCGCCTCCGGCATCGGGGTGGAGACCGCGCGGGCGCTGGCCAGTGCGGGAGCCGAAGTGACCCTCGCCGTCCGCAATCTGGAGGCCGGCGGCCAGGTCGCCGAAGACATCATCGTCAACACCGGCAACAACCGCGTCACGGTCGCCCCGCTCGACCTCGCCGACCGGGTGTCCGTCCGCACCCTGGCCGAGAGCTGGGACGGGCCGCTGCACCTCCTGGTCAACAACGCCGGGGTGATGGCCACACCGCTGACCCGGACAGCCGAGGGCTGGGAGCTCCAGTTCGCGACGAACCACCTCGGCCACTTCGCCCTCGCCACCGGCCTCCACGACGCCCTCGCCACGGCCGGCGGCGCCCGGATCGTCTCGGTCAGCTCGGTCGGGCACATCAACGCGGGCGTGGACTTCGACGACATCAACTTCGAGCGGCGTCCGTACGATCCGTGGATCGCGTACGGCCAGTCCAAGACGGCCAACGTGCTGTTCGCGGTCGAGGCCGGCAAACGCTGGGCAGCCGACGGGATCACCGCGAACGCGCTGAACCCCGGGCGTATCCCGATGACCAATCTCAGCCGGCACATCGGCGACCTGGCCGCCGCGCCCGCCTCCTTCGAGCCGACCAGCACGGATGTGTCCTGGAAGAACCTGGAGCAGGGCGCCGCCACCTCCGCGCTGCTCGCCGGCTCGCCGTTGGTCGAGGGCGTGACCGGGCGGTATTTCGAGGACTGCGCCGAGGCGCCGCCGCACCAGGCCGGCATCCGCCGCGGAGTGGCGGCCTACGCGCTGGATCCCGAGGCGGCCGCCCGGCTGTGGCAGGTGTCGACCGATCTGATCGCTGGGTAGCTGCCTTTGGATGCCGGATACCCGTCTTTGAGTGTGAGCGCGGGTCGGCGGGTAGCCTTCGAGATCGTGGCGGCCAGATGCGGGTACTGATCGCGACCGCCGGTTCGATGGGCGACGTCGCGCCGTACACCGGTGTCGGAGCTCGACTGCGGGACGCCGGGCACCGGGTCACGATCGCGGCCCACGAGTCGTTCGCCGGCCTGGTCGCCGACGCGGGGCTGGAACTGCTCGCGTTGCCCGGCGACGTACGCGCCATCCAGGCATCCCGGGGCGGCCGGGCGCTGCACCGGCACGGTACCGGCGTGCGAGGGCAGGTGGATCTGGCGCGACTGGCGCGGCGGGAGATCGGGCAACTGGCCGACAGCATGCTCGCGGTCGCCTCGCACGGTGCCGACGTGCTGCTGCTGGCGACGACCACCGCTCCGCTGGGGTACCAGGTGGCCGAGGCGCTGGGCGTACCGAGCGCCGGGCTGTTCCTGCAACCCGTCGAACCGACCGGCGACTTCCCGCCGGTGACCACCGGTGCCCGCACGTTCGGCCGTGCCGGCAACCGGGCCGCCGGTGCGCTGACCCGTACCGTCGCCCGGCGGCTGTACGACCGGCCGGCCCGTCGCCTGCGCGAGCGCCTCGGGTTGCCGCCCGCGTCCCTGGAGGCCGTCGACCTGCGCCAGCGCGCGGAACACTGGCCGGCTCTGCACGGCTACAGCCCCGCCGTGGTGCCCCGTCCGGCGGACTGGCGGCCCGGGCTGGACGTGGTCGGCTACTGGTGGCCGGCCCGGCCGGTGGGCTGGCAGCCGCCGCCCGAGCTGGTGGACTTTTTGGCCGACGGCCCGCCTCCGGTGTTCGTCGGGTTCGGCAGCATGGCCGGCGGGTACGGGCGGCCGCTGAGCCGGCTGGTGGCCGGTGCGCTGCGCAGGGCCGGGGTCCGGGGCGTGGTGCAGGCGGGCTGGGCCGGCCTGTCCGCGTACGGGCCGGACGTGATCACCGTCGGCGCGGTACCGCACGACTGGCTGTTCCCGCGCATGGCGGCGGTGGTGCACCATTCCGGCGCCGGTACGGCAGCGGCTGGGTTGCGGGCGGGTCTGCCGGCTGTGCCGGTACCGATGATCGCCGATCAGTCGTTCTGGGCCGCGCGACTGGTCCGGCTCGGGGTTGCCCCGGTCGCGATCCCGACCCGGCGGCTGACGGAGCAACGGCTGGGCGCCGCGATCGCCGCGGCGGTCGGTTCGCCGCGGTACCGGCAGCGGGCCGCGCGGATGGCCACGCGGCTGGCCGCCGAGGACGGTGCCGGCGCGGTGGCCGCCCTGGTGGACCGGCTCACCTCGGGCTGACTGTCCACTCCGGACGATGGCTGGTCGGGCTACGGGCCGGCAGCGGCGCGCGTCATGCACCGCCGCCGGCCCGCGTCTGTGCGGGAGTCGGCTCGTCGGTGTCAGCTCACCGGTGCGCAGCCGTTGGCGTCCCTCTGGTTGACATAGTTGATCGTGTAGTTGTCCAGCCAGGTCGACACCCGGTTGAAGAAGCTCGCCGCCCCGACGTGCAGGTCGATGTCGTGGCCGCTGTTCGGCTGCACGTACGTCTTCAGGCACGCGGTCGGTGAGAAGTTCGCCGACTCCCGGGACGTGATCGCGGCCGCGTCCGCGCAGGACAGGCCGGCGGCCGCGTTGCAGTCGAGCATGTCGTACTGGCCGACGGCGATCAGCGTGGGAACGTGGATCCCGTGGGTCACCGCGCTGGTGCGGGCCGCGCTGAACGCGGTGAACTCGGCCGCGCTGCCGGTCTGCTTCGTCGACTCATCCAGCGAGATCATCGCCGGATCGGCTCCGGCCGAGTAGTAGAAGTCGCTGCCGCGGGTGTTCGGCAATGTCGTCTCGTACCCGCTGGGCAGGCCGGCCGACGCGAACTTGGGATCCTGGGCGGCCGGGTACAGCGTGGAGTTGACCTGGTTCACTCCCGCCGTGTTGAGCCCGGTGAGGAAGTCGGCCAGTACCAGGTAGTCCGGTACGTTGCCGGCGCCGGACGCGGTGCCAGCCTCGTACTGCAGGATCCCGGCACCCAACGAATGGCCGACACCGACCACCGTCCGGAACTTGATCCCGCCGACCGTGCCGGCCCGCAGCGCCTGGATGACCTGCTCGATCTGCCACGCCTCGTTCTGCACCGTCAGCCCGGCGGCCGGCGGATGATCGGACAGCCCGACGCCGAGCCGGTCGATATTGAAGGTGGAGTAGCCGGTGCTGGTCTGGGCGTACACGTACGAGTAGGTGTTCGGCTGGTACGAGGGGTTCCAGTAGTTGTGGTCGTAGGTCAGGCCGGATACCAGCAACTGCACGGTCTTCGCGCCGCGCAACTGGTCGTCGCGGGTGCACAGCCGGCCGACGACGTGGTAGACCGTGGGATCGCTCGCGGTCAGCGTGACCGGGACCGTGTACTGGGCGCAGGTCGCCCACGAAGGATCGGTGCCCTCCGCCATTGCGGGGCCGACCACCGGCAGGGCGGCGACGGTGACCGCTGTCGCAACGGTGGCCAGCAGAACGTTAAGGGAGCGGACAAAGTGTCGATTCAACGGAGACCTTCAGGTGTGTAACGCCCGGGGCTTGCCGGACGATGCCTTAGATCAGGACGCCGGTGAGCCTCGCACGGTCCACTGTCCACTGTGGTCATCCAGTCGGCCGGTGATCCTGGCCGCCGTGTGCCTCGCCCGCCGGCCGGGCGGCCCCTTACTCCGCCCCTTCCCGGCGTGATCGGTCCCCGTACGTATCGATGGGCGCCAGAGTGCCGGTTCGGGGCAGATCCATGAGGCGGTATCTGCTATGCCGCGTTCGGGGTGCGGGGACGTCGTCGGCCGCGAGGTGCTCAGCGGCGGGATGCTCGGCGGCGGGATGCTCGGCGCCGCGGTGCATGGCGGCGCGATATTCGGCGGCGCGGTTTATGGCGGCGAGGTGCACGGGCATCGCGGTACAGCGGTCCGCCCCACGCGGCGCCCGAAAGTCAACCTGGTTTGAGAATCCGCGGCGGCGGGCAACTTATTGCACGACGTGCCCCTCGGATGAACGGGAAAGGTTACCCCGCTATGCATCTCACAGTCGCTGGGATCATCGTCGGCATCATCATCGGTGCTGTGATCGGCGCATTGGGGCGGCTGGTATTGCCCGGTCGCCAGAACATCGGCATGCTGATGACCGTCGTCGTCGGCATCATCGCCGCATTCGTCGGTACGCTGATCGCGGGCGCGATCGGCGTGCGGCACACTTCGGGCATCGACTGGATCCAACTGCTGATACAGGTGGTCTTGGCGGCGATCGGGGTGGCCCTGGTTTCGGGAGCTAGTTCGCGCAGACGAATCTAGCGCAGTCAATCGGATTGCGGCGACGGAACAGTCGCGTGGCGATTCGGCAGTCGAGCAGGCAGGTAGTGGGGGGTCCGCCGGTCGGCGGGCCCCCCACTGTTCGGGGTGGCGGGGTTCACGGTGGCAGGGTTCACGGTGGCGGGGTGCGGAGTGGCAGGGTTCGATGTGGCCGGGTTCCGGGTGGCGTGCGCCCGCGTGGCGGCGGCCTGCGTGGCGGTGGCCACTGTGACGGCGGCGAGCGTGGCGTTGGCGAGCGTGACGGTGGGGCGGGGTCGACGGGTCCGGCGACACCACAGCCACAGCACGTCGCGCCCGAACGACTCGACGAGCAGCGCCAGCGCGACCGCCAGCGCGACGATCGTCAACGCTTTCGGAAGGACGTTCGTGCTCGCGACCACGAGCGCCACTCCCTGTGCCGCGGTGACCACCTTCCGCCAGTACCGGAATGGCAGCTTCCGACGCATCCACGGCAGCACCCAACTCGCCGCGAGGAACGCGTAGCGCATGCCGCCGATCGCGAGTACCCATACTCCGGCGAGCGGTGCAACGTAGACGCTGAGGACCAGAAGGAGGTAGGCGTCGGCCTCCATGTCGAAGCTGGCCCCGAGCGGAGACACCGTGCCCGAGCGCCGCGCGACCTGACCGTCCACGGCGTCGAGCAGCAACGCCACGATGGTGAGGGTGACCAGCGCCCGGACCGACTGATGTCCGCGGAAGGAGTCGGCCGTCAGTGCCGTCACGCCGCCGATGAGCGTCGCCCGGGTCAGCGTGACCCAGTTGGCGGGTCCGAGCGAGGTGGCTCCGGACCGGTGCAGACCTCGGGTGAGCGCGGCGCAGACGACCAGCCCGTACCCGATGCCGGCCAGCCAGCCGGCGGCGCCCATGCCGACGGTGGCGGCAAGGGCGAGGACGAGAGCGACCTGGACGAGCAACCCCGTCACGGGACCGATTCGAACCGCTGGCACCATGCCTCCGTGACTATGGGGTGTGCCTCGATCATGAACACGCAGGTTCCGACCATCCGGTTCAGCTTCGAACGACGGTCCGGATCGAGGCAAGGGGTGGCAGGAGGCGTTGCTCGGTCTGGGGCAAGGTCGGTCTGGGGCAAGGTCGGTCTGGGGCAAGGCCGGTCTGGGGCAAGGCCGGTCTGGGACAACGGTTCTCACTGAACGCGGCTCTTGTGGAACGCGGTTGGGCGTGAGGCACGGTTCGGCCCGAGACACTGTTCCAGTCTTGGATAAACAGACCGTTAGCGAGGTATGAGCTGAGTGCGATGAGGATGAGGAGGGGCGATGACGCGGGACGCGCGCGCCTTCTGGTTGCGCTCCCCGGGTGAGGGCGAGATCCGGCCGGTGACGCTGCCCGAGCCGGGTCCGGACGAGGTGCTGGTCCGTACGCTGTACTCCGGGATCAGCCGGGGTACCGAGACCCTGGTCTTCCGGGGCGGAGTGCCGGCAAACCAGTACGCCGCGATGCGGGCACCCTTCCAGGAGGGGGACTTTCCGGGGCCGGTGAAGTACGGGTACCTCAACGTGGGCGTGGTCGAGGAGGGCCCCTCCGCGCTGGCCGGGCGCACCGTCTTCTGCCTGTACCCGCACCAGACCGGATACGTCGTGCCGGCGACCGCCGTGGTACCCGTACCCGACGGGGTTTCGGCCGCCCGCGCGGTCCTGGCCGGCACCGTGGAGACCGCGGTCAACGCACTGTGGGACGCCGCCCCGCTGGTGGGCGACCGGATCACGGTGGTCGGTGCCGGGATGGTGGGCTGCTGCGTCGCCGCCGTGCTCGCCCGATTCCCCGGTACCCGGATCGAACTGGTCGACGCGGATCCGGCACGGGAGGAGACCGCCGGGGCACTGGGCGTCGACTTCGCGCTCCCGGAGGACGCCGCCGGGAACCGTGACCTCGTCGTGCATGCCAGCGCGACGTCCGCCGGGCTCGCGCGGTCGCTGGAGTTGCTCGCGCGGGAGGGCGAGGTCATCGAGCTCAGCTGGTACGGGGACCGGGAGGTCACCCTCCGGCTGGGGGAGTCGTTCCACTCCGGCCGGTTGGCGATCCGGGCCAGCCAGGTCGGTACCGTCTCGCCGGCCCGGAGGGCGCGCCGCACGTTCGCCGACCGCTTGGCGCTCGCTCTGGACCTGCTGCACGATCCGGTGTTTGACGTGCTCATCACGGGCGAATCCCGGTTTGAGCGGCTACCCGAGACACTCGCCCGGCTGGCGGAGGGCACGCTGCCCGCGCTGTGCCACATCATCACCTACCGCGATGCCACCTAACGCGACGTCACCCACGGCGACGTCACCCACGGCGACGTCACCCACGGCGACGTCACCCACGGCGACGTCACCCACGGCGACGTCACCCACGGC
>NZ_BONZ01000041.1 GCF_016862975.1 Rugosimonospora africana
CACCCACGGCGACGTCACCCACGGCGACGTCACCCACGGCGACGTCACCCACGGCGACGTCACCCACGGCGACGTCACCCACGGCGACGTCACCTATACCGACGTCGCCCACGCCGGTTCGTCATCTGCCAGCCGTCAACTAGCGGAGAGTGAAATCTTGTTCAGTGTGACCGTCCGTGACCATATGATGATCGCGCACAGCTTCCGCGGTGAGGTCTTCGGACCCGCGCAGCGGCTGCACGGGGCAACGTTCGTCGTCGACGCGACCTTCCGTCGCCCCGATCTGGACGCCGACAACATCGTGGTGGACATCGGCCGTGCCGCACAGGAGCTGAATGCCGTGCTCGGTCAGCTCACGTACCGCAATCTCGACGACGATCCGGCGTTCGCAGGCATCAACACCTCGACCGAGGCGCTAGCCAGGGTGATCGCCGACCGCCTCGTGGAGCGCATCGAGGCCGGCGCGCTCGGGGATGGTGCCAGGGGGCTGACCGGGATCGCCGTGACGCTGCATGAGTCGCACATCGCCTGGGCGAGTTACGAGCGGGCGCTGTGAGTCTGGTGGGCGCTGTGGGTCGGGCGGGCGCTGTGAGTCGGGTGGGCACCGTTGGTCGGGCGGCCGCTGTGGGTCGGGCTGGCGGTGGGGGCGGAGCCATCGCAGTACCCGAACTGCACGTCGTCCTCCCGAACGACATCGACGATCCGGCGACGCCGAGCGGCGGCAACGCGTACGACCGGCGGATCTGCGACGGCTTGGCCGGCGCGGGCTGGTCGGTGGCGGAGCACGCCGTACCCGGTACCTGGCCCCGGCCCGACGCGGCGCAGCGCGGCAGACTCGCCGGTGTGCTCGCGGCGCTGCCGGACGGTGCGACTGTCTTGATCGACGGGCTGATCGCATCGACGGTACCGGAGGAGTTGGTTGGTGAGGCCGGCCGGCTGGGCCTGGTCGTCCTGGTGCACATGGCGCTGGCCGATGAGTCGGCGGACCTGGCCGACGCGGAGCGTGTGGCACTGTCGGCCGCGACCGCGATCATCGCGACGAGTGCCTGGGCGCGGCAGCGGCTGCTCGACCTGTACGGGTTGCCGGCCGATCGGGTACACGTCGCCACTCCCGGCGTGGAGGCGGCTCCGCTGACGGCGTCGACGGACGCCGGTACTCGGCTGCTGTGCGTCGCGGCGGTGGCGCCGCACAAGGGGCACGATGTGCTGACCGAGGCCCTGGCAACGGTCGCCGACCTGTCGTGGAGCTGCGTGTGCGCCGGATCGTTGACCAGGGATCCGGGGTTCGTTCAGCGGCTGCGGCGGCGGGCGCGGACGTGCGGGCTGACGGAGCGGCTGCGTTTCGTGGGGCCGCGTACCGGAGGGGAACTCGACGCCACGTATGCGGCTGCCGACCTGCTGGTCCTCGCGTCGCGTGGGGAGACGTACGGGATGGTGGTCACCGAGGCACTGGCGCGCGGGATCCCGGTGCTGGCGACGGCCGCCAACGGGCTGCCCGAGGCGCTGGGTCGCGCGCCGGACGGTAGCCTCCCCGGGATGCTGGTACGCCCCGATGACCGGACGGCGCTGGCCGGTGCCTTGCGCCGTTGGCTGGACGACGCCGATCTGCGCCATCGGCTGCGACGTTCGGCTCGGCAGCGGCGTACCACGCTGTCTGGCTGGGCGACCACGTCGGACCGCATCGCAACGGTCTTGAGCGGGGTAGCGGCGTGACGGAGGCGATGCCCCGGGTCAGTCCTGCCTGGCTCAGGCTGCGGGAGGCCGCCGACGCCGCCGCACGCGTGCCGGAGTTCGTGGACCTCGTGCGGGAACGGCTGGACGGCTCAGCTGCTGGCCACGGTAGGGTCGCCGGCCGTGATACGTCGGCCGCAGGCCGCGATGCCTCAGCCGCCGGTCGTGAGACCTCGGCTGCTGGCCACGGTAGGGCCGGGCGGCCTGTGGTGATCCACGATCTGGGCAGCGGTACCGGATCGATGGGCCGCTGGCTCGCCGCCCGACTGCCCGGACCTCAGCACTGGATCTTGCACGACCGGGACGCCGAGCTGCTGCGGATCGCTGCGGCGAACATGATCGACAGCGCGGCCGATGGCGCACCGGTCACGGTGGAGACCCGGGTCGGCGACATCTCCCGGCTCACCGCGGCCGATCTGAGCGGCGCTTTTCTGGTGACCGCGTCCGCTCTGCTGGACCTGCTGACGAAGGAGGAGTTGGGGGCGGTCGCGGCGGCGTGTGTGGGCGCCGGCTGCCCGGCCCTGTTGACGATCTCCGTGACCGGTCTGGTGGAGCTGACCCCCGGCGATCCGATGGACGCGGAGGTCGCCTCGGCCTTCAACGCCCACCAGCGGCGTACGGTTCGCGATCGGCGGCTGCTCGGGCCGGACGCGGTCGACGCCGCCATCGAGCTGTTCAGCCGGCTCGGCGCGGAGGTACTGGTCCGGCCCAGCCCGTGGCGGCTCGGCCCGGTCGGGGTGGCGGATGAGCCAGCGGCTCGGGCGGCGGATGAGCCGGCGGGCCGGACGGTGGGCGGCGGAGCACCGAGCGGAGCCGGGGGCGGGGCGGTGAGTGGAGCCGCGAGCGGGGCGGTGAACGCGGCGCTGAGCGGGGCGGAGGGTTATGCGGGGGAGCAGGCCGAGCTGATCGTTGAGTGGCTCACGGGCTGGGTGGGCGCGGCGTGCGAGCAGCGACCGGACCTGACCGAGGCGGGGGTGGAGTACGCCGCGCGGCGCCGGGCGGAGGGTGCCGCCGGTCGCCTGGGGGTCACGCTTGACCACAGTGACCTGTTCATTCGCTGATTCTTCGTCGATGATCCCCTCATCGGGGTGTCTTCGTCGATGATCTCCCCGGCCCTTATGAATGAACCGTGTGAGCACCCTAATGCGTACTACGTTCATGAGAGAGAGGCGTACGTCCACGGAGGTTTGCTTGCCCAATGCCCCGGCATCGCCCGCGGCCCTGGCCCCGGCCGGTCCTGACGTCTTACCGGCTGAATCGGTCCGGTGGCAGCCCGCTACGGCGGGGTCCGCTCGGCTCGGCGCCGCCGCGAACGCGCCGGCAAAGCTGCGAGGCACTGCGGCCGGGCAGGCAACGCCGCGGGACACCGCGGCGGCGCCGATGGAACGCGCCGATTCGATGACGCTGCGCAACGAGATGTTGCGACGCGTGAGGAACCTGTCAGCGCGGGTCGTTGGGGCGCGAGTGGTGTGGGCGCGGGCTGTGTGGGCGCGGACGGTGTGGGCGAAGGCCGTGCGGGCGCGAGCGGTTTGGGCGTGGGTACGTGTGCTCGGCGGTGCCGGCATCATCGCTTTCCTACTGTGGCGGCTGGGTACCGGGCCGTTCCTCGACGGGCTGCGCGGTATCGACGTCTGGGCGCTGCTCGCGGCTACCGGCATCGGCGTACTCACCACCGTCGCCTGCGCCTGGCGGTGGCGCCTGGTCGCGCGTGGCCTCGGGGTCCGGCTACCGCTGCGTACCGCCGTCGCCGCCTACTACCGGTCCCAGTTCATCAACACCACGCTGCCCGGCGGGGTGCTCGGCGACGTCCACCGCGCGCTGCGCCACGGCCGCGACGTCGGTGACGTCGGGCGTGCCGTCCGGGCGGTGGTACTGGAGCGGTTCGCCGGCCAGGTGGTGCAGGTCGCGATCGCGGTGGTGATGCTGCTGGCGCTGCCGTCGCCGGTACGGTCGCGGATGCCGGAGGCGGCCGCGGTGCTGGCCGTGGTGGGACTCGGCGCCGTACTCCTCGCTTGGATGCGTCCCGGCACAACGGGATCGCGGGTCGCGCGGGCGTTGCGCACCGCGGCCGCGGATCTGCGTAGCGGATTGTTCTCCCGCCGCAACGGACCCGGCATCGTGTTGGCGTCGGCCGTGGTCGTCGCGGGCCATCTCGCCACGTTTCTGGTGACGGCGCGTGCCGCGGGCGCGACCGCGCCGCTGACCCGGTTGGCGCCGCTGGGGCTGCTGATCCTCCTCGCCATGACCGTGCCGCTGAACGTCGGTGGCTGGGGCCCGCGGGAAGGCGCGGCCGCGTGGGCGTTCGGGGCCGCCGGGCTGTCCGCGACGCTGGGCGTCTCGACCGCGGTGGTGTACGGGGTACTGGCGCTGGTCGCCACCGCTCCCGGTGCGGGTGTGCTGGTGATGCGGTGGATGGCGCGGATACGGGTGGGGCGTTCCACTCCGCAGCCTCCGATTCGATGTGCGCCGGCAGGGGTACGGCAGGAGAATGCCATACATGGGTAGGCGTCCGTACACCCTTCTCAGCTGCGGCATGTCGATCGACGGCTACCTTGACGGCGCGACCGATGAGCGCCTGCTGCTGTCGAATGACGCGGACTTCGACCGCGTCGACGGGGTACGGGCGGAGTGCGACGCGATCCTCGTCGGCGCGGCGACCGTCCGGCAGGACAACCCTCGGCTCTTGGTGCGCTCGCAGGCCCGACGGGAGGAGCGGGTGGCCCGCGGACTGCGGCCATCACCGGTCAAGGTGACGGTCACGCAGCGAGCGCAACTGGATCCGTGCGCGCATTTCTTCGCGACCGGTGACTCGGACAAGCTCGTGTACTGCGCGAGTACCGCGGTCGACGACGCCCGCCGGCGGCTCGGCCCGGTGGCGACGGTGGTCGATGGCGGTGACCCGGTGAACCTCCGCAGGGTGACGGAGGACCTGTACGCTCGCGGCGTCAGCCGGCTGATGGTCGAGGGCGGCGGGACGGTGCACACGCAGTTCCTGACCGCTGACCTGGTCGACGAACTGCACCTGGTGGTCGCACCGTTCTTCGTCGGAGATTCGCGCGCCCGGCGATTCGTCGGTGACGGCAGCTTCCCATGGAATCCGGGCCGGCGGGCGACGCTGGTGGAGGTACGCCAGATCGGTGACGTGGTGTTGCTGCGTTACGCGCTGTCGGCCCGGTTCGGCTCGGGGCGGTTCGACTCGCCGATCTCGGCGACGCGGGAAGATGCTCCGTTGGGCGGTGCTTCGTTGGGTGATGACGGTGCTCCGCTGAGCAATCCGATGGCCTGCGATCCGGTGGCCCGTGATCCGCTGGGGGGTGGGGCGGATTCTCTGCGGGACCCGGGTCCACTGCGGGGTGAGCCGGACTTTTCGCGGGCGGACTCGGCGAGTCTCGGTGCCGGGTGAGACGAGGGGGCGATGGTGGAGACGATGCCGGTCGCGACGATCCGGGCTCAGCTGAGGGTACCGCTGCGGTTTCCGGACGGGTACGCCACGACCGCACGGGTGTTTACCTTCACGGGCTTGCTCGACGACCGGGAGCACCTCGCGCTGGGACTCGGCGACTGGGCGGGGTCGCAGTACAGTGCCTCGACCGACGGGCCGGCCCCGCTCGTCCGGCTGCACAGCGAGTGCCTGACCGGGGACGTCTTCGGCAGCCAGCGCTGCGACTGCGGCCCACAGTTGCGCGAGGCGGTCGAGCGCATCACCGGCTCGGGGGGCTTCCTGCTGTACCTGCGGCAGGAGGGCCGGGGTATCGGCCTGTACGCGAAGCTCGACGCGTACACGTTGCAGGACGCGGGCCTGGATACGTATGAGGCGAACGTGGCTCTCGGGCACGCGGAGGATGAGCGGGACTACACCGTCGCGGCCCAGATGCTGCTCGCGTTGGAGGTGGACCGCCTCGCGCTGCTGAGCAACAACCCGGACAAGGCCGACCAGCTCGACCGGCTCGGAGTGACAGTGACCGAACGGGTACCGACGCGGGTGCACCTGTCCCCGACCAACGCGGGCTACCTTGCGGCGAAGGCGACCCACGGGGCGCACACGCTGGACCTCCCGTTCGTGGGCTGATTCCTGGCCGGTATGGCAAGTGGCCGGTGTTGTCGGGTGGCGGAAGCTGCTGCCATGTCATGGCGCGTCGGGGGCCCAGCCGACGTGCGGGTCAGCGTAGGGCGCGTTCGATCTCGTCGAACAGCTCGTCGGGCAGCGGCCGGCCGTACCGCTGAGCGAGCCGGATCCAGCACCCGTGGCCGTAGCTCCACGCCGCCCGCAGTGCTTCCCGGATCCCGTCGGCTTCGGCGGCGGTGGTGGTGCCCTGTAACTCGGCCACTACTCGCGGCGGCAGGTCCGCCTCCGCGGCGCGCGACGGAGTCAGCCAGTGAGCGGTGCTGTCCTCGGCCCGTCGGGTCATCCAGAGCAGGTGACGGTGCGCGTGCCCCAGGGCGTCCCAGGCTCGCAGGATCTCGCCACGGGCGGCGACGTGGTGGGCGAGAATGAGCCAGTTCGCGAACCGGCCGCAGAGCGCCTCGATGTCGTCGCCTGCGTCGGGTACCGGGGGATGGTCGGGCACGCCCTCCAGGACCGGGCGCAACCTGCCGCGTCGGTCGAGC
Organism: Rugosimonospora africana; assembly: GCF_016862975.1. Lineage (GTDB taxonomy): Bacteria > Actinomycetota > Actinomycetes > Mycobacteriales > Micromonosporaceae > Rugosimonospora > Rugosimonospora africana. The sequence continues at coordinate 6,340 of NZ_BONZ01000041.1, forward strand.
ACCATCATGCGGTCCACTGTCGCGCCACGCGCGGGCCAGGTGCGTACCGTGGGAATGTCGTCGGTGGTGACGAAGTGGAACTCGCCGCGGATCAGGCCGGGGAAGAACACGACGTCGGTGCCGAACTCGTTGCGTACCAGATGGGTCACCGGTGCGATCTGCGCGCACCACGCGCGGCGATCGATGTCGGCGAGTTCGTGCGGCAGGAAGAACAGCCAGAACTCTATGTCGCTGTGAGCATCGGCCTCATCGGTCGCGAACGAACCGTACATCAGGGCGGCGTCGAGTCGCGGGTCGGCATGGCACGCTTCGCGGACAGCGTCGATGAGCCGGTGCTGGATCAGCATCGGCTCAATCTATTCCACTGCCAGCTATCATCACTGCCAGCTATCATCACTGCCAGCTATCATCACTGCCAGCTATTCCGCTGCCAGTGGTGATAGCCGCTGGTTGTTCCGGGCGGCTGTTCCGAGCGGCTGTTTCGGGCAGCCATTGCACGCGCTGCCCGCGCAGGACGGTACCGCGTAGGTATGACAACCTCCTCGAACTGGCGGATGACGCGTGCCCGGCGGTCAACCTCGTACCGTCTGCTCGGGGCCGGAGAAGGAGTTCCCGCGGAGGGACTCCGAAGGAGGGGCTCCGCAGGAGGGGTTATGGACCGCAAACCGTCGGATCGACGAGCACTGCTGCGCGGGGCCGGGATGGCTGCCGGTGCTGCGGTCGCCGCTCCGTTCATCGGCGGCATCGGTCCCGCCGCGGCTGCCGCCGGCGCTGGTTCAGGATCCGCTGCCGGCGCGAGCGCGCCGGACGCCGCCGTCTCTGGCGCAGCCGGCTCTGACGCAGCCCTCGCTGCGGTTTCCGGGGCGATGCCGTGGGTGGGGCCGGCCGACTCGGGCGCCCCCTTCGAGGTCGATCCGACGGTTGGGGCACAGGCTGCGATCAACGCCGCGCTCGCGGCGGCCGGGCAGGGTGCGGTGTTCGTCGCGGGCGGCACGTACCCGGTGAAGGGTCCGGTGGTGCTCGGCGACCGGCAGACGCTGATCGGTGCGGGGCCGGTGTCGACCGTGTTGCGGGCGGTCTCGGGATTCAGCGGGACGGGCATGATAACGACGCCGTCCGGCGCGTTCACCGGTGCGCGGATGTGCGTGCGTGACATCGGCCTGGAGGCGTCGGGCATCGCCGGGTACGGCGTGAACCTGCAGATCGGCGCGAAGCCCACGACGTACGGGCCGGATCCGGCTCCCTGGTTGTCCCGGGTGTTCGTGTCGAACACCGTGTCCGACGGCATCTACCTCGGGGGCGCATACTCCGGCGGTGAGCGGGAGCTGAAGGTGACCGACTGCCGGGTGGAGAACGCCGGCGGCTGGGCGTACAACATCGAGTCCTCGGACGGCTTCATCGGTGGTTGTTCCGCGCAGGGCGGTAAGGCGGGTGGCTACCTGATCGCGGGTGGCAACACGAAGATGTGGGGCTGCAAGGCGTACGGGACCGGCAACGGCTCGGCTCCCGGCCCGGCGTTCCGGCTGTCTTCGGCCCGGGCGACCGTGGTCGGTTGCGAGGCGCAAGACACCTGGGGCTGCGGGTTCGAGGTCACCGGACGGGGCAGCAGTCTTGCCGGGTGTACCGCCGACTCCACCGGGATCGGTACGACGGGCAACGACCGGTACTCGGCCGGCTTCTACATCGGCAGCTCGGCGGTGAACGTGCAGGGATGCGCGTACCAGCGGGCGGGTGGCGGGGCCAGTTGGCTGGGTGCGACCGGCATGCGATGGTCGCTCTATCTGGCGTCGGGTGTCGACTACGTGATGGCGCAACTGGTGTCGGACCCCAACCGGCCGAGCCCGTATCAGGGCGGTGTGAACGGCACGGTCGGGGCGCACTCGTCGGTCACGGTGCTCGGGTAGGCCCGAGCACCGGAGGTCTTCGCCGAAGACGGTGAACTTCTGCCGCTGCCGCGTTCGGCTCTAGCCGGTTCGTGCGATCGGGCCGAGTCCGATGCGGTGGTCCCGGAGCTCATAAGGGGCACCGTCCGGTCTGGTAGCTGAGACTTCGCCGGTTTCGGCGTCGAGGCGGATGGTCCACCCGTGCTCATGAACCAGGACATGGTGGAACGGACACAGTGACGCCAGGTTACTGAGGTCACCTTAATGGGTGTCTCCCGATTACTCACGGGAGACGCGCATGCCAGCATCCACCACCGCCAAGCACGCGCCCAGACGCGTGCTACGCGCCGCACGCCTGGTCTGGGGCTGCGTGAGCGGCCGAATCGCCATCATGTCCGTGATCATCGGTGCGGTAGAGCTCAGCACGCACTACTGGACCACGCTGCCTCTGGTCGCCTTACTGCCCTGGCAGGTCCGCCACGCTCGGCGTGGCGGCGGGCGATGATCGAGCCCACTTGGTGCACGGCAGACCACCGCGACGGAGCGGACGGCGTCCGCCCGGACGGCAGCGAGGTCGTCATCCACAGCCGTACGATCGGCGATACGGCCGGCGCGCTGGTCGCCATCACCGCTCACGACGACGGCGCGCCATGGATCGACGCCTGGGGCGGCGAGCGCATGGCCGCGGCCGAGGCTCGAGAGGTCGCCGCCCTGGTGCTCGCGGCGGCCGGCGAGCTTGAAAGGATCACGAAGTGAGCGAGCGAGTGATCATCTGTGTCCCGATCGGCGACCGGGCCGCACAACTCCGGGTGACCGACTTCGCCACGCGCCGCGGATACGAGGTCGTGGGAATCGTCGACTCGACGCCGGAGGGCATCGCCGCCGGCTGGCGGCTGGCGTGGTCCGGCGCGGCCGATGTCGTGCTGGTCGATCATGTGGGCAACATCCCCGGCGACCTCGCCCCGCGGCTGGAGGCGGTACCGGCCGACCTGAATCGACGCCCGGTCGACGTGATGGCCTTCAGGAACGCGGGCGGGCGGCCGAGAGTGCTGCCCCGCCCCGACCGGTCGCCGGCCGCCGAACCGTCCGACCTCGACCGGCCGCGCATCCTGCCTCGCTGACCGCACACGCCCGACGCCCGTCCCCGCCAGCCGGGGGCGGGCGTCCCTTACTTCGGCGGCGCGATGAACGTGCCGCGGCCAGGTACGCCCACGACTACCTGCCGTTCGCGCAGCAGTCCGATCACCTTCGTGATCGTCGACTCGCCCACTGAGTAGAGCGTGGCCAGCGCGGCATACGTCGGTAGCTGGCTACCGGGCTCGCCGTGCTCGCCGGCCCGGATGCGTTCGGTGAGATCTTGCGCGATCTGTTCGGCGGTCATGGGGATTTGTGGCACGCCGCCGATCATGCCCAGTACGGAGCGTGATAACCATGGGTACGTTGTGCTCCTTAACCTCCTTGCGTACCTTGAGGAAGTCACGGAACAAGTCGGCCCGGGCGGCGCGTCAACGCCGTGATCCCGGGCCTAACCCCACCAGAGAAGGGGCTGGACATGAGTATCCCTGATCATGAGCACGAACTCACGCCGGAGGCGGAGCGATGGTTGGTCGCGCTGTACATCGCGCATGATCGACTGGACGGCTACCTGATCTGCTCGAGCTGTAGCTATCCGCATCCGTGCCCGACGCGCGAGGACGCACGGCGACAGCTCGAGTTGGCCGGCGTCGACCTGGCGGCCGGGGAGACGCTGTGGAGCTGACGCCGCCGCCCGCCAGCACCTAACCGAGGTCAGTCTCCGCGTGCACCCCCGATCAGCTGGCCGGCCAGCCGTGCCCCGGATGCGTCGCCGTCGGGCTGCCCGGACGCGTTCCCTGCGCGGCCCGCGCCGAATCACCACGCCTACTCGCGCTGATGGGCAGCCCGCCCGCTCAGTAAGCCGCAGCCGCGTCAACAGCCCCCGCCGGTAGTCCGGACGGGGGCTGTTCCGTTCAGCGCCTACAGCGCCAGGCCGGCCGGGCGCCAGAGCTTGACCGTTGCCCCCGCCGGGATCGTGACCGTGTTGGCAGACGCCTCGATGTCCAGCGTCTGCGGTGAGCTTGACCCGCTGGCGCCCGTCACGCGTATCTGCCAACCGCCCACGTCCAGGTCCGAAGGAAAGTCGGCCGGATACTGCGCCGTGGTGGAGAACAACGCGTGCCCGGCCGCTGTTGCCAGACTCAGCGACGTAGCGCCCGGCGCCAGGCTGGACGCCAGCGTCTGCCCCACCGCTTCCAGCCGGAAGCTCGTGTTGAGCGCCGCGACGACGCGCGACTGAGCGGGCGACGTGTTGCCGGCGACCGTCCACTTCTTCGAGCTGGCAGTCTCGCCGTACCCCTGCAAGAGCAGCGACACGTCGCCGGGCGGATGTTGCTTCGTTGCGTCGATCACGTTGGTAGCGTCAATTCGGCCATTGAGCGGCGTGTCCAGCCACGCGTCAGACCGCGCCGGCCGTGAGCGCAAGTTGAGGCTCAGGTTCGGATACCGGAAACCCTCAACCGTTCCCGCCTGCGCCAGCCATTCGGCGTACCGCTGCAACCGGCTGTCGTCAAACAGACTCAGCGTCTTTGAGGCGTCGTACGTGCCGATGGTGTCCGTCCCCAGTGGACCGTCAACGACCTCGTATGTGGCCGATGAGCCGCCCTTGCGACTGACTGTCGCCTTGTTGACGAGGCCCTGATCGTCGTCTGTCGGTGTGAACGGCGGCGCGATGTCGCCTTGCGACGCATCAAGAATGAGCGTCACCGGTTGGTTGTACGTGGAGGTACGGGCGATGTATCCAAGTCCGGGGCCCAGCCCGTCATACAACAGACCCTGATCGGACGCCTCGCACTCGCGCAGCAGGTTGACGAACGTGTCGACACCTTGCGGCCCCATCGCCACGCCCGGATCGCTGTCCGGCTGCGTGATGTCGATGGGTACGCCTTCCTCCGCGCACAGCCGGGTCAGCCGGTCAACTGCCGCCTCACCGACGTAGCCGAGTCCGGCCGCGTACTGATCGGGCATGGTCGTGCCGTTGAAAAACGCGATGTGCGCCACGGCGAGATTCTTGGCGTTGGATGACACCTCGCCACCGCCGCCGAACCGCCCAATGCGGGTAGCCCGAACGGGCTGCCCCAGAGTAACGCCTGTCCACGTCTCGGCATCGGTGGAGTCTCCGTCGAGCACAAACGTGACGCTCACGTTGCTGCCGGACTGCGCCAGAGCGATCTGATGGAGGTGCCAGTTGCCATCCATGACCGGGAGATCGAGTCCGGCGAAATGGGACTCACTAGCGTCTGCCTCGGATTCATACCGAGCGATACCCACATTGACAGTGCCGGACTGCCATTGAGTGACAACCCGATAGATCTTGCCGTTGTCGGTCCGCACCTCCAACGGAACGAAGTAGGCGACGCTCCCCGGGTCGTCCGGCTCGCCGCGCATCCACAGCGACACATGCCACGCCGTGGCGGACAGGCCCACCAGTGGGACGCTCATGTTGTTGTCCGCGGCCACATTGGGTTGAGCCGCCCCCGCGCCGCCGACGGGTCCACCGTCAATGAAATCCATGATGCCGATGTCCACCCGCATCGGTGCGCCTCCGGCGAGACCAGACGCCGCCTGTGTCGCGTCTATCCCGTCCTCCAGCGGCCACCACTGGACGAGGTTGGAGGCGGAGATCGCGCGGTACAGCGCGGATTTGAGCGGCTTATTTCGCTGGATCAGCCGACGCAGGGTGCCGGACGCCTGCAGAGAGACAATCGGCACGTTGGCGGACGTGTCCAATGTGGACTGCGGGAAACCGTTGGCGTAGCCGAAGAAGCGCGTGACCCCGTTGATCAGTACCCAGATTGGCGTGTTCTTGTTGACGTTCGGGTAGTTCGGGCTCGCCGGATGGTAGGCGGAGAACTTCAGGTCCGGGTTGTTCAGCGACAGTTGGCAGCTTGCCGGCTGCGTAGTCGAAGCTTCATCGCCGCGCCCGAGCCGGATGCTGATCGGGTTCGCGGCACGCTGGTACGCAGTGATGTCCTCCCAGGGTCACGTGCGGTAGTCGTCGGCGAGGTTGGCGCCGGGCGCCCAGAGCAGTTGTACGGGCACGTTGTCGGTGGCGTAGTCGGTCACCTGTGCCGAGGTGAAATCGTCCAGCACGAACGCGACCGGCTTAGCGTTGGTGTTGCCGAACGCGATGCCGACCCGGTAGCCAATCCAGCCCGCTTCCGTGTAGCCATCGTCGCTGGCGAACAACAGTCAGTGCGGCGGTTCGGTTCCGACCCACACCTTGAGCCGGTGGCGGCGCCCGATCGATTGCATGCGCATGCTCACACGCGTGCCGCTGGCCGGAGGCGGGATCGGCACGGCGACAGTGGCCAATGTGGACCCGTCCGGCGCGAACAGGAACGCGGTCAGAAACGCCGGTAACTTCGATCTGCACGCGACCGAGGTAGTAGCTGTCGGCGCTCTGCCCCCTCGTCATGAGGTTCAGGAACTCAAGCGGCGCACCGGTGGCAGTCTGCGCAATGCCAGTGATGGACAAGTCAACGTCCGGCTCACTGACGCCCGCCAAATAGGCTCCGCGCCACGTGTTCGTCTCAGACTGGCTGATGGTGAGCACGCCGCTGCCTACGTTGAAGTCGGTGCCGGTGCCGAACAGCGTGTACGCCTGCCCGTGTCGGTCGGGCCGATGCCGCTGGAAACCGTGCGCGTGAACGTATCCGAAACGATGGTTCCCCTGGGCATGTCTCCTCCAAGCTAATGTCATTAGCCAACCCGGCTTCCATGCCCTCGCGCCTGCCGCTGGTCGGGTCTGTGCGGCGGAAAGGAGTGACGCCGCTCGCCGGCCATCGCTCCGCCCCGGTAGCGGTGACGTTGACGGCCGGCGCGAGGGCACGCGGCTTACGAGATGCCGGCAGCGTCGACCAGACCGCTGATGTACGTCTCAAGGCTGGCGCCGTAGACCGTGTACAGCAGTCCCGGCAAGTGACTCTCGGGCGAGGTCTCGCCGGTCAGCTTGCCGAACCGCACGAGATACACCACCGCCGAATTCGGCACGCCCAGCAGGTCGGCGGCGTCGCCGATCTGCACGTGCGCGGGGAGTGTGTTTGCCATGGATGATCCTCTTTTCGTTCTCAGCCCAGCATCTGCGCCGCGGAGGCGCGAGCCTCGTCGAGTGCCCGCCCCATGGCCGCGATTTCGTCGGTGCTGCGCTTCCCGACCGGCGGGCGCGTCTCGGCCGGCCGCATGGTCATGTGCAGCCCGAACGGCACGCCGAGCGCGTCCGCCAGCGCCGGCAGGGCTAGTGCCGGGAAGCCGTCCCGTTCCGCCAGGCTGACCAGCGACAGCACCGACGCGTCCGCATCCTCCGCGAACCGCAGGGGACGGCCGGTGCTCAGTGCGCGGCACAGCGCCTCCGCGTCTTCGACGATCGCGGCGTACTTCGCCAGCATCGACGACGCTGCGGCCACGTACCCCGCCAGTTCCGGCCGCGCGGCCATGCTCGGCAGGTCAAAGGCCGGCAGCTTCGGCCGCGGACTCGCGTACGTCCACGGTCCGTGCATCTGCTCACGCGCGGACTTCCTGGCGAACTCGCGCAGCGTCCGCGCCGCGCCGTCCACGTCGACCAGGCGTCGGGCCGGTTCGATGCCCGCGGCCAGCGCCTCGGTGTCGCCGAACCATTGGTGCGACAGCTCGTGGGCGAGAGTCGCTTCGCTGGGCATATGGTCGAAGTTCGGCTTCGTCTGGCTTTCCAGCGAGTACCCGACGTCCGGCGCGTTGTCGACGATCGCACCGACCGCGTCGAGCGGGTACTTGCGGTAGACGGACGAGTAGAAGTCCACAATGGACGGTAGCTCGTCGAGTACCGTCCGGTTCGTGAACGCCGGATCGACCGCGACGTACGCCGGGATCCGCCCGTCCACTTTGTACTGTGTGAGGTCGAACTTCCCCAGTGTCGCGGTGGCCAGATACGGCGCCATCGGATCGCGTTCCCGCCACACGAACATGCTCGCACCGGCAGTCGTCTGGTGACCGACCAGCACACCGTTGGCCATCACGGTCAGCCCGGCCGGTACGGTCACCGTGAAGTCGAACGTCGCCTTGTCGCGCGGGTTGTCGTTGACCGGGTACCAGCCGGGGGAGCCCTGCGGTTCGCCGACCACGAAGGCGCCGTCGTTGGTGGGTACCTAACCCTCGATGGAGTTGTCCGGGTCCGTGACGACCTCCGGAACGCCCGCGTACTCGACGGTGACGGTGAACCGGTGGTGGTCGCGCAGCGGCGACCGCGGCGTGATGACGAGTTCCTGCCCGTCCCGATGGAACGACGCGCCACGACCGTCGACGGTGAGCCGGGAGATGGTGAAGCCGCGCAGGTCCAGATCGAACCGGGACAGGTTCTCGGTCGCGGTGGCGCTGACCGTCACCGTCCCGGCGAGGCGGTGGCTCGACGGCTGGTAGTTCAGGTGCAGGTCGTAGTGCGACACGTCATACCCACCGTTGCCGGCGAGCGGGAACAGCGGGTCGCCGAGGCCGGCGGATCCGGCCACGTACCTCGTCGATGCGTACGCGGACGCCGGTAGCGCGGACGTCGCGGCAACCGCCGCGATCAGCGAGACCGCCGTCGCCGCCGCAAGCCGCCGGCCGGTGAGCCGTCGGCCGGCGAGCCGTCGGCCGACGAGTCGTTGGTTTGGCGTTCTTCGAGTGGATGCGTGCGGGGCCATGGGCCTCCTCCCAGGCCGAGCGACGATCGGGCAAACCCATCCTCGCGTACCCGGAGCCGACACGAAAGATCAGCAACGCCGGGCCAGAGGCAGCCGGCGGCCGGCCCGGGTCGTCGCGCGGTGTCAGACGCCGGGCCAGGCACCGGGCCAGGTCGGTCGAAGCCGGTCAGCGCAGGTGACGCGCGATCGTCGCGAGAGTCCTCGCGCGCAGCAGCCCGTCGGCCAGTCCCAGGTCCACGATGGAGTCGAAGGCACGCTGATCCCGCGCGGCCGCCCGGACGGCGGCGTCGACCACTCTCGCGCGACCGGTGAGGCGGGCGGCCAGCCGGCTGTGCCGCAGGTGCCGGCCCAGCCGGCGGCGTAGCGCCTCGGTGTAGAGCCGGGCCGGCGCGGCGCCGGCCGTACCCCCGTCGGTCGCACCGCTTGCCGTACCCCCGCCGGCCGTGCCCAAGCCAGCGGCGCGCGCGGCGGCCTGCCCGGCGAGCGAGCCGGACAGCACCGCGTAGAAGATGCCCTCGCCGGTGAACGGATTGATCAGGGAGTACGCGTCCCCGGCGAGCAGCAGCCGGTTCCGTCCCGGGATCGGGCGGTGGGTGGACAGCGGAAGGTGGTGCGCCCGCAGCCCGTCCGCCCCGCCGGTGTCCACGTCGGGCAGCAGCGCGGCGAGCCGGTCGAGCAGGTGCGCCCGGGACAGCGCGGTGCCGCGGAGCACCTCGCCGTACCCGATGTTCGCCCGGCCGTCGCCGATCGGGAAACTCCACGCGTACGCCGGCCACTGCGCCGTCGGGGCGGTGACGATGAGCTGCTCGGCGGCGTCGAGCGCGGGCGCGTACCCGCGAATCGCCAGCGCGACGTACCCGTCCGGGTTGGCCGGCTGGCCGAGGCTGCGGCGTACCAGGGAATAGGCGCCGTCCGCGCCGACCACGGTGCCCGCCGAGATCTCCCCGTCCAGGACGATGGAGTCCGGGCGCTCCTCGATCGTGTGGACCGCGTGCCGCACCAGCGTCGCGCCGGCGGCGACGGCCGCGTCGACCAGGCGGGCGTCGAAGACGGCACGCGGGATGGTGTAGTTGGGCCGCGACAGCCGGCGCGCGACGGCCGAGCCGCCCGGACCGACGAGGTGCAGGGCGGGCACCGGCGCGTACCCGTCGGCCACCCCGGTGACGCCGAGGTCGCGCAGGAGGTCGAGGGTGTGCGCCGCGATGCCGTCGCCGCATGCCTTGTCGCGCGGAAACGCCGCCCGGTCCAGCAGGAGGACGCTGGCGCCGTACCGTCGCGCGGCGAGCGCCGCGGCCGATCCGGCCGGACCGGCGCCGACGATCGCCACGTCGTACCGGTCCATCAGGCCACCTGGCGGTGGGCTCCGGATCCCGCGCGGACTGCCCGCACCGGATCGGAAGAACGGAGCCCACAACGAGGGAACTCAAGGGGACGGATGAGGCCCATCGCCTCACCATACCGATCCTCGGCGCGCCGGCAGAGCCGCTTGACCGAAGCGTGCCCCCGTCGTCGCGAGCGGCTCTCCCCGCGAACGACCGTCCTCGCGGAGCGACCGTCGTCCGGAGGGGACGCACAGTGTGTCCGACGGTGGGCGCGGGCGCGGTGGTTAGGTTCCCAGTGCCGGGACGTGTACGCGGGCCGGCACCTCCCAAGATATCCGGCGTCGGAGTCGGACCCTCTGGGTGCGGGGCGGTCCCCACGTCGCGGTGTGGGGACCGCCTCAGCGCGGCCCCGAAGAGACGCCAGCGACCGGAGACGCCAGCGGCCCCCTGAGCGGCGGTCAGCCGGCGGTCAGCGGCACCGCGGCCTCGTCCGTGTAGACCAGGAAGGTCAGCGTCTCCTGGAAGTACAGGTGGACGCTGGTCGCGTCGTGGGACAGGTACCCGATCGACAGGTCCTGGCCGAGGTGCAGCGCGAAGTCGCCACCCCGGGTCGACACCAGGAACGCCCCGTCGATGGCCGGCGCCCAGATGATGTCGCCGTCCAGGACCCGGTTCAGGTGCTCGCGGATCGGGTACCCGTGGTCGGCCGTCTCGTTCACCGCGGTGTACGCGTCGGCGGACAGCAGCAGCGTGTACGGCCCGTCCACGCCGGCCAGCCGCAGCGCGCTGACCGCTTGGCTGATTGTGTCCGGGTAGCTCCGCACGTCGGCGGGCAGCGCCAGCGCCGGGTTCGACGCGGCGCCCCGGACACCGGTGATGCCGGCGGCCTGGTACCCCTCGAACACCGCCCGGTCCTCGGCGAACGCCATCTGCCGCGCGGCGTCCTTGACCGGCTGCCAGTCCGCGTCCTTGGCGCCGCGCTCCACGTCGTCCACGGCCTGCCGGGACACGGTGAACGGGACCCGCAGCTCGACGAGCGGCTGCACCTCGCGCGCACGGGCCAGTACGCCGGACGCCGGGGCCTCGATGTCACGCAGGTGGCCGGTGCCGATAGCGGACAGCTCGGTACCCGCCGGCCCGTGCACGTCGACCACGCGACGGCCGGCCAGGTGCCGGGTGAAGGTACGCCGGGCTTCGCTCTCGATGTCCGCCCAGGCGGGGGCCGAAATCGGGGCGAGTTCGCGCTGCAGGTTGTTCATGGCCGGTCCTGTCCTTCCGGGTCACGCACTGTCGGTCACGTTTTTGTCGGTCCGTTTTTGTCGGTCACTGTCAGGCTGTCGGCGCCGAACGCGCGGGGCCTCGGCACACCGAGCTTCGAGACACTGGGCTTCGGCACAGTGAGCTTGAGGTCGCCGATCCCCAGCGAGCCGTCCGACTCGGCGGGCTCCGGTCCGGTGTCCGCCGGAGCCGACAGCGACTGGGCCGACGACGACTGAGCCGAGAGCGTCTCAGCCGACAGCGACTCAGCCGACGACGGCAACGGGGCGGGCAGGTCCTCGAGGAAGTCCGCGGTCGGCACGAAGAACAGGCTGCCGGTCACCGCGGTCGAGAAGTCCAGGATGCGGTCGTAGTTGCCGCGCGGCTCGCCGAGGAACATCCGCTCCAGCATCCGTTCGATGACCGACGGGGTGGCGGCATACCCGATGAAGTACGTGCCGAACTCGCCGCGCCCCACACTGCCGAACGGCATGTTGTCGCGCAGGATCTCCCGCTCTGTGCCGTCGGCGTCGACGATCGTGTTCACCGACACGTGCGAGTTGGTCGGCCTGACCTCGTCCGGCAGCTCGACGTCGGACAGCTTCGTGCGCCCGATGACGTGCTCCTGCGCGTCGACCGGCAGCCTGTTCCAGGCGGCCACGTCGTGCAGGTACTTCTGGACGATGACGTAGCTGGCACCGGCGTGGTCCGGGTCCTCGGCGCCGATGGTGACCGCCGCGGTGGCGGCCGGCCCGGTCGGATTCTCCGTACCGTCGACGAAACCCAGCAGGTCGCGCCGGTCGAAGTACCGGAACCCGTGCACCTCGTCGACGACCGTGGCCGCCTCGCCCAGCCGCGCGGTGATGAGGCTCGCCAGCTCGAAGCACAGGTCCAGCCGGGACGCGCGCAGATGGAACAGCAGGTCACCGGGTGTGGACACGGCGGTGTGTCGGTCGCCGACCAGTTCCCGGAACGGGTGCAGCTCCGCCGGGCGGTGCGCGTCGAACAGCCGATCCCAGGCGGTCGCTCCGATTCCCACCACACAGGACAGCCCGCCCTCGGCGGCGCGGAACCCGACCGAACGCTGCAACCCGCCCAGATCGGACAGCAGCTCGCGGACCGCCGGTTCGCCACCCTCTCGCACGGTCATCACCAGAAAGATGGCGGCTGACGTCAGTGGAGCGAGGACGGCCTGCGGTACCGGCCGCACCGGCTCAGTCATCTGCGCTCCGTCCTCCGACTCGCTTGTGCGGCAAGCTTGCCACACACGTGTCGGCAGGGTAACGACCGGTGCGGGCGCAGCCGCCGGGTTGAGTCGAGCGTCACCCGTCGTCCGGCGGGCTGATCCGGACGATAGGCGCCGCCCAGAACGCTGTCCGGGACCACGATGGGCGCGGGCCTCTCGACGGCACGGTGTCGAGTCGGCAAACCTTGCCGATCCGCCCGGTGCATATCGCCGGACACCCCGCGCCGCAGACCGCGTCGTCCACGGTTTGCGGCCCCCGCGCGAGCATGATGGATCGGTGACGGTTCCTCGCGCCCCGGGTGGCAGGCTCAACGCGCTGCGGGAGATGCGCCGCGACCCGCTCGGATTCCTCACCCAGGTACGGCGCGACTGCGGCATGATCGCCCAACTGCCGACGCCCGGTCCCCGGCACTACCTGGTGAGCGACCCGGCGGAGATTCAGCGGGCGCTGACCGCGACCGGCCGTGAATTCGCCAAGGGGCAGAGCCGATCGAAGGACCCGGACCAGCCCGGGTTCCAGCCGCTGCAACGGATACTCGGCCAGGGGCTGCTGACCAGCGCCGGCCCGTTGTGGCGCCGGCAACGGCGGCTGATCCAGCCGATGTTCCACCACGCACGCATCGCCGAGTACTGCGACGTGTTCGCCCGACTCGCCGCCCGCACCGGCGCCGGTTGGCGCGACGGCGAGGTGCGCGAGGTGCACACCGACATGACCGAGCTGACGCTCGCGATCGTCGCGCGTACCGTCTTCGACATCGACCTCGACGCCGCCATCGTGGCGCAGATCCGCCAGTGGCTCGGCGAGAACATGGCCACCGCGCGCCGAGGCGCCGACCTGCCGTGGATGCGCTTCCTCGACCTGCTGCCGCTGCCGTCCACCCGGCGCTGGAACGCCGACCGTCGGAAGCTCGACGGCATGGTGCACGACCTCATCGCCGACCGGCGCGCGGCCGGCGGGTCCGGGAGCGACCTGCTGAGCCTGCTGCTCGCGGCGCGGGACGCGGAGACCGGTGAGGCCATGCCGGACAGCCAGGTCCGGGACGAGGCGGTGACTCTGCTGCTGGCCGGGCACGAGACGACCGCGAACGCACTCGCCTGGAGCCTGCACCTGCTCGGCACGCATCCCGACGCGCAGGCCCGGCTGCGGGCCGAACTGGACGAGGTGCTCGGCGCGGACCGGGAGCCGGGCGGGCAAACGACAGGCGGGCACGCGGCAGGCGGGCACGCGGCAGGCGGGCACGCGGCAGGCGGAGAAACGACAGGCGGAGAAACGACAGGCGGCGGCCGGCCGGGCGCCGCGGATCTGCCGAGACTGCGGTACGCCCTGGCGGTGGTACGCGAGGCGATGCGCCTGTACCCGCCGGCCTGGGTCGTCGCCCGCCGGATGCTCGCGTCCCGGGAAGTCTGCGGGCGCCGGCTGCCGGCCGGCTCCATGCTCGTGTTCAGTTCCTGGGTCGTGCACCGTGACCCGACCTGGTGGCCGGAGCCGGAGAGTTTCCGGCCGGAACGGTGGCTGGAAACCTCGGACCGGCCACGGTACGCGTACTTCCCGTTCGGCGGCGGTCCCCGCCAGTGCATCGGCAACGGATTCGCCGAGTCCGAAGCCGTGATGGCGCTGGCGACCCTGTGCCGGAGTTGGTCGTTCGCGCCGGCGTCGACCGATCCGATACCGCCCCGGCCACTGATCACGCTGCGCCCCGGGTCGGCCGTGCCGATGCTGGTTCGTTCGATCGGTCCGTAACGGCACCGGCCGACGGGCGGCTCATCGGCGGCCTCCGCACAGGCAGCGGTGGACCCGCGTCACTCGGGTGGGTCGATGTCGTACACAGCCAGCCACGCGTCCAGCAGGAACAGGCAGTCGATGAGTTCCTCACCGGCCGGCGTGACGCGGTACCGTACCGGGTCCCGGTCGAGACTGTCCCAACTGCCGGCGCCGCGCTGCCGGGCGATGGTGCCGTGAGCGGCCAGCGCGCCGAGCGCGGCGGCGGCCAGCCGGCGGGACGCGCCCGTCGCGCGGCGCAGTTCGGTCAGGCTGTGCGGGCCTGCGTCCAGGGCGGCCAGGATCTCGGCCACGTACGGCCGGCGGATGAGGTCCAGCACGGCCTGCCCCGGTCGGTTCTGCGGGTGCTCCCCGTCGCCGGGGCGGGGCGGTCGGGGTGAGGCCGTGAAGCCTGTCATGAACCCAGTCAACGAACCGGTCGGCGGCCGGCACAAGGCTGCGAAGCCAATCTCTACACCCTTTTTACGCGGTACGGCGGCGCTCGCGGCCAGGCGTCAAGGCAGTGTCAGGATCCGGTTCGCTGGCGTGGTTATCCCGTCAGGGAGGGTTGGCGGTGGCCCGACCGGGTTCCAGCATGGTGGTGTGGCTTCTCGGGGTAGCGGGCGTTCCGGCGCGGACGGGAGCCGGCGGTGCCCGGACGAGGGCAGCGTGCGCCGGCTGCGGACGGCACCGGGCGTGCGGCCGGGGTTGCCCGGCACCGGGGGCGGGCCGTTGGCGAACGCCGACCGTATCGCCTGCCGCGACCGGGCCGGGGGCACCGTGACACCGCACGTAGGAACACCGGGAGCCGTGGCGGCGCAGGCTGGCGCGGCGCAAGCCAGGGCGGCGACCGTCGACGTGGCGGAGGTCGGGCCCGGGGGCGTCGGAGTGCCGGGAACCGGACCGCAGGACTCCGGGGCGACCGACATCGAGGCGCTGGTGTGCGTGCGCACCGCCGCCCGTACCGATCCGGCCCAGTTCGCGGCGTACCTGCGGACCGAACCCTGCGTGGCACAGGTGTGGCGGGTGGCCGCGGACATCGACGCCGTGGTGCGCGTGTCCTGTGCGAGCCTCGCCGACCTGGACGCGGTCGTGGGGAGGATGCGCCATCGCGGTGGCGCCGCGGAGACGGTGACCTACCTCGTGCTGCCGTCGCAACCCCAACCCCAACCCCAACCGCAACCCCAACCCCAACCGCAAGCGCAGCCGCCGTTGCTGTCGCAGCCGTCGGTCCGCGTTGTCCGGGGAGCGCTGGACGCGTAGCGCCGAACCATCCGGGCCGGCGCCGCGAACCCGCCTGTGGGCTTACCCGTCGCCGCTGTTGAGGGTCTACCCGTCGTCGCTGTTGGCGGTGCCGTCCTCGGGCGCACCGCCGTCCGCGGCGGCCGGCAGCTTGTACGTCGCCGCCCAACGGGCCCACTCGGCCAGCGCCTCGTACACCCGTACCCCGCCCTCGATCGTGATGCGCATCGACTGCACCTGCGGCGTGGAGCCGAACTCGCCGGCGTCCTTACGTTCGGCGTAGGCGCGGTAGATCGCGGCCTGTTCGGTGTAGAACTCCGCCTCCCTGGCCAGGTGCCGTGCGAGGTCGTCGGGCTCCATGAGCCAGAAGAAGTACGAGCGCAGCAACGCCTCCAGCCGTACGGTGTGGTCCACGTCCACCTGGGTCAGCCACCGCCGTACCTCCGCGCGGCCGGCCTCGGTGATCCGGTACGCCTTGCGACCGCGCGGCCCGTGGCTGTCGATGTCGATCAGCCCGCCGTCGACCATCCGCCCCAGCTCGGCGTAGATCTTCGGGTGCTGCGCCGGCCATAGCGCGCCGAGTACCTCCTGGAAGCGGCGGGACAGGTCGTACCCGCTCGCCGGCCCCTCGGCCAGCAGCCCCAACAGGCCGTGTCGCAGCGACATGCCGTTCCTCCCTAGTGGCGCCGGTCACACGCGGGTGGCTTGACCGGTGCGCCGCCCGTGGATCAGTATCACCTGTACCCAAGGACATGTCCCTTAGTACATGACTGGAGGACCAAGTGGTAACCGATTCACGAGCGATCCTGATCACCGGCGCGGGCGCCGGCATCGGCCTCGCCGCCGCACGAGCCCTGGTCGAGCGGGGGTTCACGGTGTACGCGGGGCTGCGCGGCCCGGCTCCGGCGGAGCTTGCCGGCGCGGTACCGGTCACTCTCGACGTCACCGACCCGGACAGCGTGGCGCGGGCAGCGGAGCAGGTCGCCGACCGCCAGCGCGGCCAGGGGCTGCACGCGATCGTCAACAACGCCGGCGTGATCGTGCAGGGGCCGCTGGAACTGGTACCCGAGGCGGAACTGCGCCGGCAGTTCGAGGTCAACGTGTACGGCCCGGTACGGGTGATGCGATCGTTTCTGCCGCAGCTGAGGCAGGGCCGGGGCCGCATCGTCAACGTCACCGCACCGACGGCGCGAGTCGCGGTACCGTTCGCGGCCCCGATCTCGGCGAGCAAGGCGGCGCTCGCGGCGCTGTCGGACGCGGTCCGGCTCGAACTCGCCCCCTGGGGCCTGCCGGTCGTTCAGGTGGTACCGGGCGGCACGGCCACGGAGATCTTCGCCAAGGCGGACCGGGCAAGCGTCGAGGCACTGGCCACTGTGGACCCCGACGGTGTCGGGCTCTACCGCTCGGCGCTCGACGCGGTCGCCGCGGCGACCGCGAGGCAGCGGCTGGACCCGGTGGCGACGGCGGTGCGGGCGGTGCTCTCGGCGACGTTGGACGCGCGGCCGAAGACGCACTACGTGGCCGGCAACGCCCGGGTGTTCGCGATGCTGGCCAGGCTCCCGATGGGCCTGCGCGACCGGATGGTGGCCCGCGCGCTGGGCCTGTCCGCACTACCGGCGGCCAGCTGAGATGGCGGACTGGCTCACTGGGTCGCACTGGCCCAGTGAGCTGGTGGCCTCACTGGGCTGGTGGCCGCGTTGAAGCCGACGCAGTTGTCGGAGGTGGGGCCCGTCGTTGAAGGCCGTGCAACGTGTCGGGCGGCTGCGGCGTGTAGCTGGTAAGTGGGTCATACCCGGCGAGCCTCACCCGGGTGCGACACGCCGGACAACGAGGACAAGTTTGGGCAGCCTGGCGCCCGGGAACGACGGACACTTCGAGACATTGGCATCGAGGACAGGTATAACGGGCATCAGGTGGGGGCAGTCGGGCGTGACCCGCGGTGACCGGCGACAAGAGTCGGGCGACCCGGGTCGGCGACCCGGCGACCGGGGATACGGGACCGGCAACGAGGCAACCGGCAATGACTGGTAGGGGAGGGGATCGCGATGCGGATCGAGGAACGCGTACGTTCGACGAACGAACCGGTGCCGGTGCACGGCCCGCCCGCGCGGCGCCGTTCGAGGCTGCTCGCGTCGCTGGCGCTGGCCGTACTGGCCGCCACCGTCACCGCACAGGTGACCGCGTGCTCGGGGTCCGGGGGATCGCCGGGCTCTCCGAGTTCTCCGGGACAGGCTGGACCGTCCGCGTCGGCGACGGGTTCCCTGGCGGCCGGCACCGAGACCGGGGCCGCCGGCAGCTCCGCCGCCGCGAAGCCACCGGGCGGGCCGGTACCGCACGGGTTCGTCGCCCAGGACTTCACGTTCGCCAGCGCGGACCAGGGCTGGCTGCTGGGTACGGCGCCGTGCTCGACGAAGCCCTGCACGTCCATCGTGCGTACCACCGACGGGGGCCGCACCTGGGTCGGCATCCCGGCACCCAAGGCCGAGCTGGAACCCAACGGACAGAACGGCTGCGACGCGAACCAACTCTGTGTGCGCGCCCTCAGGTTCGCCCTCTCCACCACCGGATACGCCTACGGCTCCACGGCGCTGTACCTGACCCGGGACGGCGGGCTCACCTGGACCAAGCAGTCCGGGCAGGCGGACGCGGTCGAGCTCGCCAACGGCACCGCCCTGCGGGTCAGCCACGACACCCAGGGCTGCCCGCCCGGCTGCGGGTACGAGGTCTCCACAGCGCCGGTCGGAAGCGCCAACTGGCAGGCCGTCACCGCACCCGGCACGCTGACCGGCAACGCCGTGCAATTGCTGCGGGCGGGGCACCACGCCTACCTGGCGGTGTACCGCAACCCGGCCGGCGGCGCGGAGAACGCCCAGGCGACGCTCGCCACGTCCACCGATGACGGCCGGCACTGGACGACCCGCGGCGACCCGTGCGGCACCGACGCCGGCAAGGAGGGCGACACGACCCAGCTGGCCGTCGGGCCCGAGGGATCGCTGACCGTGCTGTGCCTGGTACGCGGCGACGCGAGCGGGTACGTGATCACGTCCACCGACGGCGGCGCGACGTTCGGACCGCACCACCGCACCCCGAGTACCCGCCCGGACGCTGTCGGAGCGGCCAGCCCGACGACGATCATCGTCACGGTGGCCTCGGTGCTCTACCGCAGCACCGACGCTGGCGCCTCGTGGGCGGCGGTGTCGCACGCCCCCGCGCCGCCGGCCAACAGCGACGGCCACCCGGTCATCGGCTTCGAGAACGCGCAGACCGGCCGCTGCGTCCTCGGGTCGGCGGCGGTGCTCACCACGACCGACGCGGGCCACTCCTGGAAGACGTACAAGTTCGCCTGACGCACGACCGCACCTGACGCACAACCGCGCACCCGGGCCCGCGCCGCCGCTGCGGGCCCGGGCCGTGCTGCCGAGCACACGATCCGTTACCGCACCCCAGGTTGTATATAGTGGCCTGCGTCTTGCCGGCGGTTCCCGGTCGGCGGGACGGCCGACCAGCCGCCCGACGGTGGCCGGCGGCCGCACGGCACGGGTGATGTGGAGGCGCCGACGTGGTGGACACGGCCGATGTCGCGTTCGTGATGGCCGGCACGCGCGGCCTGGGCCTCGCCTCGGCGGTGGCGCTCGCCGAGCAGGGCCATCCGGTCGCCGTCTGTGCCCGCACGGCGGACGACGTCGAGCGGGCGGTGACGCGGCTCGAACGGCACGGGCCCGCGTTCGGCGTGGTCGCCGACGTGAGCGACGCGAGCGCGCTGAACGACGCGGTCGTGGCCGTGCGGGACAAGCTCGGCCCGATCGGGGTCCTCGTCGCCAACGCCGGAGGCCCGCCGCCCGGGGACTTCTTCACCGCGACCGACGCGGACTGGGACACCGCATACCAGCTGACCCTGATGAGCGTGGTCCGCGCGACGCACGCGGTGCTGCCCGGGATGCGCACCTCCGGGCGGGGCCGGATCGTCGTCATCGGCTCGTCGAGCGTCCGGCGGCCGATCCCGAACATCATGCTCTCCAACGTCTTCCGGCCGGCGATCGACGGCCTGGTCAAGGACCTCTCGGTGGAACTGGCCCCGCTGGGCGTGACGGTCAACATGGTCGCGCCCGGCCGGATCGACACCGACCGGGTGCGCGCGCTGGACGCCGGGGCCGCGGCCCGCCGGGGTGTGACGGCCGAGGAGGTACGCCGCGACTCGGAGAGCCAGATCCCGATGGGACGGTACGGCAGCCCCGAGGAGTTGGCCGCGTGCGTCGCGTTCCTGGCGTCACGTGGAGCGTCCTACGTCACCGGGCAGTGCATCCTGGTCGACGGCGGGATGGTGGCGACGCTGCCGTAGCACCGGCGCCACTGCGGCAGCCGCGACCGCTGCCGTGGCACCGGCGGCTGCCGTGGCACCGGCGACGCGGCTCCGGCGCCGCGGCACCAGGCCCGCCGTCCGAGAGAGGGCCCGTTCGAGAAAGGGCGTCGATGCGCTTCGCGACTCTGCTGTGTGACGGCGTCGAGCAGTCCGTTGTCGCCGTACCCGGCGGACGATGGGCGCCGCTGAACCTCGTCGACTCCGGGCTCACCGGTGACCTGCTCCGGCTCGTCGAGCGGGTACCCGACGCCGGCACGCTGGCCGCCCTCGCCGACCGGGCACGGTCGCTGCCGGAGCGCGACCTGGTATCCGCCGGCGGAGCGGTATTCCGGTCGCCGTACCGCAGGCCGCGCAAGATCTGGGGCATCGGCCTGAACTACCGGGAACACGCCGCCGACCTGAGCGCCCCGCATCCCGAACAGCCCGCCTCGTTCCTCAAGGGCGACCACACCATCGTCGGCCCGGGTGACGACATCGTGCTTCCGCGCCAGAGCCAGCGCGTCACGGCCGAGGCGGAGTTGGGCGTCATCATCGGCCGCACCGCCCGCGACGTCCCCGAGAAGGATGCGTTCGCACACATCTTCGGCGTGTGCGCGATCCTCGACCAGACGGCGGAGGACATCCTCGCGCAGAACCCGCGCTACCTGACCCGGTCGAAGAACTTCCCGACGTTCTTCTCCTTCGGCCCGGAGGTGGTGACGCTCGACGAGCTGGCCGGCTACGGTCCGGACCTGGAGCGGCTGGACATCGCCACCGTGGTCAACGGCCGCACCGTGCGGGCGAACACGGTCGCCAACATGGCGCACGGCCTGCGCCGGCTGGTCAGCTTCCACAGCGAACTCATGCCGCTGTTCCCCGGCGACATCATCTCCACCGGCACCCCGGGCGCGGGCGTCATCCGGCCGGGCGACCGGGCGCAGGCCCGGGTGGGCCCGTTGACACCGCTGACCAACCCGGTCGTCGCGGATCCGCTGATCCGGCCGGAGGGAACGGCCCCGTCCGAAGGAAGAGGTACACCATGACGCTGTCCCGCGAGACCCGCGGCGTGTACGCCATCGCGCCCACCCCGTTCACCGCGGACGGCGGGCTGGACCTGGCGTCGGTGGACCGGATGGTCGAGTTCTACACCGCGGCGGGCGTGACCGGGCTGACCATCCTCGGCCAGCTCGGCGAGGCACCCAAGCTGGACCACGACGAGGCGCTGGCGGTGGTGGAACGGGTGGTCACCCGTGCCCCGTTCCCGGTCGTGGTGGGGGTGTCGGCGCCCGGGTTCGCGTCCATGCGCTCGCTGTCGGCCAGCGCGATGGACCTCGGCGCGGCGGGCGTGATGATCGCCCCGCCCTCGACGCTGCGCACCGACGACCAGATCGTCAACTACTACGCCGGTGCCGCGGCCGCGATCGGTGCCGGCACCCCGTTCGTCATCCAGGACTACCCGCTCACCTTCGGTGTGGTCATGACGCCCGAGGTGATCCGCCGGATCGCGGTCGACAACCCGAACTGTGTGATGCTCAAGCACGAGGACTGGCCGGGCCTGGAGAAGATCTCGGCGCTGCGGGCGTTCGAGGCCGAGGACCGGATGCCCCGGCTGAGCGTGCTGTGCGGCAACGGCGGCCTGTTCCTGGACTTCGAAACGGAGCGGGGCGCCGACGGCGCGATGACCGGGTACTGCTTTCCGGAGATGCTCGTCGACGTCGTGTCGATGGCGGCCGCCGGGCGGCGGGACGAGGCACACGACCTGTTCGACGCGCACCTGCCGCTGCTGCGTTACGAGCAGCAGCCCGGCCTGGGCCTCGCGGTGCGCAAGTACGTGCTGGCCCAGCGCGGCGTCCTGACCACGGCCACGCAGCGGACACCGGCCAGCCGGCTGTCGCCGGCCGCGATCGCGGAGGTGGACTACCTGCTGCGCCGGCTGGCCCGGCACGACGACCGCGCCAAGCTGGACTGAGCGGCCACCCGAACAGCCGCAGTTTTCCCTCCCGAAACAATTGATCTCTAGACTCGACGACTCACGGGGGACGCCACCGCGGGGTCGGTGGCCGGGCCCTCCGATGAGCGAGTCGCTATCACAGTGGGAGGGGACAGCGAATGGCGGTTGCCGTACCCGGCGTGGACGTGCTGGTCCGGCCGGCGGAGCCCGGGGATCTGGGGGCGGTCGCCGGCATCTACGAGCACTACGTGCTCGGCAGCGTCGCCACGTTCGAGGAGGTACCGCCGGGCGTCGCCGACTGGCGGCAGCGGCTGGACGACCTGACAGGGCGCGGGTTGCCGTTCCTGGTCGCGACCGTGGGCGGGGAGGTGGCCGGCTACGCGTACGCCGGCCCGTGGCGGCCGAAACCGGCGTACCGCCACACCGTCGAGGACTCGATCTACCTGGCTCCGGGACGCACCGGCCAGGGACTGGGCCGGGCCCTGCTCGGCGCGCTGCTGGCCGGCTGCCCGCGAGCCGGGGTGCGGCAGGTCGTCGCCGTCATCGCGGACACCGGCAGCGACGCGTCGGCGGCGCTGCACCGGTCGTTCGGGTTCACCGACGCGGGCCGGCTGGTCGGCGTGGGGTACAAGCACGGCCGGTGGGTCGACACGGTACTGATGCAACGCGACCTCACCGGGTCTGTCCACATCGGACAGTGACCCGGCGGGACGCTCGGCGGCGGTGCGGGCCGGTCGAGTGGACCGGGAGGGCGGCTCCGGTTGCCGGCCGGCCGGGTCCACTCCGGGTGAGGCGGCGACGTGAACCGCGCCCCGGCACCGGGTCGCGGCCGTAGCGTCGGAAAGTATGGCGGTGGACCGGTCCTGGCGCAGCGACGACCGGCGGTACCTGCTCGACCAGGTCGTCGACGAGCCCGGGGTCGAGTACCGGCTGTGGGACGCGGACGGCGCTCCGGTCGGGGAGGCGGCCGGGCCGGAGGAACTGCGGCGGCTGCTGGCCGGACTGGGCGTCGACCTGGACCGCATGGAGTCGGTACCAGTCGATGACCCGTGGTGCGAGTAGCCGTCGTTTGTGCAGGTGAAGTGCCGTTTGGTGGGTTCGCCGGCGGCGAGATCCCGCCGTACCGTCGTCGGCGTGGCCGAGTGGATCCAGGGCAGCTTCAGCACCCCGGACGGGCTGTGGCGCGTGGAGGCGATCCGGGAGCGGAACCGCTTCTGGTACCGGCTGTGGCACGTCGACCGGATCTACCAGGACCGGTTGGTGATCGGTACGGTCGAGTACTTTCTGGGCCAGAACGGCGTCGACTGGGCCGACCTCGTCGAGGACTGAGCCCGGCTCGGCGGCAGGTATACGCTCCGCGTGTGGCACCGAGCCAGACCGCCGGCATGTCGCCCACCGCGTGGGCGGTGCTGGGCGCGGTCGCCGAGGGGCCGACGCACGGCTTCGCGGTGGCGCAACTGCTGGCGGCGGACGGCGCCCTGGGGCGGATCTGGACCGTGCCGCGTCCGCTGGTGTACCGGGAACTGGGCAAGCTCGTCGAGCGGGGCCTGATCGACCAGGGCGCCACGGAACCCGGTGACCGCGGCCCGACCCGTACCATCGTCGAGGTCACCGCGACCGGCGCCGGCCAGGTGCGGGGCTGGCTGGTCGAGCCGGTGGACCGGGCCCGCGACGTACGGTCGCTGTTCATGCTCAAGCTCGCGCTGCACGACCGCGCCGGTACCGACAGCCGTCCGCTGCTGCTCGCCCAGCGCCAGCGGCTCGAGCCGGAACTGGCCCGGCTGGACGCGCTGAGCCAACGCAGCGGGGGATTCGACCGCACGCTGGCGCTCTGGCGGTCGGCGTCCTACCGCGCGGCGCTGGACTTCATCGACCAGGTCCTCGCCGATAGCGACGATCTCAAACCGTTGCGCAACCGTGCTGAGGACGGCGGCCGGGTCCGGTAGTCAGCATGTGACTACTACGATACGGTCGGGTCGTGCTGCTGTCGTCTCGCATCTCCCCACACTCTGCCGTCCACACAGCCACTCCCGGCCGCATGCGCACTCCCGGCCGCATACGCACCGCCGGCCGCCCGCGCACCGCCGTGCCCGGCCGCGTCCGTGCCGTCGCCGCGGTGGCGCTGCTCTCGGCAGCGCTCGCCGTCGCCGGCTGCGGTTCGTCGAACCCGTCGTCGACCGGTTCCGCCCCGACCGGCGGTGCCTCGGCGGGCAGCGTCCCGAAGGGCTCCGGCCCGGTCAACGTGCTCTACGCCGGTTCCCTCGTCGACCTGATGGAGAAGCAGATCGGTCCGGCCTTCACCACCGCGACCGGATACAAGTTCACCGGCTTCTCGGCCGGCTCGACCGCGCTGGCCACCCAGATCAAGGGCAAGGTGCACCCCGGCGACGTGTTCATCAGCGCGAGCCCCACCGTCAACACCTCGCTGGAGGGCGCGGCCAACGGCAACTGGGTGTCGTGGTACGCGACGTACGCGTCGTCGCCGCTGGTCATCGGGTACAACGCGGGCAGCAAGTTCGCCGCCGACCTGAAATCCAAGCCGTGGTACCAGGTGGTCACCGAGCCCGGGTTCAAGCTGGGCACCACCGACCCGGCGACCGACCCGAAGGGCAAGCTCGCCGCCCAGGCGATGACCACGGCCGCGACGAGCGAGAACCTGCCGGCGCTCAAGGCCGTGGCGGCGAACAAGTCCACTGTGTTCCCGGAGGAGACTCTGGTCGGCCGGCTGCAGTCCGGCCAGCTCGACGCCGGATTCTTCTACTCCAGCGAGGCGGTCGCGGCGAACATCCCGACCGTGCCGGTCACCGGGCAGGACCTCAAGGCCACCTACACGGTGACCGTGCTCAACCAGGCTCCCGACCAGGCCGGCGCCGAGGCGTTCGTCGGCTACCTGCTCGGCCCCGACGGGCTGAAGGTTCTCAAGCAGGACGGGTTCAACCTGGTCACGCCGCCGACCGTGACCGGTAGCGGGGTGCCCGCCAGCCTGAGCGGCGTACTGTCCGGTCAGTGATCTATCGCGCGTCCCGCAGCCCGCTCACCTGGTTGGGCGGGCTGCTGGCGTTGTACCTGCTGGTTCCCGTCGTCGCGTTCGCCGTCCGGTTCGCCGGCTCCGGCGACCGGGGCTTCCACAGCCCGGGACTGTGGTCCGCGGTCGGGGTGTCCGTCGAGAGCGCCACCATCTCCGCGGCCATCATCGCGATCGTCGGCGTTCCGCTGGCGAGCTGGCTGGCCCGCTCCCGGGGACCGGTGGCGTCCACGGTCGGGGTGCTCGTCCAGCTCCCGCTGGCACTGCCGCCGGTGATGAGCGGGATCATCCTGATCTACCTGGTCGGGCCGTACACGAAGCTGGGCCAGCTCTTCGGCGGCCGGCTGACCGACTCGGTGGCCGGGGTCGTGATCGCGCAGATCTTCGTCGCGTCCCCGTTCCTCATCATCGCCGCCCGGTCGGCCTTCGCCGCCGTCGATCCCGCGCTGGAGGAGGTCGCCGCGAGCCTGGGACACCGGCCGCTCGCCCGGTTCTTCTCGGTCAACCTGCGGGTCGCCGGCCCCGGTATCCGGGCCGGCCTGATGCTCACCTGGTTGCGGGCGATCGGCGAGTACGGCGCCACGGTCCTGCTGGCCTACCACCCGTACTCGATGCCGGTCTTCACCTACGTGCGATTCTCCGACACCGGCATCCCGCAGACGCAGGCACCCACCGCGCTGGCCCTCGGGATCGCCGCCGTCGTCCTGATCCTCGGCCAGCTCCGCAGGCCCGCCCGGCTGCGCCGGCGCCCGCCGATGCCGGAGGCCCGCGCCCCGCGCCCGGCCGCCCCGACCACGGTCGCGTTCGACCTCGACGTCGCGGTGGGCACGTTCCGGCTGCGGCTGGACCATCGGGCGACCAGCCACCGGATCGCGATCCTCGGCCCGTCCGGCTCGGGCAAGTCCATGACGCTGCGCGGCATCGCCGGACTGCTCGGCGCGTCCGCCGGAACGGTGTCGTACAACGGGGACGCGGTCACCCGGATCCCGACCGAGGCCCGGCACATCGGGTACGTGCCGCAGGGACTGAGCCTGCTGCCCGGCCGCACGGTCTGGCAGCAACTGCTGTTCGCCGACGGCGCCGACCCGCACCTGGCCGCGTGGTGGCTGCGGACGCTGCACCTCGACGGGCTGCGGCACCGGCTGCCGCACCAGCTGTCCGGCGGCCAGCGGCAGCGCGTCAGCCTGGCCCAGGCCCTGACCCGCGACCCACGGCTGGTACTGCTCGACGAACCGTTCTCCGCGCTCGACGCCCCGGTCCGTGAACAGTTGCGCCGCGAACTGCGCCGGCTCCAGCTGGACATGGGCCTGTCCACGGTGCTGGTCACGCATGACCCGGAGGAGGCGGCGCTGCTCGCCGACGAGATCCTGGTCATCGACAACGGGGTACTGCTGCAGGCCGGGCCGCGCTCGCAGGTGTACGGGCGGCCGGCCTCCCCGCAGGTCGCGCGGCTGCTGGGGATCCAGAACCTGCACCACGGTACGGTCACCGGACCGGCCGAGCTGACCGCCGCGGGTACGGCCATCGCGGTCGAGGCCGGGGACCTGCCGACGGGTACCGAGGTGCTGTGGTGTGTCCGGCCGGAGCACGTGACGATCGGCGGATCGGGCGGCTACCCGGCGACGGTCCTCGACTGTGCCGACACGGGTACCACGCTGCTGCTGACGGTGGAACTGGCCGGTGGCCCGGCGCTGACGGTCCGTACCGTGGCCGGGGTCGGCGGGGTCGGTGGCTCCGGCGGGGCTGGCGCTGCGCTGGGCGGTGCGGCCGGCGGGTCAGCGGGCGGCTCGGGCGGAGTCGGGGACCTCCGGGCCGGCGACGCCTGCCGGATCGGACTCGATCCATCGGCGATCACCGTCTGGCCGCGCGGCGAGACCGGAGCGTGGCCCGGGGGAGTTGTCCTGAATTCGACGGCCGCGACCGGTTGACCGGGTTTTGGTCCGGACGTCGCGGCCGTTTGGGGTACCCCTTTCGGGGTAGATGTCCGCGACGGGCGAGGGAAGGGAATCGACAGAATGCAATGGGAAGACAAGTCTGCCTCTGTCGGTGACTACCAGATTCACTACAAGCAGGCGGGTTCGGGGGCGCAGGCCGTCGTTCTCCTGCACGGCATCCCGACCAATTCCTTTCTGTGGCACGGCGTCATCCCCCACCTGAGCCAGACCTACACGGTGATCGCGCCCGACCTGCTCGGCTACGGATCGTCCGACCGGGCGCCGCAGGACGAGTTGGCGCTGCCCAACCAGGCGGAGCACGTGGTGAAGCTGCTCGACGCCCTCGGCATCCAGCAAGCGCACTTCGTCGGTCACGACCTCGGCGGCGGGATCGTCCAGATCCTGTCGGTCAAGCATCCGGAACGTGTGTTGAGCATGGTCGCGGCCGACGCGGTCTGCTTCGCCAACTGGCCGCTGCCGAAGGTCTCCGCGATGCTCTGGCCCACCGCACCCGAGTTCGAGCCGAGCACCACGTTGATCGGGCAGATGATCCGTGGCGGGGTCTACAACCCCGAAGTCGTGACTCCGGCGGTGCTGGAGGCGTTCACCGCGCCGTTCGCCTCTCCCTCCGGTCCGGAGGAGCTCACGCGCGCCGCGTCCGCGCTCGACCACCACCAGACCGAAGACATCGTGCCGGACCTGCCGAACGTGTCGGTTCCGGTGACCCTCCTGTGGGGACAGCACGACCCCTACACCACGCCGTTCTGGGGTCAGAAACTCCAGGAATCCATCCCGAACGCGACTCTGAAGATCCTGCCTGACTGCAGTCACTACTCCATGCTCGACAACCCCGAGCTGGTATCCCGCGAACTGCTGGAGCACCTGAACACCCAGCGGTAGCCACCAGCGATGACACCCAGCGACAACGCTCAGGGATGAGGCGCCGGTGAGCGAGGAACCCGGGTCGCCCCATGTGCGGCCGGAGGAGAACTCGCGGCACGGTCGCCTCTCGGTACGGCTGCGCCCACCGGTCGCCGGCGACGCCCGGACCGGGTTGCGGCACCACGAGGGGCCGACCGGCGACCTGCTCGCGGCCAGCTACGTACCCGCGCCGGTGGACGGCGGCCCCTATCGTCTGGTGCTGCTGCTGCACGGCGCCGGTGGCGCGCCCCGCCAGGCACTCGACCTCCTGCTGCCGGTCGCCGACCAGAACCGGTTCCTGCTGCTGGCTCCCCAGTCGTCGGCGAGCACCTGGGACCTCATCCTCGACGGCTACGGACCCGACGTGCGCCGGATCGACCGGCTGCTGGAGGAGGTCGTCGACTCGTACCCGGTGGAACACGTGACGATCGGCGGGTTCTCCGACGGCGCCTCGTACGCCCTGTCCCTCGGGCTGACCAACGGCGACTTCTTCGACAGCGTGCTGGCCTTTTCCCCCGGATTCGCCGCGCCGCTGCTCACCCACGGCCAGCCGCGCGTGTTCGTCTCGCACGGCACCGGGGATTCCGTGCTGCCCATCGACCGTTGCAGCCGCCGGATCGTGCCATGGTTGCGGACGCTCGAGTACGGCGTGACCTACGACGAGTTCACCGGCGGTCACGAGGTGCCGGAGTCGATCGTCACGAGCGCCACCGGCTGGCTGCTCTCCGGCGCGGACGCCAGCCTGTACCCGCAGTCACCACCGGTCTGAAGTCGCCACCGGTCTGAGGATCACGCCGACGGGTCGAGCGGCGGCATGGCGCCCAGGGACCGGAACCGGCTCGTGGCGTGCCAGGCCAGCTTCGGCTCCGTCATGATCTGGTTCCTCGCGGATCCGAGACCGCTGAGCTGTGCCACGGTTGTGCCGGACCGCAGCAGCCTGACGGTGGCGTCGACGTCTTCGGCGAACGCGCGGATCAGCGTGGCGGTGTGATACAGGTAGGCCCGCGTCGTCTCGACGAGCAGTGACTCCGCCGCGGTGCGGCCTGTTCCGGGACCGGACGCCTGCGGAGTCTCGACCGCCAACCGTTCGAGCTCGCCGGCGTTGGTCGTCTCCGCGGCGAGCGCGAGCCAATCGATGACGGCGGGCGCGACCGCTGCCTGCGCGGCGTAGCGGATCTGCGCGTTGAGGACCGCTGCGATGTCGCGTCTGATCAGGCTCTGGGCCAGAACCGGGAACTCACCACGCAGCCCCTCGGAAATCAGCTCGGCCAGGCTCAGCACAACGCGGATCAGCTCCCGTGGCAGGCCGCCCGAGAGCGCGTGACACAACAACAGGTACGGCCGGGGAAGCCAGATGCCGCGCAGCCCCAGCAGCGTTCCCGCGCCGGTCAGCAGGAGCGGCCGCACCGCGACGACGCCGTCGAACGCGCTGTCGAGCATCGTCCGGACGCCCATGGCCCGGCGGTCGAACGCGGCGAGGGCGTCTTCGGAGACCGCCACGAGGAAGTAACAGCCCCGCACCCCGAACATGGCCTTGAGGTCGTTGAGGAACTGTTCCGCCTCGTCGGCCGAGGCGATCTTGTCCAGTTCATCGATCCCGACGATGACCCGTCCACCCGCGGCGCGGTGTTCCAGCCCGGTGAGGTCCAGGAGGTTCCTGAACTGCGCCACCAACTCCGGATAGGTGGGCACGTACTCCACGCGCTGCACCTGCCGCGACGCCGACAGTTCGAGGGCGCCAGGCAGTTGCACCTTCCCGTCCCGCGACCGGGACAGCGTCGACTGGTACCGCAGCGAGTCGAGCTGGTGGCTGGCGGCGATCGCGGCACCGCTCATCGCCGAGGCCCGGTCGACGGAGGGGCGGCCAGCCCAGACGGTCCACACAGTCCCGCCGACGATCAGCACGATGCCCACCACCAGCAGCAGCGTGCGTAGGTCGGCATGCCCGTGGTTGGCCAGCGACGCGAGCGACGGGCCGATGATGTAGCCGACGACGGCGATGACGCCGAGCACCGTGACGGCCGCGGGCAGCACCCGCGGCATCCCGCTTCTCCGGTGGGCGACGCGCTCACCACCCGGTGGCGCGCGGTCTATCACCCGCCGGCACACCTCGGCGAACAGGTACACCAGGAAGTCCCGTCGATCGTAGGAGACCGGGGCCTCCACGAGTACCCGCAGATCCGCGCTTCCGGTGGCGAACTGCCGCGTGCAGAACTGTCGCAACAGGGTGCTCTTCCCGGCCCCGCGTGAGCCACTCAAGCCGATGCTCGCGCTGTCCAACCGGCCGAGCAACCACTCGATCCGGTCGGCTGCCGCCGTTCTGACCAACTGATCGGAGCGCCGCAGCCCGCCCAGCCGCGCCGGATCGACGTCCGGCAGGACGAGCGAGTACTCGTCCCGATCCCGGATCAGGTCGGCGCGGATCAACGGCATCACACCGTCGCGAGCGAGCGCCGCCAGCCAGTCGGATCTGGCCTGTCTCGCGGCGTCCCGGTAGCTTGTGATGCCGACCCGGTCGGGCCAGTCCGTGGGGCGATCGGAGCGCAGCCGTTCCAGATCCCCGGCATAGGGCAGAGAGAAGACCAGCAGGATGAGTGCCACCGGAAAGGCGAGCGCGTCCCACCGCATGACGATCCCGATCGTGTGCCCGGTGAGCCCCGGCGTGAAGGCGGTTGCGCCGGCGGCGCCCGCCGCCCAAGCGTAGTAAGGGATTGTCGCGATCGCCGACCACCGGGATCCGCCGGCGGATGACGTCCGGTGGCTGCGTTCCAGCAGGACGACGCCGACGAGGAGAACGTTCAACCCCGCCGCGATCGCGGTGAGAGACACCTCCTCGATGGCCAGACCCAGGGCGACGCCCGGTGTCATCCACACGATCGCGCGGTACGCCGGGATGAGCCGTGCCCAGACGGGACGGACGTAGCCGCGCCTCATCCGTTCGAGCGCGTCCTGAAATCTGACGTACTGCTGTTCGCTGGTCTCCTGTACCGCGTCGGTGTTGTCGGCGATTGCCTCACGCACCAGGTCGACCACCTCGGCGCGCCGCTCCCGGAGCGGATCGGCACCCAGGTACGCGACCGTCTCGGGAAGCCCGAGTACCTCCTCGACCACCTCATCCACGACCCGAGGCAGCCCATCCCCCTCGGGGCGCCTCGCCGGCTTGCGTTCCGGGGTCGGGCGCTCGTCCGGGCCTTCGCGTCCGGGCTCCGTGAGGATCACGGACAACGCCGTGAGCGCACCGATCACGGCGATCGTCACGATTTTCAGCCGGTTGTCGATCTGGTCGTAGATCGTGCCGAGCACGGCTCCGAGAGCACCGGCGACGCCCGCGATGACGAGGCGGTACGGGTGCAGGGCACCCAGCAGATCACGGGCGCGGCGGCGGAGTCTGGCAAGCGATCGCAGCACCGGGACGCGCTTCACTCGTGAGCCTCCTCCGGCACGGTCCGACCGTACTCGGGAACATCATCTATTGGTACGGGTCTGGCCCACCATCGCCGGAGGAGGTCGATTTGCCGGGGCGCGGGGTGCCGGCGCGGCAACCGCTGAAATCGTCGGTGCCCGGCGTTAGTCTGCGGAGGTTGTTCTCACCGATGTATGTTCGCGTCTGTCAAGGAGGACTCTTGTGACGTCCCGCCTCAATCCCTACATCGCCTTCACCGACAACGCCCGCGCGGCCATGGAGTTCTACCACGGGGTCTTCGGTGGCAAACTCACCATCGCCACGTTCGGCGAGGCCGGTTCTCCGGACGCCTCGATCGCCGACAAGGTCATGCACGCGATGCTGGAAACCGACGACGGATACACCCTGATGGCGTCCGACACGCCGCCGGGGATGTCCCGGACCTACGGCGACAGCATCACCATCAGCCTCAGCGGCGACGACGCCGACCGGTTGCGCGGCTACTGGGACAAGCTGTCCGCCGGGGGCTCGATCTCCGTACCGCTGGAAAAGCAGATGTGGGGCGACGAGTTCGGCCAGTGCAAGGACGGCTTCGGCATCTCCTGGATGGTCAACATCGCTGCCCCGAGCGCCTGACGGCCTTCACCGCTTCCGGGCGCCCGCCCGCTCGTCGAGGAATTCGCGGAGCAGCGCGTTGATCTCGTCGGGATGCTGTTGCGGCAGGGTGAAGTGGGTGGCGTCCGGAAGCGTGACGACCCGCGCCGCGGGAAGGACTCGGCTGGCCACGTTTGCCATCTTCTGGGTCGGGTTCTGCCGCGACGCACCGGCGAGGACCAGCAACACCGGGGCGGCGAGCGTGGCCAGCCGGTCGCCCCGGATCAGCTTCGGCCAGACCAGTTTCGTGGGGCCGCCGAAGGACATCGACCACAGCTCGAGCCACTGCTGGTCCAGCTCGCGTCCACCCGTCTCCCACCGGATGAACGAGCGCCGTCGGGCGTCGCTGGGGCTGAGGAACAGCGGGATCGCGCGCAGCCGGAAGCTCAGCTTCTCGGTGCACAGGCACTCGGTCGGGTCGAGCAGCACGAGTCCGCCGACGCGCCGCGGTGCGTGCAGGGCAAACTGCGTGGCGAGCCAGCCGCCGTACGAGTGGGCCACGACCACGGCGTCGGAGACCCCGAGCGAGTCGAGCGTGTCG
The DNA here is from genome assembly GCF_016862975.1 of Rugosimonospora africana. GTDB lineage: Bacteria > Actinomycetota > Actinomycetes > Mycobacteriales > Micromonosporaceae > Rugosimonospora > Rugosimonospora africana. Next base: position 38,548 of record NZ_BONZ01000041.1, read on the forward strand.
TCGAGCCACCGCATGAGGTCGGGCAGGCCGGTGATCGGTTCTCCGTCGTAGACGCTGCGTCCCGAGTCGCCGATGACGTCCACGGCGACGACCCGGTGGGTACCGGCGAGCGCGCCCACCGTGCGCCACCACACCGTGGACGTCGAGCCGCCACCGTGCAGCAGCAGGACCGCCGGCCCGTCGGGTACGCCGCACACGTTGACCCGCGTGGTGCCGTGGCGCCCCGGAACGTCGACGGACTCGTGCGGCACAGGCCACCGGGCGAGCATCGCGTCGTACCGGGCGAGGAACGCGTCGTTGACCTGGGGAGACCCGTTCTGGTGAGACATCGGCACCTCATCTAGTATCTCGGTCATGAAGTATCTCGACCATCAAGCTATCTGGCCGCTCCCGGCCGGGCAACGGCGGGGGTACGCGCGGTGAGCCCCGCGACGCCACCGGCGCCACCCCCGGACCCGCCGCTGCCTCCCGGCCCGACCCATTCCCCGGACTCGGCACTGTCTCCGGGCCCGGCCCCTTCCGCGGACTCGGCGCCCCCCGCGGACCCGGCGCCGATCCCGGAATCGGCATCGGGCATGCGGATCGTGCACCTGCTGCGGGCGGTGACCGTGAGCCTGGACGCGTTCGGCGCCCGGTTCGCCGCCGCCAACGGGCTGCACCCCACCGACCTGCGGGCGATCATCGACCTGCTCGACGCCGAGCGCGCCAGTGTGATGGCCACGCCCGGATGGCTCGGCGAGCGGCTGAGCCTCAACTCCGCGTCGGTGACCGCGCTGGTCGACCGGCTGGAACGCGCGGGCCAGGTCCGGCGCGAACCCCATCCGCACGACCGGCGACGGGTGCGCCTGGTCGTCTCGCCCGAGGCGAAGGCGCTCGGTTGGGCGTTCTTCGGACCGCTGATGTCCCGGGTGGTCGGCATGCTCGACGGGTACGGCGAAACGGAGCTGGCCGTCGTCCACCGCTTCCTGAGCGAGACCGCCGGCATCGTCGCGGACGTGACCGGGCCCGGGCCGGCACGCGTCACCCGCGACGACACCGCTTGAACGCTTCAGCGCGTCAACCGGACCCCGGGGAGTGGCTGCCCGACCGCGACAGGCTACTCATTTACCTATTCGCATCGAAGAATGCAAGGGTTGACACTTAACCGTTTCAGTGGTCTTATCGCTGTCACATTCTTCGATGGCCAACTTTCCCGGGGTGACGGTGATGGGTGGACGCGTCTCGCGTCGGCTGCTCGCGCTCGGCGCGGCGGGCATCCTGCTCGGTTCGACGGTGGCGTGCGGCGGCGGCAAGTCCTCGACCGCGGCCGCCGACCGGATCCTGAACGTGTTCTCCGGGGCCAACACCGGATTCGTGGCCAACTTCAACCCGTTCTCGCAGAACTCGCTGGTCGGCACGGACAGCATGCTCTACGAGGCCCTGATGTACTTCAACGGCGGCAAGGCCGACGACGTGCAGCCACAGCTGGCCACCGCGTACACCTTCGGCGACAGCGGCAAGTCGCTGACCTTCACCCTGCGGGACGGGGTGAAGTGGAGCGACGGGCAGCCGTTCAGTGCGCAGGATGTGGCCTTCACCTTCAACCTGTTGAAGGACAACACGAAGACGAACCTGCAGGGCCTGCCGGTCACCGGCGCGACCGCCACCGACCAGACCCACGTCACCGTCACGTTCAGCCAGCCGGTCTACACCCGGCTGATGCTGATCGCCGGCCGCACCTGGATCGTGCCCGAACACATCTGGTCGAAGGTGACCGACGCCTCCGCGTACACCAACGACAAGCCGGTGGGGACCGGCCCGTTCGTGGTCAAGTCGGTGAGCCCGCAGAGCTACCTGTACGCGCGCAACCCGCACTACTGGGACGCCGGCAAACCGAAGATCGCGGGGATCCGCTTCCACCAGTACAACGGAAACGACAGCGCCATCGCCGCGCTGGCCGCCGGCCAGCTGGACTGGACCGGCCTGTTCATCGCCGACATCGACAAGCAGTACGTGGCCAAGGACTCGAAGGACAACAAGTACCTCAACGAGTCCCAGCTGTACGTCACGAACCTGATCCCCAACCTGGCCAAGGCGCCGTTCAACGACCCGGCCGTCCGCAAGGCGGTCAGCCTGGCCATCGACCGGGACCAGCTCATCAAGTTGGCCTTCTCCGGCTACGGCAAGCCGGCCAGCCCGGTGGAACTGCCCCGGCCGCTGTACGACGACTACATCAAGCCGGAGTACCAGAACCTGACGCTGCCCTACAACCAGCAGCAGGCCGAGCAGACCCTGCAGCAGGCCGGCTACACCAAGGGCGCGGACGGCTTCTACGCCAAGGGTGGCAAGCGCCTGTCCTTCACCGTCAAGGTGGTGCAGGGCTACAGCGACTACATCAGCGCCCTGCAGATCATGACGCAGGAGCTGAAGTCGGCCGGCATCGAGCTCAAGACGCAGCAGGAATCCTTCACGGCCTTCTCCACCGACCAGCAGACCGGCAACTTCGACGTCATCATCACGAACCTGTACGCCGACGGCCCCAACCCGTACAGCTGGTACGAGCGAGCGTTCGCGGGTTGGACGACGAAGCCGCTGGGCCAGGAGGCGGGCTCCAACTACGGCCGGTTCCGCGACTCCACAGTGGACCAGGCGCTGACCGCTATCCAGGCGCTTCCACCGGACCAGAAGGACGCCATCAAGGCCCAACTGTTCAAGGCCGAAGACGTCATCGTGGCGCAGCAGCCGTACATTCCGATCCAGCAGTCGTCGGCGCTCATCGAGTACCGCACGAACAACTTCACCAACTTCCCGACCGAGCAGAACCACTACGCTCTGGCCACCCCGTTCAACGGTCCGGACATCGGCATCGTGGCGAAGAACCTGGAGCCGGTGGGATAACCGGCCCATGCGGTACCTGCGGCGGAAGCTCGTCTTCTACCTGATCGCGGTGTGGGCGGCGGTGACCCTCAACTTCCTCATCCCGAAGCTGATGAAGGGCAACCCGGTCGACGCCATCCTGGCCAAGACGCAGAACATGACGCCGATGTCGGCCGACGCCCGGCACGCCCTGGAGGTGCAGTTCGGGGTCACCCACGACCCGATCTGGAAGCAGTACCTGCAATACCTCGGCAACCTGGCGCATGGCAGGCTCGGCCTGTCGGTCAGCTACTACCCGGCGCCGGTGTCGAAGGTCATCGAGCAGAGCCTGCCGTGGACCGTGGCGCTGGTCGGCACGGCCACCATACTTGCCGTCCTGATCGGGGTGGGGCTGGGCATGCTCGCCGGCTGGCGCCGGGGCACCTGGCCGGACGCGCTGATCCCGAGCACCACCTTCCTGGCCGCCATCCCGTACTTCTGGCTGGCCCTGGTGCTGCTGTACCTGTTCGGTGGCCTGCTGCACTGGCTTCCGCTCAACAGCGGGTACGACGTGGACACCACGGCCATCGGATTCAACGGCCCGTTCATCGGAAGCGCCCTGTACCACGGAATCCTGCCGGCGCTGTCCATTGTGGTCGCATCGATCGCCGGCTGGATGCTGGGCATGCGCAACATGATGGTGTCCACCATGGCCGAGGACTACGTGGTCACCGCCGAGGCCAAGGGGCTGCGGCCGGCTCGCGTCATGCTGCAGTACGCCGCCCGCAACGCGGTGCTGCCCAGTGTGGCGGGGTTCGCGATCTCGCTGGGTTTCGTGGTCAGCGGCTCGATCGCCACCGAGATCGTGTTCTCCTATCCGGGCGTCGGCACCACGCTGGTGGCCGCCGTCTCCAACGCCGACTACCCGCTCATGCAGGGCCTCTTCCTGGTCATCGCGCTGTCCGTGCTCGGCGCGAACTTCATCGTGGACCTGCTGTACGCGGTCATCGACCCGCGTACCCGGCAGGCGGCGTGAGGGAGCCGGCGTGACCATCGAGACGCAGGCGGACGTGACCGGTGAGACCGTGCCCGTCGTCGTGCCGCGCACCCGCCGGCCCGGCTGGAGGGGGTTGCTGCGCAGCGGAAAACTCCGGGCGGGGCTCGGCATCGTGCTGTTCTTCGCGCTTGCCGGCCTGATCGGGCCGCTGTTCGTGCACGACCCGGAACGGGTCAGCGACGACCAGTTGTTCGGCCCGTCCGCGGCGCACCTGCTGGGCACGACGAACACCGGGCAGGACGTGTTCAAGCTCCTCGTGGTCAGTAGCCGCGGCTCGCTGACCGTCGGGCTGGTGACCGGGGTACTGGCCACCCTTATCTCCATCGTCATCGGTGTGGTCGGCGCGTACGTGGGCAACCGCTGGGACGAGGGGCTGTCCCTGTTCAGCAACGTGTTCCTGGTCCTGCCGGGCCTGCCGCTGGTCATTCTGGTCACCGACTACCTGGGCAGCCGGGGGGCCGCGATGATCGCGGTCATCATCGCGCTGACCAGTTGGGCCGGGCCCGCGCGGGTGCTGCGGGCGCAGACCATGTCGGTACGCGGCCGGGACTACGTCGACGCCGCCCGGGTCAGCGGCGAACCGGCCTGGCGCATCATCGGCTTTGAAGTGCTGCCGAACCTGCTGCCCATCATCGCCGCGCAGTTCATCTTCGCGGTGCTCGGCGGCATCCTGACCGAGGCCGCGCTGGCGTTCCTCGGGCTCGGCGGCTCCGGATCCTGGGGGACCATGCTGTACTTCGCGCAGAACGCCCAGGCGCTGTCGCTGGGCGCGTGGTGGTGGTTCGTCCCGCCGGGACTGTGCATCGCGGTGCTGGGTGCCGGCCTGGCACTCATCAACTTCAGCCTCGACGAGCTGATCAACCCACGGCTGCGCGTGCCTCGGGACAAGGCGAACCGTCCAGCGACGGCGGGTACGCCATGAGTTCGGGTGGGGGCGGCGCGGCTCCGGTGCTGTCGGTGCGCGACATCGCCGTCGACTACGCCGGTCCGAGAACCGTCCACGCGGTCCGCGGGGTCAGCTTCGACCTCGGCCGCTCCGAGGTGCTGGGCATCGCCGGCGAGAGCGGATGCGGGAAGTCCACCCTCGCGTACGCGATCGCCCGCCTCCTGCGTCCACCGGCCCGGATGACCGCCGGCAGCGTGGTGTTCCACGACACCGACGGCACCGCCATCGACGTGACCGCGCTGTCCGGCGAGGCGCTGCGGACGTTCCGCTGGCGGCGGGTGGCGATGGTGTTCCAGGGCGCGATGAACGCGCTGAATCCGGTGCTGTCGGTGCGCGCGCAGCTCGGCGACGTCCTGCGGGCACACCTGCCGGACCTGACCCGCCGCGAGCGCGAGGACCGCTGCCGCGAACTGCTCGACCTGGTGGGCATCGAGGCGCGGTGGATGTCCGGGTACCCGCACGAGCTGTCCGGCGGGATGCGGCAGCGGGTGATGATAGCGATGGCCATGGCGCTGCGCCCGGACGTGGTGATCCTGGACGAGCCGACCACCGCCCTCGACGTGGTCGTCCAGCGGGAGATCCTGGAGGAGATCGACCGGCTGCGGTCGGTGTTCGGGTTCGCGGTCATCTTCATCACCCATGACCTGTCGCTGCTGCTGGAGATCAGCGACCGGCTCATCATCATGTACGGCGGGCTGATCGTGGAACAGGGCCGGGCGACTGAGATCCAGGCCGGAGCGCACCACCCGTACACGCTCGGGATGCTCGGGTCGATCCCCACGCTGCGCGGGGACCGCAGGGTGTTGCACGGCATCCCGGGCACCCCACCGGACCTGGCCGACCCGCCGTCCGGGTGCCCGTTCACGCCGCGCTGCCGGTACGCGTTCGGTGCCTGCGGCGCCGCCGTCCCGCCGCTGCTCGACGTCGGTACGCTGACCGCCTGCGCCCAGTACGATCCGGCGCTGCGGCCGGACGGCCCGGACGACGCGCTGGGGTCGGCATCGGCGTCGGTGCCGGCGGGCTCAGCGGCGGACTCGCCCGTGGAGCCGGCGTCATGACGGAGCTCGCGGTCAGCCACCTCAGCAAGACCTTCGTGACGCACGACCGGGGCCGGCGCGTCCCCTTGCGCGCGGTGGACGACGTGTCGTTCGTCCTGCGCTCCGGCCACACCGTGGCGCTCGTGGGGGAGAGCGGCAGCGGCAAGTCGACGATCGCACGGATGCTGGCCCGGCTGGTCCGGCCGACTTCGGGCGAGATCCGGCTGGACGGAGTACCGGTGCCGGGCGGGTACCGGGCGGTCCGCCGGTACCGGGGCACCGTACAGATGATCTTCCAGGATCCGTTCGCCTCGCTCAATCCGACTCACACCGTCGGGTATCACCTGCGCCGGCCGCTGCGCCTGCACGATGTCGCCGAGGACCGGCCTGCCGCCCAGGAAGCCATGTACGGTCTGCTCGCCCGGGTCAACCTGAGCCCCGCGGAGCTGATGGCCGGCAAGTACCCGCACGAGCTGTCCGGCGGGCAACGGCAGCGGGTCGCGATCGCCCGCGCACTTGCGCCCCGGCCGCGCGTGCTGCTCGCCGACGAGCCGGTGTCCATGTTGGACGTGTCGATCCGGCTGGAGATCCTCAACCTGATCGAACGGCTGAAGCGGGAAGACGACCTGGCCGTCCTCTACGTGACGCACGACCTGGCCACCGCGCGCTACTTCGCCACCGAGGCGATGGTGATGTACCGGGGCCAGGTCGTGGAGTCCGGCTCCAGCGACGACGTCATCCTGCGCCCGGCGCACCCGTACACTCAGCTGCTGGCCAGCGCGGCCCCGGACCCGACCGCACGCCGCGCGACGACCGCACCCCGCGACCTCGCCGCGGCGGGTAGCGGACCGAACGGCGGTGCGGGCAACCGCTCCGGGCGGCCGGCGCCGGACGGCGGTTGCCTGTTCCGCAACCGGTGCCCGCACGCGATGGAGGTCTGCCGCCAACCGGTACCGGTGTTCGCGGTCGACGCCACGCACACCGCCAGGTGCTGGCTCTACCGGGACGCCGACCAGGCACGCGCCCACGCGGCCGACGCACCGGCCTGACGGCCGCCCCCGCCTACGTCAGGGGGAGTAGACGAGCCACCCACCGGCGTCGAAGGCGGTGACACCGACCGGCCGGCCAGCGCGACGGCGGCGGTGCGCCGGTGAGGCGGCGACACCGACCCGCCGGCCGACGGCTGCCGGGTGCTCGGCGCGGAAGGCGTCGCTCCCGAGAATGTTTCACCCGTCCCGGCCGCCGGCCGCCGTACGCCGCTGGGGGTAGGCCCGCGGCGCCACGACCGACCCGGGGAGTAGAGGGCGATACGTGCGCTGAGGGATGGCCGACCGGCGCGACGCACCTACGCTGGCCGGTAGTCGACTGGTCTGGGTCGTGGCGCGGCGAAAGACGCGCCGAGCCAGACCGGTCGAAACGCGCGATACCGCGTGGCCGCGGCCGGCGCGGGCGCCGGGGTCGACCTGAGGGGGGAGGCAACCATGGTCCTCGACACGCACGTCATCACCAACCCGATCAGCGGCGAGCGGATCGTGATCCACGAGACCGGATCCGGGTCCGGCGAGTCGCAACTGGCCTGGGAGCTGATGCTCGCCCCGGGCGGGCGGGTGCCGAGCAGCCACGCTCACCCCGCGCAGGAGGAGCGGTTCACGGTCGTGTCCGGACGGATGCGGTTCCGGGTCGGCGGTCACCCGATCCTCGCCGGGCCGGGGGCCACCGTGGTGGTACCGCCGGAAACCGTGCACAGCTTTGCCAACGCCGGCCCGGAGACGGCCCGGGTGCTCGTCACCACCACGCCCGCGCTCCAGATGCGGGAACTCCTGGAGACCGCCGCCGCGATGGCCCGGGAACAACACGCCGCCGGGCGGTGGTTGCCGCACCTGTTCGACCTGGCGCTGTTCATGTCCGACTTCGAGCGTGAGGTCCGCGCGCCGTACCTGCCGGTCGGGTTGGTACGGCTGGCGATGCGCGCGGTGGCCCGGCTGGCGAGGGTGGGAGGCCGGGACTCCCGGTACCGCCGGCTGCGCGCCGGCGCGTGATGGCGCGTGACGGCTCCGCGGTGAACGCCATCGAGGTCCGCGACCTGGTGAAGCGGTACCGGGGCGGCACCGCTGACGCGGTCGGCGGAGTGTCGTTCGACGTCCCGTACGGCGAGTTCTTCTGTCTCCTCGGCCCGAACGGCGCCGGGAAGACCACCGTGGTCTCGATTCTCACCACGACGCTCATCCCGTCCGGCGGCCAGGCCCGCATCGCCGGCCACGACCTGGCGACTCGGCAGTCGCTGGTGCGCCGGAACATCGGGATCGTCTTCCAGCAGCCGTCGCTGGACCTCAACCTGACCGCGGAGGAGAACATCCGCCTGCACGCGGTGCTGTACGGCCGGTACCCGTGGCGCCCGCTGTACCGGATGATGCCGGCCGCGTACCGCCGGCAGGTCAGCGACCTGGCAGCCGTCCTCGGCCTGACCGGCGTCCTCCACCGGCGCACCCGGATCCTGTCCGGAGGCATGCGCCGGCGGCTGGAGATCGCCCGTGCGCTGACCCACCGGCCCCGGGTGCTGTTCCTCGACGAACCGACCGTGGGCCTCGACCCGGACAGCCGGCGCGCGGTCTGGTCCTACCTCGAGCAGGTTCGGCGGCAGGATGGTACGACCATTTTCCTCACCACCCATTACCTGCAGGAGGCGGAAAGCGCCGGCGCGGTCTGCGTCCTGGCCGGCGGCCGGGTCGTCGAGCGCGGGCGACCCGCCGACCTGAAGGCCCGCCACACGAGGCCGGAGCTGGTGCTCGACGCGCGCGACCGGGACGCGCTGCGCCGCGAGCTGCTGCGGCTCGGCCTGCCGGTCCGCTCGGGCCCGGCAAGCGACGTCCCTCCAAGCGACGGCCCGGCAAGCGACGGCGCTGTGAGTGGCGACCCGGTGAGCGGCGGCCCGGCTACGCCCGGCACCTCAGCGGATGGCGCCGGAGCGCCCGACGGCGGGGCGGTGGGCGACGGGGCGGCGTTGCGCGTCCCGCTGGACGGGCGCAGCGCTCAGGACATCGTCCGGAGCCTGGAGTCCGAACTGACCCGGCTGCACATCGCGCAGCCGACGCTGGAGGACGCGTACCTGCGGCTGATCGGCCACGCGGCGCGGACAGGCGCCGACCGGTGAACCCAGCGGCCACCCGCCGGTCCGCGGCGGCCCGCGACACCGTCCCGCCGGGCGGCTCGGCGGTCACCGGCCGACCGGCCGGTCCCGGCCGGCCGACGGATCCCGGGCGACCGACGCGGCCGGCGGCCGTGTCCCGGATCGGGCATCAGCTGACGGCCGTCCTCGTCATCGCCTGGCGCGACGTCGTGAAGCTGCTCCGGGACCGTCCCCGGATGGCCGTGAACCTCGCCTTCCCGGTCCTGCTGATCGCCGGGCTGGGCAGCGTCCTGCAGTCCACAGTGGGCGAGGTCACCGGGTTGGACGCGGTGACGCTCGCGTTCAGCGGGGTGCTCGCGGCGACGCTGTTCCAGTCGGCCGCGGCCGGCATGATCTCGATCGTCGAGGACCGCGAGAACGACTTCTCCCGGGAACTGTTCGTCGCTCCGGTCGCGCGGCTGGCGCTGGTCGCCGGGAAGGTGCTCGGCGAGACGGCCGTGGCACTGATCCAGGGCGTGTGCGTCGTCGGATTCGCGCTCGCCGTCGGCGTGCGGTTCGGCCCGGGGCAGGTGGCGCGGATGGCCCCGGTGTGTCTGGCGTGCTGCCTGCTCGGTGGCGCGTTCGGATTGGTCACCGTCGCCGTCCTGCCCAACCAGCGGGCCGCGATGCAGGTGTTCCAGTTCCTCATCATCCCGCAGTACGTGCTCGGCGGCGTGCTGGCGCCGCTGCGCGGGCTGTCCGGGTACCTGAACGTGGTGGCGGCGGCGATGCCGGTGCGGTACGCGGTCGACCTCAACCGGGCGGCGTTCTACGCGGGCCGCCACGGGTACGCCGCCGCCGTAACCGGCGATCCTCGGGTCGACGTCGCCGTGGTCGCCGGCCTGTTCGTGGTGCTGATGGCGGCCGGCGCGGCGGTGTTCGAGTACCGGGAGCGCACCCGGTGACGGCGACACTGCTGTTCCTCGTCGCGGACACCGGCGGCGGCCACCGGGCGGCGGCGGACGCGGTCGCGCAGGCGCTGCGTCACGACTACCCGGGCGCGTTCGCGCCGGTGCTGTGCGACCCGCTCGGCGGCCCGGGTTCGGCCGCCGTGCTGCGCCGTCTCACCGGCCTGTACGGCCCGTCGATCCGGCTGGCGCCCTGGGCCTGGGGCGCGGTCTACCACGGCTGCGACTTCCGTGCGTCCGCACGCATTCTGCGGTCGACGCTGCTCACCCTCGCCGACCGGCCGGTCGCCGACGCGGTGGCACGCCACCGGCCGGCCGCGATCGTGTCGTTCCACCCGCTGACCGGCTCGGCCGCGATCCGGATCCGGGACGTCGCGGCGCCGCGGGCCCCGGTGGTCACGATCGTCACCGATCTGGTGAGCATCCACGCGACGTGGCGGGACGGCGACGCGGACCGGATCGTCGTGCCACCCAGCGCCGCGTGGGTTCCGGGCGGGCGCCCGGGGCGCGCGCGGGTGGACATCGGCCCGCCGGTGGCGGCGGCGTTCGCCGCGGGTCCGCCGCGCCCGGCAGAGCGGGCGGCCCTGCGCCGGTCGTTGGGCCTGGACGAGCACCGGTTCCTGGTACTGCTGACCGGCGGAGGCGAGGGTAGCGGCGGCATCGCCTCCCGGGCGACGGCGATCCTGCGGCACTTCGACGACGTCGGCGTGGTCGTGCTGAGCGGCCGCAATCGCCGGCTGCACGACCGGCTCGCCAGCCTCGCCGGCCGGTGGGGCGGGCGGTTGACCGTCCGCGGGTTCGTCGACAACATGGCGGACTGGCTGCGGTGCGCCGACGTCCTCGCCGGGAAGGCGGGCCCGGGCACGATCGCGGAAGCCACCTGCTGCGGCACCCCGCTGCTGCTGACCTCGCACCTGCCGGGACAGGAGAGCGGGAACATCGAGTTCGTCGTCGGCGCCGGGGCCGGCAGGCATGTCCCGACGGTACGGCGGCTGGTGCGCGAGATCGGCCTGCTGCGCCGGGATCCAGCGGCCGTCGACCGGATGCGTACCGCCTCGGCGCGGCTGGGCCGTCCCGGTGCCGCGTCCGAAATCGCGGCGCTGCTGGCCGACCTCGTCGGCGTACCCGCACCCGCCGTCCCGACCGGTCTGGACCGCCGCGGGGCGGAAGGCACGCCGAGCCTGACTGGTCTGGGTCGTCGCGCGGCAGCAGGCGCGTCGAGCCTGACCGGTCGCAACAGTGGAGGTATCCGATGACAGCCGCGATGGTGACCGCCGGTGTCGCGACAGCCGGCGCGATCGCCGCCGCGCTGGTGGCTCCGGTGGCGGCACAGGTACGCATCGCTCGGGCGGCCCGGCCACTGACCGACGGGTGGTCGGGCATGCCGGTGGCCGGCCGCGGCGCGACCAGGCTCGGCCTCAGTTTCCGGCCGAGACAGGCCGAGGCGATGGGACTGGAATCCGATGCGTGCCTACGCACACTTCTGGCGTACCCGTTCCAGGTGATCCGGCTCGCCGCGTACTGGGATCGGATCGAGCCGGCGCCGGGCAGCTTCCAGCCAGACGAACTGGACCGGCAGATCGACGCCGCCGAGCAGGCCGGCAAGGACATCATCGTCTGTGTCGGCGCGGTCAAGGCGTTCGGCTACCCCGAGTTCTTCGTACCCGGCCATCACCTGCCCCAGCCGCTGCGCGAGGGACGCCTGGTGGAACCCGGACACCACCCGGCACTGCTGGGCGCGGCGACCGGATTCGTCACCCAGATCGTGCGGCGGTACCGGGACCGGCCGGCGATCGTGGCGTGGCAGGTCGAGCACGAGGCCGTCGACCCGCTCGGCATGGAACACTCGTGGCGCCTGTCGGAGGACTTCGTGCGCCGCGAGGTCGACGCGGTACGCGCGGCCGACCCGACCCGGCCGGTGCTGATGAACGGCTTCCTACCCACCTCGCTTCCAGTCGCCGTGCAGCAGGGCTGGCGCACCCGGGACCAGGGTGACTCGCTGTCGGTGGCGCAGCGGCTGGCCGACATCGTCGGCGTGGACTTCTATCCGCGCCACGCGCTGGTCGCCGCGGCCGGGCGCAGCGTGTACCTCGACGGCAGCCGCACGCCGTGGCAGCAACGCCGGCGCCGGCGGCTGTTCGCCCGTGCCGCGGCCACCGGCAAGCAGGTCATGGTCTCGGAGGGGCAGGCGGAACCGTGGGAGGCGGTGACCGACCCGCCCAGCCCGGACCATGCCGGGATGTACAGCTGCCTGCCGGAGCACGTGATCGGCAACTTCAACCAGTGCATGCGGTGGAGCCGCGAGGCGCGCTCGCCGGTGTCCGCGTACCTGTTCTGGGGCGCGGAGTACTGGCTGCTCCGCGAGCGCGGCGGGGACAGCCGCTACCTGCGGGCGTTCCAGCGGGTACTGGAGTGTTCCTGAGCGGTCGCCGCGTCCCACCACGGCCTGCTCACCGTTGCGTCCACTGTCCGTCCACAGTGGACACAGCGACCGCCGGCCGGGCGTCATCCGGCCGAGTGCCTCCGGAATCCTTGTCCCGCGCGAACTCCGCTTCGACTGGTCTGGCTCGGCGCGTCTGGCGCCGCGCCACGACCCAGACCAGTCGCCGACCAGGCAGGCCTGGCGCGTCTGGCGCCGCGCCACGACCCGACCCGACCCGGTCGACCGCCATCCTGCCATGTGAATACCTCGTGCTTCCTGAATGTCGTAAATATCGGCCTCCGCCCCGGCTCGACCGCACTCGACCGGGTGAATCTCGTGAGCAGTCTCACCAACTTCCCGATTCCGTTTGTACGGAGGCGGTCTACGGGCCTAGCGTCGCGTGGTCCGCATCCGTGGACCACGCCGCCGGCACGCCGAGTCCTGCCACCGGTCGGCGCAACCAGAAATACGGCAGGAGCGGGGGACCCACGTTCTCCGGCGCGCCACGGCGCGCGTCTTGGGGTGAAGCCGCCTCGTTGACCCTCAATAGAGCCTGATTCCGCGCGTGCGGACTGGCGAGAAGGGCCGGCACTTCCGTGCGGCCGGGCACACCCTCGGCCCGAACCCGACAGCTCACCCCGCAGGCGTGGAGGAGACTGCCATGGCATTGTCCAAAAACAACTACTGCCACGATCCGGCCAACCGCCGGGCCCGCCGTCGTGGTGGAATCATTGCCGCGATCGCGCTGTCCGGCGCGGCCGGCGTGGCGACACTACTCGGCACCGGCGGCGCGGCCGGTGCCGCGCCGAGCGTGAACTGGGACGCGATCGCGAAGTGTGAGTCCGGCGGCAACTGGAGCATCAACACCGGTAACGGCTTCTACGGGGGCCTCCAGTTCACCCAGAGCACCTGGGCCGGTTACGGCGGCAAGCGGTACGCCTCGCGCGCCGACCTGGCCAGCCGGCAGCAGCAGATCACCGTCGCCGAGAAGGTCCTGGCCGGGCAGGGCATCGGCGCCTGGCCGGTGTGCGGCCGGTACGGCTCGTCGCACTCCACCGGCTCGGGTTCGGGTTCGTCCGGCGGTTCGTCGCACAGCGGCTCGTCGACCGGCGGTGGCTCGTCGACCGGTGGCTCGTCGCACAGTGGTGCGTCGACCGGCGGCTCGTCCACCGGCGGTGCCGCGCCGGCCGGTGCCGACTACACCGTGCTGGCCGGTGACACGTTGTCCGGCATCGCCGCACAGCACGGCCTCGATGGCGGCTGGCAGCGGCTGTACCAGCAGAACCAGGGCGTCATCGGCGCGGACCCGAATTTCATCCTTCCGGGCCAGAAGTTGAAGTTCTAGAACGCTCGGGGGCGCCCGCCACTGCCGGCGGGCGCCCCGCCGACGGCCGGCGACCGCGGCCGGAGACCCGCCGGCAGGTGGCGACCGCGGCGGCCGTCAGGCGGTGTTGGTAACCGCGGTGAGCAGGCGCCGCAACCGGACGACGAGATCCCCGTCGCCGTCGATCCTCACGCCGTCCCCGCCGTCGCGGTTGTAGAGCCACCGCAGCAGGACGTCCGGTGCGGCGCGGACGGTGGCGGCGGCCGCAACGAATCCGACTTCCGAAGTCACCTCGGCGCCGTCCGGGCGTACCGTGACCCGCCACGCGACATCGCCCGCCGCCACCAGCACCTGGCGACCGGCCCAGTCGCTCAACCGGTCGGCGAACTCCTCCGGAAACAGCCGGGTCACCGTCTCCAGGAATTCGATCAGCAACTCGTCGAGCCCGTCCGTGGCCAGATCCTGGGGGATCGGGGTCACCGCCCGGCCCCCGGCCAACTCCGCGTCCACCCGGTGGATGGCGGTCTCGTGTGCCATCCGCCGGATCCAGAACCGTACCGTCTCGTGCGGCTCGCGCCCGACGTGCTCATCCGGGTCGCGGTCGGCGAACTCGGTGGTCATCGCCGCGTAGCAGCGGTCCAGCGCGGCCACCGGCTCCTCGGCCGCGAGATCCTGGCGCGGTGTGGCCGCGTGCATCCGCAGCCGCCGTACGACGACGTTCTGGTACAGGTCCGCGACGTGCCGGGCGAGGTCGGCTAGCGTCCACTGTGGACATGTGGGTACCGGTGCCCCCGGGTTGCCGGCCACGACCGCCCGCAGCCGGGCCAGATCACGGTCGAGGCCGTCGAGCAGCCGGGCGACGTCCAGCCGAATGGCGTCCACGACCGCTCCTCAGGCGTCGATCTCGTCCCGGCCGGCCCGCTCCGGCGCGGCGGCGAACGACCGGTATTCCCCGACCTCCCGGGAATCGATCAGGCCGTCCTCGATCGCGCGGGCCAGCAGGGCGAACGTCGTCGGCGCCGCCCGGCCCGCCTTGATGTACTTCATCCGGGCCCGGTCGATGTACTGCTTCACGGTGTTTTCCTGGATGCTCATCCGGCGGGCGACGGACGCCTTCGACATGCCCTGGAACCACAGGCGCAGCGCCTCCTGCTCCTGCCCGGACAACCGGGGACTGGCCGGGCGCTGGTCGGTGACCATCGCACCGGCCACGCTGGGCGTCACATATGGCCGGTCCGCCGCGACCGCGACCAGCGTCTCCACGCAGTGGTCGCGACCCTCGTGCTTGGCCAGGTAGGCGCACGCCCCTGCGTCGAGCACCTTCAGGATGGTGTCCGGATCGCTGCTCTGGGAGAACACCACGATGCGCCGCCCGGTCGCGGTCAGCCCCTCGATCCGGTCGATGACCGGGCCGTCGCCCAGGTTGAGGTCGAGCAGCACGACATCGCAGCTACCGCCCGGCCCGTCGAGCACCTCGTCGATGCTGCCGCCCACGGCGATGACCTCCACGCGCCGCGCATCGTCGGTCCGGATCCAGGACTGGATGCCCTCCAGCACCACCGGGTGATCGTCGATGACCGCCACCCGCACCTTGGCCTGGCTCTCCGTCACCCGAGCGCTCCTCTCCGCACCACTGGTCCATTCTGGACCGAACCGATGGCGTACGGTATCCGTCCGGGCGGTTCGACCTGATTGATGATTGTCGAGTCGCCCCGGTTTGCGCCATAGTGTCAGAGCGGGTTCCCTCGCGTACAAGTACCGGGAGGCTTCGATGGCGACCGAGTTGACCTCGGCCGGATCCGCTGCCCCGGTCCGCGCTCCCCGGCCCCGGTGGCGGGTGCCCGAACGGCTGCTGCCCTCGGCCCTGCTGCCGACCGCGTTGCTGCCCGGCGCGCAGGCGCCGGACGCCCCGGAGCACACACCCGGCTCGTCTTCGCAGAAGCCCGCGACGTACGCGCTGCGAAAGCTCACCGCCTGGTTCGCCTGCGCGCTTCGTGACGCGGTCGCGTTCGTCGGCAGCGTCGCCGCGCTCGTCGGTGTCGCCCGGCCGGGGTCACTGCCCTGGGTGCTGCCGGCCGTCGCGCTCAACATCGGCTGGGCCGCGCTGTTCACCTGGGTCGCGCTCACCCGCGGACTGCGTGCCTGGCTCGTGGCCGTCGAGGTGCTGCTGACCACCACGCTGTGCGTGCTGCACGGTCACCTGACCGCCGCCGACGCGCTGCCGGCCGGAGCCGGGTGGGTCACGGTACTCGCCTCGATGACCGTCGTGATCGCCAACTTCGCCTGGCCGCTGCCGGTCGCCGTACCGGCGGGGCTGGTCGTGGTCGCCGGATACCTGATCGGTGCGGCGCTGGCGGACCTGCCCGACCACGGCCTTGTCCAGGCGGCGATCCTCGTGGTGCAGGTGGCGTTGGCCGCTGTGCTGATGGCGCTGATCCGCCGCGCCACCGCCCAGGCGGACCGGGCTCTCGACGGGTACGAGCGGGTGCGCCGGGCCGCCGACGTGGCCTCCGCGCGGCGCGCGCACGAACGCGAGGAGAACCGCCGCCTGCACGACACCGTGCTGGCCACGCTGACCATCGTGGGCACCGGCGCGATCGATCGGGGCTCCGCGACCCTGCGCGAGCGGGCGGTGGCCGACCTCGCGGTGATCGACGCCCTGGGCCGGGCGGCACAGGCCGACGCCGACCACGGCCGGCTCGACCAACGCCTGCGCGACGTCGCCGCGCAGGCTCCCGTCGAACTCGACGTGGAGCTGAGCCTGCTGCCGTGCGTGGTGCCCGGCGAGGTCGCCGAGGCGTTCGCCGGGGCCGCCGGCCAGGCGTTGGCCAACGTGGTACGGCACGCCGGGGTGAACGCCGCCGAGGTCCGGCTGGGGCGCCGGGGCGACGAGATCCTCGTGGAAGTCGTCGACTCCGGGCGTGGGTTCGATCCGGGCCGGGTACCGGCGCACCGCTACGGGCTGCGGGAAGCGATCCGCGGCCGGATGCGGGCGGTCGGCGGCGAGGCGGCCATCGATTCGTCCCCGGGGCACGGCACCCGGATCACGCTGACCTGGCCCGCCGCCATGCCCCATGGCAACGGCGCCGTCACCCGTACCGCGACCGTCCAGGGTGCGGACCATGGAGGCCCGGATGGCAACGGAGGCCCGAATGGCTGACGAGCCCGCCGAACTCGTCGAACGCGGCTACACCCGGGGCACCGCGATCGCCGTCGTGGTGATCGTCATCATCTGGCACATCGGCAACGACCTGCCCACCACACTGACCGGCTGGTCCACGTACCGGTGGCCGGGCGTGGTCGCCGCCTGCTGGCTGGTCTTCTCGGCGCTGACCGGCGTGTGCGCCTGGTACCTGCTGCGCCGCGACGGCCACCTGCCGCTGCCCGGGCTGGTGCTGGGCATCCTGCTGGCCGACTCGCTGGCGGTCGACCTGTGCAGCCCCGGCCGGATGCTGACGCAGTCCAACTGGGCCTGGGGCGCGGTGGGCTGGCTCGTACTCATTGTGTTCTGGCGCAAGCCGATCCGGGGAATGGCGCTGTTCCTCGCGGTCAATGCCGCGGTGGCGTTCGTGGTGCTGGTACCCGACCGGGAGTTCGGCCGGGTCGGGGTGTCGCGGTGGCTGATGATCGTCGTGGGTACCGCTGCTTTGCAGCTGGGGCTGTCCGGTGCGGTACGGGCGCTGCGTACCGCCGCCGGATGGTCCGCCCGGGCCTCGGCCGCGCAGGCGGCGACCGCCACCCGCCGGGCCGCGGCCGACGAGCTGCACCTGGCCCGCCGCCAGCGCTACGAGGTGCTCCGCAAGGGAGCCGCCGACGTGCTGGCCGAACTGGGCTACGGCGCCGACCCGACGGACGTGCGCATCCAGCACCGCTGCGCGGCGGAGGCGGCCCGGCTGCGCCGCCTGGTGGTGGAGACCGACGACATCTCCGATCCGCTGGTTCATGAACTGCGCGCCTGTGCCGACATCGCCGAACGCAAGGGCGTCATCGTCGACCTCGTCACCGCCGGGGAGGTGCCGCCGCTGCCGGTACCGGTGCGCCGCGCGCTGACCGAGGCGCCGATCGCGGCCCTCGCGGCGGCCCGGGGCGAGGCCCGGATCACCGTGACGGTCGGCGGCGGCCTGGTCGCGGTCAGCGTCGTCGCGGACACCGAGCTGGACCTCGACGCCATCTCCGAGGTGATCGCCCCGGAGCCCGACAACGGCGCCGCGGAGGTCGAGTCGTTCCGGGACGGGGATCGGCTCTGGGTCCAGGCCAGCGTGCGCATCGACGAGCCGGCATCGGCCACGGTCCCGGCCCGCTGACCGCTCGGTCGCGGATCCGACAGGACAACGGCGCCAGTCACACTGCGTGTACCTGCTGATCCACCGGCGTGACCCCGATCGGGGGTCATGCCACCGGCGCCACCGGCCGCCACACTTGTCGTCATGGAGCACTCGGGGGCTTTGCAGGCTGCGGCGCGGCGGGAAGCGAAGCGTTTCGACCACCGTTGGTGGGAGGCGTCCGCGCCGCTGTACGACCGGTTGTGGACCGAGCCGCTGAGCGCGCGGCTGGCCGAGACGATCGTCGAGCTGGCCGGGGCGCCGGGCCGCCTGGTGCTTCTGGCCGGGGCGGCGCAGCCCACCCTCGCCACGGCGCTCGTCGAGGCCGGTCACCGGGTGGTGGCACTGGGACGGCAGCCGTCTGCGGCCGCGGCGGCGGGTCCCGCGCCGTCACGGTCGCAGACAGCCCGATCGCAGGCGACCCAGCGGCTGTCCCCGCGTTCGGTGGCCCGGGCGACGGTGACCTGGCTGGGCGACGACGTGGACGACCTGTCCGGGCTGCACGCCAGCGTCGACCTCGTGGTCGCCGTGAACGTGGTGCACACCCAGCCGCGACCCGCGATCACCGCGCTGCGGCTGGCCGGTCTGCTGGCCGAGGGCGGGCGGCTGATCTGCACCGGGCCAGGGGAGCGGACCGGCGGGGTACGGGTGGCCCGCGCCGAGCGGCGCACCGGCCTGGGCTGGGGCACGGTCTGGGCGCACGCCGCCGGCCGGCTCACGGTCGAGGCGCTGGACGCGCTGACCGCCCACCACCGCAACCAGGCGCTGCCGCTGGCGGTACGGGCCGCCGCGGACGCCTTCAGGCTCGACATCAGCTGGATCGAGGTACCGCAGGCGAAGCAGACCCTCGCCGTCCTCGACCGGGTACCCGCGCCCGACCCCGCGTCGACGTTGATCCCGGGACTACCCGCCCTCCCCAACACACGGTAGTCGACCGGACGCGGACGGGGCCGCCGCTGGCTGACCAGCCGCGGCGGCCCCTCCGCCGACACGTCGTGGTGTCGGCCCTGACGAAACCTCAGCTCGGCGTCGTCAGCCCTGCGTGACCGCGACCTGCAGCTCGGTCACGCCCTCCTCGGGCTTGTCCGGGTGGTAGTCCAGGTAGACCTCCCGGTGGTAGCCGACCGGACGGTACCCGTTGTCCTCGATCCAGCGGGCCAGCGTCTGCAGGCTGCCCATCACGTCGTCCATGTGCCCGTGGTGGACGATGGTCGCCGCGGAAATCGCCGGCAGGTCGACGACCGCGAAGTCCTGGCCGGCGCTCGGGCCGGTCGCGACCGGCATCCCGGCGTGCACCGTCACCGCGTCGCCGGCCGGCTCGTAATACGCGATCGCCGGACCGGCCGGGGTCACGCCGGCCGCCTCCAGGCGCCGGAACAACTCCGGGTACATCGGCACGATGACCGGCGAGATGTGTTCGGGACCGTACCCGGCGGCGGTGTCGGCCAGCTCCGCTATGCGGAGCGGGGCGACCGGCTTGAGTACGACGTCCTCGGTGTTCATGTGGCCCTCCGTCTCGATGATCCGGAGCCTCGCCTCCACACCGGCCAACCGGGCCGCGTCCGCGCTCAGCTGGGCCTCCAGCTGCGCGCGCCGCAGGCGCAACATCCCGCGAAGCTCCCCGACGTCGATTTCGTCGTCGAGGATCGTCCGGACCTGTTGCAACGTGAACCCCAGGTCCTTCAGGGCGATGATGCGGTTGAGCCGGCCGAGCTGCCCGGCGTTGTAGTAGCGGTACCCGCTGGCCGCATCGACCGCGGCGGGGATCAGCAGCCCCGTCGCGTCGTAGTGGCGCAGCATCCGGACCGATACCCGGCCGAGTTTGGCGAAGTCTCCGATGGTGAACATGGCACGTCCCACGGTCGGGCCTGACACCGTGTGAGAGTCAAGGCCGCGTCACGGTCGGCACCCATCCTGCCCGATGCCCGGCCGGCACCGCCCGCCGGCCGCGAACACAACTTGCGGCGGGCACGCCGGTCGGCCACGGTGGGACCCATGCGGGTCGCGGTGCTGTCTGACATTCACGGGGTACTGCCGGCACTCGACGCGGTCCTCGCCGAGCCGGACGTGCGGTCCGCCGATCGCATCGTCCTCACCGGCGACCTGGCCGCCGGGCCGCAGCCGGTCGAGACCCTCGACGCGTTGACCGCGCTCGGCGACCGCGCCGTGTGGGTCCGCGGCAACGCCGACCGTGAGCTGGTCACGCTCCACCGCGACGGGCAGGCGTCCGTGCCCGACCCGGTCGCCCCGTGGGCGGCCGCACAGCTGCGACCCGACCAGGTCGACCTGCTCGACTCGCTGCCGCTGTCGGCGGTCCTCGACATCGACGGGTTCGGCCCGATCCTGTTCTGCCACGCGACTCCCCGTGACGACGAGGAGGTCGTGCTCGTCGACAGCCGGCTCGACCGGTGGACGGAGGTGTTCGCCACCCTGGACGCGTCGGTGTCCACAGTGGTCTGCGGGCACACCCACATGTCGTTCGTGAGGCTCGTCGACCGGCGGCTGGTGGTCAACCCGGGCAGCGTCGGCATGCCGTACGGGGGCCCGGGAGCGCATTGGGCGATGCTGGACGGCGACCGGGGCGTGACGATGCGCCGTACCCGGTTCGACGTCGACGCCGCCTGTGCCCGGATGAGCGAGGAGTCGGCGTACCCGAAGGCGCGCGAGTTCGCCGAGTACTTCCTGCGGTCGAAGGCGTCGGACACCGACGCCCTGCGGGTCTTCGGCCCGCGCGACGGCCGCACGACCTGACCCGGGCGCGTCCGTCCGGCGTGCGCGTTCACCGGCGTTCGGCGGGCGGCCCGGCTCAGCCGGACAGCAACTCGTACAGGTGCCGGGCGATCGGCCACACCCCCTCGGAGCTGTTGGAGATCACCGTGTGGGTGAGCCCGGTTCCCGGCCGGTGCACGCTGCGGAACGAGACTCCGGCGTCGTACCCGTCCAGGATCACCGCGTCGCTCGACCCGTGCAGCCAGAAGCCGAGGCCGTAGCGCATCCGATCGCTCGCGCGGCTGCGTGGCCGGACCAGCTCGGCGACCCACCGGTGCGGCACGATCCGCCCGCCGAACAGAGCCCGCCAGAACGCGCTCAGGTCGGCGGCCGTGGAGTAGATCCCGCCGTCGCCGCCGGCCCGCACGGGTAGGTGCAGCAGGTTGGTGCGCGGTTGGGTGGCCGACAGGTACCCGATCGCGGTCCGGTCCGGCAACTCGTCGGAGCGCAGGAACTCGGTGTCGGGCATGCCCGCCGGTACGCAGACGCGTTCCCGCACGAGGTCGGGGAACGGCACCCCGCCGGTACGCTCGGCGATCAGCGCCAGCACCACGTAGCCGCCGTTGCAGTACGAGAACCGCTGCCCCGGGGCGAACTTCGCCGGGTACCCGTCGAGCACCGTCAGGTACTGCTCGGTGGTCGCCAGTTCGTGCACCGGTACCGGCACGAGGTAGTCGGTCACCGCGTGGTCGGCTTCCTCGTCGACGTAGTCCCCGATGCCCGAGCGGTGGGCCAGCAGCTGCTCGACGGTGACGTCGTCGCCGATCAGCGGCAGGTCCTTGCCGAGCACCGAGCGCGCGGTGGTGGACAGCCGCAGCGCGCCGTCCTCTATGAGGCTCACCATGGTCAGGGCGGTCAACCCCTTGGTGCCGCTGGCGATCGCGAACCGGGTGTCCACGGTGTTGGGTATCCGGTGGGCCCGGTGAGCCATCCCGTAGGCGGCGGCGAACGACCTCCCGCCGGTCCCCGGCACCGGCGCGGGATCGTCCACTGCCACGACACCGGCGAACCCGGTGGCGGCGGCGATCGCCTCGACCTGTTCGGCCAGCGACGGCATGGGGGAAGGGTAGCCGGTCACATTGCCCGGCGCACGCGGGTTTCCCGCGGGATCACGCGGGTCGGGGCAGGGGTCAGTTCATTGACAGTGGCCACTGTGCGGCTCAGAATTTTGATCATCCTCGATCCCCGTCGTCCCAGGGAGCGCCATGGAAAACTGGAGGGCCGCAAGCCCCCGCACCGCTCGCTGGTTCGTCGCGGCCACCGCCGCGATCGCCGCCAGCCTCTTCATCGGTACGCCAGCCAACGCGGCCGCACCCACCGGCCGTTACGTGGCGCTCGGCGACTCCTACACCTCCGGACCGCTCATCCCCAGCCAGGTGGACCTCAACTGCACCCGCTCCAACCACAACTACCCGTCGCTGGTGACCGCGTCGATCCACTCCTCGTCCTTCGCCGACGTCAGCTGTGGCGGCGCCACGACCAATGACATCCTCAATGCCGGCACCGGCGAACTCGGCCAGGCCGTTCCGGCGCAGATCAGCGCCGTCACCGCCAGTGCGGCGCTGGTCAGCGTCGGCATCGGCGGCAACGACATCGGCTTCACCGACATCATCGAGACCTGCGCCGAGGACAGCCTGTCCAACCCGCTGGGCAGCCCGTGCAAGAACGAGTACACCGCCGGCGGCAGCGACCAGCTGCTCGCCCGGATCAACGCGACCGCGCCCAAGGTGGCCGCGGTGCTGAGCGCGATCCACGCGGCGGCGCCGGGCGCGCGGGTGGTGGTCGTCGGGTACACCGCGATCCTGCCGGACAGCGGTCTGGGCTGCTGGCCGGTCGTCCCGATCTCCTATGGCGACGTGTCCTACCTGCGCGGCGTCGAGAAGGCGCTGAACTCGATGCTGGCCAGCACCGCGGCCGCGCACGGCGCGACGTACGTCGACGTCTACACGCCGTCGATCGGCCACGACTCGTGCAAGAGCAGCGGCACCCGGTGGACCGAGGGACTGGTACCCGGGACGTCGGCCGCCCCGTTCCACCCGAACGCGACCGGCGAGCAGGGCATGGCCAACGCGGTCCTGGCCACCCTGGCCCGGTAGCGGCGCCGAAGGCCGGAGGCGCCGGCCGGGTGACCGACCCGGCCGGCGCCCCGCTCTGTCCGGAACAGTCGTGTGTCTGGGTCACGATGTGCGGCGCGTCACTCGTGCGCCTGCCCGCCGTCGCCGGTACTGCCTCGGTGGCGCCTCGATCGAAGGTTCTCACCCGGGATCGACAGCCAGTAGAACGGGATCAGTGAAGTGATCACCAAGACGCCCAGCAGGGGGAGCACGACGCCGAGCCCGGTTCCCAGAGCGAGCCAGAAGGGCGCGGGCAGCAGACGCCTGCTGATCACGCTTGCCCCCTCGGGATCGATGGTCTTCGCGAGGAGCCGTTGGCCATGCTGCGCGTACCGCCAGATGAGGTTGAAGAGGATGGCCCCCAGCATGAAGGTGGTGCCGTAGAAAACGGTGGCCGCACGCTCGCCGTGCCCAGTGCGGAACGCCTGAGCGAGGACCGACGCGGTGAAGGGCAGGAACGCGCCGGTCATCAGCATCAAAGTGTTCAGCAGCAGCAGGATCCGATCGACGGACCGGATGTGGTCGAAGATGATGTGGTGATTGACCCAGGTCTGGCCGATCAGAAGGAATGTGATGGCGTAGGCGAGATAGGACGGCCACAGCGCCAGAAGACTCCGTCCCAGATGATCGGTTCCCGCCGGGAGGCGGATGTCCAGGACGAGGAGAGTGCTGATGATGGCGAAGACCGCATCGGTGAACCCGGTTACCCTCCTGGGCCCGCGCTCCACCCCGAACGCCGGGTCGGCTGCCCCCGCCCGCGGCCTCTGGGCCGAGGCCAGTTCCCGGATCCAGCGAGTCATCGAAGCGCCCACTGCGCTGGCCGGGTACCGGGGAATGACGGTGTCACGGCGCGGATGTGCCCTCCGGCTCGGAGCGAAACGAGTCAATTGAGGGCGTAATCGGTAGCTTATCCGGTTATTCGGCGTACCGGAGCGGAACTCTGAGTCCGGGGCGCCGGACGATTCGGATCCCGAGACAAGGCGCTCGCATCGCGCTGCCATCGAGTCTCCCGCACCGTCGGATGCGAGCGGGCCTCGAGTGACAGTTGCCGGCGGATCGGCACTAGTGTCCTGCACCGATTCTACCGGAGACCTCGCCATTCATCGATCACCGACACGCCGACCACGGCGTTTCGCCCCTGCCCATTTTTGAAAAACGGCCAGCGGTGTTTTCAAAGTTGTCGGTGGGTCGGTGGATACTTCGCGGCTGTGGGCAGACCTACCGCGTTTCGGTTCACGGTTGATCCGTCGCCGTCGCCGTCGCCGTCGCCGTCGCCGTCGCCGGCGCAGGTGATGGTGCTGGCGCGGCATGCGGGTGCGTCGCGCTTTGCCTACAACCAGTCGTTGCGGCTGGTCAAGGACGCGCTGACCGCCCGGGCAGCCGATCCTGGGGTGGGGGTGCCGTGGTCGGGGTTTGATCTGATCAACGCGTTCAACGCGTGGAAGGTGTCCGCGGCCGCGGGGCGGGTGCTGGTGGCTGACTCGTGCGGTGAGGTGGCCGTTGTGGCCACTGGTCTGGCCTGGCGGACCGAGGTGCACCAGCAGGTCTTGGAGGAGGCCGCGGTTGATCTGGGTCGGGCCCTGGCGGCCTATACCGGCGCTCGCCGGGGTCGGGGTGCTGGGCGGCGGATCGGGTTTCCCCGGTTCAAGCGCAAGAACCGAGATCGGCGGTCGTTTCGGATCCGGCAGAAAACCCGCGGCGGTCGTGGTTGTATCCGGGTCGGTGAGGCGGGTGCCCGGTCGGTGACCCTGCCCCGCATCGGTGTGCTGCGGGTACGCGAAGATACCCGCAAGCTGCGGCGGATGCTGCGCACCGGGCGGGCCAGCATCGCGTTCGCAACAGTGTCCGACCGGGCCGGGCGGTGGACGGTGACGTTGACCGTGAAGGCGGCCGATCTGCACCCGGACCGGCAGCACCCGCCACACCCCTACGGCGACACCGGTGGTTGGGTGGGGGTGGACCGGGGACTGAATGCGTTGGTGGTCGCCGCTACCTCCACCGGCCGGGAGGTGTTCCGGGAGGGCGCTCCGCCTCGGCCGTTGCGGGCCGCTCAGGGGCGGCTGCGGCGACTGTCCCGGCAATACAGCCGCAAGAAGAAGGGGTCGGTCAACCGTGCCGAGGCCGCGGCCCGGCTCGGCCGGGCGCATGCCCGGGTCCGGAATGTGCGGCAGGAGTTCCTGCATCAGGTTGCCAACCAGTTGGTCCAGACCCACGACCGGCTGGTGTTGGAGACCCTGAATATCACTGGAATGATGGCCAACCACCACCTCGCCGGCGCGATCGGTGATGCCGCCTGGGGCGAGCTGGGCCGGGTCATCGCCTACAAGCAGACCTGGCGCGGTGGCCACTGCATCCAGGCCGACCGGTGGTTCCCATCCACGAAAACCTGCTCCCGCTGCCACACCATCGCCACGACGATGCCGCTGTCGGCGCGCGTCTACCCCTGTGCGGCGTGC
Source organism: Rugosimonospora africana (assembly GCF_016862975.1). GTDB lineage: Bacteria > Actinomycetota > Actinomycetes > Mycobacteriales > Micromonosporaceae > Rugosimonospora > Rugosimonospora africana. The sequence continues at coordinate 63,904 of NZ_BONZ01000041.1, forward strand.
GGATACCGGGTGGACCGGGACCGCAACGCGGCCATCAACCTCGCCGTCTGGGCCGAGCAGCAGCACGCCCAGCCCGGGACCCCGACGCACGAGGCCCGGTTACCAACTCTTCCCGAGAGGACGGCTCTAGCCCACACTAACGTGCGGGTGAAACCAGCCCCGGTGACGGAAGAACCCACCCACCACACCTATCCCGGGTGCTGGTGACAGGGACGCCCGAGAAGGACGATGGATCATGAACTCCCACACAGGGACTAATGAAACACGCGGTAGTTCGCGGTCGGCTGCCCCGGTGGTGGTGGGGGTGACGCCGACCCGGATCCGGTCGGTGTGACCGACGCGGTCGGCGAGCCCGTGGGGCTCGGGCGCGCCGGGGCCGTCGTGGACGGGGTCGCCCGCGGGGTCGGGCTCGCCGATGGTGTCGCCGACGGGGTCCGGATCGGCGCGCTCGGTGTCGCCGGCGGACGGGTCGTGGGCGGGGCCGGCCGCGTCGGCTGTACGGCGTGGGTGGGCGGCGGGGCCGGCTGCTGGTACGCGGCCTTCGGTGCCGGCGCCGGCCGGACGAGCAGGTACGTGGCTAGCGTCGCCAGGAAGAACAGCACCAGCGCCACCGTCGACCTGCGTACCTTCCAGTGGCTCGGTGACCTCCAGCGGCTCATGACGGACCCGCCGCCGTCGCCGTCGCCGGTACAGTGTTGACGTCGGCCGGGACGTTGATGCCCTCCCGGCGCAGCGTGCTGGTGATCCGGGCGCGCAACATCCGGCCGATGTCGAACTGCTTGCCGGGCAGGGTACGGGCGACCACGCGAATCTTCAGCTGGTCGATGTCCAGGCTCTCCACGCCCATCACGGTCGGCGGGTCCAGCAGCAGGTTGTGCCGCTCGTCCTCGCGGTACATCTCGTTACCGACGTCGACCAGGAGTGCACTGACCCGGGTCACGTCGGCGGTGGCCGGGATCGGGACGTCGACCACCGCCCGGGCCCAGTCCCGGGACAGGTTGACCACCTGGATGATCTGCCCGTTCGGTGTGGTGACGACCTCGCCGTTGATGGTGCGTATCCGGGTCATGCGCAGCGTGACCTCCTCGACCGTACCGGTGAGCGGAGTGATCGTCCCCGGAACGTTGAGGCGTACCAGATCGCCGAAGCCGTACTGACGCTCCGTGACCACGAAGAACCCGGCGAGGATGTCCTGAACGATGCGCTGGGCGCCGAATCCGAGCGCGACGCCGAGCACGGTCGCCGGCGCCACGATGCCGCTGAGCGGGATGCCCAGCCGTTGCAGCACGAGCACCGCGGTGACGGAGTAGACCAGCACCAGGAAAGCCCAGGCGACCACCTGGATCACCGCGTGCCGGTGCTTGGCGTCCTCGGTCACCACCGTGTCGCCACCGGACGATTCGGCGTCGATGCGGCCGGTGATGCGCCTGCTCAGCCAGGTCACGAACCGGGTCAGCAGCACCGCTCCGGTGACGTACAACACGATTTCCAGCCCGCTGCTGCGGGCCCACAGTCCGGCGTCGGTCAGGGGGGCCAGGCCCTCGTACATAGCTTCGGTCGCCTCACTCGGTTTCCGGCACGTCGATCACCCCGGGGGCGAAGATCGAACGATCGTCGCACGGGTCCGGGCCGACGGCGACCGGGCCCGCGGATTCCGTAATCCAGGACACACGGCGGAAACGTCCCCGGCATCCGTGCCGCCCGCGCCGCCGGTTCGGGATCAGCCCAGCCAGCGCCGGACCTTGCCGCGGCCGGCGCGGTGACGGATCCGGGGGAGGTCGGCCACGGCCCGTTCCGCTGTCTCCCGCTGCGCGGCGTACAGCAGCCCGTAGGTGAAGGCGTTCTCGCCGTCCAGGTACGCGCGCATCCCGTAGTCGCGCATCAGCTGACCGGTGACGATCGCGTCCTGGTGGGCGCCGAGCGCGTCCTGCAGCGCCGACAGGCGCTTGGCCGGGGCCGGCGCGCCGGCCGCCCCTCCACCGGTACCAGCGCCTCGGCCGCGTACCGCGCCCGCTTGTACGCCTTGCGGGCCTCGTGCAGCGCGACGTCGTGGTTGTCGGCCGGCGGCGGGCGCAGCGGCCCGGTACCGGTGCGTCCGGGCCGTACCCGGTTCGCCGCGGCCAGCCTGCGCTCGGCGCGGCGTACCGCCTTGCCGGTCAGCCGGCGCAGCCGCGCCCGCGTGACCGGGACGGAGGCGGCGTCGGCCAGGGCACCGAGCCGGTCCAGCAGCTGACCGTACCGTTCGCTGTCCAACGCCTCGGCCAGGTCGTCGCGTGCCTGCCGGCGTCGCGTGCCCAGCCGTTCCCGGATGCGGGCGCGGACCGGGCCCACCACCGACTCGGCCACCTGCGCGGCCACCGCGTCGTCCAGGCGCCGGGCCAGGACGTCGCCGTCGCGCACCGCCCCGAGCGTCGTGCCCAGCCAGCGAAGCTCCTCGCCCAGCCGGCGCAGGTCGTCGCGCGGCAGCCGATCGTCGCGCTGGAGTACCGGACGGAACGTGCGCAGTGTCGCGCGCAGCCGCCGTGTCGCCACCCGCATGTCGTGCACCGCGTGCGGGTCACCGGCGCGCACGCCCGGGTCGGTGCTCAGGATCGCGTCGCGCTGCCTGGTCAGGTAATGAATCAGGGCCGCGCCGGCGTTTCCGGTACCGGCCGGCTCCGGCCGCCGTCCCGGCTCCTGCCACTTCGCGCCCAGGGTACGGGCGGGCTCCGACGCGTCCCGGGCCGGCGTGAAGTCCTTCGGCCGCCGGTTCTTGCGTTCGATCTCGATCGTCGTTGCCATGACGTCGCGTACCCTCGCGCCCGCGCCCGTCAAACAAGGCCGCCGAACAACGCGGTCGAACCAGGCCGTCAAACAAGGCCGCCGAACCAGGGCGCCGAACCAGGCTGTCGAACGACGCTAGGGAACCACGCAGTCCGGACGCGCCGCGCTCAGGCGGCGCCGCTCGCGGGCACGTCGGTGACCGGGGCGGCGTCCAGGTCGCGCATCCGTTGCCGGAGGCGGCCAGCGTCGCTCGCCCGCCGCTGTGCCTCGTACAGCTCGATCGCCGACCGCCAGGACCCGCGCGCCCGGGCGTGGTCGCCGACCGCGGCGTGCGCCGTGCCCAGCCGTTCCAGCGTGTCGGCCTCGCCGTAGCTGTTGCCGAGGTCGCGGTACAGGGTCAGGGCCTGCTCGTAGTGTTCCCCGGCGTCGGCGTGCTGTCCGGCGCGGTACGCGAGGTAGCCCAGGCTGTCCAGGGTGTCTGCCTCGGTGTCGCGGAAGCTGTGACGGCGGGACAGGGCGAGTGCCGACCGCAGGTTCGTGCGGGCCTCGTCGTGCCGGCCGAGGCGGGTCAGGTACCAGCCGACCATGTTGAGCGCGATGGCCTCCCGCACCGGGTTGTCGAGGCCGCGGTAGAGGCGGCCGGCCTGGCTCGCGTGTTCCAGCGCCCGCTCGTCGTTGCCCTGCTGCCCGAAGGCCAGAGCGAGCGCCAGGTGGGTCGGCGCCTGGCCGGCCGGATCGCCGGCCTGCTCGGCCACCTCCAGCGCGTGGCCGAGGTGGTCGGTGCCGTCGCCGAAGCGGTCGGCGCGGACGAACGCGTTGCCCAGCCGCCGGTGGGCCAGCGTCTGCATGTCCAGGTCGCCGACGTGCTGCGCGGCGGCCAGCCCGGCCTGCCACGAGGCAACGTTGTCGTGCAAGTGTCCGCGCCGCCCGTGCAGCGGGTCGAGAGTCCAGGCCAGCTGCCACGCCTCACGGTGCCGGCCCCAGGCGCCGGCCCGCTGCTGGAGCGCCAGCAGGCAGCCGTGCTCGGCGTCGAGCCAGGCCAGCGCGGCGGCCTCGTCCGGCAGTGGGTGCGGGTCGACGCCCGCGACGGGGTCGGCCAGCGCGATCGGCGGCCGGTGCGGATCCAGTAGCTGACCGGCGGCGAACGCCGTGTGCAGGCAAAAGCTGACCAGCCGGCTTATCGCGGCGCTCCGGCGGTCGGCGGGCAGCACCTGGGCCTGCTCCGCCGCGTACAGCCGGACCAGATCGTGCATCCGCCAGCGCCCGGTTGTGTGCTGCTGGACCAGCGACCGTCGCTCGAGCGCCCGGAGCACCCCGATCGTCTCGGCGGCCGGCAGGCCGGCCAGCGCGGCGGCCGCCGGCAGGCTGATGTCCGGGTCGGCGGCGAACCCCAGCAGGGCGAACACCTCCGCCTGGCGTTCGGTGAGCGCCGCGCACGACCAGGACAGCACCGCGCGCAGGCTCGCCTGCACGTCGTCCTCGTCGAGAGCGCTCAGCCGGGTCGTCGTGTCGCGCAGTTCCTCGGCGATCGCGGCCAGCCCGGAGGCCGGCTGGGTCGCGGCCCGCGCCGCGGCGATGCCGAGCGCGAGCGGTAGGCCGCCGCAGCCGGCCAGCAGCGCGGCCGCCGCGTCGGGCTCCTCGGCCAGCCGCTGGACGCCCAGCCTGCGGGCCAGCAAATCCCACGACTCGGCCTCGCCGAGCACGTCCAGCGACAGGCAGTCCGCGCCGTGCCGGCTGACCAGACCGGTGAGCCGGTCACGGCTGCTGACGATCACCGTGCACGTCGCGGAACCGGGCAGCAGATCGGTCACCTGGGTGGTGTCCCGGGCATTGTCCAGCACGATCAGCATCCGCCGGCCGGCCATCAGGCTGCGGTACAGGCCGATCTGCGCGTCCGGGTCGGCCGGGATCGTCGACGGCGCCGCGCCCAGGGCGTCAAGGAATCCGCGGATCGCCGTGGCCGGCGGGGTGGGCTGCATTGACGGATCGAAGCCGTGCAGGTTGACGAACAGCTGCCCGTCGGGGAAGCGGTGGAGATTCTGGTACGCCCAGCGCAGCGCGAGCCAGGTCTTGCCGACGCCACCGGATCCCCCGATGGCCACGATGGGTACCGTCTCCCCGCCGGTGGGGGATGCCAGTGCCTTGCTGAGCGTGGACAGCTCGTCGGCCCTGCCGGTGAACCAGGGCGGTGCGGCCGGCAGCTGCCGCGGCACCCGCTCTGGACCGGTGGACGGCGCCCGGTCCGTCTCCCGGGCCGGTGGCCGCCGGGGAATCTGACTGGCGGAGTGGACGCCGGGCGGGACGTCGCGCCGCAGCATCGCGGTGTACAGCTTGCTCACCTGCGCGCCCGGGGCCACTCCCAGCCCCTCGGCGAGACGCTCGCTCAGCCCCTGGTAAGCGGCCAGCGCCTCGGCGTACCGGTCGGACCGGTACAGCGCGAGCATGAGCTGGGCGGCCAGCCCCTCCCGGTACGGGTGCTCCGCGGTCAGCGCGGCCAGCTCGCCCACCAGGTCCTGATGGCGCCCGCCGGCCAGCTCCGCGTCGACCATGAGCTCGGTGGCGGTCATCCGCAGCTCGGTCAGCTCGGCCCCGATCCGCTCGCGGAGCCGGGGCGTCGCCTCGTCGGCGAGTATCGGTCCCCGCCACAGCGCCAGCGCCTCCCGCAGCCGGGCGGCGCGCTCGACCGGATCGGCGACGGTACGCGCCCGCTCGACCATCGTCCGGAACCGGGCGGCGTCGATGCGCTGCGGATCCACCTCGGCCAGGTAGCCGCCGTTGCGGCTGACCAGCCGGATGCCGAGCGAGCCGTCGTGGTGCGGGTCGAGCCGGTTGCGCAGCCGCGACATGTGCGTGTTGAGGGCGGCGCGGGCGGTCGCGGTCGGCTGGTCGTCCCAGAGCAGGGCGGCCATCCGCTCGGCCGGGATCGGCGTGCCGGCGTCGAGCAGCAGTACCCCGAACAGGCACCGTTCGCGGCGCCTGCCCAGTGGCACCGGCTCGCCGTCGTGGTCGGCTTCGACCCGACCCAGCACGCGGAACTGCACGCATTCCTCCCCGGTGGCGACGCCCCCCGGCGACGACGCCTGCCCGGGAGTGTAGTTACCGGGGGATCCGCGCCGGCATGCGCCGCCGGCCACGACGGTGGCGACCGGCACCGGCGGCCGGCCGGCTCAGCAACGGATCACGGCGGCCGACTGCGGCGGCAGCTCGACCGCGCTGCGGATCAGCACCAGCCCCGGCTCGGTCGCCAGCAGCACGTCGCGGGGCCAGTCGTCGAGGCCGATCCGGCGGTGCTGGTCGGCGAAGTTCGCCAGCACCACGATGCTGCCCCGCCGGATCGTCAGGTACCGGTCGCCGTGGTGCACCCTGATCCGGTCCAGGCGCGGGTCCGACAGGTCCGGCCACGCCTTGCGCAGCGCGATCAGCCGGCGGTAGAACGCCAGCATCTCGCGGTGCCCCGGGCGGTCCAACTCCGCCCAGTCGAGCTTGGAACGGGCGAACGTCGCCGGGTCCTGCGGGTCGGGCACGTCCGCGTCCGGCCAGCCGTGCTCGGCGAACTCCCGCCGCCGGCCGCTGGCCACGGCCGAGGCCAGCTCCGGCTCCGGGTGGCTGGTGAAGAACTGCCAGGGCGTCGATGCCGCCCACTCCTCGCCCATGAACAGCATCGGGGTGAACGGACCGGTCAGCAGCAGGGTGGCACCGACACGCAGCAGCGACTCGGGGACCAGCGCGGAGATCCGGTCGCCGGCCGCGCGGTTGCCGATCTGGTCGTGGTTCTGCAGGTACGCCACGAAGCGGTGGCCCGCCGTCCGGTGCGGGTCGATCGGCCGGCCGTGGGTACGGCCCCGGAACTCCGACCAGGTGCCGGCGTGGAAGTACGCCTCGCGCAGCACGCCGGACAGGCATTCCAGGGTGCCGAAGTCGGCGTAGTATCCCTGGCGCTCACCGGTCAGCAGTGCGTGCAGCGCGTGGTGCACGTCGTCGTCCCACTGCGCGTGCAGCCCATACCCTCCGGCCTCGCGCGGCGTGATGAGCCGGGGATCGTTGAGGTCGGACTCCGCGATCAGCGACAGCGTCCGGCCCAGGTGCGCCGACAGCGCCTCGACCTCGGCGGTCAGCTCCTCCAGCAGGTGCACCGCCCGGTGGTCGGTCAGCGCGTGCACCGCGTCCAGCCGCAACGCGTCGACGTGGTAGTCGCGCAGCCACATCAGCGCGTTGTCGATGACGTACCGGCGCACCTGGTCGGAGTCCGGTCCGTCCAGGTTGATCGAGCGGCCCCAGGTGTTGCTGCCCTGCGCCAGGTACGGCGCGAACCGGGGCGGGTAGGCCCCGGAGGGCCCGAAGTGGTTGTAGACCACGTCGAGCACCACCCCGAGGCCGCGGCGGTGGCACGCGTCCACCAGCCGCTTGAACCCGTCCGGCCCGCCGTAGGGCTCGTGCGGCGCGTACCAGCAGACGCCGTCGTAGCCCCAGTTGTGCTCGCCGTTGAACGCGTTGACCGGAAGCACCTCGACCAGGTCGACGCCCAGGTCGACGAGGTGGTCCAGCCGGTCGATGGCGGCGTCGAAGGTGCCCTCGCCGGTGAAGGTGCCGATGTGCAGCTCGTAGAGCACGGCACCGGGCAGCTGCCGTCCCGTCCACGCCCGGTCGGTCCAACCGAACGCGGAGTGGTCGTAGACCCGGCTGGGCCCGTGGACGCCGGCCGGCTGCCGGTGCGACTGCGGATCGGGCAGCGGCGTGTCGTCGTCGTCCAGCAGGTACGCGTAGTCGGTGCCCGGGCCGGCCTCCGGCACCTCGGCACGCCACCAACCCCCGTCGTCCCGGGTCATCGCCCGCTGCGCGCCGGCCGCGAGCAACCGCACCCGCTCGGCTCGCGGAGCCCACACAGTGAACGTGGTCATGTCCCCACCAGCGGTGCGACGGGTCAGGTGGATCATCGGCCGGTCCGCGGCCTGGCGCCGCGGCCGATCTCCGATCAGTGGCGACGCTACCCCGGTTCCGCCCGGTCCGCTCGGCGGGCGGGCCGAGTTCCCGCAGGTACACGAAGTTCTCGCGGATTGGGGGCCGGGTATTCACCGGGCGTTCGGGTGGGCCTTTGCCAGCAGGCGCTTTAACTGACCGCCCCGGCCTGGGTCACCAGGCTCACGTACCAGGCGTCGTTCGGGTAGTTGGTCGCCGGGTAGTTGGCCAACGGATTGGTCGCGTAGCCCGCGCTGTCGAAGTCCCAGCCGCGCACGACGTGGCCGGCCAGCCGGGCCGAGGTGATGAACCCGGTGTCGGTGGCCGGTGCCGCGTAGAACAGCGCGCCCTCGGCCAGGGCGGCGGAGTCGCCGTCCTGGTACTCGTCGAAGGCGTCCTGCGGGTACCGGATGCGGTCTGCGGCGACCCGGTCGGTCGCGTAGTGCAGGGTCTGCGCGGGGGCGGCGCCGTCGGCGCCGGTGGACACCGACACCCGCATGGTGCCCCGGGTCGAGACCGCCTTGGCGTACAGGGCGTCGGACGTCTTGCCGTGGGTCGCGCTGTTCCAGGTGACGGTCAGCGCGGTGGCGTTGAGCGTGCCGTCCCAGTCCCAGTTCTGGCTGTTCGACTGGCTGCGGTGGATCTCGTGCACGGCGGTGCTGCTGCCGGCCGCGAAGCTGACCGTCGGGGTCACCCCGCTGTCGTACTGCCGGCTCGGCGACCAGGTGATCTCGCCGTCGGCGCCCAGCTGCCCCGCGTGGTACCAGAGGGTGTCGGCGCTCTGCGACTTGTGGACCTCGACGAGCTGCCCGTTGTCGTTGAGCGCGACCGCCGGCGTGACTCCGGTGTCGTACTTCCCGTGCCGCAGCCAGGTGATCCGGCCGTCGGCGCCGTACGTGCCGGTCCAGTACCACAGCGCCCCGGACCCGGAGTCGTGCACCTCGACGACCTGGCCGTGCGCGTTGATGGCGACCGCCGGATTGGCCCCGGTGTCCTCTTTGTACTCGGTGCGCGTGCCGGCGTCGCCGGACAGCAGCGTCAGCACCCGGCCGCGCAGTGAGCCGATCGTGCCCAGCGCCGCCGGCACGTCCTTCGCCAGCAGCAGGCGCGACCCGAACGCGTCGGTCAGCTCCCGGTTGAGCGCGGCGAGGTTGCCGGCCGCGTACGAGGTGTTGTCCGTCAGGTCGTCCTTGAGGTCCAGCATGACCAGCAGCGGCGCGGCCGTCGGGTGCGCCGCCGACCAGGTCGACACCGTCTGCAACCAGTCGCGCAGCAGGTTGGACGCGGGGTTGCCGCCGCTGTGGTCCACCAGGTCGCCGGGCGCGTCGTGACCGATGGAGTAGTCGTGGTTGGTCGCGTAGCCATTGTCGTGGATGTCGAACTCGATGAACCGCACGCCGCCGTCGAGCTGGCTGGCGATCGAGCCCTTGCCGCCGTCCAGGTTGCCCGAGTAGCTGTTGTGGGTGGCCCGGAAGACGGCCGACGCGAACGGCAGGTTGTCGCCGGGCAGCGCCGCCACGGTCTTCGTCGTGGTCGTCGCGGCTGGCGTGGTCGACGCGGCCTGGGCCGGCGGCGCGAGCGCCACGCCGCCGATCAGGGCGGTGGCGACGCCGAGCGCCATCGCCGCCGCTCGGAATCGAATGCCGCAGGAACGCGCTACTGCCACGACGGTCTCCCGGGAAGCGAAGGCTGATGGAGTCAGCCATATCTATGCCATCGACGGTGTCGGGTGTCAACGACCGCGCGGTGAATATCTGGCCGTTGGCGGGAATGTCGGCGGCAGGCAATAGGCTGTTCGCCATGGCTGATCCGTTCCGGGTGCGCATCACGGTGCGCGGATACGAGCTCGACACCCAGGGCCACCTGAACCAGGCGGTATACCTGCAGTATGCCGAGCACGCCCGTTGGGAGTGCCTGCGTGCGGCCGGCATCTCGCAGGCCGGGCTGCTCGCGCAGGGGGTGGGGCCGGTGGCACTCGAGGTCACCCTGCGATACCTGCGCGAGCTGCGCGGCGGCGACGAGGTCGACGTGTCCTGCCGGTTCGCCTGGGACACCGGCAAGACGTTCCGCGTCGAGCAGGACTACCGCCGCCCCGACGGCGAGCCGGTGGCGTCGCTGACCGGGGTCGGCGGCCTGCTCGACCTGCGGGAGCGCCGGCTGGTGGCCGATCCGGGGGAGCGGTTCCGGGCCATGGCCACCGACCCGAAGCCGCTGGGCCTCTGACCCGCCGAACCGCCTGCCGCCCACCCGTCGGGCGGCTGGGCCTCTGACGCGGGGCGCTGGCCCGCCGGGCGCTGGCCCGCCGGGCGCTGGCCCGCCGGGCGCTGGCCCGCCGGGCGCTGGCCCGCCGGGCGCTGGCCCGCC
>NZ_BONZ01000042.1 GCF_016862975.1 Rugosimonospora africana
CTGGCCCGCCGGGCGCTGGCCCGCCGGGCGCTGGCCCGCCGGGCGCTGGCCCGCCGGGCGCTGGCCCGCCGGGCGCTGGCCCGCCGGGCCGGCACCGCTCGGCCGGATCCCGGCCTCAGCCTACCGGCGTCGAGGCGACCACCTCCGCGGTCATCGGCAGTTGGCGGACGCGCTTGCCGGTCGCCGCGAACACGGCATTGCCGATCGCCCCGCCGATGGTGCCGATCGTGGGCTCGCCCGCGCCCCAGGCGGGCTCCTCGGGCCGGTCGATGAGGATCACCTCGATCGGCGGTACCTCGTCGAAGCGGATCACCGAGTACTGCGGACCGGGATGGAACGACGAGGTGTCCCACACGACACTGGTGACGCCGGTGTGCGCGGTACCGGCCACCGGCCCATAGGCGACCTGCTCCTTCAGCGTCCGGCTGATGCCCTGCACGACGTTGCCCTCGATCTGGTTGCGCAGCCCGTCGGGGTTGATGATCAGACCGCAGTCGTGGGCGACGACCACCCGGGTGACCGCGATCGCACCCGTGGCCTGGTCGACCCGAACCTCGACGTAGGTCGCCACGTAGGCGAACTCGACCTCGTACTGGTGGAACGCGATGCCGGCACCGACGCCGTTCCCGCCGGCCGGACGCGCGTTCCACGCGGGCTTCAGCGCGGCGACCACGGCCTGCGCGCGGGAATCGCTGGCCAGCGAGTCGAGCCTCAGCTGCAACGGATCCCGCCCGGTCGCCGCGGCCAACTCGTCGAGGAACGACTCGTTGGCGAACGAGTTGGAGAAGCCACCGAGCGAGCGCAGCGCGGTCGTGCGCAGGAACCGGTAGGTCAGCGGGGCGGTGGCCCGGCGCGGATTGGCCGGGTCGGTGTTGAAGCTGCGCACGAGCTTGGCGTCGGTCAGGCAGTTGGCGAAGTCGTAGGTCACCGGGGCGTTGCGGCCGGAGGAGTCGTGGGAGTTGTCCGGCAGGTCGGCGGGCAGGAACCCGGTCAGCGTCCCGGCCAGCACGGTACCCGGGTTGTTGCCGCTTGGGCGGCTGTTGGCGGTCAGCGCGTAGAGGCGGTGGTGCCAGGCCACGACCTGGCCCCCGGTGATGCCCGCCTCCAGATCGTGCGAGGCAGCCTCGCCCAGCGGCTCCCAGCCGTTCTCGTCCTGCCGCGTCCACTGCACCCGGACCGGTTTGCCCACCGCCTGGGAGAGCAGGGCCGCGTCGGCGGCGGCATCGTCCGCGCCGTTGTGTCCGTAGCAGCCGGAGCCCTCCTCGTACCTGACGTACACCCGCTGCACGTCGTCGGCGGAGCCGAACAGCAGCGCGGCGAGCACCCCCCGAAGGCCGTACACGTTCTGGCTGCCCGACCAGATGGTGGCCTGGATGCCGGTGATCGGGTCGGGTACGGCGCGTACGTCGGCGACCGCGCACGAGGCGCCCATCGCGGCGTGCATCTGGAACGGGCTGAAGTACCGGGCGGTGATCTGCCGCTCCGCCGCGGCGAAGGCCGTGCCGAAGTCCCCGACGTTCTGGTCGGTGTAGTCCAGGTAGTGGTTCTCCGGCTTGCGCAGCTCCGCGTCCAGAGTCTCCTGCGGGGCCAGCGGCGGTCCCGGTTCCCACTGCACGACGACGCCGGTCGCCGGCGCCGCGGCCACCGAGGCGGCGTACTCGGACGTGGCCACGACGCCCACGAAGTTGCCCTTCTGGACGAGCTGGACGAAGCCGGGGATGGCCCGGGCCCGGGCGAGCGAGTCGGGCGTGATCGAGGAGAACGTCGAGTTGCGCCCCGTCGGTCGGATCACCTTGCCGTGCAGCATGTGCGGGACCACCACATCGCTGACGAACGCGAACGTGGCGTGTGCCTTCGCGGGCAGGTCGGCACGCGCGACGGGTTGACCGACGATCCGGTAGTCGGCCGGGGCCACGACCGGAGCGGCGTCGTCCGCGGTGAGCAGGATGTGCGCCTTGCTCAGCAGGTGGTCGTAGGTGACCCGCCGTGGCGTACCGATGACCGTGAAGACGCCGTCCCGGGCCGCGAGCCGGCTCGGCGCGACCCGCAGGTCCTCGGCCGCCAACCCGAGCAGGGCCTGGTACGCGGTCGCCGCGGCCTGCCGGAGCAGCGGGCCCCCGGTCTGGATGGACTTGCTGCCGGTGGTCGACGCTGACGGGGTGTGGATGGTGTCGCCCTGGACGAAGTCCACCCCGTGCGTGCCGAGCCGCAGCTCTTCCAGCACGATCTGGGTGAGCGCCGTCTGCACGCCGGTGCCGAGTTCGACCCTGGCGCTGTAGATGGTCGTCTTGCCTGGGGCGAGGATCAGCCAGGAGTCGTCGGCCCCGGCGTGGGTGGCGGGGTCGACGCGCAGCTCACGGTCGCGGCTCGGCGCGGCGGCGGCGACATCGTGCAGGCCGAGAGCCGGTGCCAGGGCGAACCCCACGGCGAGAGAGCCGGCGCCCTTCAGGAAGCCCCGCCGGGACAGTGCGCCGGCGGTCATTTCACCATCTCCGTGGCACCCGAGTGGATCGCCTCGACGATGCGGGTGTGCGTCCCGCACCGGCAGAGGTAGTTGAACGTGGATTCGGGCAGCGCCCCCGAGAGGTAGTCGGCGATCTCCTTCCGGGACGGTACCGCGCGGTTGCCCTCGGCGATGCGCGACTCGATCCAACCCAGGGATCCCATGATCATCGCGTTGACGCAGAACGCGCACTGGCCGGCCTGCTCGGTGACGAAGGCTCGCTGCAATGGGTGCGGGCGCGCTTCGGAGCCGATGCCGTCCAGCGTCCGGATGGCCGCGCCCTCCGGCACCGCGTTCAGGTCCGTGACACACGAGCGGGTGACCTCGCCGTTGACCAGGACGGTGCATGCTCCACACTGGGCGACGCCGCAGCCGAATCTCGGCCCGCGCTGGTCGCACTGCTCGCGCAGCACGTACAGCAGGCGCTCGGTGTCGTCGGGCACGGTGACCCGTCGATGGTGGCCGTTCACGGTCAGGTTCCGGGTCAGCGGCGTCGGCACATCTAACTCCTTGAATCCGGGGCTCTGCCCGTGATCCACGCACCACCGCCGTGCGACCGTTCATCGCACACGGACGCCGTTATCAATGTGTGTCTTTTCGTCGCTGCGCGTGACGGATGCCCGGGCGCCTTACCCCGGCAGGGGTCGGCGGAATCTCCGCGATATCCGGCACACGCGCTGCCGCCACCGCGGACAAGCGTTTCGACGCCGGCAGAGGTCCGGCGGCGACCTCATCGTGAACGGTACTCGGACGCGATGGGCTGGCGTCGTGCCCGATGCCGGCCACCGCGCCGGTCTGGCGGCCGGTGACGTCGTCCCAGCGGCGCTGGCGTGACCGCTTCCTCTCCGACGGGCACCGGGGCTTGTCGGGTGGCGTTCGCGATCGCGATGATCATCCTCGGCCTGCTGCTGACCCGGCTCGCGCGTCCGCGGGCGTCTCGCGCCGATCGGCCCGCGCCGTGGGCTCTGTTGCCCAGTGCCTCAACGCCCTTCCCCTACGTCAACCGCCTCCCGTCGATCGCGGAACTTCGTGGCATGGCGGCCTCGCGCGAGTCCTGACAACGGTCGGAACCCAGGTCCGCGACCATCCGCACCCTTCGGCCGGCGGTGCGGGGCGAGGGGAAGGGTGCCTGCGCAGGCTCAGCGCTGGGGGAAGCGGAGGAGCCATGTGAAATAGCCGTCTTTGTCATTAATGTGCACCGGAGTACCACTAGCGGCTAGTCTCGGCCTGTCTCGCACTGATGCACACCTTCGGTGCATATATGGCCGATACGTGCCTGATGTGGCCTGCCGGGAAGTGGTGGGTCTCCGACAGCGCAGGCGGCGTGCAGCTGAGAGGAGGTCAGCCAATGAGGTCTCCCGTCACCCCGGTTGGTGCGGTCCGGACCCGTGCGGCGACGTCGACCGAGGAAGTTGGTCGGCCGCAGGTGTCTGATGCGACTGGCCTTCGCGCCCCAGAAGTCGAAACGGCCGCGCTGGAGGAGCAACAGTCGCGGCACTCGATGACCTCGCTGCACACAGCCCCGCTCTATGCCGCCCCGCGCCACGCCACTGCGCTCGATGCCGTTCCCCTGCACGCGGCCCCACTACACGGGGCTCCGTCACACGCCGCCCCGCTCCCCGCGGCGCGTGTACAAGCTGCCGGTCCAACCACGCGGGTCGGGTCTGGCGTCACGTCCGGCCGGTCGCGGCGCCAACGCTGGATACCCGCCATCGTCGAACTCCTGCGGAGGCTCCCGCGTGGCTAGCCGAGGCGCGGCCTGTGGCTGGGGTGTCGGGGATGTTCACGTGAACGCCCCGGTGGCGACCGCGATCGTGGTCACCCACAACTCGCAGGCGTACATCGCGGCGTCGCTGACCTCGCTGTGTCAGGCGGAGTTGGCCGTGCGCGTGGTCGACAACGCGTCCGTGGACCGGACGCTCGACATCATCGACCGCGAGTTCCCGGACGTGACGGTGGTCGCGAACCCGGTCAACGTCGGCTTCGCCGCGGCGGTCAACCACGCCGTCAGCTCTGTGGAGACCGACATCGTCCTGCTGGTGGACCCGGACTGTGTGGTGCCGCCCGCGACGGCGCACGAGCTGGTGCGGCTTCTGCGCGGTCGGCCGTCGGTCGGTATCGCCGGCCCGAGGCTGATCGGACCGGACGGGCGGGTTGCGATCAGCGCCCACCCCTTCGAGTCGCTGGGCAGCGGGCTGGCCTGGCGATTCTGCGGGAGCCTGTTGCCGCTGGCGTTGCGTCGGCTGCTGTGCGGCGCCCGTCGGCGCCGAGCCTACGATGCTTGCCGCAAACCGGGTGGTCCGGTCGAGGTCGACTGGATGTCGGGCGCCTGCCTGGCCGTGCGCACCGATCTGCTGGTCCGCCTCGGTGGTCTGGACGAACGCTACTTCCTTTACTACGAGGATGAGGAGCTGTGCCTTCGGGCCCGGGCCGAAGGCGCCAAGGCCGCGTATCTGCCCACGGTCGAGGCGTACCACGTGGGCGGCGCGAGCAGCCCCGATCCCGTTCGTAGCTGGCCCCACCTGTACCGCAGCATGCTCGTGTTCTTCGCCCGCCACCGGGCCGAACAGCTCCCCATGGTGCGAGCGGCTGTCCTGGTTCGGGCGCTCATCGGGATCGTCCTTGCCGGTACCAGGCTGCCTCTCGCACCCCGCTCCGGCGCGGCCCGCCTGCGGGCCTGGAGCGAAATAGCCGGGATCGCGTTCGCGGCCCGGACGGGTGCGCCGTTCGCCTCGCTGTGCCGCTATCCCGAGCGCACGGCGGCGGCCCCGGCAGATCAGAAAGACCTGAGCCATCCGTCCGGCGGTGGCTCTTCCTCGCAACGACCGGACCCCGCGCGGGCGACTCCGGCGAACTGAACGGCGATAACCTCATGAGCAGATCATTCGATGTCCGGGCGACGCTGCGCGCGGCCCGGCGCTACCTGGTCGTTCCGCTGCTTGGCGCGGGTATCGGACTCGTGGCCGCGCAACCGGTGACCCATCGCATGCCGGCGACGTACGAGGCGAGCGCGTCGCTGGTCATCACCGCCAGCACCGTTGACGCGACCACCAAGGCGAAGGTGGCCGACCTTGCCCTGGCTCAGAATCTCCTGCCGACCGTCGCGCAACTCGCCCAGTCGCGGGAAGTGGCCCTGTTCACCGCGACCTCGCTGGGGCTGCCTCCCAGTGCGGTGGCCGGCCATGTCAAGAGCTCCCACCAGCCGGGCACACAGATCGTCACGATCCGGGCCACCGCGGCCTCCGCGACCGACGCGGCGGCGATCGCCAACGCCGCCACACAAGCCACCGTGCGTCAGTTCGCCCTGCTGCAGATCGGCGTCGGTGGCAATGTCGCCACGCAGATCCTCGACGAGGCGAGTCCACCGGCCGCGCCGGTGTCGCCGAATCGACGGTTGAACGACGCTCTCGGCGCGCTCGTGGGGCTGCTGGCCGGACTCGGCGTCGGCTGGCTCGACGGTCGTGTCGACAATCGCCTGCGCAGGCCGGCCAAGCTGGCCGGCGAGCTTGGATTGCCACTGCTGGGCATCTTTCCACGCCTGCCCGGCCGATACGCACGGCACAACGCCCGCACTCTCTACACCCGCCGCGGCGTAGCCGACTCGGTGGCCGGCACGGTGGCCGCCCTGGCTGTGCTCACGAGTCCGCTACGGAGCCGCAGGTTGCTGGTGACCAGCGTGCACGACGACGACGGTAAAGGCTTGGTGTCCGCGCTCCTCTCGCTGGCGATGTCCGAGGGTCAGGACCGGGTCACCCTGATCGAGGGCGAGCCTCACCGACCGGGTATCGGTGGGCACTTCCCGGAGGCTGCCGAGTGCACGCTGGCGAAGGCGCTGGCCGACAACCGCGCGGTGGCACCGCTTCCGGGGTCCGCCACGCTGTCGGTCATCGCCGCCGCGCGCCGAAAGCGCACGGATCCGGCACCGAGCAACGCCCAGAAGATCGGGAGCAGGGAGATCGGCGGGCTGGTCAACGCCGCCGCCGACGGTGGCGGCATCGCCATCGTGCACGCACCGCCGGTACTCGCCGGCGCCGACCTCGCCGCGCTGACCCGGTACGCCGACGGGCTGCTGCTGGTTGTGCGGACCGGTGTGACACGCCGGGCCGAGGCACAGCGCGCCGCGATGCTCATCCGGCAGTTGGACCTGCCCGTGGTCGGCATCGTGGCCATCGACGCGGCCGGCCAGACGCGACCAGAGCGGTACCAGAGTCTGACCCTGCCGACCCGGCAGCCGGCGGCGGTGGAAGTGGCCGCGGCTTCGGCGCCCGCCCCGATGCCGGCCGCAGCAGCGCTGCCGGCGGTAGCCGCGCCAGCGCCCATCCAACCGCCGCTGCCGGCAGGGCAGCCAGTACTGGCGCCCGCGGCATCCGCCGCGCAGGCGGAAACACCCGCCGCTCATGCCGCACCACGGCACGCATTGACGAACGGCACTCCGGAAGCCCTACCGCGGACGGCTCCGGAAGTCGGCATATCCCTGGCCACTAGGCACCGGCGCCAGGAGACGGTGGACGCGCTGTCCGCCCCGTTCGCCGTCCTGACCGAGAGCCTTGAGCTTGCCGCTTTGGCCGACGAGGATACGGTCCATCCGGCCGCCGCGGCAAAGGGAAGCGGTGGCGACCAGACGGCCAGTCGGGGCTCCCACACGAATACCGGCCTCGACCAGCCGTGGCAGTTGTCCACCGGCAGGTCGGTGCCGGGATCCCGCTACGCCGAGACCTACCAGCCGCGGGAGTTCGCGTAAGGCCAGGCTTGCCGTCTCGGCCGATGGTCGACACCGATCATGACAAGTCAGTGACGGCACGACCTTCAGGCGCGGGCGGTCACGGTTGGTTCGACAGCCGCGTCGTGACCGTATCGTCGCGCACTGCGGCGAACAATGCCTTCGACTTCGCGTCGTCCAACTGGATCGCTGAGCCATACGGCGTCTGGAGTTCGATGGGGGAGTACGGCGCCGTCGCGAACTTCACGTTCGACGGGTCGATCTCCCGCAGGGCGAGCGCGAGCTTCGTCAGGTCGAGGCTCTCGTCGACGATGATTGCGTCGGCCACGGTGGCCAGCAGCTTGTTGAACTGCAACGGTTTGGTCAACAGGTTCTGCGTGCTGAGCTTCTTGACCAGCGCCTGGACGACCAGTTGCTGGTCGTGGATCCGGGACAGGTTCGCGTCCGGCAGGTCGTAGTGCCGGGCGAGGTCGTCCGCCTCGTCGCCGTTGAGGTGGTGGCGGCCCGCCGTCCAGATCCGGTGAGTGTCGGAAGATTCGACGGTGTACGGCAGGCACACGTCCACGCCGCCCACGGCGTCGACGATGCGCCGGGTCGCCTCGAACGTCGCGACGAGTGCTCCGTCGAGTGTTACGCCAGTGAGCTTGGTGAGCGTCTGTGCGGCCAGTGGGGCGCCGCCGAAGGCGAACGCGGCGTTGAGCTTGTTCATCCCGCCACCCCAGGTGCTGCCCGAGGCGGGGATGTAGACGTAGCTGTCGCGCGGGATCGAGATGATCGCGGCAGCCTCCCGGCTCGCGTCGATGTGAACGAGTATGACCACGTCGGACCGTTGCCCGGAGTGGTTGTCCCGGTTCGGCTCGCCCCGCCGGGAACCAGAGCCGAGCACCAGCAGGTTGAGTGGCCCGGAGTTCGGCTGTGTGGTGTCGCCCGAGGCGCGGGCCGCACCCAGCAGATCCTCCCGGTGCACCTGTCCAGTTTACTGACGGACCAGCAGAAATCCGGCTGTCGCGAGGGCACCGCAGACCAACAAGAGCACCGTGAGCATGGCTGCCAGCGTCCGATTCCACCGCTTGGAGGTGTCCGGGAAGTCGTCGCGATCGGCTCGGTGGCGCCCAGCGCGCTGCCGCTCGCCACGGGTCTCGAAGGGCCGGTCGCCTCCCAGGAAGATGCCGTCCATGGCCGCACGTCCTCCTTGCCATCGGATCCCGGGTGAGCCATCGCTCCACCTTCGCCGAAGATTACGCATAACCCATGAAAACTGGGCAAAAACGCCACACCGTACTCGGACCGGGGGACGGCTCGACTGTCTGGTACCTGGTGGACTGGAGCTGGACGTGCTGCTCAGCTGGGCCAAGGTCCGCGGTCTTTCGAGGCTTGCCACAACTGGCTGCCGAGCAGGACTTCTGCTGATCAGAACATGGGATGCCCGATGCGTCAGGGGCTCCGATCCCGCGAGTTAAGTCGGTTTACGCCCATGGGCTCCGATAGGTATCTATAAGATGACGGTGTCGTCTAAATCAGGATTTAAGGACAGAACAGATCATGCGTTTCCGAAAGATTTTGTTGCCCCTCGCCGCTGCCACTGTCGCTGCCATTGGGTTCGCGGCGGCGCCGGCGTCCGCGGCCCCTACGGGGGACACGTCGACAACCTTCGACGTCAACGCCGGAACCCTGGATATCACTGTGCCGGCCAACGCAACCATCGGCTCTGGTGCGCCGGGTACCACGATCACCGGTCAGCTCGGCGCGGTGACCGTCAGCGACACCCGGGCCACGGATCCAGCCGACTGGGAAGCCACCGTCACGTCAACGGACTTCACCACCGGCACAGCGACGGCCGCGGAGACCGTGGCGGCCACCGACGTCGACTATTCCTCGGGTCCAGCCACCGCGACCACGGGTAACGGGACCTTCACCCCGTCATTGACCCCCGCGCCGTTGGACAACACCACCCCGTTGACCGCGTTCACCCATACCGGCGGCACCGGCGTCAACTCAGCGACCTGGAATCCGACGCTCGCGATCAATGTTCCGCTGGCCAACGTCGCGGGCACCTACACCGGGACGGTGACGCATTCGGTCGCGTGAGCGACCTGCTCGTCTGGCGTCCTGGACGCTTCTGGCAACGCTGTGCCTGTCTGGCCTGGCCCTGGTGGCCCCGGCCAGACAGGCCGCTGCGCAGACCGATCAGAGTGGCAGCTTCGGAATCCAACTGCTCGACGCCCCGACGGACAATCGCTCCGACCCCCGCGCGCTGAAATACATCGTCGACCATCTGACGCCCGGAACTGTGATCCACCGGCGCGTCCTGGTGGTGAACAAGTCGACGGTCGAGCTGCACGTGGCGATCTATCCCGCTGCGGCCAGCGTCGACAAGGGGGGCTTCCAGTTCGCCGGTGGCCGCACCGCCAACGAACTCGTGTCCTGGATCAATGCTTCACCCAGCGAGCTTGATCTTGCCCCCGGGGCGCAGGCACCGTCGGAGGTGACGATCCAGGTACCCACGAAGGTCACCAACGGTGAACGCTACGCGGTGGTCTGGGCCTCGGTGACGTCTGGACACCAGCCATCGGCCAACGTCACCCAGGTCTACCGCGTCGGTGTCCGGGTGTATCTGGATGTCGGCCCCGGCGGTGACCCACCCTCGGACTTCGCGATCGGCCGGCTCGTCGCCGCCCGCAACAGCCACGGGCAACCATCGCTGAGCATCGCGGTGCACAACACCGGGCAACGCGCGCTGGACCTGTCCGGGCAGGTGACGCTCACCGATGGTCCGGCAGGTACCCGGGCCGGACCGTTCCGCGTGTCCCACGACACCACCTTGGGTATCGGCCAGTCCGGAACGGTGACCGCCGCGCTTCCCCGCAACCTGCCGGACGGGCCCTGGACCGTCCGGGTCGATCTGGCCAGCGGCTTGATCCAGCACAGCGTCACCCAGCGCCTGAGGCTCGGTTCCGCCGGGCACGACGGACCGTTCGCCTCCCTGGCCACGCACTCCGCCCTCGTCTGGTCCCTGGTGGTCGTCATCGTGATACTGGTCGCCGGCGCGGCACTGACCGGGCGGCACCTGCACAGGACACGTCGAATCCCGTAGTGGCCGGTCGCGGTGCCGCCGTCCGGCGGCCTCCGGCGAGCCCTCGCTACGAACCGGCCAGCGACGCCGCGGTGTCCGCCAACGCGGCCGCCTGGTCGCGCAGGCAGTCCAGGACCCGGCGCAGCCGGGGATGCCCGGCTGCGCCGGCCGCGGTCAGCGCCGAGACGGTACGCGTGACCGGATGCCGCAGCGGGTGCAGGCTGACGCCGCGGGTGTCGGCGGGCAGCGCCATACGCGGCACGGCGGCCACCCCCGCCCCGGCGGCGACCAGCGCGACGAGGACCGAGAAGTCACTGGCCACGGCGACCGGGCGGGGCACGAACCCGGCCGCGCCGCAGGCCCGCCCGACCAGCTCGTGGCAGGACGTCTCCGGTCCGGGCAGCAGCCAGTCCTCGCCGGCCAGCCGGGCCAGGTCGACGCCGCGTCCGGGGGCGATGCGCAGCCGGGCCGCGAGCGCCTCCGGCATCGCCAGCACCACCGGCTCGTCGAGCAGGTGGTGCTGCTCGCAACCGGGCGGCACGGCGCGGGGCAGGAGACTGTATGCGTGGACCACCGCGAGGTCGACCTCGCCGTGCCGCAGCGCGGCCGTCGCGGCGCCGGGCTCATGCTCGACGATGGACAGTTCGGGCGGCCGCTGCTGCCCCTGACCGAGGCGGCGCCGCAGGCCGGGCAGGAGCGCACGGGCCGCTGACGGGAACGCCGCCACCCGGACCCACCCGCGCCCGCCGTCGCGCAGCGCCCGCAGGTCGGCCTCGGCGGCGGCGAGCCCGGCCAGGACGACCTCGGCGTGCTCGACCAGCAGGCTGCCGGCGGCGGTCAGCCGCAGCGTCCGGCCACGCTTCTCCAGCAGTGACACCCCGGCGTCCTTCTCCAGCGCGGCCAACTGCTGGGAGACCGCCGGGGCGGTCAGGTGCAGGGCCTTGGCCGTCGCCGCCACGGTGCCGTGCACCGAGAGATCGCGAAGCAGTCGGAGGCGCCGTGCGTCCAACACCGGGGTGCCGTCCCTTCCGAGATGGATAAGCTCTTCTTAATGATCGGCAAGGAAAGAATAACTAGACCTTTCCCATTGTATGCGCCACAGTCGACCGGGTGAACGGCCGATTCCTCGCCCTCGCCGGAACCCTCGGCGGGACCGTCGTGCTCTGGGCCTCCGCCTTCCCGGCAATCCGGGTCGGGGTGGACGGTCTCGGGGTGGCCGGGCTGTCCCTGGCCCGGCTCGCCGTCGCGTCCGCCGCCCTGGCGCTTGCCGCCCCGGTGCTGAAGATCCGGCTGCCGCGCCGGCGCGACCTCCCGCTGATCGTCCTGTGTGGAGCGACCGGGATGGCCGCGTACCAGCTGCTGCTCAACTGGGGCGAGGTGCACGTCGCCGCGGGTACCGCGAGCCTGCTGGTGTCCGTCGCCCCGGTGTTCAGCGTCATCCTGGCCACCGTGCTGCTCGGTGAGCACCTCACCCGGTACACCGTGCTGGGCAGCCTGGTCGCCATCGCCGGCGCCGCCGTGATCACCCTGTCCGGCGACGGTCCGGTGCGGCTGTCGGCCAGCGCGGTGGCGGTGCTGGGCGCCGCACTGGTCCAGGGCGTGTACCACTTCGCCAGCAAGCCTCTGCTGCGCCGGTACAGCGGCCGTGAGGTCGCCAGCTACGCGATGTGGACCGGCACCCTGCTGCTCGTCCCGCTGGCGCCCGAGACGGCACGCGCGGTGGCGTCGGCAGCCGCGGCCGCGACGCTGGCGGCCGGGTACCTCGGCCTGCTGCCGTCCGCGCTCGGCTTCGTCAGCTGGGGGTACGCGGTCGCCCGGCTGCCGCTGGCGGCGTCGACCGCCGCGCTCTACCTGGTCCCACCGGTCGCGCTCGCGGTGGCCTACGTCTGGCTCGGCGAGGTGCCGCACCCCGCCGAACTGCTCGGCGGCGCCATCAGCATCTGCGGAGTCGTGCTGATCCACCGGCGGCGCCCCGTCCTCGACCGGTCCGGCTCGGCGCGCCTGCCGCCTCGCCATGGTCCGGACCAGTCGCCGGCCCGGGCCGCGCCGGCTCCCACGGTCGGCGTGCCGGCCGGTTTACCGGGGTCGATGCGCGGGCAATCAGAGGTATGAGCACGGTCTCCGATGCGCAACAGCCGGCCGGCGAGGGCGGGCGGATCGAGGTGGTCACGACCACCGAGCGGCAGGCGCCGGACGGGGTCGCCGGGTCGCTGTCGACGGCGGAGCTGATCAAGCGGGCATCCGATCAGCTGTCCACCCTGGTACGCGACGAACTGGCGCTGGCCCGGGCCGAGATGTCGGCGAAGGCCAAACGTGCCGGCGTCGGAGCCGGACTGCTCGGTACCGCCGGAGTGATCAGCCTCTATGGCGTCTTCGGGGTGCTGGCCGGCGTCGTGCTGCTGGTCGCCCGCGTCCTGCCGGACTGGGCCGCCGCGCTGGTGGTCGGGGCGGGGCTGCTGGTCGTCGCGGGGCTGTTCGGGCTCGTCGGCATCCGGCAGGTCAAGCGGATGTCCCCGCCGGTACCGGAGGGGGCGGTGGCCTCGATCCGGGAGGATGTCAGCGCGCTGAAGGCCGCTGCCCGGCGCAAGGGAGGTCACCGGTGAACCACTCCGCTCCCACCGAGGACGGTGCCGGCACCCGGGTCGAACCGGAGGCGCTGCGGCGCAGGATCGCGTACACGCGCGACGAGCTCGCCGATACGGTCGAGGCATTGACCGCGAAGGCCGACGTCAAGACCCGCGCCGCCCAGGCCGCCGTCGGCGCGGCCGGTACCGTCACGGGCGAGCTGCACGCCGCCGAGCGGGCGGTGGCGACCGGGTACCGCAGCCTCGCCGGCCGGACCGCACCCTGGGTGGTCGGGCTGCTGCTCGCCGGCGTCAGCGCGCTGTTCGCCGCGATCGCAGCCCGTCGTCGCCGCCGGTAGGCGCTCAGCCGCCCACCCTCACACTGCGGCGACGGCGATGCGAGACCGACCGCGGGAACGGTGGGTGTAGCCGACTGCGACCGGGGTAGGGAAAGCAAGTGAGGGCGGCGAAATTCTCCGTACGGGCGTTCACGCGTGCCCGATCGCGGCAACTTGCCCTGCTGTTCCTGCTGTGCGCGATACCCGCGGCAGTCGAGTCCTATCTGGTCCGTTACGTGGGCGGGCTGCACACCAGCCTCCAGGTCACCCCGCAGATCAGCGCGCTGTGGCCTTACGGATCGTTCCACGACCTGCGATGGGTGCTGGTGTACCACCGGACCTGGGCGCAGTTCGTCGCCTTCTCCGTCGCGGCCATCGTCTTGCGCGGCGTGTTCTGTGCGCTCCTGATCGCTGTGGCCTGGCCGCCGAAGGTCGCCCGGCCGCCAGTATCTGTGCTGATCCGTCGCAGCGTCGTCGCCGCCGCCGTGTTCGGCGCTGTGCTGACTCCGTGGGCGGCGCTGTCGGTCGCCCTGTCGGACGTCTCGCTCGGCCTGTTTCTCTTGGGCGAGGTCGCTCCGCTGCTGATCCTAGCGCCGTTCCTCCAACGGGCCGGGATGGTTCCCTCGTGGTGGCGGGGCCTACCGCCGGCTGCCACCGTCGGGATCTCTGTCGCCAACTTCGTCACTCTTACCGCGGGTGGCGGCCTGGTCGGTTATGTACCTGACGGCTGGGAGGTCGTGGCCGCGGCGGTCATCGGCGGCTGCAACGGTTTCCTGTGGGGCCTGGCGGTCCGTGTGGACGTGCGGTCTACCGCCGTGCGCTGGGCGCGGATCCCGGTCAGCCCGATCGCCGTTGCCGTCGTCGCCGCGCTGATGTTCGGGCTGGGCAGCGTCTCGCAACGCGGCGTCGACCGGGCCCATCGGGGCGAGCCGCCGACCCTGGCCGAGGTCGAGGCCCGTGCGGCCGAGCAACCGGTCATCTTCGTGGCCGGCTACAACTCCTCGTACGGCGGGGAGCCGAGCGGCTTCACGCCGCCGATCATCCGGTACTCCTATGAAGGGTTGGATGAGCGGGGCCGGCCGAAGCCGTACCACCCGACCGACACCCATCAGTCACTGGTCACCAGCGCACGGCTGCTGGCGACCCAGATCGCGAAGATCCACAAAGACACCGGGCATCGAGTGTCGATACTCGGCGAAAGCGAAGGCACGCTGATCACCCAGTACTATCTGAGGACCACGCCGCACCTCGAGGTCGATCTGGTCGCTCTGCTCAGTCCTCTGGTACGGGCCGGGCGGGTCTACTACCCACCACCGGGCGCGCACACCGGCTGGGGTATCGCCACCGGTTGGGAACTACGTGGCATCCTCGGTGCGCTCAGCCTCACCGCCGGGCTACCCAACAGCCCCGACGAACCGTTTCTGCGCTCCCTGCTGAACAACGCGCCGCTGTTCCGGGGCAAGCAACTGTTGTGCCCGGTCGCCGGCGTGGAAACCATCGCGCTACTGCCCACCCTCGACGCGTCGGCCAACCCGCCCGGGCTGAGCCCGCAGATCTCGGTGGTTGAGATACCCGCGCCGCACGGCCTGCTCATCGACAACCCGGGTGCGCGGCAACGCATCATCGACTTCTTCAACGCCAAGCAGGTGCAGCCCCGGCACCGCTGGGACTACGCGTTGATCCAGAGCGTCGGTGCCGCATGGCAGACTCCGGCACTGAAGGTGCAATTAAATCCGGTTTGGGACACCGTCGCTGGGGTTCCGACGCAGCGCCACCATCCGGACCGATGCCTGCCACGCTGAACGCCCGGTCGCCCGGTCGCCCGCTCCGTGTGGTTCGACGCTCGGCCTTCATCGTCCGTTTCGGGTGATGCCGTATCACCCGGCACGGTACGACCCTGTGAGGGTTGTAGGGAGGGGGCGGACGGATGGGGGATGCCACCGACGAGTTCTTCGCGGGACTCGCCCGTCGGCAGCATGAGCCCTTACTGACGATGGCGGACGGGTCCGTGCGCTTCGACATCCGGGACAATGGCCGCACGGAGTACTGGATCGTCAGGCTGAGCAACGGAGGCATCACAGTCGGCAGAGGGGCCGCCGACGCGGACTGCATCGTCATGGCCGACCGGGCGGTTTTCGACACGCTGGCATCCGGCCGCAGCAACGCTCTTGCCGCGGTGTTTCGCGGCACCGTCGTCATCGAGGGCAATCCGCTATTGCTGGCCCTATTCCAGCGACTGTTTCCGGCGCCGCAGGGGGTGAGCCCCCCCACGCCCCGCGACCGCCAACTGAGCCTCAGCGCGGACGAGGCGCCGATCAGCCGCGACGGCAACATCAAGATCCTCGATGGCGCAACCTTCGTGGTCTGCGATACCCGGGGCGACATCCACGCCTCGCCGGCCGACGCGACGGGGCTGTTCTCATACGACACCCGATACCTGTCGACCTGGATGCTGACCATCAACGGTCAGCGGCTCAGCCCGCTGTCCATCGACGACCTGCACTACTTTGAGAGCCGATTCTTCTTGGTGCCAGGCGCGGGCAGCCTGTACGTCGATGTCAAGCTCACGGTGATTCGCCAGCGGACCGTGTGTGACGGATTCTGCGAGGAACTCGTCATCCTCAACCATGCGGAGGAGCCGGCCGACCTCACCGTCCGCATCGACGCGGCATCCGACTTCGCACACCTGTTCGAAGTCAAGAACGCGATGGGCAAGGTGGGGCGAAGCTACGGCAGCGTGCAGGACGGTCGCCTGGTACTTCGCTACGAACGGGAGAGCTTCGAGCGCGAGACGACCATCACCGCGCCCGCCGACGCCCTGCTCGACGAGCAGGGCATCACCGTGAAGGTCCGCGTCGAGCCGCACGGCCGCTGGTCCACGAAATTCAACGTCGTACCGAGCACGCCGGTCACCGGGCGCATCGCCGGCATCGTCCGACGTGATCCGGTCGGACTCGAGCACGACCTGGTGCAGTGGCTGGAGCGCGCACCCCAGCTGCAGTCCGACTGGCCACCGCTGAGCGACACCTACCAGCGCAGCCTTGTCGACCTCGCCGCGCTGCGCTTCTCCCCACTCGTCGCGGCGAGCAGGACACTGCCGGCGGCCGGCCTGCCGTGGTTCATGACCATGTTCGGCCGCGACAGCATCCTTACCAGCCTGCAGGCGTTGCCATTCCAACCGGAGCTCGCGGCGACCACCCTGAAGACCATGGCGATCTGGCAGGGCAGTCGGGTCGATGACTTCCGTGACGAGGACCCCGGACGGATCCTGCACGAGCTGCGCTACGGCGAACTGATCGCCTTCGAAGAGCAGCCGCACTCACCGTACTTCGGCACCGCCGACGCGACCCCGCTGTTCGTGATCCTGCTCGACGAGTACGAGCGGTGGACAGGCGATGCCACACTGGTCCGCACCCTGGAGAAGGAGGCACGGGCGGCTCTGAACTGGATCGGGGAGTACGCCGACCTGATGGGTAACGGGTACATCTCCTACCAGACCCGCAACCAGCACTCAGGGCTGCAGAACCAGTGCTGGAAGGACTCGTGGGACTCCATCTGCTACCGCGACGGGCGGCTGCCCGGGTTTCCTCGGGCGACCTGTGAGCTGCAGGGCTACGCCTACGACGCAAAGATGCGGGCCGCCCGGCTGGCTCGGGAGTTCTGGGACGACCCGGGCCTCGCGAAGCGCTTGGAGGAGGAGGCGGCGAACCTCAAGCAACACTTCAACCGCGACTTCTGGATCGGCGACCGGGGCTACTACGCGCTGGCCATGGACCACGACGGAAGCTTGGTCGACGCGCTGTCCTCGAACATCGGTCACCTGCTGTGGAGCGGCATCGTCGACAAGGACAAGGCGGACGACGTCGTCGGGCACCTGCTGGGACCGCAGCTTTTCTCCGGCTGGGGAATCCGCACCCTAGGTAGCCAGGAGCAACGCTACAACCCCATTGGCTACCACGTGGGGACGGTCTGGCCGTTCGACAATTCGTTCATCGCCTGGGGGCTGCGCCGGTACGGGTACGCCGACGAGGCGGCGCGGGTGGCCAGCGGCATCCTCGACGCGGCCAACTTCTTCTCCGGCCGCCTGCCCGAGGCGTTCGGCGGCTACGAGCGGTCAGAGACGAGGTATCCAGTGGAGTACCCGACCGCGTGCAGCCCGCAGGCGTGGTCGACCGGCGCACCGCTGCTGCTGCTGCGCACGATGCTTGGCCTGGAACCATACCCGGACCACCTCGCCGTCAGCCCGGCACTGCCCAGCGGCATCGGCCGCATCGAGCTGCTCGACATTCCCTGGCGAGGGGGCCGGTTCGACGCATTCGGGCGGGGCCGGGTACAGGTCAACGTGGTGCAGGGACAGCGACCACAGCTCGGACTGGGCCCCAAACCCAGCCGTACCTGAGCGGGCGTGGGTGCCATGCCGACGCCGGTCACCGAGGCCCATTGCTGGGAACCGCGACCTGCCCGCCGAGGAGCGTCGCGCGATGGCCGGAGGACACATAGAAGATCGGGTCCGGGGTACATCTTTTCGACTGATCGCGCGAGTGCGTGCAGCGGACCGGTGCTACCGAAACGGGTATCGCTCGCCTGCGTACGTGCTTCGTGCGCCGCTGCGCGGATCGGACCGTGCTGGTACAGCGAGGGGTGCACCAAGCCATGGCGAGCAACCGGGACGCACCGATCCTGATCAAGAATGCGACCGTGGTGACCGGCGACGCCGACCTGGGCGTGATCGATGGGGGCGATGTGCTCGTCGTGGGTGAGTGTATCGACCAGGTGGCGCCCGGCATCGTGGTTGACGGTGCCGCCGTCATCGACGCGACCGACATGATCGCCATGCCGGGCTTCGTCGACAGTCACCGCCACACCTGGGAGGCGTCGTTTCGCGCGCTGGGCGCCGACTGGGACGTTCAGCAGTACCTGACGGGAATCCTGGGGCTGACCAGGTACATGCGTCCGTACGACACCTACAACGGGATACTGCTCGGGGCGCTGGAGGCGCTGGATGCCGGCGTCACCACACTGCTGGATTGGTCGCACTGTGTGGAGACGCCCGAGCACACCGATGCCGCGGTCCAAGCGCTACGGGATTCGGGTCTGCGTGCGGTCTTCGCTCACGGCGGTGGGCACTCGATGTGGAACTTTCCCAGCGATGTGCCGCACACGGGGGACGTGCGACGGGTGCGGACGCAGCACTTCTCGGACAACAACGGCGCCCGAAACCTGGTCACGATGGCACTGGCCGTGCGGGGGCCCGAGTTTTCCACGATGCCGGTGGCGGAGGGCGACTGGCTGTTGGCGGCGGAGCTCGATCTTCCCATCACGGTCCATCTCGGCGCCATGGAACAGGGGCGCGGCCGGCCAGTCGCCGCTTTGCATGAGCGGGGAATGACCGGCCCGGGCGTGACCTACGTGCACGGCAACCTGCTCGGCGACGACGAGCTGACCATAATCGCCGACACCGGTGGTAGCACGTCGGTCGCCGCCACCGTGGAGATGGAACTACATCTGGGCTTCCCGGCGACGGGCCGAATGCTGCGTCACGGCATCCGGCCGAGTCTGTCGGTCGACGTCCCAGCGGCGGCCTCCGGGGACATGTTCAACGTCATGCGTACGACGTACCAGATCGAGCGCGCCCTGCAGTTCCAGCCGGACGAGTTTCCGCGTGCACCGGTGTCGGTCAAGGACGTCTTCGACTTCGCCACCGCAAACGGCGCGTACACACTCGGCCTCGAGCACGTGACCGGAAGCCTGACGCCGGGCAAGAAGGCGGACCTCGTGCTGCTCGATGCGCACGACCTCGCACTGAGTCCGATCAACAATGCGCTCGGTGCCATCGTGCAGAACGCGCACGCCGGCCACGTCGACAGCGTTTTCGTGAACGGACGGGCGATCAAGCGCGGCGGAAGACTGCTGCATCCCGACATCGACGCCGTGCGGCGGCGGGCCAGCCAGACCCGCGACGACGTCTTCGAGCGGGCCGCGGCGGACCCCACGCTCGGCACCCCGAGGATCGGGGGAGACTGGCGCCCGCTGCAACAGGACACGGATCCCGACTGAGAGTCGATACGGGCCCGCCGCTGTCCACCAAGGAGAGGCTGATGAGCAACCCGACTGTCGAGTTCTTCGCGGATCTGGCCGAGCGTGGCCACGACGACCGGTTCACGAACGTCCGCGGCACGCTGCGTTTCGACGTCCAGGACGAGGATCGGGTGCGCCGCTGGCTTGTTGAGATCCACGATGGAGACCTCAGCGTCAGCGAGGACAGCGAGCACGAGGCCCAGACGCGGGTCTGCACCGACCAGACGACCTTCGACCGGATCGTCACGGGTGAGGGCAGCCCGGTCTCGGCATGGCTGCGCGGCCGGTTCACGATCGAGGGCAGCCTGCCCCTGATGCGAGTGTTCGAGCGGATGTTCCCAGGTCGACCGGGATCCCGCGACCCGCGGCAGGTCGGGCATACGAGGATGGTGGTGCCGGAAGGACCGCCGGTCACCGAGGCGGCGGCAGCCGACACCGGGCGGCGCATCCTGGACGGCAACATCTTCGCGGTCACCGACGATCGAGGGGACATGGCGCCGACGCCGATCCTGCCGACCGGACTGTTCGCGTTCGACACGCGCTTCTTGTCGCTGTGGCACCTGACCGTCGATGGACAGGGCATGCACCCCTTGTCCGTGGACGATCTGCAGTATTACGAAACACGCTACTTCCTCGTCCCGGGCACACCGTTGCACCAAGTCAGCCCGACGATGTCCGTGGTGAGGCAGCAGTCGATCACTGGCAGCCTCGTCGAGGAGCTGACCGTGCTCAACCACCGGGACGAGCCGGCCGACGTTCACATCCGGATAGACATCGGCTGCGACTTCACCGACGTCTGCGCGATCAGAGACCGGAACGACAGAAAAGGCAACTACTACGCCCAGGTTGAATTCGGGCAACTTCGCCTCGGTTACCAGCGGGAGACGTTCTGTCGGGAGACCGTCATCTCCTCCACCGAGCCGGCCCAGATCGACGAGGGCGGCATGGCGTTCGACGTCCGGATCGAACCACACCAGAACTGGTCGACCACGCTGCACGTGGAGACGCTGGGCCAGGACGGCCGGGACATCAGGAGGACCCTGCAGGGCAGGCACAGCCGAGCCAAGCATCAGATGCGACAGGAACTGGACAGTTGGCTCGCCCAGGCGCCGAAGCTGCGATCCGAATGGCAGACGCTCTCGGCGACCTACCAACGCAGCCTGGTCGACCTCGCCGCCCTGCGGTACCAGGTGTTGGGCATGCAGACCCACCTGCCCGCCGCCGGCTTGCCATGGTTCATGACGATCTTCAACCGGGACACGATCCTGACCAGCTTCCAAACCCTGCCGTTCACGCCCGAGTTCGCGGTCACCACCCTGATGCTGGGCAACCAGCGCGGAAAGAAGTTGAACGACTTCCAGGACGAGGAGCCCGGGAAGATCTGGCACGAGGCCCGGCTGGGCGAGTTGTCCGCATTCGACGAGCAGCCGTTGCCGCTGTTCAGCGCCGCCGACACGACGCCTCTGTGGCTGATCCTGCTGGACGAGTACGAACGCTGGACCGGCGACGCCGCCCTCGTTCGGCAACTGGAGCCGGTGGCGCGGTTGTGCCTGGCATGGATCGATACCTACGCCGACGCGTTGGGTACCGGTTACATCTGGTACCAGTCACGCAATCCCGCCAAGACCTTTGAGAACCAGTGCTGGAAGAGCTCCTGGGACGCCATCTCCTACCAGGACGGCCGGCTGCCCAACCTTCCTCGGGCCACCTGTGAACTGCAGGGGTATGCGTACGACGCCAAGGTTCGTTGCGCGCGCCTGGCCCGCACGTTCTGGAACGATCCCGTCTACGCCGACGAGTTGGAGCGGGGAGCGGCCGACCTCAGGGATCGCTTCAACCGCGACTTCTGGATCGAGGACCGCGGATACTATGCGCTCGCTCTGGACCCCGACGGGGGACAGGTTGACGCCCTGACCTCGAACATCGGGCACCTGCTCTGGAGCGGCATCGTTCCCGCCGATCGGGCACAACGGCTGGCGCAACATCTGACCGGGAACCGGCTCTTCTCCGGTTGGGGCATACGCACTCTGGCCACCGACGCCCGTCGATACAACCCAGTCGGCTACCACACCGGTTCGGTCTGGCCGTTCGACAACGCGCTCATCGCCTGGGGCCTGCGCACCTACGGACTGGCGCGGGAAGCCGCCCTCATCGCCGACGCCATCATCGACGCCTCCCAGTACTTCCAGAACCGACTGCCCGAAGCGTTCGCTGGCTACGATCGCGAACAGACCAAATACCCCGTCGAGTACCCCCACGCGTGCCGGCCGCACGCAATGTCCGCAGGCTCTACACTGCTTCTGCTGCGGGCGCTGCTTGGTCTCGATCCTCGCGGTGACCACCTGAAGGTCGAGCCCGCCCTCCCCAGTCACATCGGCCGACTTGAGCTACTCGACATCCCAGGCAAGTGGGGCCGCATCGACGCGTTCGGGCGCGGTCGCATCGACATCGCCCCCCCGGAAAGACAAGCGTGAGCACCGTCGGCCACTGGCAACGATACGAGGGCGGGAGCGCCTATCGGCGGATCCCGGTCAAGGTTTCCACCTGGCGGCTCCGTTCGCGTCGCAGCTGGTGGTGCACAAGAAGGCCCGCGCACGCGGTTTCGCTGCCCTCGCGAGCCGCGATTCTCGAAGAGACCGCGCGGCGTAGCTTCTTGGCGAAGCGGCCAGTCTCGATACTGACGCCGCTATTCGGGGTCCGGGTCATCGGTGAGATGTGAGCCTCAGACGCCGGACTTGGAGGACCTGCTCGCGCCGGGCCGCAGGCACGATTTCAGCCACTTTCAGGCTGGGTACGTGGTGATCGTGAGTATCGGACGCGTTGATGACTTACGGCTGCCCAGCGGCCGGCTGGTGGCCGCCGAGCCGCCGGACAACTTCCGGCGCTGCGGTACGCATTCGCCCAGGCCGTACCGCCCGGCGACTACCCGGTGGAGATCGTCCTGGCCGACTACGCGGAACCGGGCGGCACGCCGGACCACGTGGCCTACACCGAGGCCGCCGCAGCGCGCGTGGTTATACGCCCCGAGCCGGCGGTCCACGATGGGGAGAGTGGGCGAGGCGATGCGAACTCGATGCGCACCGTCGGTGCTGCCACGTTGCGGCCCGCATCAGCGACTATGCGGGCCTGGGCACACGTCGAGCGGTTAACCACGTCGGCCACCGATGACGAATAACAGCACGTGCTTGCGGATGTGTGATCGAACATGGTCGGCCGACGACACTGCGGTGGTCGCGTGCGGTGGTCGATGCGAGCCAGCGACCGGTTCGGTCACGGCGAGGATGTGCCGGATCAAGTTCAGATCGCTGTCGTCGGCGGCCGAGACCAGTTGGGGACCGTGCTGGTCGTAGCCGTCGCTGAACCGATCAGCGGTCAGGACGACGCAGGTGACGCCATCGCGGGCGAGCAGCGTTCGGCAAGCGGCGAACATGTCCTGGAGCGCGGCCAGCTCAAACACGCCATCCGGCTCGCCGGATGGCCAGGGCAGGACGACAAGGGCGACCCGCCCGGCGATGTACCCCAGGTCGGCCAACTCCTTTGCCGTGGCCACGGTCCGGTAGTCGCAGCCGAAGGCGCCGGCCGCGCCGGCCAGCGCCGGGTCGTGGCCAAGGGCCACGATCGTGCTGTCGGGTCGGGCGAAGGCGGCCACGATCATTCCGGCCAGGACGGTGTCGAACGCGTCACCATCAGCGCTTTGGCCGGCGCCTGCTGCGGCGACGTGCCACACGGTGACCGGGACCGGTCGGGTGTTGAATCCAGCGTCGTCTGTGGCGAGGGGTTCGAGGACCCCGTACCGATCGATCGACGCGCTCTGTTGCCTGCCGTCGCCGACCGGACTATCCGGGGGTTGTTCTTGATGAGAAGAGGGTGTCATGGGTGGGTGCGGCTTCCGCGCGCGGCTGATCGTGTTCACACCCACTCATGGCCCAACTCGCCCCCTGCGCGTCGCCGCCGATGAAGCACCAGCGGCAACTGACCTAACTGGTTGGACGCCGGTCGAGACGCTGACCCAACCGGACGCACCCAACTGGACCGCGTATCCGCCAGTGGGGTGCGCAGCGTGCCACCAGTTGACCCAGTTGGGCTCCCAGTCAGGCGAGGGCGACCCAACTCGTGTAGCGGCCTGGCGCTGACCATCCAACCGTTGCCTGAGCAGTACGCGCCCACACGGAGCTCCCAATGGCCGTTGACACACCCTGAAGACCGGGTAGGTCCGGCGCTCCGTGGCATGCGGCGGTAAACGCGGGTGGCATCGAGGGGACGGTGTGGCCGGGCCGACCGGAGGTAACCATTCGGGTGCCGGGACTGGGCGGGTGTACCGGTCCCGGACGTCCGGTCCCCATTTCTTCTGCCACCGGTGCCCGCCCGGTACTGCTAACCACGGTAAGTACCGGGCGACGGTGTACCGGTACGGCTCCCGGTGCCGGGACGGGTGCCGGTCAGCGGTTGGCACGTATCGGTACGCACCCGGGCGGCCCTGCCGACAGGAACGCCTGCGCGGGTGGGTGTTGCGTGGCCGTATCGCCGGTACCGGGTCTGGTTTGGGTGCGCTACCGGCGGGTCGTTGCTCCGATGGCGGGCGGGACCGGTGCCACCGGTGCAGCTGCGTGCGAACCGGTACCCCCCACGGCAGGATTGCTGCGGTACCGCTCGACTCAGCGCCCGTCCGCGCACGCGGGCGGCACCGGCTCCCCGGTACCGCACCGGTTCCCGGTACCGCCCAGAAGCCGGTACCGGGAAGTCGTACCGGTACCAGTACCGGCTGTGGCCGGACCGGTTGGTCTGTGGCGCTGACGCCGACGGTCCAGCGCACCGGCGCCGGGAACCTGATACGCGGATCACGCGCGAGGCTGCGGTGAGACTCGCGGCCTCAATGGGGTGAGTCTGACCCAACTGGCCAAACTGGTCCAACTGATGGCGGGAGCTGCGCGCGGCGGTCCGGCATTCGCCGGTGGCGCTCGGCGGATTTCACGGATGGGTGAGCAGCGCCGACGGCCCAACCGGACACCGACGGCGTCGGGATTGACGCCCGCGCGGGCCCGAGTCTGCTGTCGACTCAACTGGTTGGGTCGGTGTGGCGTGCTGGGACAGTCCTGGTGCGCCGCCGAGTGGACGTTCTCTGGCGGACGTGCGAATCCTGACCTGAAGGAGCATGATCGTGACGACCGTCGTTGACGAGCGTGCGGTGCGGCGCATTCCGTGGCCGACGACCGCGTTGGCCGCCGCCGAGCGCGCGTTCGAGTTGCTGACCTGTCAGCCGGACCCGCTGGTCCTGGACTGCCGCGGCGTGCCTGATCTCCCCCAGCGGGAAATCCCGGTGGGGGAGCTGCGCGACCTGTTGGTGTGCGATCAGACGGGCCCGCAGACGCGCGACGCGGTGTGGCGGCGGCTGGTTGAGCTGGCACGCAGCGGCGCGCCGGCGTGGCGGATCGCCGCGGTCGGTATGGCGATGCCAGGTCTGCGGCGGGCGGCTGGTCTGCTGGCCCGGGGCTGGCACGGCGACTCCTGCGATCGGGACTCGGAGATGGTCGCCGGGTTTTTGAATCGGCTGGCAGACATCGACCTGGCCCATGACCGGATCGCCGGCAAGCTGGTGGACGCTGCGGCCCGGTCGGTCAAGGACGCGATGCAGCGCGAGGCGTCCGCGCCGGTCGTCACCGTGCATGCGACGTGGTCGCTGCCGCCCCGGCCGCCGGCCGACCATCCGGAGTGGGTGCTGGTCCGGGCGGTCGCCGCCGGGGTGCTGTCGCCGGAGGACTGGTACCTGATCAGTCGTACCCGGCTGGAGAACGAGACCGTGCAGACGGCCGGTGCGCGGCTCGGGATATCCGCAGCTGTCGCCGGCGCCTGGCGGCGTCAGGCGGAGCGGCGACTGGTGACGGCGATCGCGGGCGGCGAGCTGGACCGGGTATCCATCATCGAAGCTGCGGCCCGCGCGGTGCGCAAGCGTGCCACCCGCCGGCGAGTTGCCCCGCGCGCCGCAGCGACCAGCCGAGCGGTTGCCGTACCCGGTACGCCGGCTGCCTAGGGGAGTTAGGGACGGACCCGCGAACGGCAGGGCGGCGACCTCGGGGAGGTTGTCGCCCTGCCACTTCTTGGGTCCCTCCACGGCTGTTGCGACGGGGCCGGGAGAACCCACCGCGGTCGCCTGCTTCCGATGCCGGTTGGGTTGGTTGGGTGGCCAGCGCGGTTCGCGGGCTGGGTTGGGCATCCAACTGCGGCCATGAGTGGGCAAGGAAGCGCTCCGACGACCGGCCATAAACCCCTAGGTCGAGAAAGCGGCTTCCCCGCGCCACTACCGGCCTCAGCCGCGGGTCCGGGGCCGGCCGGACGGTCGTGTTCACCCTCAACCGCACTCGGATGTAAAGGAGCAAGGCTCCCGCGGCCCCGGACCCGCCGGCTGGTTCCGGCAGTGGCTCCCATCCCTTCTTCGACTGCCCCGCTTCGTCGGGCCGGAGGTGTTTTCGTCCATGTCTCGCATTCTCGTGCGGGTGGTCACCACCGTCGTCGTGGCCACCTCGGTCATCCTTCTCGCGTCCGGGTTGGCGTTCGCCGGCCCGCCCACGCCGCCGCCGGCCACCTACGACCTGCCCACGGTCATCGACCACCTGCGCTGGTGGGTGTGCGGCATCGTCGGCGGGGTGGCCACCCTGTTCCTGACCGTGGGCGGGGTGCGTTACCTGATGGCAAGCGGCGACCCATCAGAGATCGAGCGCGCCAAAGGCGCGTTCAAGTCAGCCGGGATCGGTTATGCGCTGGCGCTGCTCGCGCCGGTGCTGATGACGGTCTTGCGCAGCATCGTGCAGGTCTAGAATGGTCGACTATCTGTTCAGCGGTGCGGTGATGTGGCTGCTGTCGCACATCGCCCCTGGGTTCCAGCAGATGTGGAATCTGTTGTCGTCGACCTTGTTGCGCAGCCCGGATGTTACCGGGTTGCCGCAGGTGCACACGCTGTCCAGCAACGCGCTGGCGATCGTGGACGCGGGCTTCGTGTTGGCACTGCTAGCCGCCGGGATTCTGGTGATGACGCAACACACCGTCCAGAGCCGGTACGGAGTCAACGAGTTGGTGCCACGTCTGGTCATCGGCTTCATCGCGGCGAACTTCGCCACACCGCTGTGTTCGCAGCTGATCCAGCTCGGCAACGCGGTGACCGCGGCGGTCACCGGTCGGCAGATCGACACCAGCGGGGCGTTTAGCCGGATGCTGGACATTGTCAATGGCGCGGTGTTGAACCCGACTGAGCCGCTGCTGGTGATGATCCTCGTGCTGATGGCCGCGGTGTTGACCGGAATGCTGCTGGCGACCTGCTGCGTGCGGCTGGGGCTGCTGGTCGTGCTGTGTGGCATCGCCCCGCTGGCGCTGGCCTGCCACGCCACGCCTTTCACCGACGGCGTCGCCAGGCTGTGGTGGCGGAGCTTTCTGGGGCTGTTGGGCACGGTCACCCTGCAGGCGCTGGCACTGCAGACCACAATGATCATTTTCTTGGATCCGCAGTCGAACCTGCCCGTGGTCGGTATTCCCAATGATCCGTTCGGCGTGTTCAACCTGTTCATCGTCATCTGCCTGCTGTGGGTGACGATCAAGATTCCCGGCCTGATGCGCCGGTACGTCACCAAGAGTGGCAGCGGCCGCAACGCGACCGGGCTGGTGGTGCGGATGGTCGTGATGCGGCAGCTGACCGGTCTGCTGCGCGTGCCGCTTAGGGCTGGCAGGGCGGCGGTCGCGGGGCGCCGCGGCCCCGGCCGCGGCGCCGCTGGTGGCCCGGATGCATCCGCCATGGCCTTGACGCACCACAGGCCGCGGATGCCGCGGCCGACCATGGCCCGAGCGCTGCGCGGGTCGTCGGCTGCCCCGTCCCCCGGTACGCCGGCCGGTCCGGCCGGCCCGCGTCCCCCGACGGGCAGGAATCCGACCACCGAAGTACGCCGCGGCCGGCCGGGATGGCAGGCACCGTGGCCGCACTCCGGCTCCGGCGGGTCCCCGCCACCGCGCCGACCGGGGCCGTGAACGGTCCCGCTCGTGCGACGCGCACCGCTACGCGTCCGGCCCACATGCGCCCCACGTGGGTGCGGGGTCAGGCGGTAGGCGCCTTTCGTTCTTCCGACTCCGACAAGGACAGCATTGTGGACACTGATGTCGAGGTCCGGGCCAGGATTGCCGCGGACATCGAGGCACCGGACAAAGTCTTCTACCAGTTGACCGCGCGGCAGGTCGCCGTGCTGAGCGCTGGCGCGGCTGCAGGCTACCTGGTTTTCCGCACGACCAGCCGGCTGCTGCCGCTGCCGCTGGTCCTGGCTCTGGTCTGCCCGGTCATCGGCGCGGCGATAGCGGTCGCCGTGGCTCGTCGTGATGGGCTACCGATGGACGCGTGGTTGTGGGCGGCGCTGCGGTTCCGTCGCGCACCGGCCCGGGCCGCAGCCGCCTGCCAGTCGCTGGCTCGGGTACCCCAGTGGGCGCCGGCCACCACCGGCGCGCAGCCCGCCCCGTCGGTGCTGCGGCTGCCCGCGACGGCGATCGCTGACAACGGCGTCATCGACCTCGGCGACGGGGCTGCCACCGCACTGGTCGCCGCGACCACCATCAACGTGGGACTGCGCACGGCGGCCGAGCAGGCGGCCGCCGCCGGCGCCTACGCCCGCTGGCTCAACAGCCTGACCGGGCCGGTGCAGATCGTGGTGTCCGCGCAGCGGGTGGACCTGACCGGTCACGCCCAACGGGTTGCCGACGGTGCCCAGACGCTGCCGCATCCCGCGCTGGCGGATGCCGCGGTGGACTACGCCCAGTTTCTGCTCGAGGTTAGCCAGCAGCGGGATCCGCTATGGCGCACGGTGACCATCGCCTGCACCGCCAGCGGCGACCGGGGCAGTGCCGGGGAGGCGCTGCGCCGTGCCGAACACACCGCCGGGGCACTCGCCGCGCTGGGCTGCCAGACCCGGGTCCTGGACGGGCAGACCGCGACCGCGGTGCTGACCGCCGCGACCGACCCGTACCAGTACGGCGATGCCAGCTGGGCCCGGGCCCTACCCCAGCATCCGGTCCGGGCCGTCAGCCCGTTCGAGCAGGTCGAGCGATGAGCGCCCCGACCCGGCGGCCGAGGCGCTCGTGGGGCCGCCGCACGCAATCGAACGTGGCGCAGGCCCAGCAGCAGGCCGCGCTGAGCGCCGTCGTCGGCCCGTCCGCGATCGAGGCCACCCCACGGTTGCTGCAGGTGGGCGATGGCTACCTGGCCACCCTGATCGTGACCGGGTATCCGCCTGATGTCGGAATGGCCTGGCTAGATGCGCTGCTGGCCTGGCCCGGGCGGCTGGACGTGGTGGAGCACATCGAACCGATTCCCTCGGCGATCGCCGCCCGCCGGCTGCGCCAGCAGCGGGCCCGGCTGGAATCTGTGCGCCGCGCCGACGCGGACAAGGGTCGCCTGGCCGATCCGGTCACCGAGGCTGCCGCTGAGGACGCCGCCGATCTGGCCGAGCGGGTGGCTCGGGGCGCCTGCCGGATGCACCGGGTCGGGCACTACCTGTGCGTGCACGCCCCGACCGAGGACGAGCTGGCCGAGGCGGTCGCGCAGGTCCGGGCCGCCGCGGCGTCGGTGCTGCTGGACACGCAGCCGGCCACCTGGCGACAGATGCAGGCGTGGCTGTCCACCCTGCCGGTCGGCACCGATCTGCTGCGGATGCGCCGGGTGTTCGACTCCGACGCCCTGGCCGCGGCTTTCCCGCTCGCGTCGGCGGACCTTCCGGCACCGCTGCCGGGCGAGTCGATGCCCGCCGGCGGCGTGCTCTATGGGCTCAACACCGCCTCCAACGGCGTGGTGTGGTGGAACCGGTGGGCCCAGGACAACCACAACTCCGTGGTGCTGGCCCGCTCCGGCGCCGGTAAGTCCTACCTGGTCAAGCTGGAGGTGCTGCGCTCGCTTTACGACGGTGTCCAGGTCGCCATCGTCGACCCGGAAGATGAGTATCTGCGGCTGTGCGACGCGGTCGGTGGCACTGCCATCCAGCTGGGTGCCGCCGGCATCCGGGTCAACCCGTTGGAGATCCCGACCAACGAGGCACGCCCGGACGGGTTGCAGCGCCGCGCGATGTTCCTGCACACCCTGATCTCGGTGCTGCTCGGGGAGCAGCCCCCGCCCGCGGAGCGCTCCGCGCTGGACCGGGCCATCAACACCACCTACCTACAGGCCGGGATCACCAACGATCCGGCCAGCTGGCGGCGCCCGGCGCCGCTGCTGCGCGACCTGGCCGGCGTCCTGGCCGCCGGCGACCAGGACGCCGCGCACAGCCTGGCGGCCCGCCTGTCGCCCTGGGTGGAGGGCTCGTTCAAGGACATGTTCGACGGGCCGACGACCTTCCGGCCACGCGGCCACCTCGTCGTGTGGTCCACCCGGCAGCTTCCGGACGAGCTGCGCGCGCCCGGGATGCTGCTCGCGTTGGACGCGATCTGGCGTGACGTCGACGTCCCCACCGCCGGGCGCACCCCCGGCGTGGGCGCGCGCCGCCTGGTGGTCGTCGACGAAGCCTGGACGCTGCTGCGCGACGGCGAAGGCGCAAGATTCCTCTACCGGCTGGCCAAGGCCGCCCGCAAGCGGCGAGCCGGGGTCGCGGTGGTCACCCAGGACGCCGCCGACCTGCTGGGCTCCGAACTCGGCCAAGCGGTCATCGCCAACGCCGCCACCCAGGTGCTGATGCGCCAGGCTCCGCAGGCCATCGACCTGATCGCCGACACGTTCGCGCTGACCGCGGGGGAGGCACGCATGCTGCTTGCCGCAGGCCGCGGGCAGGCCCTGCTTCTGGCCGGGGCCCACCGCGTCGCGTTCCAGGTCGTGGCGTCCTCCCGCGAGCACACATTGGCCGCAGGCTCGGCCGACCTGTCCGATTCCGACCTCTGACCGACCCACAACCTCCAGGAGCACAATGCCGCTGCACAGTCCACAACCTCAACACGGCCTGGCCTGCATGCTCGCGCCCCGGCATGCGCCGGGACCGCCGAGGCCACCCGCCCTTTCCGGGCTGCCTCAGCTGACCTGGATGATCACATGGGCCGGTCACCACCCGTGGTGGCCGGCCCTGCTGCTGGTCATCGCCACCGTGGCGACGCTGACCAGCACCGCGGCCGCCAACGCCGGGCACCGGCGGCGTGCCAGGCACGCCCGCATGGTGCGCATCACCCCACCGCCGCAGGTGGATCCCGCCGGCGCGGCGGCCTGGTGGGCCAACCTGTCCGCACTGCTGAACCCCGGGCAACCGTGGTGGCGACCGCGGCGCGTTGCGCACATCGGCATGGAGTACCGCTGGGCCGGCCGGCAGTTGACCGTGATGGTCTGGCTGCCCGGCACGGTCTCCGTCGGCCCGGTCGCCGCCGCAGCCCAAGCAGCGTGGCCAGGGGCGGCCACCGAGGTGTTGGAGGCCGACCCGCCGTTCCCGGTCGACGCGTGCGCTGTCGGTGGCGTACTCGCCCCGGC
The DNA here is from genome assembly GCF_016862975.1 of Rugosimonospora africana. Lineage (GTDB taxonomy): Bacteria > Actinomycetota > Actinomycetes > Mycobacteriales > Micromonosporaceae > Rugosimonospora > Rugosimonospora africana. Next base: position 30,741 of record NZ_BONZ01000042.1, read on the forward strand.
GATGCCGGCCTGGTACCCCCTGGACACCGACCACGACACCGACCCGATGCGGGCCCTGGTCGCAGTCGGCGCCGGCCTGCACGCCAGCGAGGCCGCCTGCGTGCAGATCCTGGCCCGGCCGGCCACCGGCCGCCGCGTCGCGGCGGCCCGTCGCGCCGCATCCGCGCTGCGCACCGGCACCTCACCCAGTGGCGGACTGCTCAACCCGGCCACCTACCTGCGCGGCGCACTGACCTTCACCACCGACCTGCTCACCCCCACACCACCAGCCGCGCGCGGCTACCAACGACAGGGGCCGGCCGATCCCATCCGGGAGCGCGACGCGCGCACGGCCATCGACACCGTGATCGGCCCACAGTGGGAAGTCGCCATCCGCTACGCCGCCGCTGACACCCTCCGCCGGGGCGGCCCGAGGCAGACCAAGGCGATCCGGCGGCGGCTTGCCACGCTGGCGTTCGGCATCGCCTGCGCCTACGGCATCTATGCCGGACGCAACCGGCTGCGCCGCCGCGGGATCGCCGCCCCTGGACGGGTGCTGGCCGGCCGCCGGCTCAGTCGAGGATTTCTCCTCTCGGCCGGGGAACTGGCCGCACTGGCCGCGCTGCCCACCGACGTCGCGGTCGCCGGGCTGGACCGGGCCCGCGCCAGAGCCGTCCCAGCGCCCGTGGCAGTACCGTCGGGCGGTCGCGGGGTGCGGGTGCTCGGCAGGGCCGAGGTCGGCGACCACTCCGTCGGGGTGTCCCTCGTGGATGCCCGCCAGCATTTCCATGTGCTGGGCTCCACCGGCTCGGGTAAGTCCACCCAGATGTGCCACATGGCCATCGACGACGTCAAAGCCGGCCGCGGGCTCGTGGTCATCGACCCCAAGGGCGACCTGGCCCTGGACATCCTGGACCGGCTACCCGCCACGGTCGCCGACCGGATCGTGCTCATCGACCCGGATCAGCCCGGCGGCGCCACCCTCAACCCGCTGTCGGGTCCCGACGACGATCTCGTGGCCGACAACGTCGTGAGCATCTTCTCCAAAATCTTCCAACGGCACTGGGGCCCGCGCATCGACGACGTGCTGCGGGTGGCCTGCCTGACCCTGATGAGGCATGCCAACGCCAACCTCACTCTGGTGCCGCCGCTACTCAACGACAAGCAGTTCCGGGCACCGCTGACCGCCGGACTCGATGACCCCGAAGGTCTCAAAGGGTTCTGGGAGTGGTACGAGTCCACCCCCGCCGCGTTGCGCGCCCAGGTGATCGGCCCGGTCCTGGCCCGGCTGCGCTCATTCTTGCTGCGGGATTTCGTGCGTGCCACGCTCGGCGTTCCCGCCTCCAGCTTCGACATGGCACGTGTGCTGGACGGTGGCATCCTCATCGCCCGCCTGCCCAAGGGCCAACTCGGTGAGGAGACCGCGAAGTTGATGGGGTCCTTCGTGTTCGCCAGCGTCTGGCAGGCGGCCACGGCGCGCGTCCGGCTGCCGGAGGCAGCCCGGCACGACGCGGTGTGCTACATCGACGAGTCACACAACATCCTCAATCTCGCCGGCTCAGTCACGGACATGCTCGCCGAAGCCCGCGGCTACCACCTATCGCTGGTGCTGGCCCACCAGAACCTCAGCCAACTGCCGCGCGAGACCCAACTCGCGTTGAGCGCCAACGCCCGCAACAAGATCTACTTTTCGTGCTCGCCGGAGGACGCGCACCAACTGGCCCGACACACCCACCCGGAGTTGGACGAGCACGACGTGTCCCACTTGGACGCCTACACCGCCGCGGTCCGCCTCGTGGTCAACGCACGGCAGACCGCAGCATTCACCATGCGGACCCGGGCGCCACTGCCGAGCGTCGGGGAAACCACCGCGATCCGTCGGGCCGTGGCCCGCCCCGCAGACGATCCGGCCCCCGCGCTGCAGCAACTGGCCCGCCGCTCCGCGCTGCGTGCGCACGGCCCCAGGGCGGTGCCGAAAACCGAAGGGGTCGAATCTGAATCCTGATCAGCAGGCCGGGCGACCGCCTGGACGCATCCGCGGTCGGCGTGCCCAGCCCACCACCGGCCATGGAGGAAGAAGTGCTCATGACTGACAGTCCTGCCGTGATACCGCCACCGGTCCAGCCGGTGCGAGGCGGGAGGTCACTGGACTGCCACGCGCTGAGGCTGCGCGGCTTTCGGAGCACCGCCGGGCCACGGACGGGGCCCGGGGGCAGGGGTAGGCGACGACCTGGGTATCGCCCCAGGCCGGACCCCAGGGCAGCGTGTCCAGCTAGCCCAACACCTAACCGGGCTGGTCAGCGGCCATGACCCGGCCACCCGAGCAACCCCGAAATATCCCTACGGGGGATATCTCCCGACCGGGGGTGCAGATCAGGGGCCGTTCCGAGCCCAGTCGCCGAGTCTCACCATCGGAGTCTCTGCGGTCCATTTCCTTCCGGCTCGAACCCCGCGACTACACCTTGGCCCAGCTGCTGCACGATCACCGCACCCTGACCACCGCGCAGATCACCACCATCCTGTTCACCTCCGCCCGCACCTGCCGCAACCGGCTGGAGGGGTTACGGACGCTGGGGTGGATCGACTCGTTCATCCCGGTCCGGCCCGGCGGCCGGCTGCCGCTGCACTGGCTGCCCGGGCCGCTGTCGGCCCGCTACGTCGCCCTGGCCGCCGGTGCCAGGCCGCCCACCGCCAAGGCCCTGCGGGAGCAGCAGGATCGGCTGGTCGCGGCCGGCGCGCATCTGGCGCACATCGACGCCACCAACCAGTTCTTCATCGACCTGATCGCTGCCGCCCGCACCACCCCGGGTGCCCGGCTGGCCCGGTGGTGGCCCGCTGCCACGATCGCCTCGGCCACCGGTCGCCGGGTGCACCCGGACGGGCATGGTGTCTGGGAAGACGGCGACACGCAGGTGGGGTGGTTCCTGGAGATGGACCTCGGGACCGAGAGCCTGCCCGTGTTGGCCGGCAAAATGCCGGCGTACCGGCGGCTGCGTGAGGCCGGAGGCCCCGATTGGCCGGTGCTGATCCTGCTGCCCAGCCCGGCCCGGGAAACCCACCTGCACCAGCATCTCGCCAGCGCTGGTCGGCTGGGGGTGTGGCTTGCCACCGCCACCCACACCCAGACGCGTAGCGACCCGGCCGGCCCGATCTGGCGCCTGGCGGGTAACGGCCGACGCCGTCACCGCCTGGTCGACCTGCCCGGCCACCTCGGCGCTACCGGCCCCTTCCACCCCGGAGCACCCACGCCGGTGCAGGACCCGCTGTATCTGCTTGGCCCGATGGGTGGCCAGCGCCACGGCGAGGCTTGACCGGCCGGCAGCAGCACCTACCCACATTCATCCCTCTGCCCGCCCCGGGTGGTGCCACGAGATGGCACCGGCCGGGGCGGGTTTGTCGTATCCACCAACCGCAGGAGGCCCATGTCCACCACACCCCTCTCACCCGCGGCATCCGCCGCGCCGCGCCCCCGGCGACTGCTGACCCAGAACCGGCAACTACGCGCCATCGGCGTGTGGAACTGGTCGCTGCCCGCCTGGGCCGGCCGCCTGCCGGACGGGCGTACGTACAACACCTGCCCATCGGCGGGAATCTGCCGCCACGTCTGTTACGCCCGCAACGGCACCTACCGCTTCCCCGCGGTCAAAGCCAAGCATGAGGCCAACCTGGCATTCGTGCTCGACGACCTGCCCGGGTGGGAGACGGCCATGCTCAATGAGTTGGCCGCCTCGGCGTTGACCGGCCGGTGGGTCCGTATCCACGACAGCGGTGACTTCTTCTGCGACGCGTACCTGGCCGCGTGGCTGCGCATCTGCCACGCTCGACCGACAAGCTTCTTCTACGCCTACACCAAGGAGGTCGACCGGTTCCGGCGGATGGTCGAGCCTGATCCACCGGGCAACCTCCGCTGGGTGTACTCCTACGGCGGTACCCAGGACCAAGCGTTGGATCCCGAGACGGATCGGGTTGCCGATGTGTTCCCCGACCAGGCCGCGATCGCCGCGGCCGGCTGGTCCTCGCAGGAGGACTGCGACCTGCTCGCGGTGCTCGGTCCGCCGCAGGTAGGGATTGCGGCCAACCGCATACCGGGGTTCCTGCACCGGCAGGGCGAGCGCCGCTTCAGTCACTGGCAGGCCGAGGACACCGCCCGTGCTGCTGGCCGCCGAGGCCGGCAGGGTCAGCACCGGCCGGCGGTCTGACCTTCGGTCTCCTCGAGGCCGCTGCGCTGGGTGGGCGACGGGCAACTGACCCAACCAGTCGGCAAACCCTGCCGCCCGACTGGGCCGCGGGCACTCCAACTGCCCAACTCGGGGCCCGATCCGCGGTTCCACCCCGCCGGTCGGGCTCAGTTGGGTGCCCGGGTTAACGTCGAGGCTCACCTTGTGACACACCAGAACGCACCGCCCCGGGCCCTGCCGCCGAGGAACAGACGCATCCCGCCCACCCGCCATTGCCGGCCGGTCGGCCGCGATCCTGCCACTTGAGCTCAGCGTCCACCCCGCACCACTGCGGCACCGCCGCCCACCCGGCACCATCGGTTCCACCACGAACCACACCCGACATGCTGCACTGCTGGCACACGCCGCGGCCGTTGTCGGCTCGCCCGGCCGTCGGTTGAGACCGGCATCTCGACCGGACCTGGTCATCCCACAGCCACGGGCACATCCGCGCTTACGCCCCATGGGGCCTGTTCGGTCCATGACCTCGACCGAGCGCTTCTTGACCTGCGCCGCGGTGAACTTCCCGTGCGCTTCTCACAGGTTCGCATCCGACCTACCCACGGAAGGAGACCGATGTCGCGCGCCACACCGTCCAACCCGTCACGGCCCCGTGACCACCTGCACACCTTCATCGTCACTCTGCCGAGCGCCGTTGCCCCGTCGTTGCTCGCCGCGTTGGCCACCGCGCGACTACGCCGTGGTGGCTACCGCCCTCGCGGTCCGGTCCCGGTCTTCCCGACCAGCACTCGCCGTTCCGGTCGGCTCATCGACCGCTGGCGTGGCTACACCTCCGGCGGTCCGATCGGGCTGCTGGACCTCGACGGTATGCGACGTGCCGCGGTCATCGCCGCCACGCACACCTGGCATCGCTGGAGCTACGTCGTGGCCGGAACCCCGGCCGCCAAGCCGTTCTGGCACTTCGCAGACCGCTACGGCGGTGACCGTTACCCGCTGGCCCGGGCCCGCAGGGACTACCTGAGTCAGCCACGGATCAGTGCGATACGCGCGTTCAATGCCGCACCGTACAACCCCGGCCACCTGCCCGTCGACCACCTGGAGGCGCTGCAGGTCGGCCTGTCGACCTACGTCACCATCGCCGAACTGTCCGCGGTCGTTGGCGACGGGGTGGTCACCGCTGAGGGGTATTTCTTCGTCCCGGAAAGCGGCCGGGTGGAGGACCAGCTGACCTTCCTGCACCATGCCAACCGCTATCTGGCCGGCCTGCCCCGCGAGACCCCGATCGCCGCGATCGCTGTCGGCGACAACCTGCGACCGGCCCGGAAGCGGTAGTCCGCCGCGCCAGGTGGCACGGGCAACGGCGCATCCCCAGGGTGACAACCGGCGCGAACACACCGTTGCGCGGCTCCAGGGGCAGCGATTGCCGGCGTCGGTTAGCACTGCGCCCGGCTGCTGGCCGACGGCGGCATCGAATTGGCCCTCGTGGCGTGCTGCCACGCGCCGATCGCTGGGACCGGCACCAGATCGTCCATGCCCCCATACGGAAAAGGAGATCCCCTCGATGGCGTTCATGCACAATCTGCTCGAGCTCTCGCCGCGGCACCTACCGCCGCAGCTGGTCGAAACGCTGACCGACCTGCCCGGCATGGATGCGCGGTGCACCGCGTTCGGCACCCTAATCGGGGTGCCCGCCGCGCCGGTGTCCCGGCTGGCGACCGGGCTACCCGAACAGTTGCTCGCGGTGCTGTCCTACGCCCGCGACCTGGACTGCGATTACCTGCTCGTCGACTCCGGTTTCGACATCGACGAGAACCTGCCGGTCTGGGACACCTGACCACGATGGGTCGGCTGCCTGCCTGCCCACATCCGAACCTGCTCGACCGCCGCGCCCGGTGCCGGCGGTCTTCGTGTTTGCCCAACCCGGAGGCGGGTCGCATCCGCCTGTCAGCCGCGGCCCGCCTCCGGCATCCCCTGAGATAGGAGTAAGCCCAGTGTCCATCTTCTCGTCCCGCGGCGACAGCCTCGTGCCACCGTGGTCGCTGCGACGCGCCCTGGCCACCGCCGGGCTCAGCGGCGCCCTGGTCGTCGTCGGCCTGTACCTGCACACCCCGCCCCTTGTCCTGGCCGGTCCGGGCGTGTTCATGGCCGCCGTGATACACAACACTTCACGCATGCACCGGTGGCAGCAACAGATCTACGCGGTGGCGCTGCGCGAGGCGCATCGCGACCCGCTGACCGGTCTGCCGACCCGTCGGGCCATCGATCATCTGCTGGATGAGATCACCCGCACCGGTGGCCCGATCACGGTGGCCCTGGCCGACATCGACGGCCTCCACACGGTCAACACCAACCTCGGCCACGCCGGTGGCGACCGGTACCTGACCGAGGTCGCCCGACGGCTGGCCTCAGCGGTTGCCGGTGCCGCCACCCTGGCCCGGATGGGCGGAGACGAGTTCGCTGTCGTCGCCGAGGGCACGGATGCCTCCGGGCTGGCCACGGCGTTGGGTGCCGCCCTGGCCGCCTCAGCCACCATCGCCGGAGCGCGGATCCAACCGCGGGCCAGCATCGGCGTCGCCACCTCGGGCAATGGCACCGCATGGCATGCGCTCGCCTGCGCGGACGCCGCCATGTACACGGCGAAGGAGGCCGGCGGAAACCGCGTGCTGGTCTACGACCCCGACCGCGACGGGGTGCCCGCCCTCGACGGCACCCGCCCGCCGGTCCGCCGCCGCGATGTCAACCCCACCCGCGGCACCGGTGCCGCCTGGGTTCCGACCGGACCCGGCGACCCGATTCCGGTCATGGTCACCAGCGACGAACTGCGACTGCTGCACGAGGCGGTGACTGAGGCCCGGATGAGGGGGGACCAGCGCGCCACCCAGGCGCAGACCGCGGCCGACCAGCCGCCGGCGGCCCCTGCCGATGAACCGGCCGCGCCGAGGCTGATGGACATCCGATCCATGCTCGCCGGCCGGCGGGCCATGGCGGCCCGGTTGCGCGCCGACGGCGACCGGTACGCGAGGCTCGCCGATCGGCTCACCCTCGTGCTGGCCACGGTCTCCGACGCCGACAGCGGCACGGGTATCCGACCCGTCGGGGTGGTGCTGCGCGGCATCGCGGCCGCGTTCACCGCCGACGAACTCGACGCACTGGTGGTCACTGCCGCGCAGGCGGTCTGCGCCGACCTGAATGTGCTCAGTGACCGGCAGCGGCACCTGGCATACCGCGCCTACCGGTTGCTCTCCGACACCGACCGACACTAGCCACTGGGCGGTGTGCCCACCGCGTGATTCGCCCGCCTGACCCATCGGGCAAGCCCCACCGTCACCCGTTCCCGTCAAGCGGCCAGTGGCCGGTGGTGGTCGGCGTCGCCGCCGATGGCCGCAGGGTGCGCCGGCCGCGGAAAGCGAGCAGCATGACCAGCCACAGCCCGTTACCGCCCACGCTGGCCGCGTGGGCCCGAAACCAGGCGCGCACCAACCATCGTTATGTCAGCGGCCGTACGCTCTGGACCGCGGCGGACGCCGCCCATCCCGGGCTGCTGCCGCCCGACCCGCAGCGACTGAGTCAGCACTGGCCGATTCACCGGCAGTTGCTGGGCGCCTACGTCGCGGGCCTGCCCCGGATCGAGGTCGGTGACCTGGTCACAGTCACTCGTCACGACATGGACGAGCCGCGCCGGGCCACGCTCACTGCCATTGACGACGCGCTGCTGGTCCGAGTGGCCTTCGACGGCGACGACGGGCCTGGTACCGACGTTGCCCGCATCGCCGTGGACGCGGTGCCGGTCATCTACTACACCGCGACGATCACGACGTTCGACGGATCTGACATGGACGCGTACGGCCAGCCCCGCGAGCCCGGCCACGGCTACCGCGCGCAGTTCGGCTGGTGGGATCCGGTCCACCGCTATTGGCAGGTTCACGAGCAGCGCCAAAGCGTCACCCCGGACGTCTGCCCCGAGGGGGCGGACCCGGTCAGCTGGCTCGCCGACCGGCTCACCGCCCGGCTGGGCAGACTGGCAAGCTACGACGGCGACACGTTTCGCGGCGCACGCGAGGCGGTCTTCCCAGGCCGGTTGACCGGGATCGCGGCCCGGCAGCCCGACGCGGTACCGGGCGCGGGCATCCGGCTGGAGGACGCGGCGGCCGCCGGGCAGCTGCACCGGCCGACAGCCGGGCAGCGCACACTGACGGCGGCCGGCCACCCCCGTGGTCTGCGCGACGGGGACGTGCTCGCCGCTGCCGTCCACCTCGGGCTGCTGTCCGCTGTGCCGTCACCGACCGGTGCGCCGACCGGCCAGGACTCGAGGCAGACCTGAGCAGCCGGGCGCGCGAACGCGCCTCCGCCTGCTCGCAGGCCGAACACGACCCGCTTGCTGGTGCGGCCGGCGCACGCACCGGGCCACCGGTGACCCCATGGAGCCGGCCCACCCGTCCGCACGACACGCGGCTGCGACATCTGATCAGCAGCACCGAGGTTCGAATCGCCGATTCGACAAGCACAGCTTGAGTAGCACACCAGCGTCCTGACGGGCGCTGTTGGCCGTTGCCCGGCCGCACGCGTACACGCGAATCCGGGTGCGGCCGCGAGGGCTCGTGCCCGGGTTGCCTACCGAAGGGAACCTGTCATGAGCCACACCGCACCGTCCGATCCCGCCGCCGCTGCGACCGGCACCCCGCCACCATCGGCCGTGAGCCGGCCGCGGGTGGCGATCGTCGGGGGATCGGTGACCGGACCGGCAGCCGCACTGCTGCTGTTGCACGCCGGCTTCGACGTGTCCGTCTACGAAGCGGCCGGCGACAGCGCGCCCCAGGGTGGGGGACTGATCGGGCTGGAGCACGCGTCGCTGGACGTGCTCGACCAGTTGGGCATCGAGCAGTCCGAGTTCGTCAAGTACGACTCGGAGGTGGTCGCGCACATAGCCGTGCGTGAGCGCCGCCCGGCTCGGGCCCGCCGCCACCGGTATGCCGGGCGCAACACCACCTGGCCGCTGCTGCACGCCGCCCTTGCCCGCAGGCTTCCCGCCGGGGTCCTGCACACCGGTGCCACGGTCACAGGCCTGTCCGACTACCACGGACAGCCGCTGCTGCACTTCGCCGACGGGCAAAGGCGCCCGGTCGACTTGGTGGTCTTCGCCGACGGCCGCGCCTCCGTCGGCCGCCAGTTGCTGGACGGCGGGCGCCGGCTGCGGTATGCCGGCTACGTCGCCCACCGCGGGCAGGTCGCGGGACCCGTGTCGGGGCTGCGCGACTTCCTGCGCTTCCAACCCGTTCCGGAGGCCGGGGTGCAGTTGACCGTCGCGCCGATCCCCGGCGGCGCCGACTGGACGTTCTACCTGGGCGCCACCGCCGCCCAGTACACCCGCTGGTTCGGGGCCCCACCCACCCGGCGGCTGTTCGCCCTGCCGCACCACGTCGGAGCTGCGGCCCGGGCCCGAGTCGACGAGGCCGCCCGACGCTACCTGCCCGAGCCGCAGGCCACCCTGGTGGCGGGCACCACGGACCGGATGGCCGCGCCGGTGATGGATATCGACCCGCCGACCCGGATGGTCTGGCCCCTGCGCGGCGGGCACGCGGTGCTGCTGGGCGACGCGCTGGCCCCGGTTCGCCCCCACACCGCCCGCGGCGCCAACAACGGCATCGAGCAGGCCGCGGGCCTTGTCGCCGCGCTGACCCAGCACCGCAAGTACGGCGCCGACCTGGCCACCGCGCTGGAGGGCTGGCAACGCCGCCACCTGCCGGCCGCGCTGGCTGCGGTGGCCGCCGGCCCTGTGCTCGGCCGCCACATCGGCTTCGCCGACGCATAGCAGGCACGCTCACCGACTGGGCGTCGATCCGCGGGCAGTTGGGGCCCGGCCGCGAGGACGCCAGCGGGTATGTCGTCGGCCTGATGGCCACCCGGGGGCGGATGCGCCCGCCTATCGGAGCGTGACAGCTGTCGCGCCCGTTGCGGCCGATCGGCAAGCACGGCATCACCACCGGCCCGATTCCCCACGGGGAGTGCGCCGGTGACCCGATAACCCGACCTGTCACCACGCCCGCGTCGCATCGCCTCGCGAGCGGTGGTCACCACACCGCAGATTCCCGGGCGTGGTGACCGCCCGGGGCTGCATCCTCAGACTGGAGTAGCACCGATGACCGACACACCGCGCGTGGAAGATCGCAACGCGCAGTTCACCGCGCAGCGCCGCGAGCAGCTGCGCTCGGCCGCCGACCGGCGCGCCGACATCCAGGCCCGCATCGACGCCGGCAGGCTGGTACCGATCGGCGGCGGCCGCTACCGCGTCGATGACCCGGGCAACTGGGACAACGGCGAGGTCTGGGTCCTGACCGAGGGGGAAGTGCTTCCCCAGCATGGCCTGGACACCAGCACGGGGCGCGCCGCCCTCTACACCCGGGTGCCGGCCTGGCACGAACTGGGCACCGTGGTCCCGGAAGGCGAAAGCGACATCGACCGGGTGCTGCAGCTCGGCGGCATCGACTTCGAGGTGGCCCGCCGCCCGGTGCTCTACCAGAACACCCTGGCCGGTGCGACCAACGTGCTGGCCGACCAGTTCGTCACTGTCCGGCAGGACACCGGCGCCGGGCTGGGTGTGGTCGGCGCCCGCTACGAGGTGTTCCAGAACCGGGACATCTTCGAGTTCCTGCAGGACCTGGTCGCCAACCACGACGTGGTGTGGGAGTCGGCCGGGGCGCTGCGCGAGGGCCGGCGGGTGTTCGTCTGCCTGCGCCTGCCGCAGACCGTGGTCATCGACGCGGCCGGCATCAACGACCAGATCGTGCCGTATGTCGCCGCGGTCAACAGCCACGACGGGTCCAGCCAGGCCCAGGTGGTCCTCACCCCGTGGCGCATCGAGTGCGGCAACACCGAGCGGTTCGCCCTGCGGGATGCGGCCGCCCGCTGGGGGGTGCGGCACACCCGCAACGCCCTTGACCGCATCGCCGAGGCCCGGCGCACCCTGGGCCTGTCGGTGCGCTACTTCCAGACCTTCGCCGCCGAGCAGGAACTGCTGGCGCGCACCGAGGTGAGCATCGCGGCCTTCCATCAGCTGGTCGAGCAGTTGTGGCCGGCGCCGCAACCGGGCGCCTCCGAGCGCACCCGCATCAACCACCGCACCCGCCTGGAGACGCTGGACCGGTTGTACGCGAGCAACACCGTCCGGCTGGGGCGCAGCGCCTACGCGGCCGAACGGGCGATCACCGAGTACGCGGACTGGAAATCGCCGATCCGCCCGACCGGGTCGCTGCGCGGGCGCAACCTCGCCGCGCGGGCCACCGCGGTGATGGAGGGCAGCAACGACGAGGTCAAGAGCCGGGCGCACCGGCAGCTGCTGAGCCTGACCCGCCGGTAGCCCCTCACACGTGCGGCGCCGGTGCGCCGGACGACTCGAAAGACCCCCGCCCGGGGCGGTGCTCCACAGTGGAGCACCGCCCGGGCCGGGTGCTCACCCCACCGCGCGCCCGGCCGGCACCAGGCCGGCCAGGCGCTGCGCGGCGCATGTTGCTCGAAGGAGGAAATCCATGTACTGGACCGTGATCGGGGTCTGGCACGAGGACCGGCCCGTCGTCGTCGGGGTCGTGCCGGGCCGCTACGAGGTCTATGGAGGCGACGAGGAGGTCTTCCCCGACGGGCTGTGGTACCTCCACATCTCCGCCGCCGACATCCGCGAGGCCGAAATGCTGGCCAAGGCCGAAATCATCGCCAACGGCCTCTGACGCTGTCGTCACCACCGCGCCCACCGGCCCCGTGCGGGGCCGGCGGGCAACCACCCATTTGACATCCGCCACCCGCCCGAGCCAATCGGTCGCACCTCACCGACCCGGCGCGGGCGGTGAGGTGGCGTCCGGTTGCCCGTGACCGATGGCACGCCACCGAAGGGGAACAACTATGGAGTCCAACCAACGACCGGTCATCCGCATCCGCGACACCGACGACCTGCTGGCCGTGGTGCCGTTCCTGCTGGGATTTCACCCCGGGGCGGACCTGATCCTTCTGGCCGTCGACACGAGCGGCGCTATCGTGCTGGCCGCCCGACTGGATCTGCCTGCCACCGATGGCCCAGCCCAGCCGCTTGCCGCCGGGCTGAACATGGTGATCACCAAGATCAAGGACCGGTTCGAGGTGTCCGTTGCTCTGGTCGGCTACGGCGAGCCCGAGCAGGTCGCGCCGGCGGTGGCCGTCGCACGCGACGCGCTTGGCCAGGCCGGCATCGCGGTTCGCGAGGCGCTGCGGGTGCGCCGCGGCCGGTTCTGGCGGCTGGACTGCGACCGGCCCGAGGCGTCCTGCCCGGCCGAGGGGGTGGCCTTCGAACCGTCGACCAGTCCGGTGACCGCGGCGGCGATCTACGCCGGCCTTGCCGTCCTATCCGGCCGCGACGCGCTGGCCCAGATGCTGGCGCCGGTGACCGGGCCTGCGGCCGAGGCCATGGCCGAGGCGAGCGCCACCGCCCGGCTGTTCCTGGTCGACCTGGCCGAAGCCACCGCACGCGAAGCGGCCGGGGCCGGCCTCAGCGACCAGGCGCGACGCGAGCGGCTGACCCGGGCCATCACAGACGCGGCCGACGACGAGCTTCGCCACGCCCAACACCGCTATCGGGCCGGGCAGGCCGTCGAGGACACGCACGCGGCGCGGCTGGGCGTGCTGCTGGCGCTGCCCGCCGTACGGGATGCCGCGGCGCGCAGCACCGGCCGGCAGGAATGGCAGATCCAGATGTACAGCGACCTGGTCCGCCGGGCCGACCCCGATTTCGTGGCAGCTCCCGCCACCCTGCTAGCCCTGTGCGCACTGCAGGCCGGCAACGGCGCCCTGGCCAGCATCGCCGTGGACCGGGCGCTTGAGGCCGAACCCGACAACCGGTTCGCGCAGCTTCTCGCGCAGGCGGTCGCGGTCGGAATCGACCCCGACACTGTCGCTACGCTGCTGACCTACTGACGGCAAGACATCGTCCGGGCGGGTAGCAGGGCACTGCTGCCCGCCCGCGAATCGAATTGCCGCCGGGTGCAAGCATCCGGCCGCAGGTCAGCCAGCCGATGACCGGCATCGGTCGAGGTTCACGTCGCCGCCAATGCGCGAGGGTATGCCGATCCGAAGCGAAACCCGACGACGTGGGTATCGCTGGGAAACCGGGGCCGCCATCGCAATCCTTGAAAGCTCATCGACGTCTGCCGTCGTCGCTCTGCCATGCCGCACGAGGTGTGCCGCTCTCGTCGTTGTTGAGTGTCTGCTTGGCCGTCACCGGGTCCGCCGCACCGTCTTTCCTTCCATCCCTTGTACCTGGGCGCACACCGCGCCCTTTCTGCGTTTCTGGAGGCTTACGTGCTCGAACAACACCGCCGGCCCGGGACATCCTGGCGCCAGCGACCATCGCGTGTCGAGGTGGCCTGGTGACGACTGGCAAGCTACTGGGCGGCATCGTCGCTGCGATCCTTGGCATGGTGGTCGTGTGTGGCCTTGGCGCAGCCACCCTTGTCGATGGTGGCTCCACCGGCTGCGCCGTGCCCATGATCAGTCAGGCCGCGGTGGCCGCGCCCGCTGGCGGCTGGCCTCAGGTCGGAAACTATCGCCCCGACCAGGTAGCTCTGGCCGCCGTCATCGTGTCCGTCGGTGAGCAGATGGGAATTCCGGTTCGCGGCCCGGTCATTGCCGTGGCCACCGCGATTCAGGAGTCCGACCTGACCAACCCGGCCGGCGGGGACCGGGACTCGGTGGGCCTGTTCCAACAGCGACCCAGCCAGGGTTGGGGCACACCCGACCAGCTGCACGACCCGGTGTACGCCAGTCGCATGTTCTACGCCAGGCTGCAGGCCATCCCCGGCTGGCAGGACATGTCCCTGACCGGGGCGGCGCAGGCCGTGCAGCGCAGCGCCTACCCCGACGCCTACGCCAGATGGGAGCCTGACGCGACCATGCTGGTCGACGCCGTAGGTTCCTCGAATTGGCGAACAATCCCGGGAGATCTTGAAAAGTGTCCGGTCGATTGTCCGCGGTTGGTGAACCCTAATGAACAGTCCAGTCCATCCCCAGGTTGTATGGACGGTTCCGCGGTGCTGACGCGGGCAGCGACGTGGGTGAGCGCGTGGAAGGGCGGTCCGGTGCCGTACCTGTCCAGCTCAGAGCCGGCGTCCTGGTTCCACGGGTACCGTCGCGATTGTTCCGGATACGTCTCGATGGCGTTGGGTCTGGCCGGGCCAGGTCTGGACACTGCAGGGCTGGCCGCACGGTCCGCGCCGATTTCGAAGACCGACCTTCGCGCAGGTGATCTGCTGATCAACCCGACACCTGACCTCGCCGGGCACGTCGTGATTTTCGATCACTGGACGGATCCCACGATGACGAGCTATCTGGGTTACGAGCAATCCGGGGACGGTGGAACCCACCATCGAGTCATCCCGTATCCATACTTCGCCGACTACCAGATGAGTCCGTACCGGTTCCTCAATCGTTAGCTATTGCATCTGTTGCAACATACGCGGAGCTTCGATCGCGCTCGATTGTAGATCATCAAGTGCGCTGATTTGGGCGTCGACCAGGCGAGCCGTATCCGATTCAACATTGATGCGTTGGATGCAACGTGACGGTTGCCGATCTTCCGGGTGCTGCGCCGCTGATGCTGACCGACGGGATGTCTTGCTTGGATCCGGCGACGGCGGTGTTCGAGACGATGCTGGAGGGCTGAGCCCGTCAGCAAAGCACCCGGGGCTGTCGGGGGATACCGTGCGTGCGCGGTTAGCGCTGATCTGCCGGTTGGCCGAGTTCACCAATCAGTACCCGTGGCAGTGGACGTGCGCCGAGTTGGAGGCGTTTTTCGACATGCTGCGCTCGGGGCCTCGGCCGGCAGCGTTGTCGACGTTGCGCGGTTACCAGACCACGATGCGGTTGTTTCAGGACTTCGTGACCGACACCCGGTACGCGTGGCCGCAGGCGTGTCGCGACCGGTTCGGGCAGGCACCGGCGGTGGTGTTGCACGAGTGGAACTCCATGGTGCACGTCGGGGAGTACGAGGGCCGGCCGGGGCGGCGGCCGTTGACCTACGACGAGGTGCAGGTCTTGTTCGACACCGCCGACCAGCGGGTGGACGACATCCGGTCGCGAGGGCGCAAGGGCGCGCTGGTCGTGGGTCCGGGATGCCGCGGTTCTCAAGAAGGTCTTCGCCATAGGCCATCGGGGGACAGAGGCTCCACCCGCGGCAGACGACCTCGCCGTCCAGTTCCGTGTGGAGGGTGCAGACGCGGTGATGGGAGCTGAGACTGGATGCGTGGGGGAACGACTACGACTGCGGCCGAAGAACCCACGCGGTGCGTCAACATCGTGCCTGTAGCCGAGGGCCTGCTCGAAGTTGACCGTCTGCGGCCGGTTCGCCGAAACGGCCCGCTCGTCGCAGAGGCGCGAATGTCGCTGGGGAGCGGGTCGGCAGCTGGCCTGTGCTCCGGTAGGTCGCGGCTCACAGACGAGCTAAGGTTCCCGGCCGTGGACATCTCGGAGCGCCTTGGGCTGCCCATGGTGCGTTCACGCCACGTCGTCCCCGCTACCCGCTCGGATGCTTGCTCTCAGCCGGCGCGAACTGTGTCTTGTGTAGTACTGACCCGGATGGGTGCTGCCTCGGCGTCCGGCAACGCGCGGGTCGGCTGGACGACGAATTTGTACCCGACGTGGCGGACGGTGCCGATCATCGACTCGTACTCCGAGCCCAGTTTGGCGCGCAGTCGCCGGACGTGGACGTCCACCGTGCGGGTACCGCCGAAGTAGTCGTAGCCCCAGACCTCGCGCAGCAGTTGGTCGCGGCTGAAGACTCGACCGGGGTGTTGGGCGAGGAGCTTGAGCAGCTCGAATTCTTTGTATGTCAGGGCGAGTGGCTGGCCTCTCAGCTTTGCGGTATAGCTGTCAGGGTCGATGGCCAGCTCGCCGCCGCGTATAACGGCGCCATCGTTGGCCTGGGGCGCGGCGAACCGGTCGACGGCCAGACGCAGCCGGGCTTCGATCTCGGCGGGTCCGGCCGAGGTGAGGATTACGTCATCGATGCCCCAAGCGGCGGACAGCGCGACCAGACCTGACTCGCGAACTACGGATAGCAGCGGCACGCCCAAGCCCGTGGCGTGCAGCATCCGGCAGGTGGCCCGGGCGTCGGCGAGTTCGGTGCGCGCGTCGAGGAGAACGACGTCCGGCGACATGTCGGACACCAGGGCTCGGACATCGCGAGGTGCGGTGTGTACCGAGTGTGGAAGCAGTTCCAGGGCGGGCAGCACCCTGTCGGGCGCGCCCGCATCGACGCCCGTTAACAACAGAATGTCCAAGTGTCGCCTCCGTCTCAACGGCGGTTCCCAGCGGCGTTGGCAGGCAGGTTGAGAGCCGAGCCTACCGATCGGTCGGCTGAATCTGGTAGGTGACATTGCACACCTCATGCATCGAGCTGTTGAGTGCTCAGGCCGCCGCGGGCAACTCCTCGCGGGCGGTACGAGCCGAGACTGGTCCCACGCGATCGGCCAGCTACGTCACTCTGAAGTGCGGTCATCGGACTGTCCGTCCTTCAAGATCCTCTTCGTCTCGAAGGATCTATGAGTGTGTGGTGGCCGCTCCTGACGGTGTGCTGCCGGGATCGAAACCGTTGGTCGCGGGTGCGCTCGCGTACTGCCGATGGTGCTGTTCGGTCCACTGGCCGGGGCGCTGGCCGACCGCTACGACCGGCGCCGGCCGATGATCGCCTCCGATGTGATCCGGGCTGCGATCATGATGCTTCTGGCCGCCGTAGCAATGGCGGACCTGCCAGTGTTCCTGGCGTCGGTGCTCGCCGCGGCCTCCACGGTCGCCTCGGTGGTATACCCGCCATGCGTCGCCGCGACCACGTCCCGGATCCTGACCGCCGCCGACCTGCCCGCGGCCACTGCCACGCGGTCGGCCATCGGGGCCGCATCGGTGGTCGCCGGTGCCTTGCTGCTGCTCCTACATTCCCCGGCGTGGGCGTTTGTGATCAAAGCCAGTACGTTCGCGGTATCGGCACTTTTCTGGTCGGCCTCGGCGCCCAGCTCGCGCCGCCGGCGCGGGACCTGCGGCCCACCACGGACCTGGGTGCGCGACACGAACTTCGCGAGGGATTCGCGGCATTGCGGGGCGACGCGATTGCAGTCCGCATCATCGGCGCCGACGTCATGCGCTGCCTTGCGTACGGAGCTCACACCGTCCTGTTGCTGATGCTCAGCCGACGGGCTAGGCAGCGGCTACGGCTACCTGCTGGCCGCCATCGGCATCGGCGGGTTGATCGGCGCGGCGGTCGCGGCGCGGTTGCGCGTTCGTGATCCGCTCCGGCTGGTCGGGGTCACGCTGTTGGTGATCGCCGTGCCCGCGGCATTGCTGGCAGTGGCGCCGTCCGTGCCCATAGCCGTGATGCTGGTCGCCACGATCGGGGCTGGCCGCGTGACGGTCGAGGTTGTGGTGGACACATCCCTCGCGCGGCGCCTGGGCGAGACCGTTCTGGCCCGGGCGTACGGCCTGGCGTATCCGGCCGGAATCGCGGCCGGCTCCCTGATCACGGCACCGCCGACCGGATGGCTCGGCTTGGCTGGCGCGCTCGTCGTGGTGGGAGCCCTGGTCGAGGCCGACGCCCTCGGGATCCTGCTCCCGGCGATGACGTGGTGGCCGGTACGTCCGGTCCGGCTCGTCGCGTCGGGCCCGAGCGGGAAGGAGCGAATTCAGCGTGGCCGATGGCCCGATGGTCGAGCGCATCCCCGCAACGTACCGTTTCGGCGTGAATCGTGAGCTGGTCAGCCCCGTCCTGGTCGGCCGTCGCACCGAGCTGGGCCGGCTGTGCTCCCTGCTGGACCAGGCCGTCGCCGAGCAACCGCACGTCGCACTCCTAGCCGGCGAGGCGGGCGTGGGAAAGAGCCGCCTGGTCCAGGAGGTCGCCCGCATCGCGCGTGATTCGGGTGCGCGCGTGCTCGTCGGCGGATGCGTGGAGCTAGGTGGTGAGGGGCTGCCGCTGGCGCCCCTGACAGGCATGCTGCGTGCGGTCGTCCGGTCGAGCTCGAGCGAGGAACTCGACCAGTGCCTCGGGGCGGCGCGTCTGCCGTTGGCGCGGCTGCTGCCCGAGCTCAGCCCGGGCAGCAGCGGCCACGCGCACGAAGGTTTGCCGACTCAGCTGTTGGAGTCTGTGCTGGGCCTGATCACCCGGCCGGCGGCGACCCGACCGCTGCTCATCGCCGTCGAGGATCTGTACTGGGTAGACCGATCGACGCTGGATCTCTTGAACACCCCGAGAGGTGTCGACACGTCTCTGTATCACTGATACATTCTGTATCCGTGATACAGAGGACTGACACCCGGCAGACGTTGCTGGATGCGGCGACCGCAGTCGTTTCACAACAAGGAATCGACGGCACGTCACTACGTGCAATCTGTGCACGGGCCGGGGTGCAGCTACCAACGCTCTACCACTTCTTCGGTGACAAACAGCGGCTGCTTGATGCCGTGGTCGCGGCCAGTCTGGACCAGTACCTCGAACACAAGCAGGGACTGCAATCAACGGGTGATCCGCGGGCCGACCTGCGCCGCGGCTGGGATCTGCACGTCGGCTTTGCTCGGCAAAATCCGGCGATCTACCCGCTGATGTTTCCTCTGCGTCCTAGCCCCGAGCCGCAGGCCGCGACGCTGAGCCGCGAGATGCTACGGGCGGGCTTCCACCAGCTGGCTCGGGCTGGAGCGCTGCGATCCGGCGTCACAGCGGAGCTGGCAACTCGCTCGCTCAGCGCCGCCTTACGCGGCGTGGCAACCACGATCTGCGAGAACCCACACCACCGCGACAACTCCCGACTCTCGGCGACTGTACGCGATGCGGTCATCGACGCCCTGCTTCATGAGGAGAGTCCCACAACGTGATTCCCTGCCAGGTAGGAGAAGGCATGCTGGCCGGCAAGGTCGTGCTGGTGACCGGCGCCAGCAGCGGGATCGGAGCCGAGGCCGCACGAGTGTTCGCCCGAGAGGGCGCCCGCGTGGTGCTAACCGCGCGTACGACCGAACGGCTGGCCGAGGTCACCCGCCAGATCACCACCGAAGGTGGCGCTGCCAGCTACGTCGCCGGCGACATCAGCGCCGCCGACGACGTCGAGCGGATCATCGACGCCGTGCTCAACCGGCATGGCCGTCTGGACGGCGCGTTCAACAACGCCGGTATCAGCCAGGGCGGTACGGCGCTTGCCGACATCGAGGAAGAACGCTTCGATCGCGTGTTCGCAGTCAACGTCAGAGGCGTCTGGCTGTCTATGCGTGCGGAGATCCGGGCCCTGCTCGCGGCCGGCTCGCCAGGCTCGATCGTCAACACCAGCAGCGTCGGTGGCTTGCGTGGAGGTGCCCAGCTCAGCGCGTACTCGGCGAGCAAGCATGCGGTGATCGGACTGACCCGCTCAGCGGCTCAGGAATACGGTGAACACGGTATCCGGGTTAACGTGATCGCCCCCGGGACCACCGATACCCCAATGATTGCCGCCTGGAAACGACGCGAGCCTGACATCACCCAACGCCTGAACGCGGCTACCCCCCTCGGCCGAGGCGCCCACCCAGCCGAGGTGTCACAGGCTGCCACCTGGCTGCTCAGCGACCGCGCATCCTACGTATCCGGTGCGACTCTCGCTGTTGACGGCGGCATGACAGCCTGACGTACAGGCGAGCCCGGCCGTCGCTCGTTCGTACAAGCGTTCAATGAGAACGAGAAAGTCGAGCGAGTGAGTGTGCCCGCGGTGCGAAAATTGCTTCGGCTCGTTCTCCCGTCCGGATGCCGGGCGGCCGAGGGCGTCATGCGTCCTGCCGGATGGCTCGTCATGGTCGTCTTACGTCCTCTGCCGTTTTCACTAGAAACACGACTCATGCTGACGGTATGATCCACATCACTATGAGTAGTCTGTGGCGGAACAACCTCGCCCCAAGGCGGGCGACTTGTTGTCGTGGGGGATTGGATAAAGGTGCGGCCCCTGTCTGTCAGGGTGAGTTGAGGCCAGCGGCCACACATAGCAAGTCCGTTTGACGGGGCGAGATCAGGATCGAGAAGCGTTGAGCATCTCCGTTGTCGACGTTGTGGACCAGGATGGGCCCATGAGTCGGAAGAAGGGGCCACGTCAAGAGGGGCCTCGCGTGCGTCGGTCGTTCCCTGTCTGCTCCCGATGGTGAGCCTGCCGCCTGCCGCAAGCACCCAAATCGGCATAGGCACCGATCGTGGCAAACCTCAGGACTGGGCGTCTGCGTCGTTGCGTCGGTCGAGTGAGGCCACCGATCTGAGGAACTCATGGGATCCTGGCGAGCGCCTCCTGGAAGTCGTCGTAATCGATCGACTTGGCGACGTGAGGCCAACCGCTAGTGGAGGAAATCAGCCAGTGCCGTGAGCCACTGGTCAGGTTGGTCGATGTGAGCCATGTGTCCGGCCTCGTCAAGGATGACCGCTCGGGCTACTGGGATCTGCGCAGCTGTCTGAACTGCCAGCTGCGCGGGGAAGGTCATGTCGTAACGGCCGTGTAGCAGCAGGATCGGGATACCGAGCGCAGCCAGTCGCTGGAGCGCGTTCTCGGGGCGCGCGCTGGGCAGCACGCCTGCTTGCCATAGATCGGCCCAGTCTCCGGAGAAGCGCACCGCGTCGAGCCGTTGCAGGTGATCAGGCAGTGCTTCCGGTCGCCACACGTCTACGGGCGCTGACGTCCGCGCCCAGGCTCGTACGAGGTCGGGGCCGGACAGGCCAGTTGGATCCGGTCCGAGGTCTGCGCCGGCGGCGTACCGGTTGTCTCGCTCCTGCCAGGCCGCGAAGGCGTCCGCCGGTACGGGGAGCACGCTGCTGGAGGCGATGACCAACCGACGAATGCGGTGCGGGGCAGCGAGGGCGAGCCGCTGGGCGATGAGGCCGCCCGTGGAGAAGCCCAGCACGTCCGTGACCGATGTGCCTGTCGCGTCCAGCAACGCGACCAGATCGGCCACCATCGCGTCCCAGGTGTATTCCTCCTTGGAAAGGTCGCGGGTCGAGCGGCCACAGCCACGCAGATCAGGTAGCAGGATCCGACATCGGTCGCCCCACTGCGACAGCGGCTCTCGCAGGTAGGAATGGTCCCAATCCGGGCCACCGTGGATGACCAGGAGAGCGCGTTCGGCGGGGCCGGCAGTGCTGGCCACGAACAACATGACCAACGGATCATGGCAAACCCGCACCATGGTCTCGTTGAACATTGCGCCAGTCTGCCATGTCGAACCATCTGGGATGAGCCGTTAGCTCGCCGGCGAAGGAGCGCTCCTCGGCCCGGCAACGCCCGCATCGTCGCTTAGCTGTCAGGTACTGGTAGGCGGGGGACAAGGCGGCGGTGACGGGCGTTGAGCGGGTTCGA
>NZ_BONZ01000043.1 GCF_016862975.1 Rugosimonospora africana
GCCCACCGCCTACCAGCGCGCCGCCGACCAGCCCGCCACCGAACAATGGCAGCTTCAAGAACCCGATCTACTTCATGCCGCTGGACAACAACCCGCAGAACATCACCGACGCGATCAACGCGTCCGGGGTGCGGAACTTCAATCTGGCGTTCGTACTGGACTCGGGCGGGTGCACGCCGGCCTGGGGAGGGGACTCCGCGCACCGGGTGTCCTCGGACGGCACGGTCACCGGGGTGGTGAACGCGGTACGGGCCAAGGGCGGCGACGTCGCGGTGTCCTTCGGCGGGTACAACGGCAACGAACTGGGCGCCTCCTGCGGCGGCGCGTCCGGCCTCGCCGCGGCGTACCAGTCGGTCATCAGCAAGTACGGGCTGACCCGCATCGATCTCGACTACGAAGGCGATGACCTGGATGCCAACACGGCGGTCCGGTTCGGCGCCATCAAGATCCTGGAGGACAACGCCCGCGCGGCCGGTCGGGCGCTGCACGTGTCGCTGACGGTACCGATGACGACGGTCGGCTTCCCCGGCTCCGGTACCGATGAGATCCGCGCGGCCATCTCGGCGGGCGCGGCCTTCGACATCATCAACATCATGGCCTTCGACTACGGCCTGACCAACGCCGGCGACCAGGTGACCAGCGTCGAACTGGTGACGGCGGCGGCCCAGGGGCAGCTCAAGAGCCTGTACGGCTGGGACGACGCGACCGCGTGGAGCCACCTCGGCCTACAGATCATGAACGGGCACACCGATCAGCCCTCGGAACTGTTCACGCTGTCCTCGTTCCAGTCGCTGCTGGCCTACGCGAAGTCCAAGCACGTCGGCTGGTTCTCCTACTGGTCGCTGAACCGCGACCGGGCCTGCGATCCGAGTGTGCCGCACAACTGGGCGGACGGATCGTGCAGCAGCGTCGCCCAGAACCCGTACGACTTCTCCAAGATCATCGCGCAGTACAACGGGTAGGCCAACCCCGTCGTATCACCGGTGATCGGAACGGGCCGGCAGTCGCCCCACACGGCTGCCGGCCCACCGCTGCTCTGTCGCCCCGCTGCTCTTTTGCCCCGCGGTTCTGTCGCCCCGCGGGTTGACGAAGAGCCGGCGCTGGGATCGCGCCGACTCGTTGCGTCATCGTGAGAGGTGGCCGGTCAACGACCCGCCAGCAACCTGGACACCGCGCCGTCGAGGTCGAGATAGTCGGTCTCCCGCCCGCGCGGGACGACTACATAGGTACGGCGAAGGAATCGCACCAGCACGCTGCGTGGTACCTCGAACAGTGCGTTGCCGTCCGGCGAGGACAGGGCGAGCGCGATGAAGTCCCCGCGCGGCGTGGCCCACGGCCAGACCCTCACATCACCGATGCCGGCTGGTTCGTCCAGCCCACTGACCAGCAGTTCGCGGGCGAAGGACCAGCTGACCGCCTCGCCGCCGGCAGATTCGGCGTGAAAGAGCACATGAACGGCATATGGATCGACCGGGTCGTACCTCAAACTCGCCCGGACCGGTAAGGCGGTGGCGTCCGGCGCAACCAGCCGTAGTGACGTCTCGACCTCTACGGTCGTGGGACGAATGGCACTCATGTTGTACTCCCCCCGGCACCATTGCGGGGCCGCTCGCTGTGCCCCGCCCCTCCCATACTCAAGGCGCTACCTCTCGTCACGCTCCGCCATGGCCTTATCTCACCCTGTAGTGGGATGACAAAACAGAGTACTCAGGCGATTGAGTGGAAATTTAATGAGATGTCCACTTCCGCTTTTGTGCCCCGATTTGCCCGGCGTCGGGTTTTGCTTTTCTGCCGTTGACTCACCTCGGTAACGTGCGTTGGTCCGTTCAGGTGACGGCGCAACCCTTATTGCCGGTCGCCGCCCACGAGACGAGGCGAGCCGCCCGAACCGTGCGCACCCGTTCGTACCGGTCTTGTCCGGCGGACGGATGAGATTCGGCTGTGGCGCCAACGGTTCCGGCGATGTCATGCGATGTGCTGCGGGGTGGTCCGTGCGTGGTCGGCGCGACGGGGTGGTGTCCGGAGTGCTCCGCGGGCCGATGCTCCCGTGGACGATGCGGTCGCGAACGTACGTCGATGTTTCGCACATAATCGCGCCATTACCGGCCGGCCCCACTGTTCTGTCTGAAGAAAAGCTTTTGGCGCGCGCCGCACGGTTGAGTGGCGTCTCGTTGTCGAGAGCCCGAACCCGCGACAAGTCGTCGGAGTGGCGATCCCGCTGCGACATCTCCCATTTAATCGGACATGTTGCGTCTTTGCGGACAGATGCCTTAGAGGAGGCCAAGTCGGCTCTCGGCACCGGCCATCAGTCACATCGGTGTGCCTGGCTGACCTTCAGGTGCCTCCTACCGATCGCCACCATGCTGACGCATGATTGGGTTACGAACAAGAAGTAACCAATGGGAGACCCGATGAGCGTATCCAGCCCTGACGGGCGCGCGCCGGCCGACGAGCCCGCGCCGGCCGACGGAACCATCGCCGGCGGCGCGACCGTCGCCAGCACCGGAACCGTCGCCAGCACCGCGACCGCCCCGACCACCGCGGGCACCGGAACCGGCGAGTCCGCGCCGCCCGCGTTGTCGGTACCCGCGAATTCGGTGCCCGCGCTTTCGATGCCCGCGGTACCGGGTCTGGTCGTGCTGGCCACGGACGACGCGCCGATGTGCTCGGACGGGGTCTGCCTGTGAGCAGGGAGTTGCCGGTGAAGATCGAAGTGTGGTCGGACGTCGTGTGCCCGTGGTGCTACATCGGCAAGCGTCGGCTGGACCGGGCGCTCGCGGGGTTCGAGCACGCCGACGAGGTCGAGGTGGAGTGGCGTAGCTTCCAGCTCGATCCGACGTACCCCAAGGGAGCCCAGCGGCCGGTGCTGGCGCACCTGGCGCAGAAGATGGGCGGCTCGGTCGACCAGGTACGCGCGATGACCGACCGGGTGAAGTCGCTGGCCGCCGACGAGGGGCTGGAGTACGACTTCGATCGGGCGATCGCCGTCAACACGGTCGATGCCCACCGGGTGTCCCACCTGGCGAAGGCCCATGGGCTCGGCGGCCAGATGCACGAGCGGCTGCTGCGCGCCCACCTCATGGAGGGCGAGACGGTCGACGACGTCGAGACTCTGGTCCGGCTGGCCGGTGAGGTCGGTGTCCCGGCCGACGAGGCGCGCCGCGTGCTGGCCGGCGACGAGTACGCCAAGGACGTCGAGGCGGACAGCCGGGAGGCCCAGCTGCTGGGTGCGAACGGGGTTCCGTTCTTCGTACTGGGCCGCCGGTACGGCATCTCGGGCGCCCAGCCGCTGGAGGTGTTCGAGACTGCGCTGCGCACGGCGTACGAGCAGGCGAGCCCGACCGCCGAGTAGCCGCCGCCGAGTAACCGGCCCGACGCGACGCACCCTGTTCGGAGAATGATCTCCGGACGGGGTGTTGTCGTCAGGCGTGCCGGGCGGTGACGATGACTTGTGGCGAGCGCAGAGGGCCGTGCCGAGTGGTGAGGGCCTGGCGAGCGCTGAGGGCCGTGCCGAGCGCAGAGGGGGAGCCACCGCGATGAGTACCGACGCGACCGCCCACAACCGGCGCCTCTGGGACCGGATGGCACCGAGCTACGACCGCGCCATGCGGCGATGCGAACCGCTGATGTTCGGCCGTGACGTCCGCCCGCTGGTGTGCGCCGAAGCCGGCGGCGACGTCCTCGAGGTCGCCATCGGGACCGGGCTGAACCTGCCGTACTATCCGCCGGGCGTCCGGCTCACCGCCGTCGACCTGAGCCCGGCGATGCTGGCCGCCGCCCGTACCCGCGCCGCCGACCTCGGACTGGCCGCCGACCTGCGCGAAGCCGAGGCCGAACGGCTCCCGTTCGCGGACGCCTCGTTCGACACCGTGGTGGCCACCCTCTCGCTGTGCAGCGTGGTCGACGACCGGGCCGCGATCGCCGAGATGCACCGGGTGCTGCGCCCGGGCGGGCAACTCCTGCTTCTCGACCACGTCGCGGCGACGAACCCGATCGTCCTCGCCCTGCAACGGCTCCTGGAGCGCTTCACCGTCCGCACGGCCGGCGACTACCAGACCCGGCACCCGCTGCCGCTGGTCGAGCGGGCCGGCTTCACCGTGCGGTACAGCCACCGCTCCAAGCTCGGGATGGTCGAACGCCTCGCCGCGGTCAAACCGGCGACCTGATGGTCCGCGACGCGGCTGTGACGACAGTACCGCGTTCGTGGTATGCCAGATCCCCGCGGGTTTCGTACCGTGGCCCCATGCGTCGTTGGTGGTTGGACGCCGGTGTGGTGGTCGTCGCCGGTGCGGCCGCCGCGGCCCGGGTCGCGGCGGCGCCGGTACTGCCGCGCGATCGGGCACCGGACGGTGTCGCGTACGCGATGGTGGCGGGCATGGCGCTGGCGCTCCTGCTGCGCCGGTACTATCCGGCGGCCGTCATGGCGGCGGTCGGTGTGCTGTACCTGGCCTACCACGTGTCCCGCTATCCCGGTGGTGCGCCCGCGGTCGCGGTCTGGGTGGCCCTGTACTCGGTGGCGGTCGCGCCACGCCGGCGCCTCGGCCTGGCCGTGGCGGCCGTACTGATCGTGCTGGACGCGCAGGGGCGCATGGCGGTCGCCGGGGTAGGGCCGCTGGATTCCACACTGGACGGTTCGACCGGCCTGTTCATCGCCGCGCTGTTGCTCGGCGAGGTGGTACGCGGGCGGCAGGTTCGGCTGGCGTTGCTGGCCGCGGAGCGCGACCGGGCGGAGGAGCAGGGCCTCACGCAGGAGCGCATCCGGATCGCCCGCGAGCTGCACGACCTGAGCGCCCACACGCTGGCGGTGGTGAGCGTGCAGTCCGGGGTGGCCGCCGAGCTGATCGACGAGGATCCCGTCCAGGCGCGTACCGCGTTGGAGGCGGTGAGCCGCGCGGCCCGGGAGGCCATGGTGGAACTGCGCGCCGCGGTGGGCGTACTGCGCGACGGAAACCGTCCCCGCACGGCCGAACCACCCGCGCCGACGCTCGATCGGTTGCCCGACATCGCCGCCGGTACCGGAGCGACGCTGGTGTGCGAGGGCATGCCGCGCCAGCTGCCCCGGGCGATCGAGGCCACCGCGTACCGGATACTGCAGGAAGCCGTGGCCAACGCGGTGCGGCACTCTGGCGCCCGACATATCGAGATGCGGGTCGGCTACCTGCCCGACGGGCTGTCGTTGACTGTGCTCGACGACGGGCGCGGCGGCGAGGCCGTACCCGGCAATGGCCTGCGCGGCATGGCAGAACGGGCTCGTGGCCTGGGCGGCTGGCTGCGCGCCGGACCGGCCGAACGGGGAGGGTTCCAGGTGCGGGCATGGCTGCCGGGATGACGGTGCGGGTACTGCTGGCCGACGATGAGACGCTGGTGCGCGCCGGGTTCCGGGTCCTGCTGGAGCGCGCACCCGACATCGAGGTCGTCGCCGAGGCCAGCGACGGCGACGAGGCGATCGCGCTGACCCGGGCGCACCGGCCGGATGTCGTCCTGATGGACGTGCGGATGCCGGGTACCGACGGCCTGACCGCCACCCGCCGGATCCTCGGCGACGGCCGGCTGCCCGGCGTCCGGGTCGTCGTGCTGACCACCTTCGAACTCGACGAGTACGTGTACGGCGCCCTGCAGGCGGGCGCCAGCGGCTTCCTGCTCAAGGATCTGACCCCGGACGAGCTGCGCCACGCGGTCCGGGTGGTGGCCGCCGGCGAAGCCCTGCTCGCGCCGGCCGTCACCCGGCGCCTCATCGCCGCCTTCACCGCCCCAACCGGCCCCGCCGACGAACCGCCACCACCCGGGCTGGACACCCTCACCGTGCGCGAG
The DNA here is from genome assembly GCF_016862975.1 of Rugosimonospora africana. Lineage (GTDB taxonomy): Bacteria > Actinomycetota > Actinomycetes > Mycobacteriales > Micromonosporaceae > Rugosimonospora > Rugosimonospora africana. The sequence goes on from NZ_BONZ01000043.1 coordinate 5,812, forward strand.
CGGGAAGTGGTCGCGCTCATCGCCGACGGGCTGTCCACAATGGAGATAGCGGATCGGTTGAGGATGAGCCCGGCCACGGCGAAGACCCACACCAACCGGGCGATGACGAAGTTGGGAGCACGCGACCGCGCGCAGCTGGTGGTCTTCGCCTACCGCTGGCGGCTGGCTCGGCTACCACGTTCGTGGTAGTCCGGGTACCGCGTTCGCGAGATTGCGGACGGTCTCGACGGCCATAGCGTCATTCGCATGTTTCTCATCCTCGGTCCGGCGCTCAACCTCATCGCCGGCTTTTTCTGGCGGCAGGACGGAAGTCAGGGCGTGACGGGCGGTACTCTCACCGCGCTGTCCACGGGGTGCTGGCTTCTCGGCCTCATCGGTATCTACGGGCGGCTCCGGCCCCTCTCGCCGCGCTACGTGGCGGTCGCTCTGGCGGCCACCGTGTTCGGCACGGTGGGCGGTGTGACGTTCGCCGTACAAGCGATCCACGAACAGATGTTCGACATCTCCCACTCCGTGGCCGTTGAGCGGGTCAATGACTTCCCGCTCGCCACCACGCTGTTCTGGATCTGCGGCCCGCTGTTCCCGGTCGCCCTAGCCGCGTTCGGGGTGCTGCTGGCCCGGCTCCGGGTGGCGCCGCTGCCGGTCAGCATCCTGATCGTGCTGGGGAGCCTGGCGTTCCCGCTGAGCCGGATGACCCGGCAGGCATCCATCGCACACGTGGCCGACGTGCTGCTGCTCCTGCCATTCCTGTACCTCGGCATTCAAGAGCTGCGTACCGCAAAGGCCGCGCCGAGCCAGGCGGTCCACGCGCAACCGTCCGTCCAGCAACCCGTCTCCCGGTAATTCGTTCTCCCGCAATCCGTTCTCCCGCAATCCCTGGCGACCTGGCCGGGCATCGGTCGACAGACCGCCGCCCGGTCAGGTCGCCAGCCGTATGCTCCCCATGCGCTAACCTGCGCTTGTGACGATCGCTGTCGATCGGCTGATCCTTGTGCGGCATGCCATGCCGGCAGTGGATCCCGAAATTCCCGGTCACCTGTGGGAACTGGGCGAGGAAGGGCGCGCGGCTGCCCGGGCGTTGGCCGCGCTGCATGAGCCCGGATACTACGTGGCCAGCGACGAGCCGAAGGCGCTCCAGACCGTACGGGAGATGTCGGCCGGTCGTGACGTGGTACCCGAGCCGCGCCTGCGCGAGGTGCTGCGGCCGCACCGTTGGTCCGACGGCTATCGCGCGCAGGCCCACGCCTACGTCGACGGCGTCTGCCACGAGGGGTGGGAACCTCACGCCCGAGTGGCCGCCCGCTACGAGGCGGCGATTTCTCACCACGCCCGGGTCGCTGCCGCCCGGAAGCAGGCGCTGATCGTGGGTACCCACGGTCTCGCCCCGACGGTGTGGCTGGCGACCCGTCTGCGTCTCGAACCCACTCCGGCCGACTTCTGGTCGAGCCTGCGGTTCCCCGACCTCATCGAGGTCGACTTCGTCGGAGGGCGTGTGCTGCGCGGCTGACGAGTCCAGCTACAGGCGTGCGAGCCGGTTGCGGATCCGTGACCACATCCAGTACCCGTAGTAGGACGGTCTCTTCGGGTTGCCCAGGTCGTTGAAGATGACGAAGTCGTCGAACACGTGGACCCCGGGCTTCGCCGCCACCGAGACCGCGGCATCCCGCGCGGCGGTCAGTTGCGCGACCGTCATCGGCAGCGGTGCTTCGTGCGGCTGGTACAGGCATCCCGCTTGGTAGTCGTGGCGGGGTCTGCGGCTCATCTCGATGTGGCAGCCCAGTATGTGCGTGACCGGCCGCGTGGACGCGAACTCGACGAGCCGGGTCAGACTGTCGACGAACGCGGGCATGTCGCGGACATACAGCCGGAACGGACCGACCGAGTCGCCGGTGACCAGGAATCCGGTCCACCGGTCGTACACCGCGATGCTCCGCTCGTCGTGGCCGGGAATCCCGGTCAGCTCCAGCACCCGACCGCCGAGGTCGAACGTCACCACCTCGGTCGGCCAATCCGTGAAGCCGAAGAACGCCGTGATCGCCTCGACCGTGGCGGGCACAACCGTGGCGGGCACAACCGTCGCATCCGCACACTCCCCGAACTGCGCGTCGCCCGCTACGTGGTCGCCATGGCCGTGGGTATGCGCGACAACCAGCCGGTACCCCTCGCGTGGGTTCGCCGCCAGCCACCCCCGTACGACCTCGTCGATCGTGCGGCGCAACGGGAACAGGTCATGCTCAGCCGTCGCGCCGGTGTCGAGCAGGAGAGCGCGGTCGTTGCCGAAGAACAGGTAGAGGAATGGCGCCTCGAACGAGGTTGCCTTGCTCTGCCGCAGGATGTGCGTGTGCTCGTCGTACCGATGCACCTGGATCGGTGGGTCGGTATGGGGATGCCCCTTGGGCGTGCCATGGATCCAGCGCACATCGAGCGACCCGGCCACCGGCGCGCCCGACTCGTAGTCGACCGGTGCGAAATCCATCGCGGCCCCCTGAACTCGTCGAGCTACAACGTACCCGGCCGCCGGGTTCTTGACGCTGCGTGGTGTCAAGTGTACTTTCCATTTGTCGGTTGATGTAAAGGACGCTTTACGCATGCGCAACGACGTCCGGGGCCTCCGCAAGGCGAAGGGCATCTCACAGGAGCAGCTCGGCCGGGAGCTCGGAGTCTCCCGGCAGACGATCAACGCCGTGGAACAAGGGCGATACACGCCATCGCTGCCGCTGGCGATCGGCATTGCCCAATTCTTCGGTCGTACCGTAGAGGAGATCTTCCATGTCGACTGAACGGACGTCACCACCACGCGGCTGGCGTCGATGGGTTCCCGCGCTCTGGACCGGATACGGCGCGCTCTACGTCCTGGCCTTCGCCCTGCGCGGCCAGCTCGCGCCCGCTCTGGTGGCCGCCGCGCTCGTCGCAGCAGTGGGTGTCGGTCTCGCCGTCGAGTTGCGCCGACCCGGGAGAAACCAACCTCAGCAGTTGGGTTGGGCTCAGGACGAACGGCAGCGGCTGATTCACCACAAGGCCATGGCCCTTGTCGGTTACGCGGCACTCGCCGCGGCCACCGTTGCGTGCTTCGTGACGTTCATCGTGAGTTCCCGCCCGCCATCGTGGCCGATGCTCTGCGTGCTCGGGCTTGCGGCCGTCTACGGCGGCGGTCTGGCTTTCTACCAGCGCCGCATGTGAATCGACGTCACTTGGTGCTGTGCCGCCGGGATCGGCGAGCGACCCAGTAGGTCTGCTTGTGGCCGCGCGCCTCCAGCGTCGCGGCCGCCGATTCGGCATCCGCGCGAGAGTCGTGCCGGGACACCTCATACTGGTTGCCGTTGTCGTCCTGCCGCCACACGGTCCACACCGGATCCGGCGTCTCCGCGTCGCGCATCGCCGCGTCACTCAACGGTTCCACCTACTCCTCGGCGTCGTCCGTGGACTGTTGACCGGCGGGTTCGGCGGGCGCGGCGGCGCCCTTGGTGGCCGCCTCGGCGGTGGCCTCGGCGGTGGTGGCTTGGGCGGTGGCGGCCTCGGCGATGGCGGCTTTGGCGGCGCGCTCCAAGCGGAAGTAGCCCGCCGAATGGACCATCATCGCGACGAAGCCACTGACCAGGATCCCCACCCCGGCGAGCCACATGATGTGCCAGAAACCGGCGACCACGCCGACGAACGCGAGGAACTGCGCGATTGCCTGAGTCGCCCGTACGAGAAGGGAATCGGTCGCCCGGCGCCGGAAGCTTTCCTGGCGGTTGACCAGGACCAGGGCCGCCAGTAGCGGGATCGCCACGGAGAAGGCGATCACACAGGTCTTCGCCGACCAGTTGAGGGTCGTCACGGTGAGGAACGGCTGTACCAGGACCAAGCCGATCGCGATCAGTCCGGCGTAGATCACGTTGTTCTGCCGGATCCACTCCCGCTGCTGCTCCGGCTCCTCTGCCGCCTGCTGGAGCCATGCCGCCTGCTGCTCTGGGTCAACCGCCACGGTGGACATCATCCCAGGACGTCCGCCTCCCAGCGCGACCGCGCTGGCGGCAGGTTCAGGCGTTTCCTATGACTCGGTTCTCGTAGGCCCAGACGGCGATCTCGGTGCGGTTGCGAAGGCCAAGCTTGGTCTGGATGGTCGAGACGTGGCTTTTGACGGTGCTCAGGGAGATGAACAATTCCGCCCCGATCTCCACGTTGGTGCGGCCGCGGGCGATTTCCCGCACCCTGGTGCGCCGCACGTTACCGGCGATGGCGATCGTGTTCCTGGCCGTGATCGCGATGCAGTTCGCCGTACCGAATCTGCTGCGACCGCATTTCATGCCGGCCGAGCGGGCCACCGTACCGATGACTGCCGACACCATCGACCAGGCCCGGATGCTCGGCAGCATCACCGGCGGGCCGGTCGTGGGAGGGCTGGAGGTACCGAACGCCTGGGTGACCGATACCAGCAGACTTTTGACGCCAGACGGTCGCCAGCTTTCCGACGCGGCCTTCAACGAGTGCTTCAACAACGCCCCAAAGACCGGCGCCACCGGGAGATTCGGAGACATCGCGGTGTGCCTCGGCAAGCTCGACCTCCACGTAGACCTGGCCTACCAACCCGATCGACGATTCTGGCCGTTCCAATGGATCGAACTGGCCCTGTATCTCGGCGCTAGCGGGCTACTGGCGGCGGTCGGCCTGTGGCGCGTCCAGCGCCGTGCCAGCTAGCCCACGGGTCTGGCGCGAGGTCGGATGGGTTGTCACGGCTTGCTGGGGTCGCGCTCGACGTCGTCGGCTGCCGCATTTGGCTGCTGTACGGCTTGCGGAGACGGGGACGTTTCTGGTGGACGTGTCCGTCGCATGACCCACACCTTGAACCTCGTCCAGCCGTGCATCTCCGACCCGAGGGTGAAGAGCACGCAAGCCGGGATCCACCAGGTGAGGGCGAACGTCCATGTCTTGCTACTCAGGAAGTGGGACCAAACGGCCATGAAGACGCCAAAAACAACGCCGCGGATGAGCACCTTCAGCAGATCGGCACGTCGCATGTCAACTCACAGAGGTGGCTTTCGCACGCCGCAAGGGACTGCCGGAACTGTCCGGAATCCCGGCGACAAAGAACACTGTCGAAGGATCCTTGACGATACATCGCTCGTCGTTGCCCCGTACGCCGTCGACCCGCAACCGTAGAGCGGGCAGGTTCTGGGGTCGCCACGATCCGTCGACGGTGACCGGCGGTGCCAGGCAGGCGACCCCGGGTCCGATCGCCTCGCCTCGCCTGGTCGACGGAGGGCGGGGCGGCCGCGCAACCGTTCAGCTTCCGAACGCCCACGCCACCATCAGCGGGAACTCTTCTGTCCAGAACGCGTCGCCGTGCGACCCGACCCGCTCGTTCATGACGACGTCCGCTCCCGCCTCCCTCAGCGCGACGGCCCACCGTGTGGCGTTCTCGAGAAAGAACGGCTCCAGGGTGCCGGCGACGAGGTACACGCGGGGAAGCGGGCTTGGCATCAGGGCAGGTGGCCGGTAGCCGCCGCCCGGCGAGGCGGAGAAGACGGCGCCGTAGACGTCCGGATGGCGAAGCCCCATGGCGAGCGCGAGCTCACCCCCTAGGGAGGCACCCCACACCGCGGTGCGTTCAGCGCGTAACACGATTCCAAAACGCGACTGCACCCATTGGCGCACGTCCTCGACGAAGAACTGCTCGTGTGCCGCGAAGCGTTCCGCATCGAACACCGGCACGTACTCGTGGAGCCGCGCGTCGTCATCCGCAAGCCCGTGGACACCGACGACCATCGTGGACGGGGCGTTGGCGGCCTCAAGGACGGCGACCAACCGCGAGACATGCCACCCACCGTCACCGGCGAAGACAACGGACTCCGTGGAGGCACGCGGGACGTACACCGTGACCTCGCGGCCACCGTCGTAGTCGAACGTCTCGCAGACGAACTGCCCGGCTGTGGACGACATTGGCGTGCACTCCTCGTCGGTAGCGGCGACCGCCCGATGGCCATATCCACTGGCGGCTCTCTTCGGTCTGTTGCTCCTGAATGGTTCAATCACGCTCGTGAGCCGCATGCAGCGTCGCTTGGTCGTGACGATCGTCGTGGCGTTCGTCTTCGGGCTCGTTGTGCCCGTCGTCGGCCTGGCGCTGGAGTGGTATCTCCCGCTGCCACGCCGGTGGTGGAGTCTTCTCTTGTTCGTCGCTACCATCTACTTCCCGCAGCCCATCGTGTTTCTAGGTGTTCGTCGGTTGATCCGGCTAACGCGAGAGATCAAAGCCGAGCGTGCGTCTGGAAGCATCGCCGATCAGGCCTTTTGACGGGTTACGTCAGGCTTGATCGCCAGCCGGCTCGCTCGGCCACCCGGAACACGGCTAGTCGATGTGGCGCGTCATGCGGTCTCCCAAACGACCGCCCGAGACAGCAAAAAGGCCGGTCGCCTCTTCGGCAAACCGGCCCTGACCTGGGCTTTCTTCGGTGGGCGATACTGGGATCGAACCAGTGACCTCTTCGGTGTGAACGAAGCGCTCTCCCGCTGAGCTAATCGCCCTCAGCGGGTTCAGACTGTACCCGATCCGCCCCCCGAGTGCGTATTCCGATCCCCCTTCTTGAGTCACCTCCTTCCGCGCGCCGCCCTTACGCGGCATTTGAGCGCATATAAGCCGCCTCTCCGCCCGCCATTCCGCCGGCCGCCCCGACAGTCGAAGTTGTCTTGACAAAAAAAGCTGTCGGTGCGAGGCTCATGGACATGTTCGAGGTAACAGTGATCGAGGATCCGGCGGCCGCCGAGGCGTCCCTGGACCCGATGCGGGCGCGACTGCTGGCCGCTCTGGCCGAGCCGGGGTCGGCCACCACCCTCGCCGCCCGGGTCGGCATGGCGCGGCAGAAGGTGAACTACCACCTGCGGGCGCTGGAGGAGCACGGACTCGTCGAACTGGTCGAGGAGCGGCGCAAGGGCAACATGACCGAGCGCGTGCTGCGGGCGACTGCCGCGTCGTACGTGATATCTCCGGTCGCCCTGTCCTCGCTGGCGCCGGACCCGGCCCAGTCACCCGACAGGCTCTCCGCGAGCTGGCTGCTCGCGCTGGCCGCGAAGCTCGTCCGTGACGTCGGCGCGCTGATCACGGGCGCGGCACGGGCCGACAAGCGGGTGGCCACGTTCGCGCTCGACGGCGAGGTCCGGTTCGCCTCGGCGGCCGATCGGGCCGCGTTCGCGGAGGAGTTGGCCGCCGCGGTCACCGCGCTGGTCGGCAAGTACCACGACGACCAGGCGCCGGGCGGCCGGACCCACCGGGTGGTGGTGGCCGTGCACCCGAGCATGAAGAAGCCCGCCGACACCGGTGCGGGCGATAGCACCGACACCGACAACGACACCGACAGCGGCGAAAGGAACTGATCCGGCGATGACCTCCGTGACCTCCACCGACGGCACCATCATCGACTATGACCGCAGCGGCGACGGGCCGCCGCTCATCCTGGTCGACGGCGCCTTCTGCAGCCGGTCGTTCGGGCCGATGCCGGCGCTCGCGCCGCTGCTGACCAAGCACTTCATGGTGTACCTGTACGACCGGCGGGGCCGGGGCCGCAGCGGCAACACTCAGCCGTACGCGGTCGAGCGGGAAATCGACGACATCGAGGCGCTCATCGACGCGGCGGGCGGGTCGGCCCACCTGTACGGTGTCTCGTCCGGCGCGGTACTGGCGATGCGCGCCACGGCCGCACTGCCCGGGAAGGTGCGCAGGCTGGCGGTGTACGAACCGCCTTTGGTGGTGGACAAGAGCCGGCCGCTGCCGCCGGCCGATTACCGGCAGCGGGTGGACGACATGCTCGCCAATGGGCGCAACGGCGACGTGGTCAAGTTCTTCATGACCAAGGTGGTCAACGGGCCGGCGTTCCTCGGGGTCATCATGCCGCTGATGCCGGTCTGGTCGAAGCTCAAGGCGGTGGCTCCGACGCTGCCGTACGACCTCGCGATCCTCGGCGACGTGATGCGGGGCGAGCCGATCCCCGAGGAGTACCGCAAGGTGCTGGCAAACATCGACGTGCCGACGCTCGTCGGCGACGGCGGCAAGAGCCCTGCCTGGATGCACAACGGAGTCCAGGCGGTGGCTGACGCCATAGGACAGACCCGGCGGATCACGCTGCCGGGACAGACACATCAGGTCAAGGCTGGCGCGATCGCGCCGGCGCTCATCGATTTTTTCACGGCGGAGGCCATCTGACATGGGGCACAAGTTCGAGCAGGCACACGACGCGGACGTTGACGCGACCGTCGACGAGGTATGGCAGGCGATCGCGACCGGGCCGGGGATCGACGCCTGGTTCATGGGGCGCACCGAGGTGGAGAACGGCGTCGTGCGTACCAACTTCGGCGACTGGGCGCCGGAGTCGCCGATCACCATCGAGGAACCCGGCAAGCGGTTCGGGTACCGCATGCCGGACGGGCCGGACGGCCGGTTCATCGCGTACGACTACCTCATCGAGGGCCGAGCCGGCGGCGGCACGTCGCTGCGCGTGGTGGCCAGCGGCTTCCTGCCCGGCGACGACTGGGCGGAGGAGTTCGAGGCGATGAGCAAGGGTGGCGCGATGTACTTCCGCTCCCTGGTGGAGTATGTCAACCACTTCGCGGGCCGCACCGCCACGCCGCTGACGGCGTTCGGGCCGCCGGTCGAGGACTGGAGCCGGGCGTGGGAGAAGCTGGGTGCGGCGCTCGGCCTGGACCGGTCGGTGCGCGAGGGCGACAAGGTGCGGGTCAGTGTCCCCGGCGGAGAGACGGTCGACGGGGTCGCCTTCCACGTCAACGAACAGACTGTCGCCGTCCGCACCGCGGACGCGTTCTACCGCTTCGTCCAGGGCTTCCACGGCCCGATGCTCGCGATGCACCAGCTGTTCGCGCCGGACGCCGACGCCACCGCGGCCGGCCGTGACTGGCAGGAGTGGCTGGGCCGGGTGTTCGGCTGAGCCAGACATCTTGTACCGCAAGGGATGCCCGCCGGTTCGCGCCGGCGGGCATCCGCGTGCCCGGCACCGGATCAGCGGAACACGCGAATGATGTGCCGTACGTCGGCGACGAAGTCGCGCCGCTGGTCCCCGTGCGCGATCAGGCTCAGCAGCTCGCGCAGGTGCAGCAGAGGCGCCCGATCGCGCCAGCCGTCCGCGATCGGGCGCCGCTCGGCGTACGCGTCGAAGAACCGGTCGGGCACCCTGGCGCCGGGCCAGGCCAGCCCGACCCAGTACAGCATGCTGAGATCGACCTCCGGCCAGGTGAACGACACGGCCGGGTCGATCAGTGCCGGGCGCCCGTCCGGGGTGGCCATGACGTTTGCCGGCGCCAGATCGCCGTGCGTGATGGTCGCGGGCGCGGGCGGTATGAGCTGGGGGAGCCGTTGGCAGATCCGGTGCAGGCCGGCCCGGTCCTCGGCGGTGAGCGCCGCGTCGACCGGGGATTCCTTCAGGTACCGCAGGATGCGGTGCGTGGCATAGAACGCGTGCCCGTCCTCGTGCCACCCGTTCTCCTGGCGCAGCGAGCCCAGCCACCCGTCGCGGTGCCAGCCGAAGCATGAGTCGGTCACGCCGTGGGTGGCGGCCAGCGCGTGGCCCGCCCGCTCCCAGAACCCGACGTCGTCGTGCGGTCTGGGAAGCAGGGACTGGAGGACGAGGGCGTGCGGTGTGACGGCGAGTACGTCGGGGATGACGAATCCGCCGGGGATGCGCAGCGCGGCCAACCCCTGCGCCTCCACCTCGAACAGATCGTCCGGCGCTGCCGTGCTGTCCAGCCCTCCGGGCTTGCCGAACGCCTTGACCACGACCGCCGACCCGTCCGGGCGGCGTACCCGCCACGCGGTGCTGTTGTCCCCACCGGCCAGCATCTCCGGTGACTGGTCCGGGTCGTCGCGCGGCGTCAGACGCGCCGAGCCGGACCGGTCGAAAGGTCCGGCACCGGTCAGTCCGGCGGCGGCCAGCGCCTCACGTACCGCGGGAAGGTCGGTCACCCGCCGATCCTCCCGCACCGCCGGAGCGGTGGTCGAGTTTCCGGGCGGTGTATCAGGGGACCGTCAGAGCATCCGGTCCGCGATGCCGGCGGTCTCGTCGGTCAGGGGCCGAGCGCCGGCGATGAAGTCGTCCAGCTCGGAGCCGTGGACCAGCTTGCCGCGGTCGCCCTCGGCGCGCCGCAGAACACCGGCGAGCCGCGACACCGGAAGGCCACCGGCTCGGGGCGACGCGGCCATCACGATGTTGCCGAACCGGCGCCCGCGCAGCACACCCGGCTGGCCGATGACCGCGACGTCGGGGAACACCCGGCGCAGCGTGGCTGCCTGTACCCGGGACTGGGGCAGGCCGGGCAGGTCGGTCACGTTCAGCGCGTACAGCCCGGTGTCGGCCAACGCTTCGCGTACCGCGAAGGTGAACTCCACGGTCGCCACCTGAGCCGGCATCTGGGCCGCCTGGTAGGCGTCGGCGATGACCAGGTCGTACCGGTCCCCGGGCGCCCTGTCGCGCAACGCCGCCCGGGCGTCCGCGACGCGCAGCTCGATGTCCGCCGACTCCGGCAGTGGAACGATCCGGCGTACGGCTCCGGCCAGTTTCCCGTCCCGCTCGATCACCCGCTGCACCGACCCGGGCCGGGTCGCGGCCACGTACCGGGGCAGGGTCAGCGCTCCGCCCCCCAGGTGCAGCGCCCGGATCGGGGCGTCGCGCGGGCCGACCACCTCGATGACGGCGGCGACCCGGCGGGCGTACTCGAATTCCAGAAACGCCGGCCGATCCAAGTCCACATAGGACTGAGCCACGCCGTCGACCAGCAGCGTCCAGGCACGCTCGCGCCTCGGGTCGGGGACGAACTCCGCGGTACCCAGGTCCACCGGCAGGACGATGCTGTCGCCGTTCGCCGGCCCGGTGGTCGCCACACGATCACGGTAACCGGTGTATGACCAGTGCGAACGGCCGGCCCCGGATATCGGACGGGGGACCGGAAACCGGGCAGCGGGGTAAAGTGCGGTTCCCGGGCAGTCACCGCGAGACGGGCGTGTCGATGGCGGACGACGTGATCATCGATCTGGACTGGGAACCGCCGGCCCCGGCCGCCGGTCGACAGGCCGCGCGGCGCCCGGTACACCGCCTGCTGGTCGTCGCGATCGCGGTGCTGTGCATGGCGGTGCTCGGCGGGGTCGAACCGGCTCCGCCGCGGATTGCCGCGGTGTTCGCGGTACCCATCGACGAGCGGCCGGCGATAGCGCTGACCACGGACACCATCGTGGTCGCAGAAGCCGCCGACACCTCGGGTGGCCGCACCCCGCGCGGCGTGGTGACCGCGTACGCGTTGCCCAGCGGCGCGCTGCGCTGGCGGAGCCTGCTTCCCAACGGGGTACGGGACCTGACCGCCCTGCCCGGGGCCGGGGTGGTGCTGGTCACCAGCGAATCGGACGGCGACGACGCGATGACCGTGCTGGACGTCCACGACGGCAGGACACTGTGGGCGAGCGGGTCCACGGTTGTGCTGGACGCCCCGCCGGGCAGCACCGAGGGGCTGCTGTTCGACGGCGGAAGCGGCGGTACCGCGACGGTCCGGTGGGCCGACCTGCGTACCGGCCGGGCCGTGTGGACCCGCTCCTGGTCCACCTCGGCGGACATACAGTTCAGCACCAACATCTGGCCCCCGGAATCGACCCGGCTGCTGATGCCCGCGGCGGACGGTACGGTCGACCTTGTCGAGGAGCGGACCGGGAAGGTGCTCGCCTCGGGGCGCTTGGGCGACACCGCGGCGCCGCCCCGGCACGACGGCCAGCCCGAGGGGGCCGACCCGACGGCGCCGCCCGGATCCGCCGGGACGTCTCCCACGGAGTCGGTCGTCGCCGGAGACCGGATCGTCGTGCTCCGCCCGTCCCCCCTCGGCCAACCGGGGCGGTTGGCCGCCTTCGACGCGTCCACATTCGCTCCACAGTGGACAGCCGATGCGCGGCCGGGGTACCTCGACGGAGCGTGCCGGCCGATGCTGTGCCTGTCCGGCGATCAGTTGACGGTGATGGATCCGGAGACCGGACCGTTGTGGCGCAGCGGCCACTGGCAGGCCGCCGCGCGGTTGGACGACGCCCACCTGCTCACCTTCAGCGCGGACAACGACTCGGCAATGGTCGACACGCGCACCGGCAGGGTGGTGGCGGACCTGTCCGACTGGAGGCCGGTCTTCGACCGGGACACCGGGCAGCTCCGACTGCTGCTGAGCACCACGTTGAGGCCGTACGGGGGATTCTGGCTCGCCGAGCTCGGGAGCGCCGGGGTGCGGCCACTCGGGTTCGTGCCGGCCGCCATCTTCGGTGACTGCCAGACCGCGGGCGATCTGCTGGCCTGCGACACCCAGCGGGGCATCGTCCAGGTGTGGCGGTACCGGGACTGATCCCGGGCGGCCCGCCGTCGCCGCCGGCCGCGACGCGCCTGCTCAGCCTTGACATGTGACTGAACGGTCACATATTTTGGCGTCATCGGAATCGAGCTGGAGGACATAGTCATGACTGACGCCATGCAGGCCGGCACGGTCACCAGGACCGCACCGGTCACGCAGGTCTACCGCGTGTATATCCGGGCGACGCCCGAGCAGGTCTGGGACGCGATCATCAAACCGGAGTGGTCCGCGCTGTACGGGTACCGCTGCGCGTCTGAGTACGAGTTGCGCGCGGGCGGGGCGTTCCGCGGGTACGCGAACGACGGGATGAAGGCGATGGGGGCGCCGGACGTGGCCGTCGACGGCGAGGTGATCGAGGCGGATCCGCCGCGGAAGCTGGTCCAGACCTGGCGGTTGGCCATGGCCCCGGAGGGCGTGGAGGAGGGCTTCACCCACCTCACGTACGAGATCAAGTCCGGTGACGGTGGCGTCACGACGCTGACCGTGACCCACGATCTGACCGATGCGCCGAACACCGCCCTGCTGGTGGCCGGGGCCTTCGGCGAGAGCGCGGGCGGCGGCTGGAACTACGTGCTGAGCGACCTGAAGACGCTGCTGGAGACCGGCACGGCACTGTCCGGCTGAGCGCGCGTCACGCGTGCGGGGCTCGGCTCATGCGGAGCCCCGCACGGCCGGGTCCGCTCACCCGGTTCTGGGCGGCCGGCGACGCGCTCAGCGCGCGCTGGATCGACTCGCGCTGTCCGGCACCGGTACCCTGCTCGGTCAGGTCGCGCAGGGTGATGACGTACCCCCGCACCATCCGGTCCTGGCGCAGGTCGCGGCAGCTCACCTCGACCGTCATCAGGCTGCCGTCGGGGCGGGGGAGATGCCACCAGTCGCGCGCCCCGGCCGGCTGCGCCGTCCGGTGTGACGCCGACAGCGTGCGCTCGACCTGCTCGTGGTCGTCGGCGTGCACGATGTCCCACAGCGTCGTCAGCAGCGCAAGCTCCACGCCGAGGATGTCGGCGAGTGACGGGCTCGCGTACCGGACCCGGTGCTCCCGGTCGACGATCACCACCACGTCGATGCTGTTGCGGGTCAACGTGCGCAGGTACTCCTCGTTGGACCGGCGGTTGAACTCGTCGGTCAACGCGATGCGCTCCAGCGCCAGCGACGCCTGTGTCGCCAACACCTCCACCGAGTCCTGGATCGCGGCCAGTTTCCGGTGCTCGCCGGCCACCAGCAGCGTCCCCAGGTCGGGATCGTCGAGGTCGCGCTGGTTCACGACGAGGCGGCAGGCCAGGGTCGCGGGAAGCTGGTGCAGGCGTTCCCGCAGGTCGGGGTGCAGGATCCGGGTGTTCAGCAGGCGAGTGTGCCGATCGCCCGCGCTCGGCAGCGGGTGCTGCCGGATGAGCCCGGCGACCGGGTCCGTCCCGGTACCCTCGGTGCCCTCCGGCGATGGATCGTGGACCGCGAGTACCACCGCATGGGCGAGCCCGGCGGGCATGAGTTCGCTGACCGCGGCGTGCACGGCGGCGCGGACCTCCTCGGTGTCGCCCGCGGCGACCAGCGTGCCGCACGCCCGGCGCAGGCGCCGCTCCCGGGCGACCGCCTGGCGATGCTGCCTCAGCGCCATGGCGAGCCGGGTGATCACCAGCGCGGCCATCACCGTCCAGGCGACCGCGATGACCACGCCGTCGTCCACCTGCCCGGTGGCCGCCTCGACCAGCAGGACGGCCGGCGGGATCGCCAACGACAGGCCGAGCAGCACCATCCAGCGCAACGGAAGCTGAGAATTCCTCACGGCCGCCGGCTCGGTCAGGCGCACCATGGACGGTTGGAGCGCGGCCGCGCCCCAGCAGGCGTAGCCCAGCAGGTACCCGGCGTCTCCCGGGCCGCCCGCGCGCCAGCCGCCGCCGAGCGTGGCCAGGGCATACATCACGTCCGCCGTCAGCAAGGCGAACGCACCCGCGGCCAGCAGGATCATGGAGGCGTTACGGGGAGCGGCGGACACCAGCCGTACCGTCGTCACCAGGACCAGAAGGCCACCAAGCGCGTACGCGGCCAGCGTCGACCGGTCGACCGGATCGAGGTTGTCGGCGCCGAGGCTCGGTCCGATCAGGCACACCCAGGCCAGCAACGCGGCGGCGCAGGTGAACGTCAGCAGGTCGAGGGTGCGCGACCAGTCGACGAGCACGGCACGTGTCCTGACCATCTGGATGAGGCCGATCGTCAGCAGCGGGAACATCGCCAGGTAGCAGACGTCCGCGACGACCGGGGCGGCCGAGTGGACCCGTACGTCCGAGCCGAAGATCGTGTCGCCGACCGCCATGGCGAGGATCGCCGCGGCAATCATCCACCAGGGCAGGGCGCGCACCGGGGCATGCCGCCGGGTGCCCACGACCACCGCGCCGGCGCTGCACAGACCGATCGCCGCCCAGCTGTACGCGGCCAGGCCGGGCGTGACGAACACGCTCGCTCCGAGTACGGCCATGAGCGCCGTGTATCCGGCGGTCCACCGGGTCGACACGCAACCTCCTTCGAAGACGGTCCCCTTCGAGACGATGCCTCGTCCGGCACGCGTGGCCTGCGTCGTCGCAGGCACGGGCGGGAGGGTCTTGGGGTCGGCGAGCGGGTCGACCGCAGCACGATCACCCACGCCGTCGGCCATTCAACAAGCAGGGTGCCATATCGATGGGCGGTCATGGAACCGTCCGGACGTCGCCAACCGTCCACCGACCGGACGCCGTGGCCGCCCGACGGTCGTTGCTCACCACCGCCGGGCGGCCACCCGCCCCCGTTCCGGCCAGCCCGTACGTCGCGGGCTGGCCGGCCCCCGTACCGTGCGCTCCACAGCGGATGGCATCTACCCGGGCGAGCGATCGCGTGTCCCGACCTGGGATCGAACCAGGGGCCTCGGCCGTGTCGTGGCCGCGCTCGTACCGCCTGAGCTACCGGGACTGGGAGCGGGACCGGGAATCGAACCCGGGACCTCTGGCGTATGAGACCAGCGCGCTTCCTTACTGCGCCATCCCGCAGTCGGGCTGGCGGGATTTGAACCCGCGGCTTCTGCGTCCCGAACGCAGCGCGCTGACCAAGCTGCGCCACAGCCCGTTGAGCCGGACCCGGCGTCTCCGCCGGTTCCCGCGGCCCCGGGAGGATTCGAACCTCCAACTGACACGGCTTCGTAAACCGTCGCTCTATCCATTGAGCTACAAGGCCAAGCATCGCCGGCAGCGCCGGCGACTGGACGACGTGGCGGACGGGCCGACGGTCGCGGGAACCGCCGCTTGGCCCGGCCGATCGGCGCCGGGACCCGTCCGCCAACTCAGCGCGCGGTGAGGGCGGCCCACGGCGCGGCGTACGGGGTGGTCCGTAGCGTCATCCGTGTCTCGGCCGGCGTCCGGTCGCCTCTGCGCTGATTCGTGGCCGCCGCAGGCGGCCACGGTATCTGTCTCGGCCGCCACTGCTTCCGGTGCGCGGCGGATCACCGCGTACCTCGGGGCGGCACCGTAGCGAGTAGGGGAGTCGAACCCCTGTCTCCGCGCTGAGAACGCGGCGGCCTGACCGCTAGCCGAACCCGCCGTGGAGCTGCGGGGAGTCGAACCCCGGGCCTTCGGTCTGCCGAACCGACGCTCTACCTCCTGAGCTACAACCCCTCGCGTCCGGGGCCCGGGAATCGAACCCGGTGTGTCCTGGTCCCAAACCAGGCGGGTCAACCAGCTCCCTCGCCCCGGATGCGTACAACCAGTCCGGCTCGGGGCGTGTGACCCGCGCGGCGATCCGGACCGCTTGCCCGTCGTCGGTATCCGTGGCGACGGGGCATCCTGTTGTGCCATCCACTGTGGAGTTTTCAATATCCGCTGCCACGAGCGCTGCCGGGGCGCTGGAAATCTGGTGTGCGTGCGGCGGGCGCGCGCCATCGACTGAGGAAAGTGCGGGAACGTGCGTCCGGCCCGGGACGGAAAAGCCGCCCGTTCCGGATCCGGAAGGGCGGCGTCGACGCGATGCGTTCGCGTCAGTCGCGCCACCGTTCCGGCGGAGTGCCGTGAGTGTGCGTGGGCACGCACACCGGTCGAGCATCTTCGCGCCGGCTCGCCTCACCGCGCGGCGACAGCCGGTGCGGGTTCGCTGAGGCTTGCCAGAACATCTCGGAATCTCCTTGTTCGGTGTTGCTGACAACGGTACGGGCGATGATCCCCGCGGGCAATCCATTTAGTGGCCGAGCCCGCTTTCACGCATCTCCACACGTCAATCGTCTGCCAATCGCGCGCCAATCGCCCGGCCCTCGCTTGCCAATCGCCGTCGGTCGTCCGGCCTTCGCGGCGGTTGCGGGCACACTCACCCGTTCGGGTAACGCGCCACGAAACCGGACCGCCGTCGGCCGAACCCTGTGGCAGCGGCCGAAACGGACACTCGTACCAGGTCGTTGCGGGGGGAGGGTTAAACCGAGCAATCGGGGTAACGGGGCCTCGTGGCCTGGTTGGTAACGGGCGGGGCCGGATACATCGGCGCCCCCGTGGTGCGCGCGCTGCTGGACAGCGGCCGGCCGGTCGTCGTACTGGACGATCTGTCCTCCGGCGACCTCGGCACGGTACCGCCGGAGGTACCGCTGGTGCGCGCGTCCGTCGGCGACGGCCTCGCGGTCCGGCACGCGCTGGCCGAGTACGGCGTGACCGGCGTGGTGCACCTGGCCGGCCGCAAGTCGGTCGTGGAGTCACTGGCCCGTCCGCTGACCTATTACCACCACAACGTCGGCGGTACTCAGGTTCTCATCGAGGCCATGGCCGAGGCGGGCGTGGAGAAGATCGTGTTCGCGTCGAGCGCGGCGGTCTACGGCGATCCCGACGGTGACCCGGTCGACGAGGACGCACCGCTGGAGCCACGCAATCCGTACGGCGCCACCAAGGTGGTCTGCGAATGGATCATGGCGGAGGCCGCCCGGGTACACGGGCTGAAACCACTCGTCCTGCGGTACTTCAACGTTGCCGGTGCATCGATGATCGGGCGGCCGCGACCGGCCGACATCGGGCTGGTCGGCCGGGCCGTCGAATCGGTCGCACGGGGCGCGCAACCGGTCGTCTACGGCCGGGACTACCCGACGCCCGACGGCTCCTGCGTCCGGGACTTCGTACACGTGCTGGACGTCGCGGCCGCGCACGTCCTCGCGGCCGACGCGCTCGACGCCGGCCGCACCGGTGGCGTCTACAACGTGGGTCGCGGCGTCGGCTACTCGGTCGGGCAGGTATTCGACCAGATCCGGGAGGTGACCGGCATCGCGTTCGAGGAAGAGACCCGGCCGCGGCGCGGCGGTGACCCGGTCCGGGTGGTCGCGTCGATCGCCCGGATCGGACGGGAGCTGGGCTGGCAGCCGGGCCACGACCTGGCCAGCATCGTGCGCAGCCAGTGGCTGGCGCACCTGGAAGCCGCACACCGCCGGCCGGGAACGCCGCAGGCACGGCCGTTGCCGGTGGGTACGAGGGCCGGCAAGGACGGGTTGGCCGATGGCGGGTTGGCCCATGGCGGGTTGGTCGAGGGCGGGTTGGTCGAGGACGCTGGGCGGCGCTCGGAACCCGGTGCCGCCAGGGAACCAGACAACAGGGCGCAGACGGCTCAGCTGCCACCGCGCGGGGACGAACGTTCCGCCCGCATCCAAATCATCTCGGCGAGCATCGGCGCCGGGCACGACGGCGCGGCGCGGGAACTGGCCGGCCGGCTGACCGAGCGCGGGTTCCAGGTCGAGTCCATGGACCTGATCTCGGTCTTCCCGGGATGGCTGGGACCGCTGTTGCGCGGCATGTACCGCCGCATGCTCACCAGGCGACCCCGGCTGTACGACTCGCTGTTCCGCATCGCCTGCACGTTCAACGGGGCGGCCCCGATCACCCGCGCACTGCTGCGACCGATGCGCCGCCGGCTGCTGCGCCGCCTCCCGCCGGACGCCGGTGCGGTGGTATCCACGTTTCCGTTGGGCGCCCAGATCCTCGGGCCGCTGCGCCTGAGTGGGCGCCTCACCGTACCGGCGGTCACCTACCTGACCGACTTCGGCGTGCACCCGATCTGGATATCGCCCGGCGTCGACCTGCACTGCGCGGCGCACGAGGTGACCCGCGCCCAGGCGCGCGCCCACGGTGCCGGCGACATCCGGGTGGTCGGCCGGCTGGTGTCGCCGCTGTACCGCCCGGCGACGCCGGAGGAGAAGCGCCGGGCGCGGGAGCGTCTCGGGCTGCCGGTCTCCGGCCGGTACGCGTTGCTGGTCGCCGGATCCTGGGGCGTGGGCGAACTGGTCGAGACCGCGGCGGAGGTGGCCGGGAGCGGAGCCGCCGTACCGGTGGTGGTCTGCGGCAACAACGCGGAGATGTGCCGTGCCGCGCGCCAGCAGGGTGTCGGGTACGTGTACGGCTGGGTCGAGGACATGCTCGCCATGCTCCAGGCGGTCGACGTACTGGTGGAGAACGCCGGCGGGTTGAGCGCGCTGGAGGCGATGGCGTGTGGTGTACCGGTGGCCACCTACCGCGCGATTCCCGGGCACGGTACCCAGAACGCGGAGGCCATGGTGGAGGCCGGGGTCACCCACTGGATCCACGACCGCGAATCGCTGGGCCCGTCGCTGACCGAGCTGATCGACGGGGGAGCGAGCCTGCCGCAGTGCCAGATCGCGCTGGCGCTGTTCGAATCCGATCCCGCCACGGTGGTCGCCGACCTGGCGAAGGCCGGCGCCGAACACAACGGCCAGAGGCGCGATAGTCAGGCCCGGGATGGCCAAGGGCGGGATGGCCAGGGGAGCGAGCGCCCGGGACGCAATGGCCAGGGAAGCGGCAGTCCGGGACGCAACGGCCCGGGGCACAGCGGTGCGGCCACCAACGATGCGGGAAACAACCGTCCGGGGCACGACCGCCCGGGGCACGATGGCGCGGGCAGCCGCAAGGGCATCTGGCGCAACCGCGGCGCGGGCAAGCGCCGCCGCTTCCGCAAGGGCGGTGCGGGAGCGAGCGGTGCCGCGCCCGACGGCGCTGAGGTGAACGGTGCCGCGTCCGACGGTGCCGCACTCAACCGCGCCGCGTCCGATTGCGCCGCACCCGAGGGCGGGGCGTCGCGCGGCGCCGGAACGCCGGTCGCCGCCACGCCGGTCGCGGTTCGCGGCACCGGTACTGAGCGGGCCTCTGGTAAGGACGGCCCGACCGGGCAGGGCGGCGGCGAACGGCCGATGGCGTGACGCTGCGCCGGGGCCGTGCTCTGCGGAGTACGGCCGTGGCGCTGGGTGCGGCGCTCGGAGCGGGCGTGACGGCCCACGCGGTACCGGGACTGCTGGGCATCCCCTGGATACGGGCGGCCGTCTCGTCCCGGATGACCGGCGTCGGCGACGGCGGCCGGATCGCCCTCACCTTCGACGACGGTCCGAACCCGGCCTCGACGCCCCGGTTCGTGGAGACACTGAACGCGTCCGGCGTACGCGCGACGTTCTTCATGCTCGGCTGCATGGTCGCCCGGGCACCCGCGCTGACCCGGT
The DNA here is from genome assembly GCF_016862975.1 of Rugosimonospora africana. Classification (GTDB taxonomy): domain Bacteria; phylum Actinomycetota; class Actinomycetes; order Mycobacteriales; family Micromonosporaceae; genus Rugosimonospora; species Rugosimonospora africana. The sequence goes on from NZ_BONZ01000043.1 coordinate 25,655, forward strand.
CGATCGTCGAGTCCGGTCACGAGGTCGCCCTGCACGGGTGGAGCCACCACAACCTGATGCTGCGCGGGCCCCGCGCCACGTACGCCGACCTCAACCGCGCCCGTTCGGTCCTCGCGGAACTGACCGGTCAGGTACCCCGGTTCTTCCGGCCGCCGCACGGACTGTTCAGCTCGTCCGCGCTGCTGGCCGCGCGGCGGCTGGACCTGACCCCGGTGCTGTGGACGTGCTTCGGGCAGGACTGGACGCCCCAGACGACGCCGGAGTCGATCCTGGGCAGGCTGCGCCCGGGGCTCAACGGCGGAGCCACCATACTGCTGCACGATTCCGCCGGGTCGCGCGCGCCGGACGCCTGGAAGTCCACTCTGGACGCGCTGCCGCGCGTGCTGGACGAGTGCGCGCGGCGCGGGTTGCGGGTCGGGCCGCTGCGCGACCACGTCCTCCCCGCCAATGCGTGAGCCCCCGCTACCCGGCCGCCCGGCGGTGTTATCGTCTGCCCATGCCTGATCGGGATGATTCCGGAAAGCCCGACGACCGCGACCTGTCCACGGCCGCCTCCGACGAAGCCCGCGCCCGCAGCGACGGTGAGCAGACCGGTGGTGGCCAGGAGGCCGGCGCTCCGGACGGCGAGCCCGACGCGGAGCCGGCCTTCCTGAACCGTGCCGCGCGGCGGGCCCGGGGCAAGGGCGGGGCCGCGCCGCACCAGACGCCGGGCAGAGGATCCAACCCGCCCGGACGCGGCCCGGCGCAGTCCCGCCGCCAGTGGGGTAACCGGCGCACTGGCGGCTGATCCGCAGGCGCCCACGGGGCACGTCCGGGGAGGCCGGTAGGGCCGTCTTGTCAACTTTCTGAGGTCGACCGGGTACCTTGTGCACAGTCTCTGCCCGGACTCCGGGTGGGGACTCTCACACCGAATCTGCCTACAGGGAGCGATGTCCAGTGAGCGACCGGGTGCGCAGCCGCCAGCCTGGTGGGTCGACGATACGGAGGCCGGCTGGTCAGCCGGTGACGCAGGGCAAGTCGTCGACAAGGGATCAGCCGTCGACCAACGGCTCTGCCAAGGGCTCGGGGTCGTCCGGTGGGCGGTCGCCCGGAGGCAGGCCCAGGGTCGGCAAGCAGCCGATGACCAAGGCCGAGAAGCGGGCCGCTTCCAAGGCCGCTCGGGAGGCCGCCGCGGCAGCCGCCGCCAGGCGCCGGTTCCGTCGCCAGTGGGGCATCGCCATCGGTACGGCGGTGGTCGTGGTCGCACTCGTCGTCGGGGGCTTCGCGCTGTTCGGCGGCAAGGACAAGGGCACCGCGACCGCCAACCCGTCGGCAAGCGCCAGCGCCACCGCGGCGGCGTTCCCCTCACTGCCGCCGGGCACGGACTCGGCGCTGGCCACGAAGCCGACCGTGAAGGCGGGCACCGGTACCCTGTCGAAGCTCAATGTCACCACGCTGGTCCCGGGCACCGGCGCGGCCACGAAGGCCGGCCAGAACATCACGGTGAACTATGTCGGCGTCTCGTACCAGACCGGTGCCGAGTTCGACTCGTCGTGGAAGAACAAGCAGACGTTCAGCTTCGTCCTCGGCCAGGGCAACGTGATCAAGGGCTGGGACCAGGGGCTGGTCGGGGTCAAGGTGGGCAGCCGGGTCCAGCTGGACATCCCGGCCAACCTCGCATACGGCGACAATACGACCGACGGCAGCCCGTCCGGTCCGCTGCGCTTCGTCGTGGACGTGCTCGGCGCCCAGTAGGCCCGTTGTCCGCCGCTGGAAAGTCGCCCGGCGCCTCTGCCGCCGCGCGACCCGGATCAAGCGCGGGCGCGGGCCGGTTTCCCGGCCCGCGCCCGCTTTCCGTCGCAGGGGTGCGCCTGAGGACGGGACCTAGCCGCGCTGCTCCATCGGCACGTACGCGCGCTCGGTCGCCCCGGTGTAGATCTGCCGCGGGCGGCCGATCTTCGTCATCGGGTCGGCCATCATCTCGCGCCACTGGGCGATCCAGCCGGGCAGCCGGCCGATCGCGAACAGCACCGTGAACATCCGGGTCGGGAAGCCCATCGCCTTGTAGATCAGGCCGGTGTAGAAGTCCACGTTCGGGTACAGCTTGCGCTCGATGAAGTAGTCGTCGGACAGCGCGATCTCCTCGAGTCGGAGCGCGATGTCCAGCAGCGGGTCGGGCTTGGCCATCCCACTGAGTACCTCCTGGGCCGCCTTCTTCACGATCGCCGCGCGAGGGTCGTAGTTGCGGTAGACCCGGTGCCCGAAGCCCATCAGACGGGTACCGGCCTGCTTGTCCTTGACCTTCTTCACGAACGACTGCGCGTCGTCGCCGGCCGCGTGGATCTGCTGCAACATGTCCAGCACCGCCTCGTTGGCGCCGCCGTGCAGCGGGCCGAACAGCGCGTTGACGCCGGCCGACACCGACGCGAACATGTTGGCCTGGGCCGAGCCGACCAGACGGACCGTGGACGTCGAACAGTTCTGCTCGTGATCGGCGTGCAGCACGAAGAGCATGTCCAGCACGCTGGCGTGTACCGGATCCAGCTCGTACGGCATGGTCGGTACGCCGAACGTCATGCGCAGGAAGTTCTCGACGTACCCCAGCGAGTTGTCCGGGTACAGGAACGGCTGACCGATCGAACCCTTGTACGCGTAGGACGCGATGGTGGGCAGCTTCGCCAGCAGGCGGACCGTGGAGATTTCCACCTGCTCGCGGTCGAACGGGTCGAGGCTGTCCTGGTAGAAGGTGGACAGCGCGCTGACGGCCGATGACAGCACCGCCATCGGGTGTGCGTCGCGCGGGAAGCCGTCGAAGAACCGGCGCATCTCCTCGCGCAGCAACGTGTGCCACTGGATGCGTTCAGTGAAATCGGCCAACTCGCTCGCGCCGGGCAGTTCGCCGTAGATGAGTAGGTAAGCCACCTCGAGGAAAGAGGACTTCTCCGCGAGCTGGTCGATGGGGTAGCCGCGGTACCGCAGCACCCCGGCATCACCGTCGATATAGGTAATCGTCGATGCGCAGGACGCCGTGTTCACAAAGCCGGCGTCGAGCGTGACGTGTCCGGTCTGGGCGAGAAGCCCGGTGACATCGAGTCCGGACGGGCCCTCGGTCGCTTCCTTGACCTTCAGTGGGAACGTGCCGCCGTCAAATCCAAGGTTGAAACCCGTCATCCGCCCAGTGTGCGGTTTTTCGTGACGAGCGCCACCCCGCGAAGTCGAGAGCTGAATCACTTCTCAGGCTGGTCGTTCTGGCCGCTCGGCCCTCCGGTCGGGGTGTCCTGGGGCGACGGCGGAGCGCTCGATGGCTGGTCAGCCGGGCCGGTCCCGGTGGGGGTCGGGGACGCGGGCGGGGCCGACGGGCTCGTCGAGGCGGTCGCCGACGGCGCCACCGAGGATGGCACACCGGCGGACGGCGGGGTGCTGAAGTCGACGGTCGCCGGCCGGGAGCGCCGGTCGCCGGTCGGCTGCGGCCCGAGGGTCTGCGTCTCGGTCGGCGTCGATGAGACGGGCGGCCGATGCACCGGTCCGGCGGGCGTGGACTGATGGTTATTCAGCAGTACCGTCAGCCCCACCAGCCCGATCAGCACGACAGCGCCGGCCACCGCCAGGATCGCGGTGCGGCGACGGCGGACCGGTCGGCCGGCATCCATCGGGTCGTCGGACTCAGCCCCGGTCAGGGTGTCGCCGGGCGCGGCCCCGGCCGCCGCGAGCCCACCGGCGCCGAGGGCGGCCCTGGAAACAGCGGCGGCCTTGGCGCCGGGAACGCCCTTCGAGCCGGCCGCCAGCAGGGCCGTGGCGGCCGGGTCGGCGGTCTCGGGTACCGCATCGGGATCGCTGGCGACCGCGCGGGCGGCGGCGGCGAACGCGGCGGCGCTGGCGAAGCGATCGGCCGGATCCTTCGCCAGCGCACGGGTGACCAGGGCGCGCGCGGCCACCGGAACGCTCTCCGGCAGCGGCGGCGGCTCGTCGGACACGTGCTTCAGGGCGACTTCCAGCGCGGTCTCGCCGTTGAACGGGGGAGTCCCGGCCAGGCAGTGGAACGCCACCGCGCCGAGGGAGTAGATGTCGGTGGTCGCCGAGACCGTCTTGCCGGACGCCTGCTCGGGAGCCATGTAGAGAGCGGTACCGATGATCGCGTTCGCGGTGGTCACGGACGTCAGGGCATCGGTCCGGGCGACGCCGAAGTCGACCAGGGTGACCGTGCCGTCGGCCTGTACCAGGAGGTTCGCCGGCTTGACGTCGCGGTGCACGATGCCGTGCTGGTGTACCGCGTGCAGCGCGTCGGCGGCCTGCGCCAGCAGCGTCATCGTCTCGACCACCGGCAGCGGACCGCCATTCGTCAGCCGGTCGCGCAGCGACTCGCCGTCCACATAGGTCATCACCAGAAACGACACCGTGGTGCCGTCGGGCAGCGGGCTGCGCCCGTAGTCGTAGATGTTCACCACGTTGGGGTGGTGCAGCGCGGCCATCGTGCGTGCTTCCGCCCGGAACCGGGCGTCGAAGTCGGCGTTGGCGACCCGCTCGGCGCGCATCACTTTCAGAGCAACGGTCCGGTCCAGGGTGGTGTCGGTCGCCCGCCACACTTCGCCCATCCCGCCGCTGGCGATCGGGGCATCCAGCCGGTATCGCTCGTTGAGCACGTCTGCGGGGGTCAGCACTTCAGTACTCTACCCACGCCGCCGATACGCTAAGCCGGCCGGGGCGCGCTAGTCGATATTGAGGCCGGCCGGGCTCAGCGCTCCCGGAATCCGCCGAACATGCGGCGGAAGAAGCCGCCCTCCGGAGGCAGCGGAGGCGCCGTAGGCGGGGCGGTCGACCGCCGCCGCGCGACGGGCTGGTTGTAGTCCGTCCGCTCGATGGCATCGATGACCTGCTGCTCGTCGAAGTTCTCCGAGCCCTCGATCTCGGGTACGTAGCCGACCAGGATGCCGTCGCGCATGACCTGGGCCTCCAGGCCGGCGGTGCCGTCGGTGTCCCAGACCGCCTCGCGCCCGTCCGGAAGGCTCACCCGCACTCCGAACTGGTTTACCCCACCGCGCTCCAGATGCGCCGGTACGCCCTTGCCGCGCAGCTTGTCCACGACGTGCTGCGCCCGGTTCTCATCCACGTCCCCAAGATAGCTCGCCGGAGGTGGCTCTCCGTGACGCCCGGGAAAGCGGCGTGTCCGGCCTCTGACATGGTCGTCTTGCCATGGTGATTGCCTGGGCCGGGCCTATTCCGCACAATGAGTGAAGAGCGAGGGGGTCCGATGACAGAAGATCACGAAACTCCCGAGAAGTTCACCGACGAGGAGGCCGCCTTCCTGCGGCACGTCAGGTTCGGGGAACTGCCGCCCCGGGCACGCCGCGAGGACTGGGTGGCCCTCGTCGAGACCGACGCGAAGCGTTGCGAGCCCGATGAGGAGCCGATCGGCCGCGACACTCGCTACTGGGGCAGCTGAGGCTCCTGTTACTCCCGGTGCCGGTGCGACCGCTGGGCCGTTTCCGCCCGTCGGGCGGGGGTAGCAGCCGGGCATGAGCCAGCCCGAGGAGAGCAAGGCAAAGACCGCGAGTACCGACGACGTCCTGCTGCGTACCGCGAAGGAAGGCGCGCGGGAACCGGACGAGGCGCTGCGCCCGCCGGAGGAGGAGTTGCCGGAGGAGGAACGGCGGCACAGCAAGCCGCAGCACAAGCTCACCGGCTGACCGAACCGGCTGACCGAACCGGCTGACCGAACCGGCCGACTGGGCCGGCCGACTGGGCCGGGTGGTCGAGCCGGGTCATCGACGTCGATCATTGACAATCCGCCATCGCCGGCGAAACCATGGAGCCGGGCGCCAGGGGCCGGGTTCGAGATCCCGACCTCATTTCTTCGCAGCCGTGCACGGGGCAACGGCACGGCGCCGCCCGGAAGGACAATCCCATGGATGTGCCTCGCAGGAGGCGCACCGGCGTGTGGGTACGCGTTGCCCTGGTTGCCGCGCTGTGCGCCGTCGCGTCGTTGCTCATCGCACAACTCCCCGCCGGCGCTCTCACCGTGACCGACACGCCGACACCGGTGACCGGCAACTCCACGTACTTCGACGGACTCGGCCAGCCCTACGGCGGCTGTGGCATACCCCAGGCCAACCTCGACTCGCAGGACTTCGTCGCGCTCAACGTGTTCAACACCCCCGGCGACTACGGTGCCTACCCCCGACCGGTACCGCCCTCGCTCGCCGACAAGATGGGGATGTGGGACAACGGGCTCAACTGCGGGCGCTACGTGCAGGTCAGCATCGGCGACTTCTGCACCGGGGTCAACGACGGTGCGCCCAACCAAGCGTTCTGCCGTAACGGCTCCTGGGTCTCCGACGCGTACAACGGCGCGACCCTCACCATGCTGATCGCGGACAGCTGCGCCGACTCCAACGCCTGGTGCCGGGACGACCCGTACCACCTGGACCTGCACAAGGATTCGTTGAACCGGTTCGTCAAGAACGGAGCACCGGTCGGCGACCTGTACCCGAACCACTTCAACAACCGTCACATCCAGTGGCAGTTCGTCTCCGCGCCCAACTACACCGGCGACATCCAGATCGGGTTCCTGCAGGGTGCCCAGTCGTGGTGGGGCGCCGTCGCCATCTCCCATCTGCCCAACGGCATTCACGGCGTGGACTTCCAGACCTCCAGCGGAGGTTGGCAGGCGGCCACAATGGACGGTGACATGGGTCAGGCGTACATCGTGTCGCCGACCACCGCCGGGGGTACCCAGTTCCAGATCCGGGTCCACGACAGCACTGACGCGTTGCTCAACAACGGCCGGGTGTACACGTTCTCCCTGCCGGCGGCGTGCGGCTCCCAGTGCTCCGCGGCGTACACCCAGGCCAGCTACACCACGACGAACCCGGGCGGCGGCCCCAGCACCTCGCCGTCGGCGAGCCGGTCGCCGACCCGCAGCCCCTCGGCGAGCCCGTCGACGAGCCCGTCGCGGACTCCGCCGACCAGCGCACCGCCAACCAGCACGCCGCCGACCGGCTCGATCCAGTGCGACGTGAACTACCAGGTGGCCAACGCGTGGAGCGGCGGCTTCACCTCGAACGTCACGGTGACCAACCGGGGAACGACCGCCTGGAACAACTGGACCATCGGCTGGACGGTACCGGCCGGGGTGAGCCTGGTCAGCGCGTGGAGTTCGACCATCACCACCAGCGGCACCAGCTGGACCATCAAGGCGCCGAGCTGGGCCACCAGCCTGGCAGCCGGGGCGTCGACCACCTTCGGGTTCCAGGCGAACGGGTCGTCCACGCCCGCGCCGAGCGGCATCCGATGTAGCTGAGCCGGGGTAGAGCTAACCGAGATCTTGGTACCGATCCGCCCCGCTGGGGGCAGATCGGTACCAAGTCTCCGCGAGGAGCCGGGCTCAACCGAGCCAGACGATCAAGATGACGATGATCGCCACGATCAGCACCAGCGGCGGCAGCACCCGCTTGAGAATCGGTACCGCCGCGACGCGTAGCAGGTCGGCAGGCGCTGCGGCTTCGGGCTCGGCCGCCGGAGTGCGGGCACCGGCCTCGGCCGAGCCGCCCGCGGGCGTCCGTCCAGCAGCGGCGGCTTGGCCTCCCGTGCCGGCCTCGGCCGTGGTGCTCGTGGCGGCCTCGGCCGTGGTGCTACCGCCGGCGGCGCTCTCGGCCGCACCCGCTACCGGCGCGGAGTCTCCGGAAGCGCCGGCCTCGGCGGCGGCCCGGGGAGCCGGGACAGCCCCGCCGGCGGCCGTCGTGGTCCCAGTGGCTGCCGCCGCAGCCGCCGCCGAAGGGGGAGCCGACGGTGAAGACGACTCAGCCGCCGGTGTGCCGGCCGCCGGCACCGTCTCCTGAGGCGCTGTCTCCTGAAGCACCGTCTCCTTGAGCCGGTCGACGAACTGGTTCAGCAGCCTGCTGCTGACCTCCGCGATCGCGCCGCGACCGAACTGCGCCAGCGGTCCCGAGATGGTCAGGTCCGTGCTCACCGTGACCCGGGTGCTGCCGTCCTCGCCGGTCAGGTCCGCGGTGACCAGCGCCGAGGCCAGGCCGCGCCCGTTGCGCTCCTTGCCCTTGGCTTCGAGTACCACGCGGTGGCGCTCGGCATCCAACTCGGTGAAGCGGACCGCGCCGCCGTACTGGGCGACCACCGGCCCGACCTTCACCTTCACCGTTCCGTGGTAAGAGTCTCCGACCACCTCGGTCAGCTGCGCGCCCGGCATGCACGGGGCGATCCGCTCCACGTCGGTCAGCACCGTCCATGCCTCGTCGACCGGTCGCGGTACCACGAACTCGTTGTCCAGTCGCATTGGCTGCTCATCCTTCCCGGAACTGGTTGGTGCGCCGCCGCTGCGGGTCGGCCAGCGCGTCGAGGAGGTCGGTCAGCGCGGTCAACCGGTGCGCGCTGACCACGGCGTCGCAGTGTGGCCACGCCGCCGCCATCCCGCCGACCAGCGGGCGGTAGCGCGGGCTCTGGGTACGGGGGTTGACCCACACGATCCGGTACGCCAGCCGGGACAGCCGGGCCATCTCGCGCCCCAGCGGCACCGGGTCGCCGGTCTCCCAGCCGTCGGAGATGATCAGAATGACCGCGCCGCGCGCCAGTCCCCGCCGCCCGTACCGGTCGGTGAACTCGCGCAGCGCCGCACCGATCCGGGTGCCGCCCGACCAGTCCGGAGCCGCCCTGCCGGCCCGTTCCAGTGCGACCGCCGGAGCGGTCCGGGCCAGTACCGGGGTGAGTCGCGTCAACCGGGTGGCGAACGTGAACACCTCGGCCCGGGTACCGCCGGCCGCGCAGTACAGCAGCTGGAGCATGGCCCGCGCGTACGGCTCCATCGACCGGGAGATGTCGCACAGGGCGACCAGGCGCCGGGGCTTGTCCCGGGCCCGCTGCCGGATCACGCGCAGCGGATCCCCGCCGGTACGGCGGCCCAGCCGCAACGTCGCCCGCAGGTCCACCCGGTGCCCGTGCGGTACCCGCCGGGTCCGCCGGCAGCGGCGCGGCGGGGTGGCCAGCCGCAGCCGACCCATCACGTCGGCCAGCAGCGCGAGTTCCTGCGCGGTCAGCTCTGCGAAGTCGCGGCCCGCCAGGCGTTCGCCGGCACTGGCCGCAGACGGTACGTCGACCCGGACCCCGGCCCGACCACTATGGGCATCGGCCTCGGCACGCGCCGACCCGGAGTCCCGGCCGTCGAGGCCGGCACCGGACGGTGACGGCGCCTCCGGTGCGAAAGACACCGGAGGGAACGACCCGGGGGACAGCGGCGGGGCGTTCGGGTCGCCACGCGAGTCGGCCGGATCGACCAGGCCGCCGAACACCTCGTCGAAGACCCGATCCAGCAGGGCGAGCTGGGCCGGACCGGTGGCCAGCGTGGCTCTCGCGCACCAGCGCAACTGCTGGGTGGTGCGCGGGGCGGCCAGCCGGATCGCACCGGCGAACCGCTGGCACCGGTCCGGTCCGGCGGGCAGCCCGGCGCCGCGCAGCCGCTCGCCGAAGTGCGCGGCGACCTCGGCGAGGTCGACCGGCCACCCGGCCAGCCGAGCAGCCTCAGGCATCCGAACCCGCTCAGGCATCCAGACCCACCACAGTGGACAGTCCCGCACCGCGTACCGTCTCCTGGTCCTCCTGGTGCTTGACCACAGCTCCCAACGTACCCGCGGCGGCCGCCGCCGTCAGGCGCGTGACGCCGAGCGTACGCAGGGCCGACGCCCAGCTGATCGCCTCGGCCACCCCGGGCGGCTTGGTGAGATCCAGCGCCCGCAGCCTGGCGACCGACCCGGCGACCGACTCGGCCAGCGCGGCATCCGTGGCCGGCTCCCGCAGCCGGATGATGTCCGCGACCCGGTCGGGCCCGGGATAGCTGATCCAGTGGTACAGGCAACGGCGGCGCAGGGCGTCGTGCAGGTCGCGGGTGCGGTTGGAGGTGAGTACGGCGACCGGCGGCACCACCGCCCGCCGGGTGCCCAGCTCCGGAATGGTCACCGCCGACTCGGCCAGCAACTCGAAGAGGAACGCCTCGAACTCGTCGTCGGCCCGGTCGATCTCGTCGATCAGCAGCACGGCCGGCCGGGGTCCGGGGTGCTCGATCGCGGCCAGCAGCGGACGGGCCAACAGGTACTCGGGGCCGAACAGGTCGTCGTCGCGCAGGCGCTCGCCCCGCGCCTCGGCCAGCCGGATGCCCAGCAGTTGCCGGGGGTAGTTCCACTCGTACAGCGCCTCGGCCGCGGTCAGGCCCTCGTAGCACTGCAGCCGTACCAGTGCCGTGGCCAGCACCGCGGACAGTGCCTTGGCGGCCTCGGTCTTGCCGACCCCGGGCTCGCCTTCCAGGAGGATCGGCTGGCCCATGCGCACCGCGAGGAACAGCGCGGTGGACAGCGACTCGTCGGCCAGGTACCCGACCCGTTCCAGCTCCGCCGACAGCGCCGCGACATCCGGCAGCAGCTCGGGAACGGGAGGAGGCGCGCTCATGCCGGATCCTCTCCGACCAGTCTGGCTCGGCGCGTCTGACGCCGCGCAGCGACCCAGACCAGTCGCTCCGCTGCCGGTCCGGCATGAGGCACCAACGCGCTGCAACTCCAATTCACTCGCTGACGCTCGCTCATGCGGCCGTCGCGTACCGGTCGGGTGCGTCGGCGAACGCGTCGCGGCAGCCGGATCCACAGAAGTACCAGCTGTGGCCGGCGTACTCGTGACGCAGCGCGTCCGGGGTGACCGCGACCCGCATGCCGCACACCGGATCGACCGCCGCCTCGATCCGCGGCGCCGGTACCCGCCCCGCCCCGGGTACCCGCGCCGCTGCGGCCCCCCTGTCCGACCGGTCTGGCTCGGCGCGTCTGACGCCGCGCCACGACCCAGACCAGTCGCCGCGCAGCGAGATGATTTCGGCGAAGATCGACAGGGCGACCTCGGGTGCGGTACGGGCGCCGATGTCCAACCCGGCCGGGGTGTGGATCCGGGCCCGTTCGGGTTCCGTGAGGTCCAGCCCGGCCAGTACCGCGGCGCCCCGCCGCCGGCTGGCGACCAGCGCCAGGTACGGCACCCCGGCCCGGGCCGCCTCGGTCAGCACCCGCTCCTCGTCGCGGCCGTGCGACGCCACCACCACCGCGTCGGCGTCCGGCGGCACCGGCACCCCGGGGTCGGTGCCGGTCACCACGTCGTACCCGAGCGCCGCCCCCAGGTCCGCCATAGCCCGCGCGACCGGTGCCGCGCCGAACACGTGCACCAGCGGCGGCGGGATCATCGCCTCCAGGAAGATCTCCAGTGACCCGCCGGACAGGCACGGGTTCGCGACGGTGAGCAGCCCGTCGCCGTCGCGCTCGCCGTCCGGGTCCGCCACGAGGACATCGTCTTCCGGGCCGGCCGGAGACATGTCGGCCGGCCCGGCACCGGCCGGAGCAGGCGTGATCCGCAGCAGTGTGGACTCGCCGGTCTCCAGCAGCCGCAGCCCGGTCAGCCGGACGGTCGACTCGGCGCAGGTGCCGCCGACGAACCCGTCCAGCGTGCCGTCGGCCAGCACCAGCGCCCGGTCGCCCGCCTTCGCACTGGTCGGCCGCTGCGCCCGGACGACCGTGGCGAGGACGAACGGTGTGCGCTGCGCGCGCAGGTGCTCGGCGCGGGCCAGCAGTTCGCTCGTACCCACTGCCCTGCCGCCTCCCCTCAGCCGATCGCCAGATCGGTGCGCAGCGGAGCGCCCTGGATCGCGCGCCACACCGCGGCCGGGGTCAGCGGCATGTCCGCGTGCCGGACCCCGAACGGCTTCAACGCGTCCAGCACCGCGTTCACCACGGCGGCCGGCGAGCCGACCGTCGCGGACTCCCCGACCCCCTTCGCACCGATCGGGTGGTGCGGTGACGGGGTGACGGTCGCGCCCAGCTCCCAGGACGGGCACTCCATCGACGTGGGCAGCAGGTAGTCCATGAACGACGCGCCCAGGCAGTTGCCGTCCGGGTCGAACGCGATCAGCTCCATCAGCGCCATCCCGATGCCGTCGGCGAGGCCGCCGTGCACCTGGCCCTCGACGATCATCGGGTTGATCCGTACCCCGCAGTCGTCCACCGCGACGAACCGGCGCACCTTGACCCGCCCGGTACCGGGGTCCACGTCCACCACGCAGATGTACGCGCCGAACGGGAACGTGAGGTTCGGCGGGTTGTAGACCGTGGTCGCGTCCAAGTGGCCCTCGACGCCCTCGGGCAGTTCCAGGCTGGAGTGCGCGGCCAGGGCGATCTCGGTGATCGTCCGGCCCTGGTCGGGATCGCCGCGCACGAACCAGCGGCCCTTCTCCCACTCCAGGTCCTCCGGTGAGACCTCGAGCATCGCGCCGGCGACGATCCGGGCCCGTTCCCGTACCTTGCGGGCCACCACGGCGGTTGCCGCGCCGGACACCGGTGTGGAACGGGAGCCGTAGGTGCCCAGCCCGAACGGCGTCTGGTCGGTGTCGCCGTGCACCACCTCGATGTCGTCCGGCGAGATGCCCAACTCCTCCGCGACGATCTGGGCGTACGTCGTCTCGTGCCCCTGCCCCTGCGACTGCACGGAGATGCGCAGCACCGCCTTTCCGGTGGGGTGCACCCGCAACTCGGCGCCGTCGGCCATGCCGAGCCCGAGGATGTCCATGTGCTTGCGCGGGCCGGCGCCGACCGCCTCGGTGAAGAAGCTGATGCCGACACCCATCAGCGTGCCGCCGACCTCGCCCGCCGCCCACCGCTCGCGCTGCGCCGCCTGTTCCGCGCGCAGGTCGTCGTACCCGGCGATGTCCATCGCCAGCGCCAGGGCGCGCGGGTAGTCCCCGGAGTCGTACTCCCAGCCGGTCGGGCTCGGGTACGGGAACTGCTCCGGGCGCAGTAGGTTGCGCATGCGCAGCGCCGCCGGGTCGGTACCCAGCTCGTACGCGAGCACGTCGACCATGCGCTCGATCAGGTACGCGGCCTCGGTCACCCGGAACGAACAGGCGTACGCGACGCCACCCGGCGCCTTGTTGGTGTAGACCCCGGTCACCGCGCAGTGCGCGGCCTCCAGGTCGTACGAGCCGGTAAATACGTGGAAGAAGCCGGCCGGGAACTTGGTGGGCTGCGCGGTGCCGTTGAAGGCACCGTGGTCGGCGATGACGCTGACCCGTACCGCCCGGATCTTCCCGTCCCTCGTCGCCGCGATCTCGCCGCGCATGTGGTAGTCGCGGGCGAAGCTGGTGCTCATCAGGTTTTCCGACCGGTCCTCCATCCACTTCACCGGCCGGCCGGTCACGATCGAGCCGACCACCGCGCAGACGTACCCGGGGTAGATGCCGACCTTGTTGCCGAACCCGCCGCCGATGTCCGGGGAGATGATGCGGATCTTGTGCTCGGGCAGCCCGGCGACCATCGCGTAGACCGTGCGGTGGGCGTGCGGCGCCTGGGTGTTGCACCAGATGGTGAGCTTGCCGGTCACCTTGTCGAAGTCGGCGATCGCCCCGCACGTCTCCAGTGGTGCCGGGTGCACCCGCGGGTACAGAACATCCTGCGTCACGACCACCTCGGCCTCGGAAAAGACCCGGTCGGTCGCGTCCTTGTCGCCGGACGACCAGTCGAAGATGTGGTTGTCCGTCTTGCCGTCCTTGTCGTCGCGGATGACCGGCGCGTCCGGGTCCAGTGCGCGGCGCGCGTCGACGACCGCCGGCAGCGGCTCGTACTCGACGTCGATCAGCTCCAGCGCGTCCCGGGCGGCGTACCGGTCCTCGGCGACGACGAACGCCACCTCCTGACCCTGGAAACGCACCTTGTCGGTGGCCAGCACCGCCTGGGTGTCGTAGGACAGCGTGGGCATCCAGGCCAGTTTCAGCCCGTCCAGGATCGCGCCGGTGATGACCGCCCGGACCTTGGGGTGCGCCTCGGCCGCCTTGGTGTCGATGGACACGATGCGGGCGTGCGCGAACGGGCTGCGCAGCACCGCGCCGTACAGCATGCCGGGCAGGGTCACGTCGTCGACGTAGGTGCCCCGGCCGCGGATGAACCGGGCGTCTTCCTTGCGGCGCATCGAGCCGTACCCCATCGGGGTCTCCACGGTCGTCATTTCGTGGCCTCCACTGTGGAGTGTTCGGCGGCCCAGCGCACCGAGCGGACGATGTTCTCGTACCCGGTGCAGCGGCAGGACTGTCCGGAGATCGCCTCGCGGATCTGTTCCTCGGACGGGTCGGGGTTGTGGTCGAGCAACCAGCGCGCGGTGAGCATCATGCCGGGCGTGCAGAACCCGCACTGCAGCCCGTGACACTGCACGAAACCCTCCTGTACCGGGTCCAGCGTGCCGTTGCGTTCCAGCCCCTCGACGGTGCGTACCGCGTGCCCGTCCGCCATCACCGCGAGCACCGTGCAGGACTTCACCGGTACGCCGTCCAGCCACACGGTGCACACTCCGCAGTTCGACGTGTCGCAACCCCAGTGCGTACCGGTCAGCCCGAGGTGGTCACGCAGGAAGTGGACGAGCAGCAGCCGGGTGTCCACGTCCCGGGTGTACTCCTCGCCGTTGACGGTCACGGTCACCTGCATGTCATGCCTCCTGACCCCGGGCCCGGGCGGCGGCCCGGCGCAGCGCGCGGACGGTGAGTTCGCTGGCGAGATGCCGCTTGTAGTCGACCGGGCCGCGCTGGTCGGCGGCCGGTTCGCAGTGCGCGCCGGCCAGCCGTCCGGCCTCGGCGAAGTTCTCCTCGGTGGCCGGTGCGCCGCGCAGCGACGCTTCGGCCTCGGCGGCATGGAAGTGCGACGCTCCGACCGCGGTCAACCCGATGCCGACGTCCCGCACGATGCCGGGCTGGCCGGCTCCGCCAGCGCTCTCGCCGTCCAGCCAGATCGCCGCGCCGGCAGCGGCCACCGCCCAGTCGCCGACCCGCCGCTCGACCTTCTCGTAGGCCGATCCGCCGCCCGGCCGGATCGGCACTCGGATCTCGGTGAGCAGCTCGTCGGGGCCAACCACGGTCTCGTACGGGCCGGTGTGGAACTCGCGCACCGGCACGGTACGCGCGCCGGACGGGCCGCGGATCACGGCGACCGCGTCGATCGCGGCGAACGCGGCCGACAGGTCCTCGGACGGGTCGGCCTGGCACAGCGAGCCGCCGATCGTCCCGCGGTTGCGCACGATCGGGTCGGCGATCACTCGTTCGGCGTCATGCAGGATCGGGTAGTGCTCACCGACCAGCGGTGAGGCCAGCAGGTCCGCGTGCCGGGTCATCGCGCCGAGGAGCAACTCGTCGCCGGCCAGCCGGAGGTAGGACAGCTCGGTCAGGTCGTTGATGTCGATCAGGGCTTCGGGCCGGGCCAGGCGCAACTTCATCATCGGGATCAGGCTGTGCCCACCCGCCACCACCCGCGCCTCGCCGCCCCAGCGGGCAAGCAGGGCGAGTGCGTGATCGACGCTCGTGGCCCGCTCGTACTCGAAGTGCGCAGGTACCTGCATCCACGCCCCCACTCCTTGGAGGCGCTCCCGCCATCGCCAGGGGCGCCAGTTCAGGCCCATCCTGGGCAGCGGCTGGCCGGCCGGCAATGGGCCGATAACCGAATGGTTAGCACCCTGAGGCGGGGGCTGTTGCGAATCGTTTCCGGCTGCGAAGGTATGACCATGACGCTCACCCAGCTCGGGGCGTTTGTCCTCGTCGCGAGGCTCGGATCGGTCCGGGCCGCCGCCGACGTGCTGGGAGTGAGCGAGCCGGCGGTGTCCCGGGCGCTCGCCGCGTTGCGCCAGCATCTGGGCGACCAGTTGCTGGTCCGGGACGGCAACGGGATGGCGCTGACCGAAGGCGGAAACCGGCTGTTCGGCATCGCTTCGCAGATGGTCGCCCTGGGGTCCGACGCGGAGGCCGCGGTGCGCGCGGCCAAGGGCGCCCCGGCCCGGCTGCGGCTGCTGGTGTCCAGCACCATCGCCGAATTCATCGCCACTCCGCTGCTGGAGGGGTTCGGCCGGCGGTCGGGCGGCGCCTTCGACGCGTCGTCCGGGGTGGCCAGCGTGGGGGAGATGCGAGTGTTGCTGCCCAACCGGCTGGCCGATGTGGCGCTCGGACCGGACCTGCGCGGCGATGCCGACTCCGGACTGATCAGCGAGCCGGTGCTGAAGTACCGGATCATCCTGGTCGCGGGGCAGAACTTCCGGGCGGCCGGGAGCCCGGGCCGCTGGCCGTGGCTGGTGGACTCCTCCGGTACCGACCCGGACAGCGACACCGGGCGGCTGCTGCGCGGGTTCCGGGTCCCGGAGTCGTCGATCCGGGTGTTCCCCAACCAGACTGCCGCGTGGGCCGCCGCGGCCGACGGTCTCGGCGTCGCCCCGGCGGTGGCCACCCTGGTCAGCCGGCAGGTGCGCCGGGGCGAGCTGAAAGTGGTCGACACCGAGCTGACGCCGGCCGTGGCCTGCTGGTATGTGACGACGTTGCGCCCGGAGCGGCGCACGGCGGCGGCCCGGTACCTGCGCAACTTCCTGTCCACGCCGGACGCCATGCAACTGATGTGCTCGCCGGGCACCGGGGTGTCGCCGTCCCGGTTCCGGCCCCCGGTCTACGTGACGATCTGGAGCTGAGTGGAGCACAGTGAGAGGAACAGGGACACGATCGGTGGGCGGTCATGCGCGACGTACTGGATGAGTTGGACCGTTGGTGGAAGGCCGGCGAACCGGTCGGCATGGCCACGGTTGTGGCCACCTGGCGTTCCTCGCCCCGTCCGGCCGGCGCGACGATGCTGGTCGGACCGGACGGTACGGCCGTGGGCAGCGTCTCGGGCGGTTGCGTCGAGGGCGCCGTCTACGAGCTGGCGCAGGAGGTGGTCGCCACCGGCGCGCCGATTCTCCAGCGGTACGGCGTGAGCGACGACGACGCGTTCGCCATCGGCCTGACCTGCGGCGGCATCATCGACGTTTTCGTCGAACGGATCGACGGCCCGGCGTTCCCGGAGTTCGGTGAGGTGGCCGCGTCGATCCGGGCGGAGATTCCGGTGGCCGTGGTCACCTGCGTAGCGGTCGGCGGAGCGCCCGGCGTGTCCGGCCCGCCGGGCGGTGGCCCCGATCCGGAGGCGCGCCTCGGCCGGCGGCTGGTGGTCTGGCAGGACCGCACCGCGGGCTCGCTGGGCACGGATCGGCTGGACGCCGCGGCGGCCGACGACGTGCGCGGCATGCTGGCCAGCGGGCGCAGCGGCACCCTGCGGTACGGGTATCAGGGTGAGCGGCGCGGGGACGACCTGGCGCTGTTCGTCGCGGCGTACGCGTCGCCGCCCCGGATGGTCGTGTTCGGCGCCATCGACTTCGCGGCCGCGGTCGCCAAGGTCGGGGCGTTCCTCGGGTACCGGGTCACGGTCTGCGACGCCCGACCGGTGTTCGCCACCAAGCGACGGTTCCCGGACGCGCACGAGGTTGTCGTCGGCTGGCCGCACCGGTACCTGGCCAGCGAGGCGGAGGCGGGCCGGATCGACGAACGCACGGTCGTGTGCGTGCTCACGCACGATCCGAAGTTCGACGTACCGGTGCTGGAGGTCGCGCTCCGGATGCCGCTGGCGTACGTGGGCGCGATGGGCTCCCGCCGCACCCACGACGACCGGCTGGAACGGCTGCGCGCGGCGGGGCTGAACGACACGGAGCTGGAACGGCTGGCCTCACCGGTGGGTCTCGACCTGGGGGCCCGCACCCCGGAGGAGACCGCGGTGAGCATCGCCGCCGAGATCATCGCGGGCCGGTGGGGCGGCAGCGGCCAGCGGCTCACCTCGCGGATCGGCCGCATCCACCACGAGACGCTGGCATGAGCGCGTCCGGTGGCTCGCGCGAGCCGCGCCCCGGGCCGGCCAGGTGACGGTCGCGGGACTGCTGCTCGCGGCCGGGGCCGGGCGGCGGTACGGGATGCCCAAGGCACTGGTCACCGACGCCGGCCGGCTACTGGTGGAGCGGGCCCTGGCCACGTTGGTCGAGGGCGGGTGCGACCCGGTGATCGTGGTGCTCGGCGCCGCCGCCGACGAGGTGCTGACACGGGCGGACCTGAGCGGGGCGACCGTGGTGGTCAACCCGGACTGGGACAGCGGCATGGGCTCCTCGCTGCGCACCGGCCTGGCCACGCTGGACCCGCGGGTCGACGCGGCCTGCGTTCTTCTCGTGGACACGCCGGGAATCACCGCCGGCGCGGTACGGCGGGTCGCCGGCCTGGCCGCGCCCGCCGCACTCACGGTGGCGACGTACCACGGCGAACCCGGCCACCCGGTGCTGCTCGGCCGCGACCACTGGAGCGCGGTCGCCGAGCTGGCGATCGGTGACGTGGGTGCCCGCCGGTACCTGGCCCGGCATCCGGAGCTGGTGACGGGCGTGCCGTGCGAGGACATCGCCGTCGGCGATGATCTGGACGTCCCGCGGCCTTCACCGTGACGCCGCCTCTACCGTGACGCCGCCGCTACCGTGACGCCGCCTCCACCCTGAGGCGGGCCACCGGATATGTGGGCCGGCACCATTGCCGGCTCGCTCGCTGTGGTGGCAGCATCCGCCGGATGAGTGTGGAGCAGGTCCAGATCGCCACCGGTGCGATCACCCAGAATGTCCTCGTTCGCGGGCCCGAAGACGGCACACCGGTGCTCCTCGTGCACGGCAACTGCTCCAGCGCCGGGTTCTGGCTGCCGCTGCTGCGCCACCTTCCGGACTCGTTGCGCGTCGTCGCCCCCGACCTGCGCGGGTACGGGTTGACCGACGTCGCGGCCGTGGACGCCACCCGGGGGCTGCGGGACTTCGCCGACGACGTGGCCGCCCTGCTGGACGCGCCCGAGCTGTGGCCGGCCGGCGTTCGTCCGGTGGTGGTCGGGCACTCGATCGGCGGCGGCGTGGCGATGCGGCTGGCGATCGACCACCCGGACCGGGTCGCCGCACTGGTACTGGAGGCGCCGGTGTCGCCGTACGGGTACGGCGGAACCCGGGACGTCGACGGCAACCCGACCACGCCGGACTTCGCGGGTACCGGTGGCGGGTCGGTCAACCCGGAGTTCGTCCGGAGACTCGCCTCCGGCGACCGCGGTGAGGACGACCAGACCAGCCCGCGCAACGTCCTGCGCGCCACCTACGTCGCCGACCCGGCGAGCCTCGGCGCCGACGAGGAGGCGCTGCTCGACACGATGCTGTCGACCGCGGTCGGCACCGGCAACTACCCGGGCGACGGGAGCCAGAGCCCGAACTGGCCGGGCTCGGGACCAGGCACCCGGGGAGTTCTCAACGCCATCTCGCCCCGGTGGTTCCGGGTGGCCGAAGACCTGGTCGCGATCGACGGGAAGCCGCCGGTCCTCTGGGTACACGGCGACGCCGACGTGATCGTCTCCGACACGTCCCTGTTCGACCTGGCTTACCTCGGCAAGCTCGGCGCCGTACCGGGCTGGCCGGGAGACGACGAGTGCCCGCCGCAGCCGATGGTCGCCCAGACCAGGGCGGTCCTCGACCGGTACGCGGCGGCGGGCGGCTCGTACACCGAGGTGGTGTACGACGGCTGCGGGCACTCGCCGCACATCGAGCGGCCGGCGGAGTTCGCGGCCGCGCTGCTCAAGCTGATCGCCGCGGCCTTCTAGGGGGTACCGGTCAGGTACCGCTGGAGGGTCGGCGCCAACCAGGCCACCACCTCGTCGCGGGTCAGCCGCGAGATCGGCGGGATCCGCAGCACGTAGCGCACCAGCGCCAGCCCGAGCACCTGGGCGCCGACCAGCCCGGCGCGTACCGGTATCTGCGCCGGATCCGGGCACAGCGGGGCGAAGGCCGGCCCGACCTGAGTCACGAAGATGTCCCGCATCCGGTCGGCGGCGGCCGCGTTCGTCGCCCCGGCCCGCAGCAGCGCGGTCAACGTCTCGTCCGACTCCCAGCGCTCGACGAAGTGCCTGGCGAGCACCTCGCCCACGGTCTCCGGCCGCACCGACGTGAGGTCCGGCAGCCGCAGGTCGAACTCGGCGGCGGCGGCGAACAGCCGCTCTTTGCTGCCGTAGTAGCGCATCACCATGGCCGGGTCGATGTTGGCGTCCGCCGCGATCGCCCGGATGGTGGCCCGCTCGTACCCGTCGGCCGCGAACCGCTCGCGAGCGGCGGACAGGATCGCCGCCCGGGTGGCGTCGGATCGGCGGGGCTTCTCGGTGTCGGTCACGCCAACGAATGTAGGCCAACGATCGTTGACGCGGAAGTGGACGCGTCGGACCGGTTCAGCGGCGCGTACCGGCCGGAGCCGGGCGCCCGTCGCGCAGTTCGCCGGCGATCCGATCCCGGGTACGCAGCGCCGCCCGCCAGCCGACCACATCGGTCCGGTACCGCTCGCCGGTCCGGTCGCACCGGGCCTCGACGGTCCACGGGCGGCGCAGCAGGACGCGGGCCGGGATCGCGACCGCGAGCAGGCAGGCCACCACGACCGCGTCCAGTACGACCAGCAGAAGCGGCAGCAGCACCCACCAGAACACGCCGGCGAAGAGAACGAGGCCGACGATCACCACGATCCCGACGAGGATGTCGTCGCCGAGGTTGTCGAACCAGCCGCCGCCGCCCCCGCCGCCGCCGCCGAGGTGGAAGCCGCCACCGGATCCGCCGCCGTGCCCACCTCCAGCGCCGCCGCCCGATCCGCCGCCGTGCCCGCCGCCCGATCCCCCGCCGGTTCCGCCGCCCGATCCGTCGCCCGATCCACCGCTGTGCCCGCCTCCGGTTCCGCCGCCGCCGTGCCCGGCACCCGGGCCCGCGCCGCCACCGGCATGGTGGCCTCCGCTACCGCCATCGTCGAGGTTGCCGAGTTCGTCGAGGTCGCCCGGGTCGAACCGGTCCCGGCGTCGCTTGCGCCGCCAGCCGCCGAACCGGCGCGCCAGGGGCCGCCACCGGGGCTGCCAGGCGACGCGGACTCGCCAGACCGTCGCATCGGGGGTGGAGACGGTGACCGTACGCACGGCGGCAGTGTAGCGACGCCGCGCACTCTCCCCCTGTCCTGTTTGCCGGGTCTGTACCAAGGGTAAAGGCGCACGACAGCCGACCTCAGGAGGCCCCGGTGACCGAAGCCCGGCCCGTCGACAAAGACCAACAACTCGCCGCCGCGCGAGTCGACCACACGGGAACTCGGCTCACCACGGACCAGGGCATCCCGGTCGACAACACCGACAACTCGCTGCACGCCGGCGCCCGGGGCCCGAGCCTGCTGGAGGACTTCCACCTGCGCGAGAAGGTGATGCGCTTCGACCACGAACGCATCCCCGAAAGAGTCGTGCACGCCCGCGGCTCCGGCGCGCACGGCCACTTCCAGGTGTACGAGTCGCTCGCCCGGTACACCACCGCCGAGTTCCTGTGCGATCCGGAGCTGCGTACTCCGGTATTCGTCCGGTTCTCCACGGTCCAGGGCTCGCGCGGCTCCGCCGACACGGTGCGCGACGTCCGCGGCTTCGCCACGAAGTTCTACACCCGCCAGGGCAACTTCGACCTCGTCGGCAACAACATGCCGGTGTTCTTCATCCAGGACGGGATCAAGTTCCCGGACGTCATCCACGCGGTCAAACCCGAGCCGCACAACGAGATCCCGCAGGGGGCCTCGGCACACGACAGCTTCTGGGACTTCGTGTCGCTGCAGCCGGAGACCCTGCACCACGTCATGTGGCTGATGTCCGACCGGGCCATCCCGCGCAGCTTCCGTACCATGCAGGGCTTCGGGGTGCACACGTTCCGGCTGGTGAACGCCCAGGGCGCCAACACCTTCGTCAAGTTCCACTGGACCCCGGTGCTCGGTACGCACTCCCTGGTCTGGGACGAGGCGCAGAAGATCGCGGGTACCGATCCGGACTTCAACCGGCGCGACCTGTGGGAGGCGATCGAGGCCGGCGCGTTCCCCGAGTACGAGCTGGGCCTGCAACTGATCCCGGAGGATCAGGAGTTCGAGTACGACTTCGACCTGCTGGACCCGACGAAGATCGTGCCCGAGGAACTGGTACCGGTCACTCCGGTCGGCAAGCTGGTGCTGGACCGCAACCCGAACAACTTCTTCGCGGAGACCGAGCAGGTGGCGTTCTGTGTCGGCAACGTGGTGCCCGGCATCGACTTCACCGACGATCCGCTGTTGCAGGCGAGGCTGTTCTCCTATCTGGACACCCAGCTGACCCGCCTGGGTGGTCCGAACTTCGCGCAACTGCCGGTGAACCGGCCGCTGGCCGCGGTGCACAACCACCAGCAGGACGGGTTCGCTCAGCACCAGATACCGGTGGGCGAGGGCAACTACCACCCCAACACCCTGGGCGGTGGGTGCCCGGCGGTGCCCGGTACCGGATTCACACACTTTCCCGAGCGCGTCGACGGCCACAAGGTACGGCGGCGCAGCGAGACCTTCGCCGACCACTACAGCCAGAGCACCCTGTTCTGGAACAGCATGTCCGGTTGGGAGCGCGAGCACATCATCGAGGCATTCCGGTTCGAGCTGGGCAAGTGCAACCGGATGGCGGTCCGGGAACGGGTGGTCGGGCACCTCGAACAGGTCGACCACCAGTTGGCGGTCGCGGTCGCCGCGGGAATCGGGGTGGACGAACCGGCGCCGGTCGGCGAGAACCACGGCCGCCGCTCCCGGGCGCTGAGCCTGACAGCTCGGACCGGCAACGGGGTCCTCGGCCGGAAAGTGGCGGTACTCGCCGCTCCCGGCGTGGAGGAGGTCGGCCTGGCCCGGCTGTGCCAGGCGTTGCACGAGCGCGGCGCGAAGGCTGACGTACTCGCTCCGATGGCCGGCCAGCTGCGCACGTCCAACCGGGACACGCTGGAACTGCCGGAGGCCAAGGGGCTCTACACGATGGCCTCGGTGCTCTACGACGCGGTGGTGGTGGCCGGCGGCGAGGACAGCGCGGCCATGCTGGTCGAGGACGGGTACGCGGTGCACTTCGTGGCCGAGGCGTACAAGCACGCCAAGCCGATCGGCGCGGTGGCCGAGGGGGTCGGGCTGCTCCGCCGGGCCGGACTGCCGGGCGCCGACGGGGCTCCCGCGCCGGACGGTGCCGGGGCCGGGGTGGTGATCCAGTCCGAGGCGGGTCCGGCCGGCGCGGACTTCCTGGAGGAGTTCATCGCGGCACTGACCGGCCAGCGGTACTTCCAGCGGCCGCGCAAGGGCGTCGTCGCTTAGGTCCCGAGCCGGCCCTGTCCTGCCGGCCCTGTCCCGAGCCGGCCCTCCGGCGTCCCGCGGGAAAGGGGACGCCGGAGGGCCGGACTCAGCGCTTGTCGGTCCCCTTGTCGAGGCCGGCGCGGCGCAACGCGTCGGCCATCGCGGTGTTGAACGCGCGCGAACCGCCGCCCGAGCCACCGGACCCGCCGGAGCCGCCCGACGAGCCGCCGGAGCGGCCGGGAGCGCCCTGGTTGCCGGGCGCCGGCCCGCCGGCACCGCCGCCCCGGCCCACCCGCCGGGGCCGGCCGGGTCGGCCGGTCCCCCCGGAACCGGCGCCGGAACCCCCGCCGGGGTTGCCGCTCGGGCCGCCCGGACCGCTCGGGCCGGTCCCACCGCCACCACTGGTACCGCCTGTCCCGCCGGCCCCAGCCATCGGCTCATCGTCCAGCCGCAGGGTCAGCGAGATGCGCTTGCGCGGGATGTCTACGTCGAGCACCTTCACCCGTACGATGTTGCCCGGCTTCACGACGTCGCGTGGATCCTTGACGAAAGTCTTCGACATCGCCGACACGTGGACCAGGCCGTCCTGGTGCACTCCGATGTCCACGAACGCGCCGAACGCGGCCACGTTGGTGACCACGCCCTCCAGCACCATGCCGGCGGTGAGGTCGGCGAGCGTCTCCACTCCGTCGGCGAACACGGCGGTCTTGAAGGCCGGACGGGGGTCCCGGCCCGGCTTGTCCAGCTCGCCGAGGATGTCGGTGACCGTGGGCAGGCCGAACGTGTCGTCCACGAAGTCGGTCGGCTTGAGCTTGCGCAGCAGCGTGCTGTTGCCGATCAGCGAGCCGATGTCCGAGGTGGTGGCGTTGAGGATCCGGCGGACCACCGGGTACGCCTCCGGGTGCACGCTGGACGCGTCGAGCGGGTCGTCGCCGCCCCGGATGCGCAGGAATCCGGCGCACTGCTCGAACGCCTTGGGGCCCAGCCGCGGTACCTGTAGCAGCGCCTTCCGGGACCGGAACGGTCCGTTGGCGTCCCGGTGCGCCACGATGCTGCCGGCCAGGCCGGAGCCGACGCCGGAGACCCGGGTCAGCAGCGGCGCCGAGGCGGTGTTCACGTCCACGCCGACGGCGTTCACGCAGTCCTCGACGACGGCGTCCAGGGACCGGGCCAGCTTGGTCTCCGCGAGGTCGTGCTGGTACTGGCCGACCCCGATCGACTTGGGATCGATCTTCACCAGTTCGGCCAGCGGATCCTGGAGCCGGCGGGCGATGGACACCGCGCCGCGCAGCGAGACGTCCATGCCGGGCAGTTCCTGCGAGGCGTACGCGGAGGCCGAGTACACCGACGCGCCGGCCTCGGAGACCATGACCTTGGTGAGCTTGAGGTCGGAGTGCGCCGCGATCAGGTCGGTGGCCAGCTTGTCGGTCTCCCGGGAGGCCGTCCCGTTGCCGATCGCGATCAGTTCCACCCCGTGCACGCTGGCGAGCTTCGCCAGCGTCGCGATGGACTCGTCCCAGCGCCGCTGCGGTACGTGCGGGTAGATCGTGTCGGTGGCCACCACCTTGCCGGTCGTGTCGACGACCGCCACCTTGACGCCGGTACGGAAGCCGGGGTCCAGACCCATGGTCGGGCGGGCTCCGGCCGGCGCGGCGAGCAGCAGGTCGCGCAGGTTGGCGGCGAACACCCGGACGGCCTCGTCCTCGGCCGCCTGGCGCAGCCGCATCCGCAGGTCGATGGACAGGTGGCCGAGGACGCGGGTACGCCAGGCCCAGCGCACGGTCTCCATCAGCCAGCGGTCGGCCGGGCGGCCCTTGTCCGCGATCTCAAACTGGCTGGCGATGCCGCGCTCGTAGCTGGTCGGCCCGTCCGCCGGCTCCTCCGGCTCCATGACCAGGTCGAGCATCTCCTCCTTCTCGCCCCGGAACAGGGCGAGGATCCGGTGGGAGGGCAGCGTGGTCAGCGGCTCGGAGAAGTCGAAGTAGTCGGCGAACTTCGCGCCGGCGTCCTCCTTGCCCTCCCGTACCGTCGAGATCAGCCGGCCGCGCGACCACATCTGCTCGCGCAGCGTGCCGATCAGGTCGGCGTCCTCGGCGAACCGTTCGGTCAGGATCGCCCGGGCGCCGTCCAGCGCGGCGGCCGGGTCGGCCACCCCCTTCTCGGCGTCGACGTATCCGGCGGCGGTGGCCTGCGGATCGAGGCCGGGGTCGGCGAGCAGCGCGTCGGCCAGCGGCTCCAGGCCGGCCTCCCGGGCGATCTGAGCCTTGGTCCGGCGCTTCGGCTTGTACGGCAGGTAGATGTCTTCGAGGCGGGCCTTCGAGTCGGCCGCCATGATCTGCGCCAGCAGGGCGTCGTCCAGCTTGCCCTGGCCGCGGATCGACTCGACGATCGCGGCGCGCCGCTCCTCCAACTCCCGCAGGTAACCCAGCCGCTCCTCAAGGGTGCGCAGCTGAGCGTCGTCCAGGGCGCCGGTGACTTCCTTGCGGTACCGGGCGACGAACGGCACGGTGGCGCCGCCGTCGAGCAGGTCTACGGCCGCCCGTACCTGCCCCTCCCGTACGCCCAGCTCGGTGGCGATCTGTTGATGAATGGAGGTGGTCACGGTGGGCCATCCTACGGGGGCTTCGCACGTGAGAGCGGGATGGTGTAATCGCGGCATGGTGAAGTACGCGGTGTTACTGCGCGGCGTCAATCTCGGATCCAACCGGCGGATAGCCATGCAGGACCTGCGCGCGCTGCTCGCCGGGCTCGGCTACCAGGAGGTACGCACGTTGCTGCAGAGCGGCAACGCGGTGTTCGCCGCGCCGCGCCGGAAGCCTGAAGCGTTGTGTACCGAGATCAGCGAGCGGATGGGCACCGAGTTCGGGATGAAGATCGGCTGCGTCATCCGCACCGCCGACGAGCTCGCCGCGGTCGTCGACGCGAACCCGTTCCCGGACAAGGCGTCGCAGGGGTCCAAGCTCGCGGTGACGTTCCTGGCCGGACCGGTCGATCCGGCCAGGTTCGCGGACGCCGACCCGGCCGACTTCGCCCCCGACGAGTTCCGGCTCGGCGAGCGGGAGATCTACACCTGGCTGCCCAACGGGTTCTCCAACAGCAAGATCCCGGTGAACTTCTGGGACAAGCGAGCCGACCACCTGGCGACCACGCGCAACTGGAACACGGTCACCAAGCTGCTGGCGATGGCGCGCGACTGACCCGGTTCGCGGTTATTCGGTTCGCGGTGTTCGGCTCGCGGTGTTCGGCTCCCTCCGGCGGCCGGCGCAGCGCGGAAGCTCGCCCGACGATCCTGGCGGCAGTGTCCTTCGTCAACGCTTTGCTCTGCATACCTATACGCAACGATTTTCGCCAAGAGTGTTGCGTGGGGGTAAGCAGAGCAAAGGACGTCGCACCCAGCCCCCAGCCCCAGCCCAGCCTCCAACCGCCCGCCGCGCCGCGGTCGGCGCGGCCGGCGCGCCCGCCCGCCGCGCCCACCCGCCCGCCGCGCCCACCCGCCCGCGCGCCCGCCCGCGCGCCCGCCCGCCGGCCGCGCCCACCCGTTCGCCGCGCCCGCCCTCCGCGCCCGCCGTGCTGGGCCGCCGCGCCCGCCGGCCGGTCAAGGCCGCCCAAGCAGCTGCGGCCCGCGCCAACGTCAACTTGGTCGGCAATCGATTGCCAATGTGATACTCGCATCACCCGATCATGGTGGTTGTTTGTCCAGAAAAGAGGCGCTTCGCCGGGACAATCTGCGGAGAGAGGGGTTGGCACACGAGTGCCGGGACGTGTCATAGTGCTAGCCGAGCCGACCGGAACGGGCCAGGTCCGGGAGGCCAGGACGGGGCCTGGCCGGGGTGCCGGCCGGGGGCCGGCCGGCGGCGGGAACCGCACGACCAGCCAGGGCAGGAAACCAGCCCGGGGGCGGCGAACCAGCCCGGGGGCGGGGGAGACCGGGGAGACGACAGGGGAGGAGACGCCGAGATGCGGGACGCGACACCGGAACGACCGGCCGGCGCCGGCCAGGGCAGGCCGCCGACGATCAAGGACGTGGCCGCGCTCGCCGGCGTGCACCCGGCAACCGCCTCGCGCGCGCTCAGCGGCGCGCGCACGGTCAGCCCCGAACTGGTACGCGCGGTGCAGCGTGCCGCCCGCAAGCTGAACTACCGGGTCAACCCGATCGGTCGCGCGCTCAAACAGGGTGCCAGCGGCACCGTGGGCATGGTGGTCCCGGACATCGAGAACCCGTTCTTCCCGGCCCTGGTGCGGGCGGTGGAGAGCGCGCTTCACCGGGAGGGACTGGGCTTGTTTCTGTGTGACGCCAACAACTCGGTACGGATCGAGGCGGAGCGCCTCGACGAACTGCTGCTCAGGCACGTCGACGGGCTGATCATCAGCCCGGTGGACGCCGAGCGCAGCGCGGAGGCGGTCCGGGCGGCGGCCGGGCGGGTGCCGGTCGTCCAGGTCGACCGGACCGTGGACGTCTCCACCGACGCGGTCGCTGTCGATCAGCACGGGATGATGGAGGCGGTCGTCGGCCACCTGCGGGCGTCCGGCCGGCAGCGGTTCGCGTTCATCACGTCCGGCGAGGCGAACTCGCCGTCCATCGAGCGGCTCGCCGCGTACCGGCGGGTGTTCGCCGGCGATCCCGGTGCCCTGGCCCGCGTCCAGGTGGGTGACCTGACGCTGGAGTGGGGCGCGAAGGCGGCGGGCACGCTGCTGTCCGGCGGGGAGCCGTTGCCGGACGCGCTGATCTGCGCGAACGACCTGATCGCCATCGGCGCGATGCAGACCCTGCGCCGGGCCGGGGTGCGGGTGCCGGAGGACGTGGCGATCGTCGGCGTCGACGACACGCCGTTCGCGCGGGTGGCGGAGCCCCCGCTGACCACCGTCGCGCAGCCGGTCGGGCAGATCGGCGACGAGGCGGTACGCATGCTGCTCACCCGCAAGCGCGAGCCACACCTGGCCCCGCGCCGGCTGACTCTCGCCGGTCAGCTGGTGGCCCGCGACTCAACCCCGTCACAGCTGAAACTCCGTCACAGCTGAAATCCCGTCACAACTGAGGAACGACAGATGAGTACGAGCAATGTGGAGAGCCGGGACCTGACCGGTACCGTCGTCGCGATCACCGGGGCCAGCTCCGGCATCGGCCGGGCAGCGGCCCGCCAGCTGGTCGAGGCCGGCGCGTCCGTGGCCCTGGCGGCCCGGCGCAAGGACCGGCTCGACGAGCTGGTCGCCGAGCTGGGCGCGGATCACGCCCTCGCGGTCCCCGGGGACGTCCGGTCACCGGCGGACAACCAGCGGCTGGTCGGTGCCGCCTTGGAACGCTTCGGCCGGCTGGACTCGCTGGTCGCGAACGCTGGGATCGGCGCGTACGGGGGCATCCTCGACGGCACCGACGAGGAACTGGTCGAGATGATCGAGACGAACTTCACCGGTACGGTGTGGAGCGTCCGGGCGGCTGTACCGGCGATGCTGGCGGCGGGCGGCGGCGACATCGTGGTCGTCAGCTCGGTCGCCGGGCTGCGTGGCGGCGCCGACGAGGCGGTGTACGCCGGGACCAAGTTCGCGCAAATGGGCCTGGCCGGCTCGATCGACCGCGAGCTGCGGGAGAAGGGCATCCGGGTCAGCACGATCAACCCGGCCGGCGTGCACACCGAGTTCGCCATCGGCCGCGGCCGCACCGAGGGATCGCCCTGGCTGGACGAGGTACTGCGGCCGGAAGACGTGGCCGCGGCGGTCGTCTACACGCTGCGCCAGCCGCGACGGCTGCGTACCCAGACCTGGTCGATGTGGAGCATGGCCCAGGGCAGCTGAGCCGGGCTCCGGTGAGTGGGTCTCCGGCCCGCGCCGCGTCCGGGGGGTACGTGGCGCGGGCCGGTCACAAACCGCCGTTGCTCCACAGGAGCTGGCCGTTGATCCAGCCGCCCTGCTCGGAGCAGAGGAACGCGACGAGGTTCGCGCAGTCCGCCGGTTGGCCCAGCCGGCCGAGCGGGGTCTGGGCGGTGAGCCGCTCGACCAGCTCCGGGCTCATCCAACCGGTGTTGACCGGCCCCGGGTTGATGACGTTGGCGGTCACCCCCAGCTGGCTCAGCTCCCGGGCCGCCGCGATGGTGATCCGGTCCAGTGCGCCCTTGCTCGCCCCGTAGGGCAGGTTGTCGACGGTGTGGTCGCTGGTCAGCGCGATGATCCGGCCGGCGCCGAACGGGTCCCGGTACCGGGCGGCGAATTCCTTGATGAGCAGCCAGGTGGCCCGCGCGTTCACGGCGAAGTGCCGATCGAAGCTCTCCACGGTCGTGTCGAGCAGGCCGGAGTCCACCGACTCGCAGTGCGCCATGACCAGCGCCCGTACCGGCCCGAGCGCCTCGGTGACCTGGTCGAGCACTCGCCCGGGCGCCTCCACGTCGGTGAAGTCGGCGGAGACCGGGTGGGCCCGGACCCCGAGGTCGGCCAGTTGGCGCTGGATCAGCTCGGGTGCCTCGTCGTCGGTACCCCAGGTCATCCGCTCGTCGTACGGCTGCCAGTACGAGTACCCGATGTCCCAGCCATCGGCGGCCAGCCGCGCGACGATGCCCGCGCCGATGCCCGCCCGGCGCCCCACTCCGGTCACCAGAGCCACACGTCTCATGCCGGCGACCCTAGGCGAGGTACGGCATCGGGCGGAGCGATTTTGATCGGAGTCGGCCGGCTCGTCCCCCGTAAACGAGCCGGCCGTGTCCATGGGCCCCGCGCGCCAGACCGCGCCGGGCCGGGCTGGTCGGGAAGGGTTCAGAGCGTGACGGCGATCCGGTTGTCCACCGACGTCACCCCGGGCGCCGACCAGGCCACCCGCTCCGCCTCCTGCTTCTCGACCCAGGAGTGCACCGATCCGCGCAGGATCACCTTGTCGCTCTCGACGTCGACGTTGACCTGTTCGGCGTTGGTCTCCGCGTTGCGGTTGAGCGCATCCTCGATCCGCTGCCGCAGTTCCTGGGTGGTGGGTTGCACCCGCGGCTTGACCGCGGCCAGGTTCGTCACGCCGCGGACGCCGGACAGCCTGCGTACCGCGCGCTCGGCCGACCGCCGCTGGTACTCCCACTCGACCTCGCCCTTGATCGTCACCCAGCCCCGGGCGACCGTGACGTCGAGGCGTTCGATCGGTACGAAGGCGTCCCACTCCAGCGCGCGGGTGGCCGCGCCGGCGATGTCGGCGTCGGTGCGCTCGGCGGAGCTGGGCAGCCGTACCTCGATGTCGTTGGCCACCGCGCGCACGCCGTTGACCCGGTGCGCGGTGCGCTCGGCCGTCCACTTCTTGCCGTAGTTGTCCACCCAGCCGGTCAGCGCGACCACGCCGTCCTTGACGGTCACCCCGATCTCGTTGGGCTGGACCCGGGCGTCCCAGCTGAACTCTTCCAGCACGTCGTGCTGGATTTGATCGTCGGTACGAGTCACCGTTGCGCCGGTCATCTGCGGATACCCTCCTGATGTCTGACCTCGTGATCGTTACCCCGGTCCGGGTGAGGCTCCCTCACCTCGGGATGGTGAATCCCGCCCCCGCCGGTGACGGCCCGGTGAGGGGCGGGCGAGGGCTCACAGCAGGTGCAGCTCCCGGGCGCGGCGGACCGCGTCCCGGCGGCGCGCGGCGTCCAGTTTGCGGTAGATGTTGCGCACGTGAGTCTTGACCGTGTTGACCGACAGCGACATCTCGACCGCGATCTCCGTGTTGGACAGGATGCTCTGCAGGTACCGCAGCACGGTCAGCTCGCGTTCGGTCAGCGGCTCGGCCAGGGTGGCCGGCGCCGGGGTGCCCGGACCGGTGGGTACCGGCCGCTCGCCGGCCGCGACCAGCTCGTTCACGAGTGACCAGCAGGCCGTACCCGAGTCCAGGTGCTCGATGAGCAGTTCCCGGGCGGGTGCGCCGGCCCGGGTGAACACCCGCCGGAACCCCTCCGGCTCGGCCAGCCGCAGCACCTGTTCCAGCGTCCGGCTGGCCCGGCGGGAGTCGCCGGCACGGCGGGCGGCCAGCGCCTCGACCAGTCCGGCCGACAGCCGCAGCGGCAGCGGCGCCCCGGTCTCCTCATGCCAGGCGGGCAGGGTGCGCAGCGCGGCCCCGGGATCGTCGTCGCGCAGGTACGCGTGGGCCAGCGTGACGGCGACGGCGGGGTCGGGTACCGCCGGCCGGTCCGGCCGGGGCACCCGGCTGGCGGGTTCGCCTTCGGTGGCCGGG
Organism: Rugosimonospora africana; assembly: GCF_016862975.1. Lineage (GTDB taxonomy): Bacteria > Actinomycetota > Actinomycetes > Mycobacteriales > Micromonosporaceae > Rugosimonospora > Rugosimonospora africana. The sequence continues at coordinate 56,845 of NZ_BONZ01000043.1, forward strand.
GCGAGCAGCCGCCGTACCGTCTCGGCGTCGCCGTGCGCGGTGCGCAGGTCGGCCTCGACCGCGGCGTACCACTGCTCGAGGAACGGCGAGGACGGCCGCTCGGCCAGGTCGCGCCGCCCGGCAGACAGCGCCTCGTACCCCTTGGCCAGGTCACCCTGCTCGCGCAGCAACTGCGCGGTGACGACCGCGATCGAACAGGCCAGCGCCGGTTCCGAGCCCGACTCGCAGGCACCGGACGCGAAGTCCAGCTCGGAGCGGGCCCGGTCCAGCCGGTCCCACTGGATGTCCACCATGGCCAGGGCGAGGTACGCGTGGCCGCGATGCACGGCCCGGGACTGTCCGGCGCAGGGCGGCATGGCCAGGGCCGCCTGTGCGGTGCGCTGGGCGGCGCGCAGCTCGCCGCGTACCGCCTGGACGAACGCGAGCGTGCTGGCGCACACCAACCGGGCACAGGACAGCCCGGCGGCCTCGGCGTGGGCCAGGCCGGCACGCAGGGCGGACTCGGCCTCGTCCAGATTGCCGGCGGTCAGCTCGGCGGTCCCCAGCGCGGTCAGCGCGATCGCCGCCGGTCCCGTCTCAGCCGCCGGCCCCGCTTCTCCGGGCGGCCCTGTCTCGCCGGTCGACGCCGTCCCATCGGTCCACGCCTGCTCCGGGCCGAGCAGGTCGAGCATCGCGACCGCCGCCTCGCGGGTGCGCGCCGGGTCGCCCCGCTGCTGCGCCTGGGCCAGCTCCAGGGCGCCGGTGATCAGCGAGAACCGATCCCGACGGTCCTCGTCGAGCAGGTGCCGGTGCCGGTCGGCGAGCCGCAGGTACCCCTCCGCCGTGTCCAGGTCGCGCAGGTCCAGCCGGTCCGCGGCGTACGCCAGCGCCAGCTCCGGATCGGCCCGAATCGCGTCGGCCGGCGGCGGCTCGACCGACGCCGGCAACGGCTCGTCGTGCCCGTACCGGGCCACGTGGTGCCAGTTGCCGACCAGCAGGCCGGTCGCGTACCCCCAGTCCTGCGCGGCCAGCGCGTGGCGCAGCGCGTCGACCGGCTGATCCTGCCCGGCGTGCCAGCGGGCCGCGCGGAGGTGCAGCTCCGCGATGCGTTCGGGTGCCTGCCGGTGCAGCTGCGCGCGCAGCAGTTCGCCGAACATCCGGTGGTACCGGTACCACGACGGCCGCGAGTCCAGCGGCACCACGAACGTGTTCGACCGGGACAGCTCGGCGAGTACCTGATCCCCGTCGTCGCGCCCGGTCAGCGCGTCCACCAGGCCGCCACACAGCCGCTGCAGGATCGAGGTGTCCATCATCATCTGCTGGATGCCGGGCGGCTGGTCGAAGAAGACCTCACCGATCAGGTACTCCGCGACGGTCGCGTCGTCCCCGGCGAAGTGCCCGATGAACCGGGCCGGATCCGGGTGCGCCTGCAGGGAGAGCGCGGCGAACCGTACCCCGGCCGGCCAGCCCTCGGTGTGTGCCTGGAGCGCGTCGAGCGCCGGCCCCGGCAGCGTGAGTTCCTGCTCGCCCAGCAGCCGCGCGGTCTCCGCCGCGGTGAACGACAGCTCGCCGGTACGCAGCTCGGTCAGCTCGTCGCGCAGCCGCAGCCGGTGCAGTGGCAGTGCCGGATCGGCCCGGGTCGCGATGACCAGCCGTAGCCCGGAGGCCGCGTGGCGCAGCAGGAATTCGAGCCCGTCCAGCACCCCGGCGTCCTCGACGTGGTGGAAGTCGTCGAGCACGAGTACCGCCGGCTCGGCGAGCCCGGCCAGCGTGCCGGCCAGTTCGGTGAGGTACCCGCCGGACTCGGGTACCGGCAGCGGCCCGGGCACCCCGGCCGAGTCGAGCGCGGCGTGCAGGTACCGCCAGAACCGCGCACCCGTGTCGCCGGGTTCCAGGGCCAGCCACCCGGTCCTGCCGCGCTCCCGTGCCCAGGTGCTCAGCAGTACGGTCTTGCCCCACCCGGCGGGCGCGACCAGCACCGTGAGCGGCCCCCGGGTACCGGCGTCGAGCAGGTCGTGCAGCCTGGGCCGGGTGACCAGGCTGCCGGGCAGCGGCGGCACCGCCAGCTTCGAGACCAGCAGCGACTCGCCCGGCGACTCGGGGGCTGTGCCGGAGCCGGTCTGTGGCGAAGGCGAGTAGTCCACACGCCCGCCGATGTCCGGGCGATCGCGCAACACCCGTCCCACCCCCGCGGAGATCCACCGAACGACACTCTTGCGTTATCCCCTCCGGTGCGGTGCAAACCGGCTCTGTGGAAGGACGTTCATCCGCGAAAGGCGACCCGGGATCACCCGGTCAGTACAGATCATGGCGCTACGAAGTAGTTCGCGCGCCGATGTGACCCGTTGCGGGACACAGGGGAGGTTGCACGCAGGCATGGCCAAGGCAGTCGGTATCGACCTCGGGACCACGAACTCGGTGATCGCCCTGGTGGAGGGCGGTTCGCCGACGGTGATCGTGAGCGCCGAGGGCTCCCGCACGACTCCGTCGGTGGTGGCCTTCACCGACGGGGAGCGCCTGGTCGGGCAGCTGGCCCGCCGGCAGGCGATCCTGAACCCCCGGGGCACCGCCTACTCCGCCAAGCGGTTCGTCGGCCGGCGGTTCGACGAGACCGTCGAGGAGGCCAAGGCGGTGGCGTTCGAGGTGGTACCCGGGCCGGACGGGGAGGCCAGGTTCGACATCCGCGGCAACCAGTACCCGCCGGAGGAGATCAGCGCGAGGGTCCTCGGCAAGCTCGTGGAGGACGCCAGCAAGTACCTCGGCGAGCGGATCACCCAGGCCGTGATCACGGTACCGGCGTACTTCAACGACGTGCAGCGCGCCGCGACCAAGGAGGCCGGGCGGATCGCCGGCCTGGAGGTCCTGCGCATCATCAACGAACCGACCGCCGCGGCGCTGGCCTACGGGGTGGACAAGCGGCAGCACGAGACCGTTCTGGTCTTCGACCTCGGCGGCGGCACGTTCGACGTGAGCATCCTGGACGTCGGCGACGGTGTGGTGGAGGTGCGGGCCACGGCCGGCGACACCCACCTGGGCGGCGACGACTTCGACCGTCGGCTGGTCGATCACCTGGCCGGCGCGTTCCAGCGGGAACAGGGCATGGACCTGCGCGAGGATCCACAGGCGTTGCAGCGGCTGTTCGAGGCCGCCGAGGCGGCCAAGGTCGAGCTGAGCTCGGTCGCGCAGACCCAGGTGAACCTGCCGTTCATCGCCTCGGACGAGGCCGGGCCGAAGCACCTGTGCGAGACGATCACCCGGGACGCGTTCGAGGAGCTGACCCGGGACCTGTTGGACCGGTGCGAGGAGCCGGTACGGCGGGCGATGGGCGACGCGCGCCTGAACGCGGATCAGATCAACGAGGTGCTCCTGGTCGGCGGGTCGACCCGGATGCCGGCCGTTCAGGCGCTGGTGAAGCAGCTGATCGGCGGCAAGGAACCGAACATGAGCGTCAACCCGGACGAGGTCGTGGCGATGGGTGCCGCGATCCAGGCCGCGGTGCTGACCGGTCAGGGGCCGGACGTCGTCCTGCTGGACGTCATCCCGCTGTCCCTCGGGCTGGAGACGCTGGGCGGTGTGATGACCAAGATAATCGAGCGGAACACCACCATCCCGGTACGGCACAGCGAGGTGTTCTCCACCGCGGAGGACCACCAGTCGGCGGTGTCCATCGTGGTGTTGCAGGGTGAGCGGGAGCGGGCCGGCGACAACCGGGTCATCGGACGGTTCCTGCTGGAGGAGATCCGGCCGGCCCAGCGCGGGGTACCGCAGATCGAGGTCACGTTCGACATCGACGTCAACGGGATGCTCAGCGTGTCCGCCCGGGACCAGCACACCGGCTCCGAACAGGCGGTCACCCTCACCAAGACCACCGACCTCGACCGGGTCGAGGTGGACCGCATGGTCACCGACGCGCACCGCAACTCCGAGGACGACGAGCGGCTGCGCCGCCTGATCGACGTGCGCAACGAGCTGGAGTCGGCCGCGTACCTGGTCGAACGGCGGCTGGACGAACTGGAGGACGAGGTGCCGGTGCACGACAAGGCACGCGGCGAGACCCTGCTGGCACAGGCCCGCCAGGCGATGGAGGACCAGGCGCCGCTGGAACAGATCGAGTCGATGAACGCCGAGCTGCGCGAGATCGCGAGGGATCTGGTCACCCGCGGTTCGACCACCCGGATCGGCGCCCCGGACCGGCTGGTCGGCGACGACGTGATCGACGTCGAGCCGCAGTCGCGGTGAACCCCTCGACGCGGCCCGCTCAGGGCGGACTGCAAGGCGACGGACTGCCAAGCGACGGTGCCCGGACGGCCCGGCAGGCCGTGCCGGAGGCCAGCGCCGGCACGGGTGCCCGGCCGGTCGCGGCGGCGCCCGGAGGTCCGGCCGTGCGGGACATCGAGCAGCGGTGGCGCCGGGCCCTTGCCGACCTGGACAGCCTGCGCCGGCGCTACGACCACCAGATGGCCCGTGACCAGGCCACCGAGCGGTGCCGGGTGGTCGCCGCGTGGCTGCCGGTGGTGGACAATCTCGACCTCGCGGTGGCGCACGCCGGCGACGGCGGGGGTGGCGTCGTGGAGGGGGTACGGGCGATCCGTGACCAGGCGGTCGCGGTGCTGTCCGCACTCGGCTACCCGCGCCACGACGAGGTCGGGGTCCCGTTCGATCCGGTCACCCACGAGGCGATCTCCGTGGAGTGCCACGACGGGCAACCGCCCGGGGTGGTGCTGAAGGTGCTCCGGCCGGGGTACGGCGACGGGGACCGCCAGTTGCGGCCGGCCTCGGTGGTGGTCTCCGGGGAGGCGGGTTGAGGCGGCCAGGCTGCTTGAGGCGGTCTGACCGGAGCCGGTCGTTTCACCAGTTAACGGTTGGAGACAATGTCGACATGGAGGCAGGCGAGGTGCCAGCAGTGAGGCTGGCCAACGACATATCTATGCCGAGCGTGGGCTTCGGCACCTGGCAACTGCAAGGGGACTCGGCCTACCAGGCGGTCCGGCTGGCGCTTGAGGCCGGATACCGGCACATCGACACGGCGACGATGTACGGCAACGAGGACGAGGTGGGGCGGGCCCTGCGCGACAGCGGGCTGGACCGGAGCGAGGTCTTCGTCACCACGAAGGCGCCGCCCAGCTCGGCCGGCCGGGAGCGGGAGACGATCGCCGCCAGCCTGCGGGCGCTGGGCGTCGACTACGTCGACCTGTGGCTGGTGCACTGGCCTCCGGCGGGCCGCGCCGCGCCCCCGATGTGGCAGGAGTTCCTGACGGTACGGGACAAGGGAATGGCGCGCGCCATCGGCGTGAGCAACTACCGCACCGACCAGATCGACGAACTGATCAAGGTCACCGGGGTGGCACCGGCGGTCAACCAGATCCCGTGGAGCCCCGCCCAGCACGACCCGGGCCGGCTGGCCGACAGCCGCGACCGCGGGGTGCTCATCGAGGGGTACAGCCCGCTGCGGGGTACGCACCTGCGCGACCGCGTACTCGTCGAGATCGCCGAGGCGCACCAGGTGACGGTCCCGCAGGTGGTGCTGCGCTGGCACGTCCAGCACGGCATCCCGGTGATCCCGAAGTCCGCGCAGGCGGACCGGATCAGGGAGAACTTCGACCTGTTCGACTTCTCGCTGACCGATCAGGAGATGAGCCGCGTCGACGGGCTTTCCACGGAGTGAGCGCGCGGACCGGTCCGCGACGGGCTCGGACCGGTCCGCATATCAGGACGCCCACTCTCCCTTGGCCGCCGCTCGCCTAGCCGGCTTCCGGGGAACTGGGCACGATGGACTCATGGTCCCCCTCGAACTCGCGATCCGGCTGCGTGACGCCGGACTGACCTGGAAGCCCGCCGTCGGCGACTGGTTCGCCATACCCGACCGGGAGATGGACGACGACCTGTTCGTCCTCAGCGACATGACGATCCAGGTGTACGAGGTACCCGAAGGGTCGCTGATCGGGTTCAACGGCACCACCGAGTGGGCGCTGGACGACCTGGACAAGGACGAGGCGGTCTGGCTGCCCCGGGAGGATCAGCTCCGGGATCTGCTCGGTGCCGCGTTCGGCGCGCTGTCCCGGGTCGGAGACGCGTACCGGGTGACCGGCACCGGGATCGACGTCCTGGCCGACAGCGCGGAGCGCGCGTACGGCGAGGCGCTGCTCGGGGTCCTCAGTGGCCGGACGGGGGACGAGCCACCGCCGGATCGGCGGTTACCCTGAGCGGCATGGCTGACCTCCCCGATCGCCCGGTGCCCGCGGATCCCCGCCAGTTGCGTGCCTCGGACGCCGACCGCGAGCGGGTCGCCGAGGTCCTGCGCCGGGCTGCCGGCGAGGGCCGGCTGGCGCTCGACGAGCTGGAGGAGCGCCTCGGCGTGGTGTATGCCGCCCGGACCTACGCCGAACTCGAGCCGGTCACGGCCGACCTGCCCTCGCACGCCGCGCCGCCGCCGATCCCGTCCGCGCCGCCGGTCCAGCGGAGGACCGGGAGCTCCACCAAGGGCGGCGCCGTGGCCATCCTGGGCGGCTTCCAGCGCAAGGGAGCCTGGGACGCTCCCGGCGTCTTCACCTGCTTCGCCGTGATGGGCGGCGGCGACATCGACCTGCGAGAGGCGCGGCTGGTCGACGGGGAGATCACGATCTGGGCGTTCGCGCTGATGGGCGGCATCAACATCATCGTGCCGGAAGAGGCCGAGGTGCGCGTCAACGGCATCGGCATCATGGGCGGGTTCGACCACCGCGCGTCCGGGGCCGGCCAGGCCAACGGCCCGCGCATCACGATCAACGGACTGGCGTTCTGGGGCGGCGTCGACGTCCGGCGGTTGCCGTCCGAGGAAGAGCGGCAGCGCCGGAAGCTGGAACGCAAGCGGTTGAAGCGGGAGGGGCAGATCGAAGGCTGATCGGTCTGCCGTTATTGCGGGAATCGATGCGCTTTCGGCACTCGCGGGGGACGTACCGAACGCAGCTATTCGCATACTCTGGTCTCGTGTTCCGGCGACGTAGGGTCCGCAAGCGTGACCACAGCCTGTTCTCCAATGCCACGGCCCTGATCGCGTGCGGACTGCTCGCCGGTGTCGTGGTCGCCGCGGCGGTCTTCCCCGCGGTCGCCATGTCCGGCCTGGCCGCCAAGGCGGGTGCCGATGGCTTCGACGACCTGCCCACCCAACTGACGGTCACGCGGTCGCCGCAGATCAGTTATGTCTACGCCTCCGACGGCAAGACGCTGATCTCCACGTTCTACGACGAGAACCGGCGCGACGTGCCCATCGCGCAGGTCGCCGAGGTCATGCAACACGCCATGGTGGCAGCCGAGGACATGCGCTTCTACCAGCACCACGGCGTGGACGTGAAGGGTGCGGCCCGCGCCCTGGTGGCCAACCAGCAGTCCGGCCAGACCGAGCAGGGCGCGTCGACGCTGACCATGCAGTATGTGCGGCAGGCGATCGAGTATTCGGCGTCCTCGCCGCAGGAGGTCGTCGACGCCACCTCGGACACGCCGGCGCGCAAGCTGCGCGAGATGCGCTACGCGCTGGCGCTGGAGAAGACCCTCAACAAGCAGCAGATCCTTGAGCGCTACATGAACATCGCGCCGTTCGGCAACGGCGCCTTCGGGATCTACGCCGCCGCGGAGGTCTACTTCGGCAAGCCGCCCGGCCAGCTCAACCTGGCCGAGGCGTCGTTGCTGGCGGGCCTGCCGAAGGCACCCAGCTCGTACGATCCGATGACCACGCAGGGGCTCAAGTTCGCGATGGAGCGGCGCGACAACTACGTGCTGGCCAACATGGTGAAGATGGGCTACATCAGCGAGGCCGAGCGGCAGGCTGTGATCAAGGCGCCGCTGAAGTTCACCGGCAAGCCCACGCCCAACGGCTGCGCGCTGGTGACGAACAACAGCTGGGGCTTCTTCTGCGATTACTTCTACCGCTGGTGGCTGCAGCAGCCGGCGTTCGGCGCCGACGCGTACGAGCGGGAAAACCGGCTCAAGACGGGCGGCTACTCGATCGTCACGTCGCTGGACGTGGGCGCGCAGGCGGCGGCCAAGAAGCACATCGAGCAGCTGGACAAGACCGGGAGCAATCCGAGCGCCTTGATGCTCGCCGGCGTCGAGCCGGGCACCGGGCACATCGAGCTGATGGCGGCGAACCGGAACTACAGCAACGACCAGTCGCACAATCCGCTGACCACCGACCCGATGAAGCGCAAGTACGGCGTCCGGGGCAACACCCCCAACACCACCAACCCGCTGATCAGCGGCGGCGGCGACATCAACGGATACCAGGCCGGGTCGTCGTTCAAGGTGTTCACCATGGTGGCCGCGTTGGAGCAGGGAGTCTCGCTCAACTACAACATCGACACCACGTCGCCGTACGTCTCGCACTACGTCATCGACCCGGGCAGCCCGGCGGCCTGCAACGGTCCGCACTACTGTCCGGTCAACGACAACCCGTCCTGGATGAACGGGTCCCGCAACATGTGGACCGGCCTGGGCCGCTCGGTCAACACCTACTGGGTGCCGATGGAGGAGAAGATCGGCGCGCAGAACGCGGTCAACGCGGCCAAGAGCCTGGGCATCCAGTTCCGCGCGGGGAACGACGCCAAGCTGGCCGCCAACGCCAGCCAGTGGGGCGCGTTCACGCTCGGCGTCTCCGCGACCACTCCGCTGGACATGGCCAACGCCTACGCCTCCCTGGCCGCGGACGGCAAATACTGCGAACCGCTGCCCGTCGTCGCCATCCGCGACTTCTCCGGCGCCAAGCTCGACGCCGCAACCCCCCGCTGTCACCAGGCGGTCCCGGTCAACGTGGCGCGAGCCGCGGTGGACGCGATGCGCTGCCCGGTCGGCGACCAGTCGACTTACGGACAGTGCGACGGCGCGACCGCCGCGAACATCCGCGGCATGGTCGGCAAGCCGACGGCGGGCAAGACCGGAACCACCGACGGCAACATGACCGCGACACTGATCGCGATGACCAAGCAGCTCGCGGTCGGCGGCATCCTCGCCGACCCGGACTGGCCGACGACCACCCATCTGGTACGCGACGTGGGCGGCCGCGACCCGCACGCCGGTGTGGTCAACCCGGCGGTCGGCGAGACCCTGCACGACTTCATGGTCGGCAAGCCCGGCATCGGCTTCACCGCCCCGCCCCGCAACCTGGCGTTCGGGAAACAGTCCGGGATGCCGAACGTGACCTGCCAGTCGGTCGCTTCGGCGACCAGCAAGCTCAAGGGGGCCGGGTTCAAGGTGACCGTGGACCGGACCCCGATGACCTCGAAGTGCGCGGCGGGGACGGTCGCGCAGGCCAGCCTGTCCGGCGGGACGGTCACACTGATCGTGAGCAAGGGTGGCGGTGCCACCACGCCGCCCACCCGCGGCGGCGTCAAGCCGCCCACCCGGGGTGCCCCGCCGTCTCGGGGCGGCCACGGCTAGACCCGACCGGCAGGTCGTGCCGCGGACCTTGGCACCGGTTGACCGGTGGTCTACGGTGTAGCTCGTATCAGCCAGGGGGAGGCGTTTGGGGGGTTCGCCTCCACCACAAGCTGGCTGCGGCTGCGCTCCCCCAGGGGGCTGTTCCGGGCTCCATCCGCTTCATCAATAACGGCAGGCGGGTCACGATGCGGGCTGGCGAGCCCGGAGCACGGTGACCTGACTCGATCAGATGACCGTGGGGGAAGCCCCGATGGAACCGAAGACGCGACGTGGCGTTGACGGCTGGTTCGTCTACCTGGTCGGCGGGCTGAGCGTCGTCGCGGCGTACTGCCTGGTGCCGGGGCAGGAGACCGGCCGGGCCGTACGGGTGGCGCTGTACTGCCTGGTGGGTGTGTCGGCCGCGGTGGCTCTCGGGTACGGACTGTGGCGACACCGTCCCCCGCAGTGGTTGCCCTGGCTGTTGCTCGGCGTCAGCCAGCTGATGTATGCCGGCGCCGACGCCGGGGTACGGCTGGCGAACCTGGCCGGGGTGACCGTACCGTGGCCGGTCCTCAACCTGCTGTACCTGTCCCACTACCCGTTGTTGGTGGTCGGGCTCAGCCTGCTCGTCCGCGCCCGGATTCCGGGCCGGGACCTGGCCGGCCTGCTGGACGCGGGCGTGCTCGTCGTGGTGGCGGCGCTGCCGTACTGGCTGTACCTCATCGAGCCGCACTCCCACCACCACACGTCGCTGGCCGTGAAGGCGGTCTGCGTCGGGTACCCGGTGATGGACCTGGCGTTGCTCGCGGTCGCGGTGCGGCTGATGCTCGGCGCCGGACGCCGGCCGGCCGCGTTCCTGCTGCTGTCCGGTTACCTGGCGGCGATCCTGACGGCCGACACCTGGTACGCGATAGAACGGTTGCACGGCGCCCACATGTCCGGCCGGGCGCTGAACCTGGTCTGGCTCATCGGCGACCTGTGCCTCGGCGCCGCCGCGCTGCACCCGTCGATGCGCCGGCTCGGGGAGCGGTCACACACCAGGGACGCGGGCCGGGTGCCGCTGCGGGTCGTCGCGCTGTCCGCGACCGCGTTCACCGCGCCGGTGATGCTCCTCGTCGAGTTTTCCAACCGGGAGTACCGCGACATCCCGGCCACCGCGGTCGGTTGCGCGCTGCTGTTCGGGCTCACCGTCATCCGGGTCGGCGGTCTCGTGGCCGACCAGCGGCGCTCGGCCATCACCGACGCCCTGACCGGACTGCACACCCGGCAGTTCGTCGAGGCGCAGCTCGCCCTGGAGGTGGCCCGGGCACGGCGGGCCGACACCACGGTGGCGATGTTCGTCATCGACATCGACGGCTTCCAGTCGATCAATGACCGGTACGGACACGCGGCAGGCGACCGGGCGCTGGTCGAGATCGCCGAGCGGCTGCGCGCGGCGGCCCGGCCCGGCGACGTGCTCGGCCGTTACGGCGGCGAGGAGTTCGCCGTGCTGGCACCCGGGATCTGCCCGGACGAACTCGCCGCGATGGCGCACCGGTTGTCCGAGCGGCTGACCGGCAGCCCGCTCGCGGTGTCGACGACCACCATGCTGATGATCACCGTGTCGGTCGGTGCAGTCAGCTATCCGAGCGGCGGCGACACCCCGGACGAGCTGGTCGCGGCCGTCGACCGGGCGCTGGCGCGGGCCAAGGAACGCGACTGGGCCCGGTTGTCGTACCGGGGCCCGGCGCGATCCGGTGCGGCGCCGGCCGTCCTGCTCGGCGGCGAGGCGCCGATGGTCGACTACCTGCGCCAGATCGCCGACCGGGTCGACCTCTGGCTGTCCGCGCAGGAGCACAGCACGGCGATCGCCCGGTGGGCGACCGTACTGTCCGGGCGACTCGGCCTCGACGAGGCCACCGGCTGGCGGCTGGAGCTGGCCGGCCGGCTGCACGACGTCGGGAAGATCGTGGTGCCGGAGTCGATCCTCACCAAGCCGGCCCGGCTGACCGATGAGGAGTGGCTGCTGCTGCGCCAGCATCCCGACCACGGGTCGCGGTTGGCTCGGCTGGTGCCGGGGTTCGACGCGGTCGCCGAGTCGATCCGGCAGCACCACGAGCGGTACGACGGCGACGGGTACCCGGACCGGCTGGCCGGTTCGGATATCCGGCTGGAGGCGAGGATCATCGCGGTCTGCGACTCGTGGGCGGCCATGCGCTCGGACCGGGCGTACCAGGCGGCGCTGAGCGAGGACCAGGCGCGCGAACAGATGTGGGCGGGCCGGGGCACCCAGTTCGATCCGGACCTCGTCGACCTGTTCCTGGACCTGCACGAGCGCGGCGAGGTCGGGGCCCTGCGCCTGCTGCGGCCCGCGGAGCCGGAGCGGACGTTCCAGAAGTCCGTCCCCTAGCCGACCGGGCACGCCTCCGTCCATTGTGGACAACCTGGCACGCCGGCCGGAGTGTCGTGCCGTCTCCACTTGCGGGTCGCTACCGGTGGGGGTAGGCAGAGGAATGTCGATGTTTCGTCGTACCGGGGAGGCACTATGAGGCCGAGTCGCGGGTTGCGCCGCTCTGTGTTGCGGCGCGGCTACCTGCTGGCGGCGTTCGCCGCGGCGACCGCGCTGGCGGTGCCGGGCACTGCGATGGCCGCGACGCCGGCCGGTCACTCTCCCGGTGGGGGTGCCCCGCCGACAGGGGTCACGCCCTCGGGAGCCACCGCCGTGGGCTTCGGCGGTGCGGTGGCCACGGTCGACCCGACCGCGACCAGCGTCGGCTTGGAGGTGCTGCGGCGCGGCGGCAACGCGGTCGACGCCGCGGTGGCGGCCGCGGCCACGCTCGGAGTCACCGAGCCGTTCTCGTCGGGCATCGGCGGCGGCGGCTTCTTCGTGTACTACGACGCCCGCACCCGCAGCGTGCACACCCTCGACGGCCGGGAGACGGCACCGGTCTCGATGGACCAGAACGCGTTCGTGAACTCGAGCACCGGGCAGCCCTACGCGTTCCAGGAAGGCAGGGTCAGCGGCATCTCGGCCGGCATTCCCGGCTCACTGCTGACCTGGCAGACGGCGCTGCACAACTGGGGCAGCGGGTCGCTTCGCGACGCCCTGGCCCCGGCGATCGGCGTGGCGCAGCACGGGTTCCCGGTCGACGCCACGTTCGCCGGCCAGATCAGCAGCAACGCGGCCGCGTTCAGCCAGTTCACCTCCACCCGGGCGCTGTACCTGCCGAATGGCGCCCCGCCCGCGGTCGGCTCGACGTTCCGCAATCCCGACCTGGCGAACACGTACCGGCTGATCGCCCGCGACGGCGTGCGGGCGTTCTACCGCGGCCCGATCGCCGGCGACATCGTGCACACGGTGCAGCACCCGCCGCTGGCGGCGGATCCGGCGATGCCGTGGGCATACCAGATCCGGCCGGGCACCATGCGAACCTCGGACCTGGCCGCCTACACGGTGCGCCAGCCCGCGCCGACCCACGTCACCTACCACGGCCTCGACGTGTACGGCATGGCCACCCCGTCCAGCGGCGGCAGCACGACCGGTGAGGCGCTGGACATCCTGAAGAACTTCGACCTGGCGCACGAGTCGCGCACCACCGCGATGAACGACTACCTCGAAGCCAGCGCGCTGGCATTCGCCGACCGCAACCGCTTCGTCGGCGACTACACGCCGCGGTCCGAGTTGAACGCCCTGCTCACCAACGACTTCGGCAAGCAGCGGGCCTGCCAGGTCAATCAGGCGCACGCGCTGGCCGCCCCGGTGGGGCCGGGCGTGCCGGGCGGCAGCGCCGGGTGCACGGCGTCGGCCGGCACCGCGGACGACAGCAACGAGCAGAGCACCACCAACCTGACGGTGGCCGACCGGTGGGGCAACGTGGTCGAGTACACGCTGACCATCGAGCAGATCGGTGGCAACGCGATGCTGGTGCCCGGCCGCGGTTTCCTGCTGAACAACGAGCTGACCGACTTCAACTTCACCCCGACCCAGGGCAGCGCACCGGATCCGAACCTGCCCGGCCCGGGCAAGCGGCCGCGCAGTTCGATGTCGCCGACCATCCTGCTCGACCACGGCCGCCCGTTCCTGGCGGTGGGCTCGCCGGGTGGCGCGACCATCATCACCACGGTGCTGCAGATTCTGGTCAACCGGCTCGACTTCGGGATGAGCCTGCCGGACGCGATCGCCGCGCCACGGGCCTCCCAGCGCAACAGCGCGACGACCGACGTGGAGCAGCCCTTCCTGGATTCTCCGCAGGCCGGCGCACTGGCCGCGTTGGGGTATAAGTGGGGCACCCCGGCAGAGATCGGGGCGGCCACCGGCATCGAGTTCCTGTCCGGCAACCGGCTGCTCGCGGCGGCCGAGCCGGTGCGACGGGGGAGCGGATCGGCCGGGGTGGTGCATCCCACGCGTTGACCGACATGACTACCGAATCCGGCGGGGCGGCCAGTGGCGGCCCCGCCGGGCTGTCCGGGTACGAACTCGCACCGCCCGCCGGACCGGGCCTGCGGACGGTGCCCCACAACGGTTCCGTGGGGGCCAGGCACACTGTGATCGTGAAGACGACGCTGGCCATCGACTGCGGCGGTGGCGGGATCAAGGGTTCGATACTGGACGAGGCCGGGACGATGCGTACGCATCCGAAGCGGGTACCCACGCCGTACCCGCTGTCGCCGGCCCGGTTCGTCGACACCCTCGTCGATCTGGGCTCGTCGTTTCCGGCGCCGGACCGCGTCACGGTCGGCATGCCCGGCATGATCCGCCACGGGGTCGTGGTCGCCACACCGCACTACGTCACGAAGAGCGGGCCGCGCACGAAGGTCGACCCCGACCTGCTGGCCGCGTGGAGTGGGTTCGACGCGCAGACCGCGGTCGCCTCGGCGTTCGGGGTGCCGACGCTGGTGCTCAACGACGCCGAGGTGCACGGGGCCGGTGTGGTCGCCGGAGCCGGGCTCGAACTGGTGCTGACGCTCGGCACCGGGCTGGGCTGCGCCCTGTTCGACGGCGGCACGCTGGCGCCGCACGTGGAGTTCTCGCAGGCGCCGGCGAAGTGGGGACAGAGCTACGACACGTACATCGGGGAGCCGGAACGGCGCCGGTTGGGTGACGCTTTGTGGTCACGTCGGGTACGGGCGGTGGTGGAGGCGCTGCGGCCGGTGTTCCTGTGGGACCGGCTCTACCTCGGTGGCGGCAACTCCCGGCGCATCCGGCCGGAGCAGTTGACCCGGATGGGCGACGACGTGGTCGTGGTGCCGAACGCCGCCGGCATCGTCGGCGGCGTCCGGGCCTGGTCGATCCGCGGAATCTAGCGGGCGGGCCGAACCGGCACCCCCGTGCCGGCTCGCCTCAGACCGTGCCGGCCGACCGCTCGGCTCAGCCCTTGACGGAGCCGGTGAGACCGCCCACGAGGTGCCGTTCGGCGAACACGAACAGCCCCAGCGCGGGCAGCATCGACGCCGCCGTGTAGGCCAACACCCGCGCGGTGTCCTGGGTGTACTGCGACTGGAACGCGGCCACCCCGAGCGGCAGCGTGAAGTCGCTGGGATCGCTCAGCACCAGCATCGGCAGCAGGTACGCGTTCCAACTGGTGACGAACGCGAGCACGCCCACCGTGGTGAGCGCCGGACGGGACAGCGGCAGCAGGATCCGCCAGAAGAAACCCAGCCGGCTGGCGCCGTCCACGACCGCGGCGTCCTCGATCTCACCGGGGATCGCGCGCATGAACGGGCGCAGGATGACGATGGTCACCGGCAACGAGAACGCCGCCTCCGGTAGTGCCACGCCGATCAGGTGCTCCAGCAGGCCCACCTGGCGCAGCAGCAGGTACAGAGGCAGCGCGGCGGCGGAGATCGGGAACAACAGCCCCACCGTGAACAGCGTGTAGATGCCCTCCCGACCCCGGAACGTGTAGCGGGACAGCGCATAGCCGGCCATCGAGCCGAAGACCAGCACCAGGGCGGTGGCCACCACCGCGATGATCACGCTGTTGCCCAACGCCTGCCAGAACACCGCCGAGGTGAACACCGAGGTGTAGTTGCTGGTGATCCACGGGTGCGGGATCCCGGCCGGGTGCGCGTTGATCTGCGCGTTCGTCCGGAACCCGCCGAGCGCGGTGAACAGCAGCGGTACCACGGTGATCCCGACGACCAGCACCGCCGTGAGGTAGGTGAACGGGGTTCCCAGGGACATGGCGCGCCGCCGAGGCGAGGTGCGCCGGATGGTTGTCTCAACGGTGGTCACTGGTCACCCCACGATCCGGGTCAGCGCGCCCTCGGTGTCGCGCCGCAGTGCGAAGCGCTGGTAGATCAGCGCGAACGCGAAGCAGATGACGAAGAGGATCACCGCTACCGCGCTGCCGTAGCCGAACTGGTAGCTGGTGAATCCGTGTTCGAGCAGGTAGTTCGCCATGGTGTTGGACGCGTCCGCCGGCCCGCCGAGCGTCATGATCCAGACCAGGTCGAACAGTTGCAGCGATCCGATGACGGACAGGAAGATCCAGATCCGGATGGTCGGGCCGAGCAGGGGCAGGACGATCCTGCGCGTGGTGTGCCAGGCCGACGCGCCGTCGATCGCCGCCGCCTCGTGCAGTTCACGCGGGATGTTCTGCAGGCCGGCCAGCAGGAGGATGATGCCGAAGCCGATGTACTTCCAGGTGATCACCACGAACAGCGTGTACAGCACGATGTGCGTGTTGGCCAGCCACTGGTGGATCAACCCGCCGAGACCGACCCCGCGGAACACGTGGTCGACCAGGCCATCGGGTTGGAGCATGAGCGACCAGACGACCGCCGTGATCGCCTCGGAGAGCACGTACGGCGCGAACACCACCAACCGCAGGAACCGCCTACCCCGGATCCGGCGGTTGAGCAGCAGCGCGAGCCCGATGGACAGCGGCAGCTGGATGATCACCGAGAGGACCGCGATGATCAGGTTGTGCCCGATCGCGTGCACGAACACGGTGTCGTGCAAGGCCCTGCGGTAGTTGCCGAAGCCGTACGGCTCGCGGGGGCTGAAGCCGGTCCACTTGAAGAAGCCGTAGTAGACGGCCGCGACGATGGGCGCCAGCACGAACCCGACGAACATGATCAGTGCTGGGCCCAGCAGAAGGACGAGCTCCAACCGTTTGCCCCACCCGGCCCGGCGCCGGGCTGGCCGCGCGTTCGCGCGACCAGCCGGCGTCCGGGTCGTCGCCGCCAGCGTGGCGGTCTGACCCTTTTCGATCGTCATCCGAATACTGCCTCAATCACTGGTTCGCGACGGCCTTGGTGAATGCCTGCACGATGCCCTCGGGCGTGCCCTGCCCCGCGAAGAAGTTGGCGATGGCGTCGTTGAGGGCGTTGCCCACGCTGGTCGGCAGCGCCTGGTCGAAGTACATCTGGATGTACGGCGCGGACGACAGGTAGTTCTGCACGGTCTTCAGGGTCGGGTCGGTGATCGCCGAGACCGCGGCCGGGTTCGACGGCAGGGTCGCCGTGTTGGTCTGCACCAGCTTGGTCTGGACTTCCGTGCTGGAGATGTACTTCAGGAAGTCCGGGCAGGCCGGTCCGGCCTTGACGCTGCACGAGAAGCCGTCGCCGCCGCCCAGCGCGACACCGGGCGTACCCGGCGAGCCGGTGATGTTCGGGAACGGGAACCAACCGAGCTTGGTCGCGTACTGCTTGTCGGTGGCCAGCGGGATCATCGTGGGGAGTTCCCAGTCACCCTGCAGCTCCATCGCGGCCTTGCCGTTGGCGACCAGGCCTGCCGAGCTGCCCGCGCCCTGCTGGGCGGGGGTGCCCAGGAACGCGTTCTGGAACGGGCTGGTCCCGATGAACGTCTTGAGGTCCTGACCGGCCTTCACGTAGCACTGGTCGGTCATCTTGAGGTCCTTGATGGTGGACTTGATGGTGTCCAGCGAGCACTCGCGCAGCGCGAAATACTCCCACCAGAACGCGTCCGGCCACTTGTCCTTGCTGCCGATCGCCATCGGCGTGATGTGCGCGGCCTTGAGCTTCGCCACGTCGCTGTTGAGGTCGTCCATCGTGGCCGGCGGGTTGGTGATGCCGGCCTGCGTGAACAGGTCCTTGCGGTACCAGAAGCCGACCACGTGCAGGTCGTACGGGATGCCGTACTGCTTGCCGTCAGCCTGCCAGAGCGCCGCCGAGTTGCCGAGGTCCTTGATCCAGCTCGACGTCGCGTCGGTCATGTCCATGAGCTTGCCGGACTGGACCTGAGTCGCCTCGGCTCCGCCGCCCCACTGCTGGAAGATGTTCGGCGGGTCGCTGGACTGCAGGGCGATCGGGATCTTCGTCTTCAGTGACTCGTTCTGAGTCGGAGAAATCTTGAACGATACGTTCGTATGCGCCTTGTGGTAATCGTCGGCGATCGACTGCCAGACCCCGCGTCCGGGCTGCTGATCGGCGTTGTGCCACCAGGTCAGAGTCGTCTTGCCGCCGGAGGAGTTGGACGAACTGTCATTGCCGCCGCATGCCGTTGCGGTGAGTGCTAACGCCGTTGCGACGGCAAGTGCGGCACACCTCCGGGGGATGCTCATGTGGACGTGCATGTTGGTCATCTCCTGACAGTGTGAGGACTGGCAACTGGCTCAGCCATCGATGGCGGGGAGTCTCCGCCGGAATCGATAGCGGCGAGTCTCCGCTTGTTCTCGTCAGGTTGTCAATCGTTGTTGATAACGTTATCGACGGCTATCCTGCGTACCGTGGAACCCAGCTCTCGAGTCACCATCCGTGACGTCGCCGCCCGTGCCGGTGTTTCGGTCGCCACCGTGTCGAAGGTGCTCAATGGGAGGTACGGGGTCTCCGCCGCCACGAACGCCCGGGTTCAGGAGGTCATCGAGGAGCTGGGATACGAGGCCAGCCTCGTGGCGCAGAGCCTGCGCAACCACCGGACCAACGTCATCGGGATCTTGGTCGCCGACATCGAACCGTTCAGCGCCGAGCTGCTCAAGGGTGCCGCCGAGGGGATCAGGGGCACCGGGTTCGAGATGGTGGTCTACTCGGCCGGCGGTCGCACCAGCGATCGCGTGGGCTGGGAGCGGCGGTACCTGTCCCGGCTGTCCGGCACGCTCATCGACGGCGCCATCCTCGTCACCCCGACCGTGGTCGACGTGCGCTTCGGCGCGCAGGTGGTCGCCGTCGACCCGCACACCGGCCCGACCGACCTGCCCACCGTCGACTCGGACAACCTGCGTGGTGCCCGGCTGGCCACCGAGCACCTGCTCAGCCTGGGCCACCGCCGGATCGCGATGCTGACCGGCCGGCCCGACCTGCAGTCGGCGCAGCTGCGGGAGCAGGGCTTCCGGGAGGCCATGAGCGAGGCCGGCGTACCGGTCGACCCGGCGCACGTGCAGCCCGGCGGGTACGTGCCGGAAGTGTCGACCGAGGCGGCCGGCCGGCTGCTCGCCGGGGCGGACCGGCCCACCGCCGTGTTCGCGGCCAACGACCAGTCCGCCATCGCGACCGTGGACGTCGCGGCGAAGGTGGGACTACGGGTACCGGAGGAACTGTCCGTGGTCGGCTTCGACAACATCCCCGAGGCGGCGCTGTCGGTACCGCCCCTGACCACGGTCGAGCAGCCGATCCACGAGATGGGCCGGCGCGCGGTCGACATGGTCATCAACCTCATCCACGGGCGGGACATCGGCCCGACCCACGTCACCCTCCCGACGAGGCTCGTCGTGAGGCAGTCCACCAAGCCCCTCTGACCGCCGAGCCCCTTCTGACCGCCGAGCCCCTTCTGACCGCCAAGCGCCTCGGAACACCAAGCACTTCTGACCCCAGCGCCAGAACGGACCCCTTGCATGACACACGACAGCGACCTGCCGCAGGACACCTGGCGGGATGTCACAGCCCCCACCGCCGCCCGGGTGGCCGACCTCATGGCGCGCATGACGGTGCGCGAGAAGTTGGCTCAGCTGTACGGCGTGTGGGTCCAGGTGGATGAGGTGGCGGGAGCCGTCGCACCACACCAGGGGGACCAGGCGCCCGATCCGCTCGACTGGGACGAGCTGATCCGGCACGGCCTCGGCCAGATCACCCGCGTCTACGGGTCCGCGCCGGTCGACCCCATCGACGGCGCCCGGCGGGTGGCGAACCTGCAGGGTCAGGTCACCAAGGCCGGCCGGTTCGGCGTCCCCGCGATCGTGCACGAGGAGATTCTCACCGGCCTGGCCGCGTGGCAGGCGACGATCTACCCGTCGCCGCTGTGCTGGGGGGCCAGCTTCGACCCCGAGCTGAGCGAGGCGATCGGGGCCCAGATCGGCGGCCTCATGCGGCGCCTGGGCGTCCAGCAGGGCCTGGCCCCGGTCCTGGACGTCGTACGCGACCTGCGGTGGGGCCGGGTCGAGGAGACCATCGGCGAGGACCCGTACCTGGTCGGCATTATCGGCAGCGGTTACGTGCGCGGCGTCGAGTCGGCCGGAGTCGTGGCCACCCTGAAGCACTTCGCCGGCTACTCCGCCTCGCGCGCCGGGCGCAACCTGGCGCCGGTGTCGATCGGGCGGCGCGAGATCGCCGACGTGCTGCTGCCGCCGTTCGAGATGGCGTTGCAGGCCGGGGCGCGTTCGGTGATGAGCAACTACACCGACCTCGACGGGGTACCGGTGGCCGCCGATCCGGCGCTGCTCACCGAGGTGTTGCGGGAGCGGTACGGGTTCACCGGCACCGTGGTGTCGGACTACTTCGGGATCGCCTTCCTGCAGACCCTGCACGGGGTGGCGGCGAGCCGGGCGGACGCGGCCGAGCTGGCACTGAGGGCCGGCATCGACGTCGAGCTGCCCGGCATGAACTGTTACGGCCAGCCGCTGGTCGACGCGGTCGAGTCGGGTCGGGTGGACATCGCTCTGATCGACCGAGCGTTGACCCGTGTCCTGCGTCAGAAGTGCGAACTCGGCCTGCTGGACCCGGACTGGTCGGCGCAGCCACCGGCGTTGTCGGCCGGGGTGACCACCCTGGAGATCGACGACGAGGCGTCCAGGCAGCTCGCTCGGCGGGCCGCGCAGCGGTCGATCGTCCTGCTCCGCAACGAGCCCCCCGGCTCGGTCCAGCAGGCTGGCTCGGCTCAGCAGGGCGATTCGGCTCAGCAGGCCGGTTCGCCGGTCCTGCCGCTCGCGCCGGGCCTGCGGCTGGCCGTGGTCGGGCCGGGAGCCGACGAGCCGGACGCGATGCTCGGCTGCTACTCGTTCCCCCGGCACGTCGGCATCCACCACTCCGACCTGCCCAAGGGGGTGGCGATCCCGTCGCTGGTGGAGAGCCTGCGGGCGGATCCGGCCGGGTACGAGGTCCGGTACGTGCAGGGCTGCCCGGTGACCGGCGGGGACGACGCGGGCATCGCCGACGCGGTCGCCGTCGCCCGGTGCGCGGACGTGTGCCTGGTGGTGCTCGGTGACCTGGCCGGGCTGTTCGGCGCGGGTACCTCCGGCGAGGGCTGCGACGCGGTCGACCTGCGCCTGCCGGGCCGGCAGGAGGAGTTGCTGGAGGCGGTGCTGGCGACCGGTACGCCGGTGGTGCTGGTGCTCCTGCTCGGCCGCCCGTACGAGCTGAGCCGCCAGGTCGACCGGTTGGCCGCCGCCGTGTGCGCGTTCTTCCCCGGCGAGGAGGGTGCCCCGGCGCTGGCCGACGTGCTCTCCGGGCGGGTCAATCCGTCCGGCCACCTGCCGGTCAGCTTCCCGGGTGCGGGTGCCAGCCAGCCCTCCACGTATCTGGCGGCGCCGCTGGCCCAGCGCAGCGAGGTCAGCACCGTCGACCCGACACCGCTGTTCCCGTTCGGGCACGGGCTGTCGTACGCGCCGGTCTGCTGGGGCGAGGTGACGCTGAACGGCCCGTCGCTGTGGCCGGCGGAGGGCAGCAGCCGGCTGTCGGTGACGTTGCGCAACGAGTCGGACCGGGACAGCAGCGAGGTCATCCAGGTCTACCTGCACGACCCCGTGGCCGAGGTGGTGCGGCCGCTCCAGCGGCTGATCGGTGCGGCCCGGGTGGATCTCGCGGCGGGCGATTCCCGCACCGTACTCATGGATCTGCACGCCGACCTGACGTCCTACGCCGGGCTCGGCGGTGAGCGGATCGTGGAGCCGGGGGAGGTGGAGCTGTGGGTGGGCGCGTCCAGCACCGACATCCGCGCCCGGCTGCACCTCATCATGACCGGGCCGCGGCGGACGGTCGGCTTCGACCGGGTGATGCATCCGAAGGTGACGGTACTGGCGCAGCAGGCCCTCAGTTCCGATGAGGCCGCTAGCGCGGATCAGATGTCCAGGTAGCGCAGCACGGCCAGTACCCGGCGGTTGTCGTTCTGGGAGGCGGGCAGGTTGAGCTTGGCGAAGATGTTCGCCACGTGCTTCTCGACCGCCCCTTCCCCGACGACCAGACTCGCCGCGATGGCGGCGTTGGACCGGCCCTCGGCCATGAGCGCGAGCACCTGACTCTCCCGGGGTGTGAGGGCGGCCGCGGAGCGGTCCGGGGCTCCTGGAGATCACGTTAGGGAGCCGCGACGGCACGCAGAATACGGCTGCCACCCGCCTTCGTTACGGGGGGTAACCCCCGGTACCGGCTCGGCGCCGGCTGGCACGGCGTTGGCTTTCCGGCGCTGGCGGATCAGCGCTGGCTGCTCAGCACGAACTCGAAGGAGTACAGCGAGGCGCGGTAGTAGTGGTTGCCGAACTCCACCGCGCGCCCGGTGTCGTCGTACGCGGTGCGCTGCATGGTCAGCAGGGCGCCGCCCTTGCGGTCGCGCAGCAGCCGGGCCTCGGCCGCGGTGGCGCAGCGGGCACCCACCGTCTGGGTGGCCAGGTGCAGGCGGATCCCGGCCGCGCGCATCAGCTGGTAGAGCCCGGTGCGCTCCAACGCTTCCGCGGACAGCGGCACCAGGTCCGCCGGCAGGTAGTTGCGCAGCACGGCCAGCGGCTCGCCCCGCGCGTAACGCAGCCGCTCCAGCACCGCGACCGGTGCGCCCTCGGCCAGCGCGAGCGAGCGGGCGACCAGGTCGGGCGCCGGCTGCTCGTGCAGGGACAACACCTCGGTGGTCGGGTCCTGGTCGCCGCCGGTGAGGTCGTCGAAGAGGCTGGTCAGCTCGAGCGGCCGGCGGACGCGAGGCTGGACCACCTGGGTACCCACGCCCCGCTTGCGCACCAGAAGTCCGCGGTCGACGAGGTAGCCGATCGCCCGGCGCACCGTCGGGCGGGACAGCCCGAGCTGGTCGGCGAGCGCGATCTCGTTGCCCAACTGGGTGCCCCGGGCCAGGTCGCCGGACTCGATGGCGGCCTCCAGCTGCTGCGCGAGCTGGTAATACAGCGGCACCGGACTACTGCGGTCGACCGTAGCCTCCGCGGGCGAGAAAGCCACCGGATCCTCCCTGCGAGCTGGATCCCCGAATGCGAGTGCTGGATCGCCAATGTGAGCGCCGCGCTCGTATTGGCCTGACGTCAGATTGTAAGTATGTCAGAACAAAGTATTGACGCCATGGTTGGCGGGCGTGACGATCGGTTCATCGAGGAGGTTCGACGATGCGCATAGGACTTGCCGGCGTCGGCCGGATCGGCGCTTTCCACGCAGCCACTCTGCGCGGCCTCGACCGGATCGAATCACTGGTGCTCGCGGACGCCGACCGCACCCGGGCCGACCAGGTCGCGGCGGCGTTCGCGGCCGAGTCGGTCGACTCGCCCGACGACCTGTTCTCGGCCGGGCTCGACGGTCTGGTGATCGCCGCCGCGACCGGTGCGCACGCGGAACTCATCATGCGCGGGGTGGACTGCGGGCTGCCGGTCTTCTGCGAGAAGCCGGTCGCTCCCGACGTGGCCGGCACGCTCAAGGTGCTCGCGCACGTGCGCGACTGCGGGGTACCGGTGCAGATCGGTTTCCAGCGGCGGTTCGACGCCGGATTCGTGGCGGCGCGCGAGGCGGTCGCGTCCGGGCGGCTCGGTTGGCTGCACACCGTCCGCGCCGGCACGCTGGACCCGGCGCCGCCGTCGCCGTCGTACATCGCCACCTCCGGTGGACTGTTCCGAGACTGCAGCGTGCACGACTTCGACGCGATCCGTTGGGTCACCGGGGCCGAGGTGGTCGAGGTCTACGCGGTGGGTGGCAACCGGGGCGCCGACTTCTTCCGCGAGGCCGGCGACGTGGACACCCTCTCCGCGGTGCTCACCCTCGCCGACGGCACCTTCGCGCACGTCGCGGCGACGCGGTACAACGCGGCCGGCTATGACGTCCGGCTGGAACTGCTCGGGTCGGCGTCCAGCATGACGGTCGGCCTGGACGACCGGCTGCCGATGCGCTCGGCCGAGCCCGGGGTCGCGTTCCCGGCCGGGGCGCCGTACCCGCAGTTCATGGACCGGTTCCTCGACGCCTACCGGCGCGAGCTGGCCGCGTTCGTCGACATCGTCGCCGGCCGGGCGGCGGTGAGCTGCTCGGTGGACGACGCGCTGGAGGCGTTCTACATCGCCGAGGCCGGCGAGCGTTCCCGCCACGAGCACCGCCCGGTCCGGGTCGAGGAGGTACGCGCGTGAGGATTGCCGGGGCACCTATTTCCTGGGGAGTGTGCGAGGTGCCCGGCTGGGGTCACCAGCTGGCGCCGGACCGCGTCCTGACCGAGATGCGGGAACTGGGCATCGCGGCCACCGAGTTCGGGCCGGACGGGTTCCTGCCCGACCCGGCCATCCTCGCCCGGTACGGGCTGGCCGCGGTGGGCGGCTTCGTCCCGGTGGTGCTGCACGAACCGGAGCTGGATCTGGCTGCCCTCATCACTCCGGTACTGGACGCGTTCACCGCCAGCGGAGCCGGCGTCCTGGTGCTCGCGGCCGACGCCGGCCAGGTCGGCTACGACGAGCGGATCGAGCTGGACGAAACGGCGTGGCGCACGCTGACCGGAAACCTCGACCGGATCGCCGCGCTGGCCGCCGGGCGCGGGATCCTGGCCACCCTGCACCCGCACGTGGGCACGGTCGTCGAACGCCGTGCCGACGTGTTGCGGGTACTCGACGGCAGCGAGATCCCGCTCTGCCTGGACACCGGGCACCTGCTCATCGGTGGCACCGACCCGGCCTGGCTCGCGGCCCGCGCCCCGGAGCGGATCGGGCACGTGCACCTCAAGGACGTCGACGAGGAGTTGGCCGGGCAGGTGCGCGGCGGTGCGCTGCGGTACACCGACGCGGTCGCGGCCGGCATGTACCGGCCGCTGGGCGCCGGGGGAGTGGACATCGCCGGGATCGTGCGCGCGCTGGAGGCTTTCGGGTACCGGGGCTGGTATGTGATGGAGCAGGACGCGGTGCTGTCCGGCGAGCCGCCCGACGGCGCCGGCCCGATCGACGACGTGCGGGCGAGCCTGGCGTACCTGAACGGGCTGCCGTGACCGACAACGCCGTGCCAGGCAACGCCATGTCTGACGGCCCCGTGCCAGACAACGCCGTGCCAGGCAACGCCATGTCTGACGGCCCCGTGCCAGACAACGCCGTGCCCGACAACGCCGTGCCCGACAGCGTCGTGCCCGAGTTCGACGTGTTGACGATGGGGCGCATCGGGGTCGACATCTACCCGTTGCAGACCGGGGTGTCGCTGCGCGAGGTGAGCACGTTCGGCAAGTACCTGGGCGGCAGCCCGACCAACGTGGCGGTGGCCGCCGCCCGGCACGGCAGGCGGGCCGCGGTCATCACCCGTACCGGTGCCGACCCGTTCGGCGCGTACCTGCACGACGCGCTGGCCCGGTTCGGCGTCGACGATCGGTACGTCACCCCGGTGCCCGGGATGCCGACCCCGGTGACGTTCTGCGAGATCTTCCCGCCCGACGACTTCCCGCTGTACTTCTACCGGTACCCGACGGCACCCGACCTGCAGATCCACGTCGGCGAGTTGGACTTCGACGCGATCCGCCGGGCCCGGCTGTTCTGGGTCACCGGCACGGGACTGTGCCAGGAGCCCAGCCGCTCGGCGACGCTGGAGGCGCTGCGGGTCCGGAACCGTACCGGAATCACCGTGCTGGACCTGGACTACCGGCCGATGTTCTGGGAGTCGCGCGACCATGCCCGGCGCTGGTTCCGGGAGGCGCTGCCGTACGTGAGCGTGGCGGTCGGCAACCTCGACGAGTGCCTGACCGCGGTCGGCGAGTCGCGGCCCCGCGCCGCGGCGAAGGCGCTGCGGGAAAGCGGAGTCGGGCTGGCCGTCATCAAGCAGGGGCCGCGGGGCGTGCTCGCCGACGACGGGCGGGAGGAGATCGTGCTGCCGCCGGTACCGGTCGAGGTGGTCAACGGCCTCGGTGCCGGCGACGCGTTCGGTGGCGCGCTGTGCCACGGGCTGCTGGCCGGCTGGCCGCTGCGGGACACCATCCGGTTCGCCGGCGCGGCCGGTGCGCTCGTCGCCGGCCAGCTCGCCTGCGCCGACGCCATGCCGGACACCGGCCAGGTCGAGGCGAAGCTGGAGGAGGCGATGGATGCATAGCGAGCAGCTGCGCAGGATCATCGAGGCGCGTACCGGCCGGGCCGAGACGATCGCCGAGGCCGCCGCCCGCCGGATCCGGCCGAAGTCGCTGACCGGCCCGAGCGGCAAGCTGATGATCATCGCGGCCGACCATCCGGCACGGGGCGCGCTCCGGGTCGGCGACCGGCCGATGGCCATGGCCGACCGCACCGACCTGCTCGACCGGATCGTGCTGGCGCTGTCCCGGCCCGGCGTCGACGGCGTGCTGGGCACCGCCGACATCGTCGAGGACCTGCTGCTGCTCGGCGCGCTGGACGGCAAGGTGGTCATCGGTTCGATGAACCGGGGTGGCCTGGCCGGCACCGCGTTCGAGGTGGACGACCGGTTCACCGGGTACCGGGCGGACGCGATCGCGGCGATGGGGTACGAGGGCGGCAAGATGCTGATGCGCATCGACCCGGACGACCCCGCCACGGTGTCCACAGTGGAGTCGTGCGCGCACGCCGTGACCGAGCTGGCCCGGCACCGGCGGATCGCGATCGTGGAGCCGTTCCTGTGTCACCGCGGCGGCGGCCGGTTGCGCACCGACCTGAGTGCGGACGCGATGGTCCGGGCGGTCACCGTGGCGGCCGGGCTGGGCAGCACGTCGGCGTACACCTGGCTGAAGATTCCGGTGGTCGACCAGATGGAGCGGGTGGCCGCGGCCACCACGCTGCCGGCGCTGATCCTCGGCGGCGAGGTGAGCGCCGACCCGGACGGGGCGTTCGACGGCTGGCGCAAGGCGCTGGAGCTGCCGACCGTGTGCGGCCTGGTGGTCGGCCGCGCGCTGCTCTACCCGCCGGACGGTGACGTGGCGGCCGCGGTCGACACCGCGGTCGGCCTGCTGTAGGAGTATGAGATGGATTTCCACCTGTCCAGAGGCGGCGCCGCCGACGGGCCGTACCGGCTGGCGGTCACCCCGGAGCGCGCGGGCTGGGAATACAGCGGGCTGCGGGTGCTGGAGTTGCCGCCCGGCGGCTCGCACCGGTTCGACACCGGCCCGGACGAGATGCTGGTGCTGTCGCTGTCCGGCGGATGTGCGGTGCGCTGCGACGGTCAGTCCTTCGAGCTGACCGGGCGCCGCGACGTGTTCGCCGGGGTCAGCGACTTCGTCTACCTGCCGCGGGACGCGAGCGTGGACATCGTGGCGCCGGACGGCGGGCGGTTCGCGTTGCCCAGCGCGCGGGCGGGGCGGCGGCTGCCGGCGCGGTACGGGCCGGCCGGGGCGGTGCCGGTCGAACTGCGGGGCGCCGGCCAGGCGAGCCGGCAGGTGCACAACTTCTGCGCGCCGGAGGCGTTCGAGGCCGACCGGCTGATGGCGGTCGAGGTGCTCACCCCGGGCGGCAACTGGTCGTCGTACCCGCCGCACAAGCACGACGAGTCCAGCTCCGGGGAGTGCGCGCTTGAGGAGATCTACTACTACGAGGTGGCCGGCGAGAACGGCGTCGGGTACCAGCGGGTCTACCAGTCCACCGTGGACAGACCGATCGATGTGCTCGCCGAGGTGCGCACCGGCGACGCGGTGCTCATCCCGTACGGGTACCACGGGCCGTCGATGGCGGCGCCCGGGTACGACCTGTACTACCTCAACGTCATGGCCGGGCCGGGGAAGGCGCGGGAGTGGCGGTTCACCGACGACCCGGCGTACGCGTGGATCCGGTCGTCCTGGTCGCAGCAGCCGGTCGACGCGCGGCTGCCGCTGAACTCGAGATGACGGTGATGGCAAATGCCGAGGCTGACCGTGGCGCAGGCGCTGGTGAGGTTCCTGGCCAACCAGTACACCGAACGGGACGGAGCGCGGCACCGGCTGTTCGCCGGGTGCCTGGGCATCTTCGGGCACGGCAACGTGGCCGGCGTCGGTGAGGCACTGCGCGCCGCCGGTGACGACCTGCGCTACCACCAGGCGCGCAACGAACAGGCGATGGTACACACCGCGGTCGGGTACGCGCGGATGCGCAACCGGCTGTCCACGTTCGCCTGCACCACCTCGGTCGGGCCCGGCGCCACCAACCTGGTGACCGGCGCGGCGCTGGCCACCATCAACCGGATTCCAGTGCTGCTGCTGCCCGGCGACGTGTTCGCCAGCCGGGCGGCCAGCCCGCTGCTCCAGGAACTCGAGGACTTCCGGGCCGGTGACGTGTCGGTCAACGACTGCCTGCGCCCGGTGTCCCGGTACTGGGACCGGATCAGCCGGCCCGACCAGCTGATCCCGGCCGCGCTGGCGGCGGTGCGGGTGCTCACCGACCCCGCCGAGACCGGTGCGGTCACCCTCGCGCTGCCGCACGACGTGCAGGTGGAGGCGTACGACTTCCCGGAGGCGTTCCTTGCCCCGCGGACCTGGCCGGTGCGCCGGGCGGAGCCGGATTCCCGGGCGCTGGCCGAGGCGGTACGCCTGATCCGCGCCGCCCGCCGGCCGCTGCTGGTCGCCGGTGGCGGGGTCATCTACTCGGAGGCCACCGAGGCACTGTGCGACCTGGTCGAGGCCACCGGGATCCCGGTCGCGGAGACCCAGGCCGGCAAGGGGGCCCTGCGCTACGACCACCGGTGCGCGGTGGGCGCGATCGGCGCCACGGGTACCACCGCGGCCAACGCGCTGGCCGCGCGGGCGGACGTGGTGATCGGGGTGGGTACCCGGTGGAGCGACTTCACCACCGCCTCACGCAGCGTGTTCGCCGACCCGGGCGTGCGCTTCGTGAACCTCAACGTGACGGCCGTCGACGCCGGTAAGCACGCCGGCCTGGCGCTGGTCGCCGACGCCCGGGCCGGACTGGAGGGGCTGCGCCGGGAACTGGCCGGCTGGGCGGCACCACCGTCGCATGTCGAGGCCGCCGCCCGACTGGCCGGGGAGTGGGACACCACCGTCGAGGCAGCGTACCGGCAGGGTCACGCGCCGCTGCCCGCGCAGAGCGAAATCATCGGTGCGGTCAACGACGTCAGCGGCCCGCGCGACGTGGTGGTGTGCGCCGCCGGGAGCATGCCGGGGGACCTGCACAAGCTGTGGCGTACCCGGGATCCGAAGGGGTACCACGTCGAGTACGGGTACTCGTGCATGGGGTACGAGATCGCCGGGGCGCTCGGGGTGAAGCTCGCCGATCCGGACCGCGAGGTGTTCGCGATGGTCGGCGACGGCTCGTACCTCATGATGGCGCAGGAGTTGGTGACCGCCGTCCAGGAGAACGTGAAGCTGACCGTCGTCCTGGTGCAGAACCACGGGTTCGCCTCGATCGGCGCGCTGTCCCAGTCGCTGGGGTCCGACCGGTTCGGCACCGCGTACCGGTACCGGAACCCGGCGACCGGCCAGCTCGACGGCGACGTGCTGCCGGTCGACCTGGCCGCGAACGCGGCGAGCCTGGGCGCGGACGTGATCCGGGCGGCCGGTGTGGAAGAGTTCCGGGCGGCTCTGCGCAAGGCGATCGCCTCGTCGCGGACGACCGTGGTGCACGTCGAGACGGACCCGACCGTGCCGGCGCCGGATTCCGGCGCCTGGTGGGATGTCCCGGTGGCGGAAGTGTCCGGTGTGGACGACGTGCGCGCGGCCCGGGACGGGTACGAGAAACACAAGCGGGCGCAGCGCCGATACCTGTGAACGCAAGCATAGCGAACCGGAGGATGCGAAACATGCGAAAGAGTAGGCGGCTGCTGTCCGCGCTCGTGCTCATACCGCTTGCCCTGACCGCGCTGACCGCGTGCCAGGGCGGCAAGAAGAACGAGGCGAAGACCACGCCGGGCACCAGCGGGGGGTACACCTTCGCGGTCGTCACCCACGGCGGCTCCGGCGACGCGTTCTGGACCGTCGTCAAGAACGGTGCGATGGCCGCCGGTAAGCAGATGGGCGACAAGGTGACATACTCCAGCAGCGGCGACCCGCAGCAGCAGTCACAGCTCATCGACGCGGCGGTCAACCAGAAGGTGGATGGGCTGGTGGTCTCGATGGCCAACCCGGACGCGCTGAAGTCGTCCGTCACCAAGGCGGTCGCCGCCGGAATCCCGGTCATCACCATCAACTCCGGTGCCGAGGACTCCGCGGCGTTCGGCGCGATCGCCCACGTCGGGCAGGACGAAACGGTGGCCGGCAAGGGCGCCGGGGACAAGCTCGGCTCGATGGGCGCGCACCACGTGCTGTGCGTCATCCACGAGGCCGGCAACGTCGGGCTCGAGCAGCGGTGCGCCGGGGCGAAGGCCGGGCTGACCGGTGGCACCGTGGAGAACCTCCAGGTCGACCTCAACAACCCGCAGGCGGCACAGTCGACCATCCAGGCCAAGCTCCAGTCCGACAAGTCGGTGGACGGGGTGCTGACCCTCAACGCCCAGGTCGCCTCGTTCGCCGTGGCAGCGGTCAAGGGCGCCGGTTCGAAGGCCAAGGTGGCCACGTTCGACCTGAACACCGATGTGGCCAAGGCCGTCGAGTCCGGCGACATCGCGTTCGCCGTGGACCAGCAGCAGTACACCCAGGGGTACCTGCCGATCGTGCTGTTGACGCTGTACAAGCAGAACCTGAACACGCTGGGCGGCGGGCAACCGATCCTGACCGGTCCGGGCTTCGTCACCAAGGACAACGCCGCACAGGTCGAGGCATTGACCGAGAAGGGCACCCGGTAGAGCCTGTGGGGCGTCCCGCGACGCGGGGCGCCCCTCCCGCCGGCTTCGGCGATGATCCGAGAGGAACGTGCATGGCAACCGCAACCGCCGCACCGGTGGACGAGCGGATCAAGAATCTGGGCGTCACTCGACAGCTGCTGGCCCGCCCCGAGATCGGCGCGCTGCTCGGCGCCGTCGTGGTGTTCGCGTTCTTCGCGGTCCAGTCCAGCGTCTTCCGCTCCGGCGCCGGGGTGGCCAACTGGCTCGACCCGGCGTCGACCCTGGGCATCATGGCGATCCCGGTGGCACTGCTGATGATCGGTGGCGAGTTCGACCTGTCCGCCGGCGTGATGGTGGGTACCGTCGGGCTCACCATCGGGCTGCTGACCGGCCAGTACGGGATGAACACCTGGGGCGCGCTGGTCATCGCGCTCGCCCTGGCGCTGGCGCTGGGCTTCTTCAACGGGTACCTGGTGGTGCGCACCAAGCTGCCCAGCTTCATCATCACGCTCGGCACGTTCCTCATGCTGCAGGGACTGAACCTGGGCGTCACCAAGGCCGTCACCGACACCGTGCAGGCGGACGCGATCGACACCGCCCCGGCGTACCGCCCCGCGTACGACATCTTCGCGAGCACAGTCAGCGTCGGCGGCGTCGAGTTCCGGGTCACCATCCTGTGGTGGATCGCACTGACCGCGCTGGCGACCTGGGTGCTGCTGCGCACCCGGTTCGGTAACTGGATTTTCAGCGTCGGCGGCAACGTCCAGGCCGCGCGCAGCGTCGGGGTACCGGCGGCCCGTACCAAGGTGGTCCTGTTCATGACGACCGCGGCCGGCGCCTGGCTGGTCGGTACGATGAGCGCGCTGCGGCTGACGTCGATACAGGCGAACACCGGCATCGGCGAGGAGCTCATCTACATCGTCGCGGCCGTGATCGGCGGCTGCCTGCTCACCGGCGGGTTCGGCTCCGCGGTCGGGGCGAGCCTCGGCGCGCTCATCTTCGGCATGGTGCAGCAGGGCATCGTGTACCTCGGCTGGGACAGCGACTGGTTCAAGTTCTTCCTGGGCGCCATGCTGCTGCTGGCGGTGTTCACCAATCAGTTCGTGCGGCGTCTGGCAGAGGAGAGTCGGCGATGAGCGAGACGGCGCAGGCCGATCCGGTACCGGCGGCGGCCCCGGAGGCCGCACCGCTGCTGGAAGTCCGCGACATCGGCAAGTACTTCGGCAGCGTCATCGCGCTTCAGGGAGTGTCCACCCAGGTGGCTCCCGGGCAGGTCTGCTGCGTGCTCGGCGACAACGGCGCCGGCAAGTCGACCCTCATCAAAATCCTGTCGGGAGTGCACCAGCAGGACACCGGGGAATACCTCATCGACGGGGAGCCGATCCGGCTGGCCAACCCGCGCGCCGCGCTGGACCGCGGGATCGCCACGGTGTACCAGGACCTGGCGATGGTGCCGCTGATGCCGATCTGGCGCAACTTCTTCCTCGGTTCCGAACCGACGAAGGGCCGGGGGCCGCTGCGCCGGCTCGATGTCGCCAAGGCCCGGGACATCACCCGGCGGGAGCTGGCCGGCATGGGCATCGACATCCGCGACCCGGATCAGCCGGTCGGTACGCTGTCCGGCGGCGAGCGCCAGTCGGTGGCCATCGCCCGGGCCGTCCACTTCGGAGCGCGGGTGCTGATCCTCGACGAGCCGACCTCGGCGCTGGGCGTGAAGCAGGCCGGGGTCGTGCTGCGCTACATCGCCCAGGCGCGCGACCGTGGCCTGGCGGTCGTCTTCATCACGCACAACCCGCACCACGCGTACCCGGTCGGCGACCGCTTCGTGTTGCTGAAGCGGGGCCGCAGCCTGGGCGACTTCGCCAAGTCCGAGGTCGGGCTGCCGGAGCTGACCCGGCTGATGGCCGGCGGCGCGGAGTTGGAGGAGCTGAGCCACGAACTGGAGCGGGAACCGCAGGCATGAACCGGCCGTCCGGGCGCGCTCGCGAGCGCGCCCGGACGGGTAGCGGGGCTCTCAGCCGAGCGTGGGTAGAAAGTCGAGTGTTGAAGCCGCTCCGGCATCGACTACCGCGCTGGTTGCAGGCGACGATCCAACCAGGGCTGGATGTCGCGGAACCTTTCGATCAATAGCGTCGCGGATGATCTCTGTCGAAAGGAGCGCCCATGCGCTCGTGGCCGCGCGCCGGTGCCGTGATGGCGGTGAGCATGCTGCTCATCGCGATGACCCCTTCGCCCGCGCCAGCCGCCCCGTCACCGCGTTCCGACGAATGGTGGCTGTCCTCCTGGGGGATCGACAAGATCTGGCCGATCACCCAGGGCAAAGGAGTGACAGTCGCCGTTCTCGACACCGGTGTCAACGCCGACCTGCCCGAGCTCGCGGGGCACGTGCTGCCCGGTACGGATGTCACCGGTGAAGGCGGGGACGGGCGTACCGACATCGACACCCAGGCCGGCGGTCACGGTACCGCCATGGCCGCGCTCATTGTCGGACAAGGCCGCGGTACCGGCCTGGTTGGGGTCGCGCCGGAGGCCACGGTGCTGCCGGTGACCGTCACCGACGGCACCGCCGCCAGCGCCGAGCCGTTCCACGAGCACATCGCGGCGGGGATCCGGTTCGCCGTCAACCACGGAGCGACCGTGGTCAGCATCTCCCAGGCTTACCCTGCCGACGGCTGGCCGCAGCAGTGCCCGCCGGACATCCTCGACGCGATCGTCTACGCCAGCCGGCACGACACCGTCATCGTCGCCTCCACGGGCAATGACGGCGGTGTCGGCAACTCGGCCCAGGCGCCCGCGTCTTGCCCCGGGGTGTTGGCCGTCGGCGGAGTCATGGCGGACGTGAAGCCCTGGCCTCTGACCCAGCAGGTGCCGTTCGTCGGCGTCGCCGGACCGGCCGGCGCCGTCGGGCTCCTGGACAAGCACGGGCAGCTGAGCACCGGTAGCGGTACAAGCCAAGCGGCCGCGCTCGTTGCCGGCGGAATCGCGCTCGCCCGCGCCGCCAACCCGACGATGCCCGCTCGGCAGATCGTCCAGCGGTCCATGGCCACCGCGCTGGACAGCGGCGCGCCCGGGTTCGACAACCAGACCGGCTACGGCGCCTTCCGCATCCACCGGGTCATGGATCTCAGCTTCCAGGTGCCCGACAACGCACCGAATCCGACCTATGAGCGACTCGACAAGGTGCTCAACGCCCAGGCGGGTGCCACCGCACAGCCGACAAGCACCGGGCCGGCCGCGTCTAACGTGCCCCGCGCCGAGTCACCACGCAAGTCGTCAACGGGTCCGGTCGTCGTTGCCGGGTCCGTCATCCTCGCGCTGCTGGTCATCGGCGGCCTGGTGCTCGCCGGGAAACGGCGGGCCGCGCGACCGAAGCAGTGGCAAAACGTACGGGATATCGATGAGTAGCACTGTCAGCCTGAGGTGTTGACGCTTCCCGTGCCGCGGCATAGCCTCCATACCGACCAGTCGGTATGGAGGTCGGTCGGATGGCGCAGGTTCCCGGGCTCGACCTCGACCGTGCCGGCCACCTGCTGCTCGACGCCGCCGACGGGCGGCTGACCGGGCCGCTGGTCGCCGAGGTGATCAGCGGCGGCCGGTCCAACCTCACCTACCTGGTGCGCGGGCAGGCCGGCCGGATCGTGCTGCGCCGCCCGCCGCTGGGCCTGGTGCTGCCCTCGGCGCACGACATGTCCCGGGAGTACCGGGTGACCTCGGCCCTGGCCGGCGCCGGGTTCCCGGTCGCCCGGCCGCTGATGCTGTGCACCGACGAGGATGTCATCGGCGCCCCGTTCTATCTGATGGAGTATGTCGACGGCATCGTGCTGCGCGACGACGCGCTGCGCGGGGTGCCGGCGGAGGCGGCCCGGCGCCAGGGTGAGGTACTCGTCGACACGCTGCTGCGGTTGCACGCTATCGACTACACCGCGATCGGGCTGGCCGAGTTCGGGCGGCCCGACGGCTACCTGCTGCGCCAGGTGAAGCGCTGGCACCGGCAGTGGGAAGGTGCCAAGACCCGGGAGTTGCCGCTGCTGGAGGAGGTGACCGGGCGCCTGCTCGACGCCGTACCGGCGTCGCCCCGGCCGGGCATCGTGCACGGCGACTACCGACTGGACAATGTCATGTTCGACCGGTCCGGCGTGGACATCGCCGCGGTCATGGACTGGGAGATGGCCACGATCGGCGACCCGCTGGCCGACGTCGGGCTGCTGGTGGTCTACAGCGGGCAGACCGGGCTGCGCGGCACCGCGCGGGTGCCGGACGGGTTCCCGTCCGGCACCGAGCTGACCGAGCGGTATGCGCGGGGCAGCGGCATCCCGGTGGAGGGCCTGGACTGGTACGTCGCCTTCGGCAACTTCAAGCTCGCCGTCATCTCCGAGGGCATCCACGCCCGCTACCTGCAGGGCAAGACGGTCGGCGAGGGGTTCGAGACGTTCGGCTCGGCGGTGCCGGTGCTGATCGAGCAGGCGCACGCCGTACTGCACAAGAGGTAAGGAGCCATCATGGACTTCGGGTTCAGCGACAAGGCGCGCTCGATCCAGCAGCGCGCGACGGAATTCCTGACCGAATGCGTGTACCCGGCGGAGCCGGTCTTCGCCGAGCAGTTGGCCGCGCGTCCGGACGAGTGGACCGCGCCGCCGGTGATGGAGGACCTCAAGAAGCAGGCCCGCGAGCGCGGGCTGTGGAACCTGTTCCTGCCGCACTCGCAGTGGGGGGCCGGACTGTCCAATCTGGAGTACGCACCGATCGCCGAGATGGCCGGGCGCAGCCCGCACATCGCGCCGGAGGCGATGAACTGCGCCGCTCCGGACACCGGCAACATGGAGCTGCTGGCCATGTTCGGCACGCCGGAGCAGCAGGAGCAGTGGCTGAAACCGTTGCTGGCCGGTGAGATCCGGTCGTGCTTCTCGATGACCGAGCCCGAGGTGGCCAGCTCCGACGCGAACAACGTGGCCACCCGGATCGAGCGGGAGGGCGACGACTACGTCATCACCGGGCGCAAGTGGTGGTCGTCGGGGGCGATGAGCCCGCGGTGCAAGCTGTCCATCGTCATGGGGGTCAGCGACCCGGACGGGGAGCGGCACCAGAGGCACAGCATGGTCCTCGTGCCGATGGACAGCCCCGGGCTGACCGTCGTGCGGCCGACCACCGTGTTCGGGTACGGCGACCAGGCACACGGCGGGCACGCCGAGGTCGTGTTCGACCGGGTGCGGGTACCGGCCGGCAACCTGCTCGGCGCTCCGCACCGCGGCTTCGCGCTGGCTCAGGCCCGGCTGGGACCGGGTCGCATCCACCACTGCATGCGCGCGATCGGCATGGCCGAGCGGGCGCTGGAGCTGATGTGTCAACGGGCGCTGGACCGGCGCGCGTTCGGTTCGGCGATCGCCGACCAGGGCGTGGTACGCGACTGGATCGCCGAGGCGCGGCTGCGCATCGAGCAGGCCCGGTTGCTGGTGCTCAAGGCCGCCTGGCTGATGGACACGGTGGGCAACAAGGGCGCGGCGATGGAGATCGCGGCCATCAAGGTGGTCGCGCCGGACGCCGCCCGGTGGGTCATCGACCGGGCCATCCAGGTGCACGGCGCGGCCGGGGTCAGCCAGGACACCCCGCTGGCCTACCTGTACGCGCACCTGCGCACGCTGCAGATCGCCGACGGCCCCGACGAGGTGCACCGGCGCACGGTCGCGCGCCAGGAACTCGCCCGGTGGCGGTGAGCGAAGCATCGTGAGGGTGAGTGGAGTATCGTGGCGGTGAGCGGAGTCCGGTGGCGGTGAGTCGAGCCAGCGTCGCCCGGCGGGTCCTCGACGCGGCCGTGGAGCTGTTCGCGGAGCAGGGCTTCGACGCCACCTCGGTGCAGGAGGTGGTGGAGCGGGCCCAGGTCACCAAGGGCGCGATGTACCACTACTTCCGGTCCAAGGACGCCCTGCTCTACGAGATCTACCACGAGCTGATCACCGTTCAGCTCGACGGCATGGACCGCATCCTGGCGGTGGGCGGGGCGGGGCCGCGGACGCTGCGCGCCATCATCGTGGACCTGGTGGTGACGACCGCGGCCCAGCTGGGCGCGGCCACGGTGTCCGCCAGGGAGCTGCACAAGCTCGCCGGTGAGCCGGCGGCCGCGCTGCGCGCCCAGCGCCGCCGGTACCACGAGGGGGTACGGGACCTGATCGCGCGCGGGCAGCGCGACGGCGAGTTCGGCTCGACGGTCTCGGCGCAGACCGCGACGTTGATGGTGTTCGGCATCGTCAACCAGCTACCCCAGTGGTACCGGCCGGACGGGGCGACGTCGCCTCGCGAACTGGCCGACGAGATCGCCGGCTTCGTCCTCACCGGCCTCGGCGCACGTGCCGCGGAAGAGGCCGGCGACAATGACACGAGACAGGAGCGGCATGCAGACCGATGAGCTGACCGGCCGGGTGCGCGAGTTTCTCGCGGCCCACGACCCGGCGGGCACGCAGCGGCTCGACTTCCTGCGCGCCCGCTTCGACGCGGGCCTGGCGTGGGTGAGCTTCCCGGTCGGGCTCGGCGGTCTGGGGCTGTCCCGGGCCGCGCAGCCGGCCGTCGACGCCGCTTTCGCCGCGGCCGGCGCCCCGGACAACGATCCGCTGAGCATCGGCATCGGATTGGGCATGGCGGCACCGACGATCCTCCGGCACGGTACGGACGAGCAGCGCCAGCGCTGGCTCCGTCCACTGTGGACCGGCGAGGAAGTGTGGTGCCAGCTGTTCAGCGAGCCCGGCGCCGGCTCGGACCTCGCCGCGCTCGGCACCCGTGCGGTGCGCGGCACCGGGCCGGACGGGACGGACGGCTGGATCGTGAACGGCCAGAAGGTGTGGACGTCCATGGCGCACCAGGCCCGGTGGGCGATCCTGCTCGCCCGTACCGATCCGGACCTGCCCAAGCATCAGGGCATCACGTACTTCGTGTGCGACCTGACGCACCCCGGCGTCGACGTGCGCCCGCTGCGCCAGATCACCGGCGAGGCCGAGTTCAACGAGGTGTTCCTCACCGACGTGTGGATCCCCGACGGGTACCGGTTGGGCGGCGTCGGCGAGGGCTGGCGTGTCGCGCAGACCACCCTGATGAACGAGCGGGTCGCCATCGGCGGCGGCGCGGTGCCCCGCGAGGCGGGGATGATCGGTGCCCTCAGCCGCACCTGGCGCGAGCGGCCGGAGCTGCGGGGCCCGGGTACGCACGACGCGCTGATGAAGCTGTGGGTCGCCGCCGAGGCCGGCCGGCTCGCCGCGACCCGGCTGCGCGAACAGCTCGCCGCCGGGCAGCCGGGCGCCGAGGGCTCCGCGGTCAAGTACGCGTTCGCCCGGCTCAACCAGGAGGTGTCCGGCTTCGAGCTGGAGCTGCTGGGTGCCGACGGACTGACCTACGACGACTGGACGATGCGCCGACCGTCGCATGTGGACTGGGAGAACCGATCGCCCGGATACCGGTACCTGCGGGCGAAGGGTAACTCCATCGAGGGCGGTACGTCGGAGATCCTCTGCAACATCATCGCCGAGCGGGTGCTCGGGCTGCCGCCGGAGCCCAGGGCGGACAAGGACGTCGCGTGGAAGGACCTGCCCCGGTGAGCGAGCGTAGCGAGCGAACCATCACGCACAGCCCCGTTGAGCTCCGTCGTGCCGGCGAGCGCCGGTCCGCCAAGACCGCCGAGGCGGTGCGATGAGTACCCTCCTTTACTCCGACGTCGAGGAAGACCTGCGCGCCTCGGTTCGCCAGGCGCTGGACCGCCCGGCGGGCGGCGACGCGTGGCGCGCGCTGGCGACCGGCATCGGCTGCGCCGGCCTGGCGGTACCCGAGGAGTTCGGCGGTGCCGGCGCGTCCTGGCGCGAGGCCGCCGTGGTCGCCGAGGAGGTGGGCCGGGCCGCCGCGCCGGTACCGTGGCTGGGCAGCGTCCTGGGCACCGCGGCCCTGACCACCGCGGCTGTGGGCACAGCGGCTGTGGACACCGCGGCCCCGCTGTCGGCCGGCGCGCGGGACCTGCTGCCCGCGGTCGCGTCCGGCGACCTGCTCGCGGTCCTGGTGCTGCCGCTGTCCACGCCGCCCGGCGCACCGGTACCGGCGACGGTCCGGGCCGACGGGCACGCGCTGACCGGCTCCGTGACCACCGTCGCCGACGCGCAGGGCGCCGGCGTGCTCATCGTGCCCACCCCGGACGGCCTGTACGCGGTGGACGCCGCGCACGCCGAGCAGACCCCGGTCACCGCGCTGGACCAGACCCGTCCACTGTCGACGGTCACGTTCTCGTCCGCCCAGGCCACCCGGCTCGGCGACGGGGCAATGGCCGGCGCGGCGTGGGCCGCGGCGCTGCGGATCGGAGCCGCGGTACTGGCCGGCGAGCAACTGGGCGTCGCCGAATGGTGCCTCTCGTCCACTGTGGACTATGTGAAGACCCGGTACCAGTTCGCCCGGCCGGTCGGCTCCTTCCAGGCGGTCAAGCATCGGCTCGCCCAGCTGTGGGTGGACGTGACCCAGGCCCGGGCGGTGGCCCGGTACGCGGCCGGCTGCGTCGCCGACGACGATCCGGACGCGGCCGTGGCGGCCAGCCTCGCCCAGGCGCACTGCGGCCCGGTCGCGGTACGGGCGGCCGAAGAGTGCGTGCAACTGCACGGAGGCATCGGCTTCACCTGGGAGCACCGGGCGCACTGGTACCTGAAGCGGGCCAAGGCCGCCGCCATCGCGCTGGGT
Organism: Rugosimonospora africana; assembly: GCF_016862975.1. Taxonomy (GTDB): domain Bacteria; phylum Actinomycetota; class Actinomycetes; order Mycobacteriales; family Micromonosporaceae; genus Rugosimonospora; species Rugosimonospora africana. The sequence goes on from NZ_BONZ01000043.1 coordinate 95,899, forward strand.
ACCGCGACCCAGCACCGGGCCGCGCTCGGCGACCTGGTCAGCCTGCCACCGAATTGATGTCCGGGTTCTCCAGGATGCGTTGTGGCGCACCGGTCTTCGCCACGTTGATCATCGCGCGGCCGACCCGTTCGGTCGTGGTCACGTGCCGGGGCGCCACCCTGCGCAGCACCGGGTAGAACGGCGTGGTCACCCGGTACAGCAGCCGGTACAGCGTGGTCTTCGAGGTGGCACCGTGCATCGGCTGGATGTACCCGGGCCGGAACAGGTACGTCTCCAGCGGCATGGCCAGCAGCGCGTTCTCGGTGCGTCCCTTGACCCGGGCCCACATGGTGCGCCCGCGCTCGGTGCTGTCCGTACCCTGCCCGGACACGTAGACGAACGTCGAGCCCGGGTTCAACCGGGCGAGGGTCTGCCCGGCGGCCACCGTGATGTCGTAGGTGACCCGCCGGTACGCGTCCTCGTTCATGCCGGTCGATGACACGCCGAGACAGAAGAAGCACGCCTCATATCCGGTCAGCTGGTCCTCGACCGGAGCGAAGTCGGTGAGGTCGTCGCGTACCAGTTCGGTCAGCTTCGGGTGCTGCCGGCCGGTGGGCGTGCGCCCGACGGTCAGTACCCGCTCGATCTGGTCGTCGAGCAGGCACTCGCGCAGTACGCCCTGCCCGAGCATGCCGGTGGCGCCGAACACGATCACCTTCATGCGCGTACGCCTCCCGTTTCATCCAGCCGGTATGTCAACGCGGTGTGCCGGCGACCGGCGCCGACCGTGCGTACCGCGGCCGCCAGCGCGCGCCGCGAACCCACCAGTACCACCAGCTTCTTCGCCCGGGTGACCGCGGTGTAGAGCAGGTTGCGTTGCAGCATCATCCAGGCGCTGGTGGTCAGCGGGATCACCACTGCCGGGTACTCCGAGCCCTGCGAGCGGTGGATCGTCATCGCGTACGCGTGCGACAGCTCGTCCAGCTCGTCGAACTCGTACTCGATGTCCTCGTCCTCGTCGGTGCGCACGGTCAGCGTCTGTTCCTCGGTGGACAGCGCGGTCACCACGCCCAGCGTGCCGTTGAAGACGCCGGCCGCGCCCTTCTCGTAGTTGTTCCGGATCTGGGTCACCTTGTCGCCGATCCGGAACACCCGGCCGCCGACCCGCCGCTCCGGCAACCCTTCCCGGGCCGGCGTGAGCGCCTGCTGCAGCAGCGTGTTGAGCGCGCCCGCGCCGGCCGGACCGCGGTGCATCGGCGCCAGCACCTGAACGTCCCGGCGAGGGTCGAGGGAGAACCGGCTCGCGATGCGCCGGCACGCGACGTCCACGGTCAGCTCGGCGGTCGCCTCGGTGTCCTCGTTTGGAAACAGGAAGAAGTCCGGCAGGCCGGTGGTCACCGGTGGCCGGCCGGCGTTGATCCGGTGGGCGTTGGTGACCACACCGGACTCCTGCGCCTGGCGGAAGATCTGGGTGAGCCGCACCCGGGGTACCGCCTCGGCGGCCAGCAGGTCACGCAGCACCTCACCGGCGCCGACCGAGGGCAACTGGTCGACATCGCCGACGAGCAGCACGTGCGCGCCCGCCGGAATCGCCTTCACCAGCTTGTTGGCCAGGATCAGGTCCAGCATCGACGCCTCGTCGACAACCAGCAGGTCGGCGTCGAGGGGGTGATCCCGGTCGAACGACGGGTCGCCACCCGGGCGCAGTTGCAACAGCCGGTGCACGGTCGCCGCCGGGTATCCGGTCAGCTCGGCGAGCCGCTTCGCCGCCCGCCCGGTCGGCGCGACCAGTACTACCTTGGCACGCTTGGCGGCGGCCAGTTCCACGATGGACCGTACCGTGAAGCTCTTTCCACAGCCCGGCCCGCCGGTCAGCACGGCGACCTTCGAGGTGAGGGCGAGCCGCACCGCCTGTTCCTGCTCGGGTGCGAGCTCGGCGCCGGTGCGCCGGTGCAGCCAGGCCAGCGCCTTGTCCCAGTCGACGCCGGCGAAGTGCGGCATCCGGTCGGCACTGTTTCGCAGCAATCGCAGCAGGCTGCCGGCGAGTGCGGTCTCGGCGCGATGGAACGGCACCAGGTACACCGCAGTGACCTCGCCCGGCAGCGTCTCGCGTACCACGCCCTCGGCCTCGGCCAGCTCGTCGAGGCAGCGGTCGATGAGGTCGGCCGGTACTCCCAGGATCTTTCCGGCGTCCGTGACCAGCTGGGCCTGCGGGAGGAAGCAGTGGCCGTCGTCGGTGGCCTCCGACAGGGTGTACTGGAGCCCGGCCTTCACCCGTTCCGGGCTGTCGTGCGGGATGCCGACCGCCTGGGCGATGGTGTCCGCCGTCTTGAACCCGATGCCCCACACGTCGGCGGCAAGCCGGTACGGCTCCTCCCGGACGACCGAGATGGACTCCTCACCGTACGTCTTGAAGATGCGCACCGCGAGCGATGTCGACACGCCCACGCCCTGCAGGAAGACCATCACCTCCTTGATGGCCTTCTGCTCCTCCCAGGCGGCGATGATCTTCGCGGTCCGCTTGGGTCCGAGCCCCGGCACCTCGATGAGCCGGTCCGGCGTCTGCTCGATGACATCCAGCGTGTCCACGCCGAAGCGCTCGACGATCCGCTCGGCGAATCGGGGTCCGATGCCCTTGATCAGACCGGATCCGAGGTACCGCTGGATGCCCTGCACGGTGGCGGGCAGCACGGTGGTGTACGACTCCACCTCGAACTGCCGGCCGAACTTCGGGTGGCTGGACCAGCGCCCGCGCAGCCGTAGGCTCTCCCCGGGCTGGGCGCCGAGCAGGGCACCGACGACGGTCAGCAGGTCGCTGCCGGAGTCGGTGGCGACCCGGGCGACGGTGTAGCCGGTCTCCTCGTTGACGTACGTCAGGCGCTCCAGCACGGCGTCCAGGACGGCGGTGTGCGGGCGCGGTGCGGTCACCGGGCCATCGTATTCCGACTGGCCTGGGTCGCCGCGCGGCCTCAGACGCGCCGAGCCAGACTGGTCGGACGATTGGCCTGGGTCGCCGCGCGGCGCCAGACGCGCCGAGCGGCGCGTTCCGCGCACGTCGTGGGCCGGCCGGTCGCGGCGCGCGTGACCGCACCCGCGGGTGTGCCCGGCTCCGGCGGGTCGCCTGCCGCCGGAGCCGGGAGCTGAGTGCCTGCCGGAACCGCGTGCCGGGCCGGCGGTGAGGTGGGACATCGCCGAGCGCCCCAGCAGTTCGTCAGGCGCGCCCGTCAGGCCCGCCCGTCGGGTCCGCCGGTCAGGCCCCCGTCGCCGTCCGGGGGCGTCATCGTCGCCTGCCAGTTCAACCGGGTCAGCAACTGCCTGGCCTGCTCCGCGTGTGCCGCGTCCACGTTCACCGCGTAGTGACTGGCCAGCAGCGAGGTACGTGAGCTGAAGTCCCGGCGGCCACCGGTCGCCGCGTGCGCGATGGCGCCGAAGATGGCACCCCAGGCCGTGGCGATGACGATCGCGGCCACCAGAACCTGCCACCACGACGAGACGGTGAAGATCCCCACCAGCAGACCGATGAGTACGCCGAACCACGCACCGCTCGCCGCGCCGGCCAGCGCTGCCCGGCCGGTGGTCAACCGGCCCAGTACGTTTTCCACCAGTCGCAGGTCGGTACCGACGATGGAACTCTGCTGCACCGGAAAGCCGTTGTCGGACAGGAAGTCCACCGAGCGCTGCGCGGACGGGTAGTCGTCGAACGAGGCGACCTGGGCGGTGGGGCCGGGGTTGGGTAACCCGTTGGCCGGGATGGACGGCACGCCTCCCGGACCCGACGGGAGCCGGTTCGCGAGGTTGGCGAAAGTGGACATCGGGCCACCCGAGGGCATGGACGGTGTACTCATCTGCAGCCTCCGTTTCGCAAACCCCGTTCCCAGGGTCCAGGGGCAGCTAACGTCGCGACGCGGCTAACTCGGAGAGTGCCTGATATTTTCTCGCCCGGCCGGCTTTCGCCGGCCCGAATCCGCGACTGGTCTGGGTCGTCGCGCGGCGCTGGACGCGCCGAGCCGGACTGGTCGGAGCGCCGCCGTGAACCGGGCGCTGCCAGCCGACCGGCCGGTCAGGGGACCACGATGATCGGCCACCGGCCGGTCCGGACCAGCCGGACCGCCATCGAGCCGGCGATCCGGTGCGCCAGTTGCGTGGAGGCGCCGACCACGATGCCGTCCGCGCGCACCTGGTCGGCGACCCTGACCAGTTCGGTGAACGGATCGCCGGTCACCGCGACGAACGTCGCGGACACGCCGCGCGCCGCCGCCTGCTCGGCGACCTGCTGCCGCAGGTCCTCGGTGATCTCGGCGGCCGCCTGCCGGGCCAGCGCCATGCTCTGCGGAGCCATGTTCGCGAACCGGCTCGGCGCGGACACGTGGACCACGACCAGCTTGGAGTGCTGCCGGCGGGCCAAGCCGACGGCGTATGCGCCGGCCCGCATCGACGTCACCGAACCGTCGACACCGACCATGATGACGCGAGGTCCGTCGGTGCCCAACTCGAACATGTCCCAGAGAGTAAAGGGGATCACGGCGCATTTGTCCATGGGCGGGCCGGCGTCCGGTCGAGATTGGCGCGAGTGCGGGACGGTGTGAGACGGCGGCGGGCTCGATAAGCTTCGCGGATGTTCCCGATCGAGTACGACGCCGCGAGCCGGACCTGGCTGCTGTCCACTCCGGGCACCGGCTACGCGATGCGGTTGGGCGATGACGGCACGCTGCGCCACCTGTACTGGGGCGCGCCGCTCACGCTGGAACAGGCCGCCGCCGTACCCGCGCCACGGCCGGTCACCATGACGCAGTTCGAGGGGCGCGAGTACGACATCGAGGAGTTGCCGGTCGAGGGCGGCGCCCGGTTCGGTGCGGTGGCACTGCGGGTACGGTTCGCCGACGGCACCCGGGGACTCGAACTGGCGTACGCCGACCATGCCACCGACGGCGGCACTCTGCGGATCCGGTTCGTCGACCGCCACTACCCGGTCGAGGTCGGCCTGCACTATCGCGTGCGCCCGGACTCCGACGTCATTGAGCGGTGGACGTCCGTTGCCAACACCGGCGGCGAACCGGTCGAGGTGTTGCGCGCCGACTCGGCGGTGTGGCCGATCCCGGGCAGGCCGGGTTACGCGCTGCGCCACGTCACCGGCCACTGGGGCGGCGAGACGCAGTTGGAGCGGGCCGGGCTGGCGCGGGGGGAGACCGTGCTGACCAGCCGGCGCGGCACCACCGGCCACCACGCGAACCCGTGGCTGACCATCGACGCCGCCGATGCCGGCGAGGAGCACGGCGAGGTGTTCAGCACCGCGCTGGCCTGGAGCGGCACGTGGCGGCTGACCGTCACGCGTACCGCCACCGACGTGGTGTCGGTGAGTGCCGGTGCCGGCCACGAAGGCGTGGGCTGGCGGCTGCGTCCCGGGCAGCGGCGGGACACGCCGGTCTCCGCCGGCCTGCGCTCGACCGGCGGGTACGGCGGCGCCAGCGACGCCTGGCACCGCTATGTGCGTACGCACGTTCTGCCGCACCCGGACGAGCTGCGGCCGGTGACGTACAACTCCTGGGAGGCCACCGGGTTCACCGTCGATGAGGCTGGGCAGCGGTTGCTGGCGCGGCAGGCCGCCGCACTCGGGGTCCAGCTGTTCGTGATGGACGATGGCTGGTTCGGCGCCCGAGTGAGCGACCACGCCGGCCTCGGCGACTGGACGGTCAACCCGGACCGGTTCCCGAACGGGCTCGCTCCGCTGGTCGACGAGGTGCACCAGCTCGGCATGAAGTTCGGCATCTGGGTCGAGCCGGAGATGGTGAACCCGGACAGCGACCTGTATCGCGCGCACCCGGACTGGGTGCTGCACTTCCCGAACCGCCGGCGCACCGAGCTGCGCCAGCAACTGGTGCTCAACTTCGCCCGGCCGGACGTGGCCGAGTGGGCGCACGGTTGGCTGGACGAGCTGGTTGGCAAGAACGGCATCGACTTCCTGAAGTGGGACATGAACCGGCCGTTCACCGAGGCCGGCTGGCCGGACGGCAGCGAGGACGCGGACCGGCTCTGGATGTCCTATGTGGACAATCTGTACCGGGTCATCGACCGGCTGCGCGCCGACCACCCGGGACTGCGCATCCAGTCCTGCTGCGGCGGTGGCGGCCGGGTCGACCTGGGCATCCTGCGGCGCACCGACGAGGTGTGGACCTCCGACAACACCGACGCGTACGACCGGCTGGCGATCCAGCACGGGTACGGGCAGCTCTACCCGGCGGCCACGATGTGCGCGTGGGTGACCGACGTACCGAACTTCCTGACCGGACGTACCGTGCCGCTGCGGTTCCGCTTCCACGTCGCGATGGCCGGCGTGCTGGCCATCGGCGGCAACCTGCCGGAGTGGACCGAGTCGGAGCTGGCCGAGGCCGGTCCGCTGGTGGCCCAGTACAAGAGGATCGCGCCGGTGGTGCAGCGCGGCCGGCTGCACCGGCTGTTGCCGCCGGTCGGCGACGGGCTGTCCGCGGTGCAGTACGTGGCGCCGGACGGCCGCGAGTCGGCGGTGTTCTGCTGGCTGCCCGCCCCGCACTTCGGCCACACCGTGCCGGCGCTGCGGCTGCGCGGCCTGGATCCGGCGGGCCGGTACCGCGACGAGGAGACCGGCGAGGTGCACCACGGCGCCGTACTGCTCGGGCACGGGCTGCGGCCGTCGCTGCCGGCCGGCGACTACGCCAGCGCGCTGGTGCACCTCGTTCGGGTGGACTGACAGGCGTGAGTGAACTGACGGGCGTTGGCCCGGCCGGCTTCAGCGTTGGTAGTGCTCCGCGACCGCGATCGCGTCGGTGACCGTGTCCCGGGACGGATCCAGCGGGACGAACGCGAGCACCGGCACGTGCACTCCATTGTGGACATAGCGGCGCACGTGCGCCGCGCACTCCGCCGGAGTGCCGATGACGAACAACTCGTCGACGAGCGCGTCCTCGACCGCCTGGACGGCCGCCCGCCGGTCACCGGCCTGCCACGCCCGCCACATCGGCTCCAGCCGTTCACTGCGGCCCAGGAAACGCTGGAAGTCCGCGTAGCCGGGCACCGTCAGGTATCCGGTGATCAGCCGCTTCGCCGCCGCCCGCACCGCGTCCGGCTCATCGGTCGGGCAGAGGAAGACACGTGCCGCGACCCGCTTGCCCGGCCCGCCCTCGTGCACGTACGGCACCACCGTGGCGACATCGTCCGCGGACAGCCAGTTGAGGATCGCGCCGTCGCCGAGCGAACCGGCCAGCCGCAGCATGGTCGGGCGCAGGGCCGCGACGAGGATCGGTGGCGGGGTGGCCGGCGGTCGCTCCAGCCGGAATCCGTTCGGCAGCTTCTCGCCGGCCAGCGCCGCGCGCAGGAACTCCACGCTCTCCCGGACCCGGCGCACCGGCCGCCGGTACGGGATGCCGTTCCACCGCTCGACGATCGCCGGGGACGCCGCGCCCACGCCGAGCGTGAACCTGCCCGGTGCCGCCTCGGCGAGCCCGGCGGCGCTCATCGCCAGCAACGCCGGCCCGCGCTGGAACACCCCGGCGATGGCGGTGCCGAACCGGGCGCCGGGCAGCACCGCGGCGGCGTGGACCAGCGGGGTGAACGCGTCGAACCCGGCGGTCTCGCTGCTCCAGAACTCGTCGTAGCCGGACTCGGCCAGCCGGGGAAGCACGGTCGCGTGCTCGGGCAGCGACATGCCCAGCGGAATGGTGATGCCGAGCGTCACGGCCGGCCGCCGTCCGTCGTCGATGACGCGCGTTCTCGCCTCATCGTCCGCACTATACCGGCGTTCCGGCCCTGCGCTACCCGTCGGTAACCCGAGTGGGCTCGCCGCCGCTGGCCGTGCCGCCGGGCGCCGGCGACGGGATGTGCCGCCGGCTATTCGCCGGGCACGATCAATCCCGACTCGTACGCGAAGACAACCGCCTGCACCCGGTCGCGCAGGTCCAATTTGGACAGTACCCGGCCGACGTGGGTCTTCACCGTCTGCTCCGCGACGACCAGCTCATCGGCGATCTCGGTGTTGGACCGGCCCCGAGCGACCAGCCGGAGCACCTCCAGCTCGCGCGGTGTCAGCGTGTCCAGCGCGGCCGGCCGCGCCCGGGCCGCCCGTGGCCGGGCGGCGAAGTCGGCGATCAGCCGCCGGGTCACCGACGGCGCCAGCAGCGCGTCGCCCGAGGCCACCACCCGGACCGCGTGCACCAGCTCGGCACCGCGCGCGTCCTTGAGCAGGAACCCGCTGGCGCCGGCGCGCAGCGCCTCGTACACGTAGTCATCCAGGTCGAACGTGGTCAACATCAGCACCCGGGGCCGATGTGTCCCCGGCGGTACGTCGAGCAGGCGTCGGGTGGCCTCCAACCCGTCCAGCACCGGCATCCGGACGTCCATCAGCACCACGTCCGGATCGGTGCGCCGCGCCAGCGCCACCGCTTGGGCGCCGTCCGCCGCGTCACCGACGACGATCAGGTCCGGCTGCGCGGCCAGGAGCGCGCCGAATCCCTCGCGTACCATCGCCTGGTCGTCGGCGATCAGCACCCGGATGCTGCCGGTCATTCGGAAACCTCCAGCGGCAGCACCGCGCGTACGGCGAAACCGCCCTCGACAGTCGGCCCGGCGGACAGTTCGCCGCCGAGTAGCGCGACCCGTTCCCGCATGCCGACCAGCCCGTGCCCTCCCCGGCGCCCACCCGCGCCAGCCGACGGTGCCGCGCTCCCGGGTCCGGCATTCGCCGCGGTTCCGGCGTTCGCGGCAGCCGTGGGTCCGACCGGCGGCGCGGCCCGGCCCGGGCCGTTGACCACGCTCAGCCGCACCGCATCGGGAGCGTAGTCGACAGTCACCTCGACCGCCGCGCCGGCCGCGTGCCGGCCCGCGTTGGACAGCGACTCCTGCACGATTCGGTACCCGCACACGCCCACCGTCGCCGGTATCGACGACTCTGGCTCGGTACGTCTGGCGCCGCGCCGCGACCCAGACCAGTCGCCGGGCGCCCGCCCGCGTACCGACAGGTCGACCCGTACCCCGGCCCGCCGGGCCGCGTCCACCAACTCGGGAAGCTCGCCCAGATCCGGCTGTGGAGCGCGTTGCGCCGCCGTCTGTTCGCTGCGCAGCACGCCGAGCAGCCGGCGCATCTCGGTCAGCGCCTCCCGGGCCGCGCCGCTGATCGCGCTGAACTCCTCCAGCAGCGGCTCCGGTACCGCGTCGTGCCGGTACGGCGCCGTCTCCGCCTGTACCGCGATCAGCGACATGTGGTGCGCCACCACGTCGTGCAGCTCCCGGGCGATCCGGGCACGTTCCTCGAGAGCCGCGCGCCGGCTGGCCTCCCGTTCACTGAGGTCGGTCTGCACCCGAAGGGCGCGCTGGGTGCGCGAGCGTGCCGCCAGCGTGTCCAGCAGCACCACCACGACCGTGAACGCGACATTGGCGCCGACCGCGTCGCTGCCGCCCGGCCCCCACACCCACAGCAGCGGTACCATCAGCGCCCACATCGTCCACAGCAGAGCCCGCGGATATCGCAGGCCGGCGACGCAGAACGCGAGCCCGAGCACCGGGATCTGCACCGGGTCCCACACCCAGGTGCCCCACGGTCGCTCCGGGACCAACGGGATCAGCAACGCCCCCAGGTATCCCAACCGCCACGCCAGCAACGGGTACCGCACGATCAGTGGCAGCGGAAGCAGCTGAGCCAGCGCGACCAGCGGCGCCCACACCCCGACCGACGGGTGGACGTGCTCGACGACGGTCGCCTCCATGCCGAACAGCCCGATGGTCACCACGACCAGTGCCGCGATGACGGCCCAGCGAACCCCGCGCGGGCGGCCCGCCAGCCAGGACGGCCGGGTGTCGGCACCGAGCGCGACGGTGCGCAGTGCCCGTGCCACCGTGCGCACCGCCCGGCGGCCCGCGTCGGGGCGCCCCGGCCACACCGTGCGCGGCCAGGATTCCGCCTGTCCCGGCTTGGTACCCGTCTCCATGACTGCCCAGCGTAGGCGGCTCGTCGTGTACCGGCGTGACTCCACCGGGGGACCTTCGCGTGATACCCGGGTATCACCGCGCCCCCTACCCGGGTCCCACCCGGTGCCCGGGAATGCCGCTCCCCGGCGTGACGCGCCTCGCACGGCCCCGCTCCTACCGTCGGCATCCGTCAGCGAGAAACGAAGCGACAAACGAAGCGACCAAACGAAGCGACCAAACGAAGCGACAACGAGGGAGACAGGATGAACAGGCGCAGAACCGCCCAATCGGCCGGACCGACCGGGCACCGTGCCAGCGGCGCCACCACGGTGCCTGCCGCCAAGCTGCGTGCCGGTACGGTGCTCGCCGCCGGGCTCGCGCTGGCGGCCGGGCTGGCGCTGGCCGGCGTGACACCCGGTTCGGCGTCTGCGGCCGCTACCACCGCTGGCCGAGCGAGCGCGGCCACCGGGACCAAGGCAGACGGCAAGGTGCGAGGCAGCCTGCCCACGCCCGCCGGGCCATACCGGGTGGGTACCGTGGCGCTGCACCTGATCGACCGGTCCCGGCCCGATCCCTGGGTCAGCGAACCGCCGTACCGCGAGCTGATGGTCAGCCTGTTCTACCCGGCGGCGGCGACCGGCCGGGCCAGCGCGCCGTACATGCTGCCCAAGGCGGCCGACCACTTCGACTCGGTGACTGCCAACGGCTACCTCGGCCTCAACCTGCCGACCGGGCAAGTGGACTGGGCGGACACCGCCACCCACGCATACTCCGGCGCGCCCGTCGACCGCCGGGCCGGCAGTCTGCCGGTGGTGGTCTACTCACCCGGGTTGGGGGAGCCGCGTACCTGGTCGACCACGCTCGTCGAGCAGTTGGCCAGCCGCGGGTACCTGGTGGTGACCATCGACAACACGTACGAGTCGCCGGAGGTGCAGTTCCCCGACGGCCGGCTCGCGCTGCTCTCGGATCCGCAGCCGACCGTCCCGTGGGTCACGAAGTTGCTGACCACCCGGTCGGCCGACACGTCGTTCGTCCTGGACCAGCTGACCGCCATCAACCGCGGTGGCGGTCGGGACCTCGCGATCCCGGCCGGCCTGCGCGGCGCGATGAACCTGAGCGCGATCGGCATGCTCGGCCACTCGGCCGGCGGGTTCGCCTCGGCCCAGGCGATGCACGACGACCCGCGCATCCGGGCCGGTGTGAACCTGGACGGCACCATGACGCTCAACCCGGATCCGGCCGCGGTGAACGATCCGGCGTACTTCCCGGACGTGGTGAAGTCCGGCCTGGACCGCCCGTTCCTGCTGATGGGCAGCGACGGGGAGGGCGGCGAGAGCTACCAGAACGATGCCTCCTGGGCCGCCTTCGGGGCACACAGCACCGGTTGGCACGCCGACCTGACCCTGCGCGGCTCCGCACACGCCTCGTTCACCGACGCGGAGACGCTGGTACCGCAGATCGCGTCGGCGGTGAACCTGCCGGCGCAGACCGTCACGGATGACATCGGCACGCTCGCTCCGGCACGCGCCGTCACGGTCGAGGACGACTACCTGGCCGCGTTCTTCGACCGATTCCTGCGGCACCGGGACGGCCACCTGCTGGACGGTCCGTCTCCCCGGTACCCGGAGATGTCCTTCGTCGGGTGACCGGCCCCGGCTTCCCGGCCCGGCTTCCCAATCAGGTGGCTCCCGATCGCGACGCGATCGGGAGCCACCGGTGGTTCAGCTTCGAGCGGTCAGTCACGCGCGGTCGCCGGCCGCCGCAGCGCCACCACCGCCAGCAGGAATGCCGCCGCCACCGCGCCGGCCGCCGTGACAAACGCCAGGTGGTACCCGCTGGTGAGGGCCGCCGCGTCGGCGTGACCGGCGTCCCGCAACTGATCGGTACGGGAGTCCGCCAGGGTGGCCAGGACCGCCAGGCCGAGCGCGGCGCCGACCTGCTGCACCGTGTTCACCAGCCCGGAGACCAAGCCCGAGTCGCTGGGCGTGGCACCGGACATAGCCAGCGTGGTGACCGCCGGGAGGGTCAGGCCGCCGCCGAGCCCGAGCAGGACCAGGGCCGGCAGGAGGTCCACCGGGTACCGGCCGTGCACCGGTACCCGGGCGACCAGCAGGAGCCCGGCCACGATCAGCGCCAGCCCGGCCAGCAGTACCGCGCGGGGACCGAAGCGACCGTTGAGCCGGGCCGAGAACCCCAACGACACGATGCCGATGACCACCGCGGTCGGGGCCACCGCCAGGCCTGCGCGTGCCGGACCGTACCCGAGGACCTGCTGCAGGTACAGCATGCTCAGGAACTGGTACCCGATCATCGCCGCGACCATCAGCGCCTGGATCCCGTTGCCCGCCGAGACGTTCCTCGACCGGAAGATGCGCAGTGGCAGCAACGGATTCGCGGCGGTCGCCTGGCGAGCGAGGAAGCCGCCGAGCAGCACCACCGCCGCGGCGCCCCAGCCGAGCGTCTGCGCCGATCCCCAGCCGTAGTCACTGGTCCGCACGATGGCGTACACGCCCACCATCAGGCCGGCGGTCCCCAGCACGGCACCCGCGACGTCGGCCCCGGCACGCAGCCCCTCCCCGCGACCGGCCGGTGCGAGCCGCACCGCCAGAGCGCCGACGAGCAGCCCGATCGGTACGTTGACGAAGAAGATCCAGTGCCAGTTCAGGGCCTCGGTCAGCGCGCCGCCGAGCAGGAACCCGACCGACGCCCCGGCCGCGCCCACGAAGCTGTACACACCGATGGCCAGAGCCCGCTCACGCGCCTCCGGGAACATCGGCACGATCATGCCGAGGACCACCGCCGAGGTCGTCGCCCCGCCGATGCCCTGGACGAACCGCGCGGCGATCAGCTCCGGCGCGTTCCCGGCCAGCCCGCAGGCCAGCGACGCGAGAGTGAACAGGACGAGTCCGGCCACGAACACGCGGCCCCGGCCGACCAGATCGCCCAGCCGGCCGAACAGCAGCAGGAGGCCGCCGAACGGGATCACGTACGCGTTGACCACCCAGGCCAGGCCGGAGGAGGAGAAGCCGAGATCGTGCTGGATCGACGGCAGCGCCACCGTCACGATGGTCTGGTCGAGAATGATCATCAGCATGCCCGCGCACAGCACGACCAGTGCGAGCCAGCGCGAGCGTACGGCCGGCGCGGGCCCGCGTCGGGCGGGTTCACGTTGAGTGGGTTCACGTTGGGCGGGTCGAGGTTGAGCGGATCCACGTCGGGCGGGTCCACGTTGGGCGATTCCGCCTTGAGTCGGGTCGCCTTGAGCCGGTCCGCGTTGAGCGGTGGCCTGGGTCATCGGTGCCTCCCTTGGTGCACGACTTGTAACAGTGCCCATCTTGTGTGACCATCGGAGGCGGCGTAAGGAGGCACATTCATGTCACAGGGAGCCAGCGTTGTACCGTTCGAGGTCGACGCCTCGTGCGTGGCATACGCCACAGGCGAGCGGGCGAAAGCCTGCACCGTCCGGGAGGTGCTCGACCGGGTTGGCGGCAAGTGGAGCATCGGCATCATCGTCGAGGCGAGCCAGGCTCCGGTGCGTTTCACCGAGTTGGAGCGCACGGTCGAGGGCATCAGCCGGCGGATGCTCACGCTGACCCTGCGCAACCTGGAGCGCGATGGCCTGCTGACCCGCACCGTCTACCCGACCGTCCCGCCGAAGGTGGAGTACCGCGCCACGCCCATGGCGCTTGAGCTGTACGACACGCTCGTGGCGCTCACCGGTTGGGCGGACCGGCACCGGGAGACGATCGCGGCGGCCCGCGACGAGTACGACCGGGAGCACGGCGCGGCCGTCGCCTGAAGCCGGCCCGCTGCCCCGCTGCCCGGCCGGCCCGCTGCCCCGCCGGCCCGCGCACTCGAGATCTTGGTACGAAACCACCTCGCGCGGGGCGGTTTCGCACCAAGATCTGAGGGTCATTCAGCCCGCCGGCCGGTGCGGCGCCGGTCGAATGAGTCACCCGGGACCGGGTAAGACCCGGGCAAGCCCGGGTCGCGTGCCGTGCGACCCGCACCGGAACTCAGCCACGGAGGTGAGCAGTGGCTTCGCGGGTCGGCAAGGGCGCCACCGTCTGGATCGTGATCGTGGCCATCGTCATCATCGGCATCATCCTTGCGATCACGCTGTCCTGCGGCGGCAAGGGCGGCGGCGGGTACTGATCTCGCTATGTAGGACGACCGTTCCAAATACTGGCAAGCGGGGCCATGATCGCCACATGCGTGAGTGCGACGTGGTGATCGTCGGAGGCAGCGTCGCCGGCCTCCAGGCGGCGTTGACCCTGGGCCGGGCGAGGCGCCGAGTCGTGGTCATCGACGACGGCCGGCCGCGCAACGGGCCGGCGCATCACGTGCACAACTTCCTCGGGCAGCCCTCCGTCACTCCCGCCGACCTGTTGGAATCCGGGCGGCGCATGCTGGCGCCGTACGACGTCACGCTCGTCGACGACCGGGTCGAGAACATCCGGGTCGAGGATGCCGGTACGCCTCGGTTCGAGGCCACCACCCGCCGGGGCGAGCGGTGGTCCGGCCGGTCGGTCGTGCTCGCGACCGGGTTGACCGACGAACTGCCCGACGTGCCCGGGGTCGCGCGGGGCTGGGGCGACCGCGTGGTGGCCTGCCCGCACTGCCACGGCTGGGAGGTGCGCGATCAGCCGCTGGCTCAGCTCGGCATGCGGGGCCTTCCGGCACGCGGGGTCGCGCGGGCGCTGCTGCTGAGCCGGTGGAGCGCCGACGTGGTTCTGTTCACCGACGGCGACGACCTCGACCGCGAGGACCGGATCCGGCTGGAGGCGGCCGGGGTACGGGTGGACACCGGGCGCGTCGACCGTGTCGAGGCGGGTACCCACGGGGTCGATGTCGTCCAGGCGGGCGGTCGGCGCACCGGGTACCGCGCGTTGTTCGTGGTCACCCGGCAGCACCAGCAGAGCGACCTCGCCGCCCGGCTCGGCTGCCAACTGGTGGCTGACGGCGCCCGGGCGGGCGCCGCGATGGCCGACCCGGACGGACGCACCAGCGTTCCCGGCGTCTGGGCGGCCGGCACCACGGCGTTTCCGGCGCTGTTGGCGATCGGCGCCGCCGGCCACGCGAGCACGGTGGCCACCGCGGTGCACGCGGCCCTGATCGACGACGACATCGCCGCGGCGATGACCGCCTGGCCTCGTCCAGCCCCGCCGAGCCCCGCCTAACCCCGCCGCCCGTTTCGCCCCCGCCGGTCTTGCCGGCCGCCCGGCCTCGCTGGCCCCGCCGGCCGTTCCGCCCCGCCGACTCCGCCGGCCCTGCCAGAAGTCAACCTCGCCCGGCCCCGCCGGCCGCCCAGCCTCGCTAGCGGGTCGGCGCGCTCCCGTCGAGCAACGCGGTGACCCGGGCGGCCAGGTCCGCCAGGGCGGGGTCGTGCCGCGCGGCGGCGCGTGCCAGCCGGGCCACGTCGCTGGCCCAGGCACCGGTTGCCCGGTCGCGCTCACCGATCCGGTCGAAACCCCGATCGAGCAGACCGCGGGCGTCGTCGTACCGTTCGCGGGCGATCGCCTTGACCGCCCCGAGAGCGTTGGCCAGGGCACTGGCCGGCCGCGACCATTCGCCCTCCCGGGCGCGCGCCCCCGGATTGTCGCTGTCGTAGTGCGCGTCGCCGGCCACCGAGGCGGCGCGGACATCCAGGTCCAGCCGCCAGAACAGCGGTACCCCGGCGAAGCGGACGAACAGCAGGCGGCGGCGGTCGGACCGGTGGAAGTCCGGATCGCTGCGCACGCTCTCGATCGGCCGTACCCGCCGCAGCGCCGCCACCGCGCTGGACAGGCATGCCGGGAACGACACGTCCGGTACTACCCAGGCGAGGTCGATGTCGCTGTACGCGTCGGCGGTGCCCGCCCCTAGCGAGCCGATCAGCTCGGTACGGGAGCCGGAGCAGCACGCGTCCAGCGCGGTACGCACCTCATCCGCCAGTGCCGCACGGCCGGTACCCGACGCCATGGCCACACGCTAGCCGCTCGCTCTGACAGCGATCGCCGCTAATCCCGGTCGGGCACCGACGAGATCCGCTCCATCGTGAGTTCGCTCAGGTCGTTCAGCGTCAGGTCGGCGAGGGCCAGCGCGTCGGACTGCGGCGGGTAGGTCGGATGCGGGATGGCGACGACCGCCATGCCGGCCGCGGCGGCCGACCGCAGCCCGTTGCTGGAGTCCTCGACCGCGATGCAGTCCTTGGGTGCCAGCCGCAGCCGGTCGGCGATCGTCAGGTACACGTCCGGGTCGGGCTTGCCCCGCTCGACCTCCTCGGTCGACATGGTGACCTCGAACGCCTGCGTCAGCTGTGCCGTCTCCAGTACCCGGTCGATCAGTGAGCGGGGCGACGAACTGGCCAGCCCGCGGCGGTACCCGTCGCCGATCCGGTACACCGTCTCCACCGCGCCGGGCATCAGCGGCAGGTCGACCTCGTACCGCTCGCGCATCTCGGCGATGACCTCATCGGCGACCTCGGCCGGATCCTTGCCGACACCGAGTTCCTGGCTCAGGTACGTGGCCCACTCCGAGGTGCTCATGCCCATCAGCCGTGACTGGCTGTCCGGTTGCCACTGGCCGCCGTGCCGCAAGACGTAGGCGCGGCGGACCTCCTCCCACACCGGCTCCGAGTCGATGAGAATGCCGTCGAGGTCGAAGACGACTGCCTGAATCATGAGTCACGCTCCATGGTGTTCCATGGTGGCACGGTGCCGGCGTGCCGAGCAGCCAAACCCCCGCCGATCGGTGCAGGCGCCGGGGATCGGCCGGCGGCAACCGGAGGCGTACCGGCACATCGCCGCCCACCCGCGCCGGATGGCATTGTCCCGGCGATATCGTTTGGCGATGGCCACGATGACCGACTCCGATGTCGCCGCGTTCGCCGATTCGGTGCGGGGTGTGCTCGCCAAGCTGTGGCCCGATGCCCGCACTGCCGCGGCAGGGCCGATCGGCGAAGTGTGGGACGCCGCCGTGGCACACGGCTGGTTCGAGCTGGCATCGGAGCGCGCGTTGGGCGCCGCGCTCGCCGCCGTACGGGAGTGCGGCCGGGTTGGCTGCCCGCTACCCGTCATGGACGGCTACGTCGCCGGTGCGCTGCTGGCACGGCGGGCCGCACCGGCCGCACCCGTCGCCGGCCGGATCCTCGTCGCGCTTCAGCAGAAGGGCAGCGACCGCCTTCAGCAGGACTACGACCGCGTCCGGTACGCCGAGGCGGGCACCACGGCCACCCACGTGCTCACGCTGCCGGTCGAGGGCGGTACCGCACGGCTGCGTCCGATCCTGGCCGCCACACCGATGCCCGGCCTGGCCGTCCCGGACTGGTCCGAACTGGCTCCCGGTCCGGATGTGTCCACTGTGGACGTCGATCCGGCCGCGGTCGACGAGGCCGCCGTTCTGCTCCGGCTGGGACTCGCCGTCCGGGCGCTGGCCGCCGCCGAGCGGACCCACGAGCTGGCCATCGAACACGCGAAGGTCCGCCGCCAGTTCGGGCGGCCGGTCGGCAGCTTCGGTGCGGTCGCGGCACGTGTCGCGCAGTGCCAGATCGAGCTGTCCGCCGGCAACCTGCTCATCGCCGATGCGGTGCGCCGCTTCGAGGCCGGGGCCGCCGACTGGCCGCTGGCCGCCGAGATCGCCACCCGGCACACCCGGGTCGCCGCGCCCCGGGTACAGCTGGGCGCGCATCACACCCTCGCCGCGACCGGCTACTTCGAGGAACATGAGGCGCCCTGGTTGTTCCGGCGGGTACACGCCGACGTGACCCGGATCGCCGAGTTCCCTCGCACGGCCGGAGACGTCGCCGACATCCTGGTGGAGTCGGGTGCCGGGCTGCCCACACCGCGCGCCGGGAACGAACTCCGGACCCGGCTCGCCCAACTTCTCGACCGGTACCCGGGCGGGCCGCGTACCGGCGACGCGCTGGACGACGATCCGGAACTGGTACGCGCGCTGGCCGAGGGCGGCTACCTCGAACTCGGCGTGGCCGATCAGGTCGTGCTGCAGGAGGAGATCGGGTACCGGCGGCTGCCCGCCAACGCCGCGCTGGCCGCCACCACCATGCTCGGCAACGCCATCGAGCGGCACGGCACCGCGGAGCAGAAGGCAGCGTTCCTGCCGCTGATCCGGCGCGGGCAGTTGCGGTTCTGCCTCGGGTACAGCGAGCCGGAGGCGGGCTCGGATCTGGCCTCGCTGCGTACCCTCGCCCGCCGCGATCCGGCCGGCGACGGCTGGATCATCGACGGGCAGAAGGTCTGGACCACCGGCGCGCACCTGGCCAACTACGTCTGGCTGGCCACCCGTACCGATCCGGAGGCCAACCCGCCGCACGCCGGCATCACCGTGTTCCTGGTACCGATGGACACGCCCGGCATCAGCCTCGTGAAGCACCGGGCCCTGTCCGGCGAGATTTCCTGCACGGTCACCTACCAGGACGTACGGGTGCCAGACACCGCCCGGGTCGGCGCGGTGAACGGTGGCTGGCCGGTGATCACCGATGCCCTCGCCGGTGAACGCGTCGTGATGGGCGGCATCGCCGCGTCCCTGCACCGCCAGCTCGATGACCTGATCGCCGCCGCCCGGGTGGATCCGGTCGCGGTCCTCGGGTCGCCGGGCAGCGCCGCCCGTGAGCGCTTGTCCGGGCTGGCGGTGCGGGTACAGGCGACGCGGGCGCTGGTCGGCGCGGCGGTGGAGGCGATCGAAGCCGGCGGCGGTACCCGCCTGGAAGCACCGATGGCCGCCGTACTCGGGGGCGAACTCGCCGAGGACTTCGGCGAGGCGGCATTGGAGATCCTCGGGCCGGCCGCGGCCCTGTCCGGGGCCTTCGAGTACGGGCTGCGATTGTCGATCATGTACGTGGTCGGCGGCGGGACGAACGACGTCCAGTGCGGCCTGATCGCCCGGGGCCTCGGCCTGCCCCGCTCGCGGTGACCTGCCCGACCGGTCTGGCTCGGCACGTCTGGCGCCGCGCGACGACCCAGACCAGTCGCCGACCGGGTCGGGTGCGACCACCCGGAGCGAGCGGGGCCATCCGCGAGCGGGCGGGATTGCCAGCGGAGCGGGATTACCGGCCGAGCGCGCCCAGCGCCTCCGCGATGCTCTCCGCCAACGGGATGGTCCGGCGGCCGATCAGCCGCGACAGGTCGCCGGGCCCACCGGACAGCGCCCCCCGGCTGATGGCGGCGTCCACGTCCACCAGAATGTCGGCGAGATCCTCGGGAGCACCGGCGCCGGTGAGGATGGCCTTGTGCTCGCTCGGCGAGACCGACTGGTGCACGATCCGCTTGCCGGTCTGCCGCGAAAGCTCCTCGGCGAACTCCCCGAACGTCCACTCGGTGTCGCCGCTCAGCTCGTACGCCTTGTTCAGGTGGCCGTCGTGGTTGAGCACCACCGAGGCCGCGGCGGCGTAGTCGACCCGCGGCGCGGTGGCCAGCCGGGCATCCGGGCTCACGCTGTTGACGATGGCACCGCGCTCGATGATGCCGGTGAGGCCGCCGGTGAACATCGAGGCGTCCGTGTACCAGTTGTTGCGCAGGAACGTGTACGTCAGCCCGGTCTCGCGGATCCGCTGCTCCGTTTCGCGGTGCTCGTCCGCGAGGCGGAAGTTCGCCTTCGGACCGCCGAACACGCCGGTGTACGCCAACTGTGCGACGCCCACCTCCCGGGCCGCGTCGATGACCGCGGCGTGCTGCGGCATGCGCCGGCCCACCTCGGTACCGGAGATGAGCAGCACCCGGTCCTTCGGCCCGAACGCGCCCGCCAACGTCTCGGGCCGGTCATAGTCCGCGACGTGTAGCTGAATGCCCTTCGCCACCAGATCCGCGGCCCTCTCCGCGCTGCGCGCGACGGCCCTGATCTGGTCCGCCGGCACCTTGGCGTCGAGCAGGTCCGCGATGATCATCCGGCCGAGCTGGCCGGTCGCTCCGGTGATGACGATGCTCATGTAATCGCTTCTTCCCAGTTTTGTGTCGTTTGCGCGAGTACTGCGGGTCTAACCCTAGGACTCGTACATGACTTGTAGTAAGTACCCACTTGTAAGTAAGGTACTGGTGTGGATGTAAGGGAACGAAAGCCGCTGGGAGACAGGCAGCCGCGCGGAGCGCAGCCGCCAAGAACTCAGCCGCCTAGAGCAGTCGGGCCGCTGTCGAGCCCGGACGTCAACCGTGCCGGGTGCCCCTCCCGGGCGGTGCTCGAACACGTGACCAGCCGGTGGGGCGTGCTGGTGCTCGCCGCGCTGCTGGAGCGGTCCTACCGGTTCAGCGAGCTGCGCCGGCATGTCAGCGGCGTGAGCGAGAAGATGCTCGCGCAGACCCTGCAGACCCTGGAGCGCGACGGCTTCGTCCACCGCGACGCCAAGCCCGTCATCCCACCGCGCGTCGACTACTCGCTCACCCCGATGGGGCACGACGTCGCGGGTCAGGTGTGGGCGTTGACCCGGTGGGTCGAGGGTCGGCTGGACGACGTCTTCGAGGCCCGTGCGGCCTATGACGACCGGGGGACCGGCACGCGGGAGGACTGACCTTCACCGGTAACGCTCGCCGAACCTGGTCGGGCAGAGCCGGGTCGGCCAGGACCAGATCGGGCAGGACCGGGGCAGGTGGGGCTAGGGCAGGTGGCCCAGGAACGGCACCATGTCGCGCAGGAAATCCTCGGTCGCGTGAATGTCCGAGAGCACCATCAGCGCGACGAGGCCGAGCAGCGCCATGATGACGGCGTGCCGGGGGCGGGCCGGCGGTGCCTGGAGCGCGGCGACCCGATCACCGATCCCGGTGCCGGAATAGGCGAACGCGGCCGGCGGGGCCGGCGCGTCCGCGGTGGCCAGCGCGGCGCGGGCCAGGGAGGTGGCCGCCAGCCGGCGGTCCCCGACGGTACGGGCGGCGATCTCGTCGGCCCAGCGCTCACACAGGTACCGGCTGGTCGCGCCGAGCGGGAACAGCAAGGGATTCAGGATGGCCGCCGCGCGTACGACGCCGGTGTGCCAATGGTGGCCGGCCGCCAGGTGGGCCTGCTCGTGGGCGATCAGCACCCGCCGCTCGGACACGCTCAGCGCGGCGAGCATGCCGCTACTGACCACGATGTGGCCGCCCCGGCCCGGTACCGCGAATGCCTGGGGCACCGGATCGGCGAGCACCACCAGTCCGGACTCCCGCGGCGCGCACAGCTGCCGCAGACCCCGGTGGATCGCGCGCCGGGCGCGCAGCTCGACGACGAGCCGCACGCAGCCGGCGATCAGCAGCCCGAGCGCCGCGAGACCGACGAGGTCGTTGACCGGATTCAGACCGGTTACGCCGAGCGCCGGGTATCTGTCCGGCAGGACATCATCGAGCAGGGTGGCCGACAGTAGCGCGAGGGACCAGACCGCGCCCGCGGCGCACAGGGCCGACCCGACGGTCAGCGTCCAGGCCCCGATGGCCGGCGGCAGGCGGCGGGCGGCGAGCGCCGGCCAGCCGACCGCGAACATCAGCGAGGCGAGCAGGGGAAGGTAGACCGCTACTCTCATCCGGTTCTCATCCGGGCGAATCTTCGCTCAGCGCCGCGCGCAGCGCCCGCTCGTCGGCCGGGCTCAGCGAGCTGACGAACTGGTGCAGGATCGCGGTGCGGTCGCCGCCCCGCTCCAGTACCGCGTGCATCTGCGTGGCGGCCCACTCGGCGGCGCCCTGGGCCGGCGCGTATGCCGGGTGGCCGCCCACTGTGGTCCGGACCACCAGGCCCTTCTCCCGCAGCCGGGTCAGGATCGTGTGCACCGTGTTGTATGCCAGGTCACCGCCCAGCATGCCGTGCAGTTGTGTCGGGGTCAGTGGCGCGCCGTCGGCCCACAGCGCTCCGAGCACCTCGGCTTCCAGCTCACCGGCGCCACGGCGCGGGGCCGGTGAGCCCTCCGCCGATCCGTGCGCGGTCAATCCCGCTGGTGCCGATTTCGGCGGTGTCGATTCGGCGCCGGCCCCTCGGCCGCCGGCCACTTTCGGCATCCCCTGCTCCTTCCCGAACCTCGGCCCCAGCCTACGGCAGGCCGCCGCCGCCCCGCCGTCGCCGAACGGTCCGCGATCCCGTCCGGCCGGCTGTCCGGCCGTGCCGCCACGAGCCGGCCGCCCCGCCACGCCACCTTGAGGCGGTTGTCCGGGCGCGCCGCCACCGGCCGGTCGGTTCCTGGCGCGGGCGCGCCGGCTCGTCCCGGCCGGCGCCGGGCCGGATCAGGCCGGCAGCCACCAGTTCGATCACGACCAGGACCGCGATCGTCTCGATCGCGAGCAGGCCGATCAGTACCAGCAACTGGGTCACCCCCGCCTGGACCGGGCTGGCGCCGCCGAGCAGTACTCCGACGAACGCGCCCGGCAGGGTGACCAGCCCAACCGTACGGGTCTGGTCGATAGCGGGCAGCAGAGCCTGGGCGGCTGCCGGGCGTACCACGTCCCGGCGCGCCACCCGGCCGGGGAAGCCTAGAGCGAGGCGGGCCTCGTATTCGCCGCGCCGCTGGCGCAGGTCGTCGAGTGCCCGGCGGCCACCCAGGCCGCTCGCGGTCATCGCGCCGCCGATCAGGATGCCGGCGATCGGCAGTACGGCGACCGGTCGGGTGGCCACCAGCCCGGTGCCGAGCAGCAGCCCCAGCACCGGCAGCACGCCGGCCGCGATCGCGAGGCCGGCCCAGCCGCCGCTGCGGTCCCGGGTCATCCGGCGGGCGGCGGTGAGCGACGCGATGACGTACATGATCACAACGAACGCGGCGGTCAGGCCGGCCGACCGCAGTACCGCCACGATGATCACCGAGACGGCGGTGAGCTGTACGGCGGCCCGCACCGACGCGGTGACCACCTGCCGTGTCAATCCGAGCCGGCCCAGACCGGCCACCAGGCCGGTCGCCAGTACCAGCACGCCGAGCACGGCGACCAGCAGCGGCCAGGACGCCGTGACCGTTCCGTTCACGCGGGATTCGCGGTCAGCGCAGCCCGAGCCAGGCCAGGCTGACGGCTCCGGCGGCGGCGCAGTAGATGGCGAACGGGGTCAGGGTACGGGTCTCGAAGTACCGGGTCAGGAACCGCACAGCCAGGTACGCGCAGACGAACGAGGCCACGCTGCCGGCCAGTACCTGACCGTGGATCCCCTTGCCGAGCGGCCCGAACAGGTCTGGAACCTTGAGCGCGCCGGCGGCCAGGATGACCGGGGTGGCGAGCAGGAACGCGAAGCGCGCGGAGTCCTCGTGGGAGAGCCCGGAGCGCAGGCCGGCGGCCATCGTCACGCCCGAGCGACTGATCCCGGGCAGCAGCGCGAGGATCTGCGCGGCCCCGATCAGCGTGGTCTGGATGAACGAGCGGGCCGCCACCCGGGCGTCGGAGGCGACCGGGTCGGTCGCGCCGGTCGGTGCGTCGTCCGCCGGGGGCGCCGACGATGAGGCGGAAGACGACGGGGCGGAAGACGACGAGGCGAAGCCGGCGGCGGTACCGGACCGGTCCGCAGACCAGTCTGGTTCGGCGCGTCTGATCGCCGCGCGACGACTCAGACCAGTCTCCAGCGCGGGTGCCGGCGGCAGGGTGGTCGCGGCGGCACGGCGGCGCAGCCGCTCGGCGCCGTACAGGATGCCGCCGTTGACGATCAAGAAGATCGCCGCCGGTACCGGCCGGCCCAGCACCGTCCGGAACGTGTGCTCCAGCGCGAGTCCGGCTATCCCGACCGGGATGGTGGCGAGGATGATCATCCAGGCCAGGCGCTCGTCGGCGGTGTGCACCCGCCGGTACCGGATCGAGGTGACGAACCCGGTGACGATCCGTACCCAGTCCCGCCAGAAGTACAGCACCAGAGCCAGTGCCGTGGCCACGTGCAGCCCCACGATGAACGCCAGGTACGGCGACTCGGGGGCGGAGACGTTGAGATCGGCGGCCCAACCCCCGCCGACCAGGGCGGGGAGGAGCACACTGTGCCCGAGACTGGATACCGGAAACAGTTCGGCGGCGCCCTGCAGCGCGCCCACCACGATCGCCTCCGCGAAGGTCAGGTGACCACTCACCGGACTGCCCCCTCTGATCCCTCTGGGTACGGTTCTGCCGAGTGCTACCGCCCGCCGCACCATAACCCTACAACTTGTAGGGAGGGCGCCTGGCCTCAGCGAATCCACAGCAACCGGACCTCTACGGGACCGGATTCCGACAGAGCGGACACCCGGGCACAATGTGACCCAGCCGATGAAAACTGGGTATCCGGCGGTCCTTGCGGGTAAGACTGGGGTCATGACCACCGATCCGACCCCACCGCAGAGTCATCTCGACCTTCTCGACCGACCGCTGTTCGCGCACCTCGCCACGGTGCGCCCGGACGGCGCCCCGCAGAGCAACGTGATGTGGTTCGCCTGGGATGGGCAGCGGATCCGCATGACGCACACCAAGCGCCGGCAGAAGTTCCAGAACCTCACCGCCGAGCCGCGGCTGTCGCTGTCTATCGCCGACCCGGACGACCCGTACCGGTTCCTCGAGGTGCGCGGGGTCGTCGAGAGCATCGAGGACGACGACGAGAAGGCGTCGTTCTACCGGTCGCTGCAGGAGCGGTACCACAACATGTACGACATCACCGACGCCCCGCAGCGGGTGATCGTCACGATCCGCCCGGAGGTCTTCGTGACGGTCAACGGGGGCACCGCCACGCGCCAGCGCTGAGCGGAATCCGGCCGGCGGCTCGGCGACGCGGAATCCGGCTGACGCGCCTCAGTCCGACCCGGCCACCGGGCCGCATCCCGCCGCCGGCGGCTCAGCCGTACGCCAGGCGGTTCGCCGCCCGGATCGCCGCCGCGTACACCGCGCCGAACCGGTCCCGGGCCAGCGCCGCCCGGGCCGCGTTCGCACCCGGGCCGCCGTGCACACCCGGGCCGGGATGCGCCGAGGCGCTCGCCAGGTACAGCCGGTCGACCGGCGTGTCGGCCCGGCCCAGCCCCGGTACCGGGCGCAGGAACAGCTGCTGGGACACCGCCGCCGTACCGCCGCCCAACGCGCCCCCGACGAGGTTCGGGTTCTCCGCCTCCAGGTCCTCCGGCCCGGCCACGTGTCGGGCCAGCACCGTGCCGCCGAACCCGGGTGCGTAGCGCTCCAACTGCGCCTCCATCCGCGCGACCACGTCGTTCACGGCGCTGGCCGGCCAGGACTCCCGGTGCGGCACGTGGGTGTAGGTCCACAGCGATTCGGTACCGGCGGGGGAGCGGCTGGGGTCGCACGTCGACAGCTGGCCACAGATCATGAACGGCTCCTCCGGTACCGAACCCGCCCCGAGGTCCGCCGCGTACCGGTGCAGTCCCGCCAGGTCCGCGCCGAGGTGCACGGTGCCCGCCGACGCCACCGCCGGATCCCGCCACGGCACCGGCCCGGACAGCGCCCAGTCCACCTTGACCGTGGCGGCGTCCATCCGGATCCGGTGCGCGTCGGCGAGCAGCCGGTCGGGCAGCGCGTCCGGCGGCACCAGGTCGAGGTAGAGCGCCCCGGCCGCGACGTCGGCGAGCACCGCCCGCCGCGCCCGGTACCAGTGGCCGTCGCGGGTACCCACGCCCAGCGCCCGGCCGTGCCCCACCACGATCCGCTCCGCGTGCGCGCCGCAGTGCACCTCGCCACCCCGGCCGCGCAGCCGGTGCACCAGCGCCGCGGTCAGCGCCTGCGCGCCGCCGCGCGGCACCGGGAAGCCGTACTGCTGGCCCAGCATGGCCAGCAGCCACCCGTACCCGCCGCCGGCCGCGTCGGCCGGCCCGACATCGGTGTGCAGCGCGCAGCCGGCCAGCAGCAGCCGTGCCCCGTCGCCGGTGAACTCCTCGGCGCCCAACTGCCCGACGGGCAGCACGAACCGGCGGGCCAGCCGCAGCGCCCGTGCGGTACCGGTCCGGCGCACCAGCGCCCCGGCCGCCCGTACCGGCGGGAACGGCGTGAACATCACGCGCAGCACGTCGGCCGCCACCCGCTGCCAGTCCCGGTACAGGTCGAGCCACCGCTGGCCGTCGCCGGCGGCGAACCGGTCGACCGACTCGGCGGTACGGGTCGGGTCCCGGGACAGCACCGCCGCGGGTCGGTCGGCGCAGACGTGGGCCAGCACCGCCGGGGCGTGCTCCCAGCGCAGCCCGTGCTCCGCGAGGCCCAGCCGGGCGATCGGGGACGGACCCGTCGCGAACGGGTAGAAGGCGCTACAGACGTCGTTGCGGAAGCCGGGCGCGGTCAGTTCGGCGGTGCGCACGCCGCCCCCTTCGGTGGCGGCGGACTCCAGTACCAGCACGTCCCAGCCGGCGTCGGCGAGCAGGTTCGCGGCGACCAGGCCGTTGGGTCCCGAGCCGATCACCACCGCGTCAACGCTGTCCGCCACTCTCCGATCATCCCGAATATCCGTGGCGAGCGCGCGGGGACCGATACCAAGATCTGACTCCGGTCCCGCGTAATTCGCGGTTCGGCGGGGACCATAGCCGCGTGCGGCGGCAGATGCTGGACCAGTCGGTCGCGCCGATTCTCGACGCGCTCGCCGAGCACCGCGAGCGCGCCGACGCCTCGTTCACGCCGCCCGGGCACCGGCAGGGTCGGGGTATCGACGAGCGGGTGATCGAGCTGCTCGGCCTCGACGTGTTCCTGGCCGAGGCGGTCGCCCTGGGCGGCCTCGACGACCGGCCGCCCGGACAGCGGGCGCTCGGTCTCGCCGAGGCGCTGATGGCCGAGGCCGTCGGTGCCCGGCACGCGCTGTTCTCCACGTGCGGCAGTTCGCTGTCCGTCAAGAGCGCCATGCTGGCCGTCGCCGGACCCGGCGACCGGCTGATCGTCGACCGCAACACACACAAGTCCGTGATCTACGGGATCATCCTCGCCGGCATCGAGCCGATCTGGATCGGGCCGGGCTGGGACGCCGACGCCCAGCTGCCGCACCCGCCCGGTGTCGCCGCGATCGGGCGGGCGCTGGACCGGGAGCCGGCGGCCAAGGGCGTGCTGCTGGTCAGCCCGACCGGGTACGGCACCTGTGCCGACCTGGCCGCGATCGCGCGGCTGTGCCACGAGCGGGACCGGGTACTCGTGGTCGACGAGGCGTGGGGCGCGCACCTGCCGTTCCACCCAGACCTGCCGCGCTGCGCCATGCACGCCGGCGCGGACCTCGCGGTCACCAGCGGGTACAAGATGGGCGGCGGGCTGGAGCAGGGGTCGGTCTACCAGTTGCGGGGCGACCGGATCGATCCGGCCGTCCTGAAGCTGCGCGCGGACCTGCTCGGTACCGGCAGCCCGTCGCCCGCCATCCACGCGGCGCTCGACGGCTGGCGGCGGCAGATGGTCGAGCGCGGGCGCGAACTGCTGGGCCACGCGCTGCGCCTGTCCCGGCAGGCGCGGGCCGGGCTGGACGAGCTGCCGGAGTTGGCGGTCGCCGGCCGCGATCTGGTCGGGCCCGGCCGGTCGGCCGACTTCGATCCGCTCCAGGTCGTCGTCGACGTCTCCGGCGCCGGGGTGGGCGGTGCGGATGCCGCCGGCTGGCTGCGCGAGCAGGCCGGGGTCGAGGTCGGGGCGGTCGACCACCGGCGGATCGTGGCACGGCTGACGTACGCGGACAGCGAACAGACCGTACGCCAGTTGCTGGCCGGGTTGCGCCGGCTGGTCAACGCGCGTTCGGCACTGCCCGCCGCGGTGCCGGTGGACCTGCCCGACCCCGCCGAGCTGGAGCCCGAGGTGGTGATGCTGCCGAGGGACGCGTTCTTCGGCAATTCCGCGATGGTACCGGCGAGCCAGGCGACCGGCCGGGTGGCGGCGGAGACCATCACGCCGTACCCACCGGGCATACCGGCGGTGGTTCCGGGTGAGCGGATCAGCGAGGCGGTACTGGATTACCTGCGCGCCGGGGTGGCCACGTCGGCGATGCGGATACCGGACGCGGCCGACCCGACCCTGGAGACGATGAAGGTGGTGTGCGCCTGAGCGTTACCGCCTAAGGGGCGCGGCGGGTCCGCTGCGGTACCACCGTGTACCGCGGATCGCGGGCCGAGGCGAGGCCGGCCTCGAACACGGCGAACCGGACGCACATCGAGCCGGCCAGCAGCGCCGCCCCGCACATCGCCGCGGCCGCCCGGTTGTCCCGCCCGAGCAGCAGCCCACCGAGCGCGCCCGCGACGGCCAGCCCGCGTGCCGCCCGCATCAGCCGCCCGGCCCGCCCGCGCTGGTAGGTCTCCGCGACCATGCCGAGCCGCTGGCGCATCAGCTTGCTGGCACAGACGTCGACGAGCACGCCGAACGCCGCGGTGCGCCGGGCCGGGCCGGCCTGGGCGACCGGTGCGCCGAGCATGCCGAGCCCACCGGCCGCGGCCGCCGCCGACCCGGCGAACAGGAACGGCAACTCCCGGTGCCCGTCCTGCCACGCCGGTATGGCGGTGTCGCCGATCAGCACGCTGGTGTACTCGACGACGACCGGCCCGAGCAACCCGGCGGTACCCGTCGCCAGCGCGCCCAGCCGTGTCGCCCGGCCGGTCAGCGCGCTGGCCGCCGCCACCACGGTCACCGGCGCGTACCCGGACAGCAGCCAGGATCCGATGCTCATCGGCGACGTCGGCTTGAGTACCCGCAGCATGTTCACGAAGCGGCCGGGCCGGCCCAGGTCGTGGACCAGCGCGGCGAGTGAGCCGCCGATCGCGACCGCCGCGCCGACCTTCGAGGTGCGCGCCAGCGCCGGCAGCCCGGCGGCGTGCGCACCAGCGGCGAGCACCGAGGACGCTCCGGCCAGGCCGCCCAGGAAGAAGTAGCTCGCGATGTCGACCGGCGCCCAGTTCGGCGCGTGCAGGATCGGCTGTCCGTAGTAGGACGCGAAGGCCGGCACCGTGGCGTCGCCGAGGCCGGTCCCCGGCCGCCCGCCGGTGAAGCGCCGCCGGGCGCCCCGCTCCGGCCGCCCGCCGTCGGAGTGCGCGCCGTCGAAGTGCCCGCCATTCGAGTGCCCGCCGTCGGAGTGTGCCCGGTCGCGGTCTGCCCGGTCGGGGTGCCCGCCGTCGGGGTGCGCACCCGCCTGGTCCGGTCCGGGGCTGGGAAGGCCACCGCCGTCGGGGTACCGGCTCATCCGGGCCGTCCCCGGGCGATGAAGCTGGCCGCCACGCCGGTGAGCAGGGTCAGCCCGGCCGTCGCCGCGTACTTCCACATCGACGGCAGGCGGCTGGTGCCCACCACCGGATCGGGGGGCAGCCCGTACACCTCGGGCTCGTCGAGCAGCAGGAAGAACGCGCCGTCGCCACCCACCCCGTCGTCCGGGTCGTGGCCGTACAGCCGCGCCCCGCTCACTCCGGCGGCATGCAGGGCATCGACCCGGGCGGCGGCCCGGGTGCGCAACTCGTCCAGGTCGCCGAACTGGATCGAGTCGGTCGGGCATGCCTTGGCGCAGGCCGGTTCCAGGCCGGTCGTCAACCGGTCGTAGCACAGCGTGCACTTCCACGCCCGGCCGTCGCCCTGCCGCTGGTCGATGACCCCGTACGGGCAGGCCGGAACGCAGTACCCGCAGCCGTTGCAGACGTCCTCCTGCACGACCACCGTGCCGAACTCGGTACGCAGCAACGAGCCGGTCGGGCAGACGTCCAGGCATGCCGCGTGGGTGCAGTGCTTGCACACGTCCGAGGACATCAACCAGCGCAGCTGTTCCCCCTGCGGGGCGTCCGGTACCCGCTGCTCGATGAACGCCACGTGCCGCCAGCTGTTCGCGTCGAGCTTGACCGTGTTGTCGAACGACATCCCGGTCAGCCGCAGCCCGTCCTCGGGTATCGCGTTCCATTCCTTGCACGCCACCTCGCAGGCTTTGCAGCCGATGCACACCGAGGTGTCGGTGAAGAATCCCTTGCGTGGCGGGTGCTGGTGATACCCGGCTTCGCTGGCCGGATCCCCGTCCCGGATCGGCAGCCGCAGCCCGGCGATGAGTTGCGCGGTCATGCCGTCAGACCTCCGTCCCGGTCTGTTCGGTGATGCCGGCCCGCCGGCGGTACTCCTCGACCAGCCGGAGCCGGTCCGCGCCGCGTGGCCGGCGACCCGGCCGGATGTCCGCGGTGAACGCCTTGTCCTCCTGGATGTGCACGTTGGGATCCAACGCGATCGGGGCGAGTTCGTTGGCCGCGTCGCCGGTGCTGTACCCGTTCGGTCCCCAGTGGAACGGCAGGCCGATCTGGTGCACCGTGCGGCCGCCCACCCGCAGCGGCGGCATCCGGTCGGTGACGATGACCCGCGCCTCGATGGCGTTGCGCGCCGTGACGATGGTGGCCCAGCCCAGGTGTCGCAGGTCGCGTTCGGCCGCGAGTTCGGGGGAGACCTCGCAGAAGAACTCCGGCTGCAGCTCGCAGAGGTAGGGCTGCCACCGGCTCATCCCGCCCGCGGTGAAGTGTTCGGTCAGCCGGTACGTGGTGACCACGTACGGGTACACCTCCGCGCCGGGCTCGTCGCCGCTCGGCGCGAACAGGTTGTCCGGGAACCGGGCGGCCGCGCGGCGCACCGGGTTGCGGGAGTGCTCCGGGTACAGCTCGTTGGGAAATGGCGACTCCTCCGGCTCGTAGTGCGCCGGCAGCGGGCCGTCGACCAGGCCGGCCGGCGCGTACAGCCAGCCCTTCCCGTCCGACTGCATGATGAACGGGTCCACACCGGACAGTGCCTCGACCCCGTGCGACCGCGGATCCGGCCGGTAGGAGGGCGCCCGGGTCGGCGGGAAGTCCGGCACGTCGTGCCCGCGCCAGCGCCCGCTCTCCTCGTCCCACCAGACCAGCGTCTTGCGGTCGCTCCACGGCTTGCCGTTTGGGTCGGCCGAGGCGCGGTTGTAGAGCGTGCGCCGGTTGGCCGGCCAGGACCAGGCCCACTCGCCGCCGACCCAGCTCTGCTGCGTCCACGGCTTGCGCCGGGCGGCCTGGTTGACCCCGTCCCGGTAGATGCCGCAGTAGATCCAGCAACCGCAGGTGGTCGAGCCGTCGTCGGTGAGCTGGTCGTAGCTGGACAGCGGAGAACCGTCGGCCCCCCGTCCGTTGATTTCGGCCAGTACCGCCTCGGCGTCCGGCTCGTCGTGCGGGCCGGACACCGGGTAGTCCCAGGTGAGGTCGAGCACCGGACGGTCCATCGGCTCGGTCGAGCCGGCCAGCTTTTCCCGGATCCTGCGCCCGAGGTGGTATATGAACCACAGGTCGCTGCGCGCCTCACCGGCCGCGTCCACCGCCTGATCGTGCCACTGCACCATCCGGTTGGCGTTGGTGAAGCTGCCCGCCTTCTCGGTGTGCGCGGCGGCGGGGAAGAAGAACACCTCGGTCCGGTTGTCCTGTGTGGACAGTTCGCCGGACTCGATCTCCGGGCCGTCCTTCCACCAGGTCGCGCTCTCGATCAGGTTGAAGTCGCGGACCACCAGCCAGTCCAGGTTGGCCATGCCCAGCCGCTGTACCCGGGTGTTGGCCGAGCCGACCGCCGGGTTCTCGCCCAGCAGGAAGTAGCCCTTGCACACCCCGTCGCGCTGGGCCAGCGCCGTGTCGTAGGTGCTGTGGCCGCCGGTGATCCGGGGCAGGTAGTCGAAACACCAGTCGTTGTCCGCGGTGGCCGCGTCGCCGAAGTACGCCTTGAGCAGGCTCACCAGGTACGCCTTCATGTTGGCCCAGTAGCCCTTGTCCGAGCCGTTGCGTGCCAAATAGCTGCGCAGGTCCTCGTGGACGTGCGCGTGCGGCATCGGCAGGTACCCGGGAAGCAGGTCGAACAGCGTCGGGATGTCGCTGGAGCCCTGGATGCTGGCGTGCCCGCGCAGTGCCATGATGCCGCCGCCCGGCCGGCCGATGTTGCCCAGCAGGAGCTGAAGCACCGAGGCCGCCCGGATGTACTGCACCCCCACGGTGTGCTGGGTCCACCCCACCGCGTACGCGAACGCCGTCGTCCGCTCCCGCCCCGAGTTCGCGGTCAGCGTCGCGCACACCCGGCCGAACAACTCCTGCGGGATGCCGCAGACGCGCTCGACCATCTCGGCGGTGTACCGCGAGTAGTGCCGGCGCAGGATCTGGAACACGCAACGCGGATCCTGGAGAGTGTTGTCGGCCCTCGGCTCGCCACGCAGTGCCGGCCCGAGATTGCCGTGAGCCTCGGGCTGGGCCGCCTCCGCGACCGTCTGCCCGTTGCCGTCGGTGCCGTCGAACTTGTGTTCCCGCTGGCCGATCGCCGCCGAGGCGACGACGCCCGCGTAGGTCCAGCCGTCCCACTCGTAGTGCGGGTGGTCGTCGCGCAGGCCGGAGAACACCCCGGCCAGGTCCTCGGTGTCGCGGAACTCGTCGTCGACGATGGTGCCGGCGTTGGTGTAGTTGAGGACGTACTCCTCGAAGTACGCGCCAGTCTCCAGCACGTGATGGATGAGCCCGCCGAGGAACGCGATGTCGGTACCGGCCCGGATCGGCACGAACAGGTCGGCCAGGGCGCTGGTCCGGCTGAACCGGGGATCCACGTGGATGACCGTGGCACCGCGCGCCTTCGCCTCCATCACCCACTGGAAGCCGACCGGGTGCGCCTCGGCGAAGTTCGAGCCCTCGATGACGATGCAGTCGGAGTTCTGGAGATCCTGCATGTACGTCGTGGATCCGCCCCGACCGAACGAGGTCCCCAAGCCGGCCACCGTCGAGCTGTGGCACACCCGGGCCTGGTTCTCCACCTGGACCACGCCCAGCGCGGTGAACAGCTTCTTGATGAGGTAGTTCTCCTCGTTGTCCAGCGTCGCGCCGCCCAGGCTCGCGATGCCCAGCGTGCGCCGGGTCCGTGCCCCCTCCTGGTCCCACTCCCAGGTGTCCCGGCGGGTCTGGACCACCCGGTCGGCCACCATGTCCATCGCGGTCGCCAGGTCCAGCGGTTCCCAGTCCGTGCCGTACGGCCGGCGGTACAGCACGTCGTACCGGCGGCCCGCTCCGGTGGTGAGCTGGAGGCTCGCCGCACCCTTGGGACACAGCCGGCCCCGGCTGATCACCGAGTCCGGGTTGCCCTCGATCTGGACCACCCGCCCGTCGCGGACGTAGACGTTCTGCGCGCAGCCCACCCCGCAGTACGGGCAGATCGATGGCACCACCCGGTCCGCGGTCGCGGTACGGGGGGTCAGCGCGTCCGTACCGGCGGACCTCGTGGCCGAGCCGCGGGCGAACGGGTCGGCGCCGGTCAGTTGCCGGTACACCGGCCACCTGCGAAGCCACGCCGAGACGCCCACGCTTCACCTCCCGACCGCCCTGCCGGCCGCCTGCGCAGCCTCTTCCCAGGCCCCGGGCTGACAAACGTGCCGCGCGGGCCGGGTTTGCCGGCGCGCACCCGAGGGTAGGACGGCGGTCATGGCTGATCCACGCCCCGCCGGCGGCCGCATTCCACGGATTGTCATCGTCGGGGCCGGCTTTGCCGGCTACCATGCGGCCCGTTCCCTGCTCCGGCGCGCCCGAGGCCGAGCCGAGATCGTCTTGGTGAACCCGACCGACTACTTTCTGTACCTTCCCCTGCTCCCCGAAGTGGCCACCGGAATCCTGGAGCCGCCGCACGCGTCCGTGTCGCTGCCCGGCACCCTGCCCGGGGTACGGCTGGTCCTCGGCGAGGCGATCGCGGTGGACGTCGACCGTCGCCGGGTCAGCTACGTCAACCCGGACGGCGGCCACGGGCAGCTCGGCTACGACCGGTTGGTGCTGGCGGCCGGCAGCGTCAACCGGCTGCTGCCGATTCCCGGGGTGGCCGAGCACGCGCACGGGTTCCGTGGCCTGCCCGAGGCGATGTACCTGCGGGACCACATGACCAGGCAGCTCGAGCTCGCCTCCGCCGCCAGCGATCCGGAGGAACGCCGGGCGCGCAGCACCTTCGTCGTGGTGGGTGCGGGGTACACCGGCGTCGAGGTGTGCGCGCACGGGCAGCTCTACACCGAAATCATGGCGTACCGGGCGCCGCAGATCGGTGAGCTGAAGCCGCACTGGATCCTGATCGACGTCGCGTCCCGGGTGCTGCCCGAACTCGACCAGCGGCTGTCCGTCACCGCCGACCGGGTGCTGCGCGGGCGCGGAGTCGACGTGCGCACCGGCACCTCGGTCCAGGAGGCGACGCCGACCGGGGTCAAGCTCTCCGACGGCGAATTCGTCGGTACCCACTCGCTGATCTGGTGTGTGGGCGTGCGGCCCGACCCGTTCGTGGACTCGCTCGGGTTGGAGACCCGCAAGGGCCGGCTCGTCGTCGACGAGTACCTGACCGTCCCCGGACACCCGGAGATCTACGCGTGTGGCGATGCCGCCGCGGTACCGGACCTCACCCGGCCCGGCGAAATCACCCCGATGACCGCGCAGCACGCCCAGCGCCAGGGCAAGACCGTGGCGCACAACGTGGCGGCCTCGTACGGCCAGGGCCGGCGGCGCCAGTACAAGCACCGGGATCTCGGCTTCGTGGTCGACCTGGGTGACTCCGCGGCGGCGGCGAATCCGCTGGGCATCCCGATGTCCGGTTTGCCGGCGAAGGCGGTCACCCGGGGGTACCACCTGTTGGCGATGCCCTCCAACCGGACCCGGATCGCGGTGGACTGGGCGCTGGACGCGGTACTGCGCCGGCAGATCGTCCAGGTCGGCCTGGTCCGGTCGGTCAGCGTCCCGCTGGACACCGCGACTCCGGAGCTTCCCGCCCGCCGGTAGCCTTGGCCGGTGGGCAGGCGTGGCGCGGCGGGGATCAGTGAGCAGGTCGACTTCGGTACGGCCGAACTGGTACCCGACGGCGACCGGCCCGGCGGCTGGACACTCCTCATCGATGGCGTTCAACACTCCTACGTGGACGCTGAGGATCCCCGGTACCTGGAATTCGAGTACGTGCGCCGGCTCGCCTCCGTCGTCGATGTCGCCGCGCTGCCCGGCAAGCCGCTGCGCGTACTGCACCTGGGCGGCGGAGCGCTGACCCTGCCCCGGTACGTGGCCG
This sequence comes from Rugosimonospora africana, assembly GCF_016862975.1. Lineage (GTDB taxonomy): Bacteria > Actinomycetota > Actinomycetes > Mycobacteriales > Micromonosporaceae > Rugosimonospora > Rugosimonospora africana. Next base: position 130,659 of record NZ_BONZ01000043.1, read on the forward strand.
CCACCCGGCCCGGTTCCGTGCAGCGTGCGGTGGAGCGGGACGGTGCGCTGACCGCCCTGGTACGCCGGGTGCTTCCCCTGCCGCGCGGCGCCGACCTGCGGGTACGGGTGGCCGACGCGCGTGAGGCCGTGGAAGGCTCCGGCCCGGCCCGGCACGACCTGGTGGTGGCCGACGTGTACGGGGGGACGCAGATGCCGGCCCGGTTCGCGTCCGTGGAATTCGCCGAAGCGGTGTGCCGAGTGCTCCGCCCCGGCGGCTGGTACGCGGTGAACCTGGCCGACGCCGCGCCCCTGGCGTTCAGCCGCGGCCAGGTCGCCACCCTACGCGCGGTGTTCGACGACGTGTGCCTGATGGCCGAGCCCGGTGTGCTGCGCGGTCGCCGGTTCGGCAACCTGGTGCTGGTCGCCGGCGCCGGGCTGCCGGTCGCCGCGCTGGCGCGCTCGGCGGCCACCGAAGCGTTTCCGGCCCGGTTGCTGCACGGGGCCGACCTGGACAGGTTCTCCTCGGGCGCCCAACCGGTCACCGACGCGACCGCGGTGGCCTCCCCGGCTCCGCCCCGGGACCTGTTCGGCTGAGTCGCTGGTTCGATCCTCCGGTGATCGGCGGGACAGGGCCTACAGTCGAAGTCGTGAACAACCCGGAACCCGGACCGCAGACCACCCCGTACGACGCCGGAGTGGCCACCGTTCTCGACCCAGCCAGCGTTCTGCTCCCCGGGCACGATGTGCCACTGGGCCGTTACTCGACCGTACGGCGGCTGTTGCCCCAACGCAGCCTCCGCATGGTCGGAGCGTGGTGCTTCGTCGACCACTTCGGCCCCGACGACGTCGCCGGCCGGCCCGGCATGAGCATCGGGCCGCACCCGCACACCGGGCTTCAGACCGTCACGTGGCTCGTCGACGGCGAAGTCATGCACCGTGACAGCCTCGGCAGCGTGGCCCGCATCACGCCCGGGGCGATGAACCTGATGTCCGCCGGCCGAGGCATCGCCCACTCCGAGGAGTCGCCGACCGAGCACCCGCCGGTCATCCACGGGCTCCAACTCTGGGTGGCGCTGCCCGAATCCGCGCGGCACGGCGAGCCCCGCTTCGACCACTATCCCGAACTGCCGGTGCTCACCGGTGACGGGGTGCGCACCACCGTCGTCGCCGGAGAACTGGGCGGACAGCGGTCACCCGCGCTGGTCCACACGCCGCTCGTCGGGGCGGAGATCGTGCTGGACGCGGGTGCGGGCATGCGGTTGTCGCTGGAGAGTGGCTTCGAGTACGCGGTACTCGCCATGAACGGCACCGCGCAGGTCGCCGACGCCGAACTGTCTCCGGGAATCCTGCTGTACCTCGGGCGTGGCCGCACGCACCTGGACCTCAACGGCCGCGACGGTGCCCGGCTTTTCCTGCTCGGTGGCGAGCCGTTCGACGAGCCGTTGGTGATGTGGTGGAACTTCGTGGGTCGTTCGCACGAGGAGATCCTGCAGGCCCGCGAGGACTGGCAGGCGCAACGCCGGTTCGGTGAGGTGCACGGGTTCGGCGGCCCTCGCTTGCTGGCTCCGGAGATGCCGACCACTCGGCTGAAGGCGCGGACTCGGGACGGCGGGATCCTCTAGCCCCCGGCGGTTCTGCTGTCGGCGGACGACTGGTCTGGGTCGCCGCGCGGCGTCAGACGCGCCGAGCCAGACCAGTCGGAGAGGGCCCCATCGGACCCGCGACCGCTCGACCGTTACTGGACCGGGTTCCAGCCGTCGCTGCCGGCGAGGTACCGCTGAGGCGTGTACGTCGCCGCCTGCGAATCGGCCAGTTGCGGCCGGTTGCTGTTGACCGACGCGCCCGTTCCGGTGTCGTGGTACTCGGAGAACCGGGCGTCCTTCCACGAGAAGCCGGACATGTCCGTCCAGGGTGCGTCCTTGATGTGCGCGCCCAGTGTCGACTCGCGGTACAGCACCTGACCGATCGCGTTCGGGTCACCGCTCGGGTGCCAGGGCCGGCCCAGGTACACCGACTTGACCGCGGCCGGGCTGGTCAGTGTGCAGCGGTAGAACAGGAACCCGTACGGGTTGCCGATGTCCGTCGACGCGGCGGTCACGTACCCGTTGTTGCTCGACGATCCTCGGTTGAGCGAGTTGATCTGGCAGCCGTTGAAGACAGCGGTGCCCCGGCCGAAGATGAAGTCCACGTCGCCCTCGACATAGCAGGCGTGCAGGTAGACCCGCCCGCGTGTGGTGGTGGCCGCGCTGTTCAGGTACAGCGTGTCCTGGTTGCCGAGGAATCGTACGTTGTCGAACGTCAACCGGTCGGTACTCGTCAGCACGGCGACGGCCTGCTGGCTGGTGATCTCCGGGTGGCCGGCTTCGTTGAACGAGTTGGAGAACGTGAGGTTCGACGCGGTGAAGTCGTGGCCCGCGATGGTGACCGAGGCGCTGCCCGAGGTGCCGTACGTGCCGCCGCCCGGCTTGGGGGTGCCGCTGGCGTTGTCGTACGTGATGACGACGGCACTGGCGCTACTGCCGGCGCCGACGAACGAGATGTACGGCTTGTTCGACGGGATGTTGACGATTTCCCGGTACGTGCCGGCCTTGATGGTGATGGTGTAGCGGCTGGCGTTGTTCGCCGGTACCGCGTTCACGGCGGCCTGCACGGTGGTGTAGTTGCCGCTGCCGTCCTTGGCGACGACGGACGATGACGCGGCGGCTGCGGCGTGGCCGAAACCGATGAGGGCCGTGGCGGCGACGAGGGCCGTGGCGGCGATGGCAGCGGCTCTTCTGGGGGCGGCCGTTGCGGGGAGTTGTCGGTGTGCGGTGAGTGGGTTCATGTCTGACCTCGGGGGAGCGGGGTGGCCGGGAGTCGTGCGTGTGCGCGCATTGGCGGCGTCGGCGTTGCGCGCGCAGGCGCCGCGCCGCGTCGGCGCGCCAGTCGGAAAGCGGTTTCCGCTAGCTGAAGATAGCGGTATACATCGATATCCGTCAACGTCGTTCGCTATCTGAAGTGGTCTTGGTTGGGGGTCGGGTTGTGTCGGTGGGTCGGTTTAGGGTTCGTACATGCGTGCCAATTCCTGGGTTTCTATGGGCGGGAGTTGGGCTGTGCGGCAGGCGTTCCGGCTTGGTGGGGTGACCGGAGTGTCGTGACGGACAGAAGGACGCGCACGTGCTACCTCGTGTGGAAGTCGACCAAGATCTTCTACCCGAGGAGACACACGTGCGCGTCACTGCTGCGTTCAACCGTCTGTTGGGCTTTTCCGGAACGGTCGTGGAAAAGGTGGTGTTCAGCGCCGCCCAGATCCTGGTCAGCGTGCGGCTACGGTCCCGGCGACTGCGCCGCCCCTGCGGGCGCACCAGCCCGGCAACCTATGACCGGTCGCCACGCTGCTGCGTACCTGACCGCGCTGATCACCTTCCTAGACACCCTCGGCAAGGCTGGCCGCGAACGGATCCGGGCCATCAGCATGGACACGACCCGCATCTACCGGGAAGCCGCCCGAACCCACCTACCCCAAGCGGCGATCTGCTACGACCCCTTTCACCTGATCAATGGGCCGGGGAAGCCCTCGATCAGGTCCACCTAGCCACCCCACGCGACGGCACCCCGATCCAGGTCGACGGGCTGTCCCCAGCCAAGACCTGGCAGAAAGTCCGCGCCACCCTCCGCGCCGCCGCCGAGAACCTCGACACCACCGGCAAGGCCGTCATCGACCAACTACGCATCAAGCGAAAGCAGCTTCCGGGCCTGGAAGCTCAAGGAGAACCTCCGCGGCCTCTACCAAGGACTGACGGTGAAGGCCGCCGCCCGGCACCTGGACAAGTGGTGCCGCGCCGCCACCCGCTCCAACATCAACGCCTTCATGACCCTGGCTCGGCGCATCCGCCACCACTTCGACGGCATCATCGCCGCCATCACCCACCGGCTATCCAACTCCCGCATCGAAGGAATCAACGCCGGCGTCCGCCTCATCCAACGCTGCGCCAACGGCTACGCCAGCCTCGACAACCTCATCGAAATGATCTACATGTGCCACGGCGGCGTCCAGACCCGGCTGCCAACCCACCCATAGAAGCTCAGGGAGTGACTGCCCGGCCCTCAACTCCTCATGCAATGCGCGGGTCGACCGGTGTATCGAACGGCCGGAACCCGAATGCCTCTGGGGTCACGTCGGTACGCCGTCCGAAGGCGCGTAACACGGCCGCGGTGTCAGGGTTCGCGAATGACGCGGCTTCGTCGAAAATCTCGGCCGGAGCCAGCCCCAGTTGACGCGCGACGTGGTGATGTGGAGCGACCGTGACCATCAAATCCCGCGGATCGGCATTCGTATCCTCAAGCGCAATCGCGATGAGGCCGACCCTCAGTCGTGCCGGCGAGCTCTCGCGCAGGGCGACAGCGACGGACCGGGCGCCAAAACGGCCAAGGACAACGCGCTGACGGTGACCGAGCTCCGCGCGAAACCGCGCTCGCTGAGAGCTGGACGCACCAGCCAACGACGCGCATAGTGCGACCACCTCGCTCTCGGCCGGCCACGCTTCGGTCGCCGCTCCGGCGTGACGATGCGACGAAACGTCGTGGGCTACCGCAGCGGCAGCGTCGTTCATGAGCCTGTGCAATGAGTTCGCTTCCATGCCACCTCAGTCCAGGCCGGAACCGTCAGGTCGACGATGTCATAGCTGACCTTGTCGCACCAGGTCCCGTTCGTAGGTCTGACCCGTACTCTTTGAATCACCTAACGGCTGCCAGCGCGGGCGGTCCTGTCTCCAACACAACACTCCGGTCACCCCACCAAGCCGGAACGCCTGCCGCGCAGCCCAACTCCCGCCCAAAGAAACTGAGGAATTGGCGATGTGCCGCTTCCACCACACCCTGGTCCACGAAGGCCGCTGGCGCATCCATCTCGACGACCGCACCGGAAGCGTGACCGCGACCCGCCCCAACGGCACTCCCTACGAAATCCGGGACCACCGCACCGGACCCGGGCCCGGGCTCGGACCCAGCCCACCCACCTGAACCAACCCGCACCCCCCGCCCGGCGCCGTCAGGCCGACCCCGTCAGGCTGACCCCGTCAAGCCGACCCCGTCAAGCCGACCTCGCCGACCCCGTCAGGCCGACCCCTTCAAGCCGACCCCGCCGACGTCGTCAGGCCGACCCCGCTCGCCGACGATGTCCGCTCGCTGTCGAAGCGGCTGGCATCATCGGACGATGGTGATGCGGCAGGAGACGGTCGCACCGTGGTCCGGCATCGAACTCGTCCGGCCACTGGCCGGCGGTGCCCGCAACGAGGTGGTTCTCGCCGAGCGCGGCGGACAACGGTTCGTGGTACGGCGATCCACGCGGGCGCACCCGGCCCTGGAGTGGGAGCTGGACCTGTTGTCCTACCTGTCGAACCATGGCATCGGCGTGCCCACGCTGGTTCCCACCGATGACGGGCGACGCCACGTCGGCGGTGTGCTGGTCAACGAATTCGTCGACGGGCACCCACCGGCCGGTGAGGGCGACTGGCGGGACATCGTCCGGGTGCTGACCGCCGTACATGACCTCACGAGGGGCTGGCCCCAGCGTCCGGGATTCGCCTCCGCCCGTGAGCTGTCCGTGTCCGGTCGCGGCGGAGACGTACGCCTGGACGCGATGCCACCCGAGGCGGTACGCGCGGTACGCGCCGCCTGGCAACCGATCCTCACCGGTACGGAGTGTGTCAACCACGGAGACGTGGGAGCCGGCAACGCACTGATCAACGACGGCGGGGCGGTCCTCCTGGACTGGGACGAAGCACGGGTCGACGTCCCCTGGTTCGACTTCGCGTTGCTCCCGGAAGACGTACCCACCGGTGCTCCGGTCGACCGCGAGACGCTGGTGACGGCGGGAGTCGCGTGGGAGGCCGCCACCTGCTGGGTGGCCGAGCCGGAGTACGGCGCCCGCCGCTTGGAGGAACTCCGTCAGCGGTCGGGCTGACTCAGCTCCGTCTCCAGCGGGGTGCGGAATCGTGGCGTGATCCGGACGTCGCCGAGCCATGCCCCGGTCGCCGCCGCCGCCGCGTCGATCGCGGCGCGCGCCTCCCTGCCGACGTCCTCCAGCAGGCGTACCGCGATTTCTCCGTCCCCGCGCTGTGCCCAGCCGCCGACCACGTGGCCGTCCCACCACACGGTCGGACCGGCATTGCCGTTGCGGTCGAAGAGCACGGGCCGGTGTTCCCCCACGTACCAGTCCCGACCGGCCCAGCCCATCACGGTCGGATCGAGCGCGGGAAGCAGGACGGCCGACGGAGGTGCCACCGGTACCTCATCCGCGTCCTCCGCGAGTACCAGACCGGAAACCCCGTCCAGATCCACCTCGACGGTGTCCAGCCCGGCAAGCGCCCGCTTGACCTCGCCCATCGTCCAGCCCGTCCACCATTTGAGGTCGTCGGCGGTCCCCGGCCCGTACCCCGTGAGCCAGCGCCGGGCCAGCTCCACTCGGGCGTCGGCGGGCGACCACTCCGGCATCCCGGCGGGCACCCAGCGTTCGATCGGGGACCAGCTGTACTGGGTGCTGAGCCACGATCCGCGCGGACGGCCCCGGACGATCCGCCCCTGGGCGGCGAGGACGAGCAGGAGGCGACTGGTGATGTTGAAGGCGCCACCGTACGACTTGTCCGGAGAGACCACGACCTGGGTACGCAGCCGCGGCTCGTCCCGCGACAGCGTGGCCGCCGTCGCCTCGCCCCGGGCGGCCAGAGCCTTGACGGTGGCGTCCTCAACCTCGGCGAGCCAGGCTTCCGGATCCTCGGCGACGCCCGCCTCGGTGAGCAATCCGAGCAGCAGCTTGCGCTGCCGTGCCGCGATCGCCGGCATCGTCGACTCCTGCACGACCGCGACCAGATCGGTGGGCACCACGAAAACGGTGCGGCGCATGCCGAGCATGCGCATGAGTGTCCGATCCTCGTAGAGAGCACGCTCGATATCGGCTGGCGCGATCTGCGCTGGCTCCCGCACGGCCGGCTTCCGTACTGCCGGCTTCCGCGCGGCCGGCTTCCGTACGGCCGGCACCCGCATCGCCGGCGACCTCGCGGCCAGAGACAGAAACACCGTGGCCGGGTCGGTGCTGTGCAGCGCGACCAGATCCTCCGCGACCCGCGCGGCGAACGCGGCGCCGTCCCAGGCCGGCGCACCCGCCGCCTTGCCAGCCGAGCCCGCCGCAAGACCAGCCGCACCAGCCGGGCCTGCCGCAAGACCAGCCGTGCCGGTCCCGGCCTCCGCGCCCGCCAGATGGTGCCGCCACGCCAACCTCGCCCGGCGCTGCTCGACCGGTACCTGAGCCTTCACGCCACCTACTGTATGAGCCAGTCGATGGGGGTGGCGCCTTGCGGGGCGTACCGGATCACCTGCGGGCGCCTGCCGGCCGGAACCGCGAACACCACCCAGCCCCGCAGGCATTGGCCCGGCGCCAGGCTGCGCGGACTGATCGGGTACGCCGGCTGGGGGAATTGTGCGGCGGTGGCCCGAGTCGGAATGAGCGCCGTGCCGTCGGGGTAACTCAGCGACCAAGGCGCGTTACTGACCGTGGCCTGGAACACGGAACCCGTCTCGGCGCAGGTCTGGACGTCGGCGGCGGCCCATTCGTCGCCCGACCGGTCCGGAGGAACCGCGCCGGCGGTCGGCTGTTCGTAGGAGAACACGGTCACGGAGACGAAGCCGCTGCTCGACTGCGCGCTCTCGCCGAGGGCGTGGCCCTGAGGGGCCAGGCCCGGCACCATGCTCGGCTGGTCTGTCGCGACGGGGCCGGTCACTCCGGCGGAATCGGAGCCGCTCGCGCCGCTGCTGCAGCCGCAGAGGGCGAACGCGTTGAGGCACGCGACGAATCCGGTCAACAGCGCGGCGTATCGCCTCGCGTACCCTCTGTTGGCCGCAGGTCGTCCCGCCATGGCTAGATAATGCCTGTTCCCCCGTCGTGGTCAATGGCGGGTCGGATGAACGGTGGTCAGAACATTCGGACACGTCCGTGGCGGGCCGGGTGGCCCGCCACGGAACGCGTGCGTCAGGCGGGCTTCAGCGAGAAGTCCGCCGTCGTTGTGACACCCTTAGTGATCTTTATTGTGCGTACCTGCGGCTGGAACCCGTCCTTGGCGACGATCAACTGGAGCGGGTTGTTGCGAACGTCGAGCCACAACGCGTACTGGCCGTTCTTGTCGGTCTTCAGCGTGTAGCTCGTCGCCCAGGTATCGATCTGGACGGTCGCCCCGGCGATCGGTGCCCCGGTCGCCGACGTGACGGTACCGGCGATCTTCCCCCACGTCTTCGGGGGATTGACCGTCATCGTGACGTCCACGGGCGCCAGCGTGTACGGCGTGTCCGAGTCGAACGCCAGCTTCGCGGTGAACGTACCCGGCTGGGTGATGTCCGGGACACCGGCGTTCAGCGTCACGGTCACCGTCGCGCTCGCGCCCGCCGCCAGCGTCAGGCTGGTCGGGTTCGCCGACAGCCAACTGACATCGGACGCGCCGCTGGCACAGTCGACGAACCCGGGCAGTACCTCGGACTTGGCCACCGGCGGCACGAACTGCCCGCCGGGGTTACCGCCGATCTTGTAGAAGCCGCAGGCGCTGCCGCCGCGGTAGAGCGAGTTGTTCGAGTTCGGCAGCGCGGCCCACTGCCCGGTGGCCGGGTCGTAGGCGTATCCCTGGTTGGTCACCGTCGCGCTGTCGTCGGTGACGCCGCCGGAGACGAGCAGCTTCCCGCCGGCCGTCGTGGTGCCCGAGCCCCACAGGTCGATCGGCAGATCGGCGATCGGGGACCAGGAGTCGCCTGCCGGGTCGTACACGTACGCGTGCTTGATGCTCGCGTCGTCGGTGGTACCGCCGGCACAGTACACCTTGCCGGAGATGCCACCGCAGGACTCCCACGCGGTCGCCTCCGGGTAGGCGGCGGCACTGGCCCACGAGTTGGTCGCCGTGTCGTACACCTCGACATCGGTGTTGCCGCAGGCGTTCGCGCTGCAGCCGCCCACCTGGTACAGCTTGGTGCCGAGCACCGCGCTACCCGCGGCCGAGTACGGCTTGGGGTTGTTCGCCCCGGTCGACCAGGCGTTCGTGGCCGGATCGTAGATCTCCACCTTGGCGTCCGGGGCACCGCTGATGCCCCAGCCTCCGGCGGCGATCAGCTTGCCGTTGATGAACCCGCCACCCGGGTGCTCCCGGGTGTCCGTCGCGCTGGCCAACTTGGTCCAGCTACCGGTGTCCGGGTCGTACGCGTACAGGTCGGCCAGGTCATCGCCACCGTTGTAGCCGAACGCGGAGTAGAGCTTGCCGTCGAAGAGGCCGACCAGGTTGTCCTGGATGGTGACCGGGTAGTCGGCGATCGACGTCCACGGCGCGGCCGCCGGCGATGCGTCGGCCGGTGCCTTGCCGGCCGCCTTCATCCCCTTGACGGCCGCGGCCATGGATCCCCGGCTCACCGTGGTGTGAACCAGGTTCAGCGGCGCCCCGCCCTGAGTCAGCAGCTGGAATCCGCCGGCCTGTTCGCTGATGTTCAGCGTGGCGGGCTGACCGCCGGTGTTCTTCACGGTCAGCGTCGCGGTGGCCGAACCCTGCCACGGCAGGGTCTTGTCGATGCTGGCCGGGGTCACCTTGAGCTGGCCCGCGGTCAGCGCGAAGTTCGCCTTCGTGGTGAAGTTGGCGGCCACGTTCACCGACTTGGTCAGCGAGGTGTAGCTCTTCTTCGCCGCGGTGAACTTGTGCGCCCCGGTGACCGGGGAGTACAGCCAGTAGAAGCCGTCGCCCAGGTTCGGGTCATCCGGGGTGGCCGCGCTGGTACCGTGCGCCGCCGCCGAGTCCGAAGTGGACACAGTGGCACCGAGGATGCCGGCCTTGGTGTTGGCGTCGGTCACCTGGCCGAGCACCAGGCCACCGTGCACCGGGTCGCAGCTGCGCGCACCCAGGAACACGTCGTCGACCTCCCACCAGTACGCCCATGTACCGGCGTAGTGGAACCGCACCTGCACCGCGGACTTCCCGGCGGCCTGAGGCAGCGGGATGTCCACGTGCGCCGGCCCGGTGACCGAGTCGTTGGTGTGGTGCCAGAGGTTGGTCCAGGTCGCACCGCCGTCCACGGTGACATCGACGTTGGCGTACCCGTTGGTGAACGACTTGTAGTCGGTGTCGAAGCTGACGTCGGGAGCGCCGGACGCGGAGCCGGAGAAGTCCGTCACGGGCGTGGTCAGCGTGGTGTCCTCGGCCTTACCCGAGCCGAGGTAGTCACTGTCCACAATGGCGAAGTGCCCGGTGCCGCCGGTGTTGTTTCCTCGCGGCTCGGGATCGTCGAACTCCCAGCCACCGTTGGCGGTCGCGTTGCTCACCGTCCAGCCGGCCGGAGTCGACGTGGTGTCGAACGTCTGGGTGGTACCGGTGAACGAAGGCTGGTACCCGGGCGCGTTGCAGCTTGCCGAGTCGACGGGTACCGCGACGTTGGCGACCACGTCACCGGCGCCGACCGTCACGTCGTGCGTGACACCGGAGTACCCGGGATAGTTCGCTGTCACGTTGAGGTGGTAGGTCTGCCCCTGCGGCAACTGGATGCTGTAGTGCCCGGTGTACGGATCGGTGAACACCGGCCCACCGGGCACGCCGTCCACGGTGATCTTCGCGTACAGCGGCCAGCCGTGGCCCGAGCCGTCGGTGACGGTACCAGTGACCGTCGAGCTGGGGATCGCGGTCAGCGACACGTTCTCGGTGACGGTCGCGCCGTCGGCGACCGCGACGCCGGTCACGGTCGAGGTGCTGTAGCCGTAGGCGGACACGGTCAGGGTGTAGCTGCCAACCGGCACGACGATGTCGTAGTGGCCCGCCGCGTCGGTCGACGCGGTGCCTGCCGACGTGGACACCGCCGCGCCCGCGACGGGTGCGCCGGTTGCCGCGTCGGTGACTGTGCCGACGATGTCGCCGTGTGGCGTGGTGGCGAACGCCGTGATGCCCTTGGGGGTACCGAGTCCGGTCGGCCCGTCGTAACCCGCCCCGGCGGTGCACAGGTACGTCGGACTACAGGTGCCGTTGGAACCGGTCGTCACGTCGTTGAGCGCGCTGGGCGTCAGGTACGGGTAGGAGTTCGGGTAGCTGCCCGCCACCGGGGTCCCGGCAACCGCGTACACGCCCGCGATGATGGGCGACGCCGCACTGGTACCGCCGAAGATGTCCCAACCGCTGTCGCCGTAGGTGTCGTACACCGCGACCCCGGTCTCCGGGTCGGACACCGCGGACACGTCGGCCTCGGTGCGCTTGGCGCACCCGGTGTCGTGCTGGAACGCGGGCTTCGGCTCGTACAGCGAGCAACCGCTGCCCGGGCCACCGTGCGAGTTGTGCCACACGGTCTCGGACCAGCCCCGTGCGCTGGAGTCGCGGACCAGCGAGGTGCCGCCGACCGCGGTCACGTACGGCGACGCGGCCGGGTACGACACGCCGTAGTCGTCGTCACCCGTGCTGGCCACCACGGCCACACCCGGGTGGTTGTAGTGCGGGTCCATCACCGTCGGGTCGGACGGGTCCTCACCGCTGCCCGGGGTGCTGGTGTAGCCCGTACCGTAGCTGTTCGACACGTACTTCGCGCCCAGCGCGACCGCCTCGTCGACACCGTCGGCGAGGTTGATGTCCTGGTTGTCGTCGGCCTCGACGAGCAGGATGTGCGCGGCCGGCGCGACGGCGGAGACCATGTCGAGGTCGAGCGTGATCTCACCGCCCCAACCGATGTCGCCGGGCGGGTAGTTGGTGCCGCCACGCTGATCGACCTTACGGAAACAGCCATTGGCGGTCGTGCATGCCGGCAAACCGTACTGCGCGCGGTATACAGCCAGGTCGGCTTCGGCGTTCGGGTTGTCGAACGCGTCCACGATGGCGACAGTCGCGCCGGCTCCACCGCCAGCCGGCAACTGGTAGGCGCTGGCCAGATCGGCCGGACCGAAACCGTCCGGTGTCACCGCCGGCTGGATCCCCTTGGCGTGCTTGGCATCCAGGCGCCGCATCGCGAAGCAGGTGGCCTCGCCCTTCTCCGGAGCCGGGCACAGCGCCTGGACGTTCGGCTTGGTGGACTTACCCGTGCCGCCGCCCGCCGCGGCCTGACCGGCACCGGGAAGCCCGAACACCGCGATGGCCAGCGCTGCCGCTGCGGCGAGCACTCCTCTCCTGACTCGGGAACGTTTCCTCATCTGCGAAAGTGAATTCAGATTCCGGGGATTGTGCATCAAGGTCCTCCAGCCTCGTTGCACTGAGCCGACTCTTGGCCAGGGTCGACAGCGAGTACTACATGCATCGCTGTCATTACCCTGCGAACAGATACGCAATGGTGTCAATGAATGTCGTGGGCACAATTACGTCAAGACCGCGACGCGCCCGGAAATCTTCCGGCGGTTCGTGGGTGCTTCAGACATTGCGGACGGGACATCGTCAGACGCTCGCTCCACCTGACCGCCGACCGGGCCGGGTCGAACCGGCGGACGCCCGGCCGCGTGGTGGAGTAAGAATGACGGAGTACCCAGCCAGAAAGGATCGCTCATGTCCCTGGAGCGTGGCACCGCACCAGACCCGTACGACATCCTCCCGCCCAAACCGACCTTCACCTTGAGCAGTAACGACATAGCCGATGGGCAGCCGATGGATCCGCGGTTCGCCCACCAGAGCGTCGGCGGCGAAAACGTGAGCCCGCAGCTCGCCTGGTCCGGCTTTCCGGCTGAGACCCAGGGCTTCGTGGTGACCTGTTACGACCCGGACGCCCCGACCGGAAGCGGATTCTGGCACTGGATCCTCGTCGGCCTGTCGGCCGGTACGGTCGAGCTGCCGTCCGGTGCCGGTGCGGCCGGCATGCTGCCGCCGGGCGCCTTCCACGTACGCAACGACTACGGCACGCAGGAGTACGGCGGCGCGGCCCCGCCGGCCGGCGACGTGGTGCACCGTTACGTGTTCACGGTGCACGCGCTCGACGTCGCCGACCTCGGCCTCAACGACTCGGTGAGCCCGGCGTACGTCGGCTTCAACCTGGCGTTCCACACCTTGGCCCGGGGCATCCTGCGGCCGACGTTCCAGGTGAAGTAACCGCTCCGCCGCGGCGTGGCTTCGCTGGCGTGGCTTCGCTCAACGCCGTTCACTGCACGGCCTGAAGCGACAGGGCCCGAAGCGACAGGGCCCAAAGCGACAGAGCCTGAAGCGGCGCGGCATGAAGCGACACGGCATGAGGCAATGCCGACCGGCGGTCCGGCCGCTGCCAAACCGGACCGCCGGTGGCGGCTTCATCGGAAACCCTGACGCACGGCGCCGCTGGACCACGGCATCGGTCAGGAACGCAGCGCCGGCAGCAACTCCTTCTCCGCGAAGTCGAGGAACGCCCCCTGGCTCTCGCCGCCCACCTGAGTCAGCGCGACGTGCGTGAAGCCCGAGTCGATGTACTTCCGCACAGCCGCCACGTGCTGGTCTAGGTCCGGGCCACACGGGATCGTCAGCGCCACCTGGTCCTCGGTCACCGCGCTGCTGGCCTTCGCCATCGAGACCGGACTCGGCAGCTCCGACATGACCGGCCAGCCCAGCCCGAGGTACGCGAACTGCTGGTGCGCGGTGCGCCGGCAGCGACTCTCGTCCTGTCCGTAGCAGATCGTCACCTGCCCGTACCGGGGCCGGCGGACACCGCCCCGCGCCTCGAACTCCTGCACCAGGTCCGCCCTCGGTTCGGCGGCAATCATCGCGTCCCCGTACGCGGCGGCCAGCTCGCACGAGTCCGGCCCGGACACCGCCACGCCGATCGGTACGCCCTCGACCGGCCGGTCCCACAGCCGCGCCTCGGGCACCTCGAAGTACTCGCCGTCGTGATGCACGGTCTGGCCGACCAGCAGGGGCTGGATGATTTGCAGCGCCTCGGCGAACATCCGGTGTCGTGCGGTCGCGTGCGGCCAACCGCCGACGACATGCTCGTTCAGGTTCTCACCCGCGCCGAGCCCCAGCGTGAAACGGTTCTCGGACAGCAGCGCGATGGTGGCCGCCTTCTGCGCGACGATAGCCGGGTGGTACCGGCGGGTGGGGCACGTGACGAACGACATCAGTCGCATGTGCTCGGTCGCGTGCGCGACCGCACCGAGCACCGCCCAGGCGTAGGGGGAGTGTCCCTGCTCCTCCACCCAGGGGTAGTAGTGGTCCGAGCTGACCGCGAAGTCGAACCCCGCAGCCTCGGCACGGACCGCGTCCTCGACCAACCGTCGTGGCCCGCGCTGCTCGCCCAGCAGGGTATATCCGAACTCGGTCATGGTTCTCCGAACACCTCCCCTTTCCGCCTATGGCTGGATAGCCGACCAAGAGATCAACTAACCTGTTCACGGGCACCGGTCGGGTCTGGTAGAGGAGGATTCGGCGGCCGCCCGAAAGGCTCGATGGCTGTCCAAAAGGCTCGGCGGCCGCCCGAAAAACGCTGCCGGGGGACGCCGCTGGCCGACTCGGACCAAGGGAATGGGACGACGGGTACCGGCCATCCGGGCCGTTCCGGCGCAGTGCGCCGACGCCGGAGAGGTCGCGCGCGCCGGCCCGACCCGGATTCGGTCGCGGCCGGGCGGCCGGCCTGAGTCGAGCCGAAGCGCGGCTGACCGGCGGCGGTTAGCGGTCCGCCGAGCCTGGGTAGCGGATCGGGGTGAACGAGCTGGCGTGGCTGGGGGTGGCCCGCCACGGCCAAAGCGCCGGAAACGTGGCCGCCCAGCGGGCCGAAGCGGACGGCGCCGAGACCGTCGACCTGCCGGCCGGCGGTGCCGACGTGCCGCTGACCGGGACCGGCCGGGAGCAGGCCGCCGCGATCGGCCGCTGGATAGCCGCCCTACCCGCCGGAGAACGCCCGCACCTGGTGGTCACCTCGCCGTACCGGCGGGCACGGGAGACCGCCGAACTGGCCGTCGCCGCCGCGGCCGAATCGCTCTCGAACGCCGAATCGCTTCCGAACGCCGAATCGCTTCCGAACGCCGAATCGCGTCCGAACGCCGGACCGCTGGCAAACGCGGCGGACCGGGCGCCGCGGTTGCGGGTGGACCACGGGCTGCGCGATCGCGAGCAGGGCGCCCTCGACCTGCTGACCAGCCGGGGCCTGGCGGTCAGGCTGCCCGAGGAGGCCGAGCGCAAGCACCGGCTGGGCAAGTTCCACTACCGCCCGCCGGGCGGCGGCGAATCGTGGACCGACATGGCGATGCGGCTGCGCGTCGTACTGGACGGGCTGCGCGAAGAGTGCCCCGGTCAGCGGGTACTGCTGGTGTCCCACGAGTCGGTCATCTTCTTGTTCCGGTACATCATCGAACGGCTGAGCGAGGAACAGATGCTGGAACTCGTCCGCTCGACGACCCTGTCGAACGCCTCGCTGAGTTCCTGGTGCTACGAGAACGGGCGGCTGCGGCCGGAGGGGTTCAACTCGGTGGAACATCTGCGGGTCCAGGGTGTGCAGCTCACCCAACAGGCGAAGGTTGGCACGCCGAGCCCGTCACGGCACACCTAGCCGGCACCTAGCCAGCACGCAGGCCGGACCCCGGAGCCTGGAGGTGGGCCCCGGGGTCCTGGGACGCTGATCCGGGTTACCCGGTCGCGTCCGCCTGGTGTTCGGTTCGGTACCGAAGCGCGGTACCGAAGCGCGGTACTAGAACACGCTCACGCCGTACGCGCTCAGTGCCTCGGTGACCGGCTGGAAGTACGTCGTCCCGCCGGAGGTGCAGTTGCCACTGCCGCCCGAGGTCAGGCCGACCGCGACCGAGCCGGCGAACAGCGAGCCGCCGCTGTCCCCGCCCTCGGCGCAAACGTTGGTGCGAATCAGACCGCTGACCCGGCCCTCGGCGTAGGTGACCGTGGCGTTGATCTGTGAAACCGTGCCGCTGTGTACGTGGGTGGTGCTGCCACTGCGCCGGACGGCCTCACCGACGTACGCGTTGGCTGCCGAGGTGATGTCCTGGCTGCCGCTGTACAGGTCGACGCTGCCGGCCGGGGTGCCGCTGCCGGTCCACCGGACGATCGCGTAGTCGTTGCCGGGGAAGCTGCTGCCGGCCGTCGTACCGATCACGGTGGTGTGGCCGGAGTTGCTGTACCAGGTCGACGCGATGTTGCCGCAGTGCCCGGCGGTCAGGAAGTAGTAGGTGCTGCCACTGCGCACGCTGAAGCCCAGCGAGCAGCGGTACTGTCCGCCGTAGATCGCGTCACCGCCGGCGATTTCGGTGCGGAACGCGCCCGAGACGTGCTCCAACCGTGCCGTGTCTCCGAGGCTCGCGACAAGTGCGTTGACCTGGGCCAGTTTGGCGCCCGTGACGGTGCTGTCGACGGAGACGATGACCTGGTTGGTGACGGGGTCGGTCGCCCACGCGGTACCGGCGATCTCCGGCGAGCCGTTGAGCCTCGAGGTGGCCTGAGCCAGTTGGGCGGCGCTGTGCGTGACGAGTCGCGGCTGCGCGCCCGCCGACCGTACCGTCTGGGCCAGGGCGGGGTCGCTGATGTTCACGACCATCTTGCCGGTGGCCTGGTCGAGGTAACTGCCCGCGGAGCGGGAACCCAGCTCGGTGGCGAGCGCGGCGGCCGATTGGGGGGTGGCCGCGGTGGCGGCTTGAGCGGTGCCGGGCACCAGCATCAACGCGCCCGCGAGCAGGGAGACCGCGCCGGTAGCCAGCGCGGTGTGCCGGTAGGTGGACCTTGTGAGTCTCACGAATGCCTCCCGGGGAGTGAGACAGCATCGGCGGTCGCCGATATCACCGGATGCTGCCAAACTCGGGAAGCATAAACAAGCGTCGATTAACGCAATCAATCGGAATCAGCAGATCCGCAGGCCGGGACGCCCGTCTAGAACGCTGTCTGAGACGCCGCTCGAAACGCGGCTCAAGACGCCGCCTGAAACGTCACCTGAGACGCCGCCCGAGACACGACTGCCCGGCCGGGGAACCGACCGGGCAGTCGTGCTGGTTTGCGGTGCCGGCCGATCGGGTGCTGCCGGCTCAGCGGGTAGTGCCAGTGTCAGTGGGGGAGGGCGCTCTCCACGGCCGCGATCAACTCGGGCGACTCCGGCGTTACCCGCGGGCGCAGCCGAGCCATCACCTGGCCGTCGGTACCCACCAGGAACTTCTCGAAGTTCCACTGCACGTCGCCGGCCTCGCCCTCGCCGTCGGACGTCTCGGTGAGCAACTGGTACAGCGGGTGCCGGTCCGGCCCGTTGACCTCGACCTTTTCCGTCATCGGGAACGTCACGCCGTAGTTGGCGTCGCAGAACTCGGCGATCTCGTCGGCCGTACCCGGCTCCTGGCCGCCGAACTGGTTGCACGGCACGCCGAGCACCACCAGGCCACGCCCCTCGTACTCGGTCGCGAGCTTCTGAAGCCCGGCGTACTGCGGGGTCAGTCCGCACTGAGACGCGACATTGACGATGAGCAGCGCACGATCGCGATACTGCGCGAGGTCGGCCTGTCCGCCCTGCAGCGAGCCGATCTTGACGTCATAGATGTTCACGATGGACAACCTACGCCGCGCCAGGCGCCGACCGGGCGACCGGGTGCCGGCAGCGCCGACGACCATGGTTCTTCACAGCTCACGACACGCCGTAGCGGGTTATGGTTATCCCATGCAAATGATCAAGTACACCCACGCCTGTGTGCGCCTGGAGGACGGCGACCGGAAACTGGTCATCGACCCCGGCCTGTGGAGCGAGGTGGAGTCGCTCGCCGGGGTCACCGACGTGCTGATCACTCATGAACACTACGACCACGTCGACAGCGAGAAGCTCGCCGACGCGAAGTCGGAGAACCCGGACCTCAGGGTGCATGTGCCGCCTTCGGTCGCGCAGCAACTCGCCGGGCTCGGCGACTCCGTGATCACCGTGAATGTGGGCGACACGTTCACCGCCGGGGGCTTCGAGGTACGGGTGGTCGGCGGGGACCACGCGGAGATCTACGAGGGGCTACCCGGCATCGCCAACGTCGGGTACATCGTCGAGGGCAACGTCTACCACCCGGGCGACTCGCTGTTCCGGCCGGACGCCGCCGTCGAGACCCTGCTCCTTCCGGCGTCCGCACCGTGGCTCAAGCTCGCCGAGGCGCTGGACTTCGTCCGGGACGTCAAGCCGCAACGGGCGTTCCCGATCCACGACGCGCTGCTCAGCGAGATCGGTCAGAGCGCGTTCGACAATTGGGCGAACCTCCGGGGCGGCACCACCTACAACCGCCTCCAGATCGGCGAGCCGGTCTCCTTCTAGAACCGGCCCTGCCCAAAGAACTCAGCCCAGCGAACCCAGCCCAAAGAACTCAGCCCAGCCAACTCAGCGCACCAGAAACGGCGTCAGCAACTCCGGCGTCGCGCTGTCGACCAGCGATGCCGAGGCGTTGACGTCGACGTCCGGCAACGTGTATCGCTGCCGACCGGCGGCCGTGGTCGCGATGACCGTCACGAGACCGGCCCGGCGCTGGAAGACCGACTGGTGCAGGTGCCAACCGATGATGCCGTCGCGAGCCAGCGCACACCGCCGGCGTACCACCGAGCCCTGCCGCACCACCAGGTGCCCGGCGGTGAGCGCGTGGCCCAGGCTGCGGTACCGGTCGGCCGCCAGCAGCGCACCGGCCGGCAGCGTCAGCAGCCCCACCAGCGGCGCCCACCCCGGCCAGTCGGCCAACCCCCAGAGCAGCGCCAGCCCGGCCGGCACGATCGCGGCGAGCGTCAAAGCCCGGATGTAGCGGCGGCGCCGCGCGCGGGGTCCGTGAGCGCGCAGCGTGACGGTCATTGGCTCGGCGTCGCCC
Source organism: Rugosimonospora africana (assembly GCF_016862975.1). Lineage (GTDB taxonomy): Bacteria > Actinomycetota > Actinomycetes > Mycobacteriales > Micromonosporaceae > Rugosimonospora > Rugosimonospora africana. The sequence goes on from NZ_BONZ01000043.1 coordinate 149,367, forward strand.
AGCACCGCGGTCGCCACGCGTCGCGCCTCCCGTACCGGCGCAGGCGGCAGCAGCAGCGAACCGCCCCGCTCGGCGCCCCGGCCCACGCGCAGGCCGGTGGCGATCGCGATGCACCGGCCACCGCGTACGGCGCGGAGCAGCAACGGTTCGCTCAGCTCGACGCCCCGCAGCCGGCGCTCCTCCAGCGTGGTGGCCCGCGTGGTGAGCAGGCCCCGGGCCACGTGCAGCGTTCCGCTGTCCTGGCGGCTGAGCCGGAAGGACCAGAAGGCGATCACGTACCCGAGGGTGGAGGCGACCGCGACCAGCACGATCGCGGCGAGCACGACCTCGGTGACGGCGACCCCGAGCGGTACCCGCTGAAGCTGGTGACCGATCGCGCGCAGCGGCCCCAACCGCCCCGGGTCGAGATGCGCCTCGCTGACGATCCGGTACAGGAATCCGAAGACGATACCGATCGTGACCAGACCGGAGAGGGTGAACGGGCCGTACCGCACCCAACCGGGCCGCAACGACGCCAGTACGGTCTCGCCGGGCTCCCACGGCGTGGACGCCGGGACGGGAACCCCGGAGAGCGCCGGAGCAGGTGAGCCCAGAGAGAATGAGCCCGGAGCGGATGAGTCCGGAGTGCCGGATGCCGCGGTCTGCTGGGCGGGCACCGGCGGGACGGCGGGCGAACCAACGCGCGAGGGAGCCGACGACCCGGCAGAGGGCCGGGCAGTGGGCTGAGCCGTGCGGTGCAGCAGTTCGGTGCGCAGCCGGACGGCCTCGTCGCTCGTCAGCCCGTCCAGCCGCAGCCCCTCCTTGCGGTCGGACTGCCCGGTGCCGATGGTGATCCGGGACAGCCTGAGCAGCCGGTGCAGCGGGTGGGCGGTCAGATCGACGGTACGGACCCGGTCGCGCGGGATCGACACCACCCGGCGGCGGAGGAAGCCACGCCGCACCTGAACCTGGTCGGCGGAGACCTGGTAGCTCGTGGTGGCCCAGCGCAGGATGCCCAGTCCGACGGTCACCGCGACACCGGCCAGCGCCCACGGCGCGGAGTGCCCACTGCTCCTGCCGGCGACCAGCACGGCGAGCAGGGCGGGCAGGGCCCGCAGGGTCTCCTGCACCGGGTGCACGGCCAGCATGCGCGGGCTGAGTCGTCGCCACTCGGGCCCGGGGCGCGCCGCGGCGACCGGTCCGGTGCCCGCGGTGGCGGCGTGCCCGGCGTCATGGCCCGGGCCGATGCCGGTCGGGCCGGTCGGGTTGGGCTCGGTCGGGTCGGCCTCGGTCGGGCCGGTCGGATCGAGGCCCGTCGGATCGAGGCCGGGCGCGGTCGTCGCCTCCGCGCCACCGCCCGTCGGGGCGGTCACGTCGCGTCACCCGGATTCGCCTGGGTGGTGGTCGTCAACTCGTCCACCAGCCGCTGAGCCGTCTCGTGATCCAGCCCTTCGATCTTGAGCGGGCCGGCGGCGGACGCCGTGGTCACCGTGATGTTGCTCAGGCCGAGCAACTGCTCGAACGGGCCCCGCTCGGTGTCCACCGTCTGAATCCGGGAGACCGGCGCGATGCGCCGGCTCTGGTTGAGCCAGCCGGACTGCGTGTAGACCGCCTGCGGTGTGGTCTCCCAGCGGTGGACCCGGTACCGCCACTGCGGCATGATCCCGACATGCAGCGCCGCGACGACCACCGTCACGGCGAGCCAGATCACGTGGGTGACGAGGTTGTCCAGGTCGGCCACCAGCCAGACGATCTCGACCGCCAGCGGTATCAGCCAGCCGAGCCCGGCCCGCAGCGACCAGTACCCGATCGCGCGGCGGCTGACCCGGTGCTGCGGATCGCGCAGCCGCAACGCGGCGGCCGTCGCCGCCGCATCTTCCAGAACCCGTGCGTCCGAAGACGTCGTCGCATCCACCCCACCACGATGACAGCTTGTGGCCACTGTGGCCCAGTGCGGTCCGTACCCGATCGGGTGGGACAAACGTACCGGCGCTGTTTATCACGTATGTGAGGTTTCATCGTCTTCCCGGGTCACGGGTCGGGTACAACCGCCGCGGACTGGGTACCACCGGGGCATGCCTATCGGTCCACAGCCCAGGGGCGCGCAGGGTACCGCTGGGCACCCGTACAGCGCGCTGAACCTGCGGCTCGCCCTCGCCAGCTTCGGGCTGGTCTTCCTCGTCGCTCTCGCGGCCGCTCTGTTCGCACTGGGTCACGTGGTCCTCGGCGCGGTCGCGGTGGCGCTCGCGGCGGTGACGGTCGTCGACATCGTCGTGATCCAGCTGCGCCGCCGCCAGCGGAAGCGGCTCGACCGGCAGCGCCACGGTCTGTTCGAATAGCTGCGATAGCACACCGGCGGCGTGCCGGAAGTAGAGCATCACCACAGCGGCCACCGGTCGCGTCCCTGAGCGGGGCCGCCATACGTCGGCTAGCGTTGGCATCGTGAATGGCCTGCCCGATCGGATCCGCGCTGCGCTGTTCGACCTCGACGGGGTGCTGACCCCGACCGCCGCGGTGCACGCGGCGGCCTGGAAAGAGATGTTCGACGCCTTCCTGCGGACGCGGGAGGGGCCGGGCTTCCGGCCGTTCGACCAGAATGAGTACAACGAGTACGTCGATGGCCGGGCGCGCGCCGACGGTACCCGATCGTTCCTCGCCTCCCGGGGCATCACGTTGCCGGAGGGCGCAGTCGGGGATCCGGCCGACGTCGACACGGTCGAGGGGCTCAGCGAGCGCAAGGACGAGATCTTCCGGCGCATGGTCGAGCGGGGCGGGATCCAGCCGTACCCGGGATCGGTGCGGTACCTGCGAGCGGTACGGGCGGCCGGGCTGCGCACCGCCGTGGTCTCGGCCAGCCGGCACTGCGCTCAGATCGTGCGCGCGGCCGGGCTCGACGACCTGCTGGACGCCCGGATCGACGGGATCGTGGCGGCCCGGGAGCGGCTGACCGGGAAGCCGGCACCGGATACCTACCGGGCAGCGGCCGGCCTGCTGAACGTCATCCCGACCCAGGCCGCGGTGTTCGAGGACGCGATCGCCGGGGTGTCGGCCGGGCGAGCCGGCCGGTTCGGGTACGTGGTGGGCGTGGACCGCATCGGTGACCAGGGCGAGCACTCGCACGCGGCGGACCTCAAGGGCCACGGCGCGGATGCGGTGGTCCGGGACCTCGCCGACCTGCTGGACGAGTCGTGATCAAGCATCACGCCTACTCCGTCGAGCCGTGGTCGATCCGGGAGACCGAGCTGGATCTCGGCATGATGGCCCAGTGCGAATCCCTTTTCGCGCTCGCCAACGGGCACATCGGACTGCGCGGCAACCTGGACGAGGGTGAGCCGCACGCGCTGCCCGGCACGTACCTGAACTCCGTCTACGAGCTGCGACCGCTGCCGTACGCGGAGGCCGGGTACGGGTACCCGGCCTCCGCGCAGAGCGTCATCAACGTGACCAACGGCAAGCTGATCCGCCTGCTCGTCGACGATGAGCCGTTCGACCTGCGGTACGGGCAGCTGCACCGGCACGAGCGCGTGCTGGACCTGCGCGACGGGGTACTGCACCGGACGACCCAGTGGACGTCACCGGCCGGCCGTACCGTGGAGGTCCGCTCCACCCGGCTGGTCTCCTTCGCGTACCGGTCGATCGCCGCGATCTCCTACGAGGTGCGGCCGGTGGACGGGCCGGCCCAGGTGGTACTCCAGTCCGAGCTGGTCGCGAACGAACCCGGGCCGCAGGTTTCCGACGATCCCCGCGCGGCGGCGGTCCTGGAGGCGCCGCTGATCGGCGAGGAGAACGCGGCGGAGGAGGCCCAGGCGCTGCTCATCCACCGGGTCAAGCGCAGCGGGCTGCGGATCGGCGCCGGCATGGACCACGTCATCGACGGGAGCGAGAGCGAGCTGGTCGGCACCCGCAGCTACCAGGACTCGGCCCGCACCACCGTCACCTGCCAGCTGGCCGCGGGCGAGTCCCTGCGCATCATCAAGTTCCTCGCCTACGGCTGGTCCAGCGAACGCTCGCAGCCGGCGATCCGGGCGCAGGTCGAGGCGGCGCTGATCGCCGCGAAGGCCACCGGGTGGGCGGGCCTGTGCGCGGCGCAGCGGCAGTACCTCGACGAGTTCTGGGCCCGCGCCGACGTGGAGGTGGACGGCGACCCGGAGGTGCAGCAGGCGGTCCGGTTCGGGTTGTTCCACGTGCTGCAGGCCAGTGCGCGGGCGGAGCGGCGGCCGATCGCGGCCAAGGGACTGACCGGCCCCGGGTACGACGGCCACGCATTCTGGGACACCGAGACGTTCGTCCTGCCGGTACTCGCCTACACCAACCCGGAGGCGTCGGCGGACGCGCTTCGCTGGCGCCATGCCACCCTGCCGATCGCTCAGCAGCGCGCCCGGCAACTGCATCTCAACGGTGCGGCATTCGCCTGGCGCACCATCACCGGCGAGGAGTGCTCGGCATACTGGCCGGCCGGGACGGCCGCGTACCACATCAACGCCGACATCGCCGACGCGGTCATCCGCCAGATCGACGTGACCGGCGACGCCGACCTGGACCGCGAGATCGGGGTGGACCTCCTGGTCAACACGGCCCGGCTGTGGATGTCCCTCGGTGCGTTCGGCGACGACGACCGGTTCCACATCGACGGGGTGACCGGGCCCGACGAGTACAGCGCGATCGCGGACAACAACGTCTACACCAACCTCATGGCACAGCGAAACCTGCGCGGTGCGGTCGACGCGGTGGCCCGGCACCCGGATCTGGCCCGGAATCTGGAGGTCAGCGGCGAGGAGGTGCTGGACTGGCGTCGTGCGGCGGACCAGATGGTGATCCCGTACGACGAGCGGCGCGGCGTGCACCCGCAGGCGGAGCGGTTCACCGATCACGCCAGGTGGGACTTCGAGCACACGCCTCCGGAGCACTACCCGCTGATGCTGTACTACTCGTACGGCGACCTGTACCGCACGCAGGTGGTCAAGCAGGCGGACCTGGTGCTGGCGCTGTTCTCGCGCGGCGACGCGTTCACGCCAGAGGAGAAGGCCCGCGACTTCGCGTACTACGAGGCGGTCACGGTACGGGACTCCTCGCTGTCCGCGTGCGTCCAGTCGGTCATCGCGGCCGAGATCGGCCAACTCGACCTCGCGTACGACTACCTCGGCGAGGCCGCGATGATGGACCTGGCCGACCTGGAGCACAACACCCGCGATGGCATCCATGTCGCGTCGCTGGCCGGCGCGTGGATCGCGTTGGTCGCCGGGCTGGGCGGGATGCGCGACCACAACGGCAGGTTGTCGTTCGCGCCACGCCTGCCGACGGGGCTGCGCGGGCTGTCGTTCCGGGTCTGCTGGCGGCGCCAGACGTTGCGGGTCTCGATCAACCACGAGCAGGCGTGCTACGAGGTGGCCGACGGCATGCCGATGAACATCGTCCACTTTGGACAAGAGGTGACGGTCGAGCCGAGTGAGCCGCTACGGCTGGACATCCCACCGATCACACCGGGCCCGCGCCCGACCCAGCCGCCGGGACGTGAGCCGCTGCACCGCGAGCCGCCGGAAATCGAGCAGTGAGCCGGTGGCCGGTCAGACCGGAGCCGCCTGCCGCGGCAGCGCGCCGGTCGTCTCCAGGATGATCCGGGCCACCAGGTCGGGTGCGTCGCTCATCGGGACGTGACCGCAGCCGGGCAGCGCCAGGTGCCGGGCGCCGGGTAGCCCACGCCGCGCCCGGTTGGCCTGGCGGGGGAACAGGATGCGGTCCTTGACGCCCCAGGCGACGGTCACCGGAACCTCCGGGTCGCCGGTGAAGCGGTACCCGCGGGCTGCCCGCGCGACGGGCGGGAACCCCGGACAGTCCCGGAGCGCCCGGGCATCGGCCACGGCGACATCGGGGTCGAGCAGCCCGGGCCGGGCCACGATCATCCCGAAAGCCAGCATGCGCAACCTCGGCGAACGCGCCACCCGGTGCAGCACCGGATCGGGTACCCGCGCGGTGAACCGGTGCATCCGCAGTGTGCCGAGTGCCCAGCGCACCTCCCATGGGGTGGCGAACCCGGCCGGCGACAACGCGGTCACGGACGCGGCCAGGCCGGCCGCCGCCAACTCCAGCGCGATGGCGCCGCCCAGGCTGTTGCCGGCCACGTGCGGGCGTTCGACGCCCAGGCCGGTGACGAACGCGTGCAGCCGCGCGACGGTGTCCCGCATGCCCACCGGCCCGTCGGGGAGCGCGGACGCGCCGAAGCCGGGCAGGTCGACGGCGAGGACATCGTGGTGCTCGGCGAGCCGGTCGAGGACGGGCTGCCACGCCTGCCACCGGTGACCGATGCCGTGCAATAAGAGCAGTGGCTCACCGGTACCGACCCGGTGAGACGCGATCACGACCGGCCTCCCCGGTCGGCGCGGCCGCTGTCGCTCGCTACCGGCGCTCCGGCGCTGTGCTCACCGAATGGCCGGCCGAGGGCGAGGGCTTCGGCCTCCAGCAGCGGTACCGATGTCCGTGCGCCGCCGCGCAGCACCGCGTCGCCGAACGGGCTCAGGACCACCGTGCGCAGCGCCTGGACCAGACCGATCGAGCGGGGCACGTAGATTCGCCGTCGCCGCCGCGCCATGCCGTCAACCAGCGCCCGGGCACATTCGCCGACCGATACCACCGTGCCGACCGGCCAGGGCAGCTTGCCCAGGGTGGCGCCGAACGTGGGCAGGTCCCGACGCGCGTCGCGCACCAGGTCGGTGTCGATCCAGATGGGATGCGCGGTGCCGACCCCGACGCCCCGGTACGCGACTTCCAGGCGGAGCACGTTCGCGTACTGCTCGACTCCGGCCTTGGACGCGCAATATGCGGCCATTCCCGGCAGCGCGGTGAACGCGGCGGCCGACGAGACCATCAGGAAGTACCCGCGCCGCCGCGCCACGTGCGGCATGGTGGCGGCGACGGTGCGCACCACGCCGACCAGGTTCACGTCGATGGTCCGGGCCAGTGCCTCGACCGGGGTGACCTCGACCGTGCCGTAGCTGGCGATGCCGGCGTTGGCCACCACGATGTCGATCCCGCCGAGGGCGTCCGCGACGTGCGCGACGGCCCGGTCGAGGCTCGGCTGGTCGGTCACGTCGCACTCCGCCCAGGCATGCGCGGCCTGAGTTTGGGCGGCGCCGGCGGATGCCGGGTGGGCGGCGTTCAATTCGGCGGCGAGTGCGGCGAGCCGGTCCGGCTCCAGGCCGATCAGCGCGACCCGTGCGCCCCGCGCGGCGGCCAGTCTCGCGGTGTGCTCACCGATGCCCCGGGCCGCGCCGGTCACCAGCACGACCTTGCCGGCAAGGCCCCGGGGCCGCTTGCGGCTGGTTTCGCGGTCGCCAGCGGCGCCGAGGGACGAGGTGTCGCGGTCAAGCGGCCGCTTGCGGCTGGTTTCGCGGTCGCCAGCGGCGCCGAGGGACGAGGTGTCGCGGTCAAGCGGCCGGTTTTTACGAGTCATGCCGGTACCTTGGCGGCAACCGTGCGGTAGGCCCCCGGATCAAACCGGCGTACCCGCTGCCGGTACCGCCACGTGCTGCCCGGCCAGATCGCCGCGTTGCGGCCGGTGGCGTCCTGGTACCAGCTGTGGCACCCGCCGCGCCCCCAGACCGTACCGGCCATCTTGCGATCCACGGCCGTGACGAACTCCTCCTGCGCCCGCGCCGTCGGCTCGACCGCGGTGATTCCGTTGGCCCGCAGGTAGTCCAGTGCGCTCATCAGATAGTCCAGTTGCCCTTCCATCATGAACACCACCGAACTGTGTCCGAGGCCGGTGTTCGGGCCGAGGAGCAGGAACAGGTTGGGAAAGCCGGCGACGGTGGTGCCGAGGTAGGCGCGCGGGCTGCCCTGCCAGACCTCCGCCAGGCTCGTGCCGTCCCGGCCCCGGATCCGTTCGGCGATCGGGGTGTCGCTGGTGTGGAATCCGGTCGCGAAGATGATCGTGTCCACCCCGTGCAGGGCGGTGCTGTCGTCGCCCGTTCTGGTGACCACTCCGTCCGTCCGGATCTCGGTGATCGGGTCGGTGACGACGTTGACGTTGTCCCGGTTGAGCGTCGGCAGGTAGGTGTCGGACAGCAGTATCCGCTTGCAGCCCATTCGGTAGGTCGGCGTGAGCCGGGCGCGCAGCGCCGGATCGGCAATCGTCCGGCGCAGATTGCGCTCGGCCATTCGCTGGGCGATCCGCATGACGGACGGGTGCAGGAAGCCGACCGCGGTGCTCTCCAGCGTCAGGTACACGCCGGTGCGGAACAACCGCTGCACCGGGGGCGCCGCCCGGAAGAGCCGGTGCTCCAGCGCGCTGATCCGGCGGTTCGCCCGCGGCAGTATCCAGGGCGGAGTGCGCTGGAACAGTTCCAGCCGGTCCACCCCGGATGCGATCTGGGGAACGAACTGGATCGCCGACGCGCCGGTGCCGATGACCGCCACCCGACGGCCCGTCAGGTCGTGATCGTGGCGCCAGCGGGCCGAGTGGAAAGTGGTACCCGCGAACGAATCCAGGCCGGGCAGGTCCGGTACGGACGGGTCGGCCAGCGGGCCGGCGGCGGAGACCAGGACATCGGCGGTCAGCGTGCCACCCGTCGTGTCCACCACCCAGCGGCCGTGCTGCTCGTCCCAGGCCGCCTCGCGTACCTCGTGGTGGCGGCGCAGGTGCGGCTCGATGCCGTACCGGTCGACGCAGCCACGCAGGTATGCCCAGATGTCGCTCTGGCCGGAGTAGCTCTGTGGCCAGTACGGGTTCGGCTCGAACGAGTACGAGTAGAGGTGCGACGGTACGTCGCAGGCACAGCCCGGGTACGTGTTGTCGCGCCAGGTGCCGCCGACGTCACCGGCCCGTTCCAGGATCACGAAGTCGTTGATGCCTCGGTGCTTGAGCCGGATCGCGGCGCCGAGCCCGCCGAAGCCGGCTCCGATGATCGCGACGCGCACGTGCGTCGCCTGTTCGTGCGTCGCTTGTTCGTGTGTCACTTGTGCGCGGGGCGCTTGCGTGTGAGGTGCGTGCCTGAGTCCGTCCACGATCACCATCCCTGGTTACCCGTGGGTAACACGTTACCGCCGTACCGCTGGCGCGTCGATATGTCTTCCGATCGGTCTGGCTCCGATCGGTCTGGCTCCGACGCGTCTGGCGCCGCGCCGCGACCCAGACCGGTCGTGGCCGATGCCTCGCGTCGATGTTTCGATGTCCGGCGCGCCGCCTGGGCGAGCGGTTCGGCGAGTGCGGGAAGCGGTTCGGGACAAAGAGCGGCGAGGCGGGCTAGGCGAGCAGTGCGAAGACGACCACGCCGATCAGGACCAGCACGACCACCGCGACCGTCACCGACGCCCACAGGAAGGCGCCGGACCGGTGCCGTGCAGTGGGTCCGTCGACAGCGGCGACGATCGGTGCGTCGAGCGTCGGCGAAATGATCGCTGGCCAGGCGTGGGTGGGGGTGGTCAGCGCGGGTTGCTGCGCCCCGAATTGCTGAGCCCCGAATTGCTGCGCCTCGGGCTGCTGCGCCTCGCGCCGCCAGATCTCCGCGGCCACGGAGTCGGGATCGCCGAGGCGGTCGAGGACGGCGGGCATCGTGGCGCCGCTGGCCGTGTGCTCGGCCGCGATGCGTTCGCGCAGATCGTCGAGCACCGTTCTGCGGCGCTCCCCGGGCAGTCCGACCAGGGCGCGGTCGACCGCCGCCAGGTAGTCGCGGACGAGTTGGTCGGGGGCGATCGGGCTGCTCATCTCGGGGTCCGCTCCGACGGTCTGGTCGAGTGTGAGGGGAGGCGCCAGCCCAGACTGTACTGCTCGCCACCCCGGCGAGTGAACGTGCCAGGGTCCTGTCCTGCCGATCGTTCGCCGGCCTGCGGCGGGCCCAGTCGCTGCCCGGCTGCTGTCCAGGAGTCCTGCGAGCCCTTCCACAAATTCCCCGGCCGCTTGACCGCGGCGCCTCGCCAGCCAGCCCCGGACCGCTTGACCGCGGCGCCTCGTCCCTCGGCACCGCTGGCGGTCCGATGTCCCTCGGCGCCGCTGGCGGTCTGATGTCCCTCGGCGCCGCTGGCGGTCCGATGTCCCTCGGCGCCGCTGGCGGTCCGATGTCCCTCGACACGGCTGGCGGCCGAACGACGGATCGACGCCTGGACCTCGCCTCGGCTCGACGAGATCGACAGGACAGGACCCGAGTCTCGAAACGGGCTCGACGGATGCTGAGTCGCAGAAGTAGACTCAGCGCGGACCTACGTTCACCAATGGAACTCAGGGGGGCCGATGGCACGCTTCCTGATCCGGCCCTGGCAGGACGGCGACGAGCGGCTCCTGGTCCGTTCCGCTACCGGGATCTCCGCGACCAGCCTGCGATCCCGGTTCTTCGCCGGAGTGCCCCGGCTCCCCGAGACGTACCTGCGATACATCTCGTCCGCGCCGCGCTGCGAGTGGGACGCGCAGGTCGCGCTGTGCGGTGGCCGGCTCATCGGCTGGGCGGAGTTCACTCGCACCGGCAGCCCGGCCGAGGCCGACATCGCCATGCTCGTGCTGGATCGCTGGCAGCGCAGGGGAGTGGGCACCGCGCTGGCACGCTCGATGCTGCGCCGCGTTGCCGATGCCGGCGTGAAGGTTCTGCACGCCGACGTCGAGCTGGGCAACGAAGCGGTCCGGCGGTTGCTGACCACAGTGCTCGGCGAAACGCGGGTGCTCGGCGAAACGCGGGTGCTCGGCGACGCTCGAATGCCGGGCCAGACGCGGGTGCCCGCCGGATCCGATCCCGAAGGACGCTTGTCCGCGAAGATCCAGGATGGTTTGCTGCACTACATGATGCGCTTGGATGGACAGCTGTGAGCACGGTCGCCCGGCGGATGTGGGGCCTGTTCGAGCCGGTACACGCCATCATCTACGCCCCATCCGCGCGCCCGATGCTGGAAGAGGCCGGCCTGCGCGGCTTCTGGCGCGGATACTTCGCCTGCCGGTGCGCGCCTCTCGGGGCGGTCGGGCCGGGGCCGGTGCTGGCGTCGTTTTTCGGCTTCGCGCCGAGCGTCGTCAACCGTGCGCTGCCGGATGTCTGGCAGCGGATCACTCCGGAGCGGACGCTGACCGTGCGGGAGCGGGCCGCCGCCGAGGCGTTGCGCACGATGGGGGCGCCGCCGGACGAGGCGGGGGTACTGCTCGGTGAGGCCGCCGCCGCGGCGGAGCACTCCGGCCGGGTCCTCAGCGGGGCCAACGCGGCCCTTCCGGTACCCGATGAGCCGGTGGCCCGGCTCTGGCACGCGGCGACGGTCCTGCGCGAGCATCGCGGAGACGGTCACTTCGCGGCCCTGGTCGTGGCGGGCGTGTCGGGCATCGAGTCGCTGGTGCTGCGCAGCGGTCTCGACCTGTCCCGTGACATCCTCCAGCCCGCCCGGGGCTGGACCGACGAGCAGTGGCAGGCCGCCGCGGCCGGGCTGGTCGAGCGCGGCCTGCTCGATGAGGCCGGGCGGGCGACGGCAGCCGGCGTCGAGTTGTACCGCGACGTCGAGGACGTGACGGATCGCTGCGCGACGGGACCGTGGCGGGCGCTGGGCACGCAAGCGACGGACCGGCTGGCCGAGATGCTGGCCCCGTTGGCGTCGGCGTGTCTCGCGGTCTCGCCGGTGCCCAACCTGCTCGGACTTCCCGGGTGGGTCCAGAACTCCAATACTCTCGGCGTGTCGGGCTGAGGGAGCAGGTCACTCTCGCGGCAGATCAGTCTCTCGTCAGCCCAGTCTTTCGTCAGCTCAGCCTCTCGGCAGCGCAGTCCGCCAGCAACTGCGCCATGATGGCGAGCAGGTGGCCGTCCGGATCCTTGAAGAAAGCCATCCACTCCTCCAGTCCAGACTCGTGCCGGAAAATCAGGTGCGGCGCCCCTTCGAACTCGACGCCTCGTGTGCGCAGTTCCTGGTACGCGGCGTGCATGTCGTCGACCCGGAAGTAGAGCACCGACGGTTCGCCGACAGCGGTACCGGACTCGGCGCTCAGGAACAGCCGCACTCCGCCGCAGTCGAAGAACGCGAGGTCGCCGTACGTGTAGAGGTGCGGCAGGCCGAGCACGTCCCGGTACCACTCGACCGCCCGGTCGATGTCGCCGACCGGGCGGGAGACCTGACCGATGGCTCCCAGGCTCAGGCTTCCTGACATCGTCGTCTCCCTCACTGCCGGGCGGTGCAGTGCACGATGCGGTGCGCTGCCCGCCGGTACCCCGGTCCAGGATCGCAGCGCCGCCCGGCCGTCGAGGCCGAGCTTGGCCACCGCGTTGGCGACGTGGAACTTGACCGCGTCGAGGCTCACGCCGCCCCGCGCCGCGATCTGCCGGTTGGTCAACCCATGCCGTACGGCGTCTACGACCCGCCACTCGGCCGGGGTCAACACGTCCGGATGGCGCGGCCGACCGCGGCGCCGTCCACTGCTCACGCGCTCACGCTAGACGCGCGACAGCCGAATTACCCTCCCCCGAAACGAACCGGCCCCGAGAGTCCGAGGGCGGTCGGGGGATCGAGGGCGCGGGGCGGGACGAAGAGCGCTTCGCACGCGCGAGGGTGGGCGACCGGAGGCCACCCACCCTCGACGGACGCGTTGCCGTAATCAGAGACCGAGCAACCGGTCCAGCAGGTCGCGATACCGGCGTACGGCGACCCGAAGCTCCTCGGTGTCACCCGCCTGCCCGGACTGCCACTCGCCCAGCGAGCCGATCCGCTCGTTGAGCGCGTCGTGCAGCGCCGAGACGACGTCATCGGTCAGTACTCTCGCCTCGTCCGCGGCGCCGCGCGGGTTGTCCACGAAGCGCATCTGTACCCGCTGCCAACGGTCGCGGAAGCCGTCAGCGGACGAGCCGTCGAACAACGGCCTCGCCGGTTGCTCGGGTACGTCGCCCGGCATCAGCTCGCCGTCGCCCTCCCGGCCGCCCGGCTCGCCGGCCGCCGCGTCACTCATGGCCGCGTCACTCACGGCCGCGTCATTCACGGCTGCGTCGCGCGCCGCGTCGTCGCCGGCCGCGCGGTCGTCAAAGGCGGCGTCGTCAAAGGCATCGTCGTCGGTCATGTTGTAGTCGGTTGCGGTGGCGTCGCGCGCCGCGTCATTCATGGCGGCATCCCGTGCCGCGTCGCTCATGGCGCTGTCGCGTGCGGCAACGTCGTCGGCTCCGCGGTCGTCGGCTGCGCGGTCGTCGCGTGCGGCGACGTCGTCGGCTGCGACGTTGTCGGCTGCGCGGTCGTCGGGTGTGCGGTCGTCGGCTGCGCGCTCATCGGTGCCGGCCTCCGAGTCGGGAACCTGCGCCACTCCGACGGCGGGTTCACCGGGCATGTGGCTCGCGGCGTCGACGTCCGGTGACGAGGTCGGGGCGTCGATGTCGGGCGAGCCGGCGACGTCCGTGCCACCGGCCTCCGGCGAGTCCGCGGGGGACGCGTCGCGCTCCGGAGCCCAGCTGGTGTCTTGGCGGGAGTTGTCGGTTGGGACGGCGTTGTCGGTCGGGATGGCGTGGTCAGAGTCGTCGTCGGCCGGCTCGCGCGGTGTGGGCATCGTGCCGGTGGCCGACTCGGTCGCGTCGTTCGATCGGTGTTGCCAGGCATGCGGCTGGTCACGCATCAGAAGAACCTCCTCGTTCGCCAGGTACGCGGGTGGGCCGCTGGCGGTCAGCGGGTGGGGGCGTCAGACCGAGGCCCATCGGTCTGCGGTACGTCGGTCCGAGCGGCAGGAACCTCGGGCTCCGTCTCGGGCTCCCGGGCCTGGACAGGCTCGGCGGTCTCCGGTACCGGCTCGTCGCCCAGCAACTCGCCGAACAGGGCCCGGTAGTGCACGAGAGCCTGGCGCAGCTGTTCGGTGCTGGCCTGACCGCTCTCGTTGCGCAGGGAGATGTCGTGCGCGTCGCGGTAGTGGCTCAGCGTCCGGGCGTGCTCGACGGACAGCGTGGCCAACCGCTCCTCGTAGTCGTCGGTCGGGTACCCGATCTCCCGTACCAGCCGGGTGACCAACTCGTCGCCGGCGCGTACCGCGTCCTGCGGCGAGTCCACGAACCGCGTCTGTACGTCGGCCCACTCGGCGGCGTAGCCGGCTCGCGAGGACGCGGAGAGCGGGTGGAGATCCAGCTCGGCGTGCTTGCGTTCGCGCTCACGCAACTCGTGCTCGGCGGCGGACCGGCTGTTCTGCTCGGCGACCAACCGCTCGTACTCGGGTCCGAAGCGCTCGCGTAGGGCACGCCGCCGGGAGTACGTGACCGCGAACGCGATGAGCGCGGCGACGACCACCACGACGATGACGAGGATGACTATGGCAGTAGTGGTCATGGCGACCTACCTCCTCCTTTCGTGGAGGTATTCCCGTTAGGGCGGTCAATCCAAACTGCGGTCGCCCCCGCGTCGCGTATCGTCACCGGGTGCGTGAACTCGTCGTGCTGGGGACAGCCAGCCAGGCCCCGACCCGGATGCGCAATCACAACGGGTACCTGCTGCGCTGGGACGACGAAGGGATGCTCTTCGATCCCGGCGAGGGCACCCAGCGGCAGATGCTGTTCGCCGGGGTCAGCGCGACGGACGTGACCCGGATCTGCCTGACCCACTTCCACGGCGATCACTGTCTCGGAGTGCCGGGTGTGGTCCAGCGGTTGTCGCTGGACCGGGTGCAGCGGCCGGTCTACGCGCACTATCCGGCCTCGGGGCGGGACTTCTTCGGCCGGCTGCGCTACGCGGCGTCCTTCTACGAGACCGCCGACCTGCGCGAGGAGCCGGTCGAGACGGACGGGCCGGTGGCCAGCGGTACGTTCGGCACGCTGTCCGCGCTCCGGCTGGAGCATCCGGTGGATTCCTACGGGTACCGGCTGGTGGAGCCGGACGGCCGGCGGATGCTGCCGGACCGGCTCGCGGAGTACGGCATCGCCGGCCCGGACATCGGCCGGCTCCAGCGCGAGGGAAGCATCAGCGTCGGCGGTCCCGGTGCGGGTGGCGCAACCGTGGCGCTGGAAGACGTGAGCGAGCACCGGCGCGGGCAGCGCTTCGCGTTCATCATGGACACCCGGCTGTGCGAGAACGTGTTCGCGCTGGCCGATGGCGTGGACATGCTGGTCATCGAGTCCACGTTCCTGGCGGCCGAGGCCGAGCTCGCGGAGAGTTTCGGCCATTTGACCGCGGCGCAGGCCGGGCGGGTCGCCGCCGAATGCGGGGTACGGCTGCTGGTGCTCACGCATTTCTCCCAGCGCTACACGGATCCCGCCGCCTTCGGCGCGGAGGCCGCCCGGCACTTCGACGGACCGATCGTGGTGGCCGAGGACCTGGCCCGGGTACCGGTGCCCAAGCGCTGAGCAAGCGGGCGCTGGGCACCGGTCCCCGGGGAGCACGCCAGGAGCTAGGCGGCCTCTTCCTCGCGGGGGCGCTTCGGCAGCAGGAACGCCGCGGCGAACGTGACCGCCAGCAGGCCGATCTCGATCCACAGGGTGACCTGCATGCCGTGCTCGACGGTCGCCGGTACCGGCCCGGTGCGCCCGACCTTCAGGATGTTGAAGAAGACCGTACCCAGGATGGCGATGCCCAGCGCACCACCGAGCTGCTGGACGGCGTTCAGCGAGCCGGAGGCGGAGCCCATCTCGTGCTCCTCGACACCGGCCAGGATAAGGTCGAAGAATGGCGCCATGAGCAGGCCGGTACCGATGCCGGTCACGGCCAGCGCGGGTGCCACGTGCCACGGCGACACACCGGCGGTACCCGCCGCGTGCACGATGACCGCGAACAGCGCGACGCCGGCGGCCATGACGACGAGCCCGATGTGCAGAAGCCGGCGACCGAGCCGCGCCGTCAGTCCGGCGCTCGCGGCCACGAAGCCGATGACCATGCCCGCTGCCTGCGGCACGGCGGCCAGGCCGGTCTTCAGCGGCGAGTCGTTCAGGCCCAGCTGCAGGTAGAGGCTGAACACCAGGCTGAAGCCGATCATGCCGGAGAAGAACGCGCCGCCGGCCAGCAGCCCGCCGGTGAAGGCCCGCTTCCGGAACAGCGACGGGGTCACCAGTGGGTCGCCGCCGCGTCGCTGCACCCCACGGGTGTACTGCGTGAACAGGCCGAACGTGAGGATGCCGGCGGCGATCAGCAGGTACGTCCACAGTGGCCAGCCGAGTTCGCGCCCCTGGACCAGCGGGTAGATGACCATGAAGGCTCCGGCGGACAGGATCGCCACTCCGCCGAGGTCGAGCCGGGTGGCGCCGGTTCTCCGCGAGGCCGGCAGGACCGCGGCGGCACCGGCCACCGCGAGGATGCCCAGCGGTAGGTTGATCAGGAAGATCATGCGCCAGCCGAGCCCGAAGTAGTCCGCGGTCACCAACCAGCCGGCCAGAATCGGGCCGCCAACCGCGGACAGGCCCATGACCGGGCCGAACGCGCCGAACGCACCGGCGAGTTCCTTGGCGCTGAACATCTCGCGGATGATTCCCAGCCCCTGCGGGAGCATCAGCGCGCCGAACAGGCCCTGGGCCACCCGAGCGCCGATGAGCATGCCCGGGCTCTGAGCGAGCGCGCAGACCGCAGACGAGGTGACGAAGCCACCCGCGCCGATCATGAACATCAGCCGGCGGCCGAACAGGTCGCCGAGCCGCCCGCCGGTGACCAGGCCGACGGCCATGGCGAGGGTGTAGGCCGCGCCGAGCCACTGGATCAGGCTGTCGGCGCCACCGAGGTCGGTCCGGATCGACGGGCCGGCGATCGTGGTCACCAGCGCGTCCAGCAGGTCCATGACCTCGGCGGCCAGGATGACGAAGAGGCCGAGCCAGCGCCATCGGTAGGGCTGGGTGGCCGGAAGGTCGGGCGCCTCGACGGGCGTGGTGGTCGTGGTCATTCGTCAGTTCCCCGTTTCTGCGTACGGTGTTCGTTAGCGCGAACACCGTACCCTGAACGAACGCCGTTCGTCCAGGGAACACCGTTCGCGACGGAGTACAGTGACCGACATGGCCGAAGATCTGCCCGTACCCGCGTGGAAGCCCACGCGGCAGCCGGCGCGCACGCGCCCGCAGCTCAGCCGCGAGCTGATCGTGGAGACCGCACTGCGCCTGGTCGACGCGGACGGCCTCGACGGGGTGAGCATGCGGCGGGTCGCCGAGGAGTTGGGCACCGGTCCCGCCTCGCTGTACGCGCACGTGGCCAACAAGGAGGAACTGCTCGACCTCGTCCACGACCGGGTGATGGGAGAGGTTCCGGTGCCGCCACCCGACCCGGAGCGCTGGCAGGAGCAGTTGCGCGAGGTCGCGTTGCGGGCGTTCCAGGTGTATGCCTCGCACCGGGACATCTCGCGGGTGAGCCTGGCCAACGTACCCACCGGGCCCAACGCCCTGCGCCTGGCCGAGGGCATGATGGCCCTCATGCTCGCCGGCCGGGTACCGCCGCTGGTGGCGGCGTACGCGATCGATCGGCTGGCGTTGTACATCGCGGCCGACGCCTACGAGGGGACGCTGTTCTACAAGCGCCGCGTCGAGGCGGGCCAGTCGCACGAGGAGTTCACCGAGGCGTACTTCGACAGCGTGCGGTCGTTCTTCACCAGCCTGCCGCCGGACCGCTTCCCGCTGCTGTCCAAGCACGTGGACGCGCTGATGTCGGGCGACAGTGCCCAGCGCTTCGAGTTCGGCCTGGACATGCTGATCCGCAGCCTCGCCACCTACGTCGAGACTGACGCCGCCGTTGACACAGACGCTGCCGTCGAGACGGACGAGGGCGACACGGCCGGCGGGACAGACAGGTAACCGGCCGGGCCGCTACCGCCGCTCGGCGTCCCGGCCCAACTCGTCGGCGGCCACCTGCGCCTCGATCGCGGCGTCCACAGCCTCCTGCGTACACGCCGTCGCTGCCACCTCCGCGACGTGCAGCCGCTCGCCGGCCACCCGGGCCGCCGCGACCGCGATGTCGTACCCGCGCCGGACCTCGCTCTCCCGCGCGGCGAGCCGCTCCGCTTCCTGCGCCAGGGCCTCTCGATCCGGATCCCGGTCGCCGGCCCGGGCGAAGACGGCACGCAACTCGTCGATGGACAGTTCGCCGCGCCGGTACGCGGCCAGCGCCGCGCTCTCCACCTCGTGGCGGCGCTCCCGCTGCTCCGGGGTGGGCGGCTCCGGCTGGCCTGCCCGTACGGCGCGCAGCGCCTCGGCGTACGCGAGCCGGGCCGCGTCGTACTCCGCCTCGACCGTGTCGCGGTGCGCCTCGGCGGCGTCGTACTCCGCCCGGGCCGTGTCCACGTCGGCCATTGCCCGCTCGGCCCGGCCGGCCGCGGCGGTCGCGTGAGCCGCCAGTTCCTCAGCCTGCCCGCGCAGGTCGGCGGCCGACGGCACCCGCTCGCCGTCATCCTCGCCGTCGTTCCGAATGCGATCGTTCTGAGTGCGGCCATTCCGAGTGCCGCCATTCTGAGCGCGATCATTCCGAGCGCCGCCATTCCGAGCGCCGCCATCGGGGGCGCCGTCGGTCTGAGTGCCATCGTTCGGAGTGCCGTCATTTTCGGGGTCGCCGTCGGCGAGGTCGGCCTCGGCTGTGGCGTTCTCGGCAGCGGCGCCCCGCACCACGCGGTCGCGCTGGGCCCAGGTGGTCAGCCCGAGCGCGACCACTAGCGCGACCGCGCCCGCGCACACGGCCAGGACCACGACGACGACATCGGCGATCACGCCGGCTCCCCAGTTTGCCCGATCCGGCGACCAGGCGTGCTGGCCGCCGCGACAGCCCGGCCCGACCCCGGTTGGCGCCGGGCATGGCCATCCGCGACGAGCCTACGCAACGCTCCCGGCGTCGAGCGGTCGGCTATTCCCCGAAGTGAGCGGCGTCCAGTGCGGCCTGAAGCGACTGCACGTAGCCATCGCTGGTGATCGTCGCGCCGCTGACCGCGTCGATGTGGGCGCTCTGCGCGGTCAGCACCTCCTGCCGCAGGCGGGGAACCGCGTACGAGTTGATTTCCTGGTCCCTGGAGCTCTGGCTCGGTACCTGGAGCGCGATCACGTCGGCGATCTTCCCCGCCGCGATCGTCACCTGGACCTGTACCGGTCCCCACACGGTCTGCGACACCGTGCCGTTCGCGACCGTTTCCGGGGCGGCACTGGGTGGGTTGGCACTGGGCGGGTTGGCACTGGGCGAAGCGGGCACGGGCTGGCCGGCCGGCGCCTGACCGAGGAGGGGCGCATCGCCGGTGGGTGCCTGGCCGGTGGGCGCGTTCGTAGGCCCGGACACGATGCCGGGCGGGTTGGAGCCTTCCGCGCCGGGCCGGGCGGAATTGCCCGGGTTCAGGCTCGTCTTGTAGCTGAACAACAGCACCACCACGACGACGGTGGCCACCAGCCACAGGGTTATCCGCCGCATGTCCCGCACTGCCTTTCCGTACGGCCGTTCCCCCCGGTCACCAGCTGAACCATTCGAGCCGCAGGTGCTCCTCGGGCACCCCGACGAGCCGGGCCGCGTTGGCGGCCGCGGTCATCCACTGGTCCGGGCCGCAGACATACACGTCCTGTTCCGCGATGTCCGGTACGAGTTGGAGCAGCAGCGACTCGTCCCCGAGCGGTGGTGATCCCCGCTGCCCGGGTACGCGCGCCGGTGCCCAGGACCCGTCCGAGGCGCGCGGGCCGGGCAGGTATACCACCCGTACCCCTCGCCGGGCGGCCAGCGCGTCCAACTCGGCCCGGAACGCGAAGCCGTCCGGGGTACTGGCCCGGTAGATCAGCGTCCCGTCACCCGGCCGGTACGGCAACTCCTCCAGCAGCGCGCGCAGCGGGGTGATGCCTATGCCCGAGGCGATCATCGTGAACCGGGGCCGGCGTCGGCCCGCCCCGGCCAGTTGCCCGTACGGTCCCTCGATCAGCACCCTGGTACCGGGCCGCAACGCGCCCGCTCGGGCACTGTCGTCACCCAGGTCCTTGACGGTGATGCGCAGGAGGTCCGGCCGGGGCGCGGCGGACAGCGAGTACGGGTGCGCCCGGGTCCAGCCGGGGCCGGCCAGGAACCGCCAGTGGAAGAACTGCCCGGCCCGTACCCGCAGCCGATCCAGGTGCCGCCCGCGCAGGTACACCGAGACGATGCCGGGCGCCTCCGGGACGACGTCGCTGACCACCAGGCGGTACCGTGCGCTGCGCCACAGCGGCAGACCCAACCGGAACACCAGTACGCTGCCCGCCGCGACGGCGTAGACCGTCCACCAGTAGGCGGTGGCCGCGGCGTCGCCGATGAAGTCGGTACCGGTCCACAGCTCGTGCGGGATCGCCAGCCCGGCGCCCAGATATGCGTACAGGTGCAGCAGGTGCCACGACTCGTACCGCAGCCGGCGCCGGGCCGCCCGCAGCGAGGTGACCACGACCAGGATCAGCGCGACCGTGCCAGCCAGGGCGAGCAGCATGCCGGGGTAGGTGAGCACAAGATTGATAAACTCGCGCACCACTCCGCTGTGGTCGGTACCGGCGTACCCGAGCGTGATCAGCAGGACGTGCGCGAGCATCAGGTCGAACGAGGTGAAGCCGACCACCCGGTGCCAGCGGGCCAGCCGGTCCTGGCCGAACGAGCGCTCGACCGGCGGTACCCGCGCCATCAGGAACACCTGGATCAGCAACAGGTCCGCGGAGGCCAGCCCGGTCAGCCGGCCCAGGGAGTCCAGCCCGGTGGTCGAGTCGACCAACTGCTGGAGACCCTGGTTGTGTACCCACAGGGCGACCACGACCAGCATGCTGAACACGGTGGCGGCGCCGATCAGGTCCGGCCACCAGCCGCGCGTCCGGCTACCGGGCGCGGCCCGGTGCCGGATGTTCAGCGTGCCTGCCGTCATGGGTGCCCATCATGCACGCGAAATCTCAGCCAATTCTTTGCTCGACCTGTGCTCAACCTGTGAGCCGGCTGGACACCGCCTCTGCGGGGTGCCAGACGCGCTCACCGGCCGGGATCCGGCCCGTGACCCGGTTCTCCTCCGGGGCGAGCGGGCACGCCCAGCGGTCGTCGTAGGCACAGCTGGGGTTGTACGCGTAGTTGAAGTCGAGCCTCACCCGATCGGGGGCCAGGACGACCAGCCCGCGGCCGAACGTGCCCTTGACGGTGTCGGTGAGGTACCGTCCGCCGCCGTACGAATCGGCCGCACTCGTACCGTCGCGGAACGGCAGGAACAACCCACCGCCGTACGCTTCGATCCACCACAGGGTCAGCGGTCCCCACGGCGTACCGGCGACGGCCACCCGGCGGTAGCGCACCACGCCGTCCGGTCCACCGGTGTCGATCTCGATGCCGCCGTCCGCAGGGGTCAGCGGTGCCTCGACGACCGCCTCGGGGTTGGCGGGGAAGTAGCTCAGGCCGGTGAAGTCCGCCCGCCGCGCGGGTGGGATCGGCGACTGCGGGTGGGTGGCGAACATCTCGTCCCGGGCGGCCCGGAAGCCGGCCAGATCCAGGTCGGACAGGTAGAGCCGGACAATCCGCTCGCGCCAGTCGGCCAGGTCGATGTCGGAGGAGTGCGGATCGGAACGCGGATCAGGATCAATGTCGGAACCGGTGGGGCGGATGTCGTCGGCGTCTCCGGGAACGCTGAGCCCGGGCTGTGTGTAGTCCATCGCTGTCGACGGTAGCCGCTTGCAGGCTATGGTCGCGCGGGCCGAACGGCACGGGGCCGCCGGTTGCGCCCGCTATGCCGCCTTCCGACCGGTCTGGCTCGGGCCGTCTGAGCCGGCGTCCGGGTAGCCGCGAGCGCCGGGCGGCCGGGTCGCCGCGGACACCTCAGCCGGCGCGGATACGTCAATTCGCCAGTGTGAACGCCGCGTAACCGATGCCGATCAGCAGCAGGATCACACCCAAGATCAGCAGCGGCAGCCCCACCGCGGGCCGCTGTTTCACCGGACGTACCTGATCCAGCGCCTCGCGTACCTGATCCAGGAGGTGAGCCGGGTGTTCGGTGATCGGTTCGCCACTCTCGTCCGGCCCCGGCGGCGGCCCGAGCTTGGCCGGGTCGCGCAGCCGCATCCGGCCGGCCAGGATCTGCCAGAGCCGGGCCGACTCGGCCTCGGTGAACTCGACCGCGGCCTGCGCGACCCCGAGCGCGGTGCTGGCCTCGGCGACCCGTTGCGAGGTGCGGGCCACCTCGGCCTGGGCCCGGGCCTGCTGGCGGACGAACCACTCGTGCACGGCGGTGCGCCGCCGGGCGAGGTCGGCTTCGGCACCGGCCAGCCGGCGGATGAGGTCGGCGTAGGAAGTGCCCGGCTCGGTGGGCACCAGGTCGCTACCGACCGCGTGGGCGCCGGTTGGGGTCGTGACGGCTGGGGTCGTGACGGCTGGGGGTGTGACGGCTGGGCCGGTTTCGATCGGGGCAGCGCGAGTCGCGCCGGATCCGGTCGAAGCGGTCTCGCTCGAAGCGGTCTCGGTCGGGGGAGTCTCGGTCGCGGCAGCCCCGGTGGCGTCAACCCCGGTCCGGGCGGCGTCGCCCGGGGTGGTATCGGCCCGGGCGGTGTCGCCCGGCGCAGCGTCGCCCGGCGCGGTGCCGGCCGGGGTGGTGTCGCCGGGGGCAGCGTCGCCCGGGTCGGCGTCGGCCGGGACGGGGGCGGCCGGGATGGCGTCAACCGAATCAGCGTCGGTCGGGATGGCGTCAGCCGAGTCAGCGTCGGCTGGAGCGGTGCCGGTCGAGTCGGCGCCGGTCGAGTCGGTGTCGGTGGAGTCGTCGGGCGGGGCGGGGGCGTCCGGTGCTGCGCGCGACGGCTCGGCGGGCGCCGGGTCCGTCTCGATCGCCAGCGGCCTGCGACGCGGCGGGGGCGCGGCCGTGCGGCGGGTGTTCGGCGCGTCGCGCCACGGGTTGCCCGCGAACCCGGCGGACTGAACACCCGCGGCGGGCCGGGCGCCCGTGGCGGACTGGGCACCGGACCCAGGCTGGGCACCGGTCGCCGGCTGGGCACCGGTCGCGGGCGCCTCGGCACCCGGCTCGTCGGGCCTGCTCATGAGAGTCCGTAGGGGATGATGGCTTCCGCGTTGCGGTGCACCGTCCGGTCGAAGTACAGCGCCCGCCACGGCCGCGGGTACCAGGACGGGCCACCGGGCTTCGGGTAGAGCGTGGCGAGATCGCCACCGTGCACGTCGAGCGCGACCCAGGCCCCGATCGGATCCAGCCGCGCACCCATCCCGCCGAGATCGTCGCGCAGCCGTCCCACCCCTCGCCACCAGCCGAGCACGTGGGTGTGCCGCTCGGGTCCACTGTGGAGGATACGGCGCAGGTGGTCCTGCGGGCCGGCGGCCCGGCTCCGGGCGGCGTCGACCGCGTACAGGATAAGGAAGTGCGGGGTGCCGCTCGCGTCGTCCACGGTCTCCGCGAAAAGCTCGGAGACGGTGTCGACGTCGTACCACTCGGTGTCCTCGGGCAGCGCGGCATGCAGGTCGCCGGCCGGCCCCATCGCGTCCGGGTCGAGGCAGGCCACGGAGAACCGCGCGGAACCGTCCGGGAACTGCGCGGCCAGCGAGCGCCCGGCGGAGGCGAGTACCGCGCACGCCTCCTCCAGCCGGGTGCCGAGCACAGCCAGGTTCCGGCCGGGGGCCCGGGGCAGCCGGAGCCGGGCCGGCTCCCCGGCGACGTCGATGGTCTCGCCGAGCAGCGCCACCGGTTCCCGGCCACCGGGCGTGGGTACCCGGTTCTGCGGGAACACCGGTACCGCGTCGCCGTCGAACAGCCGCGGCGGCGCGACGTCGGCCGGCCGTCGCTGCCACAGCCGCAGTTGCAGCCCGCTCCACGATTCCCGGTCGCTGGCCATCGGTACCCGCACGATCCGGTTGCCGGGCAGCGCGCCGGAGTCAGCGTTGATGACCGCGTGGAAGCGCGGGATGGATTCGGCGGCGGGGTTGTTCTCGTTCAGGATCCGGCGTGCCTTGGGCAGCGCCATGCGCAGGGCGAACTGGCCGACGAGCGCGGAGCGCCCCCACAGCGCCTCGATACCGGAGACGTCCTGGCTGGCCAGTACCAGATGAATGCCCTGCGAACGCCCACGGCGGGCCAGATCCTCCAG
This sequence comes from Rugosimonospora africana, assembly GCF_016862975.1. Lineage (GTDB taxonomy): Bacteria > Actinomycetota > Actinomycetes > Mycobacteriales > Micromonosporaceae > Rugosimonospora > Rugosimonospora africana. Next base: position 173,252 of record NZ_BONZ01000043.1, read on the forward strand.
CAGCGTGGCCGCCTCGGCGGCCAGCGCGTCGCGGCCGGACAGCAGCACCTGGAACTCGTCGACCACGGCGACGATGCGCGGCCAGTGCCCGGTCGGGTCCTCGGCGCGCAACTCGGCCAGGGTGGTGACCTCGTGCCGCTTGGCCGCCTCGGCGCGGGCCCGCAGCTGCCGGCTGAGGAAGTGCAGCAGCGCCACGCCGAACTCGCGGTCGGTGTTGACGTTGATGCCCACCAGCCGCACGTGCGGCAACCAGCTCGGGTCCCGCTGGCCGGGCGCGAACCGGGCGAAGGACACGCCCTCCTTGAAGTCGAGCAGGTAGAACTCCAGCTCGGCCGGGGAGTACCGGGCAGCGAGACCACCCATCCACGCGTAGATGAGATTGGTCTTGCCGGTACCCGACGGTCCGCCGATCAGCGCGTGAGGCGGGTAGTCGGCGAGCGACACGTCGACCAGTTCGCCGTCGGACGCCTCTCCGACCGGGGCGGTCAGGCCGATCGCGGAGGAGTGGGTCCACAGTTCGTCGGGCAGCAGGTCGGCGAACGCGATCGGCTCGGGCCCCTCGGCCGCCTGCGCGGCGATCGTCCGGCAGCCCGCGGTGACCAGCTCGGCCGGCGGCCCCTCGACGGTCAGCGGCATGCCGTGAAAGCGGTCGGCGCTCACCGTCGCCAGTGTGGTCACGTCGGACTCGACGATCGGGTCGACGGGCAGCCCGCGCAGGATGAGGTGCACACCGCAGGCCACCCCGGTGCGCAGCAACCGGGCCAGCTGCGCCTGCTCGTGGCGGGTCGGCTCGTCCGCGCCGAGCAGCACAGCCACCCGCCAGTGCTCGGGCCGCCTGCCGGTCGCCTCGGCGTACGCGCGCAGCGACGGGTACTCGCCGGCCAGTACCGTCTCGTTGACCCGCCGGACGTGGTCGACCAGCTCGTCGAGCAGCCGGCCCAGGCCGCCCGGGCCGACGAAGGTCAGCAGGCCGCCCGGGCTGAGCGGGGCGAACCCGGCCAGCCCGCCGCCCAGCTGGTCCGGGTCGTACCCGGTCAGTCGCACCGATCCGGGCGGCGCACAGCCCAAGGTACGCAGCAGCAACGCGGCCAGTACGGCGTCGCACCGGGCCCGGTCGGTACCGGTGATGCGCACGTGCGCCCAGTCGAGGAACGGCACCAGGGCCGGTACGCCGGGCGGCACGGTACCGATGCGGACCGGCCCCGGTACCGAGCCCCGGCGCAGCGGGGTGGGCTGCCACCGCGACCACGGATCGCCGGCGGAGCCCGGCGCACTGGCCAGCGCGGCGCGGATCGCATCCGCCGCGGTGTCGGCGACCGACTCCCGGTGCGCGGTCTCCAGCGCGGTCAGCTGCTGCTCGCGTACGTCGCCGGCGCGTTGGGGCACCTGCGCCGCGGCGGCCTCCATCCGTGCGTGCCGGGCGTGCGCGTCCGCGAGCCGGCGTTGCGCGGCCGCACGGCCGGCAAGCGCGGCGGCCTGTGCCCTGCCGAGGTCGCGCCGGATCGTTTCGATCAGGGAATCAGCCATCGGTCCGGTCCGTCGCTCGCGTGGTGGGGGTGGGTTACGCGGCCGCCAGCGGCGCCGACGGATGCGGCGCCACCGGTCGACGAGTCGCCGCGGTCGGACTGCCGGGGCTTGTCCATCGGCTGCGGCGCGTCGGGCCGCAACGAATCCGGGTCGCGACCGAGGCGGGACAGCAGCACACCGACCAGTACCGCGCTGGTAACCGCCGAGTCGGCCGGGTGCGCGGGCGGCCCGGATTCGCGAGGCGGCGGGACCCGGCAGACCCGGGCGAGCAGCGTGTCCACCACGCCGGAGGGCAGCTTCGGCAGCAGGGTGTGAACCGGTCCGCGGGTGGTGTCGGTCAGCGCGGCCAGGTCGGCCGCCCGCGGCTGGTGGCCGAGCAGGTCGCCGGCCAGCCGGTGCAGCACCGGAGGGCTGATCGCGGCCAGGCCCAGCCCGACCGGTGGGGCCGCGTCGGTCAGTTCCCGGCGCAGCGCGTCACGGTTGCCGGCGCGGGTGTGCCGGGCGACTCGGCGCAGCAGCTCGGGTGGTTCCCCGGCACCGCTTCCGCTCGGGCGGCCGGACCGGTCGCGCCCGGCCGTGTCGCCGGTCGTCCTGCCGCCCGCCGTCCTGCCGCCCGCCGTCGTGCCGCCCGCCGTGGTGTCGCCGGCTCTCTTGCCGCCAGTCGTGCTGCCGTTCGGCCCGCCCGAGCCCGGCTCGCCCTGCTCGTCCACCGGACCGTCGGTCAGTACCGTGACCCGCTGCGCCCACCACCGGCCGAGCCGTCCGGGCGCCGCTACGCCCTCCGGCTCCTCCTGCTCCGGCGTGGTGTCCGGCTGCTCGTCGAGAGCCTTCCGCCAGGCGTCCTCGGGCGGCCTGCGGCCCTCCAGGCCCAGACCGATCGCGGTCAGGTACTCGGCCACCGACTCCTGCGCCACGTGGAGAGCGCGGCCGGCCTGTTCCAGGTGTTCGGTGGCGCCGGCCAGTTCGGGGACCCCGATCGGCCGGCTCGACTCCTGCCGGATCCACATCAGCAGCGCCGAGGCGGCGCGCAGCCGCTCCAGCGCGGCGGCCACTTCGCCGACCGGCATCCGTTCGGAGGTCGCGTAGAGCACGGCGCCCAGTTCTTCGATCAGGGACATGGTCGTTACAGGGTGCCCAGGTAGGTCTGCGCCTGCTCGACCGCTGTGACCGTGGCGGCCAGTGCCTCCTCAAGCTCGGTGGTGGCCTGGTTGAGCGCGGCCTGCGCGGTGGTCACCGCGTCGTGCCCGCTGCCTTCAACGGCTGCCGCCAGGCTCTGCTGGGTCTCCGAGAGCTGTTCACCGGCCGCCCGTACGGCAGACTGCACCTCACCGATCTGCGAGATGACGGCATCGATGGCCGACTTGACCTCGGCGACGCTGGCCACAGGGCGGACCTCCTGCATATCGCGTGGTCTTCCATCTCATCATGGCGGCGGCGAGAGACGAAAGCGACGCAGGTGGTGGTCGGTGTGAGGGGGGCAGTGAGTGGCGGTTAAAGGGCGAATCCGACGGTATCCGACCAAATTAGCGACCACTCGGTCGACACACCGGCACGCCAGAGGCGGGGTTTCTTGAAATTATAAGTATCGATGGACTAATCGAAAGGCGGGTCGGGTAGCGCGTCCCGCGTCCCGCGTCACGGGCACCAGCCGCAAGCCGTTGGGATCAGCGCCAGATGCGTCGAGCCAGACAAGCGCGCCGAGCCGGACAAGTCGGTCGGAACCTCGACCGGACGTTCGCGAGATCAGCGGCGCCAGCTACCGTGACCTGGTGATGTGGGGGCTGCTGGCCGTCTTCGGGTCGGCGGTGTGTTACGGCGTGGCGTCGGTGTTCCAGGCGATCGGGGCGCGGCGTGCGCCGGACTCCGGCCGCACCGTGGGTCCGCGCATCCTCGTCCGCGCGCTGCGCCAGGGTCCGTTCGTGGCCGGCGTCGCGCTCGACGGCGGCGGCTTCGTCTTCCAGCTGATCGCGCTGCGCAGCCTCCCGCTGTTCCTCGTCCAGGCCGGTCAGGCGTCAAACCTCGCGGTCACCGCCGTGGTCGCGGTGCCGATCCTGGCGGCCCGCCTGAACGGCCGGCAGTGGGCGGCGGTCGCCGGGGTCTGCGCGGGCCTGGCCCTGCTCAGCGCCTCGGCCGGGGACGAGAACCCGGTGCCGCCCGGGCCGTGGTTCGGCTTTGGCCTGCTGGTCAGTGTGCTCGCGCTGACCGCGCTGGGCCTGGCGGTCGGGAAGACCGGCTCGCGGGCCCGCCCGGCGATCCTGGGCTCGGTGGCCGGGCTCGGCTTCGGCATCACCGCGCTGGCCGCGCGGGGCCTGACCGACTGGTCGCCCGCGTACCTGGTGCGTGACCCGGCGGCGTGGTCGCTGGCCGTCGGCGGTGTGATCGGGTTCCTGTTCTTCACCGGTGGGCTCAACAGCGGCTCGGTCACCGTGGTCAGCGCCGCGGTCGTGGTCACCGAGACGGTGGTACCGGCGGTGGTCGGCGTACTCGTGCTCGGCGACCACGCGCGGCACGGGTTCGTACCGGTGGCCGTGGTCGGGTTCGTGCTCGCGGTACTCGGCGCGCTGCTGCTGGCCGGGTCCGACGATCCGACGTCGGGCCACCCGTCGCCGGAGAGCCGGCCGGCGCTGGCTGAGCGGTAACCGCGGGCGCCGGTCCTCAGCGGGAGAGCGCGTCGGACAGCGCCCGCAGCGTGGCGTCGACTTCCCGGCGGCTGTACCCCTGCCAGAAGCGCGGCAGTCTGGCCGACTCGATCTCGGCTCTGGCGGCCTGCCGCCATGGCCCGGCACCGGCGTCGAGCGCCTCGTGAGCCCGCCGGACGAGTACCTGCACGTGGTACGGCTCGTAACCGATCCCGAACCGGAGGAGCCTGAACTCGGTGCGCAGTTCGCGGCGGCGCAGGTCGGCGAGGTTGACCACGCGGTCACCACCGAACCGGATCAGTGCCCGCGCCACGTCCTCCGCGGACTCCCGCACGTCCGAGGACTTCAACAACAGCTGGCACGGGCGGCCGTCGACCGGGCTGCGACGGATCGCGCCGGCGGTGAGGACGGCGCCGTCGACCGGTACGAGCAACAGCTCATCCCACAGCGGAGCGCGGTCGCGACGCACCGGGTCGTCGAGCACGACCGCGTGGATCTCGCTCCACGGCAGGCGCAGGTTCGCGCCCCGGAACCGCACCGTGAGCCCGTCCGTGCCGACGACGAACCGGAACGGCCACAGCGCCCGCACGATCCAGGGCCCCCACACCGCCACCGGAAACGCCGCTGTGACGACGGCCGCGTGAGCCCACCGGTCACCGAGAAACCAGACGTCCAGGGCGCCGGTGACCGCCGCGAGCAGGAGCACGCTGGTGACGGTGCTGAGCAGGCGCGGATTCCTGTGCAGCTCCACGAACACCTCGCCGTTCCGGGCGCCGATCAGCGCGGTCGCGGCGATTATCCAGTGCCGGGTGCACGCGCGCCGGTCCGCCGGGACAACCCCGGCGGACCGGCGCAAAGGGATGCGGTACTCAGCCGATGCGGCGCAGCGCCTCGGACAGGCCGGCCAGGCCGACCGGGCCGAGCCCGAGCGCTTGGGTGTGCCAGCGCTTGAGGTCGAAGCCGGGGCGCTGCCGGGCCTCATCCCGGGCGGCCAGCCAGCCACGCTCCCCGAGCTTGTACGAGATCGCCTGACCCGGCCAGCCGAAGTACCGGACCACCTCGGCGTGTACCCGGTGCGACTCTGCCCGGCCGCGCTCGTGCAGGATCTCGCACGCCTTCTCGAACGTCCACTGGGTGCCGTCGGGCAACGGCAGGTTCAGGTGAACGCCGATGTCGATGACGACCCGGGCGGCGCGCAGCGCCGAACCGGTGAGCATGCCCAACCGGGTACCGGGCTCGGAGAACCAGCCCAACTCGTCGGCGAACCGCTCCGCGTACAGCGCCCAGCCCTCGGCGTGCCCGCTGACCATGGAGAACCGCGAGAACCGGGACAGCTCCTGGTCGGGCAGCCGGGTCGCGCCGATCTGCAGGTGATGGCCCGGTACCCCTTCGTGGAACACGATGCTCAGCTCGGACCAGGTCGAGAACCGGTCCCGGCCGCCGAGCGGCCACCAGGTGCGCCCCGGCCGGGTCAGGTCCTCGTTCGGCGGGGTGTAGTAAGCCGCACCCGACAGCGAGTTCGTGGCCAGGGTGACATCGACCGTACGCAGCGCTTCCGGGATGTCGAAGTGGGTGCCGTTCAGCTGGTCGATGGCCCAGTCGTGCCGATCCTGCAGCCATCCCCGGTAGGCGTCGAGCCCGACGACGTACTCGGTCTCGTCGAGGATCGCGATCGCCTCGTCCACGCTGGCGCCCGGACGGATCCGGTTCGCCTCCTGCGCCATCTCGTCCTCGATGCGGCGCAGTTCCTCCCAGCCCCACAGGTACGCGTCGAGCGGGTCGATGTCCTCGCCGAGGGTCATCCGGGACGCGACCGCGTACCGTTCCGCGCCCACGCCATCGTCCTCCGCCGCCCGGGGTGCGTAGTCGTGGCGCAGGTACCGGGCGGCCTCCGTGTACCCCTCGTGTGCGGCGGCCGCGGCCTTAGCCAGTTCGCCGGCCAGCGGACCGTCGCCGTACGAGGTCACCAGGGCGTCGTGCGTTCCCGCGTACCGCTCCGCCTGCTGCGCCCCTTCCAGCGCCTGGCGGCGCGCGGCCGGGATCCCCTGCCGCAGCCCGGCGTCCAGGCTCGCGCGCCAGCTCGCCAGCATGCCGGGGATGGCGGCGAGCCGCGCCGCGACGTTGCGCCACTGCTCGTCGCCGGAGTGCGGCAGCAGGTCGACGCTGTCGCGCAGGTTGCCGAGCAGACCGAAGTGGGCACGCAGCAGGCGCAGCGGCTCTCCGGTCTCGTGCCAGGCGCGCTCGGCTTCCAGCCGCTCCCGCAGATGGTCGGCGGCCCGCCGGTCGGCCTCGGAGGTGACCTCCAGGCCGTCCAGCTTCGTCAGGGTGTCGCGGATCAACGCGGCACGTTCGGCCTGGCCGTCCGGACTGTAGTCCGTGGCGGCGCCGAAACTGGTAGCGATTCCGCGGCTGCCGGCGTTCACCGGGTCGAGTACGGCCGATGCCGCGATGTACTCGTTACAGAGATCGAAGACTGGCGTCACCAGAACACTCTAGCGGCGTGCCCGATCTTGCTGGTCAGCGTGACGGGAGCCGCTCAGCGTGACGGGAGCCGCCGGTCAGCGTGGCGGGAGTAGTGCAGCGACGGCACACGAGTTGACATACGCCACACGGCGGCCGATACGAGGTTTCTGGTTACCTGAGACGGTTACCGTAACCGGGTGACCTCACCCCGGCCAAGAACCGCTCCACGCTTCCGGAACCTCACGGTCGCCGAGGTGACCCGGCTCACCCCGCGGTCCGTGCGGATCACGCTGACCGGCGACGATCTGGCCGGTTTCGCCGCGGACGGACCGGCAAGCCACCTCAAGCTCGTTCTTCCGGTACCCGGCCAGGACCGGCCCACCCTCCCGACCGTCGGACCGGAGGGGCTGGTCTGGCCGGCCGGCCAGCGGCCCCTGATGCGCACCTACACTCCGCGCCGGTTCGATCCGGTCCGCGGCGAGCTGGACATCGACTTCGTCCTGCACGACAACGCCGGGCCGGCTTCGGCCTGGGCGACCCGGGCTCGTCCCGGCGACAACGCCGTGGTCGTCGGCCCGCGCGGGCGCTACCTGCCCGACCCGGCGGCCAACTGGCAGCTCATCGCCGGTGACGAGACCGCCCTGCCGGCGATCGCCACCATCCTGGAGGTGTTGCAGCCCGGCGTCCCGACGGTGGTCATCGTCGAGGTGGCCGACGCCGAGGAGCAGCTGCACCTGGACAGCAAGGCGGACCTGCGGGTCACCTGGGTCTACCGGGGCGACGCGATCGCCGGGTCGGCTCTGGAGCTGGCTGTCGCCGCAGCCGAACTGCCGGCCGGCGACGGGCAGGCGTTCGTCGCCGCTGAGGCGGGCGCGATGCGCCGTATCCGTCGCCACCTGCTGACCGAGCGGGGCATCGACGCGGATCGGCTGTATACCCGGGGCTACTGGAAGTACGGCGAGGTCGACCACCCCGACCACGACACCGGCGAGGACTGAGCCACCGCCTGTCGAAAGTTTCCGCGCAGGTCAGACGGAGTCCGCCGGCCCGCGCCACCGGTTGACCGGCCGCACGGGCCGGTCGACAATGACCGGGGAGCCGGATCATCGCGCCGCGTACGGGCATTCCGCGGCGCACCGCCATTCAGCCGCGACGAGAGCAGGCGCTACCGCGCGCCCAGCCGGCGGCACCGCCGAGGCATTGATCCGGGCATGCCTTCCACACCCCGAGAGGCAACTCCCTCATGGCAATTCGCGATCCCCGGCCGGCCACCCGGTCGGCTCCCCGCAGGTGGGCGGCGCTTGCCGGCGCCGTCGTCCTGGCCGCGACCGCGCTGACCGCGGTCATGCTGAACACCCCGCCCGCGGTCGCCGCGTCCGCCGGCACCGGCACCGGGTACCTGCACACCAGCGGCAACAAGATCGTCGACAGTACCGGCGCCACCGTGCGGCTGACCGGAATCAACTGGTTCGGCATGGAGACCGACAACAAGACGTTCCACGGCCTGTGGGCCAGCGTCACCTGGAAGTCGATGATGGACCACATGGCGTCGCTCGGGTACAACACGATCCGGGTGCCGTTCTCCGACGACGCGCTCAAGTCGGGCGCCCAGGCGACCAGCGTCAACACGTACACGAACCCGGACCTTGTCGGGCTGAGCCCGATGCAGATCCTGGACAAGGTGGTCGACTACGCCGGCCAGAAGGGCATGCGCATCATCCTGGACCGGCACCGCCCGACCAGCGCCCAGCAGACCGCGCTCTGGTACACGTCGGCGGTCCCCGAGTCCACCTGGATCTCTGACTGGCAGATGCTGGCGCAGCACTACGCCGGCAACCCGACGGTCATCGGGGCCGACCTGCACAACGAGCCGCACGCGGACGGCACCTCGCCCAACGGCACCGGTTCCTGCTGGGGATGTGGCGACACGACCCGCGACTGGCGGCTGGCCGCACAGCGGGCCGGCAACGCGATCCTGTCGGTCAATTCGAACTGGCTCATCTTCGTCGAGGGCATCAGCTGCCTGGACGGCGGCAACGCCAACACGTGGGACAACATCCCGGACGACCCGTGCGGATGGTGGGGCGGCAACCTGCACAACGTCGGGCAGTACCCGGTGCAGCTGAACGTGGCCAACCGGGTGGTGTACTCGCCGCACGACTACGCCACGTCGGTCGCCGACCAGACCTGGTTCCACGACTCCACCTACCCGGCCAACCTGCCGGGGATCTGGGACTTCTTCTGGGGCTACATCTACAAGCAGAACATCGCGCCCATCATGGTCGGCGAGTTCGGCACCACGCTGGCGAGCAACGTCGACAAGGTGTGGCTGCAGAATCTGATGCAGTACATGGGTACGGGCGTGAACGGCATGTCGTTCACCTACTGGTCGTGGAATCCGGACTCCGGCGACACCGGCGGCATCGTGCAGGACGACTGGGTCACGGTCAACCAGGCCAAGCAGGACATCCTCCAGCCGTACCTGATCCCGCCGACCGGCGGCGGTACCCCCACCGGCGGCCCGACCACGACCCGGCCGACGACCGCCCCACCGTCGACGACCCCGCCCACCTCGACGTCTCCGACCACCCGGCCGACCACTCCGCCACCGACGACAGCGCCACCGAGCACCGCGCCCCCCAGTAACGGCGGCAGGTGCAGCGTGGCGTTCAGCGTCGCCAGTTCCTGGCCCGGCGGCTTCAACGACAACGTCACCCTCACCAACACCGGTACCTCGGTCTGGCACAACTGGACCGTCACCTGGACGGTGCCGTCCGGCGTCACGCTGGTCAACGCGTGGAGTTCCACCATCACCACGAGCGGCACCACGTGGACCGTGAAGGCACCGAGCTGGTCGCCGGATCTCGCGGCCGGCGCGTCGGTCACCTTCGGCTTCCAGGCGAATGGGTCCTCGACGCCCAACCCCTCGAACATCGCCTGTTCCTAGGCGGTCTATGCACAGAGGACGGCGCCGCGCACCCGGTCCGGGGTGCGCGGCGCCGCTGCCGGACGGGTCAGGACACGTTGAGCGCGGTGTCGTCGACGACGAACGAGGTCTGCTTGGTGTAGTCCTCGGTGCCGGTGAAGGTGACCGCGACGCTGCGACCGATGAAGCTGCTCAGGTTCACGCTGTGCTGCTGGTACCCGGTCGCCTTGTTGACGTTCGAGTAGCTGGCGACGGTGGTACCGCCGACCGAGACCGTGAGCGTGTCGTACGCGGTGGACGTCGAGGTCTCCGCGCTGTCGATGTGCAGCCAGTAGGTCATGGTCGCGGTGGCGCACGAGGTCGGAATGCTCACTGTCTGGGAGAGCGTGTCGGTGTGCGTCGTGCCGTACCCGTCGAGCCATGCGTCCCAACTGCCCGAGTGGGCCGGTTCGGTGCTGGAGTGGGCGAGCACGCTGCTGCCGGCCGTCCACGGGGCCGGGGTACCGGTCTCGAAGCCCGGGTTGCCCAGCAGCTGAGCGGCGGTGCAGCCACCGCCACCACCACCGCCACCGCCTCCGCCACCGGTGCTCGCGCCGGCCAGCCAGGCGGTCGCGTTGAGCGCCAGGGTCGCGTCGGTGCCGGCCGGGTCGTTCCAGCCGTTGTAGAGCGTGTTGCCGGACTGGCCGGTGCCGTCGTCGATCGGTGAGCTGTCGCCCCAGATCGCCACGCGTCCCGAGCCGAACGTCGAGGTGGTGAAGAACGCGCCGGTGGTACCGGTCTGGCTCGAGCCGGTGCGGAAGACCAGACCCTTGACGTTCGGATTGTCGTTCGGGTGCAGGGTTTGGGTGCTGCCGTCCCGGATGATGCTGCCGGTGGCGGTACCGAACGGTCCGTTGATGACGGCATTGCCCGAGTCGCTGATGGCCCGCGGGTTGTCCGTGCTGATGTCGTTGGAGTCCTCGCTGAACCCGAACGGGTCGGTGTTGTCCACCCCGTTGTTGGTGAACAGGTCGTTGGCGACCTGCACCGAGTCGTAGCCGTCGTTGTTGCGATCGCTACCGGTGTGGTCGACGATCAAGAACAGTCCGCCGCCGTGCTGGACGAACTGCATGATGGCCGTCTTCTCCGACGCGCTGAAGCGCACGTTAGGTTCGGGGATGACGAACTCGTCGAAGTTCGACAGGTCGAGCGAGCCGGATCCACCGTAGGTGATGGAGTTTCCCGGGGGGAGTGTCTTGAGGCTGTACTGTCCGGTCCGCTGCAGGGCGACACCCCACGCCGACAGTGCTCCGGTCCAGGAGGTCTCGGAGGTGGGGTTGGCGTTCTGTGCCAACGGATCGGGCATGCTGGTACTGATGATCCAGTCAGCGTTGCCGGCCGTCTCCGCCTTGGTGTTGTCGAAGAGGACCCGGTGGACGGTGGCTGCGGCGGACGCGTGCGGTGCGGGTAGCAGACCGGCGACCGCGAGCATAGCGGCGGCGCCCACGATGGTGGCGCGGCGGCGCAGTGGCGAAAACATAGGCCGGAGCCTATTTCACGGCTCGGAAATAATCGATAACTATGAGTCGAATGCCGGCTGGCGTGAGACCGAACGGGAGAGTCATTGATGCAACCCATGCCACTGGCGGCCAACACGCCGGACACGTTCTACCGCGGCGCGGGCCGGATCGGCCGGTTCCGCGGCTGGGCGGAGCCCGGCGGCGACGCGCACCCGGAGGACTGGATCGCCTCCACGACCGCGCGCTTCGGCGCTGATCGGTCTGGCATGAGCGCCCTGCCGGACGGCCGGCTGCTGGCCGACGCGATCGCCGAGGCGCCCGAGCAGTGGTTGGGTGCGACACACGTGGCCCGGTATGGTGCCGATCCCGCCGTCCTGGTGAAGCTGCTCGACGCCGGGCAGCGGTTGCCGGTGCACGTCCACCCCGACCGGCGGTTCGCCGGTACCCACCTGGCGTCCCCGTACGGCAAGACGGAGGCGTGGGTGATCCTGGAGGCGGCCCCGGAAGCGGTCGTGTACCTCGGCTTCCGCCGTGATGTCGACGCGGCGGAGCTGGCTGGCTGGGTGGACGCCCGGGACACCGGGGCGATGCTGGACGCGGTCAACCGGGTACCCGTGCGCGCGGGCGACGCGGTGCTCGTTCCGGCTGGCCTGCCGCACGCGATCGGCGAGGGCGTGCTGCTGATGGAAGTCCAGGAGCCCACCGATTTCTCCGTACTGCTGGAGCAGGAGGGATTCCCGGTGGATCCGGCCAGCGCACTGCTGGGCCTGTCGAGCGACCTGGCGCTGGCCTGCGTGGACCGCACCGGCTGGGGCGCTGACCGGGTGGCGGCGCTGCGCGGCGACGGGCAGTCGCGGAGCCTGCGTCCGGGAGCGCGGCGCGTGTTCCCCGAGGCGGCCGACGAGTTCTTCGCCGCGGAACTCCTGCGCCCGGATCCGGTCAGCGTGCTCGACCCCGGGTTCTCGGTGGTGGTGGTCACCGCCGGGCACGGAGTCCTGGAACCGGAGTCCGGACCCGCGCAGGCGCTGCCGGTGACGGCGGGCGACACGCTCGTCGTCCCGTACGCGGCGGGCGCTCTCACCCTGCGGGGGGACGTGGCCGCGATCCGGGCTCGTCCGGCCGGATAGCCCGCGTCCTTCGCTTGCCTGGCGGTCTTCGCAGGCTCGGCGCTCTTCCTTTGCCGGGCGCTCTTCCCTGGCTCGGTGCTCGTCACCGGCCCGATGGAGACCGGTTTGGGTGAATTGGTGGCGATATCAACGCTTAGAAGGCGCTTTGCCATGCTCTGTGGCTAACGTTTTTCTCGTGAGCACACGGTGGACAACCCGGCGCCGGTACACGGCCGCCGTGGTCGCGATGGTGATGATGGGCGCGGTACTGATCGTCCTGGGCGTCGTCGGGATCGGCAGGAAGCATGACCGTGACACCGCGTCGCGCTCGACGCCCGATACCCAGTCCCGGGTGATCCACCCGGGGGCGGGCGAGCCGGTACCGGTGGTGCCGTCCGAGTCCACCAGCCCATCGCCGTCGGCCACGCCCTCGGTCCCGGCCGGCCCGCCGCTCCCGCCCGACCCTACCGGCCCGAACGGCGCGCTGACCGACACCGGCAACGGCAACGTCGCGCTCACCTTCGACGACGGCCCGAACCCGGACTGGACGATGCAGGTCCTCGCGCTGCTGCGCCAGTACCACATCCACGCGACGTTCTGCCTGATCGGCGAGCAGGTGCAGGAGTTCCCGGACCTGGTACGGGCCATCGTCGCCGACGGACACACCATCTGCAACCACTCGTGGGACCACGACGAGCAGATGGCGGACAAGTCGGAGTCGTACATCCGCAGCGAGCTGCAGCGCACGACCGACGCCATCGAGGCGGCGGCGCCCGGCACGCCGGTCCGTTATTACCGCCAGCCCGGCGGCAACTGGTCGGACCAGATCGTCGAGATCGCCAAAGAGATGGGCATGACCTCGCTGGACTGGAGCGTCGACCCGCAGGACTGGACGGTACCGCCGGCGTCCACCATCGAGAGCACCGTGCAGAGCCAGACCACGAACGGGTCGATCGTGCTCATGCACGACGGCGGGGGTGACCGCAGCCACACCATCACCGCGCTCGGGGTCCTGCTGCCCGACCTGGAGCAGCGCTTCCACCTGCAGCCGATGCCGACCGTCGCGCCCGCCCCGACCCCGGCCGCGTCCCAGTCGAGCAGCGCCGCACCCTACTGATCCGGGCGGTCGGCACCGGTCCGTGCGGCCGGTGCTGATCCGTGCTTTCCGGCCAGCGGCTTTCGGCCAGCGAGCTCAGCGCTTGCCCTTGCCGCCCTTGCCGAACATCGCCCGGATCGCTGCGACCAGCAACAACAACCCGAGGACCACGCCGGTGAACTTCACGCCGGGCAGGTTCTGTGCGCTGTCGGCGACAACCAGGGCGACCATGTACCGACTCTGACAGATGCCGTCCCCGGCGGGTAGCCACCACCCCCGGCGGGACACGGCGCGGTTGAACAGCGCCCCGGTTGGACCGTGCTCCCGCTCGGCGCGTCTGGCTCCGCGCCGCGACCCAGACCAGTCAGTTTAGTTACTCGCCGGTCTCCCGCCGGAGGTGCTTGGTCTGGCTCCGGCGCTTCTTCGACGCGATCCGCCTTTCGACCGACGCCCGGGACGGCCGGGTGGCCCGCCGGGGCTTGGCCGGGGCCGCCACCGCGTCGGCCAGCAGCGCCACCAACCGGGCCTCCGCGGCCCGCCGGTTCTGCAGCTGTGACCGGTGCTCCGAGGCGGTCACCACGATGGCGCCGTCCACCAGCCGCGACTGCAGCCGCTGCAGCGCGCGCGTCTTGAGGTAGTCGGGTATGGAATCGGTACCGGCAAGATCGAAGCGCAGCTCGACCCGGGAGTCGGCGGTGTTCACCGACTGGCCTCCGGGCCCGCCCGAGCGGCTGAATCGCCAGGTCAGCTCGGTGCGGGGAATGGCGAGGGAGCCCGTCACCGGAAGAAGATCAGCCACCTCGTCAGCATGCCCCATCGGCTCGCGGGTCCGCGTCGCGACCAGGCATCTTGCCCCGGAACGCGACCGGAGCAGGCTACCCGCTCTTTCTCACACAACTCTTAACCGGTACCGGCTTGCGGTCCGGGCGGTTTGCGGCAAGCTAATCCTGATGCGAGCGCTCAGTCGACCGGCCGATGCCGTCGTTCCTGGTCAGAACCGGGACGCGGAGCCGGCCAAGGCCAGTCGACCACGGCCGGCCCGGCTGCCGCAGATCGACGTGATGCGCCTGCTCATCTGTGCCTCCGTGGTGGCCACCCACGTGGTGTCCAACGCCAACCCGCTGGAGAGCGGGCCGGCCAACGCGGTGGTCAACGTCCTGCACTACACCCGGCAGGCGTTCTTCTTCATCAGTGCGCTCGTGCTGGTGCACGTGCACTGGGCCGACGTCCGGGCCGACGGGCGGGTGATCAGCTCGCCCGGCTCGCTGCGCAGGCGGGTCAGCGTGCTCGGCGTGCCGTACCTGGTGTGGAGCACGTTCTACGCGGTACTCGGGCTGATCACCGCGTACTCCTGGGGCGCGTTCAAGCAGTTGCCGTGGACCTGGTTCGTCGGGCTGCTGCAGGGCACCGACGGCTACCACATGTACTTCCTGCTGGTCAGCGTCGAATTCGCGCTGGTGTTCCCGTTCTTCCTGAAGTTGCTGCACGCCACCCGGCGCCACCACGTCGCGCTGCTGGTCGTGTCCGGTTCGATCGAGCTGGCCACCATGGCGCTGTTCCACTACGTGTACCAGCCGGACGGCTGGTGGCGGGCGTTCGTCGGCGAGTCCAGCCTGACCGCCTACCAGTTCTGGGTGATCCTCGGCGGCGTCGCCGCGGTGCACCTGGACGCCTTCCACGCGTGGGCGATGCGGCACAAGCTCCTGATCGGCTTCGCGATGGCCGGCGTGTGCCTCGCGGCGACCGGAATCTTTCTCGCCGAGGTGCAGGCCGGGGAGCTGCCCGAGTTCGCCGGACGCTCGCTCCAGCCGATCACGGTACCGCTCAGCCTCGCCGCGATCGGAGCCTTCTACCTGTTCTCGGTGTGGTTGGCCCGGCAGCGCTGGGCGGGGCGCCTGATCGTGTCCGGCACCTACCTGTCCTTCGGCATCTACCTGAGTCACCCGGCGATCCTCACCGGCCTGCTCTACCTGCAGAAACACCTGCCGCCGGCGGTGGCCCGGCACGCCGTGAGCGTCACGTTCACGATCTGTGTCCTGGACTTCGTGCTGGCGGTCGGGGCGGCGGCGGTGTTCAGCCGTACCCGGTGGAGCAAGGCGCTGATCGGGCGGTCGCGCCGCGCCCGGGCACGGCAGCGGGACGAGGTGCCGGCCGCCGCTTCCGCGGCTCCCGCCGTGTCGCCGGCTGTCTCGCCGGTCGCGTTGCAGGCCGAGTCGGTGGACTGAGCCGGGCCCTACCGCGCTTATCGCGGCGTGGCCGGCAGTGGCGTCGCGGTCAGGAACCGTGCCGGCAGGAAACGGGCCCGCAGCGAGCGCGCCGGGGACCGGACCGGCCGCTGGCCGTCTCGCGGGGTGCCCGGCTGACCGTCCGGCTGCATGGTTGGCGGGGTGCCCGGCTGGGCGCTCGGCTGCGATCGCGACCGTAGCGGAGCCGGTCGCCGCCAGCGGCCGAACGGCTCTGGAGTGCCCGGTGACCCGGCCGGTACCAGTACCGCGTCCGGCGCGAGCAGGGCCCACAGCGCGACCGCGACGCTCGCACTGTCCGGCCGCTCCTCCGGCCGCTTGGCCATGCAGTCCCGGCAGATCTCGGCGAGCGCCCGGGGCAACTGCGGCACCAGCAGCACCGGGGTCGGGGCGACGTGGCGCAGCCGGGCGGCGGCCAGGTCGCCGTCCGGTCCCCGGCTCGGGTACGGCGAGCGTCCGGTGAGCATCTGGTAGAGCACGACGCCGAGCGCGTACACGTCGTCGGCGGGGGAGGTCGCGACGCTGGCCGTGCGGGTGGGCAGCGGCTCGGCGGCGCGGGCCATGGCGGAGATCGGCTCGACCGTGGTCGCCTCACCGAAATCGATGATCTTCACGCCGGTACGGGTCATCATGATGTTCGCTGGGGTCAGGTCGCGGTGCACCACGCCACGGCGGTGCGCGATCGCCAGCACGTCGGCGATGGTGGCGGCCACGCGCACCGCTTCCCGCCAGTGCATCGCGCCACCGGCGAGCTTGCCGGCCAGCACCGCGCCGGTCAACAGCTCCATGGCGACATACGGCACGCACCCGCCGTCGGGCAGCGGCGCGTCACCGAAGCCGTACACCTTCGGGACGCTGGGATGGCGCAGCCGCTGGGTGATCACGGCTTCCTGGTGCACCCGCATCCGGGCGCGAGGATCGCCGGCGAACGCCGGTGCGAGCAGCTTGACGGCGCTCTGCTTACCTCGATGTGTATCGATGGCCTGGTAGACCACGGAGACACCGCCGTAGCCGATCGGGCCAAGCAGTACGTACCGGCCGACGATGGCGGTACCCATCCGCAACCAGGACACCGCGCCACTATTCCGCACCGCGATATCGCGTGACAAGACTCGGCGACTGGTCTGGGTCGTCCCGCGGCGCCAGGCGTGCCGAGCCAGCCGGTCGGCGACTGGTCTGGGTCGTCGCGCGGCGCCAGGCGCCCCGCGCCAGACGTGCCGAGCCAGACCGGTCGGAAGGCGCCGCGCGAATCGGGGCGCGGAACAATCCGGGCCGAACCGTCCACAGTGGATGCCAGCCGGCCGGAGGCGTGACGATACCGCGCCGGCATTGTGGC
Organism: Rugosimonospora africana; assembly: GCF_016862975.1. Classification (GTDB taxonomy): domain Bacteria; phylum Actinomycetota; class Actinomycetes; order Mycobacteriales; family Micromonosporaceae; genus Rugosimonospora; species Rugosimonospora africana. Next base: position 190,087 of record NZ_BONZ01000043.1, read on the forward strand.
GCGCCGGCCGGCTCTGATAGGACGGGAGTACGTTTCGCAGCACCGGACGTTCGCGGTCCCGCACGTTCGCAATCCCGGAGGGAGCCCGGCATGCCATCAGAGGTTCGTGCGGTGGTCGCCGCGGCCAAAGACGCCCCGGTCACGGTCGAGACCATCGTCGTACCCGATCCCGGACCCGGTGAGGCGCTGGTGAAGGTGCAGGCGTGCGGGGTCTGCCACACCGACCTGCACTACCGCGAGGGCGGGATCGGCGACGACTACCCGTACCTGCTGGGCCACGAGGCGGCCGGCGTCGTGGAGGCGGTCGGCGACGGCGTCACCGACGTGGCGCCCGGCGACTTCGTGGTGCTCAACTGGCGCGCGGTCTGCGGCCAGTGTCGCGCGTGCCGGCGCGGCCGGCCGTGGTACTGCTTCGCCACCCACAACGCGACGCAGAAGATGACGCTGACCGACGGCACGCCGCTGTCGCCCGCGCTGGGCATCGGCGCGTTCGCGTCCAAGACGCTGGTGGCGGCCGGCCAGTGCACGGTGGTTGACGCGGAGGCGCCGGCCACGGTCGCCGGCCTGCTCGGCTGCGGTGTCATGGCGGGTCTGGGCGCGGCCATCAACACCGGTGGCGTGGGGCGCGGGGACAGCGTGGCGGTGTTCGGCTGCGGCGGGGTCGGCGACGCGGCGATCGCCGGCGCGACCCTGGCCGGCGCCACCACCGTCATCGCCGTCGATGTGGACGACCGGAAGCTGACCTGGGCACGCGACTTCGGCGCGACCCACGTCATCAACTCCCGGGAGACCGAGCCGATCAAGGCGATCCGAGCGCTGACCGGTGGCAACGGCGTCGACGTGGCGATCGACGCGGTCGGCCTGCCGGAGGTGTTCCGCAGCGCGTTCTACGCCCGCGACCTGGCGGGCACGGTCGTGCTCGTCGGCGTGCCGCGCCCGGAGATGAAGCTCGAACTGCCGCTGCTCGACGTGTTCGGCCGGGGTGGCGCGCTCAAGTCGTCGTGGTACGGCGACTGCCTGCCCACCCGCGACTTCCCGACGCTGATCGCGCTGTTCCGCCAGGGGCGGTTGCCGCTGGACAAGTTCGTCAGCGAGACGATCGGGCTCGACGACGTGGAGGAGTCCTTCGCCCGGATGGGCCGGGGCGAGGTGCTGCGCAGCGTCGTGGTTCTCGACTGACCGTCCACATGAGAGGGTGAACGGGGCCGGTCAGCTGAACAGCGTCTTGGGGCGCTCCTGCCGGACCCCGTCGAGGTCGATGTCCACCTTCTCGTTGTAGAAGCAGGCCAACCCGGCGATCTTCTGACTCTCCGGAAGCGGGGTCCGGTAGATCCAGACCAGGTCCTCGTACCGGCGCCCCTCGATCTCGATCGTCCAGTACGCGGCGGTTCCCTTGTACGGGCAGTGGCTCTGTGTGTCGGACGGGCGCAGCAGGTCGGTGCGGATGTCGCTGATCGGCAGGTAGTAGCGGGGCGGCAGCCCGGTCTCGAACAGGATCCGGGGGCTGTGTGAGTCGGCGAGCGTCACGCCGTCCACCGATACCGTCACGTGCCGGCCGCTGGCCAGGATGTCCACCCTGGTGTAGGGGTCGCGGGGGTGCGTGTAGACCGGCTCGTCCTCTTCCAGCCACTCGTGCATGGCGGCCCAGTCCAGCCGTACCGCGTTCCGCAGCTCTTCGATCGGCGAGTCGCGGTACCAGCGGGCCGCCCCGGCCGCCGTGCCGCGCTTGGTCACCACGTTCAGCACGTCGGCCTCGCCCCGGCTCGGCGAATGCTCGCTGGTGCCGGTGTCGCGCAGCTCGGCGAGGATGTCGCCGGAGGGGATGTAGTACGTGGGGTAGTAGGGAACCTCCCAGACCAGCAGCGGATGGCGGGTATCCGCGACGAGTTCCCCGTTCAGGTATGCCCGGACCCGCTTCTGGCTGGTCTCGACCCGTACCCGTCCCCGCGCCTTCGCCTCTGTCATGCCCTCAGTGTGCCCGACGCCGCGGCCAACTCGGGACGGCTCTCCGCGTCGTCACACGGCGGGTCGGTGAACAGCGGAAGCAGCGCCCGGAACGCCGCCCCGGCACCGGGCGCGGTACGCAGCTCGACGCGGCCGCCGTGCGCGGTGACGATCGCGGCCACGATGGCCAGTCCCAATCCGGCTCCGCCCAGTCCGGCTCCGCCGGCAGCGCCCAGTCCGGCTCCGCCGGCCGTGCCGGGTGAGTCGGCCTCACTCGGGTTGCGCGACCGGCTCGGATCCGCCCGGTACAGCCGCTCGAACACGTGAGCCGCCTCGGCGCGGGTCATCCCCGGCCCGGTGTCCACGACCTCCAGCACCGCCAGTGGCGTACCCGGTGGCGGCTCGTCGCCCACCGCCGAGGTCGGCTCGCCGTCCGGCTCGGCCGGTCCGGGACCGCGCGACGCCCCGGACCGCAACGCCCCGGCCCGCGATGGCCCGGACCAGACGCTCACGGTTATTGACGCCTCGCCGGGGGTGTGTTGAAGCGCGTTCGCGATCAGGTTGGTGGCGACCTGACGCAGCCGGGGTTCGTCTCCGTGCACCATGGGGGGCTCCGGGGCGGGATCCAGCCGGACGAACCGGTCCGGTACCCGGGCGTGCGCGTCCCGTACCGCGTCCATCGCGATCGCCAGCAGGTCGACCGGCGCACGGTCCAGCGGCCGCTCCTGGTCGAGCCGGGCCAGCAGCATGAGGTCGGCGACCAGCAACGCCATCCGGGCGGCCTCACTCTCGATGCGGCTCATCGCCTCGTCCAGGGCCGGGCCGGGTGGCGCGCCTCCGCGCCGGTACAGCTCGGCGAAGCCCTGGATGGACGTCAGCGGGGTGCGCAGTTCGTGGGAGGCGTCCGCGAGGAACTGGCGCAGCCGCTGCTCGGACGCGGTCCGGGCGGCCAGCGCGGACTCGATCTGGCCGAGCATCCCGTTCAGCGCGATGCCCAGCCGGCCGACCTCGGTGTGCGGGTCGCTGCCCTCGACGCGCCGGGACACCTCGCCCCGGGCGATCGCCTCGGCGGTGTCCTCCATGTGGGTCAGCGGAGCCAGACCGAGCCGGACGACCGAGGCGGCGGCCAGCCCGAGCAGCAGGAGCATGAGCAGGGTGACCGCCGAATCGATCGCGGACAGCCGGTCGGCGGTCGCGTCGACCTGGCGCAGGGACACCGCGACCGCGATCACCTCACCGTTCGGCCGGTGTGCCGTCTCCACCCGCCACGAGTCACCGCCGGCGGCGGCCGGGACCGTGTACGGGCTGCCGTCGGCGTGGCTGCTCAGCGCGTCGAAGGTGCCCAGGTCCGGCGCGGAGCTGCCGGCGTTGTCGGTGCTGCTGCGAACCAGGGAGCCGTTCGGCGCGAAGACGTAGATGCGCAGCTCGGGGAAGAGGTTCTGCATGAAGCGCGGGCGCGCGGCGGGCAGGTCGGGCTCCGCCGAGGGCGGGGTGTGCCGGTACGCCTGCACGGTGGTCCGCAGTTGCTGGTCGGTGCGGCCGAGCAGGTACGAGTGCAGCAACAGCAGACCGGCGAGGTTCGCCAGGATGAGTGCGACACCTGCGAGCGCCGCGATGGCCGCCACCATCCGGGACCGCAGACTCCAGCGCCGCCACCGTCGAGGTCGCCAGCGCCGCAGCCCGCGGCGGAGAGTCACTCCTCGGCGCCGCGGGGCAGTCGTAGCGCGTACCCGACGCCGCGCACGGTATGGATCAGCGGCGGGGCGGCCTTGTCGATCTTGCGGCGCAGGTAGTACACGTAGGACTCAACGATGCGGCCCTCGCCGCCGAAGTCGTAACTCCACACCCGGTCCAGGATCTGCGCCTTGCTGACCACCCGGCCGGCGTTGGTCAGCAGGTAGCGCAGCAGCTTGAACTCGGTGGGGGACAGGTCGATGAGTTTGCCGCCGCGGCGTACCTCGTGGGCGTCCTCGTCCATTTCCAGGTCGGCGTAGCGCAGCACGCCGTCGTCCGGCGTCGGGGTCGGTTCGGCGTGCGTGCGGCGCAGGATCGCCCGGATCCGCAGCACCACCTCTTCGAGGCTGAACGGCTTGGTCACGTAGTCGTCGCCGCCGACGGTCAGCCCGGAGATCCGGTCCTCCACGGAGTCACGCGCGGTGAGGAACAGCACCGGTACCGGCCTGCCGGCCGCGCGCAGCCGCTGGGCGACCTGAAACCCGTCCAGATCGGGCAACATGACATCGAGTACCACGAGATCGGGCTGGAACTCGGCGGCCGCCAGGAGAGCTTCGTTTCCGCCGCCGGCGGCGCGCACGTCAAAGTCGATCAGCCGGAGCGTGGCGGACAGTAAGGCCGAAATATTGGGCTCGTCATCAACGACGAGCACTCTGGTCTGGCGGCTCGTCACGTCCGTCACCCGTTCCACCCCCACGGTCTACCACATGCCGGTCTAGCTGCAGTTACGGTCTACCGGGCGAAACTTGAAACTCCCTGTGAGGGCCCTGGGAGTTGGCGGCGAGCGTTGATCGCAGTTCACCCAACAGTGACCTTGCCTTGATCTAATCCCCACATTTCAGGGCCAGGCTGGATTTTATGTCGCGTCTCGTCGGACGTCCCGCCACCCTTGTGGCGGTCGTCACCGCCCTGGTCCTGGCTGGGGCGATGCTGATCGTCTATGGGCTGCACCGTGGGACGGGTGGCCAGCAGACCGCCGCCGACGGGAGTCCGTTCTTCAGCGACAGCCCGAGCCCGAGCCCCTCGCCGTCCAGGCCCGATCCGGCGATTTCGGTCCGTGCCCAGGTGGCCTCGTACCTCGCGTCCTCCGGCACCCACGCCGCCCTGGCGCTGCTCGACCAGGACACCGGCGAGAAGGTCTATTACCAAGAGAACCAGCAGTTCAACACGGCCAGCATCATCAAGGTCGACATCCTGGCGACCGTGCTCTACCAGCACCAGAAGTCCGGGAAGAAGCTGACTTCCACGGAGTCCTCGAACGCCACCAAGATGATCACCCAGAGTGACAACAACGCGGCCACCGCGCTCTGGAACGACATCGGCAAGGGCCCGGGCCTCGCCCAGGCGAACAAGGACTTCGGGCTGACCGAGACCGTCCCCGGCGACGCCGGTTACTGGGGGCTGACCAAGACGACCGCGGCCGACCAGCTGCGGCTGCTGCAGGTGATCAGCAACCCGACCGGCTCCGCCCCGGCAGACCCGCCGGCCGGCGCGCCGCCGTCGACCGCAGCCGGCCACGGCACCCCGGGCCCGCTCGACGTGGCCAGCTGCGACTACCTGTTCAGCCTGATGAACCGGGTGGAGCACGACCAGCGCTGGGGCGTACCGGACGCGGCCGGCAGCCATGCGACCAACGTGTACGTGAAGAACGGTTGGCTGTCCTACAGCCAGGACAACTACAAGTGGATCATCAACAGCATCGGCCGGATCATCGAACCCGGCCATGACTGGCTGGTGGTGGTCCTGTCCAATTACCACCCGAGCATGGACAACGGCATCGACCAGATCGAGCACGCGGCCGACCTCGCGGTCAACGGCCTGCGCACCGCGACCCCCTGAGTTCGGCGACCCCCTGGGTTCGGTCAAGGTACTGTGCCCTGACCACAGGGTTCGCGGTTGTGAAGGAGGCCCGGTGACGTCCGAGCCGGTCGGTGCGGATCCGTATCTCGCCGCGCGGCTGCGCATCGCGGTCGGTCGGCTGTCGCGACGGATCCGGCTGGACACCAACGACGTGCCGCCATTGCAGCTGTCGACGCTGACCTCGATCGAGGAGCACGGGCCGTTGCGGCTGGGCGAGTTGGCCGTCCGCGAGGCGGTGACGGCGCCCACCATGACGCGGGTACTGGCGGCGCTGGACGAGCGGGACCTGATCGTCCGCAGCCCGGACCCGGACGATGCCCGATCCACCCGGGTGACGCTGTCCGAGGCCGGCGCCCGGGTGCTGCGGGAGGTGCGCTCGCAGCGCACCGCTCTGCTCGACGCACGGCTGGCCCGGCTCACCGACGAGCAGCGGGCGGCGGTGCTCGCCGCGCTTCCGGCGCTGGAGGCGCTGGTGACCGAGGAGTAGCGGGCGACTGGTCTGGGTCGCCGCGCGGCGCCAGACGCGCCGAGCCAGACTCGTCGAATTCCGGCGGCGTTGCCTATCGGAGAATCTGGGCCACGTCCCGCTCGACGTTGTGCAGATGGACGCCCGGGGTCGCGCTGCGGTGACCGTGGTGCGCCGGTATGTCCCGGATGTCCGGCACGTTGGAGGCGTTGTCGAGCATCCGGTCGCCCTGGCGTTCCATCGTGGCGTCGGCGACCGTGCCGGCCACGAGGAGGGCCAACAGCACGGTCACCGGCAGGATCCGAGGTCGCGGCGGGGGCTCCAGCAGCGCCCGTACCCGGCAGGGCACGTCTCCGCCGGTGGCCAGTGACAGCCCGGCCGGCGCGCCGCGATGGATGAGCAGCGCGCTGCGGGCGAGAGTCCGGGCGACCAGCCGGCGGTCGGTGACCTCGTGCGCGGCGTCCTCGTCGGCCCACCGCTCGACGGCGTGCTCGATGGCCGAGGCGGTGGGCCGCAACAACGGGTTGGCCGCGGCGGCGACGTCACTGGCGAGCAGCCACCAGGCGTGCCGGTGCACCAGGTGCGCGGTCTCGTGGGCGATCAGCGCCCGGCGCTCGGCCGGGCTCAGCGCCCGCAGCAGGCCGGTGGTGATCACGATGCGCCCGGACGCGCCGGGGGTCGCGAACGCGTCCGGCCGCTCCGAGTCCAGGACGACCAACGATCCGGGGGTACCGTGGCGGGCACATTCCCGCCGGATCGCGCGGGTGGAGCGCAGGCGCCGGTTGGCCAGCAGGGCTGCCCGGGTGACCGAGCCGACCGCGATCAGGCCGCAACCGGCCGGGACGATCATCGGAAACGGCGCGTCCGCCCGGATGGCGGTGGCCGACCAGTCGCCGTACCGGCTGACCGGACCGAGCTGCGCGACCCAGGTGAAGCCGACGGTGACCAGCGCCCACACGCCGGACGCGGCCATCATCACGCTCCCCGGCACGAGCAGCCAGGTGGCGACCGCGGGAGGCAGCCGGCGGGCCACCCCCGGACCGACGACCGCGAAGATCAGTACGACCGTGAGCGTGATCAGTAGGGCCTCGGTCATCGATCGTCGGTCCCCTCGATGCGCCGCAGCAAGTCCATGAGCAGCCGCTCATCTTCGCCGGACAGCACGCCCACGAACCGGGACAGTACCGCAGCCTTGTCGTCTCCGGCGTCCAGCAGCCGGTGCATCTGTCGGGCGGTGACTTCGGCTTCGTCCCGTACCGCGGTGTACGCGTACGCGCGACCGACCCGCTCGCGGGTGACCACGCCCTTCTCGGCCAGCCTGGCGAGCACGGTCATCACCGTGGTGTAGGCCAGGTCGCCGCCGAGGTGGTCGCGCACCTGTGCCGGAGTCATCGGCTCGGCGGCGGCGGCCAGCGCGGCGACAACCTCCTGCTCGAGCGTTCCCCGGGAGCGCCGTTCGAGTCCCATGCGTACAACCCCCGTTCTTCCCCTGGTTGATCTCCCCGATGCCTACTACCGACAGGGTAGTACTAACCCGGACGAAGACCTGATGTTCATGATGTGGCACTTGGCATAGCTACTACGAGCTGAGTAGTATCTCGGGCTACTACATTAGTCGTAGTACATGCCGGTCGGCGGCTCAACCGGGAGACGGCGCGAACAGCAGACGGCGTGAACCAGGGACAGAGAGGTTGGGCACGCGTGGGCGGATCGGATCGGATCACCATCGTGTCGGCGAGCGTCGGCGCTGGTCACGACGGTGCCGCGCACGAGCTGGGGCGGCGCCTGACCGAAGCCGGCTACCGGGTCGACTGCCACGACTTCCTCGACCTGCTCGGCGACCGGGCCGGGCGGACTTTGCGCCGTGCGTACGCCACGGAGCTCAAGGTCGCGCCGGAGAGCTGGGGCTGGCTGGTCGGCAACCTGGAACGGCGGCAGTGGATGGGCAACGCGGTCGGCGCGCTGGTCAGTCGCCGCGCCATGACACGGGCCGCCGAAGTGTTCGCGGGCGACGAGACGCTGCCGCCGCCCCGGGTCGTGGTGTCCACCTATCACCTGGCCAGTCAGTTGCTGGGCCGGATGCGCCAGGCCGGCGAGCTGGCCGCGCCGGTGGTCACGTTCCTCACCGACCTGTCCGTGCATCCGCTGTGGATCGGCGGCGGCGTCGACCTTCACCTGGCGCTGCACGAGGTGGCCGCGGAACAGGCCCGGCGGCACCGGGCCGACTCCGTCGAGGTGTGCGCCCCGGTGGTACGGCCGGAGTTCCATCCGGTCACCGACCCCGCCGAGGCGGCCCGTACCCGGGCCCGGCACGGGCTGCCGCCGACCGGCCGGCTGGCGTTGGTGGTCGCCGGCTCGTGGGGAGTGGGTCAGGTCGCCGAGGCGGCGGCCGACCTGGCCGCGACCGGGCTGGTCACGCCGGTGACGATCTGCGGGCGCAACGAGCACCTGCGCGAGCGGCTGACCCGTGCCGGGACCGGCGTGGCGCTGGGCTGGGTCGACCAGATGCCGGAGCTGATCCGGGCCAGCGACGTGGTGGTGCAGAACGCGGGCGGGCTGACGTCGCTGGAGGCGATGGCGTGCGGGGTACCGGTGCTCACGTACCGGTGCCTGCCCGGCCACGGTACGACCAACGGCCAGGCGCTGCACGATGCCGGGTTGGCCCGGTGGGTACGCGATCCGGCCGAGCTGGGCACGGTGCTCGCCGGTCTCCTCGACGGGGCCGCGGGGCGTGGCCAGCGGGCCGCCGCCACCAACCTGTTCCGGGCGCCCTCGGCGGTGGACACGATCGTCGGGCTCGACGCGGTCGACTCGGTTGTCGCGCTCGCCGACGCTCAGGCCCGGCCGGCCGCCGCGAGCCACGCACAGCCCGCGGCCGGGAACCCCGACCCGGACCACTCGCCGCTGGTCGGAGCCCGGCAGTGAGCCGGCCACTGCGGACGGCGGCGATCGCCGGCAGCGCGCTGGCCGCGCTGTACGCGTTGCCGGCGCTGGCCTCGATCGGCCCGCTGCGCAACCGGCTCGCCCCCCGGCTGGCCGGGGTCGGGCATCCGGACCATGTCGCGCTGACTTTCGACGACGGACCTCACCCGCTGTCCACGCCGCGGTTCCTGGCCGAACTGGAACGGCTGGACGTGCGCGCCACGTTCTTCCTGCTCGGCCGGTGGGCGGCTCGCTCACCGATACTCGCCAAGGAGATCGTGGCGGCCGGGCACGAGGTCGCGGTGCACGGGTACGAACACCGGTGCCTGCTGGCCCGGGGCGCCGGGGCAACGTACGACGACCTGGCCCGGGCCCGGGACGTGATCGCCGACGCGACCGGTGAGCAGCCGCGCTGGTTCCGGCCGCCGTACGGGGTGCTCACCGGCGCCGTCCTGACCAGCGCCCGCCGGCTCGGGCTGAGCCCGGTGCTGTGGACCGCCTGGGGTGAGGACTGGACCGCGCGGGCCACCCCGGACTCGGTGTACCGGACGGTGGTCGCCGACCTGGCCGGCGGCGGCACGATCCTGCTGCACGACTCCGACGTCACCTCGGTACCCGGCTCCTGGCGTGCCACGCTCGGCGCGGTACCCCGGCTGGTGGACACCTGCCGGGCGCGGGGGCTGCGGGTCGGCCCGCTGGCCGAGCACGGCGTCGACGGCGGGACGGTCGCGTCGGGGACGCTCACCTCCGAGGCGTTCGCCTCCGGGGCGTTTGCCCCCGGAGCTGGTCTCGGCACTGCCCGGCTGGTGCGGCGATGACCTGGCTCGTCACCGGCGGTGCCGGGTACATCGGCGGGCACGTGGTGCGCGCCCTACGGGCGGCCGGGTACCCGGTGGTGGTCCTCGACGACCTGTCCACCGGCCGGCCCGAACGGCTGCCCGAGGACGTGGACCTGGTGGTCGGCTCGGTCACCGACCAGCCCCTGGTCGCCGGCGTGCTGCGCGGGTACCCGGTCGACGGGGTGGTGCACCTGGCCGCCCGCAAGTCGGTGGCGGAATCGGTGGCGCGCCCGGACTGGTACCACCGGGAGAACGTCGGCGGGGTGGCCGCGCTGCTCGACGCGATGGCCGAGACCGGCGTGTCCCGGATGCTGTTCTCCTCCTCGGCGGCGGTGTACGGAATCCCGGCCGCACCCCGGGTGGACGAGGCGTGCCGCACCGCCCCGATCAACCCGTACGGGCTGACGAAGCTCCTCGGCGAGCAGCTGATCGCGGTGGCCGGGACCGGGTACCCGCTGTCCTGGCTCGCCCTGCGGTACTTCAACGTGGTGGGTGCGGCGCAGCCGCTGCTGGCCGATCGGGTACCGGCGAACCTGGTACCGATCGCGCTCGCCGCACTGGCCGCGGACCGCCCGGTGACCGTCACCGGCACCGACTTCCCGACCCGTGACGGAACCGGGGTACGCGACTACGTGCACGTCGAGGACCTCGCCGCCGCGCACCTCGCGGCGGTGAACCGGCTGATGGACACCCGACCCGCGTCGGCCGTCTACAACGTCGGCACCGGTCACGGCTACTCCGTCCTGGAGGTGTTGCGCCGGATCGGGGCGGTGACCGGGCAGCCGGTGCCGTACGAGGTCGGTCCCCGGCGCCCGGGCGACCCGCCCGAGGTGGTGGCGGACGTGTCCCGGATCCGGCGGGAGTTGGGCTGGCGGGCCCGGTACGGGCTGACCGAGATGATCGCCTCGACCTGGCTGGCCTGGTCGGAGCTGTCCGGTCCGGTGCGAGCCGGCTGAAGCCGCCGGCCGGCGCGAGGCTCGGTGGGCCGGTAGCGCGGCGGGTTCGTGGCGCGGCAGGTCGGTGGCTTGGCGGGCCGGTGGGTTGACGGGTGCGTTGCTCAGCAGGTCGCGGGCGCCGGCCCGGTCGCGTCGGCCGGTTCGGCGGGCGGCTGCGGTACCGCCGTCCGGCCGAACTCGGCGGTCAGCGCCGCGGCACCGACGACACCGAGCGACGCCCACGAGCCGAGCAGAAGGCTGCGTGGCCGCCAGGTCGGCTGGAACTTCGCACAGAACCGGTAGAGCGGGCCCAGCTCGATCCACCGGTCGAACGCACGCACCAGGAACCCCCCGATCCGCGCGGCCGGCCCGGAGGACTCGAACACGGCGCGCATCCCCGCGAAGTTCAGCGAGACCTCCTCGGCGCCGTGCGTCGCGCCGTACGCGACCATCTCGACGATCAGGCGCTCGACTACGCCGTTGGGCGCCTGCCGGCGGCGCGGCGCGACGTCGAGGGTCAGCGTCCGGCCGCCCGCGCACACCGCGAAGCGGGCGAACGCCACCGGCTCGCCGGACGGCAGGCTGGCGACCGCGAAGAGACAGTCCTCGCGCGGCGTGAGGATCCGGTCGAGGTTCATCGCGAACCCGCGTTCCCGGTGACCAGCCAGCCAGTCGTCGAGTACCGGCCGGAGCGACGCGGCCAGCCGCTCGTCCAGCGGACCGATCCGGACGCCGACGCCGGCGTTGCGGGTGCGGGCCACGGCCTGCCGCACGTTGCGCATGCGGCGGGACGCGAGGCTGAACGTCGCCGGGTGCACGATCGCCTCGTCGCCGACCACCAGGCCGCGCAGGCCGTGTGCGGCCCACCGGGCGCGCATCGGTTCGCTGGCGCCGAGCACCGCCGGCCGCCAACCGTTGCGGACACAGGTGGCGATGAACTCGGCGATCGCCCCGTCGGCGGAGTCCGGGTCGCCGACCGGGTCGCCGCCGGCCAGGGCGGTACCGAAGAACACCCGGTACCCGACCGCGGCGCGCCCGTCCGGACTGAAGGCGTACGTCTTGTCGTGCCTGGTCGCGAACGGCGCCAGGCTGTCCGAGCCGGGATGCCAGGTGAGGGCGGTCACCGACGAGCGCTGCGCGGCATTGGCCGGCACCGGCGGCGCGGCCGCCGCGAACGCGAGCAGCAGCACGACCACCCCGCCCGCGGCCACCAGCATGGACAGCACCGGATCGATGGGGAAGTGCGAGGCCACCGGAGGCCGCTCGCTGGTGGTCGTGATGAAGCCGGCGAGCATGGCGCTGCCCACCGCCCGCGGGTGAGCCCGGTCGACGGCCAGGTCCCAGCCGCTGCCGGCGACCACGAGGATCAGCACTCCCGCGCCGAGCTGCGCGGCCAGGCGCAGCCGGCGGGCGTCCGGCCGGGTGGGGAACTGGTCGCGCATCGCCACCAGCGCGACGATCACCGCGCCGAGCACCGCGACCCGCACCGGATCACCGGGCATCGCGCGCACCGCCGCGAGCGCCAGGACGGCCACCGCGAGATGCAGAGACAGCCTGCGGCGCCCGGCGAACCCGTGCGCGAGGATCACCATCACCAGACCGATGGTCAGCGCCTGCGGCCGGGGCATCGACCCGCCCGCGAACAGGTTCGCGGCGCCCCGGCAGATGCGGCCGCAGTGGTGCGGCACGGTCGCCGTGGCGAGGTCGACGGTACCGATGGTCGCCGGCAGCGTGGCCAGCACCCGGAGCCGTACCCGGTGCATCCCGTTCACGGTACCGATCCTCCCAGGATTCTTTGAGCTGTCGGCTGCCGCCGTACCGTGGTGAGTGAGCCGTCACCACCCGGCCGTCACCACCGAGGGAGCCGAGCAATGCCGATCCACCGCCTCAACCATGCCGTGCTGTACGTCCGGGACGTCCGGCGCAGTGTTGATTTCTACCGGGACGTCCTGGGGTTCCGCCCGGTCACCGAGATGGCCGTCCTACCCGGTGCCGCCTTCCTCCAGGCTCCCGGCTCGACGAACGACCACGACCTCGGCCTCTTCGAGATCGGCGCCGCCGCCGGCCCCTCGCTGGCCGGCCGGGCCACGGTCGGCCTGTACCACCTGGCCTGGGAGGTCGACACCCTCGACGAGTTGGAGCGGCTGCGCGGCGCGCTGGCCGAGGCCGGCGCGCTGACCGGTGCGAGTGACCACGGTACGACCAAGAGCCTCTACGGGCGAGACCCGGACGGCCTGGAGTTCGAGGTCGCCTGGATCATTCCGGCCGATCAGCTCGACGATCAGGCACGTTCGGCCCGGACCCGGATCGGCCGACTGGACCTGGATCGGGAGAAGCAGCGCTACGGCGGCCAGACCCGGGGCGGCGTGGGTATCTCGATCACCGGCTGAGCTGGTCCGCGGGGCTTCACCGAGCCCGGCCGTCCGCGGGGCTTCACCGAGCCCGGCCGGCTCAGCGGGCCGGCCGGGCCTCACTCAGGCCGGCCGGTTCGGGGATCGTGGGGCCGGCTTTCAGCCGGTCCGGTGGGTGCACACCACCTGCGAGGGTGCCACGGAGTTTTCGCCGGAGATGCTGTAGATCGCAGTGACGACGTAGCAGTAGTCGACCGCCGAGTTGACGCCGCTCTGCGTGTACGTGGTCTTGCCCGGCTCGGTCTGTCCCAAGTACCGGGGCTCGCTGCCCTCGGGAGCGCCGAGCACGGCGAACAAGACGTTGCCATCGCTCGGGTCGGTCCAGGTGACCGTGATGCTGCTGCCCTTGTCGTCCAGCTTGACGTTGGTGGGCGCGCCCTGGTTGATCACCCCGAGGGTATGGGTGGCGGACGGGTCGGCCGTCTTGTGGGGGTTCGGGGAGCCGCCGCCCTGGAGGGTGGCCACGACGCCGATCACCACGCCCAGGACCACCACCGCTCCGGAAGCGATGGCGATCAGCGGCCCCCGGCGCCGGCGCTCGGACGGCTCGCCGGGCCACCCCGCGTCGGCCAGGGGTGGCGCGCTGTGTGGGTCGACGGTGCGGGCGGGGCCGCCGTACGTCATCGGCGGGCCGGACATCGGTGGCCCCGCCAGTGGCGGCCCGGACATGGGCGGCCCGGACATCGACGGACTCGACATGGGGGGCCTGGACAGCGGCGGCCCCGACGTCGGGGGCCCGGACATCGGGCGGCCGGACATTGGGGGCCCGGACATCGGCGGCCCGGACATCGGCGGGCCGGACATCGGCCGCCCGGACTGCGGCGGGCTCGACACCGGCGTCCCGGACACCGGCGGGCCGGACATCGGGCGGGTCGAGGGCGGCTGGTACGGCGGTGCCGACCGGGTCCCGTACGGCGACGTGCCGTACCCGCCCGGGTGGCCGGGCGGGGCGGAGACCGGGCCGGTCGGGTACGGCGTGCCCGGTGGAGCCGAGACCGGCGGCTGGACCTGGCGCGGCGCCGCGTTCGTGGCCTCACTCGGTGGCGACGCCGGGTTCACCGCCGGGCGCATCTCGGTGGGTTGAGTCAGCGCGGCCCCGATGGACGATTCCGTGACCGGCGGCACACTGTCGGCCGGTTCGGCTGCCGGGCCGGCACCCGCGTCCGGCTCGTCCGATGCGCTGGTCGGCGTGCCAGCCGGCGTGCTGCCCGGCTCACCCTGCCCGGCCGCCCGCTGGTCGGTCGGCTCGCCCGTCCCGGTCGCCGGTGCGCTCGGCTGGTCGCGCCAGATGATGGTGGACGCCCCGGCGACCTCTCGCGCCTCCGCGTCCAGTGCCGGTGCCGGCGGCTCCAACATCGGGTCGGAGCGCCGGGTCGGTGCCGCGGACGGCCAGCGGAACGCCTCGCGCGGCGCGGTGGCCGGCGAACTCGGCCAGCCGGCGACCGGCGGCAGCTGCGGCGTCGATGGCGGGGCGGACACCTGGGGTGGGGCGGACACCTGGGGTGGGGCGGACTGCGGCGTTGCCGCGGGCGGCTGCCCGGTCATGGGCGGCTGCCCGGTCATGGGCGGCTGTGGCGGGCCGGAGACCGGCGACTGCGCCGCGGGCAGGCTCGGTGCTCCGGGCAGGTTCGGTGCCGCGGGCAGGTTCGGTGCTCCGGGCAGCTGAGGTGCGCCCGGCACGTACGGCGCGGCGGGCGACTGCGGTGCGGCCACGGGCGAACCCGGCGTCGCGGTCTCGGGCATCGCCCGGTATGCCTGGTAGCGCAGGACCTCGGCGAACGTGTACGCACTGGGGTGCCGCTGGCGCGGGTCCTTGGCCAGGGCGCGCAGCAGTTCCCGCTGCAACCACTCGGGGACGTCGGCCCGGGGGACCCGTGGCGCCGGCTCGTTGAGCACCAGCTGACGCAGGCTGTCCAGATCCTGCGGTCCGTGCGCCGGGTCGGCGAACGGCGGCCGGCCGGCCAGCAGGTGCCACAGGGTGGACGCCAGGCTGTAGAGATCCGAGGCCGGAGACTGGTTGTCCTTGCGCATCGCCTCGGGCGAGGCGTGGTGCGGCGTCATCTGGTCGATGCTGGTCGTGCCGGCCAATTGGTGCGGCGCGCGGGCGATGCCGAAGTCGGCGAGCGCCGGGCCGAAGGCGGAGCGCAGGATGTTGGACGGCTTCACGTCCCGGTGCAGGACGCCGACGTCGTGTGCGGCCTGGAGCGCTTCGGCGATCTTCATGCCGACGTCGATGACCTCGTCGACCGGCAGGGGGCCGCGCTGCTTGAGGATCTGACCGTACGAGCCGCCGGGGCAGTACTCCATCACGATGTACGGGTTGCCGGCGTCGGTGGTGCCCGTGTCGATGATGCCGACGATGTGCGGCTGGCTGGACAGCAGCACGGTCGTTTCCAGCTCACGCTGGTACTGCGCCTGAGTCGCGGCGTTGCCGTCGACCAGCAGCACCTTGATGGCTACCGTCCTGGCCAGCCTGGTCTGCACGGCGCGGAACACCAGCGAAGTGCTGCCGGTGCTGATCAACGTCGCGTCGCGGTACCCGGGCAGATCGGGTACCAGCGGCTCAATCCTCATGTGCGGGTCCACTGGGCCGGAGGTTATCAGTTGGTGTCGAAGATTACGTCAGCGCGTCGTCATACGAGGTGAGGACCTCGCGGTACGTCTCGGTGACGGCGGCCAGCCGGTCGGCGGTGAACCGGTCCGGTTCGCGCCGGTAGAGCGCAAGCCCGTCGGCGGAGGTGAACGCGTCGCCGGGTACGGCGAAGCCACCGGGCGGGATGAACTTGGCCACCTCTTCCTGTGCCGCGAGCGCCCGCGCGATGGCCGCCCGGCCGCGCGCCCGCTGTCGAGGGTCGGCGGTCGGTCGCAGCGGGGCCGACCGTGCCTGACGGTCGGCGACCAGCGCGAACTGGCCGGGACAGATGATCCGCGACGGAGTCGGGCCGCCGAATGCCGGCGGCGGCGGAGGCGTGGCCGGGTCGAGCGTGAACTCGAACCGACGGGGAAGCCCGCACCGGGGACACTGCCCCTCGTATACCGCGTCGAGCGAGCCGTCCGTCCCGGTCCGGAGCCGGTGGCGCACGTCGACGGCGGCCTCTCCGCACGAACAGGCATGCAGGTCGATATACAACCGGCACTCTGGCGCGGAGCGGGCAATCAGCACGATCAAACGCTACCGGAGCGGGCGCGCGATCGGCGAACTACTTCGTCGCGGCGAGCAGGTCGTCGAGGACCAGCGTGCGCAGGTCGTCCCGGTCGGGCATCCGACCCAGCGCGCGCAGCCGCCCGGACTGCGCCTTGCGCATGCCCTCCAGCAGCTTGCGGGCCTCGCGAGCGTTACCGAAGTTCTGGTCGCGCTCGATCTGGCCGAACCACTCGCGCAGCGCGTCGTCGAGGCCCGAGCCGAGCAGGTAGTCGTCGTTGTGCGCGATCCGGTTGACGATCAGCACCAGCTCGTCGGGGGTGTAGTTCTCGAACTCCAGGGTCTTCGCGAACCGGGAGGCCAGACCGGCGTTGGCGTCCAGGAATTCGAGCATCTCACCGGTGTATCCGGCGACGATGACCGCGATCGCGTCGCGGTGGTCCTCCATCAGCTTCACCAGCGTGTCGATGGCCTCCCGACCGAAGTCGGCGCCGCCGCCGCTGGAGCGGGACAGGGTGTATGCCTCGTCGATGAACAGCACCCCGCCGAGCGCCTCCTCGAACACGGCGGTGGTCTTCTCGGCGGTGTGGCCGATGTACTGGCCGACCAGGTCGCGCCGGGCGACCTCCTTGAACTTGCCGTCGGGCAGCACGCCGAGTGCCTTGAGCAGTTCGCCGTAGATGCGCGCCACAGTGGTCTTACCGGTGCCGGGCGCGCCGGTGAAGATGAGGTGGTGGCTGACCGCCCCGACCGCCAGCCCGGCGTTGCGCCGCCACTCGTTCACCTGGATCTCGTCGATCAGCGCGCGGACCTCGGCCTTGACGCCGGCCAGGCCGATCATCGTGTCCAACTGGGCGAGCAGCTTTTCGACCCGCTCCGGATCGAGCTGGCCAGCGCCGTCGTGCTGCTGGTCGGCGGTCCGCACGCCGACCGTGCCGCCGCGTGCCTCGGCGATCGTCGGCGTCGCGCCCTCGTCGACGTGGATGCCCGGCGCGGCGCTGTCCTCGACGGTGCAGCCCTCGATGAGGCCCCGGCAGCCCCGGCCCACCATGATGCCGACTCCCCGGGCGCCGGCGATCCGGCAGTTGCGCAGTGTCGGTGCGCTCTGGTTGGCGATCGACACACCCACGTCGCCGGACCGGCTGATCTCGCAGTGCTCCAGCGTCGGGCGCCCGGCCTGGTACACGTAAACGCCGCGGTATCCGCTGCCGGTGACCGTGGTGTCGCGGATGGTCGGGTCGGCACCGAGCCGGACGATGATGCCGTCTTCGGCGACGTCGCGGATGTCGCACTTGTCGATGACGCCGGTGGAGTCCTCGATGAGCATGCCGAACTGGCCGCCGGTCACCTTCACGTCGGTCGCCTCGACCGTGGCGCCGTCGGTGACGCTGAGCGCGGCACCGTAGCGCGCGCTCGCCTCGCACTCGCGGATCTGCAGGCGGCCGCGCATCACGCTGACGGCCGCCGCGTCGCTGGCGTGCAGCGTCAGGCCCTGCAGGGTCACCTTGCTGTCACGGCAGGTGACCGCGGGCATGCCGAGCGCCTCCGCGTCGATGACCACGCTTCCGGGCTCGCCACCCGCGACAAGGCTCACCGTGCGCCCGTCGAGTTGCAGCGCCTCCGGGTATCGGCCGGGCGCCACAGTGATGACCGCGTCGTCGCCGGCCACCTCGAGCGCGTCACGGATGGTGGGGTACGCGCCGGACTGTTGCGAGGAAACCGAGAGTGTGCGCGCCATGACTCCGCCTGCTCAGGGGGTGTAGGACGGGCAAACTTTACCGCAACCGCTCACCGGGTCCGGCCCGGCGCCGCGTCAGTGTGGCGGCGTCGGTAGGGTCGAGCGTCGAGTGGCGATCGATGGGCGGGGGAGAGTGTCGCAACCTAGCTGGGTACCGGCCAATGACAGCGAGTTGGCGATGGTCGACGCGCTCCAGCGCGGCGACAGCCAGGCGTACTTCCAGGTGCTGGCGACCGCGACGCTGTACCTGCCCGCGTTCGACGAGCCCGGGCCGCAGCAGTTGGTGACCGTGAAGTCCGGCGACGATACCTACCTCATCGTGTTCACTTCGCCGGAGGCGCTGGCCCGCCGGCTGAAGGGTGTGGATTCGTTCCGCACCACGAGCTATCCGGAGCTGCGGGCGAAGTGGCCCGACCCGCTGTGGATGCTCGCCGTGGACCCGGACACGCCGATCCAGGGGTTCATGCCGATCGCCATCGTCAGCGAGGGGGCGGCCGGACGGGTGGTGCTGCCGGCGGTACCCGACGACGTCGTACCCGGAGACGGTTTCCCGGTACCGGATGACGCGCCGGACAGCGGGCCGGTCACGTTCGACCTCGACCGGGTCAGGCCGGCGAACCAGCTCGAGCGGGACATGGTCGACTCGCTGCGGTCGGCCGACGTCAACGGAGTCGTCCGCACGCTCGTGCTCGGTGAGGTCCATGTGCCCACCCAGCGGCGGGTGGCCGGCCCGGTCGAGCCGGGTCCGGACTTCCCCTGGCGGGAAGCTGACGTGCGGATCCGCACGGTCCCGGTGTTCACCTCGGCGAGCCGCCTGGTCGACGCGGTGCCACTGGGCGCGCCCAGTGTCGCGGTGCCGTTCCTGGACCTGGTGCTGAGTTGGCCCGGACCGGCCTGGCGGCTGGCGGTCAACCCGGGGACGGCGCTGGAGCTGACGTTTCCGGGCGAGCACGTGCCCGGTTTCGTGGCGTGGGCCGAGGAGTTGGTGCACGGTCCGGTGAACCCGGACGGCGCCGGCGCGACCGACGCGCGGAAGCAGCCGGTCGAGGCGCTGCCGGCCGATGTGCCGCGGGCCGAGGCGCCGCGCGGGCGGGCCGAGGTGCCGCCGGCCGATGTGCCTCCGGCTAACGTGTCGCCGGCCGAGGTGTCGCGGGCTGATGCGCCTCTGGCTGACGTGCCGAGACCACGGGTCGAGCCGCCGACCGAGGTGTCGCTGCCTCCGGTCCGGGCGGCGGCTTCGACGGTCGAGGCGCCGCGTTCGACCGTCGAGGCGTCGCGCCCGGCGGCCCAGCTACTGCAGAAAATCGTCCCGCACCGGCAGGTCGAGTCGTACCTGCACGGCCACTGGAGCCAGGTCAGCGGTCCGGTGCACCGCTACGCGGAACTCGGTGAGCCGCGCACGCCGGCCGAACTGCACGCGGCGACCGGCGGGGCGGGCGACGCCTTCCAGGCCGACGACCCGTGGGTACACGTGATCCGCTGGGTGGCGGACTGCCCCGAGGTGTACCGCCCGTTCCCCGACGGTGCCGGGTCGCTCACCGTACTGTCCGCGCACGCGGTCGCCCTTCCGCACGGGGCGCAGCTGCACCGGCTCAACCGCGACGCCGAGCCGACGTGGCTGGCCAGCTTCGACGCGGACGTCCGGCAGTGGGTACCGGCGCCGGAACCCGGCCTCCTCCGACAGGCGCTGATCTCGTGAGCGAGGATCTGGCATGAGCAATGTCAATGGGTATCGGGCCCGCTGGCAGGGGCGCGAGTTCGAGGCCAGCCCCGACGGCGAGTTGCTGCGGCTGTACGTGAGCGCTCCGGAGCCCGGCTTCGAGGCCGTCCAACCGGACCGGTACCGCCGGCTGATCCCGGCCCGGGACGCCGAGTGGTACGGCTACGTGCGCACCGTCGCGATCCTGCGCGGGGAGCCGGTCGTGGTGCTGGTCGAGCGCGAGGGGCAGGCTCTCGTCGAGTACTGCGGCGAGCTGCCGTACGGGCCCGAGTGGTGGCCGGCCGACCGGCCGGAGCCCAGCGTCTGCTGGGCCTGGGTCAGCCTGGTTGAGCTGTCGGATCCCAGGTTGGAACGTTTTCCAGCAGCGTGAGCCAGGGAGGCCGGCGGGCCTTCGGCAGCGCGTCGCCGACACCGTCGGGCCGGAACAGCTCGGCACGCCCGTGCTCGATCGCCCGGTCAGCGACCGCGGACAGCGACGGCGGCACCGTCGACAGTCCGGCCAGCAGCTCCGGGAAGTTCGCGGCGCAGCGCACCAGCAGGTCCCGGCAGATCACGGCCGGCTCGTACCGCTCGTCGTCGCGCGAGTCGTCATCGTCCCAGTACCACACCGATCCGGCGTCGTGGCCGCGTACCTTCACCGCCAGCAGGCCGCCCTGCACGTACCCGACCGCGAGGAAGTCCCGGGTCAGCCGGTCGCGCAGCCACAGGTTGGCGTACGCGAGATCCTGCATCCGGTCCTCGGTCGCGAGCCCGAACAGGGGCTGGTCGAGCAGCAGCCCGGTGCCGGGCACCACCGCCCCGGCCAGGGGCAGCCCGCCGTTGGTGGCGGCCAGGAACTCGCGATAGCCGTCCGGCAGCCGGTACCCGAGCCAGCCCTCCAGCTTCCCGACCGCGTCCTCGGCGACGGTGCGTACCGGCCGGACCGGTACCGGCGCTCCGGTGTCGTCGACGAGCTTCCCGGTCAGCAGGCCGCGCCCCGGCACGGTGACCCGCATGCCGCTCACCCCGCCCCGGTGCCGGAACGCGGCGTGCAGCTCGGCCGGAACCAGGGCCAGGTGCCGGGTGGCGCCGAGGTGCGCCCAGATCCACCCGGCCGGCGCCCGATCCGCCGCGTACTCCCAGCCGGCCGCACCGGCGATCGCGCCGGCCACCAGCCGGTTGGCGATGAGCACGTCGACCAGGCGGGCCTCGTCGACCGTGAAGCCCCGCGGTACCGGCGCGATCCGGACCATCGCGGCGGCGTACGGCTGCCAGTCCGGGAACCCGCGCAGGTCGATGTAGACGCCGTGCCGGTACCGCAGGCGCAGCGGCGGCGGCCGCAGGTGTACGACGCGGCCGGCCGCCGACGACCCGACCGGTACCCAGTTCGTCAGTTGGCCCCACCGCCCAGGACGGGCCGGTGCTCGGCCTGGTACAGGGGCTGCTCGGTGCGGTTGGTCAGCACCGCCCCGCCCGGTGTCTCCACGGCCCAGGCTTCCTCGTCGCCGACCACCCGCGACCCGTCCTCGTGCTCGGTCGCGTCGATCCCCGCGTCCTGCCGCTGCTGGTCGGCGGCGACCCGGCGCCGGGAGGACAGCTCCGAGGGGCCGGCCTGCTGCTGCGACGCGCCGGTGGTGTGCGCGCCGCGCAGCCCCCGGGGGATCTCGTCGAGCCGCTCGTCGTGTTCCTTGCCGCGATGCCGCGTCGGGTTGCCGAGTACCGGTCGGATGGCGCCCGGCTGCTCCGGCTCGCCACCGAACACCTCGTCGGCCGGTCTCGCCGTACCGGGGGTGTTCCGGCCGTTCCGGGCCGCCTTGAGCACGGACGGCGTCGTACCGGGTCGGATCGGACCGGACTGCCCCGGCGGATCTTCGGCTGGACCGCCCGGCGTGCCGGTCGTGCGCCGGCCGCCCAGCACCGGCGCGGTGGTACCCGGGGTGTTGCGCCCGAAGAGCTCCTCCTCGCCATAGCCCGGAGCGCCCGGCCGGGACTCCTTCTCGGTCATGCCGCCGCCCGTCCCACGGGCCCGGCGACCGGGGGAGCCTCCCGGCTCGCCACCGTTGGGTGAACGGACGCCGGAGCGGGACAGCGTGCGGCCCATGCCTCCGGGCGGCGCCTCGCTCTGCCCCGCCGGCGTACCCGACGGGCGCAGCACACCCTGCCTGCTCAGCAGGCCCTTGAGGCCGTTCGCGCTTTCGGGCGACTCGACGTTTGCCGTCGACTTGCCGAACAGGCCGCTCGGCGACCTCACCGACGCGGTCAGGGCGAACGGCGACTCCGACACGGTGGGCGGCGGCATCAGGCCGAGCAGGAGCGCGGTTTCCGTGGTCAGCAGCGGCGAGAGCCCCGGCTGCGTCCCGGGCAGCGGCGCCGGCATCTCCGTGGTGAGCGGCGCTGGCGGTGGGGCCATGGCCAGCTGCTTGAGCTCCTCGAACGTGTTCGGCGGGGAGTCGACGGTCAGCTTGGAGCCGGGTGGCGCGCTGGCCGGTGGCCCGCCCGGCGGCGGTGCGCCCGGCCCGCTGCCCGGCGGGGGTGCGCTGCCTGGCGGCGGCGCGCTGGGCATGTTGGCCTTCATCGGGTCGTCGATGACCGCGTTGGACGGCCCCTCGAACCGGCTGCCCCGGCCGGCGGAGAAGTTGTTCTCCATCTGGGTGTAGTACACCTGGGACAGGTCGTAGGCGATGCCCTGCGCCTTGAGGCTCCACTTGCGCCAGATCGCGGTGTTGTGCTCGTAGATCTGGCTGATCTTGTCGGCCTGCGGTCCCGGGAGATCCTTGCGCTCGTTTTCCGGGATCTTCGTCGGATCGTGGTCCCAGCCCTCAAGAAGCTTGGCCTTGTCCTGGGCCGCCTCCAGCTGGTAGTTGCGCCACGCCTCGTCGATGTCGCCGTGCGCCTTCAGCACGGCCGCGGAGATGGCTCGCAGGCCACGCACGTTGGCGTCGGCCGCCGTCTTCCACTGCTTGATGGAGTACAGGGTGGCGCCCGGCCCCCAGCGCAGGAACTCGGTCGCGGCCGGCGACGACCAGCCGCCGAACCCGTTCTTGTTGCCGCCGTGCAGGGCGTCGGCCTGCTCCGACACGGTCTTCGCGACGGTGTCGAGCAACTGGCCGACGTTGACCCAGTAGTCCGCGATCGTGGAGATGGTGCCCGGCTGCTGTGCCTTGATCATCGCGCGGATGTTCTGGATGTCGTGCATGGTGCTGGACAGCTTCTGCTCGTCATAGTCGTACGGGTACTTGAAGTTCCCGTCCGGCTTCGGCGTCGACTGGTATCCCTGCGGGATCGTCCAGTGCGAGTAGGTGCCGTCGTCGCCGGAGAACCCGTTGTACTGGACGCCCTTGTACCCGAAGTCGTCGCCGCTGTTGTCCTTGGCGCCCGGGTCCTTCTTGTCGTCGCCGCTCATCTGCCGCTCCCCGCTCGGCTTCGGTCGGTGGGGGCCGGTCCGGCCGCCCGCGTGGCGGTCACTGCATCACCCGGTGGGTGAACGTGGTGTCGTCCCGGTCCGCGACCGCCTTCGGGTCGTTGTCGCCCTTCTGGTTGCTGATGTCGGTGTCGTTGTCGCCGACGGCCTGCTTGTCGGTGGTCTTGGTGGTGTGACCCTGCGAGTCGGTGCTGTAGGTGGTGTTGTCGGTCTCGGTGCTGCCGTCGGTGTTCTGCGTCTTGACCTGGGTGCCGCTCGGCGTCGACTTGCCGTTCGAGATCGAGCTCGACTCGGTCGTGGTGACCTTCGTGCCGTCGGCGCGGGTGCTGGTCGTCGTGACCTGCTTCGACACGTCGTGGTAGACGCCGTCCTTGTCGGGCGTCTGGGTCACCACCGTGGTGGTGCCGCCGCTGGTCGTGGTGACCTGGCAGGTCGACGACTGGACCTTCCCGTCCGAGCCGATGACGGAGGTCGTGGTGTACGAGCTGCCGCCGCCGCCGTACCCACCCGCGGACTCCTCGATCCTGATCGAGCTGCCGTCCGGGTAGGTGATCGTGGTGACCTTCGTCCCGAGGTAGGCCGAGCCCTCGTACGTGACCGTCACCTTCCCGCCCATCATGTTCGGGTCGGCGGCGTTGGTGCCCGCGTCGGCACCGGCCTGCGCCTCGGTGTATCCGCCGGGGTGCTCGTCGAGCCACGTCTTGCCGATGTTCTTGGCCAGCCCGGACGGTCGCGTGCCGCCCATGCCGAACGCGAAGTCGACCCCGTCCATCTTGATCAGGCTGTTGAGGTCCTGCGAGCTGCCATCGTCGTTGAGGTGGTACGAGTCCGAGATGGTCTGCGCCGCGTAGGCCGTGTTCTGCATCCCGACGTGCAGGTCGTTCATCATCGTGAGCAGGTCTTTGAAGTTCAGGCTGAGCATCGACGCGGCGAGGGTGCCCTCGGGGAACATCGGCATGCCGCTGCGGAACGCCTGATTGGTCAGCTCCGTCAGGTGGTAGAGCCGCATGGCCGCCGGCTGCAGGTCCATCGAGGCCATCTGCATGTTGAGCGCGTACTGCGAGAGGCTGCCGAAGTCCGCCTTGATGGTCTGATAGCTCGACAGCCACTCCTGCGAACCAGTGTTGATGGCGGTCTGCTTCGCGTATGGATCGGTCGTGCCGCCGCTGGGCGGATCGGTAGTCACTGTGCGCTCCCTCGGTTTCCCCGTCTTCTTCGAGTTCGTGCGACCAGTCTGGCTCGGCGCGTCTGGCGCCGCGCGACGACCCAGACCATTCGTGCAGCGTGCGCCGGGCCGATGATCGGGCCGTGCCCGACTGGAGCGTAGCCGTCCGGCACACACTTCGGTAGGCGGGGCGC
Organism: Rugosimonospora africana; assembly: GCF_016862975.1. GTDB lineage: Bacteria > Actinomycetota > Actinomycetes > Mycobacteriales > Micromonosporaceae > Rugosimonospora > Rugosimonospora africana. Next base: position 214,557 of record NZ_BONZ01000043.1, read on the forward strand.
GGCCGGCGCCCCGGCGTGGCTACCCGCGTCTGTTTCGTGGGACGTCGATGCGCAGGGCCTCGTCACGCACCGACCAGGTGGCCGGGCCGCCGCGTGGCGCGGTGACCGTGAACCCGTACACGTCGATGGCGGTGCCGACCTCGACGCGCAGGTAGCGGATGAAGGACTGGAAGGTGATGACCGTGCCGCCCCGGCCGTCGTCGCCGGCCTCGGGCGCGCGGGGCAGGGCCGGATCCACGAAGGGGTACCGGTCGAGGAAGGCGCGCGGGTCACGGATCAGGCGGCCGGGCGCGCTCGGCCGTGCCACCGGCTCGTCGCGCTGCCCCCGCGAGTAGTGCAGCTCGGCGAGCAGCTCGGCATAGGCCACCGGGTCGAGACCGTCGCCCAGCCGCCGGCCGAGCTGCCGCATGGCGGCGACGTCGTTGAGGAACACCACGTCGCCATCGGAGAGCAGCAGCAGCCCGAAGGTCGGCAGGTAGCTCGCGTTACCGCTGTCCGCCAGCACGCGCACCGCGTCCCGTACCCACGGGGCGGCGGCGACCGACCACGGGGCCGGCCGGATCTCATAGCTGAGCCGAGCCGTCCGCAGCGTGACCGAGTCCACCTCGTCCCGCCGCCGCTGCACGTCCTCCGACGGGTCCAGCACGAAGCGGCGTACCGCCTCGACGACGCGGTCCGCGTCCATCAATGCCCTCCCGTCGGTCTGCGGCTGGCCAGCGGATGTCATGCTCTCACAATCACTGCGCGCAGTTTCGCCATCACGCGCAGGCGACAATCGCGCCGCAGGTGACACCACGGACCTCATCGATTCGACACCGAGCGCTGATCTCCTTGCCCCGCTCACCTACGGTGGGCTTACCATGTCGTGACCGCTCCCGCGGCCATGCGACGTGTGGCACGGGCGGCGGGGGACGACCTGAGTGGCTGCGGGGGAGGTGCCATGGTCGACCGGCCGGATTGGAATGCGCTCTACGGCGCGTTCGATGACCTGCGCCAGGCCGTGGGCGGGCTGGAAGAGAAGCACCGGAAGATCATGAAGATCACCGGTGTCGGCTGGTCCGACGACCGGATGGTCAAGGCCGTGGTCGGCCCGCGCGGCCAGCTCGTCGACATCGAGATCGACCCGAGGGTCTACCGCAAGCCCAACTCCAAGGCGCTGTCCGCCGCGATCCTCGCGGCCGTGAAGGTCGCCATCGCGGACGCGAACAGCCAGACCATGGAGACGCTCGACCGGGACGTCCCGGCCGACCTGCGCATCAAGAAGTTCGGTTCGCTGGACGTGCGGCGGCTGATGCAGACTCCCGACAGTGACCTCGACCGTGAGGATGGTGAATGAGGATGGGTTCGTCCTATGTGAACGTCGGAGATGGTGGACCCGATGACGTCCTCAACCTGGCCCTCCGGGTGATGTCGGCCGGCGACGACTTCAGCGAGCAGGCCCGCTCGCTGGCCAACGCGATCCACGAGATCGAGCAGGGTCATCCGTGGGGCGATCACGACAAGTACGCGAGCGCGTTCCTGAAGAACTACACGGACACGCCGGAGGGCTCGCACACGGCCGCCAACGACGCGGTCCGGACGAGTCTGGGCGACTCCGGCGACGCGCTGTCGCACATCGGCTCCACAGTGGTCGAGACGATGGCCAAGTATTCGGTCACCGACCAGGGCAGCGGCTCGGACCTGTCGAAGCTCCACTCCGGGAAGGCCGAGAAGGCCGAGATGGTCGAGACGGTTGCCAAGGCCCCCGGACATGGCGGCTCGGCGAACAACTCCCAGAGCGCCTGACCGGGACGATGGGGCGCGGAGTGTCCGCCGACAGCTCGCCGGCCACCGGAGCGTAGGGCGTGGGCGTGGGCGACGGGGTCGACGACGTACTCGACCCGATCCTGGAGTGGTTTCGTGAAATCGAGGAGCACGCGCCCTGGCTCGTCAGGAAGGTACTGGAGTTCCTCGTCGACATCCCCGAGGGCAGCGAGCGGGGCATGTACGACCTCGCCGACGCGTACGGCAAGGCTGCCCAGGCGATGTCCGACCACCTGGACAATGTCTCCGGGCTGACCGGGCCGATCGCCGAGCTGTGGAGCGGGGACGGGGCGGCGGCCGCCTTCCAGGAGTCCTGGTCCGGCTACATCGAGCAGTGCGGCAACTCCATCAGTTCGCTCAACGGCATGCAGGAGATGTCGCAGAACGCCGGCCTGCAGATCGAAATGATGAAGTACATGGCCGCGGTCAACCTCTACATGCTGGCCGACGCCGTGTACGCCGCACTGTCCACGCTGTGGGTTCCGTTGCTTCCCGAGGCACTGGTGGGCGGTGCCGAGGCGACGTGCGAGATCAGCATCAAGATGGCCGCCAAGGAACTGCTGAGCAGCCTGCTGCGCAACAGGTTCACCGAGGTCGTCGGCAACTTCGCCAAGTACCTCGGCGAGAAGGCACTGCCGACGGTCCTGAAAGACGGCGGGGAGGCCGCGCTCCGCGACGCGGGTAAGACCGCGCTGACCGATGCGGGCAAGACCGCCCTGACGGACGCGGGTAAGACCGCGCTCACCGATGCCGGCAAGACCGCGCTGACCGACGCGGGCGAGAACGCCGCGACCGACGCGGGCAAGACCGCGCTCACCGACGCCATGGATACGGCGGTGACCGACGCTACGGACAAGGCGCTGACCGACGCGACCGAGACGGCGGTGACCGACGCGACCGACGCCGCGGTCACCGACGCGGTCTCGGACGCCGCCTCGGTCGCTGCCAGGGACGCCGCCGGCAACTCGGTGAGGGCGGGCTTGAAGGCGGGCCTTACCAAGTTCGCGGTGAACCCGCTCAAGTACGCGGCCCAGCGGCTGAGCCTCAAGGGCCTTGCCGCCCGGGGACTGGCCGAGCGGGCGGCCGCGGCCGGAGCGAAGGACGCGCTCGAGGGCGGGCTGCTCAAGACGCTCGGAAAGGTGGCGGACAAGGGCCTGCTCAAGACGCTCGGCGAGAACGCGGCCGGCAAGGTGGCGCTGGAGCGGGCCCGCGAAGTGGCGTTCCAGGACGCGATCAAGACGCTCAGCAACAAGGAAGCGCTCAAGATCGTCGGGCAGGATGCGCTGCACGCGGCCTACGGCGGGGCGAAGGGCTTCGTCGGCTTCCAGTTGAAGACGACGCTCGGTTTCACCGCACTGCAGTGGGCCGAGGGCCACCATCCGTCGCTGGACATCGTGTCCGTGGGCGAGCAGGCGATGTCCGGCGCGGCGATCGGTGCGTTCGCCGGGCCGCTGGGCAACGTCGTGGGGCACGGCATCCTGGGCTCGATGGCGTCGATGGCCGGCGGTACCGCCGCGGTCGACGGCATCAAGACAGCGATGGGGCAGGACGTCGACTGGGCCCAGGAAATGGGCAGCAGCATGGCCTTCGGCGGCATGATGGGCGCCCAGCACGGCCCCGGCGACCTCGGGCGGATGTTCGACGGCAAGGTACCCGACGGGAAGACGCCCGTCACCGTCGGCGGCGGACGCGATGGCGAGACCAGCGGTCGCGGTGGCGACGGTCGCGTCGCGATCGACGATCCGGGGCGCACCGATGTCCAGCCGGACTCCACGGGCGACGAAGGGTCGTCGACGGTCGACGCGCCGGTGGACGGCACGGATACCGCGGGCCAGGGCACGCACAGCGGCACCACGACTCACCCGGACACGGTCACCCACCCGGTGTCGCACGCCGGTACGGCGCCACACACCGAGACCGCGCCGCACACCGAGACGGTGTCGCACTCGCAGACCGTGCCGCACCCAGAGACGGTGTCGCACGCCGACGGTTCGGCGCACACCGACACCCCCACGCGCACCGAGGCGCCGACGCCGGATCCGTCCCGCGACAGCCGTGGCCCGGGCGGCGGGGGCGACCACCGCGACCCGGTCAACCGCGATCCGTCGGGTCACGATCCGTCCGATCGTGATCCGTCCCACCGCGATCCGTCTGACCGTGATCCGTCCGATCGTGATCCGTCCGATCGTGATCCGTCCGATCGTGATCCGTCCGATCGTGACCCGTCCCACCGCGATCCGACGGACCGCGATCCGGGGTCGCACGATCCGACCGGCCGCGACCCGGGCAGCCACCGCGATCCGACCAGCCACGATTCGCTGGATCGCGACGCGACCGATCGCGACCCGGTCCAGCATGACCGGGCGAGCGATGATCCGGCCCGCCACGACCGGGTGGGCGACGACCCGATCCAGCATGACCGGGCGGGCGACGAAATCCGGCACGACTCCGACGCGCCAGCCGACGACACGCTCGCGCCGGACCACCCGGACCACCGCGATCCGACGGCGGGGGACCCGGTCATACCGACGGAGACCGCGCCGCACCCCGTCGAGCACCCGGACGCCGACACCCCGCTGTACCCGGACGAGTTGCCACCCGATCAGGTGACGTTGCCCGAGCAACGGCTCGACGACCACGTCGACGGGCAGTCCGTGGTGCCGTTGCTCGATCTGGCGACCATCCGCGACGGCGTCGTGCCGACCAACCCGGTCGAGGCCCGGCAGTACGCCGACCATCAGGCGCACCTGGGCGACGGGAACGCCCCGGAGCGGACCCGGCCGGGCAACGACCCGTTCGACAACGAGAATCTCGAGCAACACCGTGGCCCGAGCCTGAACTTCGATCCGACAAGGGTCCGCACCGGATCGGAGTTGCCCCGCCAGGCGCACGAGCTGATCGAGCGAGCCAAGGCGCGGCTGCTCGACAAGTACCCGGAAAGTGCGGTCGCCGATCGGATCGCGGACCTGGACCGGATCGACGCGCAGGCGTCCGACCTGGAGCGCCGGGTCGAACAGGCGCGCTCCAGCGGCGACCTGCGCGACCTGGTCGATGGGGTACGCGAGTTCAGCAAGTCGGTCAACGAGTACGGCGACCGGTACGGCGGGTGGCGGGACTTCGACCGGGGCGGTGAGGCGGCCGATCCCGGCTGGCGCGACCTCGACGGCGTGGACCCGTTGAACTCGACCGAGATGGCCAACCGCACCGTCGAGGTCGACCCGGAGACGCACCACTTTCACGTCCTCGACCAGGCGATCGCGGTCGCGAAGATCGGTGACGTGCTCGGGCCGGAGTTCGAGCAGCACGCGACGCGCATGATGGAGCGGGCTGTCCCCCGCGACATGGAGTCGGTCGAGGCCCGGCTGGGCCCGGACATCGCGCGGGAGCTTGCGCCGGCGGTGGAGAACCCGGACACCAAGGGCGTCTACCACTCCGGGCACGACGTGACCCTGGTCGACGCGATGGACCACAACGACCACCGCTCGATCAGCGCGGTCGCCGCGACGATCGTGCACGAGTCCATGCACGCGGTGCAGCCCAGCATCCATCTGGTCAAAGACGCGGTCGAAGACGCGGTGGGCGGCCGGCCCGACTTCACCGAGAAGATGCAGAACGTCCGCGCCCAGCTCATGTTCGAGCGGGAGTACCAGGCGTTCACGGTCCAGCAGCATTTCCTGCGCGGGTTGTCGGGCTTCCACGACCGCGCGGACGAGAGCAACATCCAGGAGCAGACGCCCGGGACGGACAACTACCGGGAACTCGCCGTCGAGACGCCGGAGCAGATGCGCGACCGGATCATCGAGGACTACATCGAGGACCGCGGGCAGTTCGATTTCCGCTCGCCGCGCGACCTGCTCGGCACCGACGACATCCTGGCCGACAACCCGGATCTGAACCCGGAGAACATCGTCGAGCGCGCCAGGCAGGCGATCGTCGACACGTACGGGGGTGGCGAGGGCGAGGCCCGGCCGGGCGGGCTCGACGGCCCGGTCACCAGGCGGATCGCGGACGAGCACGGCCTGGATCTCGACGGCATCCGCGACAAGCAGGCCAACGTCCGGTACCCGGAGGTGCACAACCCCCGCGTGGAACCGGGCGGGCGGCACGAGGCCGGGCCGGAATCCGGGCACGGTAGGCACGAGGAGCCGGGCACCGGGCGCCACGCGGCCGACCGGGATCAGGGAGGCGACCAGCGGTCCGACCGGGATCCGGAAAGCGACCAGCGGTCCGACGAAAAGTCTGACCAACAGTCCGATCAGCAGTCCGAGCAGGAATGGCTCCGGCGGCGGCACAGCGTGCCCGAGCCGGATCACCTCGGACATGCGATGGAGGAGCAGCTGCTCGGGCCGCACGAAGCCGAGCTGTACCAGAGCCTCCACGACGAGGTCACCGACATCGCGCACGAGCAGGAGCAGCTCGCCGAGGGGCTGAAGGGTGACGGCAAGTACTGGTTCGCCAAGGTGTACCACCACGTCACCACGCGCGAGCTGGAGATGATCGACGGCGGTCGGTACGAGCATCCGATCATGAAGTTGCAGGAGGTGATCGCGTTCCATGCGACGTACCGCGACAACCTCCAGGCGTGGACGGAAGGTCGGCACGAGGACGTCGAACCCACGTGGCGCCTCGCGTTCAAGGCGGCCGAGGAGTCCGGGGACCACTGGCGACCGCTGCCGAGCCTGAACATCATGGACGCGCTGCTGCCGTCCATGCACGCCCACATCCGGTTCGACCTGCCGCGCGCGATCGCCGACGTGTACGAGCACAACTACGCGGACAGCGGCGTGAGCTTCCAGGAGTTCCGCGCCGACTACGAAAAGATGCAGCCGGTCTTCGACCAGGCCAGCGCCGACCTGCGTCCGGAGATCGCGGATCGGACGTTCGCCGCGGACCCGGGGCAGTACGGCTTCGTCCAGGATCACGGGTTCCGGGTCATCTTCGACGTGCCCGGTGAGCGTGCGCGGGCCTGGGAACGGGCAGCGGACATCGTGAAGCTGCACCAGGAGGGCGTCACCGATCCCGCGGAGGTGCAGTCCAGGCTTGAGGAGTACAGCCGGACCCGGCACCCGGTCAGGGGCCGCACCGACTTCAAGATCGGTGGGGAAAAGGTCCGCGACTACGACTGGTCGAACCAGCCGGAGGCGCGGCTGCACGACCCGAGCAGGCCGATCACCGTGGGCGAGGTCGAGGGGCCGGAGGGTCGGCCCGGCGACATCGAGGCCGGCGACATCGAGGCACCGGAGAACCGGTCCGGTGACCGGCCGGAGGACCTGGATGCCGGCCGGGACCAGGCGGACCCGCATGCCGGCCGGAACGAATCCGACTCCGACTCAACAGAGGAGGCCGAGCGCCGGTGGGGCCTGCGACGGCTGTTCGGCCGAGGCCGGAACGAGGAACCGGGGCAGGATCTGTCGCAGCACGACCCGACCGGATACGACTCGCGACAGGACCCGGCGCGGCAGGATCCGCGGGCGTATGACCCGCGTGCGTTTGACCCGGCGCGGCAGGATCCGCGGGCGTATGACCCGCGTGCGTTTGACCC
>NZ_BONZ01000044.1 GCF_016862975.1 Rugosimonospora africana
GCGTATGACCCGCGTGCGTTTGACCCGGCGCGGCAGGATCCGCGGGCGTATGACCCGCGTGCGTTTGACCCGGCGCGGCAGGATCCGCGGGCGTACGACCCTCGGGCGTATGACCCGATGGGACGCGATCCGGCCGGGCGTCAGCCTGAGGCGCCGGACCACGGGTACGACCAACCGCGCAATGACTACCGTGCCCCGAGCGACGGTCGTGACCACTCCACGCACGATGAGATCTGGTCCGATCCGGCCTGGGTGCAGGAGGGGCGGCGGCCGACCTTCGCGGAGATGGTCCCGCGCTCCGAAGAGGAAGCCGGGGCGTGGAAGGGCGAGGTCGAGCGGTACCTCGTCGAGGAGGTCACCGGTCGGACGTACGCCGGGATGCGGGTCGAGCCGTCGCGGACCCAGGACCCGGTCGACGTCGGGCGCAACTCGGTGAACATGCACCTGGTGATCCGGAACAGGCAGGGGCAGGAGGTCGGCCACCTCACCTACGGGGTCGAGCGTGACCAGTACGGCCACCTCGTCGCGCGCCACAACACCCTGGTCATCAACAAGACCGCCCGCGGTGGAGGCTTCGCCCGCGAGTTCAACGAGCACATGGAGGGCTGGTACCGGGAGTCCGGGGTCAGTCACATCGAGCTGCACGCGTCCTGGGAGGTCGGTGGGTACGCCTGGGCCCGGGCCGGCTATGACTGGCAGCCCGGTTCGCAGCACCGGGCGGACAAGG
>NZ_BONZ01000045.1 GCF_016862975.1 Rugosimonospora africana
GGCAACGCCCCGGCAGCGCACTGCCGCCGCGCGGTCACGTACGAGACGCCGGTCGCCGCTGCCCACTCCTTCAAACTCACGTTGACAAATATATGACGCTACCTGTCGCTAAAGACCACAGACACACCAACAGTTGTTAACCCCCCTGGGCTTTGACCGCGTCTGACGCTCCCTTGGCTTGACCGCGTCTGACCAAGGTTCGCCGGCGCAGCCACGCTAAACCTTGCCGCCAGCGTCAGGGCAAGCGTCGGCGGCACGGTCCGTAGCGGTGCGCGGCCAGATACCTCCAAAGCCATGCGCCGCCATCGATGCCGCTCTACACGATGGTGCGGGACGGCGCCGCACCTCCTTGGCGCGAGCAGGTGATAGTTACGTTCAGCGATGCTTTGTAACGATCTTGCGGTTGACCTGGTGCGGTCGCTCGCGATACCCGTAGGGTTCTGACCACGAACCGTAGGTTAACTCTCACGGAGAGTGGCTATGCAGCGGTCAGGTGTCGCTCGTCCGCAGGAATCCACTCGTCGGGCTCGGCGGATCCGTTGGCGGCATTGTTCGGTCGCCGTTGCGGCGGTATCGGGTATCCCGACCCGAACCCGTCGGTCCGCGACCGGTGTCGGGTCGCGGTGGCCCTGGAAACCCGAACCCGAGCGTGAACCTGTGAAAGGACCGGGTGCTCGCTGACCGGCGAACCGGTGGGCGACGGCCAGTCGCCGTGCGGGTCCTGGTCCCGTGGATGACTCCCGACCGACGCGAATCGCCGCGGTGGTCCGCGTCTGGGTCGGGTCAGATCGATCCGGTGACGCATTGGGGGTTGGGTGGACAATCACATGATTCTGGAGCTCGCCGCGGAGAACAGGATGGGCGGGGTGGACAACCTCGTCAACATCTACTGGGGTCTGTCGAGCGTACTCGCGGCCGGCGTGGACGGCGGAGTCGTAGAAATCGGCTGCTACCAGGGGCGAACCAGCGTCCTGCTCAGGATGATCATCGACCACTTCGCCCCCGGCCGCGAGTTGCACGTGTTCGATTCCTTCGCGGGCCTGCCCGCGCCCGGCCCGAATGACACCGACTACACGGTGGAGGGGCAACTCGCGACCGGTCTCGACGCGGTGCGCGAGACCTTCGCCCGATGGCAGGTGGCGGAGCCGATCATCCACGCCGGATGGTTCGAGGAGACCCTTGCGGTCGGGCTTCCGGAGAGACTGTGCTTCGCCTATATCGACGGTGACCTCTACGACTCGGTATGGACAAGCCTCGAAGCGGTCTACGGACGGCTTTCGCCGGGCGCGGTGGTGATTGTGGATGACTACTGCGACCCCGAAAAGAGCCCACGCGCCTTCCCGCACTTCCCCGGAGCGAAGAAGGCATGTACCGAATTCTTCGCCGACAAGCCGGAGAAGATGTCCGTACTCGTAGGGTCCGGGAACCTGGCAGCCGGCTACTTCCGCAAGAACTGACTGGGGGTTGTGAGCAATGACAGTGGTCGACCCGATCCTTACGCTCGCCGAGCCGGAGACCCTGCGCAACCCCTACCCCTGGTATGCGCGACTTCGCGCCGAGACGCCGGTGCTGTGGCACGCTCCGCTGGAGTCCTGGTTGGTCACAAGGTTCGAGGACTGCGTGACGGTCCTGCGCGACAGTGCCCGGTTCGCGGCCGACCCGCGACGGATCGGTGTCGAGATGCCACCCCAGGCCATCAGCGTGCAGACCCTCGACCCGCCCGAACACACGGCGATCAGGCGCGTCCTCATCGAGGCGCTGAGGACAGGTGAGGGCGCCGGCACCGAGCGGATCGTCCGGGAGGAGACCGGCAAGCTGCTCGACGGGCTGGCCGGGCGCGCCTCCTTCGATCTCGTGGCCGACTTCGCCGAACCGCTGGCGCTGACGACCATCACACGGTACCTGGGCGTGCCGCGCCCGGACGTGTCGTGGTTCCGGGCGCTGGCCACCGCGATCGTCGACGGCATGGACTCCGGGGTGTGGCCGGAGCGGCACGAACCCGCGATGGCGGCACGGGCCGAACTGGCCGCGCTGGCCGACGGATGGCTGTCCGATCCGCCAGAGGCGGGCATCGTGGCGCTGATGGCCGAGGCGGGAGCGGACGGACAAGTCCCGCGACAGGTCGTCGCCAACTCGCTTCGCGTCCTCCTGCACGCCGGGTACGCCTCGGCCGGGAAGTTGCTCGGGCTCGCGATCGCCGCACTGCTCGACAGCGCGTCCGGCCTCGCCGGATTCCTGAGAGCCGAACCCGCGCCGGCGGTGGAGGAGTTGCTCCGGTTCACCTCGCCGGTACAGGCGATGGGGCGCGTCTGCGTCGAGCAGACCACGCTCGGCGATGAGGTCGTACGGCCGGGCGAGTCGGTGACTCTGCTGCTCGGCGCGGCCAACCGCGATCCCGCACGATTTCCCGACCCCGACGTGCTGTTGCTCGACCGCCGCCCGAATCCCCATCTGGGCTTCGGCCGGGGTGCGCACTCCTGCCTCGGGGCTCCGTTCGCGGTGGTACAGGCCAGGATCGCGCTGTCGGTGTTGGCCGAACGGCTTCCCGCGCTCCGGGCGGCTTCCGCCCCCACCTACCGGCGCACGCTCACGCTGCGCGGGCTCGACTCGTTCGAGGTCACGCCGGGGTGAGTTCGCGTGCGCCCGGCCGCGAGCAGGAGGGAGGCCACCATGAAGTACTGGCACTGATGATTGACCGCTGAGGCAGGTGCCCGCCTTGCTCTGTCGACCAGTCTGGCTCGGCGCGTCTGACGCCGCGCCACGACCCAGACCAGTCGGGCGAAGGGGCGGGCACCTGCACCACCTCTGTCCGGAACCGAGGCGATCTGACGGAGTGACTATGTCTGTTGACACGGCGACCGATCCCTATGTTTCGATCCCCGGCTTCTACGACCTGTTCCGCGCCAAGGAGGGCGACAAGGCACTGCCCTCCGTCGCCTTCTTCGCCGATCTGGCCCCCCAGGGTGCGACGGCGCTCGAACTCGGTCCGGGTACGGGCAGAATCACGCTGGCCGTCGCCGAACGCGTTGCGGAGGTCTGGTGCCTCGAACGCTCCGCGACGATGCGGGCGGTGCTGCTGGCCAAGCTGGCCGAACGGCCGAAGCTGTGGGACAAGGTGACGGTCCTTCCCGGTTCGGCGCCCGTGTTCAAGCTGGGCAGGATGTTCGACTACATCTATCTGGCCGGTGTACTGGAGCACGTACCCGAGGCTGACCGGCCGTCGCTGTTCCGTGCGATCGCCGACCACCTGGCACCGGGAGGGATCGCGGCGATGGACATGGTGCTGACCATGCCGGCTCCGGAACTGGCCGAGCGGGAGCTGGACGAGATCCGGCTCGGACAGTGCCGGTACGTCTATTCGGCACAGGCCCAGCGGCTCGGGCCCGACCTGTCACGGCTACGGATGACCTACCGGACCTACCAGGGCGACGAGCTGATCGCCACGGAAGTGGTCACGCGCCTGCACAACATGCACAGGCCCGAACCGGTACTCACGGATCTCGCGGCCGTCGGCCTGGTTCCGGCGCAGGGCAACGGCCTGGCGATGGCTAGTCACGACCCGGACGATCCCGGTGCTGTGGTGGTGCGCAAGCCGCGGGGGGACACGTGAACGCGCTGCCGGGCGCGGTGCCGCTGCTGCCCACCTATGACGTGGACCGCATGGTGGCCGAGGCACAGGCGTTGCGCGACCTGCGATGGCAGGCGCAGCGGGCGTACGGGTCGGACGGGGTGTTCCGCGAGACCGGGATCGACTGGCGGATCCTTCCGTTGCGCGCCCCTGGCGGCGACCCGAACCGAACCGACCCGGGCGGTGCGGGCCTGGTGGGCCACGCCGACACGCCGTACCTGGACCGAGCCCCCTACTTCGCCGAAGTCCTGGACGGCATCCCGGCGCCGCTGCGCAGCGTACGGCTGATGGCGCTGGGGCCGGGTGCCCAGATCCAGGAGCACCGCGACGGCAAGTGCGGCTTCCCGTGGGGTGTGGCGCGGCTGCACGTACCCGTCATCACCAACCCCGGCGCCGACGTGGTCATCGACGGGCAGAGCCGGCACTGGGACGCCGGACGCCTGTGGTTCGGCGACTTCAACCGCCCCCACTACGTCCGCAACACCGGCGACGAGGCGCGCGTCCACCTCGTCATCGACGTCATGGTCACTCGGGGTCTGCTCGAACTCTTCCCGGCGTCTTACCGGCAGGAACTGTCGTTAGTGGACGTTCTGTTCGCCAGGGAGCCGGTCCCGCTGCACGGCGACGACCTGGCCGGCCTGCGGTGCACGCTGCCGGTTCCGGCGCAGTTCCCGCAGTGGGGCGAAGACGAGGACGAGTACGAACCGGGACCCGATCGCGCCGGGGCGGTCGACATCGTCGACGGCATCCCGGTGCTGTCTTTGGACGACCAGCCCAGTTTCGGACTGGTCCACACCGGACTGGGCGAGTTCCGGTTCGAGGGGTGGACCGAGGAACGCACGCTGCATCTGGACCTGTCCGGCCCCGAACCGCAAGCGCGGTTCCGGACTCGCAACGGCCACCGGCTCACCGAATGGATAAGGAAGGTCTCGCTGTGACAGAGGCGGTCTACGACATTCCCCAGGACTTCTCCCAGTCCCCGGACCCGTACGCGCTGCTCGACGAGATCCGCGGCCAGGCGCCCGTGCACCGCGCACGGCTGCGGGGCGAGGTGCCGGTGTGGATCGTCACCGGATACGACGCGGTGGTCCAGGCGCTGGGCGAACCGGGTCTCAGCGCCGGCCTTGAGGTCGCCGTGAAAGTCACCGAGAGCGTACCCGTGGCCCAGCGCCGCAACGTACTCATGGAGAGCCTGCTCGCGACCGACCCACCCGACCACACGCGCCTGCGTACGGTCGTGGCGAAGGCGTTCACCGCGCGGCGGGTCGATGCCCTGCGCCCCAGAGTGCAGGAGATCGTCGACGAACTGCTCGACGCCGTCGCCGCCGAGGGGAAGGCCGATCTGGTCGAGAGCCTGGCCTTCCCGCTGCCCATCGCCGTCGTGTGCGAACTGCTCGGCGTGCCCTTCTCCGACTTGCCCAAATTCCGGTACTGGTCGCTGGGGCTGGCCATGCCGCCCGCCGACCAGGCCACGCTGGCCAGAGCCGACGCCAAGCGCGCCGAGATGACCGCCTACTTCTCCGAGATCATCCAGCAGAAACGGATGGATCCGGGCGACGATCTGCTCAGCGTCCTGTGCGCGGCCAATGAGGGGGACGTGCTCACCGACGACGAACTGGTCGGCATGGCACTCATGCTCTTCCTGTCGGGCCACGAGACCACGCTCTGCTTCCTGGCCAACGCGATCGTCGCGCTGCTCACCCACCCGGACGAGCTCACCGCACTGCGCGCGGACCCCGTGGGGCTGCCCGCCGCCGTCGACGAACTTCTGCGGTACGACGGCCCGGTGGTCCGGGGAGTCGCACGCTTCACCACCGAGGATGTGGCGATCGCGGGAACCGTGATTCCCAAGGGAGAGATGGTGGTCGTCGCGATCGGCGCCGCCAATCGGGATCCGGCCCGCTACGGCCGACCGGAGGTGCTCGACCTGACCCGTTCCCAGAACGCTCATGTCGGCTTCGGACACGGCATCCACTACTGCCTTGGCGCGGCCCTGGCCCGCCTGGAGGTCACGACCGCGCTGGAGACGCTGCTGCGCCGCTTCCCCGACCTGGCTCTCGCCGGGGCTCCGGAGGATCTGCCGCGCAGGCCGGGAATACTCCGCGGCCTCTCCTCGCTGCCGGTGACCTTCACCCCCGACCGTTGAGTTTCCGCCGGACGCCCGGGTCGCCGTCCGGCGTCGCGCTCGAACGGCCGCCGTCGACCGTCTACGCTTCGCGGATGAGCTCACCGGCGAAGCCGTCCACGGTCAAGGTTCCCCCACGGGGCGAGCGTGTGCGCAATCCGCGGAAGCAGACCGCCAAGACCCGCGAGGACATCCTCGACGCGGCACTGACGACCTTCGGCAACCGCGGTTACACCAACGGGTCCCTGGTCGAGATAGCCGACCAGGTGGGCATGACGCACGCCGGCGTCCTGCACCATTTCGGGTCGAAGGACCAGTTGCTGCTCGCTGTGCTCAAACACCGTGACCTGGCCAGCAGCCGCGACCTGGAGGACGCCAACCTGCCGCGTGGGGCCGCGCTGTTCGCGCACCTGCGGCAGACCGCACAGCTCAACGCCGGGCAACCGGGGCTGGTGCAGGCGTATGCCGTGCTGTCGGCCGAATCCGTCACCGACGAGCACCCGGCCAAGGAGTGGTTCCGCCAGCGGTACGAGGGGCTGCGGGCAAGCGTCCGTGAGGCGCTGCGTGATGAGTGGGGCTCCGACGGCGATCCCGATCCGGACAGTGTCGAGGCCGCGGCCGCCGCCGTGCTGGCCGTGATGGACGGGTTGCAGGTCCAGTGGTTGCTGGCTCCGGACGAGGTCGACCTCGCGCAGGCGTCCGCGTTCGCCATCGATGCCATCGTCGCGGCGACGGTCGATCGCCGCCGCCGCGCCACGGTGGCGGCCGTGGCACAGGAGTCCGACCGCCCAAGCGGAAGCGCATCCGTGCCCGGGAAGAAATAACGGGTTTCACACCCGGATCTGGCCGAGGGTGTTGGCGCCCTCGTACAGGAACCGTTGTCCGAAGAAGTACACCATCACCATGGGTACCGTCAGCAGCATCCCGCCTGCCATGATCAGATTCCAGTCGGGGGTTTGGCCGACGTTGCTGGTCTGCGTCATCGCGTACAGGCCCAGGGCGAGCGGGTACTTGTCGGAGTCGTTGATGTAGATGAGCGGACCGAGGAAGTTGCCCCACTGGAAGGTGAAGGTGAAGATGGCCACCGTGGCCATCGCCGGTACGGACAGCGGCACGATGATGCGCCGCCAGATGCCGAAGTAGCTCAGGCCGTCCAGCCGCGCCGCTTCGTCGTACTCGGTGGGGATCTGCATGATGAACTGGCGCATCAGGAAGATGCTGTACCCGCTGCCGAACAGCTGGGGGACGATCAGCGGCCAGAAGGTGTTGATCCAGCCGAGGTACCGGAACATGACGAAGGTCGGGACGATCGTTGCCTCGTACGGGATCATCAGCGTGCAGAGGGTGATGACGAACCACACCCGCCGGCCAGGCGCGCGAAGCCGGGCCAGCGCGTACCCGGCGAACGACGATGCCACCACCTGGCCGACCATCGACGGAATGACGATGACGACGGAGTTGAGAAGGTACTTGCCCAGGTCGGTATCGGAAAATATCCGCCCGTAGTTGGCCACCTGGAAGGTGTTCGGAATGATCCTCGGCGGGAACGTGGTGACATACTTCGTGCTCGCCAGCGACGTGCTGATCATCCAGAGCAGGGGCAGGACCATCAGCACGGTGCCGAACAACAGGATGACGTACACCGGAATCCGTGACCTCAGTCGTGGGCGGCGCCGCGTGGTCGTCGAGGTGGACGCCGGCCGGCCGCGCAGGCCGGGACGAACCGCGGATCGCGCCGGGGCCGGCGCCTGAGAAGAGCTGGTCATCAGTTCACCTCACCCTCGTAGTAGACCCAGCGCCGGGACCACTTGAGAACGATCAGGGTCAGCAACATGATCATCACAAAGAAGATCACCGCGATTGCCGAGGCGTAGCCCATCTTGTTGAACTCGAACGCGTTCTCGTAGAGGAACGGAACCATCATCAGCGCTCCGGCGTTGTGGCCCTGGGTGACCACGTAGACCTGGGTGAAGACCTGTAGGGCGCCGATGATTCCGTTGACAAGGTTGAACAGGATGATGGGCGAGAGCATCGGGACCGTGATCGACCGGAACTGCCGCCAGGCCCCGGCGCCGTCGAGCATCGTCGCCTCGTACAGATGACGCGGAATGCCTTGCAGCGCGGCGAGAAACAGCACCACGCCGCCGCCCAGCTGCCAGACGCCCATCACGATCAGACCGTTCTTGACCCAGGCGGGATCGACGAGCCAGGCGGGCCCGTCGATCCCGACCAGTCCCAGGATCGAGTTGATGACGCCGGACGGCGCCAGCAACCAACTCCACAGCATCACGACCGCCACCACCGGGATCGTGCTCGGTAGGTAGAAGGCGGTCCGGAACCACCGGCGCAGGATGATGGGTTGGTTGAGCAACAGGGCGAACGCCACGCTCATCGCGAGGTTGACCGGCACCAGGATGGCCGCGTAATACGCGGTGTTTCGCAGGGCGAGCCAGAAGCTGGTCCCCTCGCCGGCAAGCAGGCCCGTGTAGTTCCTCAACCCGACCCACTGCGGTGTCTGGAAGAGGTCCCAGTTGGTGAAGCTCAGCACGAGACTCGCCACCAGGGGGACTGCGTACAGGACGAGGATGCCGACTATCCACGGGAGCATGAACAGGTAGAAGGCGATCGCCTCACGCTTCCTGCCCGACATCGGGCCCTTCATCGCTGACCACCCTCACTTTCCGGCCAGGGTCCGATTCCCACGGGTCAGCTGCCCGCCAGGATGCCTTTGATGTGTCCCGCGGCCGTCGAGGTCGCCTGGTCGATCGAGGCCGATCCGGTGAAGAACGGATACAGGTCCTGTTCGACCTGCTTCTCGATCTCAGCGCCCTGCGGCGGCGTCTGGGGTGAGAACACCTGGTTGGATGCCTGGGCGACCTCCGCGTAGCTCACGCCCGGCGGCAAGCTCTTCTCCCACTCCGGGATCAGGGCCGTGGCACTCGGGACGTCCTCCTGGTTGGTGACGATGGGCTTTTGCCCATCGGCGGAGAACATGTACTTGACGACTTCCCAAGCGGCTTGCTGGTTCTTGGAACGGGAACCGACGGCGAGGCCGGTGCCGAAGGCCATCATCGTGGGATTGGCCGGATCGACCGTCGGAGGGGGTGCGATCCCGAAGCTGAGCCCCTGTTTGACGAAGTCGGGGACGTCCCACAGGCCCGCCCAGATCATCGCGGTCTTGCCCTGGGCGAACAGCGCGTCACGGTTGACGTTCTGACCGAAGTTCGCGTAGTCCTTCATAGTGGGGGAAACCTTCAGCTTCGCTGCGAGGTCGTAGTATGCCTGCATCCCGCCGCGGAACTGCGACGAGTCGATCGCCGGCTTGTCCAGCGCGTCGTTGAGCAGGGTGCCGCCGAACGACCGGGCGACCGACTCGACGGCCTGCGGCCAGTTGTCGATCGCGACGCCGTACTGCACGGTCTTGCCGCCCTGGACGATCGTGAGCTTCTGAGCCGCGGCGGTGAACTCGTCCCAGGTCCAGCCGGCCTTCGGCAGCGCGACACCCGCCTTGTCGAACATCGTCTTGTTGTAGTAGAAGACCAGGTTTCCGCCACGGTCCGGCAGGGCGAACTGCTTGCCCTTCAGGTTGTATCCCTTGACGCGGGCCGCGTCCACGGTGTCCTCGAGCTTCAGGCCGGCGGACTGGATTTTGGGCCCGAGGTCCAGGACCACTCCCCGCGACGCGAGTGACGGTCCGTCGGTGCCGTTGACCTCGATGATGTCCGGCGAGCTGTTGCCGGCGATCATCGTGTCCACCTGTTGATCATAGTTGTCGACCGGGATGTTCTTGACGGTGACTTTGACCCCCGGATGCTGGGCGGTGTACGCATCCGCACGCTGCTGGTAGGTCTTGGTGTCGTTGCTGCTTCCCCAGATCGTCATGATGAGATTGGCGTGGTCCGCCGACCCCTGTTGTGATGCGCTTCCGCAGGCCGACATTCCCAGGCCCACCGCGGTCGCGGCGCCGGCCGCGACCATCGTCCGTAGGACGGCACGTCGCTTCACTTTCTTTGTTCCTCTCCGCCGAATGAGCTAGTCGACCGAGAATCAGCGACTGCTGGCCGAGGACGTCCGCCGGCTTCCCACGGCGGACGTCACCCCCGTAGCACCATCTCCTGGTGCGCTACGGATTGCGCCACAGTCACTATGTGCGCGGCCCGTGGTGGCAGGCGATCCAGGGATCGCCGGCATCCGGGCAGCGGGTCAAGGGATCCGGACAGTCGTACTGACGGATGGTCCGCGCGTCTAACTCTCCGGCAACCTTGGCCGGTATCGCGCGCCGTCGGCGGAGCCTTATCCCCCTTGCGCGGGCCGGTTGTGTACGGCCAGGCGCAACGGTCCGGCGCTTCGTCAAAGTGCAGATCGAAGCTATAGATAAGTCTCAGTACGACCGATTCGGTACCTCCTGTTGACGGGCGCGTGACGATGTTGACAAGGAGGTAACCATACTTACTGACCTGTCAGCAAGAGGGGAACTGGGGGATTGTTGGCGCACCAATCGCCTCGCCCACACGTCGCCCGTGACTCAACGCCGCACGGGGCAGCCGCCCGGCGAGTCGCTGGTGTTCCCGACCGATCGAGACTGTCCACAGTGGAGTGTTCTCGCTTTCGACGGCGCACCCCCCCTCTTGCTGACAGGTCGGCGAGTGTGGTTATGTGCTTGTCGCACAAGGCATGTCGAAGAGGTCGTGGGTGGGGTGAGGATCGCCGCGCCGACCGGCAGTCCGCTTCCCCTGCCGTTGACTCGTCGGCTCTTTCGACGCCGCAACACCTGAGCCGCTGTGCGCACACCCGGCTGCGGAACGAGACATCTCCCCCGTCAGTCAGTCGGCCACACCCATTCTGCCGTCGCGCGTACCGCGACGGATGGCAGCGCGGCCGTGCCCGGCCCGCGCCTGCCTCCACCACATCGATCGGTCGCATCCGACCGGAACAAGAGGACAGGACGCCATGACGAACCAGATCAAGCTCGGCCTTGTCACCGACGTGGTCCCCATCGAGGAAATCGCGGAGGGTTGGGACTTCTACGAGATTCCCAACTCCGTCCACATCCTTCCCATGCACAGCGAGGCAGATTGGGCCGCCAACCGCGACCGGTACCGGGCACGCGGCGTCCCGACGCCGGTGGCAAGCCACTACGTGAGCGGCACCAACCCCGAGTTTGGGTTCGGATCCTTCGCATCTGGGCCGTCCTACGACCGGGAGCAGCAACTGTTCTGGGCCTCCCGCTCCTTCCGCAGGATGAGCGAAATCGGAGTCAAGGTCGTCGGGGTGTGGGGCGGCTTCTTCCGGTGCCCTGAGGGATACTCGCGAGCCAAGGCATTCGATGACGCGACGAGCTTCTGCAACATCCTCGCCGACGAAGGCGACCGGCACGGCATCGAGATCGCACTGGAGCCGAATGCCGACCCGGACACCCTTTTCCCGAGCTATCGAGAGGGCCTGGCCTTCGCCAAGTCGGTCAACCGCGAGTCCATCAAGATGATGGTCGACCTGAACTACTTCATCAAGCTCAACGAGCCGTTTGACATCATCCGCGAGGATCCGAGCTACTGCCTGCACGTGCAGATGGCCGGCGAGGGCAACGGTCACTCGCAGACCAACATCGAACCCCGCACCGAAGCCTACGACGAGCTGTTCACGGTGCTGAAAGACATCGGGTACCACAGCACCGTGTCGGTGGCGGCCCCGTGGTTGAGCTCGACCGGCTCCGACCCGATCAACTACGCCTACGAGACGCAGACCACCCTGAAGTACATGCAGGACCTGCGGGACGCGCACTTCGGCTGAGAGGAAGCTGCAGGCATGGCCGACAGGGTGAAAGCCGCGGTCATCACCGAATGGCACCCGTTCGATGTCATGAACTTCCAAGCGCTGCTCTGGCGGTTGGACGGCATCGACGCCTATCCACAGGCGTGGGACATCTTCGCACAGGACCCCAACCGCGACCTCTACGACGTGGTCGTGTACTACAACATGAGCTTTCCCGCACCGGCCGAGAGTGACCCCCGGCGGCGGTACCTGGAGGACCAGCTCGGCAGCACCCCGCAGGGCATCGTGCTGCTGCACCACGCGATCCTGAGCTACGAGAACTGGCCGTTCTGGAACGTGGTGTCGGGCACGACCGACCGCAGCTTCAAGTACTTCCCCAGCCAACAGCTGCGGTGCCGGGTAGTGAGTGACCGACACCCGATCACCCGAGGGGTCGGCGACTTCAGGATCGTCGACGAGTCCTACGCGATGGCCGAGCCCGACGAGGACAACGAAGTCCTCGTCACGACCGACCATCCCAAGAGCCTGCGGTCGATCGCCTGGACCCGCGACTACCGGAGCAGCCGCGTGTTCTGCTACCAGTCCGGGCACGACAACTCCACCTGGAGCGACAGCACCTTCCAGACTCTGCTGCGCCGGGGGATCCTCTGGGCCGCACGACGTCTGGACTGACGCGGACGAGCTGACTCACCGGGCGGAGCCGCAACGCCGGAGCCGCCCGGTGGTCCGCTCGCATCGACGATCGGATCGGCCGACGCTCCACAATGGACTCGAGCCCGATCAGTGCTCGGTTGCCGGGCGCGCGTACTGGAATTCGTGGTCGGCGGTGACCGCCAGTTCGCGCGCCAGTTCTTCGTTGAGGTCGTGGCCCATGCCGGGACGGTCGGTGGGCCACAGGTACCCGCGTTCCCAATGCAGCGGTTCGTCGAGGAGTTCGGCGTACACGCCGTCGTACCGCCCGTTGCCCTCCATGATCAGAAGGTTGGGCAGCGTCAGGGCAAGTTGCAGGGACGCGGCCGCGACCAGGGGCCCGCCGAACACGTGCGGGGTGACCTGGCGGAACGTCGCCTCTGCGAGTGCCGAAATCTTCTTGGCTTCGAGAAGGCCGCCGACCTGGCTGACGTCGAAGTTGAAGATCGACGCCGCGTCGTGCCGGACGAGGCGGGCGAACTCCGCCTTTGATGCCAGGCGTTCTCCCGCGGCGATCGGCACGGTCGTGGAGCGGGCCACGAGCGCCATCTCCTCGGCCAGTTCGGGCGGGACCGGCTCCTCGAACCAGAGCGGGTCGAACCGCTCGATGCGCCGGGCCACTCGAACGGCGCCCGAGGTGGTGAACTGGCCGTGCGTGCCGAGCATGAGATCGGCCCGGGAGCCGACGGCCGACCGGATCGCCGCCAGCAGCGCCTCCGTGTGGTCGAGCAGCTCGCCGGTCGGCTGTACCGGCACGAACTGCCCGGCAAGCGAGTCGCCGCCGGTGAGCAGCGGGAACGGGTCGAGCTTGAGGCCGGTGAACCCCTCGTCGACCAGCTGGGCCGCCCGCCGGCCGACCGCCTCGGGATCGGACCAGAACGCGGCACCGGACGGGCCGTCGGGCGGTGGGGAGAGGTAGCTGTACAGGCGGACGGACCGCCGTATGCGGCCGCCCAGCAGGGCGTGTACCGGCCGGCCCAGCGACTTGCCGAGCGCGTCCCACAGGGCGACCTCTATGCCGCTCAGTACGGCGAGCTTGGTGAGGTCAGCGATGTGCGTGTAGTGGCTGTTGTACACGCGCTGGTACAGCGACTCGATCTCTTCCACGGGCCTGCCGAGAACGAAGTCCTCGACCATGCCCTCGATGACCCGGACGAGTGTCAGCGGGCGCGAGTACACCGACGACGTGAAGATCTCACCGTACCCGGACGTACCCGTATCGGTGTCGATCCGTACGAACATCCACACCGGACCCCCGATGCTCGGGGTCGGGTTGGCGACGGCGAACACCTCGAAGCCGTTGACCCTCACCGGTTCACCTCAACCAACGCGCCCGCAGGCTGTGCAACGACCACCACGCGCGGGTCACTCCTTCCTTGGATCGGGTCGAGCAAGGTCTGATGGAGTTCGGACAGGATACGTCGACAACGGTCGGCGGTTGCGCCCTATCGAACATATCCTTGTTCGATTGACACCAACCAAGGCCTGATGCTCCAATGGCAACACTTATCGCCGAGGCCGGGCGACGTCCCTCGCCCGCCACCTGACTAGGAGCTGCGCGATGAAGATCAGAACGTTCGCAGCCTGCGTACCGGTGATGCTCCTGGCCGCCGCCCTGACCGCCTGCTCTCACGGCGACGCCGGCTCCGGCGACGCCGACGCGACGCTCAGTTACTGGGCCAGCAACCAGGGTGCAAGCCTGGACAACGATAAAAAGATCCTCACCCCCGAGCTGGACAAGTTCACCCAGCAGACCGGGATCAAGGTCAAGCTCGAGGTCGTGCCGTGGACCGACCTGACCAACAACACGCTCGCCGCCGCGGTCAGCGGGCGCGGCCCGGACGTGCTGAACATCGGCAACACCAATGCCGCGACGTTCGAATCCACCGGGGCGTTCTACGCCTTCGACGACGCGGCCTTTCAGAAGATCGGCGGCAAGGACCGGTTCGTCGCCAGTGCCCTGGCCACGGCCGGGGTCGCCGGCCACCCGCCGACCTCGATCCCGCTGTACAGCCAGGTCTACGCGCTGTACTACAACAAGAAGCTGTTCGCCGACGCCGGCCTGCAACCGCCCGCCACGTGGGAAGACCTGGTATCGGACGCACAGAAGTTGACCGACCCGGCACAGAAGCGCTACGGCATCGTCATCCCGGGCGCCACGGTCAACTCCAGCATGCACTTCTCGTTCATCTTCGGGCAGCAGCACGGCGGGTCGCCGTTCGACAAGGACGGCAAGCCGACCTTCACCTCGCAGGGGGTGATCGACGGCGTGAAGCAGTACGTCGACCTGCTCAGCCGGTACCACGTGGTGAACCCGAGCGATGCCCAGTACACGGACGCCTCCCAGTCGGCAGGCGAGTTCGCCCACGGCCAGGCGGCCATGTACATGGCGCAGACCTCCGGCATCAACGTCCTGGCGCAGAACGGCATGACACCCGACCAGTACGGGATCGCGCCGATACCGGCGCCGGCCAGCGGGCAGAAGGTGTCCAGTTTCGTCGCCGGTACCAACATTTCCATCTTCAAGAAGACCAAGCACCTGGACGCGGCCCTGCAGTTCGTGAAGTTCATGACCAGCAGCCAGGAGCAGGAGATCCTCAACAAGGCGTACACCACGCAGCCGGCCGTCAAGGACGCCCCCGCGGCGTTCACCGACGACAAGCAGAAGCTGGACGTGTTCACCCAGATCCTGGCCGACTACGCCAAGCCGCTGCCCCTGGTGTCCGGTGTGCAGGCGTACCAGGCCAACGTCGGCGGCGCGGTCGTCTCGCTCATCGCGAAGGCGGCGACCGGCGCCACCATCAGCGACGGCGACGTGAAGGTCGCGCTGGAACAGGCTCAGCAGAAGATGGGCGCCAAGTGAGGCTGGCGCCCGCCCGATGACCGAAACCACGGCCGCTGGCGTCCGGGTCGACAGGTGCCGACCCGGACGCCGGCCGGCGCGAGGAGAACCGCCATGGCAGTGACGCTCCCAGGGCCACACACGCCGACGTCGGTGGCGGGCACGACGAGCCCGGACCCGACCCCATCGCGCCGCAGGAGGTTCACCTGGGCGCGGAGCACGCCCTACCTTCTGATCGCCCCGGCCATCGCCTTCGAACTGCTCGTGCATGTCATCCCGATGCTCGTGGGCATCTTCATGAGCCTCATCCAGCTCACCCAGTTCTACGTCACCAACTGGTCGGCGGCTCCGTTCACCGGGATCGGCAACTACCGCGTCGCGCTGGACTTCTCCGGCCCGCTCGGACAGCAGCTCGCCCGGTCGTTCGGCATCACGCTGGGCTTCACGGTTCTGGTCGTGGGCATCTCCTTCGGCTTCGGTACGTCGGCGTCGCTGGTACTGCAACGGGTGGTACGCGGCCGTGGTCCACTGCGGACACTGTTTCTCATCCCGTACGCGCTGCCCGCCTACGCCGGCATCATCACCTGGAAGTTCATGCTTCAGCGCGACAACGGGCTGCTGAACCAGCTGCTGGTCGACGACCTGCACCTGGCGCACGGCCGGCCGTTCTGGCTGATCGGCGGCAACGCGTTCGTGTCGCTGGTCGTGGTCTCGGTCTGGCAGCAGTGGCCGTTCGCGTTCCTCATGACGATGGCCGGCATGCAGGTGATCCCCGAGGACGTGTACCAGGCGGCCGCGATCGACGGCGCCAGCACCTGGCAGCAGGTCCGCCACATCACGCTGCGCATGATGCGGCCGGTCAACGCGGTTCTGGTGCTGTTGCTGTTCCTCTGGACCTTCCGGGAGTTCAACACTCCGTACGTGCTGTTCGGGCCGACCCCGCCGGAGTCCGCGGACCTGCTGACCGTGCACATCTACGCGAGTTCCTTCATCACGTGGAACTTCGGCCTGGGCTCGGCGATGTCGGTACTGCTGATGCTGTTCCTCATTGTCGTCGCCGGGCTGTGGGCGTTGTGGAACAGAAGGGTGAACCGCGATGCGTGAACAGTTGTCCTTCCGCGTATTTCGCTGGCTGGTTCTGGTGCCGCTGGGCCTGTTCGCCGTGGTGCCGCTGTATGTCATGCTCACCTCGGCGCTCAAGCCGCTGCGCGACGTGCAGGGCGACTTCCAGTGGTGGCCGAAGAACCTGACGCTGCGACCGTTCATCGACATGTGGTCGACCGTGCCGCTGGCTCAGTACTTCGTCAACAGCCTCATCGTGACCACCGCCGCCACCGTCTGCAGCGTGGTCATCGCGGTGTTCGCCGCCTACGCCGTTTCCCGCTACCGGTTCCGGGGCCGGGGTACCTTCGCCGGAGTCATCCTGTCCACCCAGATGTTCCCGGGCGTGCTGTTCCTGCTGCCGTTGTTCATCATCTTCGTGAACATCGACAATGCTCTCGGCTTCACCTTCCTGTACCAGACCCGGGTCGGCCTGGTCGTCACGTACCTGACGTTCACTCTGCCGTTCTCGGTCTGGATGCTGGCCAGCTACTTCGACGGCATCCCGCGCGACCTGGACGAGTGTGCCCGGGTGGACGGCACGAGTGCGCTGGGTGCGCTGTTCCGCATCATCCTGCCCACCGCTCGGCCCGGAGTCATCGCGGTCGCCGTCTACTCCTTCATGACCGCCTGGGGAGAGATCCTGTTCGCGTCGCAGCTGACCAACAGCGACAGCCGGACGCTGGCGGTGGGCCTGCAGAGTTACGCCACCGAGAACAACGTCTACTGGAATCAGGTGATGGCCGCGGCCCTGGTGGTCAGCGTGCCTATCGTCGCCGGGTTCCTGCTGCTGCAACGGTACCTGGTCGCCGGCCTCACCGCCGGCGCGGTGAAGTAGGCACCGATGTCGCTGGACGTCATCTGCGTCGGTACGGTCACGCTCGACACGATTGCCGTGGCGCGGCGGTTGCCCTCGGGCGACGACCGGGTGGTCGCCGAGCCGTTCGTGGTGGCCGGTGGGGGCCCGGCCGCGACGGCGGCGGTGGCGCTGGCTCGGCTGGGCGCCTCGGTCGGATTCTGCGGGGTGGTCGGCGACGACGAGGCCGGCCAGCGCAGCCGCCAACTGCTGGCCGACGAGGGGGTCGACGTCCGCTGGTTGCGGACCCGTCGCGGTGCGCGGACGGCGCAGAGCATGGTCGTGGTATCCGAGACCGAGGGTACCCGCATGATCATCACGTCGCCGTCGGCGCCACTGGACCCCGACGCGGTACCGGTGTCCGCTTCGCGCTGGCTGCACGTGGACCAGGCCGGGTACCCGGCCGCCCGCGCGGCGCTGTCGGGACGATCGGACGAGGTTCGGCTCAGCATCGACGGGGGGAACCCGATTCCCGGGTTGGACCTCGGGCACGCGACGCTCTACGCGCCGACCACGCGCACCCTCCGCG
The DNA here is from genome assembly GCF_016862975.1 of Rugosimonospora africana. Taxonomy (GTDB): domain Bacteria; phylum Actinomycetota; class Actinomycetes; order Mycobacteriales; family Micromonosporaceae; genus Rugosimonospora; species Rugosimonospora africana. The sequence continues at coordinate 17,544 of NZ_BONZ01000045.1, forward strand.
AGGCGTTCCCGGCCACGGACCTCGCCGGCAGCCTGCGGGCGGCGGCTGCCGCGGGCGCGCAGAACGTCGTGGCGACCGACGGCGCCAACGGCTCCTACGTCCTGGTCGACGGCGCCGCCGTGCATGTGCCGGCGCCCGCCGTCGAACCGCTGTCTACCATGGGCGCGGGCGATGTCTTCCACGGCGCGCTGCTGGCTGCCCTGCTCGGCGGCCAGACGCTGGTGGAGGCGACCCGGTGGGCCAACGCGGTGGCGGCGGTGTCCTGCCGGGCGTTGGACGGCAGGAGTGGCATCGCCGATTTCGCCGAAGCCGGAAGGTACCTGTCCGCGGCGCTTCCCGCACCGCGAGCCGAACACGCGTGAACGGAGAATGATGTCTCGCAGCCACCGCACCGCCGACGCTTCCGCGACCGACGAACTGACCGCGCCGCTGAGAGCGGCCGGAGGCGGATTCGCGATGCTCGCGCTGGACCAGCGGGAGTCTCTCCGTCGGATGTTTCCCCTGGTCAACGAGCAGGAGGTGGGCGACGACGCGCTTCGCGGCTTCAAGTCGACGGCGGGCCGGATCCTCGCGCCGCTGGCCTCGGCGGTGTTGCTGGACCGACCGTACGCGGTAACCCACGCGCGGCCCGAGGGCCTCGGCGCCACCAGCCTGATCCTCGCGGCCGATGTGTTGGAGCAGCCCGCCGGGCAGCCAGTGGTCGCCACCACCCTGGATCCCGCGGTCACTCCGGAGTTCATCCGGCGGGTCGGGGCCGCCGCGGTCAAGTTCCTGGTCATCTGGCGCCCGGACGGGCGGCGGGCTCAGCGGGCCGAGCTGATCGGTTCGTTTCTGGCCGTCGCCCGCGCCGCCGGTGTGGCCAGCCTGGTGGAGGCGATCGCGGAGCCGGCCGGTGGTGGAGGGTGGGCCAGTCCGGATGCCTTCCACGCCGCCGTACTCGACGCGGCACGGGAGATTTCTCCGCTCGGAGCCACCATCTACAAGGCGCAGGTGCCCGGGTACCTGCCGGGAGACTTCTCCCGGATCCGGGAGCACGCCGAGCGCATGACGGACATCGTTCCCGTTCCCTGGGTGGTGTTGTCCAACGGCGTCGACCAATCCGACTTCGCGCCGGCGCTGCGGAATGCCGTTCTCGGCGGCGCGCAGGGCTTTCTGGCCGGGAGGGCGATCTGGCGGGACACTGTCAGCGACCCCGACCCGGCCGGCGCGCTGACCCGGCTGGCGGCGCGGCGCCTGAACGCGCTTACTGTCACGGTGGCGGAGGCCCTACGGTCACGGGGGGAGCACCGGGGCGGTGGTCGGGCGCCGGGGCCGGACGAGGCGACGGAGAGGGTACGGGATTGAGCGTGGTCGAGGAGAACTTCCGGTACACCTCGGCGCCGGAACGCCGGGAACGGCTGGTGCAGTTCATCGCGGAGCAGGGATACTGCACCACCGCGGAGCTGTCGAGGGCCTTCTCCGTGTCCGAGATGACGATTCGGCGGGACGTCATGCGGCTGGTCGAGGAGGGCCGGGTCCGCGGGTTCCGCGGCGGGGTGGGATCGCTGACCCGCCAGGAGATGGAGGGCAGCGACTACCGCCTGCGGGACATGAAGATGGCTCAGGCGAAGCGCGCCATCGCCCGCCGGGCGGTGGAGATGGTGGACGCCGGGTGTGTCCTGGCCGTCGACGCCGGGACGACCGGCCACCAGGTGGCCGAGCTGCTGCCCTCGGATCAGAACCTGACCGTGGTCACCCACTCGTTCTCCGTCGTGTCCAGCCTGGTACGCCATTCCGGTACCGGCGTGGTGTGTCTGGGCGGCCAACTGCATCCGGAGTCGCTGTCATTCGACGGGCCGGCCACCCTCGCGGCCATCTCCGGCCTTCGCGTGGAGATCTTCTTCTTGGCCGCGACCGGCATCGGCGAGCGCGGCGCCTTCTGCGGCAACGGTTTCGACGCGATCACCAAGCGGGCGCTGACCGAGGTCGCGGACCGGGTGGTGCTTCTGGCCGATTCCTCGAAGTTCCTCACCTCGGCGATGGTGAAGATCTGTGGCTGGGACGCGATCGACCGGATCATCATCGACGACGGCATCACCGCCGACCAGCGGCGCGTTCTCGAACAGCAGGATGTCGACGTGGTTGTGGTGTCTCCGTCCACAGAGGAGTCCGACGAGGTCGCGGGCGCCGTGTCGTGAGCCGGCGCCCGCGGTGACCGTCGCTGCGACTGGTCCGGGTCGGGGCGTGGCGCCGGACGCGCCGAGCCGGACTGGTCGTTTGGGTACTGACGGGTCAGGACTGGGTGAAGGCCGCGTCGAAGCGGGCCTCCGGGCTCTCCCACAACAGCGACCGCACGAAGGCCAGCGCCTGTGGCGCGCCGTGCATCCGGCTCATCCCGGCGTCCTCCCATTCCACCGAGACGGGGCCGGTGTACCCGATCGACTCCAGGGCGCGGAAGGCGTCCTCGAACGGCACGTCGCCATGGCCGGCGGAGACGAAGTCCCAGCCGCGCCGGGGATCGCCCCACGGCAGGTGCGAGCCGAGCCGGCCTACCCGGCCGTCCTTCGCCCGGAGCCGGGTGTCCTTGCAGTCGACGTGGTAGATGCGGTCGGCGAAGTCCACGATGAAGTTCGCCGGATTGACGTCCTGCCACATCATGTGGCTGGGGTCCCAGTTGAGCCCGAACGCCGAGCGGCGCTCGACCGCCTCCAGCGCCCGGACGGTCGTCCAGTAGTCGTAGGCGATCTCGCTGGGATGTACCTCCAGCGCGAACCGGACGCCCTCCCCGTCGAAGACATCCAGGATCGGGTTCCACCGGGCGGCAAAGTCCGCGTACCCGTCGTCGATCACCTCCTCGGGCACCGGCGGGTACATCGCCACGTACCTCCAGATCTTCGAGCCGGTGAACCCCGTGACCACGCCGGCGCCCAGCTTGCGGGCCAGGATGGCGGTGCGCTTGACCTGCTCGGTGGCCCGGGCCCGCACGCCGTCGGTGTCGCCGTCGCCCCAGGTGCGCGGCCCGACGATCGCCTGGTGCCGGAAGTCCAGCGGATCGTCGCAGATGACCTGCCCCTGGGCGTGGTTCGACAGCGCCCACACCCCCAGCCCGTAACGGTCCAGGATCTCCCGGCGGCTGTCGAGATAGGCGTCGTCGGCCAGCGCCCGGTCGATGTCCAGGTGCTGGGGCTTGCAGGCGATTTCCAGCCCGTCGAAGCCCCATTCGCTGGCCAGCCGGGCTACCTCTTCGAATGGCAGGTCGGCCCACTGTGCGGTGAACAGGGTGACGGGATGCGTGGCCATCGGCCCTCCTACGTCGGTGGTTGCGGTTTCGCGGTCGCTTTCGGCCCCGGGCGACCGGGCGTCGCGGCCACGCGGAGGCTTTCCGGCTCTGACCAGTTCGGCTCGGCGCGTCTGGCGCGGCGCCGCGACCCGAGACCAGTCAGTCACGAGCGCACCGGCGCGGCGTGCACCCGCGCGATCGCCTCGCCGAGTATCCGGGGCAGGTCACCCTCGGGGATGGTGAAGGATGTCTCATCGTCGATGGCCAGCGGCGCGCCGAACACCACGACGCCCGCGCCGACAGCCGGACAGCCGACCGCCTGGTCGATGGACAGCCCGCCGACCGCCTGCACCGGAACGGTCGTGGCGGCGACGATGCCGGGCAGGTCGGTCAGCGGCGAGAGCTTGAGCTCGCGGTGCGCACTGCGGTGGTCGTGTCCAATGTGGTGGATGACCATGCCGACGCCGAGCGCCTCCAGGCGCCGCGCCTCGACGATCCGGTCGTCGGCGCCCATGTCGTCGCCCATGACCAGGATCCCGAACTCCTCCCCCGCCTCACAGACCCGCTGGACGGTCGCGTCGTGGGCCCGGCCCATCACGACGACGGCGTCGGCGCCCGCCTCGGCGTACATCCGTGCCTCGCCGTACCCGCCGTCCATGATCTTCAGGTCGGCCACCAGTGGATGGGTCGGGTACTCCTCGCGCAGCGCGCGAACCGCGCGGACCCCCTCCGCCAGTACCAGTGGTGTGCCGATCTCCAGCCAGTCGGCGCCGGCCTCCACCGCGATCGCGGCCATGCGCAACGCGTCGTGAAGCGTCTTCAGGTCGAGTGAGACCTGCACGATGCCGTGGGTCAGATCGGAGCGCCGCAGCCCGCGGATCGAGGTGCTGGTCACCATGTGACGCTATTCCCTTCTCGGTGTGCGGTTCGCTGCGCCGTGGCTCTGGCCGATTCGTGCGTGCGCACGCGCACAGCAGTCGATCCGCCGAACCAGGTGTCCCGTGCCGCGCACAGGAACTCGACCGAGGCGCGCAGCTCGTCCAGACCGTTGACGCCGTCCTCGATGCTGATCCAACCGTCGTAGCCGGCCTCGACCAGGATGCTGAAGATGCGGTCGTAGTCGTTGAGCCCCCGGCCGATGACGCCGTGCCGCAGCGCCGGCGAGTACCCGATCGTGCCGTCCGCCTGGCGCAGGTCCGCGAGCGTCGTGCCGGGCGCCAGGTACCGGTCGGATGCCTGCATGGTGACCACCCGGTCGACGACGGTGAGCAGGAACTCAGCGGAGTCGACGCCCGCGACCAGAGCGTTGGAGGGGTCGTACTGCACGCCGAAGTGGACCCGGTCGGTGATGCTGTCGACCAGGGCGTGGAACGGCTGCGGCCGCTGCGCCAACTCCGGATAGGCCCAGCCGGTTGCCTTGTAATGGTTTTCCAGGGCCAGGGTGATGTCCAGCTCGGCGGCCAGCGGCAGCAGTGCCTGGATCGCCTCGGCGGCCCACCGCACCCCCAGCTCCACCGGTACCTGAGGGTGGGCCTGACCGCTGAGCACCCGGCACGCGGCGCCCGGGCCGCCCAGACGAGCGGTGATGCGCATGTACTCGGCGTGCCGGTCGATCTCGCGGGCACGCACCTGCGGGTCGGGATGGGTGAAGTCCGGTGCGGCGCACATCATCGGTGTCTGGAAGCCCGCGGCGGCGCAGGCTTCGCCCACCCGGTCGACGTAGTCCGGATCGGTGGACCAGAAGAACCCGGTGTGCAGTTCGAGACCGTCGACACCGAGCGTGCGCGCCTCGTCGATCCAGTCGAAGACGGACTTCGTCCGGCGGACCACCAGCTGTTCCAGGTCGCCTTTGGGAAACGCCGCGATCCTCATGACGCGTGACATTAGCACCGACGAGTGGGAGATAGCGTACAGACTTTGACTGGATTCTGAACTATTGTTGGGGCCGATCGAGCAATCTGGCCCCGCACATCGACGAGCCGGAGGACGCCATGAAGGCGTTGGTCAAGTACGCGAACACCGACCACGCAGTTGAGGTCCGCGACGTCCCGCGGCCTGCGCCCGGTCCGGGAACGGTCCTCGTCGCGGTGCACACCGTCGGGGTCTGCGGATCCGACATCCACATGTGGCACAACACCCAGAGCGCGAGCTCCAAAGCACGGCTGCCGGTCATCCTCGGGCACGAGTCCGCCGGAGTCATCGAGACGGTCGGCGACGGTGTCACGGGCTGGTCGGTGGGAGACCGGGTCGTGTGCGAGACCGCGGCATCGGTGTGCGGCCAGTGCGCCCTGTGCCGTGGCGGGCGGTACAACCTCTGCCCGCACCGGCAGGGTTACGGCCTCGCGCGCGACGGCGCGATGGCGGAGTACCTGGTGGCCGAACCCAGGGTGCTGCACCGGATCCCGGACGGCGTCGACTTCGAGACGGCCGCCCTGTGCGAGCCGTTCGCGGTCGCCTACAACGCGGTGGTGGAACGGGCCAGCGTTAGCCCCGGCAACCTGGTCGTCATCCAGGGCGCCGGCGCGATCGGGATCCTCGCCCTGCAGCTCGCGATCCTGCGCGGCGCGGCCACCACGGTCGTCCTCGGTACCGATGTGGACACCCATCGCCTGGAACGGGCCCGCGAACTGGGCGCCGACCACGTGGTCGACGTGTCCCGGCAGGACCCGGTGGAGACGGTCGCGGCCCTGCACGACGGCCTCGGCGCCGACCTGGTCGTCGACGCGACCGGGGTCAGCGCCGCGCTGCGGCAGAGCATGCAACTGGTTCGCCCGGCCGGTGCGATCGCGAAGGTGGGGTGGGGGCCGCAACCGCTGGACTTCACGCTGGACCCGCTCGTCAAGAAGGCGGTCACGCTGTACGGCTGCTACTCGCACACCTGGAGCACCTGGGAGAACGTGCTGCGCCTGTTCGCCGGCGGCAAGCTGCGCCCCGATCGGGTGCTCGGCGGCGTGTACCCGATCGACGAGTGGGAGAAGGCGTTCTCGGCCATGCAGCACGGCCACCACGTCAAATCCGTGCTGCAGACACCCTTCGGGCTCGCTACGGGCACGAACCAAGAGCTGACGTCCACGAACTGAAGGGCCATCCGGCGTGACTTCGGCACCCATCCGCATGGGCGTTCTCGGGCTGGGGGCGGTGGCCCAGGCGGTTCACCTGCCGCTGCTGGCGAAGCGGCCCGACCTGTTCGCCATCGGTTCCATCTGCGACCTCTCCCCCGAGGTCACCGACATCATCGGCGCGCGCTACGGGATACCGCGGTCTCGCCGGCACGGCAGCCTCGACGACCTGCTGGACGCCGGCGGCATCGACGCGCTGATGGTCCTGGCCCGCGGCTCGCACACCGTGGCCGTGCGGGCCGCGTTCGACCGGCGGCTGCCGGTGTTCTGCGAGAAACCGCTGGCCTACACCACGGCCGAGGTCGACGACCTGATCGCCGCCGAACCCGACCTGGGACACCCGGCGATCCTGCTCGGTTACATGAAGCAGTACGACCCCGCGGTCATCGAGGCGGCGCGACTGCTGGCCGACGTGGACGACGTACGCAGCATCGAGGCGACCGTGCTGCATCCGACCGGCGCCTCGCAGCTGGCGTTCGCCCGGGTGGTCGGCCCGTCCTCACCCCTGCCGGCACAGGCGCTGGCGGCGGGCGACGAGGAAGACCGGGCGCTGCGGCGCGTCGCGGTCGGCGACGCCGACGAATCGCTGTGGCGCGCGTACCGGGGGGCACTGGTCAGCAGCCTCGCGCACGACCTGTCCATCATGCGCAGCTTCGAGCATCCGCCCGCGTCGGTGGACTTCGCCGACATCTGGCGGCAGAGTTCCCGCCACGACCGCAGGGACGCCGGCCGCGACCGGAAATCCTTCGGCGAGCACCCGCCCTCCATCACCGCGATCGGCGCACTGGCCGGCGGCGGCCGGTACAGCCTGTCCTGGCACTACCTGCCCGACTTCCCCGCCTACCGGGAGACGGTACGGGTGGTGCACGGCCGCGGCACTGTGGAACTGGTGTTTCCCTCGCCGTACCTGCTGCACGCGCCGACCGAGCTGATCGCGACCACGCCACACGGCGACGCCGAGCGGCAGGTGCGCGGCCGCAGCACCGTCGAGGCGTTCGAGTCCCAGCTCGAGGCGTTCCACGCCATGGTCCGCGACGGCGTGCCCCCGCGCTCGGACCTTGCCGCCGGACGCGCCGACGTCCTCGACTGCCAGCGCATCGTCGCGGCCTTCGCCAGCCGCACCCGTACCGCAGTGGGCGGCGAGATCGGTCGGCTGGCCGCGGACCGCCTGAGCGAGCTGGTCTGATGGCGGACGCACCGATCCGCGCCCTGATCGTCGGGTACGGGCTGGGTGGCAGCGTCTTCCACGCACCACTGCTGCACGCCGACCCCGCCTACACCGTGGCCGGCATCGTCACCGGCGACCCGGATCGGACGCGTCACGCCACCGAGCGGTACCCGGGGGTGCCGATCCTGCCCAGCCTCGACCGTGCGCTCGCCGAAGCGCACTACGACCTCGCGGTCATCGCCGCCCCGACGCCGCGGCATGTCGAGTTGGCGTGGCAGGCTCTGGAAGCGGGCCTGGCGACCGTGGTCGACAAGCCGCTCGCGGTGCGGGTCCCCGACGCGCAGCGCCTCATCACGCTCGCGGAGCACCGCGGCGTCGCGCTGACCGTGTTCCAGAACCGGCGGTGGGACGGCGACTTCCTGACCGTACGGCGCCTCATCGACGAGGGGCATCTCGGCGACGTGTGGCGATTCGAATCCCGCTTCGAGTGGCTCAACCCGCGCCCGCGCCCGGCATGGAAGAGCGCCACCGGCGGGCCGGACGGCGGCGGGGTGGCCTACGACCTGGGCAGCCACCTCGTCGACCAGGCCATCGAGCTGTTCGGCCCGGTCACGCAGGTGTACGGCGAACTCGACCGGCACCGGGAGGGGGCGGCCAACGACGACGACAGCTTCATCGCGCTGACCCACGCGGGCGGTGTCCGCTCGCACGTGGCCATGAGCAGTCTCGTCGCCCAGCGCGGCGCGCGCTTTCGGGTACTGGGTTCGGCGTCCGCCTACACGAAGTGGGGCCTGGATCCGCAGGAGGCACAGCTCGCCTCCGGGATGTCCCCGTCCGACGACCGGTTCGGTGTCGAGCCGGTGCAGTCGCACGGCCTGCTGGGCCGCGACGGACAGACCGTACCGGTGCCCAGCGAACGCGGCGGGTACCGGCAGTTCTACGCGCGGCTGGCCGAGGCGCTGGCCGGGCGTGGCCCGCTTCCGGTGGACCCCCGGGACGTGCTGGCGACGCTGCGCGTCATCGAGGAGCTGCACGCGCGGCGCTGACGTGCCGCCGTACCGGTGGCGCCGGCCGCGCGGCCGGCGCCACGAGCCCGGTCACAGCGTCCGCGCGTACGGGTCCCAGTCCTCCGCGACCGCCTCGGTCACCGGCGCCGTGCTGGCCACCGGGACCGGACCGCCGCCGTCGATGGACTCAGTGACCGCGGCCATGACGTCGACGACGTGGTACGCCAAGCGGCCCGAGGCACGGTGGGGTACCCCCGCCCGCACCGCGCGGGCGATGTCGAGCGTACCGAGGCCGCGACCGGCGACCGGCCCGCTCGCGGGTACCGTCGTCCACTCGGCATCCGCGGCACGCCGCAGGCGCAGGTCCCCGTCGAAGTGGTTCGGATCCGGGAGGGACAGCGTCGCCTCCGTACCCACGATCTCCAGGTGACCGACCCGCCGGTGCGGCGAGTCCCAGCTGAGTACGCTCGTGGCGGTACGCCCGCCGGTGAACTCGGCGAGGACGCTGACGTAGGTGGGCACCTGCGTGGTGAACTCCTGACCGGCCCTGGGCCCGACCCGCAGGACGCGCCGGGGCCGGGCCGTGCGGCCGAGCGCCATCACCGACTGGAACGAGCCGAGGAACTGGGTCAGGGCGGTCAGGTAGTACGGCCCCATGTCCCACAGCGGGCCGGCGCCACGCGACAGCAGGATCTCCAGGTTGCGGTGGTCGTCCACGGGTCCGGGCGTCTCGAACAGAGCGAGCCCGGTCAGCGGCTGCCCGATGTCGCCTCGCTCGATCAGCCGCCGCGCGGTCTGCAACCCCGCGCCGAGGAAGGTGTCCGGTGCTCCGCCGATGCGCAGGCCAGCCGCCTCCGCCTTCTCCAGCAGTTGCCGGCCGGCGGCCCGGTCGAGCGCGAACGGCTTCTCGGTCCAGACGTGCTTGCCAGCGCCCAGCGCCGCCATCGACACATCCAGGTGTGCCGCCGGATTGGTCAGGTTGACGATTATCTCGACGTCGGGATGCTCCAGGGCCCGGTCGAGCGTGCCCGACTCGGGTACCGCGTATGCGGCAGCCTCCTCGGCGGCCCGGCCCGGGTAGAGGTCCGCGACGATGCGCACCACCACGTCTGGGAACCGGGTGAGGTTCTCCAGGTACTGTTCGCTGATCTTCCCGGCGCCGACGATGCCGACGCCGACCGGGCCGGCCCCGGTCACGGCGTGACCAGCGGCCGCAGGTACCTCAGGCTTGCGTCGACGGCCTGGAAGATGTCGCCGGCGTACTCGTCGAACTCGACGACTCCCACCTCCAGGTCCGGCACCGCGTCGAGAATCTCGGGTATCGGCAGCTTGCCCTGCCCGGCCGGCAGTTGCCGCAGGTTCTCGCGGTCGATCGGGCCGTCCTTGAGATGCAGGAAGCGCACCCGGTCGGACAGCCGGGACAGCAGCGCCGCCACGTCCTGTCCGCCGACGGCGGCCCAGTAGGCGTCGACCTCCAGGACCACCTCCGGGCGGAGCCGGTCGACCATCGTCTCCAGCGCGGTACGACCGTCGAACAGCCGCTCCAGCTCCCACCAGTGGTTGTGGTAGCCGACCCGCAGGCCGTAGCCGGCGGCGACCTGCGCGGCCACGTTCAGGTGCTCGGCGACCCGGACGGCGTCATCGACGCTGGTCCAGAACTGCTCCGGCACAAAGGTCTCCACGACGGTGTGCGCGCCGATCTCGTTCGCGGCCGCGAACACCGCGTGGAGGTCGACGTCGACCAGCGGTGAGGTCATCGTGGGAGAAGCGAGGCTGTGTGCGCGCAGCGCGTCGATGAACTGCGGGCCTCGCGAGTACAGCCGGTAGGACGATTCGACCTGCTGGTAACCGATCTCGGCGACGCGGGCGAGGGTACCCGCGAGGTCGTGCTCGATGGCTTGCCGGACGCTGTAAAGCTGCAGGGACACCGATCGCAGAGGCACAGTCAACCTTTCGCCGGTCGGGAGCGCGTCATCGCGCGCATGATGCTCTGTTCCGGTCATGAGATGCGGCAACCAGGGCCGTGTTTGTTGCTTAGCTAACAGAATTATGTGAGTTCCGGATCATGTCAAGGGTGCAGCGGACGGTGTCCGCGTCAGGCCCTCTCAGCGGTACGGCCGAGGCGGAGCGCCGAGACGAGGAAGAAGATGCCGCCGGGGATGGCGTAGCCAGCGACGTTGGTCAGCGTGGCGTGGTCCGCCCCGGCCGTCACGATGAACGAGGCGCCGGCGAGCACGGAGATGGCACCACTGATGATCATCGGCCACTGGCCACCCATCCTGCGACGGTTGACGGCCACGATCAGCTGTACCACGCCCGCCACGATCGCCCACGCGCCCCAGACGCGCAGGACCGCGGGGATGCCGGACGCGCAGGCGATGGCCACGCCGACGACGGTGAGCAGGCTGACGGCGACGTTCACGTGAAGGCCGAGCACCGATCCGGTGGCACGCGACGAGCGAGCGTCGACGAGCGCGGCGATCACGTCGAACAGCGGATACAGCACGAGCAGCGTGACGGCGAGCGGACCGAGGTGCGACGCCGTCGTGAACATCACGGCGGCCCAGACGACGGCGAACGCGAAGCGGACGACATACAGCCGCCGCAGGGTGGACGCCGTTGCCGGGATGGCGGGTGCGGAGGTGGTGGTCACGGTGATCCTTTCGAGATTCCTTGCCGTGGGCCGGCGGACAGAGCGCGGCACCCGGTTGGGATACGACTGCCACGCACGCCGCCAAAGAGAACGAACGTTCTGTCTTGTGAGACGATGACACTCCGGCCCTCGAGTTGTCAAGACAGAACGTTCTATCCGCTAGGATGGGGGCCATGGGGCGTGGAGAATCGCAAGGCCGGCCGTCCGAAGCACGGTCCCGGCTGCTCGACACGGCAACGAGGATCTTCTACGGAGAGGGCATACATTCGGTCGGCATCGACCGCATCGTCGCCGAAGCACAGGTGACGCGCGCCACCCTCTATCGGCACTTCCCCGGCAAGGAAGACCTCGTCCTGGCCTACCTGAGCCAGGTTGACGAGGCCATGCGCGGTCAGGTGACAAGGGCTGCCGACAGCGGGCTACCGGCGGCCGACACCATTCGGGCCCTCGGCGAGTCGATCGCCCAGGGCATCCAGTCCCCCGGTTTCCGCGGCTGCGCCTTCCTCAACGCCGTTGCCGAATATCCCGACCCCGATCACCCGGCGCACCGGGCGGTGCTCGCCCACCGCCAGTGGTTCCTGGACACCGTCACGGAACTGCTGTCGCGCATTCAGGAGGCGCAGGCCGAGGCCGCCGCCCGGCACTTCGTCATGCTGCGCGACGGTGCCATGGCCGCCGGCTGCCTGTTCGACCCGACGCTGGTCTGCGACACCTTCCTGCGCGGCGTCGAGGGACTGCTGCGAGCCCACACCGCGTCCAGTCCCGCCGAACCGTCGGATGCCTGACCCCGCCCACCAGACAGCCTCGGATCGACGGAGCGCCCTCAGGTAGCCCGCGCGGTCACGCCTCGGAGCCCTGACTGCCAGGCTTCCCCCGCCCGATCGGCGAGGCGGAATCCTCCGGCGGCCGCTGCCGGCTTCGTCGCGCGTCGAGCAGCCCGACAAGGGCCAGCACCCCGGCCACCACGCCCAGCCCGCCCATCGGAGTCCAGTACGCCAACGCCGGCGTGACCAGCAGCAGGGCCACCAAGCCGATCATCCGCGACCGGGAGATCCGGCCGAAGATCTCGTACTCCAGCCGTACCCGGGCGACGAGGAAGAGCACCGGACCACCGACCACGAACAGAAGCCACGTCGGCCGCGGCTGCCCGTACGGATGACCGATCACCAACTGGTAGCCAACCGCGGTGACGAGCACGCTGAGCACGATCAACGTATGCGTCCGTTCCGACGCCGTACCCAACCGGCCGGGCATACGCGCCCGGCCCAACGCCTCGGTCAGCAACCCGCCGGCACGGTGGAAGTAGATCCGCCACAGCAGCGCGCTGGTGGCGAACGCGATGGCGAAGGCGGCGGCCCGCCCCGCGGAGTAGCCCTCGCCGCTGAAAACGGCGCCAATGACCAAGATCGACTCACCGAGCGCGATGAGGAATATCTGCTGGTGACGGTCGGCCAGATGCTCCCCGGCGATCCGCCAACTACCCACCGCCGCGGCCCCGATCCACGGTAACGGCCAGCCCAGAGCCCAGGCGAGGTAATCCACGGCGAGCGCGGCGGCCCAGAGCGGCAGGCGGAGCCCGTCCGGGCCCAGCGCGCCGATCAGCCAGAGCGGCGCGGTCGCCGCCGCCCACGTGGAGAGCCGGAAGGCCACCAGCCGGCGCGGATGGCCCCGCAGCGCGGCCGCGATCACCAGGGGCCGGACCACCATCACCGCCAGGTACGCGACCGCGAACGGCAACGCCCGCTCCTCCATGGCGCGCGGCAGCGTCACCGCCATCACCAGGCCGGCGAACATGGTGCCGACCACGACCACCTGAATGATCGACCGCTCCGGCTCGTAGCGACTGGTGATCCAGGTGGTGTGCGACCAGATCAGCCAAAGCGCCAGGAACAGCAGCAGGGTACGACCGAGCCCGGCGGCGAGCGCCCAGCCGGCGCCGCCGGCAACGCCGGCGAACCGTTGCGAGACCCGGGTGAGGGCAAAAACGAAAGCCAGGTCGAAGAAGAGTTCCAGGAACGAGGCTCGCCCCGAACTCGTCGCAGGGCGCAACAGCTCGGCACCGCGTCCCGCCACCATCACCCGCCCCCGTGGCACCAACGAGTCGACCGCCGACAGGTTGCGTCGGCCCCGGCCGGACCCGACCGGTCCCCTCGCTGGCCGCAAGTGCGAGCGGGCCTCAACTCTTGACGGCCTCCGCGATCCGCAGGGCGGCCTGGGCCGGCGTGAGGTACGTGGTGTCGACGACCGAAGACAGAATCAGGAGGCGGACCTTCCTTGCGCTGCCGGCTTGAGCGCGGCCGTGCCGATCGTCCGCAGCAGGCGGCTCACCTCGTCGGCCATCGCGCTCCGGGCACCGGCCAGGTACTTGCGCGGGTCGACCATGGCGGTGTCGCTGTCGAGGGCCTGCCGGACGCTGCGGGTGTAGGCGACGTTCAGCGCCGTCCCAACGTTGATCTTCCGCATACCGGCGTCGACGGCGCGCGCGAGTTCCTCGTCGGGTACTCCCGAGGAACCGTGCAGTACCAGCGGGACCGGCACCGCCGCGGCGAGTTCGCCGATGAGTTCGTGGTCCAGAGCCGCCGTGCGGGTGGTCATGGCGTGCGAGCTGCCGACCGCCACGGCAAGCGCGTCGACGCCGGTGTCGCGGACGAACTGCCGCGCCTCGGCCGGATCGGTGCGGACCCCGGCGGCGTGTGCGCTGGCGGGCGCGTCGGGTTTGCCGCCGACGTACCCGAGTTCGGCCTCCAGCCACAGCCCGTTGGCGTGCGCCCACTCGACCGCCTCGCCGGTGCGGGCGAGGTTGTCCGGGTACGCGGCGGCACCGGCGTCGAACATCGCCGAGGAGAAGCCCGCATCCGCGGCCTGGTGCAGCAGGTCGGGGTCGGTGACGTGGTCCAGGTGCAGCGCCACGCCGACGCCTGCCGTCTGCGCCACGGCGGCAGCCGCCCGGGCCAGGGGCAGGAGCAACCCGGTGCGGAACTTGACGGCGTTCTCGCTGATCTGGATGACGACCGGCGCCGCGGCGTCATCCGCGCCCTGCACGACGGCTTCGACGTGTTCCAGGGTGATGACGTTGAACGCCGCTACGGCGGTTCCCGCCGAGGATGCGTCGCGAACCAGGTCTGCGGTCGGGATCAGGGGCACGGTACATCCTCCACTGTGGACAGATCTGCCAACTCGCGGTAGAGGTCCAGGTCGACCGTGCCGGCCACCGGCGCCGCGACGGCTGCCGCGGCGAGGGCGAGGGCGTCGGCGAGCACGAGCGGCCACGTGGCCTCGCGCGCGAGCCCACGGGCGAGGCCGGCGCTCAGCGCGTCGCCGGCCCCGGTCGGGTTGCCGGTCACCTGCCTGGGTGGGCGCGCCGCCCACCGGTGCTCGCCGCTGACCGCGACCAGTCCATCGCGCCCGGCGGAGACCACCGCGGTGCCGCCGCCGCGTCCGCTCAGCTCGGCCGCCGCGGCGAGCAGCTCGGCGCGGCCGCCGGAGGGAAGGCCGACCTCGTCGCGGTTGGGCGCGAGCACCGTCGCGCCGGCGTCGGCCGCGGCGCGCAGGTGCGCACCGGAGGTGTCGACGACGGTCGGTACCCCGTGCGCTCGGGCGATGCGCACCAGACTGGCGTACGCGTCGGCCGGTGCACCGGGCGGGACGCTGCCCGACATGACCGCGGCGGCGCAACCGGCGAGCTGCTGCGCGAACGTGTCCGCGAGCCGGTCCCAGTCGCCGTCTGCCACCACCGGACCGGGTTCGTTGAACACGGTGGCGTCGGCGTCGTCGACCACTGCCACGGACTGGCGGGTGTCGCCGGCGACTCCGGTGAGCCGTTCGGTCACCCCCGAGCCGGAAAGCTCGTCGCGCAGCCACCGGCCGGTACCGCCACCGGCGAAGCCGCACAGGGTGACCGCCTCGCCCAGTTGGGCCAGCACCCGGGCGGCGTTGACGCCCTTGCCACCGGCCCGGCGGTGCACGGCCGAGACCGGATGTGAGGTGCCGTGCCGCAGCGCCGTGACCGAGTAGGTCACGTCGACCGCCGGATTCAGGCAGACAGCGAGGATCACAGCTTCACGACGGAGCGGGACAGGTGGACCGGCACGTCGGCGTCCCGGCCGCCGGCCGCCGCCCAGGCCACGGCGTGCTGCTGGATGGCGACCAGCTCGGCCTGCGGGTCGCGGGTACCCTGCCGTACCGTCGCGCCGGTCGCCTCGATGGCCTCGACCTGTACCGGCGTGAGCGGCGTCAGCGACCACGCCAGCGTGCCGGGGCCGGCGACGCTGATCGGACCGTGCCGGTACTCACCGGTGGCGTACGCCTCGGCCCACAGCCCGGCCGACTCGCGGCACTTCAGCGCCGCCTCCTGTGCCAACGGGGCCGCCCAGCCGGTGCCGAGCACGACGAGCTGGCGCGGCGTCGGCGTGGTCACCGGTTCGGCCAGCGCCGAGCGGGCCTGCTCGATCAGCCCGGCGACCTCGGCCCCGGTCGCGCCGAGGTGGGTCCGCAGCAGGGTCAGCAGCGTGGTGGGGAACCGGGTCTGCACCACGCTGCGCTCGTCGGCGTAGGACAGGTCGACGATGTCCGTGGCCGCCTCGCCGACCGGCGTGCCCAGCTCGCCGAGGACCGCGGTGACCGGTACCCCGGCGGGCAGCGCCCGCAGCGCCTGGACGACCTCGGTTGTCGTACCGGACCGGCTGATCGCGAGCACCCGGTCGTAGTCGCGCACCACGCCGGTCAGCTCGGAGGCGATCAGCGCGTCGGTGACGCCGTGGCCGGCCTGTTCGCGCAGCCAGGCGTAGGCACCGGCGACGTAGTAGGAGGTACCGCAGCCGAGCACCAGGACCCGCTCGCCCGGCGCGGGCAGCCCCGCCGGACGGCTCTCGCCCTGCTCGTGCGCCCGTGCCCAGCACTCCGGCTGGCTGGCGATCTCCGCGGAGGTGATCCGTCCGAGGTTGGAGGTGGCGGTGTCGGTCACGATGATCCGTCTTCCTGTCGGGGCTGGTTCAGCGAATGGTTGGTGGTCAGTGCCTCGCGTGCCAGCAGCGCGGCGCCGAGGCAGGCGGCGTTGTCCTGCAGCGCCGCCGCCACGATGCCGGGCTCGCGCTGCCAGACGAGCAGCTGGCGCAGGTGGTGGCGCAGCGGGCCGAGCAGGGCTTCGCCGGCGCCGGCAAGGCCACCGCCGATGACGATCCGCTCCGGTGCCAGCAGCGAGACGTAGGTCGCCAGCGCCCGGGCGAGCGCGTTCACGGCCTCGTCCCATACCCGCTCGGCGATCGGGTCGCCGGCGGCTCGGCGCGCCGCCACCTCCCGGGCGCCGGGCAACTGCTCGCCTCCGGCGCGGTGGTACTGCCGGGCTATGGCCGCGCCGGACGCGATGGTCTCCAGGCAGCCGCGCGCACCGCACGCACAGTCGAGGTCCGTGCCGACGTCGATGTGGCCGATCTCCCCGGCGTACCGGTTGCTCACCAGCGCACCGCTGACGAACATCGCGCCGGAGATGCCGGTACCGATCGGCATGAACAGCACGTCGTCGACTCCGCCCGCGGCGCCCAGCGCGCGCTCGGCGAGGCCGCCGGCCCGCACGTCGTGGCCGAAGCCGACGGGCAGCCCGGTGCGCTGCCGGATCAGGTCGCGGAAGGCGACGCCATGCCAGCCGATGTTCTCCGAGTAGATCGCCACGCCGGCGTCGTCGTCCACGAGCCCGGGAACCACCACGCCGATCGCAGCCGGGCTGCCGGCCCGCGCGACGAGTTCGTCGACCGCCTTGAGGGCCGCCGCGACCACCGCGTCGGGACCGTCGGCCCGTGGGGTCGGCCACCGGTGGTACGCGGCTGTGCCGTCCTCGCGCACCACGGCGCCCTTCATCGCCGTGCCGCCGACGTCGAGCGCGGCGACCGTGGTCACTTGACGCTCCCGCTGAGCAGGCCGTTGACGATGTACCGGTTCAGGAACACCACGATGACGGCCGGTACCGCGATGGCGAACACGCCGGCCGAGCTGAGCAGGCCGAACGGTACGGTGTGGCGGCCCTGCAACGCGGCGATCGCGACCGTGAGCGGTTGGGTCGAGTTGTCGCTGGAGAGCACCAGCGGGAACAGGAACTGCGCCCACGCGAACAGGAACGTGATGATGGCCGTGGAGACGACCCCCGGCCACGCCAGTGGCAGGACGATGCGCGACAGGATCTGCATGCGGCCCGCGCCGTCGACCTGGCCGGCCTCCTCGATCGCGAGCGGCAGGGTGGTCATGTAGCTGTGCAGGATCCAGGTCGCCAGGGGCAGGAATCCCGACACATAGACCAGCACGATGCCGGCGTACGTGTTCACCAGGCCGAAGACGCTCATGATCCGGTACAGCGGGATCAGGGTCGTGTAGGCGGGGAACGCCATGGTCGCCAGTACCGCGTAGAACAACACGTTGCGCCCGCGGAACGTCATGCGGGCGAACGCGTACGCCGCGAGTGTCGCCAGTACCACCGTGATGATGGTCGCGGCGGTGCACTCGATGAAAATGTTGACCGTCGATTGGCGGATGGTGGCCGGTATCTCACCGGAACCACCGAGCAGCGCGCGGTAGTTGTGCAGGGATGGTGACGGCGGCACATAGTGCGCGGGTTTCGAGCCGATCTGCGCGTCGGTCTGCAGGCTGGTGTTCAGCGCCCAGTACAGCGGCACCAGCGACCACAGCAGGATGAACAGCACTCCGAGGCGACGGCCCCATGATCTGCGTCGAGGCATCAGTACTCCACCGGGCGGTAGACCAGCTTCACCACGCCGAGCGAGACGATCAGCGTGGCGACCGTGATGAGCAGCGACAGCGCGTAGCCCTCACCGAAGTCGAGGTTCTGGAAGCTGACGAAGTAGGTCTGTTCGGTCAGCGAGGCGCCGGTCTGCGCCGCGCCGTTGAGCACGTACGGCTGGTCGAAGACGTTCAGGGTGGCGATGATGGCCTGCACCATCGCGATCGCGATGCCGGGCCGGGCCAGCGGCAGCGTGACTCGCCGGAACGCATCCCAGGTCGAACTGCCGTCCAGGTACGCCGCCTCGTACAGCTCATGGGGGATGTTCTGCAGGGAGGCCAGGATGAGCAGCGTCGACAGCGGTGTCATCTGCCAGACCTGCACCATTTCGACGGCGAAGATGGTCAGCAGCCGGTTCTGACCGAGGAACACGTGATAGTTCGAGATCAGGTGCAGCGAGCTGAGCACACTGTTGAGCAGGCCCGTGTTGCTGTCCCAGATGCCGGTCCAGACGATGCCCTCGACCACGCCCGGCAGAGCCCACGGCAGGACGAGCACGGCGATCAGGATGGACCGGCCGCGGAAGGGCCTTTGCAGCGTGACCGCCATCACGATGCCTAGCACAGTCGACAGGATGACCCCGATGACCACGTACAGGGCCGTGTTGCCCATGCTCGCGGTGATCGTCGAGTCGCTGAACAGCCGGCGGAAGTTGCCCAACCCGTCGAACACGGTGGGTGGGTTGAGCTCCTGGACCCGGAAGAACGACTCGACGATCGTCACCGCCGCCGGCACCAGGGCCAGCGCCACGATGAACAGCGCCAGCGGAAGCACCAGAGCGTATGGCAGCGCGTCGAAGCGCCGCCCGCGACGCCTTGCCTGCTTCGGCTTGGCGTCGCGGGCCGAGCCCACGCTGTGTCGGGTACCGCTGCCGATGACCGTCATCAGCTCGACAGCTCATTCGCGGTCGAGGCGATTGCCTTGATGGCGGCGGCGACGGTCATCGAGTTTGTCGCGGCGGCGTGCAGATTCGTGTAGACCGCCTTGGAGAACTGCGGGTACCAGGACGGAGCGCCCTGCTGGAAGATCGGCTTCGCGCTGTTCTTGAGCAGGTCGGACAGTTCGTCGCCGCCGATCAGCTTGCCCTTGTCGTTCAGCTGCGTCACGCCGGCCAGCTGGGAGGGCAGGAAGTAGCCGGGCATGACCTTGTCCGGTCCGTTCGCACCGGCGAAGTCGGCCTGGTTCTGCGCCGAGGTGAACCACTCGATGAACTTGGCGGCCGCGGCCGGGTACTTCGCCTGGCGCGGAATGCCGATGCCGTCGGGGTTGCTCATGTTCGGCCCCGCCCCGCTGACACCCGGCGTCGGCAGGTAGGTGACCTGGTTGACCACGCTGGAGGAGGCCGGGACGTTGTAGAGGCTGCCGACGTTGCCGGAGTAGTCGGCGAAGGTGCTCGCCACGGTGCCCTTGGCCATCAGGGTCTGCTGCGCCTGGGTGTCCGGGACGTTGATGTTGCCCGGCGGCACGAGGCCCTGCTTGATGGCGTCGACCATCCACTGCGCGGCCTTGTAGCCCGGCGAGTCGGGCGACGTGAACTGCGGCTTGCCGCTGCCGTCGAGGATGGTGCCGCCGAACGCCGCGGTGGTCTGGTACCAGTAGGTCGACAGGCCCTCGGCCGCCGCGAACGGAATGTTCAGCGGGTACTGCACGACGCCCTTGGACTTCAGCTGGCGCAGGTCGGCGGTGTACTGGTCGAGTGTGGTCGGCATCGTGGTGATCCCGGCCTTCGCGAACAGCGTCTTGTTGACCGTGGTCACCAGGAAGGAGGCGTCGTACGGGATGCCGATCACGTGGCCGTTCGGCGAGAACGAACTGATCTGCGGCATTTGGGTCGCAAGCGACTTGGTGTCGAGATAGTTCTCCATTGGGTAGAACCAGTTCAGCTTGCTGAGCTGGCCGACCCGTGACCAGTCCACGTCGGTCGCGTCGGCGAAGTACGTCTTGGCCGTGGCCGCCGCGGCAATCTTGGTCTGCAGGCTGTCCCAGTCGATGTTCGTCCACTTGACCGTGATGCCGGTGCTCTTGGTGAACGCGTCCAGTGACGCCTGTGGCGGGGGTGCGGTGGGCAACGCCACCGTAATCGTCACACCCGTTGTCTTATTTGAAGCGCTGCTGCCGCCGCTCGAGCAGCCCGCGGCGAGGACGCTCGCGAGCGCGAGGACGCCGGCCAGTAACACGGTTCTGGTGCGTCGCAACGAAGTCATCTGGGCTAGCCCTTCTCGTCCTGACATGCCGGCCCCCGAGTCCCCCAGCCCTATGCGCACTCTGCGCACTTGCAGGTCGAGGTGCGGACGAGTTTTGCACTGTGTGAACACAGGGTCAATGCTTGGCAGCTCAAAAACCCCTCTACGCGCATCGTTTGGCCGAAAAGTTGCGCGCTTCGCGCGGTCTGATCGAGCGAAGGCGCAGAAACGGCCCTATTGAACTGCGCGACGGGGATGCTAACGTCCTCGATGTGCAACGGAAGGAGCGTCTGCGCCAGATGGTGGCCGCGATCGTGGGCCAGGGCGGTGTCGAGGTAGAAACCCTCGCCGACCTGTTCTCCGTCTCCGCCGCGACCGTCCGCCGCGACCTGGAGGTGCTGGAGAAGCAGCGGCTGGTGACCCGCACCCGCGGCGGCGCGACCACGCACGCGTCCTTCAACGACCTGCCGCTGAGCTACAAGACCGAGCAGGACACCCTGGAGAAGCGGCACATCGCCCGGCAGGCGTTGGCGTTCCTCGACGGTGCGCGGGTCATCGGCACCACAGGCGGCACCACCGTGTCGGAGTTCGCGCGCCTGCTCATGGACCGCGACGGGCTCACCATCGTGACCAACGCCCTCAACGTGGCCAGCTACCTCGTCTCCAACCCGCGCCTGCGGGTGTTCTCCGCCGGCGGCGAGGTGCGCAGCAGCAGCCAGGAAACGGTCGGCCCGACCGCCGAGACCTTCATGGCCGGCTACAACATCGACGTGGCCTTCATCGGCGTCGACGGGGTGGACGCCGCGGCGGGTTGCACCAACTACGACCCCGTGGGCGCCCGGGTCAACGCCGTGCTGCGCGAGCAGGCCCGGGTCAGCGTCGTGCTCGCCGACGCGACGAAGATCGGGCGGGTGGCGCTCGCCCAGGTGTGCAAGATGTCCGAGGTCGACGTCCTCGTCACCGATGCCCGGGCGAGCGAGACCGCGCTCGCCAACATTCGGGCTCGGGGCTGCCAGGTGCTCACCGTCTGAGCGCAGCCGGAGCCGGGTTGTGGCGGAGGCGAGCACAGACACGGCCAGCAACCCGTCTGAGCCAAGTGCGCAGAATTTCCGAGCAAAACTGAGCGTTTAGCGTCGAGTGTTGCTCGAAGATTGCGCGTGGTGCAACACTCTGACGCATGGTCAGGATTGGGTTCATCGGGGCCGGCAGTGTCGAGTTCACGCGCAACGTCGTCACCGACCTCTGTTCATTCCCCGAGTTGCACGGCGAGCTTCACTTGTCGCTGCACGACATCGACGCGGAACGGCTGGGCTACGCCGAGGCGCTCGCAAACCGCATCAGCACGCAGCTCGGAGCCGGCGCCACCATCACCGCGAGCGTCGACCGCCTGAAGGCGATCGAGGGATGCGACTACGTGGTCAACGAGATCCAGGTCGGCGGGTACCGTGCGACACGCGCCGACTTCGACATCCCGGCCCGCTACGGGCTGCGCCAGACGATCGCGGACACGATCGGCATCGGCGGCATCTTCCGCGGCCTGCGCACCATCCCGGTACTCATCGGCATCGGCGAAGACCTCGCGAAGGTGGCGCCAGATTCGGTGCTGCTCAACTACAGCAACCCGATGGCGATGCTGCCCTGGGCCGTCTACGCCGGCAGCCCGTTCAGCAACGTCGTCGGCCTGTGCCACTCGGTCCGGGACACGCACCAGTTCCTCGCCGGCCTGGTGGGGCACCCGGTCGAAGAGCTGGACCTGGTCACCGCCGGGTTCAACCACCAGGCGTTCGTGCTGCGCTTTGCCCGCGACGGTGTCGACCTCTACCCACGGCTACGGGAGCTGATCGAGGCCGATCCGCAGCTGCGGCGGCGCGTGCGGGTGGAGATCTTCCGCCAGTTCGGCTACTTCCCCACCGAATCCAGCGAGCACAGCGCCGAGTACGTCCCATGGTTCATGCACCACGACGAGCAGATCGAGCGGTTCCGGGTACCCGTCGGGGAGTACCTGCGGCGTTCCGAGGAGAACATCGCCGAATTCGACGAGACGCTCGCCGCCCTGCACTCCGACGCACCGCTGACCCTGTCCCCCACCTCCGAGCTGGCCTCGGAGTTCATCCACGCCCATCAGACCGGCCAGCCGACGGAGCTCTATGTCAACGTCCGCAACGACGGGCTGATCGACAACCTCCCGCCGGAGTGCTGCGTCGAGGTGCCCGCCCTGGTCGACCGCGACGGCCTGCACCCCAAGCCCGTCGGGGCGCTGCCGCCGCAGCTCGCGGCGCTCAACCGCACGTTCCTCAACGTCGTGGAACTCACCGTCCGGGCGGTACTCGACGGCGACCGGAGCCTGGTCCACCAGGCGGCGCTGCTCGACCCGAACACCGCCGCCACCCTGACCACAGAACAGATCCGGCAGATGTGCGACGAGCTGTTCGAGGCACACGGCGATCTCATGCCCGCACCCCTGCGGACGGGTCGGTAGGACCCATCCCGGGCATTCACCGGTCAGGGTCCACAGTGGAGCCACCGGGCGGTAGACCGCGCCACCACAGATCCGGCCGAGCAGCCAGAGGGCCCGGCCGGATCTGTCTGTGAGCCGGACATGTCACGGTGCACGGAAACGCTCGTCACCGTCCATGGCGGTCGAGCGCTTGCGCTGCCCACGTGGACACGCCGATGACCGGTACCGCCCGGCACGGGTCACGTCCTCACCGTCCTCGCGGAGCGCGCGGTCGTCGCGCAATCTGTAACCTGCGAACGGCCCGGTCGGTCAGATCAGGGCCGCGGCCTGCCCGGGCGGGTCCTCGTCGGGCATGGGCCGCGCGGCCGCCCCGGCCGGGCTCAGCGGCAGGGGACGGCGTGGCTCACGTACGCCGGCACCACCCGGCGATGCGGGTCCGTCCCCGTACGGGCCGGCCGGCACGCGCCGGGCCAGTCGCATCCCGTACCCAAGCCAGGCCGCCACGATCACGCCGGTCACGAGTACCGACATGCCGAGGTGCCCGGTAGCCGTACCTGTAGCGAGCGCGGCCGCGATCAGCGCCACCGTCACGGCCAGGGCGGCGATCCGGCCCCGGTACACCAGCTCGTGATGGCGTGAGCGGACCACCACCCGTGCCAGGCGGGCGGCCGGCGGTCGGTAGCGCGGCCGCAGCCGTACCCGTCTACGTCGGCTCATCCCGCCGGGAATGGCGACCCGACGGCGTCGCTCGCGCCGGGCCAGGCGACCGCGCCGGCGCTGGGGCGGCGCGCCTTGGCGCCGGCCGCGACGCCACCGCCCCCCGAGTTCGGCGGCGTGCTCGGTGAACAGGCTGGTACCCGCGTCGGCGAACACCGCGACCCAGAACCTCAGCCGGCTGCCGCCACGGGCCTCGACCGCGTCGCGGTAGTGGTCGCCGAACATCTGCACCATCTGCTCGCCGAACGCGCGCCGGTGCGCCGCCGGGTACAGCCGCACGAGCAGCCGGTACATCCGCTGCGCCCGCCGACGTCGCCTCCCGCCGTGGCGTTTCATGCCGATGCCAGCAGGTCTCGGTCACGGGCAACCGCGACCACCCGGGCATACCGCGCCAGTTCCGCACGGAGGGCACGGTGACCCTCCTCGGTCAGCCGGTAGTAGCGGCGGCGTTCGTCGTCGAGATCGGGTGCCGGCCGCTGCCCGGTCTCCTCGATCAGCGCGTCGGCCAGCATCCGCTTGATCGACCCGTACAGCGTCCCGGTGCCCATGCGCACCCGCCCCTGGCTGTCCTCGACGACCTGCTTGGCGATCTCGTACCCGTGCTTATCTCCGCCGGCCAGCGCGAACAGGATGTAGAACACGGCCGGCGTCAACGGGACCGGCGTCTGATCGTTCCCCATGCACCGAGCATACGTCCGTCACGGACGTATGCCTAGTGAGGTGGCCAGGTAGGTAGCCGCACCTCCGTGCGCTCAGCCGGTGTGGAGGATCCGGAAGCGATCGGGTTGCGCCGGATCTCGATCAACGACTTGGATCGGTGTCCAAGCCCATTGCCACACGCTGATGCCTGGCACGCGGGAGAACTGGATCTGCCCGCGGGTGCCTTCGACTGCCACGCGCGGCCAGAATCCGGCATCGCGCACCCGGTCCACGCCGTGAGAACGCAGCGCCTCGGCGAGGACGGCGACCGTGTCGTAGCCCTCGAACGCGACGAAGGAGGGTGCTTGGGCCAGTCGCTCATCGAGGGCCGCCTCGACTCGTACGCCGAGTGGACCGAGGCGCTCGGGCAGGTAGCGCAGGAACGGGATCGCGGCGCCGTCCTCGCCCAGCAACGTCGCCCATTCGGCGAACTCCGGTTGCCCGGCCGGAGCGCCAATCATGATCTGGGCGAGGCGCCGGTCGCGGCGGACCGACTTGACGATCGACACGGCCGGCTCCGGGTAGCCGACCAGAAGAAGGAGGGCCGTCACGCGATTGTCGACGAGTTCAGCGCACACGGCCGTGGGGGCGAACGCTCGCAGGTCGAGTTCGATGATGGTACCGCCGCGTGGAGCGAGGTGGTCCCGCAGGATGCGGGTTCCAGCTGCCCAGTACACACTCGACTCGGCTGCTACGGCGATCCGCCGGTGGCCCGCGCCGAGAAGGAAGTCCGCATAGATCTGCCAGCCGTGTGACTGCGCCGGAGCGAGGCGCGCGACCCATTCCGTCGGCTGTTCGGTGAGCCCGTCGAGGACCGCTGACGAGCAGAGAAAGGGCAGGCCGAGGGCGTCGGCCCTCGCGGCAGCGGCGCGAGCGACGACGCTGTGATACTCCCCCGCCAGGGCGGCCACGCCCAGGCCAGCCAATTCATCGACGGCCGCCACAGCTTTCCGTGGGTCGGCCGCGGTGTCTCGTACCACCAGCTCCAGTGGTCTTCCGACGATCCCGCCGGCGTCGTTGACATCGCGAACGGCCAGCTCGAGTCCGGCGAGCAAGTGTCGGCCCGCCTCGACCCACCCGGGCCGAGACAACGGAACGAGAGCACCGATCTGAACGGCCGATCCGTCGGTCCGCTCCGCCGCAGGTGGCGATGGTGGTGTATCCATGCGTTGGCGTCTCCCGTGTGACGATTCGGTTGCCGCACCGCAGCGGCAGCGCTCGATGGCGGAGCATCCTCAAACCAAGATCCGATCTTCCCAGCGGGCGGACGCACCGAGGACGCCGACCCCGAAAAACACGTGGATCGATGTGGGGTGGCCGGGCTACGGTCGCCGCATGATCTACCAGCATCCGTTGGCGTACCTGCTCGGGATCGAGGGCCTCGCGCTCCTGCACGCGTGGAGCGGGGAGTACGACGAGGAGTTCACGCAGCGGCGGCTGGCCGAGGTACGGGACCTGCTGGCCAACCCGGCGCTGACCGGGCACGAGGGGGTACTGGTCGGGCGGGGCGACACGCTCACCGGGTACCGGCAGTGGGCGGCGACCTACGACGAGCCGCGCAACAGCCTGTTCGATATCGATGAGCCGGCGATGCACCGGCTCATCGAGGCGCTGCCGGTCGGCGATGCCCTCGACGCGGCGTGCGGTACCGGAAGGCACGCTGAGTACCTTGCCGGGCAAGGGTTCACGGTGATCGGTGTGGACAGCTCACCGGAGATGCTGGAGCGGGCCCGCAACCGGGTACCGCTCGGCGAGTTCCGCCTGGGCGACCTGCGCGAGCTGCCCCTCTCGGACGACAGCGTCGACCTCGTCGTCTCCGGCCTCGCGCTGTCCCACTCGCCCTCGCTGGAGCCGGTGCTGACCGAGTTCGCCCGCGTCCTGCGTCCCGGTGGGCACGCGGTGATCTCAGATGCGCACTGCGAGATCGGCTTCCGCGGCTCCATCCCGCACGCGCTTGGGCCGGCCGGCGAGCCCGGCCTCGTCGCCACGTACCGGCACACCGTCGGCGACTTCGTGCGCGCCGCGCTGGCCGCCGGGCTCCAGATCCGGGCGTGCGAGGAGCCGCACGGCTCGGGTGGCGACCAGTTGCTGCCGCCACCGCCGGTACCTCCCGCAGAGGCGTCCCCCGGCGACTGGTCCGGCTGGCCGTGGTCGCTCATCGCGCTGCTGCCCGAGGCGGTACGGGCCGCGTGGGCGGTACCCGCGGTCGTCGTCTTGGACTTCGAGCTTCCCGAGGGCGCCTCGCTAGCCTGAACACGCCAGCCTGACGCCAACTTGGTGCGCGGCTGAGGTTCCCGGATCAGATGGAACGGGATGGCACGCCTCCTGTACGGGCGGGCGACGAACGCCCGCGACGACAGGCAGGGAGATGTTGTGATCAATGCATGGAAGGGGTTACGCCGGCGGCGGGCGCGCATTTTCGCCATCGCGCTGGCTCCCCTACTGGCGGTGGCGGTCGGTGCCATCGCCGCACCCACGCCGGCGTCGGCAGCGGTGCCCGGGCTGACCTACGTGTCGGCCTTCACCAACTACGACTCCGTGGTGTACAAGGCGGTAAGCGTCGTCTGCCCCGGTAACCTCGTGGTGGTCGGTGGCGGCTACGACCTGATCGGCGCCGCCGGCTCAGTGGTGCTCGACGACTTCATCCCGTCAACCAACAGCCTGCGGGTCGGCGCTGGCGAGGTGGTCGGGCCAGGCGAGCCGGCCGACGGTACCACCCTGAACTGGCAGGTGGAGGCGGTCGCGGTCTGCGCGTCCGCTCCAAGTGGATACACGATCGTCAGCAACACCTCGGCGTTCGCCACCGGCATCACCCGCGACGTGACCGCTACCTGCCCGGGCGGAACAACCGCGATCGGCGATGGGGCGTCGCTGGCCAACGGCTTCGGTCAGATCTCGATCTCGGACCTCGTTCTCAGCGGCAACCAGGTTACGGCCCGCGCGTACGACGACGAGGACCATTACAGCGATGCCTGGTCGATCAGCGCGTACGCGATCTGCGCAACGGGGCTTCCGGGCCTGCGGAGCGCATTCGGGTGGAGCGTCATCGACAGTCTCTCGCCTAAGTGGACGTCCGCCAGCTGCTCGACCGGTCAGGTGGGCATCGGTGTCGGCTGGTCGCTGTCCAACGGATTCCCCGTGACGGAGCAGTTGCTCAACATCGAAGCCCTCCCGTTGAACGGGGGACCGGCTCAGGACGTCGCGTCCGAGGATGCGGACGGGTACAGCGGATCGTGGTCCATTCAACAGGTCCAGGAAATCTGCGTCGATCCATGACGTGTTACGGCCCTGCAGGCGCCCGGCTGGGGTTTCCCAGCCGGGCGTTTGCGTGGGCGGCCATCTCGCCGCCCTGGCCCCAGGTCAGCGAGCGTACGAGCGTGAACAGGGCGCCGAGGTTAGATCCCCACCTATATGGACGGACGCTAGGATCACGGCCAGCCGCATCGGTCGACTGGCCGCCCGCACCTCCGTGCGTGGATGTCATCCCGGACCACCCAACGACAAGAACGGAGCAACCTACCCATGCCGAGGAAGCTGTCTCGCATCCTGTTCGCCACCGTCGCGACGGTCGCCATCACGCTCGGAATGCAAACCGCGGCGCACGCCCAGGTGATCGGTGACGAGCCCAATGGCTCCTATGTGGTGCAGAGCACCGCAACCGGGAGGTGCGAGGCGCACGTCGGCCTGTCGCAAGTCAACGGCACCCTGAACGCGTACGGATGGTTCCTGAACGACTACGCGAGCTGGAGCTGCATCGGATGGCTTGAGCGGTCGACTGATGGCGGCATCCACTGGTACATGGTCTCCGGAACCCATACCGTGGCATCGGATCCCAACAACATCCACGTGGACAACACCGGGTACTACTACGACGCCACCACCTACTTCGCACGGGCCTGCTTCCACTTCACCTTCTCGGGCGCTGCCACCCACTGCACCCGCGCACGCTGAGGCCGGCAGGCGCCGGTACACACCCAGTTGACGTGGCGGAGGCCAGAACATGTCGGAGCTGGCCTCCCCACCGCCCGGGCAACACGTCCCAAGGTCATCGCGCCGGCCGGAACACTCGGCCGAGCACCCTGTTGAGCGGGAAGTAGCCGGCTTGCCGGGAGTCGAAGCTGGCGGCGGGATTGTCGCCGAGCAGCACCACCCTGCCCGCCGGAACGCGGTCGTCCGGGGTGTCCGTGAGGCCCGGAACGGCCTCCCGCGGTACCGGGTCGCCCGGTACCGCCACCACCCGCTTGATGATCCATCGGCGGCTGGCGATCGCCGCCGCACCGGCCCTGGGCCCGATCGGCGGTGCTGTCTGGTGGCCGCCGGGCAACGGCCGCTCAAGCACGACCACCTGTCCTCGTTCGAGTACCGCGCCTCGGCGGACCAGGACCCGGTCCCCGTCGTGGTACGTCGGCTCCATGCTCTGTCCGTGAACGGTCACCGCCACGAGCCCTCGGGCCAGCAGCGCGGAGGCCAGCAAGCCACACGTCAGAATCAACGCCGGTACCGTGCAGGCTATCGCCCAGCGCCAGCCTGCCACGAATGCCAGGACCGGCACGGCGGCCCACAGCACGACCGCCACCGGGCGCAAGCGGCGGGGGGGACCTCGGTACCCGTCCTGATGCCACCGCGGGGCTTCGGGGGATCCCGGATGAATGGCAGGTTCCCCCGGGGACGGCCGCGTGTCCATCGTCATCCCTACGAAGCCGGTCGGTCCACGACAGAGTCCTGGTAGCCGGAGGCTTGGAGGGCGAACAGCCGGGAGTACTCCCCGCCTGCGGTCGTGAGGGTGTCGTGGTCGCCCTGCTCCACGATGACTCCGTCGCCGAGTACCACGATGCGGTCCGCGTCCCGAACGCTGCTGAGCCGGTGCGAGATGAGAACACTCGTCCGCTCACGCCGGTGTTCGCGCAGCGAAACGTGGATGTCGTGCTCGGACTCGGCGTCGAGGCCGGCCGAGGGCTCGTCGAGTATCATCAGGTCGCAATCATCGCGGATGAACGCCCGCGCCAGCGCGAGTCGTTGCCACTGTCCGCCCGACAGGCTCACCCCCGTCGCCGGATCCTCCTTGTCGGACTCCATGAAGAACATGCGTGACAGTAGGGTGTCGTACCCGCCGGGCAGTGCGGCCAGCTTTGCGTCGATGCCCGCACGCGTCGCGGCGGCCCGGATTCGCCCGCGATCGTCCCAGGCGTCGAGGTCGCCGAGGGCGATGTTCTCCGCGGCCGTCATTTCGTAGTGCATGTAGTCCTGGAAGACCGCCCCGATGCGCCGGCGCAGGTCGGCCGCGTTCACGTCGCGGATGTCTGTGCCATCCCAGAGAATCGCGCCACGGGTCGGGTCATAGAACCGGCACAGCAGTTTGACCAGAGTCGACTTGCCGGCTCCGTTGAGCCCCACCACGGCCAGCGTCGTCCCGTGGGGGATGTGCAGGTTGACGCCTCGCAGCACCCATGGGTGCTCGTCGGAGTAGCGGAACCAGACATCGCGCAGTTCGATCCCGTGCCGCAGCGGAGGCGCTCGGTGTGGCCGTGCCGCCACTGGCAGGTCCTGGCCGACCGTGGTCACCGCCAGGTAATGGTCGAACATCAGCAGTGCCTGGTGGGCGCGGGCGAACTCGATGGCGATCGTGCTCAACCCGGCCTGCGTGCCGGCCACCGCCGACACGAAGATGGTAACGTCGCCGATCGACAGCTGTCCTTGCCGAGCGCTGTCCACAGCCCAGATCAGGCCAGCACCGGACATCAGGGCGGCCAACAGGCCGAGGCCGGCCTGGACGGCCATCTGCCGGCGGTCCGTGGCACGGGTCGCGGCGTTCGCGGTACGCCGCTCGGTGAGCATCCGTGCGCGCAGGAAGCCGCCGAGGCTGAACAGCCGCACCTCCTTCGCGGCTTCCACAGTGGACAGCAAGTGGGAATAGAAGAACTCACGACGTTGCGCCGGCCCGATGTCCCACAACATCCGGGCCCGCCGCCGCGACAGAGCAATCTGAGCGATCAGCGTCGGCAGGCCGCTGACCAACACCAGAATCGTCATTGCGGGATTCAGCAGGAACATCGAGCCCATGAATCCGCTGATGGTGACCGACGCCCGTGCTACCCCGAGGACTCCGTCGACGGTCTGGCTCGGCGCGGTCTCGCCGGATTGTTGAGCCAGCCGCAGCCGGTCAAGGAAGTGGGGATCCTCGAAGCGGCGCAGCCCGATGAGTCCGCAGACCGCGGAGAACAGCCGGTCAGCGGCCAGCAGCCCGACCCGACGGTCCAGCTCGGCCCGCAGGTACTGGCTGATCTGCGGGGTGACCGCTGTGACGAGGCCGGCGGCGGCCAGCCCGGCGGCGAGTGTGAGCAGGACATTGAGCGCTTCCCTCGTCACCAGCCCGTCGATGAGGAGCCTGGTGAGCCACGCACTGACCACAGGCAGAACGCCGACGCCGAGGGTCAGGATCACGTAGAGCACGAGCGGGCGCGGGGCGGCCCGGACCGCCAGCAGGCCGGCACTGCTGGTGCGCCGTACCGCCGCAAGGGCCGGCGACTCGCGCACGGCAGCCTCACCGGCGTCCCCTGCTCCCACGACCGGCGGCGCGCTCCGGCCCATCCTCATCCCCGCGGGGCTGGCTGGTCCAGCTCGACGTGGTCGGCCTTGACCACTAACCGGCCGCCGGTCGAGGAGACCATCAGCACGGTGGGATATGCCTTCGTCTTGAACGCGTTACTCAGCGGGCCGGTGGGGCCCTCGACAACCACGCGGGCCACCGGACGCAGCATGTCGGTGAGCGCAGTGGCCTCCTCCGGCGCGCCGATGACGGTGGCCAGCACCTGACCCCGCCCGCCCGGCATGCTCCGCGCGAACTCCACGAACTTCGGCAGTTTCTCTTTGCACGGTTGGCAGGTCGGAGAGAAGAACCCGACCAGGGTCTCGGCCGTCATCACCTCACGACTCAGGGACTCGCCGTCCACTGTGGACGTATCGAACGCGCCGACCTCTTCGCCGACGGCGATGGACGCCGGTCCGCCGCCCATCCTCGTCAGCAGCTCGGTGTGTTCGCGCAATCGCTTGATGACGCCGACGGTGAGGAGCAGATCCAGGGTGCAGAGCAAACCGACGACCACGACGGCCGCAATCAAGAAGGGCATGCCATCTCCTCGTGATTCAACGGGAGCCGTGGGCGCCGCCCGCGGCCTCCAGGTTGACGGGTCGAAAAAGATCGGAAATGTCATCGAGTACGGCGACCGGGTCGGGGTCGCCGGGCGCGCGTCACCCACGGCGGGTGCTGGGATCGGGACAGGCCCTGGGATGGCGGGTGGAGAGCGCCCCGCGCGAGGCACTCTCCACCGCCACTGGCTGCTCGCAGCGGATCTACAGCGCCTGAGTCACTCGCAGACGATCGTTCCGCAACCCTCACCGGTGCAGCAGTACGCCTGGCACGGCGAGTAGCCGCATTGCCAGCAGGAGCTGTACGACCGCCAGCCGCATGATGCCGGCGACACGGCGGACGCGTCCACGTTCGGTACGAACCGCCTGAGCAGACTGGTCCCCAGCGCTTCGAGTCTCTTGTACACTTCTGCACTCCTCTCGCGATGAGACTGGCACCCGATCGGATGCCGTCGACCCCGCCCTCGCGCAGCTACCATCGCCGGTCCTCGTCGCGGGTCTGACCCGGAGGGCCGGACGTAGTGCCGCGCTTGCGGACCTTCCAGTCGAGCCTCCGGATGCTCGCAAATCCCGCCGCTTCCACGAGTCTGGAAGGATACGGAAATTTTAGATTCTGACGCTCGGAACCGACATCACGTCATAGTTGGACATCTATCTCCAACTCACGGTGTATGGCCTGATGCACCGGCGACCGGTCGGCTCCCGACTCGGGTTGCGCTACGGTCGGCATAAGTGTTGACAATCATGCTGGCAAATGGTGTGATAGTTCGCCAGAGTTTCTCGTCAGCCCGACCCGAGGGGATCATGCCGGCCCAACAGCAGAACGCCGGGGCACCGCGCTCCGGTGCGCCGAAGCGGGGCGGCCGGCCGGCACCCCACCCGTCGCCGAGCGGGGACGACCGTTCGCTCTGGGCGACGACGGCCATTCGCTCCGCCATCCTCAACGGCGAGTATTCACCGGGCGAGCGACTGGTCGAGGCGTCGCTGTGCGAGCGGTTCTCGTTGAGCCGGTTCCTCGTCCGAGCGGCCCTGCAGGATCTCGCCGGCGAAGGACTCGTCGAAGTTCAGCGCAACAAGGGCGCCCACGTCCGGAAGGTCTCGCTGGCCGAGGCGGTCGAGATCACGCAGGTCCGCATGGTGCTCGAAGGTCTGGTCGCCGCCGAGGCGGCCAAGCGGGTCACCGACGCACAGGCCGCGGAGCTGGACGAGATCCGCGTACTCATGCGGCACGCGGTCGAGGCCAGTGAGTTCCGCCGGTACAGCGACCTCAACCAGCGGCTGCACAACCTGGTCCGGGCCATCGGCAGCCACCAGACGGCGGAGAACATCCTCGCGCGGCTGCACGGGCAGCTTGTGCGGCACCAGTTCGCGGTCTCGATGCTGCCTGGCCGGCTGGCCGTCTCACTTCCGCAGCACGAGCGCATCATCGAAGCGATCCGTGCCCGGGACCCGGACGGCGCCGAGGCGGCCATGCGCGCCCACATTGCCAGCGTCATCGATGCGCTGCACAGTCTCGCGGAAATCGGGCTGAGCTGAGTCGCGGCCGACCCGCTCACGCGGCCGAGGTTGGACCGCCAGGCATTGTTGACAGTTGGGTCTCCAATCCCGGAAGCTCTCACTCCCCACCCACACGAGCGGCTGCCCCGGCAGGCTCAGCGGCGTCTGGCTGTCCTGAGTGGACGGCGCCGTAGACGGCCTGCCGGGATGCTCCGTCAGGCCCAGACCTCGCCGGCGATCTCGACGACAGTGCGGACCTTGGCCCACTGCTGCTCCTCGGTAAGGAGGTTGCCTTCCTCGGTGGAGGCGAAGCCGCACTGCGTGCTGAGCGCCAACTGTTCGAGCGGGGCGTACGCCGTGGCTTGGTCGATCCGCCGCTTCACTGCGTCCCGGTCCTCCAGCGTGCCGTCCTTCGACGTCAACAGGCCGAGCACGACCGTCTTGTCCCCCGCCGGCAGGTGGCGCAGGGGCTCGAATCCTCCGGCCCGGTCGGTGTCGTACTCCAGGAAGTAGCCGTCATAGCCGGTGCCGCCCAGCAGCGTTTCCGCGACCGGCTCGTAGCCGCCCGACGCGATCCAGGTGGATCGGAAGTTGCCGCGGCAGACATGGGTGGTGATGACCATGTCCGCGGGCTTGTCGGCGAGTGCCGCATTGATGAGCGCGGCGTAGCGCTCGGCCAGGCCGTCGGTGCGGATCCCGCGAGCGGCCGCCTTCTCCAGCTCGACCTGCGAGCACAGATACGCCCAAGCAGTGTCGTCGAACTGCAGGTACCGGCACCCCGCGTCGTAGAACGCTTTGACGGCCATGCGATAGGCGGCACCGAGGTCGTCGAACAGGGCCTCGTGATCGTCGCCGTACAGGTCGGTGGTCACAGCATCCGGGTCGAGCCGGAAGTGGAGGACCGTCGGTGACGGAATCGAGATCTTCGCGAGGACGCCATCGGAGACGTTGTCGCGCAGGAAACGGAAGTGGTCAAGCATCGGGTGATCGGCAGGGAAGCTGATCCGGTCGTCGACCCGCAGCACCTGGCTTTTCGTGGTGACGCCCTGGAATTGGATGCCGTGGTCGGAGTCGACGACGCGCACGCCGCCGAGCATGCCGAAGAAGTCGTAGTGCCACCACGAGCGGCGCATCTCGCCATCGGTGGCGAGCCGCAGCCCGGCGTCGGCCTGCCGCGCGATGATGTCGCGGACCGCCGCGTCCTCGACCGACTTCAGGCCCACGTCGTCCAGGGCGCTGGCCTCGTGCTCGGCACGGGCGCGGTGGACGCTGTCCGGGCGCAGGAAACTTCCGACGATGTCAGCACGAAAGGGGGGAGAGATCGTCACCGTCTCAACGTACTCCTCATCGGGGCGGATGGCGTGCCCGAGTCTGTCACTGCGAACAGAGCCAGGGCCGCGGCCGTGTTCGAGGCCGGCACGTGATAGGTGTCGTGGATCCGGGTCAGGCCGTCGCCGAGCGCACCGCGCATGACCAGCCACATGATGAGCTCGATGCCCTCCGATCCGGCCTGGTCGACATACTGCTCCCGGGAGAGGGCGGCCAGACTCG
This sequence comes from Rugosimonospora africana, assembly GCF_016862975.1. Taxonomy (GTDB): domain Bacteria; phylum Actinomycetota; class Actinomycetes; order Mycobacteriales; family Micromonosporaceae; genus Rugosimonospora; species Rugosimonospora africana. Next base: position 51,788 of record NZ_BONZ01000045.1, read on the forward strand.
TCGGATCGGTCTCGATCTTCTCGAGGAACATCCGATCGAAGCGGGTGTTGATCAAGCCGGCACGTGCACCGGCGAGCTGATGCGACATGCCCCCGGTGCCGAAGACAGCGACCTTGATGTCCCGGGGAAAGCTGCGGATGGCCCGACCCAGGGCCTCCCCGAGCTTGAGGCACCGGGCAGCCGTCGGCTGCGGATACTGGATAACGTTGACCAGCAATGGGACGACCCGGCAGGGCCAGGACGCGCCGGGCTGTGGGCAGTAGACCGAGAGCGGCACTGTGAGCCCGTGGTCGACATCGAGGTCGTGCAACATGGTGATGTCGAACTCGTCGTCGACCAGTCGGGTGATCAGGTGCTCGCTCAGCGGCGGATGGCCGATGACCGGTGGTACCTGTCGCCGACCCCAGCCCTCGTCCGCGACCTCGAACCGCTCCCCCGTCCCGATCGCGAAGGTCGGGACCACGTCCAGGTCGATGGCGTTCGCGTGATCGTTGTAGATGATGACGGCGACGTCGGGCCTGTGTTCCGCCATCCACTCGCGAGCCGGCGCGTAGCCCTCGAAGAGGGGCTTCCAGTAGGCGTCTTCGGTCTTCCCATAGTCCATCGCGGCGCCGATGGACGGGACATGCGAGGTCGCCAGACCCCAGATGATCTCAGCCAAAGCGCCGCCCTCCCGAGACCATCAGGCTCCCGAACTCTTCCTCCGTCATGCCGGTGAACACCCCGCCGAGGTACTGCATCGACCGCTTGTCGACCTGGGCCAGCTTGAACGTGTAGAAGATGGAGGCACCCAGATCAAGCATCCCGACCCAGTCGCGGTCGAGGATCGCGCGTCGCTGTTCGTCGGTCAGGTCGAAGCGGCCGCAGTATGCCTCCTCGTCAGAGAGAAAGTCGCGGCGGTTGTGCTCGTCTTTGAATGATGCGCAAAGTCGGTTGATGGCAGCTCCGCGACGACCCTCGGCGATGTCGAACACGTAGGTGTCCCTCGCGCGGGGCGCGTCCCGGCTGGAGCTTCCCCCGGGCTCGGCCGCGGCGGGTGTCGCCATGACAACGCCGTCCTTCCGGTGGTGCCACGGGTCGGGCGAGGCACGCTCGCCCGACCCGTGGCTGTTGTCCGATCAGCCGAAGTTCTCGACTGTGGCGTAGCCGGTTCCGTTGTACTTCTGCACCACAACCGCCGAGACAGCAGGCTGCTTGTCGACCGAGGTGTTCACCGACGTCCCGTCGAGCATGAGCGGCGCCTTGAAGTCCGAGATGCCGCGCAGCGCCTTCATGAAGTTGTCGCGGGTCGGCTCGGTCATCTTCGTGAACGCCTGCTCGAGGATGGCGCCGGCCATGTAGCTCCACATGCAGTGCGGGAAGGCCGGAGTCTCGTTGTAGCTCCCGTACTGCTTCAGGTCCGACAGGAACTTCTTGACGTCCGGGTCGTTGGCGAAGGCCGGGCTCGCCGGAGCCTTGGCGAAGGAGACCGAGTAGACGCCTGGATACGCGGAGGCGTTGCCAGGCTTGAGGATCGCGGCCGGGCTGGACGTGTTCGAGGGAAGGAACCAGCTCGGCTTCCAGTTGAGCTGCTGTGCCTTCTGGAGGCTCGCGATCGCGAGCGGGGTGATCGACATCGCGTTGAACATGACGTCGGCGCCGGTCGCCGCGAGCTCGGTGATCTGCGCGTCGACCGAGGTGTCCGTGGCCTCGTAGGTGAGCTCCTTGACGATCTTGATGTTGCTCGCGCCTTCGATGCCCTTCTTGAGGCCCTCGACGTAGCCCTGTCCGTAGTCGTCGTTCTGCGACAGGACGGCGACCTTGTGCGCGGTCCCGGACGAGGCGAGCAGCTTGCCGAACGCCTCGCCTTCGTTCGGGTACGCCGGTACGAGGCTCAGCTGGTACGGGCTCTGGCTCGTGTCGTTGAAGATCGGATCACCCGTCATGACAAGGACCTGCGGGACCTTGTCCGAGATGGCCGCGGTCCGGTAGGCACGGTTGGTCGGAGTGCCGAGCCCCGCCGTCATCGCGAAGACGCTGCCCTTCAGCTGGTCATAGTTCGCCTTCGCCTTCTGGGGGTCGTACGCATCGTCCAGCGACTTGATTTCGACCTTTCGGGTCTTGCCGTCGCCGAACTTCACCCCGCCGGCGGCGTTCGCGGCGCCGAAGTATGCCTTGATGCCGGCGACGGTGCAGGTGCCGGGACCGGCGGTCGCGCCACTGAGGGGAGTCGTGATGCCGAGGGTGATGGTCGAGTCGGTGATGCCGGTGCTCGCGCCGCCGTGGGACGCGCCGTCGCGGCCGCGCCCACAACCGGCGACCGTCATCGTGGAGACGGCCGCGATGAGGGCGATCGCCCCCGTCAGCCTCTGATAATCCTTTAGCTTCATTCCTATTCTGGCCTCCCTGTTGGAATTCCGCTCATCGTTGGGGCTTCCTCCACTGCCTTTCGTCCCCGTGCCGGCGCTCCAGAGGAGGACTGTTGGCGGTCGGCTCCGCCCGTGGGGCGGTTCCGGCGCAGTTTCCGTGCGATCACCCGGGGCAGCGACACGAGGCCGCCCGGCAGGAGGAACAACACCAGCAGGAGGAGAGCTCCCTGCAGCAGCTCGGTGGTGTTGGGGTCGACGTGGTTCGCGAGCTGAGGAGCGAGCACGTAGTATGCCCCGCCGAGCAGCGAGCCAACGATGCTGGCGGATCCGCCAATGACCATCGACGCGAGCAGCGTGACGGAGTGGCCGAGACTCAATGTCTCCGGCGATGTGAACTGAACGACCGCCATGTAGAGGAATCCGCTGACACCGCCGATGAGCGAGGCGACGGTGAAGGCCAGCACCTTGTAGCGGTACGGCGAGATGCCCATCGAGGCGGCAACCGCCTCATTGCTCTTCACGATCGCGAACGCGCGCCCGTACTTTCCCCGGACCAGGTTCCTGGTGAGCAGGAACACCGCCCCGCCGACCACAAGTACCACGTACAGCTGCCATTGATCGTTGTAGAGCCCGCTCCACTCGGGGGCACTCGAGAACGCCGAGGAGAGTCCCTGCGATCCGCCGGTGTAGTCGGACAGGCGCTTGGCGAGAGGGACGCCAACGATCGGGAGGGCGAGCGTCAGCATCGCGATCGCAAGTCCGCCGAGCCGGGCCGCGGCGAGCGCGACCAGGAGCCCGATGACTCCAGGGATCAGGATGCTCGCCACGAGCACGACGCCGATGTTCCAGCCGTGGGTGGCGCCGTACGCGGTCACGTAGGCACCGACGCCGACGAAGAAGATCTGGCCGAGCGAGACCTGGCCGGTATAGCCCATGACGACGTTGAGGCCGAGCACCGCCACCGCGAAGACACCGATCCGCGCGAGGTTCTGGTTCGTGTACTCGTCGAAACCGAGTGGCACGGCCAGCACCGCGATCACGGCGATCGCGGTGATCGCCCGGCGCACCCAGGCGCGAGAGAACAATCCTGGAGATCGAAACATCAGACGCGCGCCACGACTTTCCGACCGAACAGGCCCTGAGGTCGCACAACCAGTACCACAAAGGTGAGGATGAACGGAACAGCGACCTTCAGGTCGTAGCCGATGAAGTGCACGTACACCGCCGCGAGGTTCTCGACGACGCCGATCAGCCAGGCTGCGACGACCACGCCTACCGGACTGGACTGACCGCCGAGGATGACGGCGGCGAGGGCGTACACGAGCGCGGTGTCCATCATTCCGGGCGTCAGCGTGAGCTGTGGCGCGACGAGCGCTCCGGCGACCGCGCCGAGCGCCGCGGCGAGTCCCCACCCCGCCATGAGCAGGCGCCCCACGGGAAGACCCGACAACGCGGCCGACTTGGGGTTGATGGCGACCGCACGGAGCGCGAGACCGAACTTCGTTCCGAGGAAGAGGGCTTGCAGGAACAACATGATCACGGCGATGACCGCGAAGGTGCCGATGGACCGGATGCTGACGGCCGCGCCGAAGATGGAGACCGTCGTGAGCGAGAACAGCGACCGGAACTGCTGGTTGTTGTAGGTCCAGAGCCAGCCGCAGATGCCGGTGATCAACGTGAGCAGACCGATGGTCACGACGACCGCGGTGTCTGGGTCGCCGCGTTCGAACCGGCGCATGACAAGGCGTTCGACGAGGGCGCCCAACACGAACGACGCCAGTACGGACAGGAGGATGGCGAGGATGAGGGACAGCCCGTGCTCCGTCAACAACCACGTTATGTACGCCGAGAAGACAGCCATGCCGCCCTGGGCGAAATTGATGAGTCCGGTCGCCTGGTTGACCAGGACGATGGCGAGTGCGAGCACCGCGTAGATCGACCCGTTGGAGAGCCCGTCGACAACGAGCTGAATGAATTGCCCCATCGTCAGCCTCCCAGGTAGGCGCGTCGGATCTCGTCCATGCCCTTGAGCTCGGCCGACGTGCCGCTGAGCACGTTGCGACCGGTCTCCAGCACGGTCGCACTGTCGACCAGACGGAACGCGAGGTTCGCGTTCTGTTCGACCACGAGCATGGCGATGCCTGACTCCCGTCGAAGCTTGGCAATGGCGTCGTAGACGGTCATCGCCGTGCTCGGCGCGAGGCCGAGCGATGCCTCGTCGAGCAGCAGGAGTCGCGGCTTCGCCATGAACGCACGCCCGACGGCGAGCATCTGTTGCTCTCCCCCGGACAGTGCCGAGGCATGAGACTTGTACCGTTCCCTCAGGTTCGGGAAGAGTTCGAGCACGAACTCGATGTCGGACTCGACGCCCTTCCGATCGCGCCGCAGGTACGCGCCGATACGAAGGTTTTCGCGGACGGTGAGGGCGCCGAAACCGCCACGGCCCTCGGGCACGTGCGCGATGCCCATGGCGGCAACCTGTTCCGGACGCTTGCCACGGATGTCCGCGCCGTCGTAGAGGATCCGCCCGCCCGCGCGAACAGTCCCGCTGATCGATCGCAACGTCGTCGTCTTCCCCGCGCCGTTGGCGCCGAGGATGCCCACCGCACCGCCCTCCGGCACGGACAAGGACACTCCGTCGAGCACCTGGACCGGGCCGTAGAAGGCCGTCACCGATTGGAGCTCAAGCAGCGTCATCGACGGCGTCGTTTCCGATGTATGCCTCGATCACGCGGGGATCGGACTGCGCCTCGGCGGCGGTGCCATCCATGAGCTTCCGCCCGTGATCGAGGACGACAACGCGGTCTGTGAGCGCGGCGATGAGTCCCATGTGATGCTCCACGATCACGACAGTGATGTCCTCCTCCGCACGGACCCGGCGGACCGTTTCGATGAGCTGCTCGACCTCCGAGTGGGGCAGCCCGGCCGCCGGCTCGTCGAGCAGAAGAAGTTTCGGCCGCGAGAGGAGGGCGCGGCAGAGCTCGATCCCCTTGTGCAAGCCGTGGGACAGCTCGTCCACGCGGCGGTTGGCTGCCCACCCGAGGTGGTTGCGGTCGAGCAGTTCGAGGGCTTCGGTTCGAAGTTCGCGCTCTGAACGCGTCAGATGGCGCAGCCGCAGCGACCATTCGATCGGGCCGCCGGGAAGTCGGGTGTGCGCCCCCAGTAGGACGTTCTCAAGAACGGTCGCCCCTAGTCGCAGCGCCGGATGCTGGAATGTCCGGGCAAGACCGTGACGGGCGAGCGTTGCGGGGGCGGTGCCGAGCACCTCGACGCCGTCGATGGTGATCGAGCCGGAGCTGGGACGGTAATGCCCGCTGATGCAGTTGAACAGCGACGTCTTCCCCGCGCCGTTCGGGCCGACGAGGCCGAAGATCTGGCCGGGCGCCACGGCGAACCCAACCTCGGTGAGAACCCTGATTCCACCAAAGCGCAGATTCACGTCGGTGAGCGTCAATTCCGCCGCCATCGGCCGTCCGTCCTCTCGTCGTTGCCACATCGCCCCGACCGTGGGAGGAGTCCATCCTGTGCTGGACGGTACGGAGCCGCCCCGATATTGTCAACAATTCTGTGAATAGGGTTGAGGCCGATGGGCTGGGCATCGGTGCCGGCGTATCGGGTCAGTTAGCGGGCCGCCCCGCGCATCGCCTCAGGACCGCTCCTGGGGATGCTGGGCAAGCGCTTCGACGTGTACGTCAAGCCAGGGCGCCATCGGCAGAGACATCAGCGCGTCGTGCAGTGCCGCGGCGTCGGGCGCTTCATACAGCCCGATGGTCGCGTTGCGGCCCGGTACCCGCCACAACCGTTTCAGGACACCGGCCGCCCTCAATTCCATCGCGCGGGCACGCTCCGCGGCCCTCAGTTCCTCCCGCCGCTCAGGAGCGGTGTCAGTTGGCAACCGGTTCTCAGACCTGACCAGAAACTCCACAGCGATCCCCTCTGCGTCCCGGCCTCAGCCGACGAGTGTGTCCAGTACGCCGGCCAACTCTTTCGACGCGGTCACCATCGCCTCGTGACCCGTCGCGAGGTCGACCACCGGCCATCCTTTCGCCCTGGCCCGGTCGGCCTGGCTCCGGAAGGCGCGCATCCAGTCCACACACTCGACGAAGGCCGCGGGCACGCGCTCCACGGCACCGCTGCGCCGCAGCGGGTCGGTGTAGGTCTTCCACGGGTGGGGTGTGAGTCGCGGCGTCAGCCAGTCGATGTCGGCCTGCTCCGTCACGCCGAGCACGTCGAGCTTGCGGACGGGAACCAGCCAGCCGAAGCCGGGGCCGGCAGCGGACTCCGACCAGTGGTGCGCCACCGATTCGGGCAGCAGCGAGACCGCGCTCTCGCCATCCTCCCCGACGAAGGCATCGAGGTACACCCGCTTGGCGACCGCGTCCGGGCGCCTGTCGGCGACCGCGGTGATGACCTGGCCGGCGTAGCTGTGGCCGACCAGCACCACGTCCCGCAGGCCAAGCACCTCGATGACGCGCGTGACATCCTCGACGTGCGTGTCGAGCCCGACCATGGGCGACAACAGGTGTGCCCGCTCGGAGAGGCCGGTCAGCGTTGGGGCGTGAACCTTGTGGCCGGCACCTCGCAGTAGCGGTGCGACCCGGTCCCAACACCACCCTCCGTGCCACGCGCCGTGCACCAGGACGAACGTCGCCACAGATCCTCCAGCTGTCGCAGGCGCGGGGACTCCTTCGACCGTGACATGCTCTCATTGGGCAACACGATTGACAACAATCGTGTTTGGTATTTACGGCCGGCGTTGACGAACGCTACGCACATCGTTGACAATTTTGAAGGCAATCTTGACCACGAACGCGGGAGCGCGTACACCTTGATGGCGCACCCGGTGCGCCAGATTTCCAACGCGACGGAGGTGACCGCACGTGGCACCGCACTTCGTCGTCCGGACGGTGGATCGAGCCGATCCGGATTCGATCGCCCAACTCCGCGCGGCGGGCGTCGCCACGGCGCACGAGGCTGCTGGCCGGATCGGGTTGCTCGGCATGGACATCCAGCCACGCCAGAGCGGGACGGTGATTGCCGGATCGGCCATCACCGTCTCCTGCCACCCCGGCGACAACCTCATGATCCACGCTGCCGTGGAGGTCTGCTCCCCCGGCGACGTGCTCGTCGTGACCACGACATCGCCGTCGACCGACGGCATGTTCGGCGAGCTGCTCGCCACGTCACTGCGGTCACGCGGCGTGCTCGGCGCTGTTGTCGACGCCGGTGTACGCGACATTGCCGCACTGCGTCGCATGGGGTTCCCGGTCTGGTCTCGTGCCGTACACGCCCAGGGCACAGTCAAGGCGAGCCCCGGCTCGGTCAACGTGCCAGTGGTCGCGGCAGGCCAGATCGTGCACCCCGGTGACGTCGTCATCGCCGACGACGATGGCGTGGTGGTGCTACCCGCGGCACGCAGCCGGGCGGTGGCCGAGGCATCCGCGAAGCGGATCGCCGGCGAGGCCGGCAAGCGCGATCAGCTGGCGAATGGCGTACTCGGCATGGACATGTACCAGCTGCGGCCGCGGCTTGCCGAGCTCGGCGTGCGGTATGTCGACCGGCTTCCGGTGGAGGGCGAGACATGACGCCGGAGGACGACGGCATTCGCTGCATGCAGATGCGCGGCGGCAGTTCCAAGGGCGCGTACTTCTGCGCGGAAGACCTGCCCGCCGATCCGGCCGAGCGGGACGACCTGCTGCTGCGCATCATGGGATCGCCCGACCCGCGCCAGATCGACGGCCTGGGCGGTGGCCACCCGTTGACCAGCAAGGTCGGGGTGGTCGCGCCATCGCCGGACGCCGAGGCAGACGTCGACTACCTGTTTCTCCAAGTGGTACCCGACCGGGCAATCGTCACCGACGCCCAGACCTGCGGAAACCTGCTCGCCGGCGTCGGCCCGTTCGCGATCGAGCGGGGTCTCGTCCCGGTGGCTGGAGACGTCACCACGGTACGGATCCGAGCCGTCAACCCCACCGTCAACCTCGTCGAAGCGCAGGTGCGGACCACCGGCGGCCGCGTTCGCTACCAGGGCGACGCGGTCATGGCCGGCACACCGTTTCCCGCGGCGCCGATCCACCTCACATTTCCCGGCAGCCCACGCCCGGTCTTCCCCACCGGCCGGCTCATCGACGACCTCGCCGGCATCCCGGCCAGCTGCGTGGACGCGGGCATGCCGGTGGTCATCGTGCGCGCCGCGGACCTGGACATCGAGGGCACCGAAGAGCCCACGGATCTGGAGAATCGAGATCCGCTCCGAGCGGTGATCGAAGCGGTCCGCCTCGAAGCCGGTCGGGCAATGGGCTTGGGGGACGTACGCGAGGCGACCATACCGAAGATCACCATCGTGTCCCCGCCACGCGATGGCGGCACGGTGACCACGAGAACGTTCATTCCGCATCGCGTCCACGCGGCGATCGGCGTGCTGGGCGCGGTCTCCGTGGCGGCCGCCGTCCGCACGCCGGACACGGTCGCGACACCGGACGTCCCGGTTGACCGGCTCGTTCGCATCGAACACCCCACCGGTACCTTCGATGTCGCCGTCGACCTCGATGTCGACGGACCCGCCACCCAGCTGCGCCGCAGTTCCGTCGTGCGCACCGCCCGCAAAATTTCCGACGGCCTGGTATGGCCCCGCAGCGGAAAAGCAGGGATATGAGCTCTTCGCTTACTCACGACCCGGACAGGCGCCGCGACATCGCCCATGTGGGACCCGTCGAGCTGTACACGCCGGTCCTCGAAGCCTCTCGCGACTTCTTCGTCCACGTCATGGGACTCCGTGAAGTCCACCGAGACGGCAACTCGGTCTACCTGCACACCTGGGACGACTACCAGTCCTGGACGGTGCGGCTGATCCAGCGCGAGACGGCCGGAGTCGGGCGCACCTATCTTCGCGCCGCCAGCCCGCAGGCGGTCGACCGCTTGAACGCGACGATCGACGCGGCGGGCATCGACCGGGTCACCGCGACCGAAGTCCACCACCTCGGCGACGTCCAGCTCTTCACCGATCCGGACGGCCACGAATTCGGGCTCTACTGGGACGTCGAGTGGTATGTCGCCGACGACACCGATCGGCCGGCGCTGAAGAACCAGGCCGCCGCCTACGCCGGGCGAGGTGCCAACCTGCGACGCCTCGACCACGTCAACTATCTCGCCGCCGATGTGCCGCAGACCTCCGCGTTCCTGCGAGACGTCCTCGGCGGGCGGTGCACCGAGCAGATCATCAAGGATGACGGCAGCCCACAGGCAATCTGGTACTCGGTGGGCAACAAGTCCTACGACCTCGTCTACACCGAGGACTGGACCGGCCACAGTGGACGGCTGCATCACCTTGCCTTCGCCACCGACACCCGGGAGGAAATCCTTCGCGCCGCGGACGTCTGCCTCGACGCCGGCGTCCACATCGAAACCGGGCCGCACAAGCACGCGATCCAGCAGACCTTTTTCCTCTACGTCTGGGAACCGGGCGGCAATCGCATCGAAATCTGCAACGCGGGAGCCCGCCTGATCCTCGCGCCCGACTGGAAGACCATCAGTTGGACACGCGAGGAACGCGCCAAGGGACAGGCTTGGGGCCTCAAGACAATCGAAACCTTCCACACGCATGGCACGCCGGTCGTCGACAAACCCGCCGGCTGACCACCTCGCCGCCGACGTCGGGCCAGTCATCGCCCGCGGCGACTCGTAAGGAGCCCAGTCATGCCCGCATCACAGTCTCCCGGCGAAGCGTCGCAACCTCCGCGCATCGCCGTGCTCGGTCTCGGCGAAGCCGGTGGGGAGATCGCCACCGATCTCGTCGCGGCCGGAGCGGATGTCCGCGGCTTCGACCCGCTGGTGCTGCCGCCGCCGGGCGTCACGGCCCGAGCCGACGACGCCGATGCCGTACGCGACGCGGATCTGGTGCTCAGCGTCAACAGCGCCCACGACGCCATTCCCGCACTGGACAACGCACTGCCGAGGCTCCGTGACGGCGCGATCTGGGCCGATCTGAACACCGCCGCCCCGTCGGTGAAGGCCACGCTGGCAAGCCGGCTCGCGGGCCGGCCGATCGCCGTGGTCGACGTCGCACTCCTTGCTCCCGTACCGAAACAGGGCCTGCGTACACCGATGCTCGTATCCGGCGACGGCGCGGAGCGCTACGCGGACATCCTGATTCCCCTCGGCGCGCACGTCACGGTCCAACCCGGACCCGCGGGCGCCGCGATCTCCCGCAAACTTCTGCGCAGCGTCTTCTACAAGGGTCTCGCCGCCGCGGTCGTCGAAGCGCTCGCCGCGGCCGAGGCGGCCGGCTGCGAGACGTGGCTCTACGAGAACATCAGTGCCGAATTGACCGGCTTCGACAAGCACACCATCGACCGCCTGGTCACCGGCACCCATCGGCACGCTCGGCGGCGGGCGGACGAGATGGCCGCCGCCTCCGAGCAACTACGCGAACTCGGGGTCCAACCGCGCATCGCCACCGCCGCTCACGACCTGCTCGCCGAGTTGCGGGATCAGGAGACGCACGAATGATCATCGACTGCCACGGCCACTACACGACCGCGCCCGAGGCGCACACCGCGTGGCGCGAAGCGCAGCAGGCGGCGTTTCGGGACGGGCTCCAACCGAGGCCCTATCCCGCGATCCCGGACGACGACATCCGCGCGTCCATCGAGAACAGCCAGTTGCGGTTGATGCGCGAGCGCGGCGTCGACCTCACCATCTTCTCGCCGCGCGCTTCCGCCATGGGCCACCACTTCGGCGATGAGACCGTCAGTACCGCCTGGTCCCGCGCCTGCAACGACCTGATCGCCCGGGTCACGCTGCTCTACCCGACCAACTTCGTCGGCGTATGCCAGCTGCCGCAGTCACCCGGACTGCCGATCGGTCACGCGGTCGGCGAACTGCGCCGCTGCGTGGAAGAGCTCGGCTTTGTCGGCTGCAACCTGAACCCGGATCCCAGTGGTGGCCACTGGACGTCGCCGCCCCTCACCGACCGCTGGTGGTATCCGCTCTACGAAGCCATGGTGGAACTCGACGTTCCCGCGATGGTCCATGTTTCGGCGGTCACGAATCCGAACTTCCACGCGACCGGCTCGCACTACCTCAACGCGGACACGACCGCGTTCATGCAACTGCTTCAGTCCGATCTGTTCCGGGACTTCCCGGAGCTGAGACTGATCATCCCGCACGGCGGTGGAGCGGTGCCGTACCACTGGGGGCGCTTCCGCGGGCTCGCCGACATGCTCGGTCGGCCCGCGCCCAGCGAGTCGGTCATGACCAATGTCTTCTTCGACACCTGCGTCTACCACCAGCCCGGCATCAACCTGCTGTTCGACGTCATCGACATCGACAACATCCTGTTCGGATCGGAAATGGTCGGTGCCGTCCGAGGTGTCGATCCAGAGACCGGGCAGCATTTCGATGACACCCGCCGCTACATCGATGCTCTGCCGCTCAGTCCTGGCGATCGCCACAAGGTCTACGAAGCCAATGCTCGCCGGGTCTATCCACGGCTCGAAACGGTATTGACCACCACCACAGCGGCTCATTCGGAATGACCGGGTCGCCCGCGGTGTGTCAGATCCTTGGCCCTGGCTCCAGACGCGGGTCTCTCCGAAAATTCGGCGCCACTCGGTGAACCAAAGGCCGTCGAGCGGCAACAGATAGGGCGATGGACAACAATGGCCTGATCATGGCGGTAGCCCGCGGTGATGACGCGGCGCTGCGCGAGCTGTTCGTGCGGCACGCACCGTGGATCGCCGCGCGGCTGCACGCGGTGTTGCCAGCCGCCGATGTCGAGGACGTGATCCAAGAGACGTTCCTCGGGGTCTGGCGGGGTGCGGCCGGCTACCGGGCCGACGGGGCCGGGGCGTGGTTGTGGGGCATCGCCCGCCGGCAGGCGGCGCTGTGGCTGCGCCGCCGCGGCCGGAACGAAGCTGTGCTGGCATCGCTCCCGACCGACGACCTCGCGCATACCGCGGACCCGGCGGACGCGGCGGTCGATCGGCTGGATCTGGCCGAGGCTGTCCGCGCACTGGGAGCGGAGGGCAGTCCGCATCGGGAGACCTGGCGACTGATCTACGTCGAGGAGCGGACGGTGGCCGAGGCGGCCGAAGCGATGGGCGTACCCGCCGGGACGGTGAAGAGCCGTGCGCACCACGCCCGCGCCCTGCTACGGGCGGCGCTGCGGCGTGGTCCCGCGGCCGAGGAAGGATGAGCATGACAGAGCCGGGACACGAGCCGCTCGACGTCGCTTTGGGCCGCGCCTGGATCGAGGTCGCGGCACAGTTGTGGCGGCGCCGCCCGGGGCCGGTCGAGCGGGTCGCGGCGCGGCTGCTGCGTTCACCGGGCCTGGCACGGGCGCTGGTGGCGACGCCGTCGCTGTTGCTGGGCTGGGTCCTCGCGACCGCCGTGGTGCTGACCGTCGGCATGCTCGCCACCCGCGAGACCGGTACCCCCTATGTGGCGTTGTTTGCCCCGGCGGTGGCGGCGGTCGGTATCGCCTATGCGTACGGACCGGGCGTCGACGATGCCTGGGAGTTGACCTGCAGCATGGCCGTCAGCGACAGGATGGTGTTGTTGGTGCGCGCGCTGGCGGTCTTCGGTCTCAACGCTGTCCTGGGCCTGGCCGCCGCGGCGGCCTCCGGCGTCGCCATGGCGGTCACGTTCGGTTGGCTGATCCCGATGACGGCGGTCTGCGCGCTGGCGCTGGCGACCGCCACGTTCGCCCGGTCGGCGCTCGTCGGCTCGGCGGCCGGGGTGGCCGGGTGGGTCATCACCGTGCTGGCCGGCCAGGCCGCCGCCGGGCGGCCGACCACCGTGGTCACCGAGTCCGCTCTGATCGTCCCCTACCTGGCCGTCGCGGCCGGGGCCACGGCGATAGCCGTGTATTGGACCCGCGTCCCGAAAGGTACCGCGTGAACATCGACATCACCGACGTGACCAGAAGGTTCGGCCGGACGCGGGCGGTGGCCGGGGTGACGATGTCGGCCGGTCCCGGCGTGCTGGGCCTGCTGGGACCCAACGGCGCCGGGAAGACCTCGCTGCTGCGGATGCTGGCCACCGTGATCCCGCCGACGTCCGGGCGGATCCGCCTGCTGGAGCGCGATCCCGGTGTCGCCGCCCAGCGCCGGGCGATCCGGCGCCGGCTCGGCTACGTCCCGCAGCACCTGGGCTACTACCCCTCGTTCACGGTGGTCGAGTTCGTCGAGTACTTCGCGCTGCTCAAGGAGGTGCCGGCCGCCCAGGTGCCGCGCGCGGTGGCGACCGCGGTCGAACGGGTCGGCCTCGGGGACAAGGCGAGGGCGAGGATGCGGACCCTGTCCGGCGGCATGCTGCGCCGGGCCGGTATCGCCCAGGCGATCGTCAACGATCCCGAGTTGCTGCTGCTCGATGAGCCCACTGCCGGCCTGGATCCGGAGCAGCGCGTCGCCTTCCGCGGTCTGCTGCGCGACCTCGGCCAGACCGCGACCGTGGTGGTCAGCACCCATCTCGTGGAAGACGTCGGTGCCGCCTGCGCCCAGGTCGCCCTCATGGACGGCGGTCGGATCGTCTTCCACGGCACCCCGCAGGAGTTGACCGCTCGCGGCGAGGGCCGTACCGCGGCCGGCGACGCCCCGCTTGAGCGCGGTTACAGCACGGTGCTGGCCGAGGCCCGGTCATGACCGCCGCCACCGTCGAGGACCGTGGGCCCGGCCGTGCCTGGGTTGCCGGCGCCGCCCGGCTGATGCGGATCGAGCTGCGCCGCAACGCGATGATCTGGATGCTGCCCGTGGCCGGCGTGCTGTTCTGGGCGCTCACCTACCGCCGAAGCATGGCGTTGGCGCCGCTGTGGAACGTACGCGCGATGACCATGCAGAGCACCACGATCGCGGTGTTCATCCCGACGGTGACCGGCGTGGCCGCCTGGACCGGTACCCGCGAAGCACGACGCCGCCTCACCGACCTGCTGTCCGTGACCTCACGGTCGCGGTGGAGGCGCCAGCTCGCCTCCTGGGCCGCCACCACCGCTTGGGCGCTGGGCTGCTATCTGGCCTGCGTCGGCGTCCTGTACGGGGTCACCGCAACCCAGGCCACCGGCAGCGGGCCGCCGTGGTGGCCGGTCCTCGTCGGCGCGGCCAGCGTCCCGGCCCTGGCCGCGCTCGGCTTCACCGCCGGCACCGTGCTGCCGAGCCGCTACACACCGCCGCTGGTGGCGATGGGCGCCTTCCTCATGTTCGAGGCCGGTCTCGAACTCGTCCACGGCGCCGGATCGCCATGGCAGATCTCGCCGCTGGTCACCGGGCCCTACCAGCTCGGCGACTACGAGGGGCTGGCCACCTTCTACCCGTACCTGCCGGACCTGCCGATCGCCCAGGTCATCTTTCTCGTCGGCCTGACTCTCGCGCTGCTGGGAATCCTCGGCCTGCCCTCCCTGGCCGGCGGGCGGTGGCCGCGGCTTGTGGCCGCGGCGCTGACCGTGACCGGCGTCCTGTCCGCCGCCACCGCGACCGCGCTGGCCGGGACGGGCCGGCTCGATCCGCACGGGATGATCGCCATTCCCGCCCTGCACAACGCGGCTGACGACCGACCGGTGGCCTACACGCCGGTGTGCAGTCACACCGCGATCCCGGTCTGCCTGCATCCCGCCTACCGGGCGTACCTCGGCGCGGTGAGCACCGACCTGGCACCGCTGCTGGACGAGCTGGCCGGCGTTCCGGGGGCGCCGGCCCGCATCGCGCAGACCACCACCACGTACCGGTGGACCGACGACGGCATCGACATCGCCACCTCCGCCTGGACCATGCACGGCACACCGCCGGTGTACACGATCGTGCTGCCCAACCAGGCCGGCGAACCCGCGCTCAGCGTCGACCAGTCAGCCAACCGGGTCAAAGGCAGAATCGCGCGGGATCTGGTGACCGCCGTCGTCGGCGGCGGCTCCGACCCGGCCCAGCAGGCGGTCACCGCGGGCGTCCTGAAGGGGGTACGGCCGGTGCTGGGCTCCGAGCCGCCGGACCTCGGCCGGCGGATCACGCCCAATACTCCGGCAGCGGTGGCGGCCCAGCGATTCGCCGCGCTGCCGGTCGGCACCCGGCACGCCTGGTTGGTCGTCCACGCCGCCGACCTGAAAGCCGGCCGCATCACGCTGGACCAGTTGCCGTGACACGACTCGTGCACCTGCACCTGGCCAGCCGCCGCGTGCCCGCCGCACTGGCCGCGCTCGCGGGATGCGCGATCGTGCTCTGGGCCGCGCTGCACCGACACTGGGACGCCTACGGTGCGCTCCAGCTACCGTTGCTGTTCGAGACCGCCTGCGCCAGCGTCGTCGCGATCGCCACCGCCAGCCCGTTCGGCGACCCGGAACGCGTCACCGGCCACCGCCTGCCCTGGCTACGGATGGCCACCGCCGTCACGCTGACCATCGCCGCCGCAGCAGTACTCGCCGCCACCGGCATCGGTACCGACCTGGCTGGCGGAACGACCACCGCCGTTCGCAACCTCGCCGGTCTCACCGGGCTCGGCCTGCTGTGCGCCGCCCTGCTGGGTGGCGCGCTGGCCTGGATCGCCCCGGTCGCGTACGCATTGCTCGGCGTCTACGCCCTCTACACCCAGTGGCACGGCCCCGCCCTCACCTCGCCGTGCATCTGGCCCGGCCGGCCCGGCGACGATCTCGGCGGGGCGCTGTGCTCCGGAATCGTCCTATGCGCCGGGCTCGTCGCGATCGCCATCCGTGGCGCCCGCGACACCCCGCCCCCGGCAGGGTAAGGCACCTCTTGAGATGTCGTGTTCCGGCATCCGATGGATGCCGTCGTGCGGTGCTGTCCGCGCTCTCCGTGGTGCTGCTCCGGTGAGCGCGGACAGCCCGGCGTGCTAGTGGGTGTGCGCCACGAGCAGCGGCAGGAGTGCTGCCGCGTTCGGAGTGCCGAGTCCGGTCACCGGATCCCAACGGGTGCCGGCGTTGAAGCCGCCGCCGATCTCGGCGACGTCGTTGTTACCGATCGTGATGTCGTGCAGGGCCGCGGCATATTGCTTCTTTGCCTGCGCGATCGAGTACAGCGCGGGGTTGATGTTGCCCATCCGGTGCCGGTTGAGCTGGTCGGCGTCCGCGACCAGACCGGCCCACTGCGGCGAACCCGCACTCGTGCCGCCGATGACGAAGAACACCGCCGAGTCCGCCGGGAGCCCCTCGACCACGTTGATCGTCGCGCTGAAGATGAGCACGCCGCCCGAGACGCCCGCGTTGTAGGCGACATCCGGAACGCCTCGGGCACGGTTCTTCTGCAGCGCGGACTGGTAGCCCGGCCGCCGGTAGACGGTGCTGAACCCGCCGCCGCTGCAGTTCACGTCGCTCGGCGCCACCGCCGGCGGGTTGCAGCCGAAGGGCTCGGTCCACGCGGTCTCGCTCTGGTAGGCACCCGTGCTGGGGTCGGCCGTGAGCGTGGTGCCGCCGACGGCGGTCACGTTCGGGTCCGAGGCCGGTGTGCTCGCGGCGAACAGCGCGGCGGTGCTGTTCGCGTCGCAGCTCGGCTGCGAGGCGCCGCTGTCACCCGACGAGGCGACGAGCGTGATTCCCTTGCTGACCGCCTTGGCGAACAGCGCGTGCTGCTCCTTGAGCAGGGTCGGGTCCATGCACGCCTCGGCCTCGCCGAAACTCTGCGAGATGACGTCACCGACGTTGTGGTCGACCACGTACTTGGTCGTGTTGAGGATGTCGGCGTCGTTGTTGCTCGGCGCCACGGCGAGCACGATGTTCGCGCCGGGTGCGGTCACGTGCGCCCACTCGACGTCGAGCGTCGTCTCGACCGACCAGCCGAACTGGTTGGGGTCGTTGGCGTCGAACGGTGGCGGCGAACCCGCCGGCGTGATCTGCCTGAACGACGAGTTGGGCAGCCCCATCGCCGCGTCGAAAGTCTGCAGGTCGGAGGCGATCGTCGGGCTGCCGAAGGCGTCGACGATGACGATCGTGCGCCCGGCGCCGTTGATGCCGTGGTTGAGCAGCGGAGTGATGTTGTACGCGTTCTGGATCTGAGCTGCCTGGTAGCAGCGCGGTCCCTGTGAACCGTCCATCGGACGGCTCTGGCAAGTGAAGGTGGCGTTCGGCGCCTTCGCGCCGGCCTGGAATATCTCCGGGTGGACGGTGATCCGGTGGGCCTTCGGTTCCGTTGTGGCCGAGGCCGGCGCCGCGCCGATCAGGCCGCCGAAGACCAGACCCGCCGTCGCGAGCAATGCCGCGCCGATCGAGGCTCGGCGCGGTCGAAATTTGCCGATTGCGCGCATGCGCCACTCCCTTGTGACAAGCAAATGGGTGACCGATTGAGGGCACCGGAAGCGTCTCATCAAGCAAGCCGGCCGGTCAACGCTCGCGAGGGAGCGTGTGCGGTACCGCCGAACGCCCGGCCACTCGGCCCGAACCACGGCCTGTCCCCCCGCGTTCGCGCACGTTGCACGTCCCCGGCACTCCGTCGCACTGAAAGGCGGTCGCCAGTGCGAGCCGCTTACATCGACGGGCGTGGTTTGCTACGCTCGCAGCGCGGCCAACTGTAAGGAGTGTTAAGTGTTATGAGTTCACGACGTCGAACCTTCGCCCTGGCAGCCGCCATATCGCTGGGAATCGCGACGATGACCGCCGCGATGGGACTACTCTTCGCACCGAGCGGCCAGGCCGCCGTCAACACCGCGGTCACGCCGCTGGTCGCCTGCACGTACCCGGCGTGGGCCGAAGGCACCAGCTACGCCGCCGGTGCCCGGGTCACCTACCAGGGCCACGCGTACCAGGCCCTGCAGGCGAACACTCCGCCGGTCGGCGCCGGCTGGACCCCCGTCGCGGTACCGGCACTGTGGCAGGACCTCGGTGCGTGTACCGGCGGCACCACGCCCGCAACGCCCTCCCCGACCCCGTCAGCGTCGGCCTCTCACCCGGCATCGCCGTCCCCCACCCCCTCACACACCACGTCGCCCTCGCCCACGACGTCCGCGCCCTCGGGCGGCAGCACCTGTCCAGTGAAGTCTCGACCGGCGGGCAAGGTGCTCCAGGGCTACTGGGAAAACTGGGACGGCAACCTGAACGGCGTCCACCCGCCGCTGGGTTGGATCCCGATCACCGATTCGCGCATTAAGGCACACGGGTACAACGTGATCAATGCGGCGTTCCCGGTCATCCGGTCCGACGGTACCGTGCTGTGGCAGGACGGGATGGACGCGAACGTGAAGGTCGCCACCCCGGCCGAGATGTGTCAGGCCAAGGCGGCGGGAGCCACGATCCTCATGTCGATCGGGGGCGCCGCGGCCGGCATCGACCTGAGCTCCACGACGGTGGCGGACCGGTTCGTCTCGACGATCGTACCGATCCTGAAGGCGTACAACTTCGACGGCATCGACATCGACATCGAGACCGGCCTGACCGGCAGCGGCAGCATCAACACCCTGTCCGCCTCGCAGGCCAACCTGGAGCGCATCATCGACGGCGTACTCGCCCAGATGCCCTCGAACTTCGGCCTGACGATGGCGCCGGAGACCGCCTACGTCACCGGTGGCAGCGTCACGTATGGCTCCATCTGGGGCGCTTACCTGCCAATCATCAAGAAGTACGCCGACAACGGCCGGCTGTGGTGGCTGAACATGCAGTACTACAACGGCAGCATGTACGGCTGCTCCGGCGACTCGTACCAGGCGGGCACCGTACAGGGGTTCACGACGCAGACCAACTGCCTGAACACCGGCCTGGTCGTTCAGGGCACGACGATCCGGGTGCCCTACGACAAGCAGGTACCGGGCCTGCCGGCCCAGCCGGGTGCCGGCGGCGGATACATGACCCCGTCGCTGGTGACACAGGCATGGAACGCCGAGAGCGGCCTCAAGGGCCTGATGACCTGGTCCATCAACTGGGACGGGTCGAAGAACTGGACGTTCGGCGACAACGTCAAGGCCCTCCAGGGACGCTGACACGAGCCGTCCACACTGGACGAAGCGTGTCGTGAGCGGGCGCCGTTCCCGGATTTGCCGGGGGCGGCGCCCCGGGACGACCGTCCACTTCGCACCAGCAGCGGGTACCCCCGGGGTGGTAGCAGCTCCTACTCTCGCGGAGGTAGCCGCAGTCGTGGATCTCCGCCCGCCGGGGGAGGACCGCACCGGCAGTGCCGCCTACGCTACCGGGCATGTCCACCACGACGACGCCTTCCCTCGACGGCTATCGCGCGACCACCACGCAGGTGATGCGTTACCTGGCCATGGCTGGCGGCACGCTGGCTCTGGCACAGTTCGCACTGGCCGGCTTCGGGGCTTTCAACTCGGTCAACGGCCACCGGCACGGGTACACGGCACACGAGACCGTCGGCACGATCGTCGAGTTGGTCGGCCTCCTGGTGCTGATCGCCGCACTGGTGGCCCGGCCGAACCGACGTACGATCATCCTGGCCGTGGTGCTGTTCCTGCTCGCGGGGCCGATCCAGCCGTCGCTGGCCGAGTTGGCCAAGAACGACCAGTCCTGGCTCGGTGCGCTGCACGGCCTGGTCGGCCTCGCCATCCTCGGCCTGTTCTTCCAGCTGAGTAGGAAAGTCACGGCTGACGGGTAGCACGACAGAGCGGATCAGCGCTCGCGGACACTCGGCAACCCAAGCTCGCGTCGGGTGTGGCCCAGGATTCTGGGCCACACCCGACGGGTGTGTCGGTCAGGACGGCAGTTGGCCGGCGTTGTCGACGATCGCCTGCCGGACCATCGCGAACATCGGGGTTCCGAGGAAGGCGTGGCTGTTCCGGTCGAAGATCAGCTGCGTGAACTTGGCCTGAGGTGCCGTCGTCGGTGTCGCCCCGGGCGTCGGCGTTGACGACGCCGACGGACCGACCGCGATCCCGTGCCGGCCCGAGGGATCGGTCACGTTGTCCTGCACCGTGATGCCCGGCAGTTGCGCCAGAGCGTTGAACACCGCCGACTCCATCGGCGCGGTCAGGTAGTAGTCGCTGAGCAGGTCGCTTGCGTTGTTGAACGCCACCACCAACTGGTCCGCACCGGCCGGCTGCTTGCCGCCCGTGGCGGTCGCGCTGCCGGGCTCGCCGGCGAACGCCTTCGGGTTGCTCAACCAGCTGAGCATCGCCGCCGGGTCAGTCGGCAGGCTCGCCAGGAACGCGGGTACCGGATGGCAGGCGAGTGACTCGTACTTCCCGGCGATGATCCTGCCGTTCGTGCCGACCTCCGGCATGCGACCATCCCGGCACGCCGGCTTCGCGAAGGTCTGGGTCTGACCGTCGCCGGTGGCTGGCCCGATCGTGATGACGC
The DNA here is from genome assembly GCF_016862975.1 of Rugosimonospora africana. Lineage (GTDB taxonomy): Bacteria > Actinomycetota > Actinomycetes > Mycobacteriales > Micromonosporaceae > Rugosimonospora > Rugosimonospora africana. The sequence goes on from NZ_BONZ01000045.1 coordinate 72,368, forward strand.
CGTCCCGGCTACCATCCACCGACGCCCAGACCTGGTGCCGCTGCGCCACACTGCCCGCACCCAGGGCCTGGCTCGACACGTCCTGCGTATACAGGAACTGGCCCGGACGCGGCACCACCGGGCTCTGCGGCAGCGCCAGCGCGGCCTCGCGCAGCACCTGGGCGCCGCTGGTCGGGGGCTGCGCCGAGGTCGGCCCGGTCGCCGTCGTACCCGATCCGGGCGTCGCCTGTGCCCACACCACGCCACCGACGGCCACCACGGCCAGCCCCGCCGACAGTCCCAGCGACCAGGCGAGGCGGGGTGTCCGGGCCCGACGACGGGTAGGCGCCGTGCCACCGGACAGCACCCGGACCCGCACCGCCGCCGGCGGAGCGGCCGACGGCGACACCTGCGCGTCACGCCACCGGGACAGCAGACCCATGTCGTTCACAGGGATACCTCCACATCGTTGCTCTTCAACATTTCGCGCATCTTGCGGCGGGCGCGGTTCAGCCTCGACCGCACCGTTCCGACCGGGATGTTCAGCGTCTGGGACACCTGCTCGTAAGTCAGCTCGGCCCACGCCACGAGCAGCAGCACATCCCGGTCCCTGGCCGCCAGCCGCGCCAACGACTTCGCCAACGTGCGGCTGGCCGCCACCGCGCTGACATGACTGTCCACCAGCTCGGCGAATTCGAGCTCGACCTGCTCCGATCCGCTGGACTTGGCCAGCGCCCGATACCGGGCCCGCTCGGTACGGCGGTGCCGTGCCAGCACATTGGTCGCGATACCGAACAACCACGCCCTCGCGTCCGGTCGGGTGGTGTCGTAGCGGTCGATCGACCGGAACGCCGCCAGGAACGTGTCGGCCACCACGTCCTCCGCGGCCTCACGACCCACCCGGGGATAGGCGTACCGGTACAACTGCGCCGCGTGCCGGTCGTACAGCAGCGCGAACGCATCCTCGTTCTGGCCCACCGCCGCGATGAGCTCGGCGTCGGCCGCCTCCCCCGTCACGCTCACCATGAGGCGCCTCGTTGCGCACCCACCATGCGACTCCTTCCTGTAGCCCCAGAAGAGACCTGTCACCCATGTATTTCCACCGGCGGCCATCTGGGTTCACGCCTTTTTGAGCGAAGGACGATTCTCAACGACCTACTGGGCGAACTCCCCTGGTGGAACAGCACCTGGCGGGTCACGCAGGTCGAGCCGGCTGACCCGCGCGAGGTCGCCAGCGACCATGACCGACAGAAGAACAGGGTCACCGAGGTTTCAGTGCCGGGGACGCTCGCTGGCGATGCGGGGCAGACGTTGCCGTTCTTCGCGCGGGTCCGGTTCGAGGGCAATCGGCTGCTGCGATTTCAGGCGAAGACCGCGGACACGGTCATCGGGCCAGCGCTCGCGGAGGCCGGCGCCCCGGAACCGCACCCGTTCGGCGCTGTCCTACGCAAACTGATGGACAACCGCGGGGTCTCGGTGAGAAAACTGGCCATGGACACCGGTCGCGCGATGTCCACCACCAACGCGGCGCGAACCGGGTGGCACAATCCGCACCCCGTCCTGGTTCGAGAGATCGCTCGTGCCTTGGGCATACCGGAGGCGGACCTGGCCGCAGTTGCCGGCGTTGACGATACAACGGCCGACGTTTCGAAGAACACCAGCACGTAGCCTGGCGGTCCAGCCCGGCGGCGATGTCGATCCATGTCGACGCGGGCGACAAGACCAGAGTGCTGGCCTGGTTCGTCCCGCACGCTGGTGTGCCAGGCCCGAGTGGGCTCGGCACGCCACCGCTTTGCGGGATTGTTACGGCGAGAACCAACTCGACGCATCGACAGTCTTGCATTCTCCGAGATGAGCTAATAAGTTCTGGCTCACAACAAAGCCATTCCCTCCGCCGGCGGAGGGAAGCAAATCAGGTGCACCCCGAACCTGCCTCCGTCCCCGCAGAAGGGCACACCACCATGGCCGATCACCCGTTCCGTATCCGACCAGGAACCCGCCGCCACCGCCGATACCTGCTGCTGGCGGCGGCCGCCGCCCTGTTCACCTCCGGCGCCGCCTACGTGGTCACCGACGCGACCCCGTCGTTCGCCGCGACCACAGCGAACGTCTGGCTCACCACCCCTGACCAGTCCAACAAACTGACCCAGAAGACCGCCGTCAGCTTCGGTACCGGCGGCAGCGGCCAGGTCATCACCGTCAACCCGAACGTCACCTACCAGTCGATGGTCGGTTTCGGAGCGTCGATGACCGACGCGTCAGCCTCCAACATCTGGAACTCGTCCGCCCGTACCTCGATCATGAACAACCTGTTCGGCTCGGGCGGCATCGGTGTCAGCTGGCTGCGGCAGCCCATCGGGACCTCGGACTTCTCCGTGCAGTTCTACAGCCTCGACGACGGCGCCGCCGATCCGAACCTGACCCGATTCTCGGTTGCCCGCGACCAGTCGTACATCATCCCGCTGCTGCAGCAGGCGAAGTCACTGAACCCGCAGCTGTCGGTGATGGGCAGCCCCTGGAGCGCGCCGGGCTGGATGAAGACCAGCGGCAACATGGTTGGCGGCAGCCTGATCGGCGGCGACGAGAACGTGTTCGCCGGCTACCTGACCAAGTTCGTGCAGGCATACCAGGCGGCCGGCATCCCGATCTCCTACCTCACCGTGGCGAACGAGCCGCAGTACTCGCCGGCGGCGTACCCCGGCATGCTGATGTCCGCCTCTCAGGAGAGCACGATCATCAACGACCTCAAGCCGAAGCTGACCTCGGCCGGGCTGACCACGAAGATCCTCGTGCTGGATCACAACTGGGACCTCATCTCGTACGCCGAGCAGGTACTCGCCGCCACCGGCAGCAACGCCGACGGCGTCGCCTGGCACCACTACGGTGGCAACGTCAGCGCCCAGACCACCGTGCACAACGCGTACCCCAGCAAGGAAGTACTTTTCACCGAGGGCTCCAACACCTCGGGCAACAACTTCGGCAACATCATCACGGGCCAGGGTGGCGGCACGGCGATCAACACCGTTCGCAACTGGTCGCGCACCGTCACCTTCTGGAACCTCGCCCTCAACCCGAGCGGCGGCCCCGTGATCGGCAACGGCTGCGCGTGCACCGGCCTGGTGACCGTCAACGGCGGCACTGTCACCTACAACGCCGAGTACTACGTGATGGGGCACTTCTCCAAGTTCGTCAAGCCGGGCGCGGTGCGCATCGACTCCAACGTCAGCGGCAACGTCAACAACGTGGCGTTCAAGAATCCGGACGGCTCGATCGTGCTCGTCGCGGTCAACCTCGCCGGCAGCGCGCAGAACATCTCGGTGTCCTACGGTGGTGCGTCATTCGGCTACAGCATGCCCGCCGGCGCTATGGCCACGTTCACCTGGCCCGGTGGCACGGTCACCCCCACCTCACCGCCGCCGACCACCGGCGGCCCGGGATCGGGTACCGGTGCGATCACCGGGTACGGCGGCAAGTGCGTGGACGTCGCCGGCGCGAACCCGGCGAACGGAACGCCCATCCAGCTGTACACCTGCAACGGCACCGGCGCGCAGCAGTGGACGGCCGGTAGCGATGGCACCCTGCGGGCACTGGGCAAATGCATGGACGTCACCTCCGCCGGCACGGCCAACGGCACCAAGGTGCAGCTGTACGACTGCAACGCCACCAACGCCCAGAGATGGACACGCAGCGGCACTCAGCTGATCAACGCCGGATCCGGCCGATGCCTCGACGCCACCGGACCCAGTTCCGCGGACGGCACCCGACTACAGATCTGGGACTGCACCGGCGCCGCCAACCAGCAATGGAACCTGCCGAGCTGACCCTTCCGGGTCCGTTGGCACCGGAACAGTCCGGTGCCAACGGACCTGTTCACGGTGTTCGACCCGGACGTTAAGACCTCAGCTGGGGAGTTCGCAGATCAGGTTGGCGAGGTCGCGCAGCCTGCGATAGTAGCGGACTTCGAGCGGGTCGGTCAGTAGCGGCAAGACGCGGTCGAGGTTGCCAAGGCGGATAGACATCCGTGTACCGGATTCGGAAGCTCGCTGACTGGTGTGCTGTAGCCAGGTCCTGACGCAGCCAGCGGTGTCGGCGTCGAGCAGCACCATGTCGATGCCGGCGATCTCGGCACCTCGAAGGCTGGGCGGGAACGGTGCCCGCAAGTGCGCTTGCCATAGCCGGGCTACCGCCGCGACGCGATCATCGTCCACCATGCCAGTATCCGGCGGGTCACCGCGGTCCCGTTCCCGGCGGCACAGGCGCATCGGCGAAGCTGTGGCCGCGGGCTAATCTCTCCGGTCCGGCGGTCCGGCGGTCCGGCGGTCCGGCGGTCCGGGCCGGGGAGACAGACCGAACCAGGTCAGTGAGTGTCGCAGCGCCGATGGGTGCTCCACCACGAAGGCGCGCGGCTACGGGGCCGCTTCTCCGGCTGCTTGCGGACGCTCGTACCCCGGCGGGTCCGCAGTCACCACATGCCCGGCCACCGCGGCGCAGTCGGGCCCCGACGCCACGTAACCGCCGGTAGAGGGGTTGACAGGGTCACTGATAGCGCTAACATACGACACTGATAGCGCTAACATTCGCCCGATCCTCGGGCGTGACCATGCCAAACTGCCGCTCCGCAACTACTGATGTAAATCGAGGAGTTTCTGTCGATGCGCAGAGTAGGAATATCCGTTACCTTACTTGCAGTCCTCGGCGCTACCACGCTCATCGCCGGCTGCTCCAGCTCCGCCAATTCGTCCGGTGACGGCGACAGCATCACCGTGTGGAGCCTCGAGGAGCAGCCCGACCGCCTCGCCAAGGCGAAGGCCGACGCCGCCGACTTCACCACGAAGACCGGCATCAAGGTAAAGCTCGTCGGCATCAACGAGGATCAGTTCCCGCAGCTGCTGACCGCGGCCGCGGCCGCCGGCACGATGCCGGACGTCATCGGCGCGCTCCCGCTCAACGACGTGCGCACCATGTCGAGCAACGACCTAGTCGACACCAAGACCGCCACGCAGATCGTCAAGGACCTGGGGCCGGACACATTCTCGAAGTCGGCGCTCGATCTCACGCGGGACGGCAGCACCCAGCTCGCGGTGCCCAGCGATGGGTTCGCGCTGTCGGTCATCTACCGCAAGGACCTGTTCGCGAAGGCGGGCCTGCCCGCGCCGAAGACCTACGCGGATCTGCTCAACGCGGCCCAGAAGCTCAACAGCCCGCAGATAGCCGGTTTCGTGGGCGGAACCAGCCCGAGCACGGCATTCACCCAGCAATTGTTCGAGTGGGCGGCGCTCGCGAACGGGTGCCAGTTGGTCGACGGATCCGGCAAGGTAACTATCGACAGCAAACAATGTGTCGACGCGTTCAACTTCTACGGTAATTTGATAAAGAACTATTCGGTGCCGGGGTCGCTGGATTCGACGGCCGTGAAAACGACCTACATGGCCGGCAAGGCGGCGATCACGATCTGGGCGTCGTTCATCCTTCCGGAGATGGCCGGGCAGGACAAGGACATCATGCCGACCTGCCCGCAGTGCAAGACCGACCCGTCCTTCATCGCCAAGAACAGCGGCTTCGTCACCTCGTTCCAGGGGCCAGACGGCAGCTCGCCGGTTCAGGGCGGGGACGTCACCTCCTGGGTCGTCACGTCGACCGCGAAGACCTCCGCGGCGACCAAGTTCGTCGAGTACTTCATGAACGACGGGTACCTGCCCTGGCTCAACCAGGCTCCGGAGGGCAAATTCCCGACCCGGCACGGCACGTCCGACGACCCGCAGAAGTTCATCACGGGGTGGTCGAAGCTGTCGACCGGCATCGATACGAAGGCGCCGCTGTCGACCTACTACACGCAAGACGAGATCACGGCGTGGCAGAAGAGCGTCGACTCGTTCTCCCGGTGGGCCTTCACCGAGGGTCAGGGCAACCTGATGGGCGCGATTCTGACGCAGTTGCCGGTACCCAAGGCCATCAACGCCCTCGACAACGGGGACGTCGACGGCGCCGGCGCGGCCGCCCAAGCGCAGAAGGCGGTCAAGTCGATCCAGAGCAGCACCAAGTGATGAAGCAACAGGTTGTCACCCCTGGCGGCGACACGGCCGCACCGGCGCCGCCAGGGGCACCCCCCGCACCGTCAACCCCGGCCGGGCGCCGTGCGTCGCGGCCCGGAGGGATGCGCCGCAGCGAGGCACGCGCCGGCATCGGGCTGATCGCGCCCACGGTCGTCATCGTGATCGCGGTCGTCGTGCTGCCGATCATCTGGAGCATCTCGCTGTCCTTCCAGCGGGTACGGCTGCTCACGTTGCACAGCGCGGGCTTTTTCGGCCAGTACTCGCTGGAGAACTTCAAGCTCGTGTTCACCTCGCAGGGCTTCGTGTCGACCCTGCTGACCACCGTCGCATACTCCGTCCTGGGTACCGCGGCGTCCATCGCTCTTGGTCTGGTTGCGGCGCTCGCGTTGCGCCGGCGGTTCAAGGCCCGGGGCCTGGTCCGATCAATCATGCTGCTGCCCTACGTCGCGCCGGTCGTCGCGGCGACGTTCGTCTGGCAGGTCATGCTCAGCCCGCAGTTCGGCATCGTCGACTACTGGGGCAAGCGCCTGTTCGGCTGGGACAAGCCGGTTGCCTTCCTGAGCCAGCAGACCAGCAGGGTATCGATCTTCGGGATACACCTGGGCATCCCGCTGGCGCTGATCATGGTCATCCTGTTCGAGGCGTGGCGACAGTTCCCGTTCGCGTTCCTGTTCCTGACCGCCCGGCTGCAAGCGATCCCGGGCTCCCTGGAGGAGGCCGCGAAGGTCGACGGGGCCACCGTCTCGCAGCGTTTCCGCTACGTGGTGTGGCCGCAGCTGGTACCGACCATCGCGGTGTTGTCGGTGCTGCGCTTCATCTGGACGTTCACCAAGTTCGACGACATCTACCTGCTCACCGGGGGCGGTGCCGGCACCGAGGTGGTCAGCGTGCGGGTCTACAACTTCCTGACCGGCAACGGGGACATCGGCCTGGCCTCCGCCCAGGCGCTCGTGCTGGCCGTCGTGATGGCCGTGCCCGTGGGCTTCTACATGTGGCGCTTCGGCCGACGAGAGGAGCGGCTGTCATGACGGCGATCGACGCACGGCGGTCGGTCCCCGCCGGAACGGCGGGACCGGCACGCAAGCCACGGTGGACCCGGGACGGCTTCGAGACCCGGTTCTTCGGGATCGCGCGCTGGGTCGTCATCGGGGCGCTGCTGATCGTGACGGCCTTCCCGTTCTACTACATGGCGCTGCTGTCCATCCGCGACCTGGGCTCGGTGCTCAACAACCCCGGCGCACTGTGGACGGATGTGAGGCACCTGAACCTGAGCGCGTACAAGCGGGTGCTGGTGTCGGTCTCCTCCGGCGGCGAGGGTTTCCTCGGCTTCATGCGCAACAGCGCCGTGCTGTCCTTTGGTACGGTCGCGCTGACCCTGCTGGTCTCGATTCCCGGGTCCTACGCCATCAGCCGGCTCCGGTTCTTCGGCCGCAGGCACATCAGCGTGCTGTTCCTGGCCGTGTACCTGTTCCCGAGCATCATCCTGGCCGTGCCGCTGTTCGTGTTCTTCACTCGGGTGAACATGCGCGGCTCGCTGGTCGCGGTGCTTCTGGTGTACGTGTCGCAGACCGTCGCGGTGTCCATCTACATGCTGCGCAACTACTTCGACACGATCCCGGTGAGCCTGGAGGAGGCGGCCGCCCTGGACGGGTGCGGCCGGCTGGGCACGATGTGGCGGATCAGCCTGCCGTTGGCGATGCCGGCGATCCTGGCCAATGCCCTGTTCATCTTCATGGTGGCCTGGAACGAGTTCCTCTTCGCGCTGCTCTTCCTCGCCGATGACCGCAGCCGCTGGACGGTCTCCCTCGGCCTGTCCGAGCTGACCGGCAACAGCATCGAGATTCCCACCACGGTACTGATGGCCGCCTCGGTGGTCACCACGATCCCGATCATCGTGCTCTTCTTCGCCAGTGAGCGTCTGCTGGCCGGCGGGCTCACCGCCGGCGCCGAGAAGGGCTGATAGCAAAGCGAGCGGACGACCGGTTTGTGGCCAGTGGCATGTCCGGCGATGCGGCGACGGCCGGCCGGGTGGGTACGACACAGGAAAACTTCAGAAGGGCAGCTGTAGGTGCGTATTGAACGCGTGACCCCGATTTTTATCGACCGCTATCTGTTTGTTGAGGTAGCGACCGACACCGGGCTTGTCGGGTTGGGTGAATCCGGTGCGTGGGGTCTGCAGGAGGGGACGGCGGCCACCATCGAGCGGTTCGCCGAGTACCTGGTCGGGCAGGACCCGCTGAAGATAGAGCACCACTGGCAGTACCTGTACCGCTGGACACACTTCCGGGGCTCGGTGGTGATGGGCGCTATCAGCGCCATCGACATCGCCCTCTGGGACATCGCCGGAAAGCACTTCGATGCGCCGGTCCACGCGCTGCTGGGCGGCAAGGTCCGCCATCGCGCGCGGGTCTACTCGCACGTCTTTGGCCAGACCACCGACGAGCTGTGCGAGGGCGTTGCCGACGCCCGGCGGCAGGGGTTCACCGCAGTCGGCCACCTGACGCCGTTTTTGGACTCCCCGAGGGAGGAGCCCTACTTCGAGACCCACGCCCAGAAGATAGGTCGCGCGGTGACCGCGGTCGCGCGCTACCGCGAGGCCGCCGGAGACGCCGTCGACCTGTGCATCGAGATCCACCGGCGGCTCGCCCCGTTCGAGGCGGTCCAGCTCGGCCTGGGCATCCAGCAGTACACGCCGCTGTTCCTCGAGGATCCGGTGCTGCCGGACAACGTCGACGAGATGGCGTACGTGGCGTCGAAGATCAATATCCCGATCGCCACAGGCGAGCGGTACACCTCCCTGTGGGACTTCCAGATGCTGCTCACCCGCGGCGGGGCGCAGATCGTGCGACCGGACGTCTGCCTGGTCGGCGGGATCACCGGCGCCCGTAAGGTCGCCGCGCTGGCCGAGGCGTCGCACGTCGGCGTCGTACCGCACAACCCGCTCAGCCCGGTCTCGACGGCGGCCTGCCTGCAGATCGCCGCGACCGCACCCAACTTCGTGCTGCAGGAGTTCCCGAACGAGTCGTGGGGCGACGGCGACGTCATGCGTCCCGAACCCGACCAGCTCGTCTCAGGCGCCGCGCAGCACGACGGGGAAGGCTTCGTGCCGATCAGCGACGAGCCGGGCATCGGCGTCGCGCTGCGGCCCGACGCGACAGAGAGGTTCCCCTACGCCAAACGGCACATCCTCACCCGGCTGCATGTCGATGGCTCCGTTGTCGACCAGTAACCTTACGGCGCAGGCGAGCCAAGGGCGGTGACCGATGTGTGCGCAACAGTATGATGGCGGAGCCGTTCGGCCCGGAAGGCGAGGATGAACTCCGGTGGCAAAGATTTCGGATGTGGCGCGGCTTGCCGGAGTGTCCCCGCAGACCGTCTCCCGGACCATCAACTACCCGGACCTGGTCCGGCCGCAGACCCGCGCGACGGTGCAGGCCGCAATCCGACAGCTGAACTACCACCCCAACAACGCCGCCCGTACCCTGGCCACCCGCCGGAGCAACACGATCGGTCTGATCAGCACCGGCGTGTCCGCACACACCATCTCCAAGCGGATGCGTGCCGTCGACGAGGCCGCGCGCGACGCCGGCTATCAAGTCAGCATCGCGAATCTGGACTCAGCCGACCGCGGCCAGCTGTTGGCGGCCCTCGACGTGCTGCTGCGGCAGCAGATCGAGGGACTGGTCCTGATCGCGGCCGACCACGACGCACTGGACGCCATCCAGTCGATCGAGCTGGATGTGCCTCTGGTGACCGCCGAGAGCAGCGGCCGGCCCGATCTGCACAGCGTTTCGATCGACCAGTTCCTCGGCGCCCGGCTTGCGGTGCGCCACCTGGTCGAGTTGGGACACCGCGAGATCCTGCACTTGTCCGGGCCGCTGCGCCACCTGGACGCGGCCGAGCGGCTACGGGGATGGCAGGCCGAGCTGACACACCACGGGCTGACGGTGCGCGATCCGCTGATCGGCGACTGGCGAGCCGATAGCGGATACACGGCCGGTGTCCAACTGGCCGGCTCGCTCGACGGCACGGCGGTCTTCGCCGGGAACGACGAAATGGCCCTCGGTCTGCTGCACGCCTTGCGGGACAGCGGGGTCCGGGTTCCCGAGGACATCAGCGTCGTCGGATTCGACGATCTGCCGGGGGCGGCACATTACCTTCCGCCACTGACGACGATCCGGCAGGACTTCGACGAGCTTGCCCGGGGCATCATCGCCACCCTAATGGCCATGCTCGACGGCACCGAGGTGGCCACACCACTGCACACCGAGCCCGAGCTGGTGGTCCGGGAGTCGACCAGGCGGCTGGAGCCGTCTGGTTCCTGAGCCCGGCAGGAGCACCTCAGGCCGGTGCTGACACGATCTGAGTCACGGGACAGCGATCAGCGCCAAGCTGAACACGCCGCCAGCGCTCACTGCCCTGATCCCGCCGACGCCGTGCGGAACCGCACACTGCTCATAGGTGTTGTCACCCCAGGCATGCAGGACTCCGTCGTGGCTCAGCGCCAGACAGTGGGACTCTCCGGCGGACAGGGCGAGTGCGCCTTCCAGCCGGCGCGTGTCAAGCCCCGTCGGCGCTCGGCCCCAGGTGACGATCCGCCCATCGACGCGAAGAGCCATGCTGTACGAACCGCCCGCCGCGAGGGCCGCCACATTCGTGGCCGTCGCCGGCACGCTTGACTGCCCGTACTCGTCACTGCCCCACGCGCTCACCGTAGCGTCTCCGTGCAGGGCCAGGCAGTGCGCCTCGCCGGCCGCGATCGCCACCACGTCTGCCAGTCCCCGGGGTACCCGAGCCTGCCCGTGGTGGTTGTCGCCCCAGGCGGTGACTGTCCCATCCTTCAGGAGCGCCAAGCTGTGCCAGCCGCCCGCCGCGATGTCGATCGGCTCGCTGGCGGTCTTCGGCGGTTTCGCTTGGCGACCGTTGTTGTTTCCCCAGCCCACTATCGAGCCGTCACCGCAGATGGCGAGACTGTGCGCGCCACCGGCGGCGATCGCTCGCACATCGCTCAGCCGACGCAGTGGAGCTCGAGCCTGCCCGAAGGTGTTCTCCCCCCAGCAGTGCACAGTCCCGTCCACCGTCAGGGCTAGCGCGTGCCGCCCTCCGGCGGAGATCGCCGTCACCCCGAGCAGTCCGGCCGGCACGACCAGCCTGCCGAACTCCAGACCCGTGGCGAGCGCGCGGGCCACGCTCGGATTGCGCCCTCCCCATCCGATCACCGTCCCCGGCGGCGCCAGTCGCGGCCCGGGTGTCCTGTGTTGCTGCCGGGGCCTGCGCGCGACCGGTGGCGAGTCGGCGACCTGTCGTTCGTCGACCGTGGCGGCGGGCTTCGGCCCAGTCTCGGGAATGGGATTCGCCGGGGGCGGCGACGTGGGCCGAGGCCGGGAATGGGCCAGCCAGATTCTTCCTTCAGCCCCGTAGCTCCACCGTTGCGGCGTCTGCTTCACGCCGTGCCGTCGAACGAACTGGCAGGCGTGGAGGAAGGCATCTTCGACGGAGATGCGCCCGAGGTGGTAGGTGTCGGCCTGTCCGGACCTGAGCCCGTCGATCAATCCGGCGGTGAACACCGACCCGGTAATCGCGGCGCCGGGCACAGCGTGGCCTTCGAACGAGTACTCGGTCGCCCGTGAGGCGGTCAGGACGATCCGGCCGCGCCCGTGCCCCGATAGTTCTTCCAGGTCGCGGGAGAGGTCGTCGGCACCGCCCTTGGCCCACGACGCGAAAGCCCCGCTGAAACAGCAGTCGAGGATGACGACCTGTTGCGTCGCGTCGCACTCCTCCAGCCGGTCCTGCAGCCAGGAGGCTTCGACTCCGGTCGCCGCAAGCCGGGACTGGGAGGTGTCGGCCGCCACGAAGTACAGCCGACCTCGCGCGTCGCGGACTCCGTGGCCGGACAGGTACACGACGAGCAGGTCTCCGACCGCGCTCTGGGCGAGGTATTCGTCGACGGCCACCTTCATCTGTGGACCGGTCGGGTCGATGAGTGAGGTCACGTGGAAGTCGCCGATGGCCGGATCGGCGAGCACCGCGGCAAAGTCCGCCGCGTCGGCTGCGGGGGCCCGCAGCCGACGGAACGCCGGGTCGTTGTACGTCGATGTCGCGACGACCAGAGCGGTGCGCGATCGGCGCCGGATGTCAAACGTGAGCGCTGTGGCGGGCAAGGAACGCCTCGATGATGCGGGTCTGCTCGTCGGCTGTGATGTTGGTCAGGACGAGGACATCGCCGTCGACTTTGACTTTGACGCAACGCCGGGTACGTATCGCCCATCGCAGCACGGTCGCGACCACCGCCGCGAGCCCGTCCACGGTCAGGTTCTGTACCGTCAGCCAACGTGTGAGGGAACCGGATGCCTTCGACCCGTCGTGCGCCTCGGTGTCTTCGACAAGCCGAAGATCGAGGTCGAGGGCGCGCAGTTCGTTGTGAAGGTCCCAGGTCGCCGCGGCAGAGTCGGTGCGGTGCGCGTCGTCGAGCTGTAGGACGGCCTGCACCCCACTCACCCGAGCTCACCGCCCAAGGGGGCAGCGGCCGAACGGTTGTCCGCGGCGCTGGCGACCGGGGACCTCGGTGCCGGTACCGTGGCATCCCCAGCGCCGCGTCGCGCGGCAAGCGGCGCCAGCCGGTCGATCTCGTCCTCCCCCGCCTGGAGGCTTCTGCGCCGAAGACCCCACACGATGACCGCTACGGCGACCAGTGTGGTGCAGCCGATCGTCAGCCAGCCGATGTGGTAGGGACCGTAGCCCGCCGCGCCGAGAATTCCGAAGCCCCAACCACCGATCAACGCCAACACGATGGTGATCGCCAACGTGGGCCCGGTGAAGTTCACGATGGCGGCGGACAGGATGCTCGGCTGTACGGCCGACAACGCTGTCCAGGCGAGGGTCAGCAGCACGTACGACGCCGCCGCACAGCCGAGCAGCAGCCCAACGTCCGCGAGCGATCCGGTCTTGACGTAGTCGACGTGGGCGTGTGTGAACGACAGCATCAGCACCGCCGCGACCAGCAGGCTCACCGCCGGGATGGCGATGACTCTGGTGGCGCTCCACGCCGCGCTGCGCAGCAGGACGGCAGCCCGCACAACGATCGTGACCATCGCCGCGAGCCATGACAGCAGCCAATTGGCCACGGCGACCAGGATCCCGAGGATTCGGTAGTACAGCAGACCGATGAGAACATCCAGGACCGCGAGCACGAACTGAACCATCACTCCGAAGACGCCCTCGATGATCCGATCCACGGCCTGCGGCCCCCGAGCGGCGGATGCCGGGTCCGCACCCCACCGAGCGAGTCTCCGCGGTCGTGACGGCGGTTTGATCAGCCGCAGTCCACGATCGCGCCAAGCGTCTGTGCCGAGCCCGGCGGCGAAGCCCGCCCATGCCACCACCGTCACCCCGAGCATGACGCGCACGCTCCAGATCAACGGAGCGCGCAGAGCGGCGGGTAGATGGGTGGCAGGGTCAGAACCAGGAGGCCCGGTGAGCAGCCACAGCAGGGCGGTTACCGCCGCGATGGCAAGACCGGCGGCGACGAACGCGGCCCCGGCGACGCCACCGGACGAGTCTGCCCGCTTGTTCAGGTCCGCCGCCGATCGACTCAGCCGCACCGCCCAGCCGATCGCGATAGCGAAGACAATGACCGTCGCTACGATTTGGAACGCTTTATGGTGAGGCCGATCGAGAACCGGCGCGAGTGCGCAGGCAATGATCCATCCGGCCAGGATGGAGCGTCCGGCAACGGGGAACGTTCGTAGCGGCAGGACCACGATCCCGGCCCCTGCCAGTGCGAGTACGACGAACGTGGGAACAATGTTATTGAGTGCGGGCGCCGCGAAGAAAGCGGCCCAGATCAGCGCGCACGCGAGCACGCCGAGCACGTAGCGTGTGCGTGGAGGTATTTCCTTGAAGACGAGCAGCGCGCCGTGGTCACGGCACAGCACGTCGACCGGCTTGGGATCGCAATCGGCCAGGCCACATCCCTCGACGGTGCCACTGGGATTGAATATTGCGAGGCGTATCGTCGTCATCGACTTCTCCCACTGATTGACAATGGTCGTTCCAACCCCGTACGCACCAGCGTCACAGTGACGCGATCGGCGAGCTACATCCGACCCGGCAAATCAGCTGGGACAAAGATGCAATGCGTTCGCCCCACGTGTCAGCTCGTGCGACATCATCGGGCCAACCTCTAACGGCGTTGGGTTGAGCAAGCCAGGTCCGATCCGGTGTAGACGACCGAATTCTTGGTCGGCGCTACATCATCCAGTTCGCCCGGCGTCCTCCATGCCGGTAGCCCGGCCCGATGTGCCGCGACCGCATGCCGCGTTATCCGCTCGTACCACCGCCGAAGCGAGGCAACGGCCGGCGGCGCCCCCTCGAACACCGCCGACCGTTTGGCCCGGCCGGTCAATCGCTGCATGGTGTACTCCGACGGTTAGGTACGTGCCGCCGAGGGTAGGGCCGACAGTCCGACGCACGGAGATCGATTGCGAACGACAATTCGCGCTGCAAGATCTGGCCTGAATCTCGGTAGAATGCGAAGGGTGACGGGCGAACCGTCCTGGCCGACTGGCCCCATACTGACCGGCCGGCTGTTGCGCGCCAGCCGGGTGCATGACCCCGCCCACCAGTTCGCCAACGCCAAGGCGTTCGCGGCGACATTTCCCGGCGGCTATTGGTGCCGTGCCGCCGGCGAATCGCAGATCTCCCGTTGGGAGACCGGAGTTCAACAGGCGCCGCTGGCCGCCGTCCGGCGCTACGAACAACTGCTGAATCTGCACCCCGGACAGCTGACCGGACCGCTGCAGGCCCTCGGGCGCTACCGGAGTTCCGGACGCGGTAGCAGGCCGGCCCTGCCCGGCGGTCCCGCGGCCGACCCGGAGGCTGTCCGAGGGCGCCTCGGAGACCTGCTCGACCTGATCGACTGCGACGGCGACTTGGTCGGCAGCGACTGGGACGAGCTGACCACACTACTGGCCCACGATCCAGTGTGGACGATCGCGCCCCGCAGGCTCTGGCAGCGCACCGCCGAACGACTGGTCACAGAAATGATCATCTCCGACGGGTTGGCCTGGCAGCAGCGTTTCGAGGCGCTCAACCGGCTGATGCACCACCGCGACGGGCAGCATGCCGCGATCGCGGCCTGTGCCGACCTCGCCGCCGATCCCGCCAATCGAGTGATGATCGAGGTGGTCAGCATGTTCGACGCGACCGCCGCACCGGAAGCCGCCACACAGGTGCTCCGGCAGCTGCACCGTCCCACCAACGACGGCGCGCTCTACGGGGCCCTGCTGGCGTGCATCCGAAAGATTCAGCACCGCCACTTCACCGGTGACCAGTCGCTCCGGCTGTCTGAAGCGGTGCGCGCACTGGCGCGAGACACGGGCGGACCGGCCGACATCCGCGCACTCGGCGCGCGCGTGCTGGACAGGCTGTCCGGCAGCAGACCCGTACCGATCGCCCCGCGGATGTCCACCCAGCTCGACCGACGCGTGGCGGGTGCGATCGGGGGCACCAGCGACGAGGTGTTCTGCGCGATGGTCGCCGAGATGTTCAACAGCCCATTCCCGGACGTACGGCTGTACAGCGCGATGTACCTGGCTGCCAGCCCGTTCCGGGAACCCATCGCGAGGGAGACATTGGCGGCCACGATGGCGTCCGTGACCACTGATCCGGCCACCTCTGTCGCCGGACTTGAGGCGCTGCAGGTGATTGGTGGCGCCGCGGAGCGCACTCGGGTCGAACGGCTGCTGCTGGCACCCGGGATACCGGCCGCGGTCACGGCCAACATCGCCCGCACCTTGGCGCACATCGGTGGGCGCAGCGGCACCCCGTTCTGGCGGGCCGCCGTACACACTCACGCCGGGCGGGAGGACGTACTGGTTCCTCTCGTGTACGCACTCGGCATCACCGGGGAAGACGATGTGCTGCGCGCTGTGCGCACCGACGTGGCTCTGCGGCACGACGCGCGGCAAGCGGCGGCGTGGTGGCTCGGCCTGCCCCGGCAGGCTCGCACCCGGGCACGCGCATAACCTCTTCCGGCCGGCACTACGGACACGTCCTGATCAGCGTCCGCGACTCCCCCGAGTCACCTCCGGTCGCCTGCTGGCGCCCCGGCGCACGCGCGATGGTCAAGCAATGCTCGGCCTCGGGGGAAGTCGGAGTGGGCGCATGCGTGCGTTCTGGTACACCCGCTTGATCGCCGCGGCGTTGAATCGATCGTTCTTGGCAGGCTCGAACGAGCGATCGTAGTAGATCCGGCCGTCCTTCAGGACAGAGATGGCGCCGGGCCGGGTCTCGCCGTGCGGGAAGTTGTAGATGGCGACTGAACCCTCATGGAAGCTCCAGCCTGGATAGCGACACTGCTTTACCCCAAACAGGCCCTGCTCATGTATCAGGATGTTGCCCAACGGAGGGCTCGCATGCGCGATCAGCCAGTCGGCGATCGCCCGATCGCTGGGTTGATCGCTGATCAGCGCCTTGAGTTCCGGGGTCTGCGCGTGTTCGACTTCGGCAACGGCCCGGACGAACCGCTCGACACGATCCTGGACCGCGAGGAGCGCTCGGACCACGTCCGCTTCCCACGCACGCAACGCCTGGAGCTGCCGCTCCTTATGTTGCGCCCTCTCCTGAACCCTAGCCTGCTCAACGGCGCTCGCGTGCTCCGCACAGAAGACGGTGTCGTTGCGGATGTTGACGTGCCTGCCGCACAACGGCTTGCCACAGTCACGACACGCCCCCACGGCGTACATGCCGCACGCACATTGCGGCGTACCGGCAGAGGTGGCACCAGATTGGTAGCGATGGCCGCACGGCTGATAGACGGGTACCGAGCCCAGATTGCCCTGGGCGCCGGGCGGTATCACATTGACCAAGGCTTGGCTGGTGCACTCGTAGTATCCGGGTGCGAGCACGTTGCTGCTGGTTCCCCCGCAACGCGGGCAAGCAGACGTCGTCATGGGGAAATTCTGCCGACGGTGGAATTCCACGGACAAGCGATACCAGCCGATCGATCTGCATGAACTGGATTCTCGGCTTCGGCAGCTCCCACGGATTGCCCCCCGCTTCTGTCCGAACGTTCAACCAACCCGGGAAATGGCGGAGGGCGCCGGACACGCGTGCCGGCCGTTCCCGCGAGCCTGCCGCCGCGCCGTTATGATCGCCGTATGATCAATGGCGCTCATGTGATCATCTACAGTCGCGATCCCGAGGCCGACCGCGCCTTCTTTCGGGACACCCTCGGCTACGACCACGTCGACGCCGGCCACGGCTGGCTCATCTTCGGGCTGCCGCCGGCCGAGCTCGCCGTGCATCCGACCGACGGCGAGCAGGCCCACGAGCTGTTTCTGATGTGCGACGACGTCGCGGCGACCGTGGCCGAGTTGTCGGCGAAGGGCGTCGAGTTCACGATCCCGGTCACCGAAGAGCGGTGGGGGCTGCGCACCGCTCTGCGGCTGCCCGGCGGCGGCGAGCTCGGCCTCTACGAGCCAAGCCACCCGGTCGCAATCTGACCGCCAGGCTTGGCGAGCGGAAATGCGCTGATGAGCGAAGGTCGATCGGTCAGTGGCCGGTGCCTTGGATACCGGCCTGGGCAGCCGTCGCCAACGAAACGATCGAGGCGGCCACGGCGCCGGTGAGCAGGGCAAGCGCCCAGATGCGTGCGCGTCGACTCATGGGGAATCTCCTTCTGCTACTCAGACCCACTTTGTGGTCGCAGACTAATCCGCGCATGCACGTACGTCGATCAGCCGAACGTTCCGCGGATGCTGCGGAAAGAGGCCGGGCATGTACCCGGAGGTCCGGTCTGACCGCGCAATGCCTTCTGATGCACGGTTGTCCGGTTCGTTGGGACAAGCCGCGGGCAGGCGTGAACTGGCCGCTCCTGGCGGAACCTGCCACGCTTCAACCATGGGGGAACGACATGATCACCTGCGGGCCGCCGACGCGGACCGGCAACTCGCAGCGGACCGGCTCCAGGTAGCGCTCAACGAGGGCCGCCTGGACCTGTTGGAGTACGACGGGCGGCTGCAGCAGGCGTACACGGCAAAGACGTACGGCGAACTGGACCGGATCCTCGACGACCTGCCGCCGGAAGTCGGGACGGGCACCCCGTCGGTGCCGACTGACGCGGCCCGGGCGACCGGTACGGGGCGCCGCCGCGGCGTACCCACGTGGATGCTGACGCTGTGGGGCAGTTGGCTGGCGGTGACGGCGATCAGCATGCTGATCTATGTGCTCAGCGATTTCCGCGGGTCCGCGTGGCCGATCTGGGTCGCCGGCCAATGGGCCGGCATCCTGCTCATACGCACGCTCAAGGCGCACGCCAGCGGCAACCCCCACCGGTACGTGGCCGCGGGCCACGACGGACGGCACCAGATGTCGGGCCGTGACCCGCGGTACCGGCAGCGCCTCGACCGGCAGCCCGCGGAGGAGAGGTCGCCGGGCTGGGAGCAGTCTGACCGCCGGGCGCGCTACTACGGCCGCCAGTATCGCTGGCGGTAGTCGCTCGACGGTCGGGCGATCAGACGACGCCGGGCCGCCAGCTGTTCGGGTGAGCATCATGCCTGTACCGGACGCTTGCGCATCGATCGCCCGGTTCCGTGCGCGCCATCCTCTTCCCGGCCTGTCCTCGACTCCGGCAGAGCGTGTCGGCCGGGTCACCATGGGGTAGCGCCGCAGGAAGAAGCCGACGGCGGTCGCCTGACGTAGCGTCGTTGGTATGGGTGCGGTAACGCTGGTGCGGCAGGCATCGCGGCTGCATCCCTACGTATTCGACGCCATTGTCGCCCTGTGTCTGTTTGCCATCAGCGTGTCGTATCCGCTGCTCGGCCCGCTGGGCGGGGAGGGGCGGCTGACCCCGGGCCAGGCCGCGTTCAGCGCGGTGGTGTGGGGCGTACTGGTCCTTCGCCGGCGTCACCCCCTGGCGGTCCTTTCGGTCAGCAGCGCGGCCACCGCCCTGTCGGTGGCGCTGAACGAGGCCCGGGGCCTGTCCACGCTCGCCGTGGTGATCGCCGTCTACACCGTGGCGGTCAGTACGAACCGCCTGACCGCGGTCCTCGCCGGATCGTTCACCGGGCTGGTCCTGGTCGGCGGTGCCCTGTACTCGACCAGGGGCACCGTTCTCGACCCGGACAAGGTGGTGCTCGTGCTGTGGAGTGGCCTGGCCGCGGCGGTCGGCGATGCGATCCGCAGCCACCGCGACTACGTGCTCGCGGCCGAGGAGCGGGCCAGGCGCGCGGAGCACAGCCGTGATGAGCAGACCCGGCGGCGGCTGGCCGAGGACCGGCTGCGCATCGCCCGGGATCTGCACGACGTCATGGCGCACCACATCGCGGTGATCAACGTACAGGCCGGGGTCGCCGGCCATGTGCTGCGCAGCGACCCTTCCGGGGCACAGGAGGCGCTGGGCCATGTTCGCCATGCCAGCCGGGCGGTACTCGACGAACTCGGCAGCGTACTGCGGGTCCTGCGGGAGAACGAGGAGGTGGCCGCGCCGACCGAGCCGGTACCGGGCCTGGGACGGATGGAAGAGTTGATCGAATCGTTCCGTGGTGCCGGGTTACGGGTGACCTGGCGGCGCGCCGGCCAGATCTACGCGCTGCCGGCGCCGGTGGATCTGGCCGCCTACCGGCTGCTGCAGGAGTCCCTGACCAACGCGCACAAGCACGGTGGCGACATCGTGCGTATCCAGCTGTCGTACCAGCCGGAGCAGCTGACCGTCGAAGTGGACAACGAGGCCCCCGCCGAGCGGCGCCGCATCCGTTCGATGGTGAGCACCGGCTACGGCCTGCTCGGCATGCGGGAGCGGGTTTCGGCCGCCGGTGGGCGAATGCACGCCGGTCCCCGTCCGGGCGGCGGGTTCCGGGTCCGGGCCGTGCTGCCGGCGTGCCAGGAGCGCGGATGACCCTGCGCGTGGTGCTGGCCGACGATCAGCAGCTGATCCGTGCCGGGTTCCGGGTTCTGATCGACTCCGCCGACGATCTCGAGGTCGTCGGGGAGGCGACCACCGGCGTGGAGGCGGTGCAGCTCGCCCGGCGTATCCGCCCCGACCTTGTCCTGATGGACATCCGGATGCCGGAGATGGACGGCGTGGAGGCAACCCGGCAGATCACCCAGGACGAGCAGCTGGCGGGGGTACGGATACTGATCCTGACCACGTTCGAGATCGACGAGTACGTGCTGCAGGCGCTGCGGGCCGGTGCCAGCGGATTCCTCGGCAAGGGCGTGGATCCGGACGGGCTGCTTACGGCCATCAGGACCGTGGCCTCCGGCGACGCCCTGCTGTCCCCCGCGGCAACCAAGAAGCTGATCGGCCGGTTCCTGGCCCTGCCGGAGAACACCTGTTCGGCCGTGCCGTCCCAGCTCGAGGCGCTTACTGAGCGTGAGCGCGAGGTCCTCACGCTGGTGGCTGCCGGGCTGTCCAACGACGAGATCGCCGAGCGGCTGTTCGTCTCGCCGCTGACCGCGAAGACCCACGTCAACCGGGCGATGATCAAGCTAGGTGCCCGCGACCGCGCCCAACTGGTGGTCATTGCCTACCAGACCGGCCTGGTACGTCCCGGCGAGCCGCCTCGGTAGGGCGCCGGCCGCGTACTGCCGATGCAGTACGCCCAGGTGTCTGCGGATGGACGACGGCGGGTGTACCGGCCGGTTGCCATCCTTGGGGACGCCACCGCCGCAGGGAGCGCTAGGAGTCCCCGAGTGATCGAAGTGAAGAATCTGAGCAAACGGTACGGCCAGCGCGCCGCCGTTGACGATCTGACCTTCACCGTCCGGCCCGGTACCGTCACCGGATTCCTCGGCCCCAACGGCGCCGGCAAGTCGACCACCATGCGGATGATCGTCGGTCTCGACGCCGCGACGTCCGGCACGGTCACCATCAACGGCCGCCGATACGCTGACCACCGCGCGCCGCTACAGGAGATCGGCGCGCTGTTGGACGCCAGAGCGGTGCACCCGAACAGGTCGGCGTACAACCACCTGCGCGCGATCGCGGCGACCACGGGAATTGCCAAGCGTCGAGTCGACGAGGTGATCGATCTGGTCGGCCTGCGCGAGGTCGCCCGCAAACCGGCGGGCTCCTTCTCCCTGGGCATGTCGCAGCGTCTGGGCATCGCCACAGCACTGCTCGGCGATCCAGAAACGGTGCTGCTCGACGAGCCGGTCAACGGCCTGGACCCCGAGGGCGTGCTGTGGATCCGCAACCTGCTCAGGGCCCTGGCTGCCGAGGGCCGTACCGTCTTCGTCTCCTCGCATCTGATGAGCGAAATGGCGCTGACCGCGCAGCATCTGGTCGTCATCGGGCGGGGCCGGCTCATCGCGGACGTACCCATCGCCGAGTTCACCACCCGCGCCTGCGTCAACAGCGTGCGCGTCCGCTCGCCTCACTCCGCGGCGCTCAGCGACCTGCTCGCCGGCCCGGACGTCTCGATCGCCAGCAGCGAGCGCGGCGTACTGGAGGTCATCGGGCTGAGCATCGAACAGATCGGTGAGCGTGCCGCCGAAGCCGGCATCTGCCTGTACGAACTCTCGCCCCAGCAGCCGTCGCTCGAGGACGTCTTCATGGAACTGACCAGCGGCAGCGTGGAGTACCGCGCGACCGTCGAAGTCGCGCCGGCAGGGAAGGCCGCCTGATGACCGTGACGAGCCTCGCGGCCCGACCGCGTACCGTCGCAGCACCTGCGGACGTACCGTCACCACCAGCGCCATTCCTGCGCACCCGGCGCGCGGCCAGGGGACGCGTCACGCTCACCCGGGTCGTCAACTCGGAGTGGATCAAATTCCGTTCGGTCCGGTCCACGGTTCTCACCCTGCTGGCCACCGTCGGAGCCGTGGTCGCCCTCGGACTGCTGTTCTCCGGTGTGCACTCCGGAGTCATCGGCGCGCAGACCATCGGGCTACAGCCCGGCAGCGGTGCCGGCCCGGTCGACGTCGCCCTGGGGGGCGTCAACCTCGGCCAGCTGATCATCGGGGTGCTGGGGGTCACCCTGGTGACCGGCGAGTACGCAACCGGGATGATGCGTCCCACGCTGGCCGCCGTGCCGCGCAGGCTTGCCGTGCTGTGGGGCAAGGCCATCGTCTTCGGCGGGATCGTCACGGTCGCGATGCTGGTCGCCACGTTCACGGCGTTCCTCGGCGGCCAGGCCCTCATCGGTACGGCAGGGGCGAGCCTTGCCGGCTCGGGGGTGCTTCGAGCGGTCATCGGCGCCGCCATATACCTCACCGGCGTGGGCCTTATCGGTCTGGCGGCCGGTGCCATCCTGCGCAGGAACGCCGCCGCCATCGGCGTGCTGTTCACCGTCGTGCTCGTGATACCCGGACTGTTCCCGCTGCTGCCGCAGAGCTGGAACGACACCGTCGGCCCGTACCTGCCGTCCAACGCGGGCACGGCCTTCATGACCGCCGCGCACGTGAGCGGCTCGCTGGCCCCCTGGGCCGGCCTGGCTGTCTTCGCCGGCTACGTGACCGCCGCGCTCGCGGTAGCGGCAATCCTGCTCAAGCGCCGCGACGCATAGAACGAACGGCCTCGTCCATGGCGGCGGGGCGGGTAGGAACACGTGGCCGCAAATCCTCCGCGGCGAGCTGGACCGGATGCCCGTCACCGGCTGAGCGGCGTCAACTCGGCCTGCATCGGGCCGACCACAGCAATCGACTCGGCGGCGGCGCGCGCGCCGGTCGACGCAGCCTCCAGGGGGTCGGCCCCAGCCAGCGCGGCCGCGATGTAGCCGCCCGCGAAGGTGTCGCCGGCGCCGTCCGCGTCGACCTCCTTTGCCGGTACCGCCGGCACGTGCCAGGTACCGGCCGAGGTGTGGATCGAACAACCCCGGGCGCCGTCGGTGGCGCAGACCGTGGTGCCGCGGTCGGTGAGCCGCGCGACGGAAAGGCCCAGCGTCGCCAGCTCGCCGGCGCTCGGGAAGACGACGCCGGCCAGGCCGATCGCCTCGGTGACAAGCGCTGCAGACTCGGCGGTCAGCGCCTCGACGCGCACGTTCGGATCGACCGAGACCCGGGCGCCGGCGGCATGTGCCCGGCGCAACGCGGCCATCGCCGCAGCGGCCAATGGCTGGCCGAACAGCAGCGCGGAGCCGGACAGATGCAGCCAGTCGGCGGCCTCGGGCAGATCCGCCAGGTCCGCCTCGGTGACCGCGGCTGCCGCGGTGGCGGCCACGTCGAAGGTGAACGCGCGGCGCCCGTCCGGAAAGTACGTCACGTGCGCGGTCGCGGTGCGCAGCCCGTGCCCGGACCCGGATTCGCGGCAGTTCACACCTGCCGCACGCAGCCGCTGGCGGATGATGTCGCCCTCGTGGTCTCGGCCCAGCCCGGCGACCAGGGTGGTATCCGCGCCGAGCCGGCCGGCCGCGTACGCGGTGATGGCCGGTGCACCGCTGGCCCACGGTCCGGTGAAGGGCACATCATCGGCGGTGGTGGAGCTGGTTAGGGCGGCAGACTTCGCGCGGGGTGCGGACGCGGGGCTGGTCAGCTGGCGCATGAAGGCGGCGAGGGCCTCGCCCACGATAAGAAGCAACGAATGGGTCTCCGGGTCGGCGGTCTGAACACTGGGCGACGCATCTGCCGTCTGTAGGGGTGGCTAGCCGGTCTGGGCGAGGAATGCGCTGTAGAACAGGGCGAGGCCGATGAACGTCCCGATGCCGGCGATAATCCAGAAGCGGATCACGATGTTGACCTCGCTCCAGCCCACCTGCTCGAAGTGGTGATGCAGTGGAGACTGCCGGAAGACGCGCTTATGCCGGGTCTTCCAGGACACGTACTGGATGATCCGCGACCCGGTGATGATGACGAAGAGCACGCCGATGACCGGCAGCAGCAGGATCGTGTGCGTGGCCACGGCTTCGCCGGCGATCAGCCCGCCGATCGACATCGAGCCGACGTCGCCCATGAAGACCCGCGCCGGCCAGGTGCCCCACCACAGGTATCCGGTCAGGGCGCCGGCTGCGGCGCTCGCGATCAGCCCGGTTTCGAGCGGGTCACGGGCCTGGTAACAGTACGCCAGGTGCGTCGTATCCGAGCACCAGTGCCGATACTGCCAGAAGGAGATCGCCACATACGCGATCAGGACGATGACGGACGTTCCGGTGGCGAGCCCGTCGAGTCCATCGGTGAGGTTGACCGCGTTCGTGGAGGCCATCACGATGCCGATGAACACGATGACGATGAGGACCGAGCCCAGCCGTGCCCAGGAAATGTCGCGGATGAAGGATAGATGATCGCTAGCAACCGTCTGGCCACTGGTCGATGGGAAGTGCACGGCGACCGTCCCGAAGACCCCGCCGACGACGATCTGGAGGACGATCTTCCACCGACCGCTGAGTCCGGCGGTGTTGCGCCGGGAAACCTTGAGCAGATCGTCGATGAAGCCGATGGCGCCGCAGAACACCATGAGCCCGAGCAGGACCAGGCCGGTAATCGTCGGGCGGGGCGGAACGATCTGCTGGCTAGGGAGGGCCTTTTCGGCGAGGTGGCCGATGAAGTACGCGACGAGGGTCGCACCGATGAAGATGAGGCCGCCCATGGTGGGCGTACCCCGTTTGACTTGGTGGGCTTCGACATAAACGCCGCGAATCGGTTGAGCGGCCCTGAGCCGGCGCAGGCCCGCGATCACGAACGGGGATCCGATCAGCGCCAGGACAAAAGCAAGCGGAGCGGCTATGACTACGGCAGTCATAGCTGGTTAACCTAGCCGATCGACACCTAGGGCCGGAGGACCTACCCGTCGGGGGCCGCGTCGACAGATGCGCCG
The DNA here is from genome assembly GCF_016862975.1 of Rugosimonospora africana. Taxonomy (GTDB): domain Bacteria; phylum Actinomycetota; class Actinomycetes; order Mycobacteriales; family Micromonosporaceae; genus Rugosimonospora; species Rugosimonospora africana. Next base: position 97,151 of record NZ_BONZ01000045.1, read on the forward strand.
GCCCTATCGCGATGCGTTCTGGTTGCGTCGCCGCTGACAGTCAACTCGATGCTGTGGGGAGGGCTCGTTCCTCGATGCCGGCGCCGTCGAGCCAGCGGTAGAACGTCCGGTGCTTCGGCGCGTACGACCACCCGAGGGGCTCACTGTAGCTGCTGCCGAAGTCGGTGTGCGACGGTGGGCTGGCGAGGCTGACGTCCGGCGCGTGGGCCACGACCCTCCCATTCAGCGAGAGGACGAGGGAACCGTTGCCGTCGGTCAGCGCGACGAGGCAAGCCGACTCGGGGTCGTAGTGCAGCTCGCCCTTGACCTCACCGTACTGGTTGCGGGGGAACACGTCGCAGTCCACGAAGAAGCTGGGCTCCAGCCACCGGTTCGCGTCGGAGGCCAAGGGTAGCTGCGGGATCTCGAAGAAGGCCAGTTGCCGGTACTCGTAGGAGGCGGCTTCGTCTTCGTCCAGCGCGTCCACACTGTCATCCAAGGCGAGCACGAACGTCCGGTCATCGATGAACGCGCATGGTCGGTCCCAGTTGTACCCGAAGGCCGTTCCAACCGGGATGCTGGTCGGCTCGTAGCCGGTCAGGAACGCCTCGGTGGAGAAGACCCGCACCATGTCCACGGGCGACCACACCCAGCCGTTGCTGAGGAAGTGGCGTGAGTCCGGCGAGACGTGCAACAGCGAGTGGAAGTAGTCGATGTAGTTCCTTCGGTCGTAGACCTTGTGGCCCTGCTCGTTCAGCCGCCCAGAGTCGCGGATGAATACCTCACGCTCGGTCAGGTTCTCACCGGTCTCAGCGTCGAAGACGTCCAGTCGGTTCCATTGCGTCTGCGCGAGCAGCAGCGTACGTCCATCCCAGTCGAGAAAGCCGATCGAGTAGCTGGACACATCCGAGTGGTAGTCGGCACGGCAGAACCCGCGCGCCCTTCCGGTCGTAGTGTTGATCAGCGTCGCGTTGAGGCCGAACCGTTCGGTCACGCACACCCACGGGCCGTGGACGTACAGCCGGATCTCCAGTTCCTTGCCTTTCAGCCGTCCGTCGCCCGTGCTGTGTCCGACCTCACCGATGTCCGCGGCCTCAGCGATGACCTCGGCGTGTGTGCTTCCGGTGCCCGCCCTCAACAGTTGGCCGTCAGCGAACAGGAAGTAGGAGTGCGCGACTCGGTCATCTGGCGCAATCGCCCGTACGCGCCGGCCCGAAAGGTCCTTTCCCACTGGGATATTGCACCAGAGTGCGTGACCCTGTGGCCAGGGGCGGGCCCGTGGAGACGGCGAAAGGCCCGTCTCTATGGTGAACCGATGGCGTTCTGGAGGATTTCCGCGAGCATGGGGGCACCCCACCCCGTGAGGCTGCGGAACGGCCCCCACTGCGCGGAACTCCCTCGGCAGTTCAATGCATTCTTCATCAGTTCAACTCCGCACACCCGGGATGAGACGTGACCGTACCCGCTTTCCGTGACCCCGCCCTCACCCCCGAGCAGAGAGCGGACGACCTCCTCAGCCGCCTCACGCTGGAGGAGAAGGCGGGCCAGATCACGCAGTACTTCTATGTCATCGACCCCGAAGCCGCCGACGAGCAGGCACGCGTCGTGGAAGACGCGATCAGAACGGGCCGTGCCGGTTCTGTGCTGTTCGTTCGCGACGCAAGCGTCGCCAACCGCCTTCAGCGCATTGCCATCGAGGAGAGCCGGCACGGCATTCCGCTCCTACTCGGCTTCGACGTCATTCATGGCCTTCGCACGATCTTTCCAGTACCGATCGCGTTGGCGGCCACCTGGTCGCCTGAGGTGATCGAGCGAGCACAGTCTGTCGCCGCGCGCGAGGCCCGTGCTGTCGGCATCCACTGGACATTCGCGCCGATGGTCGACATCGCGCGCGATCCTCGGTGGGGGCGGATGGTCGAAGGGGCAGGAGAGGACCCCGTGCTGGGTGCCGCGGTCGCGGCGGCCCAGGTGCGCGGCTTCCAGGGCGACCTCAGCGCTGAACACGTCATCGCCGGGCCCAAGCACTTCGCCGGGTACGGCGCGGCGCGCGGCGGACGCGACTACGACGACGCCGAGATCTCCGACTCCGAACTGTGGAACGTCTATCTTCCGCCCTTCCAAGCCGCGGTCGACGCCGGCGCGGGCAACGTCATGAGTGCCTACATGGACCTGAACGGCGTGCCCGCCTCGGGCAACAACTGGCTTCTCACGGATGTCCTTCGCGACCACCTGGGTTTCGACGGATTCGTCGTCTCCGACGCCGACGCGGTCCGCTCGTTGCGGACGCAGCACTTCGCTCGCGATCTGACCGACGCGGGCGCTCGCGCCCTCAGCGCCGGGCTGGACATGGAAATGTGCATGGCCGACCCCGCGTTCGGGCATCTGCCCGAGGCTGTCGCGGCGGGACGCGTCGCGGAGGCGGCGATCGACACCGCCGTTCGAAGGGTGCTGATCGCGAAGCTGCGGATGGGTCTGTTCGAGAACCCGTTCACCGACGAGGTCGCCTCAACCTCCGTCGTGACCGCTCCCGAGCACAAGGCACTCGCACGCGCCACGGCCGAACAGAGTCTCGTCCTTCTGAAGAACGATGCACAGACACTGCCGCTGGACGCGGCTCGCCTCGCGTCGGTCGCCGTGATCGGCCAACTCGCCGCGAGCAAGAGGGACACGCTCGGGCCGTGGGTGTTCGACCACGACACCGAGGAAGTTGTCACGATCCTCGATGGGCTGCGACAGCGACTCGGTGATTCGGTGGCCGTCGAATACGCGCCAGGTGTGGGAATTCCCCGACGACTGGTCCCGTCGTTCTTCGACAACCAGGATCCGAGCGTGGAAGAGACAGCCGACGACCACGACGACGAAGCCGAGCTGCGTCGCGCCGTCGGCGTGGCCGAGGCATCGGATGTGGCAGTCGTCGTGGTCGGGCAGCGGCAGAACCAGGCAGGCGAATTCGCCTCTGCCTCGACGCTCGACCTACCTGGCCGCCAGGTCGAGCAGCTCGAGCGAATCGTCGCGACGGGAACGCCCGTCGTGCTCGTCGTGATGACCGGCCGGCCGGTGGACCTCCGCTTCGCGGAGAAGAACGTCAGTGCGATCCTGCAGGTCTGGTATCCAGGCACACGAGGCGGAGAGGCGGTTGCCGCCACGATTCTCGGCGACGTCACACCGGCCGGAAAGCTGCCGTTCACCTGGCCCCGTCACGTCGGGCACGTGCCGATGATCTACTCGCACAACCGCACATTCAAGCCAGCGGACCAGGGGCGACGCTATTGGGACGAGGAGAGCACCCCGCTCTACGTTTTTGGGCACGGGCTGTCCTACGCCCGCTTCGAGTACTCCAACTTGCGCCTCGACGCCGAGCGGATTCGCGTGGGGCAGTCGACGGTGGTCACCGTCGACGTCAGCAACGTCTCGACGCGTGATGCGGACGAGGTCGTGCAGCTCTACATTCACCAGCGGTACGGCACGTCCTCGCGCCCACTGCGCCAGCTCGTCGGTTTCCAGCGCGTCACAGTCGAGGCGGGCAACATGCGCACGGTTCGCTTCCCGCTCGGACCGGACGAACTCAGTTACTGGAGTGCGGCGACACGCGGCAGGGTCCAAGACGCGACGACTGTCGACATCTGGGTCGGCGGAAGCTCTGCTGCCGACCTCGGCACGGTACTCGAAGTGACCGGTTAGCCGAGCGGCAACCGACTTTCCATGCTTCGCCGGCTGGGGATGACATGAAAGCTCCCAGCCGCCGGAGCGTGCGGGCGTCGGCCGTCGGGGTCATGACGGCGGCGAGATGAACCCAGTTGACCATCCTTCCGTTACGGTAGCGGCATGTCAGCTACCGGCATCCCGCGGCGCGACCTCGCGCTGACCTGGCTCGGTCAGGCCGGAGTCGTCGTCGACGACCTCCAGACCCGGGTCGTCATCGACCCGTTCATCGCCCCGTCCTCCGGCCGGGCCGTGCCCGCGCCCGATCCCGCCACGCTCCCGATCGACGACGTCGACGCCGTCCTGTGCACCCACGAGCACAATGACCACCTCCACCCCGACTCGCTGCGTCTGATCCGGCGAAGGTCACCCCGGGCAGTGATCGTCGTCCCCGAACCGCTCAGGGCCGCCGTCGAGCGCGAGCTGGGCGGCGACGTGGTCGGCGCGCGCGTCGACGCGCCGGTGTGGATCGGCAATCTCGAGATCGTCCCGCTCCCCGCGTGGCACGCGGTCAACACCGGCGAGCCGATCGGCGACGGGTCGACGGCGCACGAACCCGCGCGCTTCCTCGGCTATGCGATCAAGGCCGGCAGCCACGTCCTGTTCCACGCCGGCGACACGGTCCGCAGCCCCCGGCACGTGGACGACCTCAAACGGCTCGGCGTGACGGTCGCGCTGCTGCCGATCAACGGCCGGGACGCTGAACGCGAGGCACAGAACATCGTCGGGAACCTCACGGCCGCCGAGGCCGTGGAGCTCGCGCGCGACGCCCAGGTCAAGGTCCTGGTCCCGATCCACTACGACATGTTCGAGGCCAACTTCGGAGATCCGTCGCATGCCAAGCGGGCCGCCGACGGAACGGGAGTGCACGTACTCGAGCTCACACGCTACGAGCCGACGGCGATCACCGTACCCGGCGCCAGCTGACCGGACCCCGACCTACCTGTTCACCGGGCCCTGATCCGCGGTCACCACGCGCGCCGAGCGCCCCGCGGCGGCGACCAGGTCACCGGGCCGCAGTTGCCTGCCGAGTTGGGTTTCCACCCGCCCATTCACAGTGACCCAACCGACCTCGACCATGACCTTGGCGTCGGGCGCGCCCACGGCCAGGCCAGCCAGTTTCAGGAACTGGCCGAGTCGGATCGCGTCGCCGGAGATGGTCACCTCGATGATGCGCACGGCTTCGATTGTCCAGTACGGTTTCAAGGCTCAGAGCGCCGATCGCCACGCACACCGGACCATCGGCACCTGTCATCGCTCGGGCTACCGCGCCGGGACCTCGGGTCGGGTGCGCCGGGTGTCGGTAACCGTGATGCCGGCCAGGACGCCCGTGGTGACGACGGACCGCTCGACGCGGTCCGGGCCCGATCGTCAGCGCAGGACCACGTAGGCGATCGCCGGGTAGGTGGCGACGAACGCCCAGACGAAGTCGTTGAGACCCATGATGATCGCGCAGGACGCGTGAAACACGACACCCCAGACCAGGAAGTACGGCAGCCAGCCGGCCGGGCAGAGCAGCACCAGTGGGAACGCCGCCTCCGAGGCGCAGAACAAGCGCGAGCACCACAGCGCGGTGCGCCGGTGCGAGTCGAACCACCGGGCCAGCGATCGATTGCCGTACGAGAGCGTCCCCAGCACACCGGTCAACGCGCTGCCGTCCCACCACGTCCGCGAGGTCACCTTGTAGATGCCGGCGGTGAAATACGCCAGGCATGCCTGCAGCGCGATGAACCACAGCCCCAAGCGGGCCGCTACGGCGCTGGGGTGCACCGCGACCAGGGCGAGCGTGGTGAAGGTGATGAGTACCAGTTGGTCGGCGCCGTCGAGGCCGAACGTGGTGCGCAGGATCAGCATCGACGTGCCCAGTGCCACCAGCCCCAGCAGCAGCACGTGCACCGGCCCTCCGGTCGGCAGTGCGACCAGCAGCAGGGCCGCGACGAGCCGGAGCGCGACAATCCCCAGGATCCGCGGAAAGCCGAGCACCCGTCCGATCGCCGCGCCGCTGGCGCCGCCCGCGAACCACGGATGGCGCAGCCGGAACACCGGCCAGCTCATCAGGGACGCGTCGTCCACCAGCCGCGGTCTGGCAAGCAGTTCCAGCGAGGACACCACCACGCCGACCGAGGCGATCACCTCGACGAAACGCAGGCCGGTCGCTGTATCGACATTCATCGCTCCACCTCGTGGACGTGCGAGATGAACAGTGCTCTCGGCGGCTCGGTCGAGCAGGTGCCGTTCGAGACCGCCAGCAGGAACTGCACCCTCGCGGGTGCCTGGAGCCTGGCCGCGGTGCTCACGTGGTTGAGCAGGACCAGGTAGCTGACCGAGACCTGGACCGCGGTCCGGGACACCGCCTGGCTCTCCTTGGCGAGCGTGGTGGCCAGGTCGAACAGCGCCTTGCGGGGACGCCGCGCCGGGTTCCACAGACAGTTCCACCAGGCGCGGTGTGGCAACGGGCTCAGTTCCCGCCATCGCCCGAACTCGCCGGACGAAGTGGTCGCCCGGACCATGAGATGGAAATCCTTGGTACCGGGGCGTGGTGCGAAGAAGTTGTACTGCGGGACGAGGCTGAACAGGTCGAGCCGCCGGACCCGGGAAACTCCGGGTTTTATCACTTCGAGTTGGGCGACCGCCGAGACCACGAGCCAGACTCCCAGCAGGACACCGAGCGCGACGTCCACGGCAATCAGCGGTTCTTGATGAATTCTCGGCGGATCTGCATGAGCTCGCGCGCGGTGGCCTGCGGCCCGATCTTCCGGATCTCCTCGTCGGTCAGGTGCTGGTCGGCGTTGAAGTCGACGGGCTTGAGGAGGAGTGCGTAGAGCAGCACCATGAGGGCTACCTCGACGAGGTCGGCGTCGCATGGGGCGGTGACCGGGCCGCCATTCGGGATCGACCCGGCGGCAGCCAGCGCCGCCCGCTCCAGGTCGGTGATCGGCGGGTCGTACTTGAGGATGACCGCGTCGTAGCCCTCGGCGGCGCCGGGACGTGCGTACTCGACGAGCTGGAACGCGGCCGGGTCCAGGTCGGCGCCGGTGTACGGCAGCGTCGCCACACACATCGACGCGTCGGCGGGTACGAAGAGATTGCGGGCCAGGGTCCGGTTGCTCATCCGCAACTCGGCGAACACCGGCTGGGCAACGAGTTGGTCCACCGCAGCGGTCAGCGGAACCATCTTGCGCGTCTCGAACTGGGCGCGCAGCAGGTCGCTGAGTTTCTCGGCGCTGGCCCGATCGGCGGCGGCAGCGGCGCGGGCAGCCTCGATCGTGCCGCTGCCGGCGCGAGCCAGGAAAAGCGTCAAGGTACCGGGGTTGGTCGACGGGACCGGGTCCTTCTGCGGTACCCGCACGGTGAGCATCTCGACGCCCTTGACCCGAGCCTCCCGTTCGTAGATCTCGTCGTCTGCGACATGCAGAGCGCCGATGTCGGGCATGATGATTTTCGAGTCGTAGGTCTTCGTGACGAACTGGTCGTCCGCGGTCGCGGCGGCGGCGGGGCTGGACGCGGCGGCCGCACCGCCGATGACGCCGGCCGCGGCGGCGACCACTACGGCGTCGCGCGCCAGCCGGAAGGTGTCTCGCCGGGTCGACGACTGGTCCAAGCCGTCGGTCGTGACGGCGTCCCGGTCCCGGTCACGGTCATTGCTCATGGCGTCCCCCAGATTCGGATGAAGGGTCGGAGGTAGCCGACCGCCACCCAGCATCGGACGGGCGACACCGCGCGAACAGAGCCACTATCCGTAGCACTTGTGAGGCGTAGTGGTCCGGTCTCGAGGCACCAAGACTCGACGAACGGCTGGGAGAGCGCTCTCCAATCTCTGTGCTATAACTGGCGTTGTGACCGCGGATCCCCCGCCCCTGCAAGCCCGAACCTTGGATCACGTAGCGCAGGTCGCTGGAGTGTCCCGGGCGACCGTGTCCAGGGTCATCAACCAGACCCGCAACGTGGATCCGGAGATCCAGCGGATCGTCAACGAGGCCATCGCCGCCACCGGATATGTGCCCAACCGGGCGGCCCGGTCGCTGGTCACCCGGCGCACCGGCCTGGTCGCCCTGGCCGTCTCGATGGACGGGGCCTTCGAGGAGCCGTTCATGGGACAGGTCTTCGCGGATTCGTTCTTCGGCAGGGCGCTCAACGGCGTGATGCGGTTCCTGCGCTCGCACGACGGGCACCTCGTGCTCATGCTCGTGGACTCCGCCGAGACCCGCGGGCAGCTGATGGGCTACCTGCGTCAGGGTGAGATCGACGGTTGCCTGGTCATCTCCCTCAACGCCCAGGACCCGTTGCCCGAAATGCTCGCCGACGCCGGCCTGCCCGCGGTGCTGTTCGCCCGGCCGTCGCGACCCATGCCGCTGAGCTACGTCGACGTCAACCACCACCTGGGCACGAAGCTGGCCGCCGACCGGCTGGTGGCCCACGGCTGCCGCCGGATCGCCACCATCGCCGGGCCACAGCAGGCGGTGGCCGGCCAGGATCGGCTCCAGGGAGTCAACGCGGCGATGGCCGTGCACGGCAACCCGTACCTGCCGTGGGAGGAGGGCGACTTCACGGTCGCGGGCGGCGCGGCGGCGATGGAGCGGCTGTTGGCCCGCAATCCCGATCTCGATGGACTGTTCGTCGCCAACGACCTGATGGCGCAGGGTGCGCTGGCCGTGCTGCACCAGCGGGGCCTGCGGATACCCGAGGACGTCGCGGTGGTCGGCTTCGACGACAGCGCGGCGGCACTGGCCTGCCGCCCCATGCTGACCACCGTGCGCCAGCCGGTGGAGGACATGGCCGCCGAGATGACCCAGATGCTGTTGCGCCGGATCGAGGAGCCGGGCCAGCGACCCACGTCGGTCATCTTCGAGCCAGTGCTGGTGGTCCGCGATTCGGCCTGAACGGCCACGTGGGCGGGCCGCCGCGCCCCGTCCGGCGGCCCGCCGTCGCTATGGAGCGTGCCGGTGGCTGGGCAGGATCGGTGTGCTCAGCTCTCCGTCCAGCAGTCCATGATGACCACCGCGACGGCCGCGGCCAGTTGACGTCGCGTGGTCGGCGGCTGGCCGAACCGTGCGGGCAGTCCGCCGACATCGACCCGCAGCACCTTGCGGTCCTTGCGAACAACCATCGAGCCGTCCTGGCTCTGGTACGCGTCCTGGCCGATGCCGGCCAACTGCGCGGATCCCGCCCAGGAGGTGCGCACCGAGCCGAAGAACGCGTCGGTACCGGCGTCATCGGCGAATTCGGTCACCGACAACGCCATGGTTCCGGCGGGGTACGTGTAGTCGCAGGAGTATTCGTTGCCTCTCAGCGTGCCGGCGACCGGACGGCTGGTGGGCAGCCCGACCGCGGTGGCGATGTCCTCCTGCGCCTCGTCTGAGCAGATGAGTCGGCCGGTCGCGGAGACGCCCGCGGCGGAAGCACCGGCGGACACGGCGGCCCCGGGTGCGGCGACGTGCCGGTCGGGCCCGCAGCCGGCCACGGTGACGGTCAGCGCCACCAGGACGACCAGGCGTCCCAGCTTCGATGTCATCGGTACTCCCTTGTCCGGCGCAGGCGCTGACCGGTCCGTCCGACCGGCCAGCGCCCGCGCCTCCGACGCTCAGGGCAGGAGGTACTGGTCGTTGAGGACGGCGCCCTTCTCCGGGTGGTTCTGGTCGTAGCCGCGCGCGTCACACTGCAGGCCACCGTCGATGCAGTGGGTCACCAGGGCGGCCAGGGTGGGGTCGTCCCAGTCGTTGAAGAAGTCGTAGTGGAACGAGTAGCCGCGGCCACTGGAGAGCCGGACCTGCGACAGGTCCCCGCTGACCGGCAGCGCCATCTTGAACTCGATCATCGGGAGGGCGACCGGGTGGCCGATCGTGCACCGCCCGTCGACCGGGTACGCCATGTGGCTCTTGTGGTCCGGGGTGTCCAGGTACTTGCCGTCCCAACAGCTGGGTGCCTGGAACCGGACGTTGAGTTGGGTACCGGCCGGGCACGAGGCCGGGAAGTCGGCGTTGTAGTAGCTGTCCCCGCACTCCCAGCCCTCGTACGATTCCTGGATGAACTGGGTGGCGTTGTTGCCCGGGCTGCCCACGAGGTACCGCAGACCTTTGGGGAACGGCCGGACGCTGGTGTAGTCGATCAGGTTGGTCTTGTAGTAGATGACCTGCGGCCCGATCGGCAGGATCGCGGTGTTGCCGTTGTACATCGTGGGCATCCAGTAACCGGACTTGTCCCCCGGTGCCAGGCAGGTGGTGCCGCCGGCCTCGAAGCTGGCCACCGTGGTGCTGTTCGCGGTCGTCGCCTTGTTGCCCATGAAGGTGTGCATGTGCGAGGCGCCGGCCTGGCCCGGGAAGACGATCGGGTCGTCCGGGAGCGTGTGGTTGGCCGAGCAGTTGGCCTGGAACTCGTGGAAGTAGGCGTTGGGCGGGGTGGCGTGCGACGGCGTCACCCCGGTCACCTGCGGATTGGCCAGGATGTAGCCGGGGCCGCCGGGTGCCGGGGCGCCGGGCTGCGAGCCGTACACCTGGAACTCGTACAGCGAGTAGCCGTAGCCGGTGCCGCGCTGGATTCCGTTCATCCGCACGTACCGGCCGGTGCCGGAGACGTTGAGGTCCTGGGTGCCGCCGGTACCGGTGGTGGTGGAGTAGATCGTCGTCCAGGTGACCGCGTCGGCGGAGGTCTGGAGCTGGAATGCCTTCGCGTAGGCCGCCTCCCACTGCAGATGGACCCGGGTGATCGCGGAGGTGGCGCTGAGGTCGATCATGATCCACTCATGGTCGGTCGCGGCGCTGGCCCACCGGGTGGTGGAGTCGCTGTCGACCGCCGCGTTGCCCGGCGTGCCGCTGACCTGCGTCGAGGACACGGTGACGATCCGGTCCTGAGACAGCAGGGTGTCGGCCGCCTGGGCGGCGTGCTGGAAGCCCACGGTCAGGGCGGAGGTGAGGACCGCCGCGGCGCCGACGGCCAGCGCCGCACGCCTTCTGCGGTGCGCCCGGACGAGAGGGGGGATGGGCGGTGGGACGGAATTCATGGATTCTCCTCGGGTGTGGGCCGCGACGCTCAGTCGGGCGGCGCGGCCGTCAGGAGGGAGCGGGGGCCAGACGCCGGCGCCACCGTGCCCGTGGCCCGATCCGACGTTGGAGAGCGCTCTCCAATGACCCTCAGTCTGCGGCGGCCGGTGCGTGGAAGTCAAGACATCCATCGATGTCCCGAAAGCTCTACCTGACCGTCGCGCCAGAGCCAGCCTGGGCGCGGGCCACCGCAGCGCGGCGACCCGCGCCCAGGCTCGTACCGGAACCGGATCACCGATCCCTTGTGGACGGTCAGCTGTAGATGCCGAACTCGTAGAGCGAGTATCCGTAGGCGGTACCGCGGGCGGTTCCGTTCATCCGCACGTACCGGCCGGTACCGGTGAGGTTGATGTCGTCGACGCCGCCGTCCCCGGTGGTCGTGGAGTACACCGTCGTCCAGGTGTTGCCGTCGTTGGACGTCTGGATCTGGTACGCCTTGGCGTAGGCGCTCTCCCACACCAGCTGGACGTGATGGATGGCGGTGGACTGGCCGAGGTCGACCCGGATCCACTGCGGGTCGCTCCAGTCGGTCGCCCACCGGGTGCTCAGGTTGCCGTCCACCGCGTTGCCCGGGTCGAACGTCGCCCCGTTGAGCGGCGCCTGGGTCGAGGACGCGGTCGCCGGCTTCCCCCGGCCGACGTTCGTCCCGCTGACCGGCGGCGGCACCACCGTGAACGACTTCGTCTCGATGCCCACGTTGCCGTGGCCGTCGTAGGCGTACACGTACACCTTCCAGACGCCCAGCGTCTGCGGCGCGGTGACCGAGAAGCTGGAGGTGCCGGTCTGGGTGAAGCTGGCGTAGTTGAGCCCGGTGCCACCGTCGATGTATTTGTGCGTGAGCATCAGGTTGTAGTGGATCGGGTCCCCGTTGGGATCCGAGACGTTGACGCTGACCGGGAAGGTCGAGCCGGCCGCCACGTTCTGCCCCGCGGTCATGCCGCTGATCACCGGCGGGGTGTTGGCGCCGGCGTTGCCGCCGAACATCTGCGCGACGGAGTAGTAGGCCAGGCGCCGCCAGCCACCGGTGAAGGTGTTGAGCCAGACGCCACCGAAGTCGTTCTCGATGCCGTAGTGGAACCAGGTGCCGCCCAGCGCGACGCCGGTGTGGCTCATCAGGCAGTTGTACGAACTGGTGTACCCGGCTGCCTTCTGCGGGTCGCTCGGCTCGGTGGGTACCCCGTTGGCGTCGTTGGGCACCTCCCACTCGCCCGACGGCCCGCCCTCGGTGAGGATGTACGGCTTCGTGTACCCGCCGTTGATCCAGTCCTGCTTGACACCGCACACGGCACCGTAGGAGTTGACCGCGAGCAGATCCAGCGAGGGCGTGTACTGCTTGTAGTACGGCCACGCGCCGGTGTACGCGTCGGTCGACGTCACCGGGTGGTTGGGGTCGGCCGCGTGGACGGCCTGGACCACCTGCTCGACGTACCGCGCGTAGGCGATCCGCTCGGCCTCCACCTGGGCACCCGAGTAGTGGTCCTGGGTGGTGAGGATGACCTCGTTGCCCACGTCCCACATCAGCACGCCCGGGTGGTTCTTGTAGGTGTTCACCCAGGACACGATCGAGTTCAGCGTGCTGGTCTTGTAGGCGGTGTCGTTGACGTAGTCCGCGCCCTGGTTGAGCCAGAACCCGTTGACCACCTTGAGGCCGTAGGCCGCCGCGTTGTCCAGCAGCGGCTTGGACGTGGCGTCGGTGCCCCAGGTGCGCAGGGTGTTCACCCCCATCGCCTTGAGGCTGGCCAGGTAGGCACCGCTGGTCGCCGACGACGGGCCGAAGGTCAAACCCTTCACCTGGTACGGCGAGCCGTTCACGGTCAGCTTCCAGTTGCCCTGCGACCCGGTCACCTTCACGACGCTGCCGCCGCTGGGCACCGGCGGGGTGGTCAACGGTGGTGGTGCGGAGCCGGTCAGCTGCGAGACGTCCACCGAGTCGATGCTGAGCTGGCCGCCCGAACTCGGGCCGGCCGACGCGGAGGTGCAGCCGCACACCGTGTCCGGGAACGATCCGGCGACGCCCAGGCTGAACGTCAGGTAGAAGCCGTGGTCCACCGCCGCCTGCCAGGCGGCGACGCCGACCTGGCTCTCGCTGACGCTCCAGATCTGGTCGTTGTCCAGGTACCAGCGGATCTGCTCGTCGGAGGTGCTGCGGTCGATGATCTCGGCGTAGGTGTGGTAGCCGGTCTGGCAGGAGGGGCAGGTCAGCAGGCTGCTGGTCCGGCCGTTGTACTCCTGGCACGCACCGCCGGGCGCGACGTCACAGTGCAGGGTGGCCGCGGTCTGGCTGCGGCCGTTGACGTCCTCCATGATGTCGGTCTCGCCGGCCGCCGGCCAGCTCGCCGAGTTGCCGCGGATCGCCGCGCCGCTGGCGTAGAACTTCGGCCAGTACCCGATCCCGTTGGCCGGGTTGGGCTGCTTGAGCACGGCGGAGATCTTCAGCATGCCGCCCGCGGGCGGGGTGAAGTCGGAGCGCTGAGTCTCGATCTTCCCGGAGGTCCAGCCGCCGCCCGAGTTGACCGCGGTCAGGTTCAGGTGACCGGCGCCGTCCAGGGCCACGTTGGTGGTCGAGTTGGTGGTGGTCTCCAGGCCGCCCGAGGTGGAGGCGCCGGTGTCGTACTTCCAGTTGGTGCCCGACGGCGCGGTGCCGGCGTTGCCGGTGAAGCTGTCGCTCCACAGCGACGTCCAGTTGCCCGACCCGGTCGGGGACGTGGTCGGCGTGGGGCTCGGAGTCGGCGAGGAACCACCACCGCCGGTGTGCACCACGAACTCCCACAGCGAGTACCCGTACCCGCCGACCCGCACGGTGCCGTACATCCGCACGTACCGGCCGCTGCCGGAGACGTTGAGGGTCTGCGTGCCGCCGGTACCGGTGGTGGTCGAGTAGACAGGCGTCCAGTTCACCGCGTCCGGCGACACCTGGATCTGGAAACCTGTGGCGTAGGCCGCCTCCCAGGTCAGCACGACCTGGCAGATGGACTGGGTGGTGCCCAGGTCGACCTGGATCCACTGGGGATCGGAGAACTGGCTCGCCCACCGGGTTCCGGGGTTGCCGTCGAACGCCGCCGAGGCCGGGTTGGCGCCCGCGTTCTCGGTGGATGAGGCGCTCGCCGGACGGTTGAGGGCGGCGTTGTCCGTGCCGCAGGTCGGGACGCCACCTCCGGTGTCGGAGGAACCGTAGACCTGGAACTCGTACAGCGAGTACCCGTAGCCGCCGTTGCGCGCGGTGCCGTACATCCGCACGTAGCGACCGGTACCGGTGACGTTGAGCGTCTGCGTGCCGCCGGTACCGGTGGTGGTCGAGTAGATCGAGGTCCACGCGCTGCCGTCGGGCGAGGTCTGGATCTGGAACGCCGTGGCGTAGGCGGCCTCCCACTGCAGCACGACCTGGGTGATGCTCGCCGAGGCGCCGAGGTCGACCTGGAGCCACTGCGGGTCGGAGAACTGCGACGACCAGCGGGTGCCCGGGTTGCCGTCGACGGCCGCGGACGCCGGGGTGTCGGCCCCCTCGGTCGAGGAGGCGGTGACCGGCCGGCCCTGCGAGAGCAGGGTGGACGCCGCGTTCGCTCCGGTGGCCAGCGCCACGGCGAACGTCGCGACGATCGCCCCGATCCCGACGGCGGCCAGCAGGCGCCGGCGCCGGAAGGCGGGTGACATTCGAGGTTTCCAGCTGCTCGGCGGCAGGCGTCTCATGAGCTCTCTCCTTGGGACGGAGGGTGAGGACCGAGGGTGGGGCTGGGACGGCCCGGCGGCCGGGGGGGGCGCCGGGTGATGCGGGTGCACGGGCAGCCGCCGGACAGGGGCGGTCGGACGTCGCACCGAGTCCGCGGAGCCTGTGCCGCGAGGCTGGACCTGCCTGGACCTCAGCCCATCGTGAGCGGGAGAGCCGACGATCGTGGGAGAGCGCTCTCCAAACTGCCTCAGTTTCTCTCTGGCACCGACGCAAGTCAAGGCGGTCGATCCGTCAACATGTCGGCCCGGAGAGCGGGCCGCGACACCACTCGGTCATGGCAACTCCGTGGCCTTCTATTGACAGTTGAATAAAGGCGTAGAACTCTATCGCCAGAGCGCTCAACAGATCGTCGGACCTCCATGTAAGCGGAACACCGTCCCGCCCCAGTGCCCCGCCCCTGCCTGCGGTGACACCGGAGCATTCCGAATGCGTCGAGAGGAAGCCTTTGATGCACGTCCCCGCAGAATCATGGGGCCGCCGCCGCGGCAGAATCTACGCGGCGATAGCCGCCGTCCTGCTCGCCCTGGTGGGCGGGTACGCGGCGACCACCGCCCTGCCGGCGAGCGCGGCCTCCAGCCTGCTCTCCCAGGGCAAGCCGGCCACCGCGTCCTCGGTCGAGAACGCCGGTACGCCGGCGTCCGCCGCGGTCGACGGCAACCTCACCGGCACCCGGTGGTCCAGCCAGTTCTCCGATCCACAGTGGATCCAGGTCGACCTGGGCCAGGTCGCCGCGCTGACTCAGATCACCGTGGTCTGGGAGAGCGCCTACGCGACCGCGTTCCAGCTCCAGTCGTCCAACGACGGCACCACGTGGACCACGCTGCAGAGCGTGACCAACGGTACCGGCGGCACGCAGACCTACAACGTCAGCGGCAGCGGCCGGTACGTGCGGCTGTACGGCACCGCCCGGGCCACCGGCTACGGATACTCGCTGTACGAGTTCCAGGTCTACGGCTCGACCGGCACCACCTCGCCCACGCCGAGCTCGACCGCGTGCGACACCGCCACCAACGCCGCGCTCAACAAGCCCGCGACAGCCTCCAGCACCGAGAACGGCGGCACCCCCGCCTCCTCCGCGGTGGACGGCAGCGGCACCACCCGCTGGTCCAGCGCGGCCAGCGATCCACAGTGGCTCACCGTCGACCTGGGCAGCGCGCAACCCATCTGCCAGGTGCAGATCAACTGGGAGACCGCGTACGGCAAGGCGTTCCAGATCCAGGTGTCCAACGACAACGCGACGTGGACCGTCCTTTCGTCGATAACCAACGGGACGGGTGGCAACCAGGTCATCAACGTCAGCGGCAGCGGGCGCTACGTGCGGGTGTACGGCACCGCGCGAGGCACCGGGTACGGGTACTCCATCTGGGAGTTCATCGTGCACCTCGGCGGCACCGCGACCAGCCCGAGCCCCACCCCCAGCACCAGCCCGACGCCGAGCCCGACGGGCACCACCGGCCCGATCCAGGGCGGAGGCTCGCTGGGCCCGAACGTGATCGTCTTCGACCCCTCGATGTCGAGCACGAGCATCCAGTCCCGGCTGGATTCGGTCTTCGCCCAGCAGGAGACCGCCCAGTTCGGCACCGGCCGGTACGAGCTGCTGTTCAAGCCCGGCTCGTACAGCGGCCTCAACGCCCAGATCGGCTTCTACACCTCGATCGCGGGTCTCGGCCAGAACCCCGACGACGTCGCCCTGCACGGTGACATCACGGTCGACGCGGGCTGGAACGCCGGCAACGCCACGCTCAACTTCTGGCGCTCGGCGGAGAACATGTCCCTCTACCCGGTCTCCGGGACCGACCGGTGGGCGGTCGCGCAGGCGGCGCCGTTCCGGCGGATGGACGTGCACGGTGGCATGACCCTGGCCTCGCCGAACTGCGGCTGGGCCTCCGGCGGTTACATCGCCGACAGCCGGGTCAGCGGCACCATCGGCCCGTGCTCGCAGCAGCAGTGGTACACCCGCAACAGCACCATCGGCGGCTGGAACGGCGCGGTGTGGAACATGGTGTTCTCCGGCGTGCAGGGCGCTCCCGCGCAGAGCTTCCCGAACCCGCCCTACACGGTGCTTCCGACCACCCCGGTGACGGAGGAGAAGCCCTACCTCTACACCGACACCTCGGGCGCCTACCGGGTGTTCGTACCGTCGCTGCAGAACAACAGCTCGGGCGCCACCTGGCTCAACGGCAACACCCCGGGTACCTCCATCCCACTCACCTCGTTCTACGTCGCGCAGCCGGGCGTCTCCGTGGCGACCCTCAACGCGGCCCTGGCCCAGGGCCTGAACCTGCTGTTCACCCCGGGCATCTACCACATCAACGCACCCATCAACGTCACCCGCGCGGACACCGTGGTCATGGGTCTCGGCTACGCGACCCTCGAAGCCGACAACGGCGTGACCCCGCTGAACATCGCGGACGTCAACGGCGTCAAGGTGTCCAGCCTGCTCATCGACGCCGGCACCACCAACTCGGCGTCACTGATGCAGGTCGGTCCGGCCGGCTCCTCGGCCAGCCACGCAAGCGACCCGAGCCTGGTCCAGGACGTGTTCTTCCGGATCGGTGGCGCCGGACCCGCCGCGGCGAGCGCCGCACTCGTGGTCAACAGCAGCAACACGATCATCGACCACATCTGGGCCTGGCGCGCCGACCACGGCGCCGGCGCGGGCTGGACCACCAACCCGGCCAACAACGGCCTGATCGTCAACGGCGCCAACGTGTCGGCCTACGGGCTGTTCGTCGAGCACTTCCAGCAGTACAACGTGGTCTGGAACGGCAACGGCGGCAAGACGATCTTCTTCCAGAACGAACTGCCGTACGACCCGCCGAGCGCGGCCGCGTGGTCGCACGACGGGATGACCGGCTGGGCGGCGTACAAGGTGGCCAACACGGTCACCACGCACGAGGCGTGGGGCCTGGGCAGCTACTGTGTCTTCACCACGGATTCGAGCATCGCCGCGTACCACTCGTTCGAGGTGCCCAACACCGCGGGCGTGAAGTTCCACGACGTGCTCACCGTCTCGCTCGGCAAAGGCTCTATCACCCACGTCATCAACGACACGGGCGACGCGGCGCTGCCGTCCTCGGTGGTACCGCACAACGTGGTCAGCTTCCCCTAGAGCACGGCACGGTAGGCGCCCCGCGTCCGGAACCTCGGTTCCGGGCGCGGGGCGCCGTGTCGCGGGTGGCTCAGCCCTGCTGGATCCGGCGGATCGTGTCGCGGTACCAGTAGGCGCTGCGCTTGGGGATGCGCCGCTGGGTCGCGTAGTCCACCCGGACGATGCCGAACCGCTTGTCGTACCCGTACGCCCACTCGAAGTTGTCCAGCAACGACCAGACGAAATAGCCGCGGACGTCGGCACCCGCCTGGCGCGCCTGCGCGACCGCGGCGATGTGCGAGGCCAGGTATTCGGTGCGGTCCTCGTCGTCCACGTGACCGTCGGCGTCCGGCTTGTCCTCGAAGGCCGCGCCGTTCTCGGTGACGACGATCGGCAGCCCAGGATAATCCCGACCGATGCGCACCAGCAGGTTCCGGAAGTCGTCCGCCATGATTTCCCAGCCGGTCGCGGTGCGCGGCAGGCCGTAGGGCAGGCCGCGCCCGACCGGGATCCCGTCCGCGTCGTGAGTCGAACCGTCCTCGGCACTGCCCGACGCGCGCTGGCTGAAGTAGTAGTTCACGCCGAGGCTGTCCAGCGGCGCGTTGATGACCTCGAGGTCACCGTCCCGTACCGGCAGCGCCACCCCGCGCCGCGCCAGGTCGGCGATCACGTCTCGCGGGTACCGGCCGTGCACCAGCGGGTCCAGGTAGAGGCGCAGTCCCAGACCGTCCGCGCGGCGGGCGGCCTCGTGGTCCTCCGGCGCGTCGGTGGCCGGGTTGGCGGTGCCCAGGTTGAGCGTGATGGCAAGCTCCAGCGGCCCGGTCGCCGAGTCCCGCAGCCGCCGCGCGGCCAACCCGTGCCCGAGCAGCAGATGGTGTACCGCGTGGATGCCGGCGGTGAAGTCGCGCCGCCCCGGCGCCTGCACGCCCTCCACGTATCCCAGCATCGCCGAGCACCACGGCTCGTTGAGCGTGGTCCAGTGGACCACCCGGTCGCCCAGCCGGTCGTAGACGAGCTGCGCGTAGTCGGCGAACCGGTGGGCGGTGTCGCGCACCGGCCAGCCGCCCGCGTCCTCCAGCTCCTGCGGGAGGTCCCAGTGATACAGCGTGAGCCACGGCGTGACGCCCTGCGCCAGCAGTTCGTCGACCAGCCGCTCGTAGAAGGCGATGCCGGCCGGGTTGACCGGTCCGCGCCCGTGCGGCTGCACCCGCGGCCAGGCCACCGAGAAGCGGTACGTGTCGATGCCCAGCTCGCGGATGAGCGCCACATCCCCGGGCATCCGGTGGTAGTGGTCGCAGGCGGTGTCGCCCACGTCGCCGTTGTCGATCGCACCGGGTACCTGGCAGAAGGTGTCCCAGATGGACGGTGTTCGGCCGTCCTCGGCGACGGCTCCTTCGATCTGGTACGCCGACGTCGCCGTACCCCAAAGGAACGTGGCCGGCAGGCGGTTGATGGTTTCGTCATGACGGCTGACGGCCGCGCTGGCCCCCGGATTGGTGATCACGGCTCTCCTGTTCAGACAAAGGTTTCACCCGCCCTCGCGACTCGGGTGGGAGGCGCATCGGTCAAGTCCGGTATCAGTCGATGGCGCCACCGGCCGGGTGCAGCCAGCACGCGACCGTTCGCGCCTCGCGAACCCTGTCCGCTGGAGAACCGAGCACCGGTATGTCGACCGCGCACGGATCGAATCGCCGGGGGCAGCGGGGATGGAACGAGCACCCGGACGGCATCGCCTGCAGGTCGGGTGGGGATCCGGGGATCCCGGCCAGCTCGCGGCGCGGCCCGCGCAGGGCCGGGAACGAGTGCAGCAGGCCGTGGCTGTAGGGATGCAGGGCGTCTCGGTAGAGCAGGGCGGCCGGTGCCTCCTCGACGATCCGGCCGCCGTACATGATGGCGATCCGGTCCGAGAACTCGACCAGCAGCGACAGGTCATGGGTGATGAACAGCACCGAGAAGCCGAACCGCTCGCGCAGCTCGACGATCTGGCGCAGGATCTGCCGCTGCATCACCACGTCCAAGGCCGTGGTGGGCTCGTCCATGATGACGATCTTCGGCTCCAGAGCCAGCGCCATACCGATCATGACCCGCTGGCGCATGCCACCGGAGAGCTGATGCGGGTACGCGTGGAGCCGGTCCGGCGCGATACCGACCATCGTGAGTAGTTCCCGGGCCCGGTCCAGCATCGCCCGCCGGCTCATCCCCGGCGAGTGCGCGGCGATGACGTCGATCAGTTGAGTGGACACCTTGTGCACCGGGTTCAGCGAGTTCATCGCTCCCTGGAACACGATCGAGGTCTCGGCCCAGCGGAACGCCCGCAGCGCCAGCGGGGCGAGGGTGAGCACGTCGACCGGCTCGCCGTCCGGCGGGCTGTAGATGACCTCGCCGGCGCTGATGACTCCCGGCGGCGGCAGGAGCCGGGCCAGCCCGTAGGCCAGCGTCGACTTGCCGCTGCCGCTCTCCCCCGCCAGGCCCAGCACCTCGCCGCGGCGCAGCGTCAGGCTCACGTCGCGCACGGCCCGCACGGCGTTGTCGTCGACACCGTAGTCGACGCACAGCCCGCGGATGTCCAGCACGGCGTCGGCGGCGATGGATCGGGACGGCTTCATCGTCAGGGGTTTGCTCATGCTCATCGTTCGTTGTCCTCACCGCGTGGGGGTGCCTGTACGACCGGGGTGAAACCCACCCGCATCCGGACCCGGCGACCGTCGGCGGCCCGGAACGACCGCCGGGCGTTGCTGCGCAGCCGAGGGTTGACGAACTCGTCGATGCCGAAGTTCACCAGCGACAGCGCGGTGCCGAACAGCGCGATGCACAGGCCGGCCGGGACGAACCACCACCAGGCACCCTGCGGCAGCGCCTGCTGGCCCTGCGCCCAGAACAGGATCTCGCCCCAGTTCCACTCGGAGATGCCGGAGACGCCGACGAACGCCAGCGCGATCTCGGTGGCCACCGCGAACATGACCGTGCCGATGAACGACGAGGCGATGATGGCGGTCAGGTTGGGCAGGATCTCGAAGCCGATGAGGCGCCAGGTCGACTCGCCGGTCGCCCGGGCGGCCTCGACGAAGTCGCGCCGGCGCAGCGACAGGGTCTGCGCGCGCAGCAGCCGGGCGCCCCACGCCCAGGAGGTGCACCCGATCACCAGGGCGATCGTCCAGTCGCCCGAGTTGGGCACCACGTTGGTGATGATGATGATCAGCGGCAGGGCCGGGATGACGATGAACACGTTGGAGATCGCGGACAGGCTCTCGGCCGCGGCTCCCGACAGGTACCCCGACGTCACGCCGATGACCACACCGACCACGGTGGCGACCGCCCCGGCGGCCAGGCCGACGAACATCACGCTGCGGGTACCGACGATCACCTGGCTGAAGATGTCCTGGCCGATGTGTGTGGTGCCGAACCAGTGCTTCCACCCCGGTCCCTGAAGGATGTCGCTACTGCGCTTGCTCGGGTCGTACGGCGCGATGGTGTCGCCGAGGACGGCCACCACCGCGAAGATGAGCAGGATGACCAGTCCGGTGGTCACCTTGCCGTTGACCAGGAACCGGCGTAGGCCGCGACCGCGCCGGGGCGCGCCACCGGTACCGGTCAGGTCGGGTGGCGGCGTCGCGGTGGTCAGTCCGGTGGCTGCGGCGGTCATCGCTCAGCCCTCCTTGCGGGTACGAGGATCGAGCGCCAGGTAGGCGATGTCGGCCAGGAAGTTCGCGGCGAGCACGGCGAGCGTCACCACCAGGAAGATGCCCTGGATCAGCGGGTAGTCATGCCGGGCGATGGCCTGCAGCATCTGCAGCCCGATACCGGGGTAGGAGAACACGTACTCGACCAGAAAGGTGCCGCCGACGACCAGCCCGAGCGCCATGCCGAAGCCGGAAACGCTGGGCAGCAGTGCGTTGCGGGCGGCATAGCCCATCACCACGCGCCGCTCGGACAGCCCCTTGGCGTGCGCCACGGTGACGTAGTCCTCGGCGGTGACGGTCACCATCATGTTGCGCATGGACAGCAGCCAGCCGCCGACCGAGGCGACGACGATGGTGATGGCGGGAAGCAGCCCGTGCTCGATGGCGTTGCCGATGAACTCCAGGTTCCAGCTGGGTACCAGTCCCGGGTCGTACCCGCCGGAGATCGGCAGGAAGTAGCCGGCGTACGTGACGACGCTGACCGCGATCAGGCCGAGCCAGAAGTACGGGATCGACGACAGGAACGTGGTGACCGGCAGCAGGCCGTCCAGCCAGGAGCCGCGCCGCCAGCCGACGACGATTCCGAGCAGGGTGCCGATCGCGAAGCTGATGATGGTGGTGACGCCGATCAGCAGCAGCGTCCAGGGCAGTGCCGAGGCGAGCACCGAGGTGACCGGCAGCGGGAAGTTGCCGAACGAGATGCCCAGGTCGCCGTGGCTGAGCTGTTCGAGGTAGTCGACGTACTGCATCCACACGCTCTCGTGCTTGTCGAGTCCAAACAGGACGGTCAGCGACTGGATCTGGTCGCTGGTGATCTGCCCGCGCATCCCGGCGACGAGTGCCGAGACCGGGTCGCCGGGGATCAGCCGGGGGATGAAGAAGTTGATGGTGATCGCGGCCCACGCGGTGAACACGTAGAACGCGAAGCGGCGCAGGAAGAATCTCATGCCGCGACCCCCTCGAACAGCCAGCAGGCGGCCCAGTGCTCGCCGGTGTCGCCCACCTGAAGGCGCGGCGGCAGTTCCGTGCGGCACTTGTCCATCACGAACGGGCAGCGCGGGTGGAACCGGCAGCCGGCCGGCGGCGAGATCAGGCTCGGCGGTTCGCCGCCCGGGACGGGCGCGCCGGCCCCGCCGACACCGCCAGCCGTGCCGGCCTCGCCGGCCCCGCCGGCCTCGCCGAGCGAACCGGCCTCGCTGGTGAGGCGGTCCGGATCGGGAGCGGACTCGACGAGCAGCCGCGTGTACGGGTGCGCCGGCCGCTGGGTCACCGTCTCGCTGTCGCCGCCCTCGACCATCCGGCCGGCGTACATCACCAGGACCGTGTCCGCGAAGTAGCGCGCCGAGGCGATGTCATGGGTGATGTAGAGGATGGCGAGGTTCAGCCGCTCCTTGAGGTCACGCAGCAGATTGAGCACGCCGAGCCGGATCGAGACGTCCAGCATCGACACCGGCTCGTCGGCCAGCAGCGCCTCGGGATCGGCCGCCAGGGCGCGGGCGATGGCCACCCGCTGGCGTTGACCGCCGGACAGCTCATGCGGGTACTTGCTGAGGTAGCGGTCGGCGGGCGTGAGCTGCACCCGGTCGAGCAGGTTCGCCAGCGCCGCACGCAGCTGCTCCTTCCCCTGGCCCGCGCGGCCGTGGATGCGCAGCGCCCGGGTCAGGTGGTATTCGACGTTGTGCACCGGATTCAGCGAGGCGAACGGGTCCTGGAAAATCAGCTGTACCCGGCGGCAGTACGCCCGGAACCGCCGGCCTCCCCGGGCGGTGGCCAGCGGAGTGGGCTCCCCGTGCAGCCGAATGTCTCCGGAGGTGCGGGGATAGAGTTGGGCGAGCAGGCGGGCGACCGTCGACTTTCCCGAGCCGGACTCCCCCACCAGGCTGGTGACCTGGCCACGGAGCAGTCGCAGGTCCACGTCGTCGACCGCGTGGACGACCCGGACCTCCCTGCTCAGGGCCGCCCGCCCGCGCTTGCGCACGGGAAAGTGCTTGGTGAGACCTTCAGCCTCAAGGACTACTTCGGCGGCGGGGGTCGTCATGGACGGGACACTCCTTGCGATCCGAGAGCGGGGATTGCGACGGTGCGTGCCGGACAGTCCTCGGGGATCTCGGTCCGGCACGCACTGTCGCGAGGCGTCAGGAGGCAGGCGTCAGGTGCAGGACGACGTCGAGCATGCCCGGACGGGTCGGCTGGTTGGCTTCGTACGGGTTGCTCTCGTCCGGCCACCCGGTCCACTTCGCGGTCGAGTACTCGGCACCGAGGTTGCCGGCCGAGGTCGGGATCATCGGCATCTGCTCGACCATGATCTGCTCGATCTTCTCCAGCGCGGCCTGCCGCCCGGCGTCGTCCGTGGCGGCCGTGTACGCCTTGAGCGCCGCGGTGGCGTCCGGACTGTTGAAGCGGCCGTAGTTGCCGGAGGCGGTGGTGCCGATCGGCTGCAGCTGCGCGCTGTCCATGATGTTCTGGTACATGTCGTAAGGGGTCGCCCCGCCGTTGGTCCAGTGCATCACGGCGTCGAAGTTGCCCTTGCCGACGGCGTCGAACCACGCGTCCTGGTTCGCTTTGTCGATGCTGGCGGTGATGCCGATGGTGGCCAGGTTGTCCTTGATGATGGTCAGATCGGTCTGGTAGTCGTTCCAGTCCGCCGGGTCGCTCAGCGTCAAGGTGACCGCCTTGCCGGTCGGGTCCTTCAGCGTGTTGCCGGCGTAGGTGAAGCCGTTGTCGGTCAGCTCCTTCTTGGCCGTGGCGACGTCGGCCTGCGAGGACTTGCCCTTGTACTGTGCCGCGATGAACGGGTCACCCGCGGGGGTTGGGATACCTGTGATGTTGTCGATCTTCGGCTTGAAGTAGCCGGCCTCGCCCTCGTTGAAGATGTCGTCCCGGTTGACCACCATGCTCATCGCCCGGCGCAGGTGCGGGTTGTCGAACGGCTTCTTGGTGGTGTTGAACCACAGGCCGTCGGCGCTGAGCGCCGGCGGGAACCACAGCTTGAAGTGCGCCGGGTCGCGGGCCACGAAGGTGGACTTCGCGTTGGCCAGGAATTCGTAGCTCCAGTCGGTCGCGCCGCTGGTCAGCGCGGGAAGCTGAGTGTCGTTGCCGCTGTAGGTGGTGCAACGGATCTCGCCGACCTTCGGCGGCTTCTGCCAGTAGTCGCTGCGCACGTCCAGCGTGACTGTCGACGGCGTGACGGACTTGATCTTGTACGGGCCGGTACCGATCGGGTTGGCGACCGTGTCCTTCGACGGGTCCGCCATCGCCGACCACTGCTTCTTGTTGACGACCTGAGTCGAGAGGATCTTCGTTCGGTTCACGTACTGCGACCCGTCGAAGTTCACCGTCACGGTGCTGCCGCTGCTGGACACATCCTTGATGGGCAGCGCGTAGTAGTTGACTCCCTTGTTGTCCTTCATGATCTGGAAGGAGTAGGCCACGTCGTCGGCGGTCATCGCGGATCCATCGGACCACTTGACGTTGTCCCGGATAGTCAGCGTCAGGGTGCTGTACCCGTTGGACCAGTCCCACTTGGTGGCAAGCCACGGCTTCGGGTCGGCGGTCGGCTTGGCCTCGTTCTGCAGGGCCAGCGGCTCCCAGATCAGCCAGGTGTATCCCAGGTGCTTGGCGAACGAGGCGTCCAGGTACGGGTTGTTGTTGGCCGGCAG
Source organism: Rugosimonospora africana (assembly GCF_016862975.1). GTDB lineage: Bacteria > Actinomycetota > Actinomycetes > Mycobacteriales > Micromonosporaceae > Rugosimonospora > Rugosimonospora africana. The sequence goes on from NZ_BONZ01000045.1 coordinate 122,026, forward strand.
CGTCGCGCCGTCGGGCATACCGATGTTCAGCACGCCGGAAGACTTGGTGGTGGCAGCGCTCTTGCCGCCGCACGCGGCCAACCCGGTCATCGCCAGGCTGCCCGCGAGCAACGCGGTCAACGTACGGTTAACGCGCATGAGTCCTCACTTCTTGTCGAGTGGTTCACCGCGGTCCGCCGCGGGTGACCCACCCGCGGGGTGTGGAACGCCGGACGGGACGGAGTACGTCCGGCCTGATGCGCCGATCAGATTCGGGTCGAGCCCCGGACGACCAAGGCGGTGGGCAGCACCTCGGGAGCGCCGGACAGCGATGTCCCGTCGAAGTGCGCCATGAGCAGGCGGGCAGCCCGTTCGCCCATCTCCCGTAGCGGCTGGTGCACGGTGGTCAACGTCGGCTCGGTATAAGTGGCCAGCGGGACATCGTCGAACCCGACGACGGCGACGTCGTCGGGGATCCGAAGTCCCGCGTCGTGGATCGCGCGGAGTGTGCCGGCCGCGGAGAGGTCGTTGTGCGCGAATACACAGTCGAATCCAAGGCCGGCCGCGAGCACCCGCGCGACCGAGTCACGACCGCCCTCGAAGGTGAAGTCACCGTCCACGACGCGTGACTCGTCGATGGTGATACCGGCATCCCGGTAGGTGTCCGCGAAGCCGATCAGACGTTCCTGGCTGCAGCCCAGCTCCCTGGGCCCCATCACGACCAGCGGTCGACGCCGGCCCAGGTCGAGCAGGTGTCGGGCGGCTTGCGCGCCCCCGCTGCGATTGGCCGGGGCCACCGACGGGAACTGCGGGCGATTCTCGCGGTCATCGACCAGGACCACAGGCAGTCCGCCCGCGTGCAGTTCGGTCAGGTATTCCAGAGTTCCCGCCGGCTCGATCGCCACCAGGCCGTCGAATGCCTTCGCCGATACCTGGGAGGCGAACCGGCGGATCGAGTTCTCGCCCTGGGTGCAGCTGAACAGCAGCAGGCCGTACCCCTCTGCCTCCACGACATCGACGACGCCCTGGAGCACCTCGCCGACCCAGGCCCAGGTCAGCGACGGTACGAGCATGCCCACCACCCGGGTCCGCCCGCGCGCGAGACTCACCGCCCGGGCACTGGGCACGTAACCGAGTTCCTCGATCACCTGCCGAACCCGCGCGGCCGTCTCGGGATCGAGATCGTCCTTGCCGTTGAGCACCCGGGAGACAGTTGTCTTGCTGACCCCGGCGCGGGCGGCGACGTCGGCCATCGTGATCGACATGACCAGCCACCTCTCGTGTTGGGGTCGCAAACGCAGCCGGATCCAGGGCGCCTTCGTCAAACCGGTACCGGTTCCGGTACCGGTTGCGGAACCGGTACCGTGAAGTGAACCGCGTCGATGTGAACTCGGTCAATGACGAAGAGATAACGATCGGGTACCGCGCGAACACCGCTCGGGCCGCGCCTGGACGATCACACCCTCGGCGGTTTCCGCACCGGCGCGCTGAGCGGCGCTGTACTCCCGCGCTGGCACCGGGCGTACCGGAGCAGGCCGGCACGCCCGGTGGGCGGTCACAGGGATAGACGCGCTCGGCGTCGGGTACGGGCGTCAACCCGCGAGAATCGGGCGACCGGGTAATCGCACCGGCCTCATGCTCAAGCTGCGGCGCCGGCGAGGCTTGGCAACCGCAGCGGCGATGCGAGCGCCCGGTCCCAGGTGAGGCTGATCCCGAGGCTGTCGGTGAGCAGCCGCTGATAGTCGGCCAGGTGCTCGGCGTCGCCGCGCACCGCTGCCGGGGTTCGGCATCCCAGCAGATGACGAGCGACCTGTCCGGTTACGACATCCACTACTACCCGACCGGCGCCACGGACATCTCCTCCGGCGCGGTCGCGCCGTGGATGCTGTCCCTGGAGAACACCATCAACGGCAACGATCCCGGCAACAAGCCGATGTACGTCGAAGAGGTCGGGTGGAAGTACGGATGGGACTCCACGAACGACGCTCAACCCCACGTCAGTGACTACACGTACGGGCTGAACATGGCGGCCATGGGCATCCAGTTGGCATGCGACGGCGCCTCAGCGCCGATGGCATCGCGCCTCGCCGACCTCGGCAGCCCCAAGGTGTGGGGCATGTACGACGGCGCCGGCGGGGACACCTCGCTACGGCCATGGAGCTACTCCTGGACCATGCTCACTCAGGCGTTCCCCAAGGACGCGACCCTCTACAAGCCCACACAGCCGACATCCGTCTTCACCATGCTCGGATCGATCGGCTCCGGAAGCTCACGGCACTGGTCCATCGCCGTCGCGAACCTGACCTCGAACACCAGCACACAGACCTTCACCCTGCCGAACTCCGCCGGCCGTACTCTCCACGCCTACCGCTACGTCGACGGGACACGAGCCACGAACTCGGATGGGTTCCCGGCAAGCACCGACACCGTCACTGCCGCGAGCAACGGGGACGTCACGGTCTCGGTGGCCGCGGACAGCATGCTCCTGCTGTCCGACATCGACGGCTGAGCAGTACCGCGGACCAGCGTGGGCTCGTAGTCTGGCTTGGTGACGCACGCGGCTGAGCGCAGTCTCGGGTCGTCCCGAGTGGTCTATCCGGGGACGTTCGACCCGTTCACACCGGGTCATCTGGATATCGTTGAACGGGCGCGCCGCATGTTTGATCAGGTCACGGTTCTCGTCGCCGTCAACGACGGCAAGCGGCCGTCCGGGACGACTGTTGCGCGGGCGAGGCAGATCCGGGACTTGCTTCCGGCGGGCTGGGAGAACGTCACGGTGGCCGCGTGGCATGGGTTGACTGCCGACTACTGCCGGCACACCGGGTGCGGGCTGATCATCCGTGGGGTCAGGAACTCGACCGATTACTCACGTGAGTACGAACTCGCCGCAATGAACAAAGCGCTCGGCGTAACGACGCTGTTCATTCCTGCCCGGCCGGAATTGGTGACGATGTCGTCCACTGCAGTTCGCCTATCGGGTCAAGGCTCCTTCGTCCGGTGATGATCGGTCGCTACCTCGGGTCGTCGGTCTGCCAGGGGTGGAGGAACTGTTCGGGCCGGAGGCCCCATGCTTCAAGGGCAGCGGTGAACTGGGCCTCTCCGGTGACGGTGGTGGCTTGGACGAGGGTCGCGCCGATGTCGTAGTCGAAGCCGGTGATCTGCTCGGCGTCGTAGTCCCAGTGCGCCAGCTTGAAGCTGCGATCTCGCTCGGATCGGGTCCAGCCTTGCCGTCGTGCGCGGGCGTCGGCGACGGTCGCGACGGGCCGGATCTCGACGAACGCTCGTCTGCTCGGCCCTGACGCTGATACCTCGGTCACCAAGCGACGACCGATACGCAGCGCGGTCAGCTTGTCGGTGGGCCACTGCGTCTGTCTGCCGTCGCTGTTCATGTCGCCTTGCCTTCTACGGAAGCCGCACGCGGGGTTCGAGCGTCAACACATTAGCCTTAGTCATGCTCGAGGCCGGGAATCGGCGGCGTAGCCAACCAGCGCCGCCTCGCGTCATATTCGAAGCGTTGACTGAGCCGGATCGAGATCCGGCGCGTCCGTGGCTACTGCTCCTGGATGACGAACAACCCCCGCGCACACTCCAGGCCGACAAGCCTGATCTCGTCGTGTGGTCCTCCATCTGGCGTAAGCGACCAGACGCGATCGTGCGCTTCGAACTGCCTTCCGACGGCGGGGCTGGAACCAATCTGCGCTGGATCCTTCTCCTGGAGGATCCGATGCCCGAACCGTCCCTGATCGGGCACATGCGCAAGCGGCTTAACCAGCTGATCAACGCGAACCTCAGGTTTACGTTCGGTCAGTAGAGGCTGGCTTCCGGTGGCCCGGGGTTAGCAATCCAAGGAGTAATGGGGTTGATTCCACTCCGTGCGTGACACTCGGCCGATCGCCTCACAGGCCGCACGGAGTGCCGTCAGTCCCGTAGAACCAGGCATGGGTACCGGGCGGCGATGGCGGCAGTTGCCCTCGGACGAGATCGACAATGGCATCGGCAACTTCGGCAACCTGGCTTGTGTCAATCGTTGATGCGCCGCGAAGGAACACGCGATGACCATCGACCTCGTAACCCCGTGCGACCTGCTCAGGCGTCATGCTCCCACGAGCACGTAGGCGCTGCGCCGCCTCAATGAAGAGAGCCTGAAGCCGTTCACGCTGCGCTTCGGTCATGTCGGCCGGCACATGCAGACCGTACGTCCCCTGCACAATGACAGCCCTTCGCAGCCCATCCAGAAGGTCATCTACCCAGGACTCGTTCAGCCCGGCGGCCTCGACAAGCTGGATCACCTCGACCGCAAGGATCGCGAGACTGACGTCGTACGCCCAGAACCAGTGATCGTCGTCCAGGACCACCGCCACTGTCTTACTCAAGAACCGTCCTCCTGCTCCCCGAACAACCCAGCCCAACCTCGCCGAACGATCATCCAGCCGGAGCTCTCACGAATCAACCGACATTGATCCGTGTCTCATCGACTGAAGTCCGGCAGCTCACAGGTAGCTCTGTCCGGTCTCGTAACGCGCGTGTCAATCGTCAGCGCCTCGGGTCGTAGACGCGAGAAAATCAAACGCCCCGGCACGCTGGCCTCCCTACGATCCGAGCATGGATCTGCGCATCGTGACCGTCGCCGAGCGGCCCACCATGAAGTCCTCGTTCGCGAACGCGGAGAAGACCGATCCGTGGCCCGCGTTCATGAACGAAGACCCCATCGCCCTGCTCTACTACAGCGACAACCGGACCGCACACCCCGAGTACGGACTGATCGCCTACGACGCCGACGCGCCGGACCAGGCGATCGCCCGCGCCTTCTGCGTACCTTTCGCCTGGGATGGCGACCCTGCTCTGGGCGAGTTGCCGGAAGACGGGTTCGACGGTGTGATCTGGCGCTCGGCGCGCGACCGGCAGGTCGGGCGGAAACCGAACCTGGTCTCGGCGTTGGAGATCACCGTCCCCACAGACCTACAGGGCACCGGCCTGTCGGGGAAGATGCTGGCGGCGATGCGGGACAACGTGGCACGCCTCGGCTTCGAGCACCTGGTCGCCCCGGTGCGACCCAACCACAAGCACCTGGCTCCCGACGTCCCGATCGAGGAGTACGCGGCGCTGGTTCGCGAGGACGGCCTGCCCCAGGATCCGTGGCTGCGCGTTCATGTCCGGGCCGGCGGCCGGATCGTCGGCACCTGCAAGCGCGCGATGGTCATCCCCGGCACGCTGGACGAGTGGCGTTCCTGGACCGGCCTGCCGTTCGACAAGTCGGGGCCGGTCGTCGTGCCCGGCGCACTCGTGCCGGTCCAGTGCAGCGTCGAGCACGACTACGCGGTCTACGTCGAGCCGGGCGTATGGGTGCACCACCGGCTGTGAGCGGGAACGGTCTCGGCGCGCGTCCGCCACAACCGTAGGGAGGTCGTCACTGGCGCGAATGCTGTTGTCATCAACGGGCAAGCCTTGGCGAGAACCAGGCCGCACCGGTGGGAACTGGACTTCTCGCGCTCACTTCTACAAATCTCCTGATACCCCCTAGCCGTCAAACTAGTGTCTGGAGTGCGAGGGCGGCTCATCTCCGACGACAGCGCCGGCCTCGTGAGCGCCAGCTGCCAACGGGGGAAGGCACGAGCATGTCCGAGTTTCCTGCCATCGACAGACGACGATTTCTCACGATGGCAGGGGCGGCCAGTGTCGCAGTCGGTGCCGCCGCGGTCTTTGGCGAGGCGGTGGCTTCGGCCGACACAATGTCGGTCGTACCGGAACTGCCTGCTGGCGTACCGTCCCTGCACGGCTACGACGCGCCAGCGATCAAGGCGTGGACTCCGGAGACCGATCCGTTCGCGAAGTACTTCCGTTCCCGCGTGCCGCTGGCGAAGCGGATCCGCACGTTCGCACCCACCCAGGCAAATCCCAGCCTCACGCCCAACCCGCAGCTGCTGTCACTGTCCAACGACTATGTGGAGCCCAACAACAAGGTGGTCATGCATCCGTACGGCGACAGCTTCAATGCGTACGCCCTACGATTCTGGCAGTACCTCGACACCTTCGGTTCCTGGCATGGGCTGCCCACATTCGGCCAGATCGACGCCCCGGACCCGCATTTCGGGGTCGTCAACCCGCCCAACCCGACCTGGACGGACGCGGCTCACCGCAACGGCGTCCTGAGCCTCGGCGCGTGGTTCTGGCCGCGCGATCCGGACGAGTTCGCTCCGCTGGTCGAACGACGACCGGACGGCTCGTTCCCGGTGGCGGACAAACTCATCGAGATGGCGACCTACTTCGGGTACGACGGCTACTTCATCAACCAAGAAAACCAGTTCGACCCGATCGATCCCGCGGAGGCTCTGCTGCTGCAGGAGATGCTCGGCTATCTCACCCGTACCGCGCCCAAGGGCTTCTACGTCCAGTGGTACGACGCCATGCTTCTCACCGGTGTGGTGGAGTACCAGAACGAGTTCAACACGAAGAACTCGCCGTGGATCATCTCCGACGGAACGCGCATCTGCGACAGCATCTTCCTCAACTACGACTGGTCGCAGGAGCGCCTGCAACGCTCACACGACTACGCCATCTCACTCGGGCTCGATCCGTTGCAGACAGTCTTCGCCGGCACCGAGCTGGCGATGAACATGTTCTCCCAGCCGGAGGATCCGCGTTGGATCTTCCCCGAGGGCATGCCTGTCCGGACGAGCTGGGCACTGTTTGGTACGGACTTTCCCTTCACCCTGGCGACGGGCGACAAGAACACCGTCGAGGGACAGCGACAGGCGTACGTCTACGAGCGGCAGCTGTGGTCGGGACCCCGCCAAGACCCCGCACACGCGGGCCGCCTGCTGCCACCGACCGGCACCGACAACGCCAATCCGGAGCGCTGGGACGGTGTGGCCTACACCAACGTCGAGAAGTCGACCGTCGGGTGTTATCCGTTCGTCACCCGGTTCAACACCGGCACAGGCCAGAAGTTCTTCCTGCGCGGACGGCTCGCCAGCGAGCAGCCATGGTTCAACATCGCGATCCAGGACCTGTTGCCCACGTGGCAGTGGTGGGTACGGAAGGCGGACGGCTCGGCGTACGAAGGACTGAACGTCGACTACGACTACGACCTCGCCTACGACGGCGGCACGTCCCTCGTTGTCTCCGGCGCGTTGGCTGCCGACGCGGCCGTCGAGTTGCGACTGTTCAAGACCTGGCTTCCGGTCCGAAAGGACGTAGAGCTCAACCTGACCTATGCGACGGGAAGGGCCGACGCCGAGAGCCACCTGCGCGTCGGCCTCACCTTTGCCGACAGCCCCACCAAGGTGACGTGGCTCGAAGTCGGGAAGTCGAACTCGCGCGGCTGGAATCACCGCTGCCTGTCGCTCGGGTGCTACGCCGGTCGGACGATCGCGGCGCTGAGTCTCGGGTTCAGGTCGACGACAGCCCTCAACGACTACGGAGTACACATCGGAGCGCTCAGCGTGCAGACCGCCGACCGTAGGGATGCGCCACGCCAGCCGCGCGGTCTTACCGTCGACGGCACCCATGTCGACGGGGACACCGCGACCGTGTACCTGTCGTGGGTTCTCTCCCGAAACGGCGTGGCGCACTACGACCTCTTCCGGGTGGCGACGGGCGCGAACGGCACGGACGGTGCGGCCGCCGCCGGTACACCCACCGCCGGTGCACCCGCCGCCCCCGACGGCCGTCAGACGAGGCCGAAGAGGGAGTGGATCGGGCGGATCTTCGGCGACGCCTTCGTCGTGCCCGACCTGAAACGCCAGGGTACCGAGACCAGTACCTGCATCGAGCTGGTCGCCGTCTCACCTCTCGGCGTCACTAGCCGGGCGGCGCGGACCACGTTCAACTGGACGAGGTGACCGCCCCGACGCGTCCGCGTTCACAGCGGGATGGCCGGTTCCTGCGCCCTCGCGCCCGTCGATCATCGGGTACGGCATGCCGATCGCATAGAGTCGGCGATGACCGGAGGGGGTGGTCACGGTGGCGGCACACCAGGCCGGCGATCCGAACCCGCCGCGGCTACCGCCCGGACAGATCGCCGGCGCCACACTGCGCCGGTTCGGGCTGCCTCAGTTCGCGCCCGTCCTCCCGCAGTCGCCCACGTACCCGGTCATCACGGTTACCGGCGCAGTGACCCGTCCCACGCAGATCCCACTCGACAGTCTGATCGACCCGGACCAGCGGCGCGGACAACGCAGCGACCTGCACTGCGTGACCACCTGGAGTGTGCGGGACCTGTACTGGGACGGTGTGCCGTTCCGGACCGTTCATGAGGTGCTGGCCGCCCGGGTTGGCATCGCCCGGGCGGCCCGTTGGGTCACCGTCATCGGCTTGGATGGCTACCGCGCCTGCATTCGCCTCGATGACGCGCTCGCCGACGACGTGCTGCTCGCCGACCACCTCGCCGGTGCCCCTCTCGGTGCCGAGCACGGAGCTCCCCTACGCCTGGTCGCCCCGGCACACTATGGCTACAAGAGCGTCAAGCACGTGTGCGCGATCGAATACCGCCGCGACTACGACCCAGGCTCCGCACACTGGGCGGCTCACCCCCGAGGCAGGGTCGCGCGCGAGGAACGCAGCAGATATCTGCCTGGCCCGCTCTGGCGCCTGATCTGGCGCGCCGTCCTGCCAAAGGTTCGTCGCCTGTACGACCAACGATGAGCAAAGCGTTTGCCCGCCGCCCGAATGCACCCGACCGGGAGCTGTGGCCTGGGTCAGGGGGTGACGTCGATGTGCCATTTCGAGTAGACCCCGTACCTGGCCTGGTTGAGCGTGCCGTCAAGGTTGAGACAGCCGAGTCCCTGGGTGTCCCAGACCCACCAGGTGATGCTGATCCCCTGATCTGTCCCGCTGAAGGTGGGTCCGCCCAGGTCACCCCGGCCCCCGTTGACGTACGAGATGAGCCAGGTGGCCCAGTTCTTGGCGTCGTCGGTGACCATTCCCGCGCCGGCCTCACCGATGTAGACCGGGGCGATGTGCTCCGTGACCAGGTAGCCCCAGACCACGTTGAACCGCGCGACGGCGGCGGAGCCGGCGTCCGGGTCTATGTGGGCGACCTCGTACGGGTATTCGTGTACGGAGTAGATGACGCGGGCCCTCCCGGCATTGGCGTCGGACAGCACCACGGGCTCGGTCCTGACCAGGGTGAGGTCACCCTCGAATGCCTTCACACCGGTGCCTCCAGCGAACGAGCCACCGTAGTTCTGCGGCCCCTCGCAGATGATCAGCACTCCCGGGTCACGCGATTCGATGGCGTTGCCGACATCGGTGTACATCTTCTTGATGTCGTTGATGCCGCCATCGCCCCAGGTGCTCTCGCCCGAGTACGCCAGCGGCTCGTTGTCGATGTCCATGCCGACCACGGTGGAGTTACCGGAGTACCGGCTGGCCAGCGTTGCCCAGTCCGCCAGGAAGGATGACTGGGTGACGGTGCCCGGGTTTCCGCAGCCGTCCTCGTCGCCGAACGGGTTGCCCGGGCCGACGTCGTACCACAGCCCGTTGCCCTGCTGAGTCGTGCAGTCGCTGCCGGGCACGCCCTCGTCGCTGTGGTGCACGAGGATGACCTTGAGCAGTTGCGCCTTGGCGGCGGCGACGATCCCGTCCATGGCGGCCAGATACTGGGACGCATTGCTGCCGTGCAGGCTGGCGTTGTTCCAGCCGAGGGTCACGGTGTTGAACCCGGCGTTGCGGATCGCCTGCATGTTCGCGGCCGGCGTTGTGTAGGGCCCGGTCGCGTCGAGCGTGAACTGGTCGCGGCGGAGCAGGCCGTGCAGGCCCACGGGCGAGATGCGCACGGGCTTGCCCGTGCTGTCGACGATCTGGCTACCTCTCGTGCTCAGGTAGCCGGACGGCAAGAGAGCGCTGGCGGTCGCGGGGGTCGCCGCTGAACGGTCAGGCTGCGCGGCTGCCGTGGCCTCGCCGGTCAGCGGCAGCAGCAGTGCCAGTCCCATCGCGCATGATCCGCCGATGATCTTCTTCATACCCATCTGTGCTTGTCCCTTCTGACGCAGGGTTCGCCGCAGAGCAGAACGAACGGGCCTCGCGGGCCTGACGGGGAGCCGCCAAGCCGGCGGGCGTGGGATCAGGAACGGGAGTTGATTGTGAACGCGCCGGCGTGTTTCGGCACCGTAACGCTGGACCGGTTCGATGTCAATCGATGGCCGCGTCATGCGCTCGGTGGGCGGCGTGCGATGCCCCTGGGAGACGCCCGGCGTGGACCCCTGTGAGTACGCCTGGACCTCGCATAATAGCGGCGGGAAGGATTCTCGGACGCGAGCCGGCGGTGGAGGCCGGCCCCCGACTGTTCGCGACAGCCAGGCAGTCGTGCCGTCTGCCGTACGGCCCGAACCGCCGACTATGCCCGAGAGGTCCCATGAATAACTCATGATCAACGTCGAACCGGTCCAGCATTGCCCTATGGTTCAATGCTGAACCGGGAACCAGGTAGACCACAGCGAGGTCCACTGACCATGGCCAAGGTGACGATCCGTGACATCGCCCGTCTGGCAGGCGTGTCAAAGTCGACGGTGTCGCTCGTCCTCAACGGTCGGCCCCGCGTCGACCCCGAGACCCGCGCCAAAGTGTTGCAGGTGATGGCCGAGCACAACTACGTCCCGAGCGTCGCGGCCACTGCTCTGGGCAAGCGCGGGGGCAGCCCGTTCATCGGCCTGATCGTGCCCGGTCTGACCTGGCGCATCGTCGCGTCCATCAACTACGGCATCGCTTCCGTGGTGGAACGCAGCAAGTACGAAATCATCCTCTACACCAGCACCAACGACCGCGACTACAGCGGAGTCGTGGACCGCGTTCTCGGCGCCAACCTGGTGTCCGGCCTGCTCGTGGTCAACCACAACCAGCCGATGGAACCGCTGGTCGAGCTGTACGGCGCCGGACTGCCCGTCGTTCTCATCAACACGCTGGGCGTGCATTCCGACCTGCCGTCCGTCGAGTCGGACAGTTACGCGGGCGCGCGCAGCGCCGTCGCGCACCTGTTGGAACTCGGTCATCGGCGGATCGCGTGCGTCCAGGGGCCCCCGCAATTTCCGTGCTGCGTCAACCGCAACAAGGGCTACACGGACGCGCTGACACATGCCGGGATCGCGATCGACGCCGACCTGATCAGGCCGGGCGGTTTCCGGCCCCAGGACGCCTACCGGCACACGGTTGACCTGTTGTGCGGACCGGACCGGCCGACAGCCATCTTCGCGCACAACGATCCGATGGCCTACGCGGTTCTCGACGCCGTCGACGAGTGCGGGCTTCGGGTGCCGGACGACATCTCGGTCGTCGGGTTCGACGACATCGTGTCCTCGGCGCACGTGCGGCCTCCGCTGACCACGGTCCGCCAGCCGTTCGAGGAGATGGGCGCACAGGCCGCCGAGATGCTGTTGAGCGCTCTTTCCTACGAGTCGGGACCACCCAGGCACGTGCGGATGCCCACCGAACTGGCGATCCGAGCCAGCGCCGGCCCGGTCCCCCGCCGTCGACGGCGAGTGCCCAAGCAGCCTGCCGATCTCCACCATGCCATCGGTCCGAAGCTCACCGACGCGATGTACACCTCGGACGCGTCATCGCCGTCGACCGGACTCGATCCAGCCGGCACCTTGTCGACGAAGCCGTCAGGCTGATCGCCACGACACTGCGACTTGACGCAACCCGAGTACGTGATGGGCGACCTCATCGGGCCGAATCAGTCGTCAGCGCCCCGCCTGTCGTGCAAGCGCCGCCGGCGATCGGACACGGCTGTCGTTCACTGCCCGAGAACGCGGTAGCGGAGATGTACGACGCCGTTTCCGAATCGGCGCTCATCGAGGAGCTCAAGGTCGGCACGCACGCCGGTCGGCAGCCCCGGCTTGCCCCCGCCGACGACGACGGGCCAGACGAGCAGCTGGCACTCGTCGACCAGCCCGGCCTTGAAAGCCTGCGCCGCGAGGTTGGCACCTCCTACGGTGAGATCGCTGCTGGCCGTGGCCTTCAGTTCGTGTACCGCGGCGGGGTCGAAACGGCGTTCGAGTCGGGTGTCGGCAGTTGAGACCGCGGGAAGGGTCGCGGAGTAGACGACTTTGCTCGCCGCCTGCCAGGCGCTCGCGAAGTCGGCCATGAGGCCGGACTGCGCGGCCAGAGATGTGTCGGTCTCCCAGACGGCCATCGCCTCGTACAGGCGCCGCCCGTAGAGGAACGTGCCCACAGACCGCACGAGGTCGGTGGTGAACGCGAACACCTCGTCGTCGGGTGGGAACCAGTTGAAAGCGCCGCGTTCGTCCTCGATGTAGCCGTCAAGCGACACGTTCGTCACGTAGATCAGCTTTGCCATGCCTCTACCTCTCGATGATCAGCTGCAACAGCCTGGACATTCATCAGCGCGGCGTCCAGCTTGGTGAACGCTTGACGCCAACCCTCCTCGCTGGGGTGTGCCAGGCGTTCGGGGAGCCACTGGCGGATCTCCAGTCGCGTGCGTCCGTCAGCCTCGTCGTGGAACTCGACCCGGAGTCTCGTCTCGAACGGCTCGATGCCCTCCGGCAGCCGGCCACTGACGTGCATGACGCCTTCGAGCAGTTCACCGTCGGCGACGTCTGTGAGGTCGACGTGGATGTGCACGCGAAGGCGGGGGTCGGATGCATTGACCTCCGTCCACCGTTGATAGCCGCCGGGGCGCACGTCGAACTCGATCTCGTCGCGCGGCAGTGAGTTGCCGATCGGGCCCCACCACGCCGCCAGGTGGTCGGGATCGGTGAAGGCTCGGTAGACGAGCTCCCGCGGCGCATTGAACACGCGGGAAATGACGAGCTGCGGAATTTCGCTGTTCAATCGGACTCCCTGGGGTCGTCGGCCATCCGGTCCGTTGCACGTCCGGCGGCCTGCACCGCGGCGAGGTGGGCATCGAGGCGGTCGAGGGACGAGTCCCAGAACCGCCGGTAGCGCTCGATCCAGTCGGACGCCTCACGCAGCGGCGCAGCCTCGAGGTGGCTCGCGCGCCACTTGCCCGACCGCGACCGCGAGATGAGCGCGGCGCGTTCGAGCACTTTCAGGTGCCGTGACACCGCCGGCATCGAGATGGAGAGAGGCGCGGTGAGCTCGGTGACCGTGGCGTCGCGTGCGGCCAGCTCGGCGATGATCGCCCGTCGAGTCGGGTCGGCGAGCGCCGAGAACACCGCGCTGAGCTGATCGGTGCCAGCCATCGGAAGCTCCCTTCACTTAACCACCATGTTAAGCGTATGGAGAAGCGAGTGATGTTGTCAACGGATGAGTCGCCGGGCCGGCACGGTCCTGCCACCAGCGCTGACGCCTGCCGAACAACCTGCGGAAAGACGGTGTCCGCTTCTGTCCCGAGTCGCGAGGTCATGCCGAGAAGAGTGCGTCAGCAGGTTGGCGCGATCAGCCCGAAGCTCCGGACAGCAGCGCCAGCCTGAACCGGGTCTCGTCCTCGGTGTCCGGAGCCGTCGACAGTATGACGATCTTGCGTTCAGCGTCGCCTTCGGTCATGACGTCGCAGTCCACCGCGATCGGTCCCACCACCGGATGATCGACGATCTTGTGGTCCTCGCGGTGCGCGCCGACCGCGCCCGAGGACCACAGCTCGGCGAAGCGAGTGTTGCCCTTGCCGAGCGCTCGGATCAGTCCGGTCAGGCGCTTGCTCTGCCGGAAGCGTCCGGTGGCGCGGCGCAGATCCGACACGACGGCGGACTCGACCGCGTTCTGGGCCAGTGAGGTGACTGGCCAGTGCGACAGGCGTGGTCCCGCACCGTCGACCGGGAACGTGTCCCGGGCGAAGTTGCCGACCCGCCGCGCGGCTGACCGCACGGCGGCGATCCCGCGCACCCGGTTCAGGCGCCGGCCTCGAGCACGGCGAGGTCGCGTACTGCGTAACGGTGATGCTCGGCCTCTTCCTTGAGCACCACCTTGAGGCAGCGGCGCACGACGTACTCCTGGTCTGGATATGGGTCCGCCGGCTTGCGACCACACACCCGATCGAGCTCGGCCTCGGTGAGCCCGTCGACGACACGCCGCATCGTGGCCATGCGAGCCAGCCGCGGCGCGAGTACCTCGTCGAGCGTCGGGGTGGCTTCGAGAGTGAGCCCGAGCTTCGCCGCTGCGTCGGACGGCATCCCGCCGTGAGGAAGGCCCAACGGGTGATACGGCGCATCCTCCTCGAGCACGGCATTACCCAGCCAGGCATCGGCGGCCATCAGCAGGTGCCGTTGGGTCTCGACGAACGACCACTCGCCGTTGACCTGCTCGTGCAGTTTGGCCTCGGGCAGGAGCCTGGCGCGGTGAAGCGTCGCCTCCCATTGCGTCTCGATGGCATCCCAGGCAGCCCGGTAGTCGACGGAGGACTCGGCGTCACGCGCCAGCACCCGCGTGGGATGCTGCCGGTCGAGCTCGGCCTCGACGTAGGCAGTCACGTCGACGTCGTTGACAACGAGACGCTCGAAGGCGCCACCGAGGTAGACGTCGCCCCCATAGCAGTCCACGATCTTCAGGCCGCTGACCTCGCAATCGCGAATCTCAAGGCCGGCAAGATCGCATAGGTGGATGCGGGCACCACGGAACTGGTCACTCTGGGCGTACGCAGCAGGCATCGGGACAGCTTCCCGAATCCGTCCCGCCTGCGTCAACGCCGGGGTACGGCGCCGGGCTGTGAGCGGACGAGCGCGGATGGCTGGCGTGCGGCGGGTGCAGCGCCGACGTACGTGAGCCTAGCGGCCCAGCTCCCGAGCGACCGCCGACACGATCTGATCATCGTCCGCACCGAGCAGACGCGCCTCACGCACGAACGCGGCGGCGCGCTCGCGCAACGCCTTGGCCGGATCCGACCCTGGCGGCGGTCCCGCCGCGACACGAGTCCCGCCGCCCCGCCGGGAGACCACCATCCCGGCCGCCTCGAGTTCGCGGTAGGTCCGGGCGACCGTGCCGACGGCCAGCCCCAGGTCGGCGGCGAGCTGGCGCAGAGGCGGAAGGCGATCGCCGGGGGTTAGCACGCCGTACCGGATCAGGTCGACCAGTTGGCGGCGCAGTTGCTCGTACGGTGGCGTGGGGTCGTCGGTGACCACCGTCAACGCCGGACGATCGGTCACCGCGTCCGTGCCAGCAGATCGGTTCGGTCCGTCGGGGCAAGTACCGCGGCCACGCACCAGCCCACCATGGCAAGCGATGCGGGAGCCAGTGCGAGCAGGCCCCAGCCCATGACCGTCCACCACATCGGTGCGCAGGAGATGCCGAGCAGGCCACCGGCCGCCGTCAGGCTGACTCCGGCGAGCGGAATGGCGATGAGGACGCCGACCGCGCCGGTGACGACGCGGGCCGCGCGCTCGCGCAGCGCGTCATCGACCGCCAAATCGCTGGTACCGTCGGGTCGCGGTCGCCGGACGATGGTGCGCACGGCGACGTACGCCATCAGCAGGCCGACCAACACGACAGCCACCAGTCGACCGGTATAGAACAGGCCTGGCCACGGTCCGTCGCTCTCGAACGTGTCGAACGTGCACTGCCGGGCGAGCGAGCGCCCGGGGTGCCCCATGTCGTCGGGGGCACCGGCCGACGTCGTGGCAATGACCAGAACCAAGAGCACTCCGCCGCCCGCGGCGACCACCCGGCTGAGGTGGCGTGGCAGGTAGTCGCGGATGCGGCGGACTTCGACCGCGGCGGTCCGCGTCGGCCCCCGCGGGGGCCGAACCGTCAGCTCCCCGGTGAGTACGCCGATGAGTGCGCACAGCCCGAACAGCGGTGCTGCCATCAACAGCCCCATGCCGAGGTCGCCCGATCGCGCGGCGATGATGCCGACGATCACGCCGATCGTCACGCCCGCCCACCGCAGTACGGCTGTCCGACGGGCGACCCCCCTCGGGATGTCGCCCGTCGCAGCAGCCGGCTGACGAGGGACCCGCCGCATCACGAGTGCCACCACTACACCGCACGCCATCAGGCCGAACAACAGCGCCGGGATCGTCAGTACGGCCATGAATGCCCCCCCGTTGTATCAAGCGTTCGGCACAAGGAGGATGGACCACGGCAGGCACTTGTGTCAAACACCTGGCACATCTGAGCCGAGCCTGCACCGCTCGGACACCGCCCCGCAGTGTCGTTGCGCGTCAGTCCGTCAACCGACCTGGGCGCGTGGCGATGGTCTAGGTCCTGTCGACAGTGGTTCCAGCGCGAATCGCGCGCGGGATCTCTGCCACCTGATCCACGTGCTGCAAAAGACGCGTGAGTTCATCGGCAGACGCCGCCGAGTCCAGTTCGACGTGGTACGTGATGCCGGTCGAAGCCCAGGTCTGCTCGTCGAACCCTCCGGAGGCCGTTACTCGTACTCCATCCAACTGGATGTCGTCATCGCTGGCTTCCCTGTACAGGTCGTTGAGGACACAGCCCGCCGCGGACAGGTGCAACAGATGAGCGCCGGTAAAGGCCGCCTCCACCGTGACGCCTTCGGCCGTCCACCGGTGAGGAAAACGAATCGCTCCGTCATCGCCGGACCTCAAGGTCCCGGCACCGACCACGACCGTGAACTGCTCCACTCGCCGACCCCTTCGCTGGTTGCGCCTGACCGACCGTGCCATTGTGACCTCGCGGGCAGCGTCATCACCAGACCGTGAAGCATCCGGATCTGCCGCAGCCCGGGCGCGCGGCGGTGCGCGCGCTCAGCGGTCGGAAACCTCGACAGTCGTCACGTGTTCGTGGGCCCGGCAACGGCCGCCGCCGGTGGCGACGCCGCACGATGTCCCGCGTTTCGTCGGAGCGCCGCAGAGCACGGCGGGGTCATGGACGTGGCAGAAGCCGGACGGTCGGGCAGTGATCGGGCAGGGCTTGCCGACCTTCGTCTTGGCCCGACACCGAGGCCCATCGTTGGTCACCGACACCCGCGGTGCGGCTTGACGGCGCGGCTCCGGCAGCGGCGGCACCGAGACGCCGGCGGCCTCCAGCGCCTCCCGCTGGCCGCGAGCCGCTAGCCGGTCGGCGCGTTCGTTCTCCACATGGCCGGCATGGCCCTTCACCCAGTGCCAGACAACCTCGTCGTGGCGGGCAACCGCGGCGTCGAGTTCCCGCCACAGGTCCGCGTTCTTGACCGGCTGGCCCTCCCTGGTACGCCAACCGTTGCGCTTCCAGTTCGCCACCCACGACGTGATGCCGTTGCGCACGTACGTGCTGTCGGTGTGCAGGTCGACGACCGACGCACGGGTCAGTGCGGTCAGCGCCCGGATGGGGGCGGTGAGCTCCATCCGGTTGTTCGTCGTCGGGGTGGACTCACCGCCGCACAGCTCCTTCTCGACCTCGCCGTAGCGCAGCAGCGCGCCCCAGCCGCCCGGCCCTGGGTTGCCGCTGCACGCACCGTCGGTCCAGATCTGCACCCGCGCCGTGCCCAATTCCGCCACCCTGACAACCTACCGTGCCCGTTCGGTCGGTTTCCTCGCCAGCACGCCGTCAGGCTCGCGCCTCGTGGATGCCACTCCCGGGCGCTCAGGCTCTTCGCAACGGTGTCACGCTTCCGGTACCGGCGGTGTCTTCATGCCCGTACAGGCTAACGTCCAAGGAGGACACCATGGCGCCACGCGTTCCGAAGGCAGAGCTCCCCGCCGAACTCAGGCAGGCCCTGATCAAGCAACTCGGTTCTGTGCCCGAACCCATCGAGGTGATGTACAACAATCCCGCGGTGTCCGCCGCCAGCCAGGAGTACTCGGCCAAGGTAGCCACGTGGAACGCAGTCGACGACAACCTCAAGACCCTCACGCACATGGTCGTCGCGGTACAGGTCGGTTGCAGTTGGTGCCTCGACATCAACTACTTCTTCGCACTGAACCAGAACCTGGACCTGAACAAGGCCAGCCAGGTGCCGCGTTGGCGGGACTCGGACCTGTTCACGCCGTTGGAACGCGACGTCCTGGAGTATGCCGAGGCGATGACCAACACGCCGACGACCGTCACCGATGAACTGTCGGCGAGCCTGCAGCAGCAGCTAGGCCCGGCGGCGCTGGTCGAGCTCACCGTGTTCATCGGCTTCGCGAATCTGTCGACCAGGTGCAACACGGCGCACGGGATCACGTCCCAGGGCTACTCCGATGCCTGCGAGATCCCCCTGGCCAAGCGCGCCGAGAACACCGAACCACTGTTGAGTTCATGACCGACGACCCGTTCGTCGCCCACCGCAGCCTGCTGTTCACGGTCGCCTACCAGCTCCTGGGTTCGGCGGCCGACGCGGAAGACGTCCTGCAGGACTCCTGGCTGCGGTGGGCCGACGTCGACCACACGCAGGTGAACGACCCCCGGGCGTACCTCGTCCGGATCGTGACAACGCAGGCACTCAACCGCATCCGAACGCTGTCCCGCCGCCGAGAGGACTACGTCGGCCAATGGCTGCCGGAACCGCTGCTGACGAGCCCGGATGTGGCCGATGATGTCGAACTCGCCGAAAGCGTCTCGATCGCGATGCTGACCGTTCTGGAAACGCTCACACCAGTGGAACGGGCGGTGTTCGTGCTCCGCGAAGTCTTCGACATGCCGTACGGCGAGATCGCCGAAGCCGTCGGGAAATCCACGGTCACGGTACGGCAGATCGGGCGGCGGGCCCGCGAACATGTTGCGGCCCGGCGACCGCGGATGCAAGTGAGCCGGTCGGAGCAGCAGGCTGTGGTGGAGCGGTTTCTGGCCGCGCTGCGAACGGGACGGTTAGAGGAGTTGATGGAGGTCATGGCGCCGGACGTGGTTCTGATCGCCGATGGCGGCGGCGTCGCGGCCGCGGTTCTGGCCCCCGTCCACGGGGCCGAATCGGTGGCGAAGGTGCTCACGCGCTCGAGCCGAGCCGAGTTCGTGCTGACGACCACCTGGCTCAACGGTGCGCTCGCGGGTCGGATCGAGGTCGCCGGCGAGCCGGCCGCGGTGAGCCTCCTGGTGGAGGACGGGCAGGTCACCCAGATCTACCTGATCCGCAACCCGCGAAAGCTGACGCGGCTGGATGCACCAGCGGACCTCGCCAGGTAGGCCCACCGCTGCGGCGATCATCAGGGCTGCGCCGGCGAACTGCTCTGATCACGAGTTTGCGGTCCGCGTCTCGGCTCGATCGACGCTCAAACGATTCAGCATCGCCGGGGCTCGACGTCCGGCCATTCGTGGTCAAACCACCGAAGCCTCCGTACCGCGTCGGCCGGTTCGCCAGATTGACCAGCTCAGGCTATTGACGCCGTAGTCAACGTCACTTAGCGTCCTTCGTGCTCAAACGTTAGAGCAGTCGACGGAGACGACCAGCACCTCACATCGCCTGCTCTAACGCTTCAGCACCAAGCGACCGCTGAGGAAGGACACGCGATGTCCAGCGACGTGCACCGCCAGGGCGAGGCCGCGGACGGCACCGTGAAGCCGCGCGTCCGCCGTGCGGACCCATCCGGCGCCGCAGCGTCCCCCGAGACGGGCGCACTCGTGCCGCCGGCCCGCTCGCCAGTGGAACCGACCGACGAAGCCAGCCGCGCTGCGGTCACGGCACCCGGCGCGCCGGCCCGACCACAGACGGTGACGTTGAAGGACGTGGCCAGGGCCGTCGGGATCTCGCAGAGCGCCGTGTCGATGGCGCTCGCCGACAGCTCACGCATCAGCCCGGCCACCAAGGACGCCGTGCGCGCGGCGGTCAAGAGCCTGGGCTACGTGCCGAACTCGGCCGGCCGAGCGCTGCGCGCGGGCCGGGCCGCCTCGATCGCCGTGGTCGTTCCGAACACCGGACAGCACATGTTCGGTCACCCCTACTTCATGCATCTTCTCGTCGGGGTCACCGCCGCCGCGAACGCGCACGACGTGGCGCTGATGATATCGACCAACCCCGACGAGACGCACGGCGTCGCCGCGTACGAACGGGTGCTGCGTTCACGGGCGGCGTCCGGCGCGATCGTCGCCTCCGCCTCCATCAATGACACGAACGTCAACCGGATGGTCGACGCGGCGCTTCCGGTGGTGCTCATCGGCCGGTACCCGCAGCTGCCGCACGCGGTGAGCGTCGGCGTCGACGAGGTGGCCGGCGCCATGGCGATCACCCTGCACCTCGTGCAGCAGCACGGCCTGCGCCGCATCGCGCACATCAGCGGGCCGCTGGACCATCAGCCAGCGATCGACCGCTACGAAGGATTCACCCGGGCACTGGCCGAATCGGGTCAGCCGTGCACGCACACGCTCGCGGTCGGTGACTTCAGCGAAGAGTCGGGCCGCGCCGCCGCTCGCCAGGTGCTGGACACCATGTCCGACGTACAGGCGATCTTCGCGGCGAACGACGAAATGGCCTACGGCGCGCTGTTGGAGCTCCGCTCGCGGGGGCTGCGGGTACCCGAGGACATCGCGCTGGCCGGCTACGACGACTTCGGCATCTCCCGGCTCGTCACCCCCGGACTGACCACGGTGCACGTCCCCGCCGAGGCCCTGGGCCAGCGGGCCGCCGCGCTGCTGTTCGACCTCGTCGAGGGCACCACGCCGGTACGGACACACACGGTTCTTCCCGCCGAGATCGTCGTCCGCGATTCCTGCGGCACCCATCCTGCTTGACACCGCCACCACACGACGCCACACCAACACACCCTCGAAAGTGGAGCGATCTGCATGTTATTCGCGCATCGCCGAGCGGTCCCCGTGGCCGCCGCCATCGCTGCCATCGCCGCCCTGCTCCTGACAACCGCATGCGGCAATGGGTCCTCCGGATCCTCGGGAGGAGTCGTTCACCTGAGCATGCTCACCGGGTTCACCGGACCCGACGAGCCCTCTTACCAGACGCTGGTCAAAGAGTTCAACGACACGCACCCCGACATCCAGGTCACCATGACTGTCGAGCCGTGGGCCACGGTCGGGCAGAAGCTGCCGGCGTCCTGGGCCACCGGCCAAGGCCCCGACCTGGCCACGCCGAGTTCCGATCCAGGGTCGATCTTCAGCTACATCAAGACGAACTCGGTGCTGCCCCTGGACCCCGCGGTGGGTTCCGGAGCGGACCAGATCGACTCGGCGGCCTTCCCGCCGTCGGTCAAGGCCGCGTTCACCGTCGGCGGGAAGCTCTATGCGGTCCCGGCGAACATGGCCACCCTCGCGCTCTACTACAACAAGGACATGTTCGCCGCCGCCGGCATTTCCACGCCGCCGACGACCGAGGATGACCTCATCGCCGATGCCAAGAAGCTGACCATCGGCGCAGCGGGCAAGCCATCGCAGTACGGGATATCGCTGGCGGACAACAACACCATCCAGATGTGGCCAGTTCTGCAGTGGATGAGCGGTGGCGACATCCTCGACAGCAACAACTGCGCCGCCGTCAACAGCGCCGCCAGCGTCTCGGCTCTGACCACCTGGAGCCAACTCGTGGCCAAGGACCACATCAGCCCGGTCGGCCAGGCCGGAGCTGACGCCGACACCCTGTTCGCCTCGAAGAAGGCGGCGATGGAGATCAACGGGCCGTGGGCCGCTGCCGGCTTCAAGTCCGCCGGCATCAACCTGGGCATCGCCCAAGTCCCGGTCGGCTCCGCTGGCCCGGTGACACTTGCCTCGACGGTCCCGCTGATGATCGAGCGGACCACCAAGCATCCCGCCCAGGCGAAGACCTTTCTCGCCTGGTACACGAGCAAGACCGCGCAGGAGAAGTTCTCCCAGGTCTCCGGCTTCCCGCCGGCGCGTACCGATCTAGGCAACAGCACCGCCGGCGACCCTGCGGTGTCGGTCTTCGCCCAGGCGCTGCCGCACGCGAAGCTCTACCTCGCCGGGCAGAGCGTCGCCTCTCAGATCGACTCCGATGTCTACGTTCCGTTCATTCAGAAGATCGAGCGAGGCGCCGGCGTGCAGTCCGCGGCCGACGACGCGGCCAAACAGATCAACAAGCTGACCGGCTGCAAGCAGAACTGACGATCCCCGTCGGGCCGGGACGCGACGCACCGCTCGCGTCCCGGCCGGGAGGAGCACCATGACGACCAACCGAATACCCACCGCGCAGCCCGCGCGGCGTCGATCGGCGCGGCGCTTCAACAGCGCGTACCTGTTCATCGCCCCCAGCCTCGTGCTCATCGCGGTCTTCATCGCCGAGCCGATCGTGCAGTCCGGCTGGATGAGCCTGCACGACTGGATGGTCGGTGAAAGCAGCCACCGGTTCGTCGGCTTCGCCAACTACACCCGACTGTTCCACGACTCCCGGTTCTGGAACGCGCTGCGCGTCACCGTCGTCTACACGCTCGTGGTGTCGGTCGGACAGGTGGTGCTGGGATTGGCCATCGCCTCCCGCCTGCGCCGGACCACCTGGTACTCCACGCTGCTGCGCACCGCGTACTTCTTTCCCTTCATCGCGTCGCTGGTCGTCGTCGGCATCATCTGGAAGTTCCTGCTGGACCCTCAGGTAGGGCTGGTCGACGCGTGGCTGGCCGCGGTCGGCGTCTCGCCACCGGCCTGGTTGCAGTCGACCGCGCTGGCGCTGCCGACGGTGATGGCCGTCGGGATCTGGAAAAACGTCGGCTTCACCATGATCGTGCTGCTGGCGAGCATGCAGCAGGTGCCCCGCGACCTGTACGAGGCGGCGGCGCTGGACGGAGCCGGCGCGTGGCGCCAGTTCCGCAACGTCACCCTGCCGGCGCTGCGGCCCGCCCTGCTGTTCACGACGGTCATCGCGACCGTGAACGGCCTGCAGTTGTTCGACCTGGTGTTCTCGATGACCAGCGGCGGCCCGATCTTCCACACCGAATCCGTCGTCATGTACCTGTACCAGAAGGGGTTCGTGGAGTTCCAGATGGGCTACGCAAGCGCCATTGCCTGGGTGCTCTTCGTGATCATCCTGGGCATCTCGGCGGTCCAGCTGCGAGTGCTGAGGTACCGCGATGTCGACTGAGACCGTGACGTCCCTGCGTGCGACGGGCGCACGGCCGCCCCGACGCGCGCGTGGGACGGGAGGGCGTGCGACCGCAGTGCGCGCCGCCGGTGCCGCCACCCGCGCCGGCGCCGCCCTGTCCTGGGTGGTTATCGGCGTCGGTGGCCTCGCGATGCTGGTGCCGTTCCTCTGGATGCTCGGCGTCGCCTTCCGCACCAGTCCCGACCTGTACGCCGATCCGGCCCGGCTGTGGCCGGTGCACTGGACGTTGCACGGGGTGCGCGCCGTCGTCGACCAACTCCCGTTCGGCCAGCTCATCCTCAACACCTTCGTCTTCGCCGGCGGCGCGACGCTGCTGTTGCTGCTGTTCGACTCGATGACCGCATTCGCCCTGTCACGGCTGCGGTTCCGCGGGCAGAACGCGGTGTTCGTGCTGATCCTGGCCACCCTGATGGTGCCCTTCCAGGTGACCGTGGTGCCGGTTTTCCTGACCCTGTTCCACCTCGGCTGGCTCAACTCGTACCAAGGACTCATCATCCCCCGGGCGACCAGCGCACTGGGTATCTTCCTGCTGCGACAGGCGTTCCTTTCGCTGCCCCGTGAGCTCGACGACGCATCACGGATCGACGGTGCGGGCAACCTCACGCTCTACTGGCGCATCATCCTGCCCAACGCGAAGCCGGCCCTCGCGTCGCTGTTCATCATCCAGTTCGCCGCGCTGTGGAACGACTTCCTGTGGCCGCTGGTGGTCACCAACGACGTGCACATGCAGACCCTGCCGGCCGCGCTGACGCTGTTCTCCAGCCAATCCGGAGTGGACCACGCCGCACTGATGGCCGGCGCCGCGATCTCCCTCGCCCCGCTGGCCATCGCCTTCATCGCCTTGCAGCGCTACTTCGTCCAGGGTGTCGCCAACAGCGGCATCAAGTGACCACAGTGATCGAACAGAAATCGGAGACAGGTGTGTTCACCTGCACAGCAACCATCGACCCGGCCTTCGTCATCGCACCGGTTCCGCACCGCCTGTTCGGCTCCTTCGTGGAGCACATGGGCCGCAGTGTCTACGGCGGCATCTATGAACCGGGGCACCCGGAAGCCGACGTCAACGGTCTGCGGCTGGACGTCGTCAAGCTCACCAAGGAGCTGGGCGTCAGCGCCGTGCGGTACCCCGGCGGCAACTTCGTGTCAGGCTACCGGTGGGAAGACGGGGTCGGCCCGCGCGAGCAGCGGCCGGTCGCGCTCGATCTGGCCTGGCGATCGCTGGAGCCCAACACCTTCGGTCTCAACGAATTCATGACCTGGGCACGGCAGACCGAAGTCGAACCCATCATGGCGGTGAACCTCGGTACCCGGGGCGTCGAGGACGCCTGCAACCTCCTGGAGTACGCCAACTTCCCCGGCGGTACCCGCTACTCCGACCTGCGCATCGCCCACGGCGTACGGGAACCGCACAACATCCGCACCTGGTGCCTCGGCAACGAGATGGACGGCCCCTGGCAGATCGGCCAGAAGACCGCCACCGAGTACGGCCGGCTGGCAGCCGAGACCGCGAAGGCGATGCGCCGCGTCGACCCGGACATCGAGCTGGTCGCCTGCGGCAGCTCCAACGAGCGCATGCCCACCTTCGGCTCCTGGGAGGCCACCGTCCTCGACGAGGCGTACGACGTGGTGGACTACATCTCCCTGCACGCCTACTTCGAACAGCACGGCGACGACCGCGTCGGCTTTCTGGCCTCGGCCGACACGATGGACCGCTTCATCGAGGGAGTCATCGCCACCTGCGACCACATCGGAGCCAAGAAGCGGTCCCGGCGCAGGATCAACCTGTCGTTCGACGAGTGGAACCTGTGGTACGAAAGCCGGTTCGTCGGCCAGGACCGCCTCGACTGGGCCCGCGCGCCGCGCCTGATCGAGGACGAGTACACCGTGGAGGACGCGGTCGTGCTCGGCAACCTGTTGATGAGTCTGCTCAGACACAGCGACCGGGTGACCATCGCGTGCCTCGCCCAGCTCGTGAACGTCATCGCGCCGATTCGCACCGAACCCGACACCGGTGCCTGGCGGCAGACCATCTTCTACCCGTTCGCGCTGACCGCCCGGCACGCACGCGGCGAGGTGCTTCGGGTCGCGGTCGACTCCCCCACGCTGTACTCCAGGACGCTCGGCGACGTGTCCGCCGTGGATCTCACGGCGACGCGGGAGCCGGACAGTGGCGACATCGCCGTGTTCGCGGTCAACCGCGATGAGCACCAGTCGGCCCGGCTACGGCTGCGGATGGGCATCGACGGCGCGCACGAGGTCGTCGAGCACGTCGTGCTGGGCGGCGATGACCTGCTCGCGACGAACTCCAAGGAGACGCCCGGCCGGGTCATCCCGCGGTCCAGCACCCGGCACGGAATCGAGGACGGCTTCCTCGACGTGGAGCTGCCACCGGTGTCCTGGTCGATGATCCGCACGACGCCCATCCGGTGACGGCCGACACGGTCGGAAAGTGCCGGCGAACGTGCGGGTGACTCCGGACGGCGTGCACTACCGCCGGGACGGCGCCGCGGCATCCAGGTCCGCAAGCCGCGCCCGCACCGCCGCGGCCTCGGGGTGCTGCGTCCCGTCCAGGATGTTCAGGGCCTGCCGCCATGATGCCCGGGCCGCCGCGAGGTCACCGGCGGCGCGGTACGTCTCGCCCAGGCGGCTCAGGCTGGCGGCCTGGTAGTACTTGTCGCCCAGGCCGCGGCGCAGCCGCACGGCTTCGGTGTACGCCGCCACGGCCCGCTCGTAGCGACCCAGTTGGTGGTGGATGTTGCCCAGGCTGTCCCAGGTCTCCGCCTGCCCGACCACGTGCTCCAGTTCCCGGTGCAGGGTCAGCGCCTGCTCGCAGGTGACCAGGGCCTGCTGGTGGTCCCCGAGCCGCACCTGCAACCAGCCGATGGCGGCGAGCGCGTCGGCCTGGCCGACCCGGTGCCCCGTACTCTCGTGCAGGTCGAGCGCCCGCCGCGCGTGTTCGAGCGCCTCCCGGTGCCGGCCCTCGCGCTCGGCGACGATCGTCAGGCTGTACTCGGTGTGCCCCGTGCCGGTCTGGTCGCCGGCGCGCCGGTACAGGTCGAGGGCGATGTGCAGCTGGTCGCGCGCCACGTCGAACTGCCCGAGCCGGATGCAGGCACGGGCCAGGCTACGGCGGCACACCGCCTCCGCGGCCGGATCCGCCAGCCGGCGGGCGGCCTCGATCGCGTCCCGCTGCAGCGCGGCCCAGTCGTGCCACAGGCTGCGCCGATCCAGGAAGGTGGCCGCCGCCCAGGCCAGCTGCCACGCGTGTGCGTCGAAGCCGTACGCGGCGGCCTGACCGGCGGCCGACACCAACGCCAGGTACTCGGCGGTGAACCAGGCCATGGCCTCGTCGTACCCGGACAGCGGTGTGGAGACGACGGCGCGGGTCGCGGCCGGTGGCTGCACCGGGTCCCGGCGCGGGTTGAGCAGGCGGTCGGCCGCGTGCGCGGTGTGTAGGTAGTAATCGAGCATCCGGCGCACGGCGGCCCGACGCCGTGTGGTCGAGTCGGTGGCGGCCTGCTCGGCGGCGTAGTCGCGCAGCAGGTCGTGTGCGGCGAAGCGGCCGGGTACCCGCTCCTCCAGCAGGTGGGCGCCGGCCAGCTCGGCGAGCAGCCGCCGCGCCTCGGGCAGCGTGAGCCCGCCGAGGCTGGCGGCGGCCGGTACGCCGATGTCCGGCCCGGTATGCAGGCCGAGCAGCCGGAACAGCCGGGCCACCGGCCTGCCGAGCGCCCGGTAGGACCAGGAGAACACCGAGCGCACGTCGACCGCCGGGTCCGGGCCGGACAGCCGGTCCAACCGCTCCGGCCCGCCGGCCAGCTCCGCGGCCAGAGTGGCCAGGCTGAACTGCGGATGGGTGACCGCGCGGGCCGCCACGATCGCCAGCGCCAGGGGCAGCCGGGCGCACCGCGCGATGATCTCGTGAGCGGCCTGGCTCTGCTCGGCCAGCCGCGCGCTGCCCAGGCGTCGCTGGAGCAGGTGCCAGGCGTCGGCGGCGGGGAGCAGGTCCAGCGTGACCGGCTGCGCCCCGGCGGCGATCAGGCCGACGAGTGCGCCGCGGCTGGTGACCACCGCCGCGCAGCCCGGCGAGCTGGGCAACAGCGGGCGTACCTGGCCGGCGTCGCGGGCGTTGTCCAGCAGTACGAGTACCCGCCGCCCGGCCAACCGGCTGCGGTAGAGGGCGGCCTGGGCGTCGGAGGCGGCGGGCACCTGGTGTGCGGGCACCTGCAAGGCATCGAGGAATCCGCGGACCACAACGGCCGGGTCGACGGCCTCGCCGTCCGGGCCGTAGCCGCGCAGGTCGGCGTAGAGCAGCCCGTCCGGGAAGCGGTCCCGCGCCCGGTGCGCCCAGTGCACCGCCAGCGCGGTCTTGCCGATCCCCGCGGTACCGGAAACGACCACGATCCGGCTACCGCCCTGCCCGACCGGGCCGGTCCGGCCGTCCGGACCGTCCCGGCCGGGCGGCGGCAGCAGTGAGTCTAATGTGGACAGCTCAGCGATCCTGCCCACGAACCCCGGCACGTCGGCCGGCTGCTGTGCGGGCCGGATGGCCTGCGCCGCTGCGCCGCCGGAAGCCTGGGAACCCTCGCTCCCCGACGCCGGTCGCTCCGGCGCTTCGCGCAGCAGGTCGGCCCGCGCCGCCGCCAGCTCCGGGCCGGGCGCCACACCGAGTTCGTCGCGCAGCCGGCGCCGGATGCCGTCGAACACGCCGAAAGCGCGGTCCCGCCGGCCGGCCGCGCGGTAACAGCGCATCAGTTGCGCGTGCACCGCCTCGTCGAAGGGGTGGGCAGTGGACACCTCGGTCAGGATCGGCAGTGCCTGAGCCGCGACGCCGGCTCCGCGCGCCGCCGAGGCGTACCGCAGTACCGCCGCGCGGTGCTCCTCGATGAGCGCGCGGACCCTCGGATGGCCGGTCGCGCCCGCGGCTTCGGGCAGCGGCGGCCCGTGCCACAGGCCCAACGCCAGGCCCAGCAGTGCCACGGTCCGCTCCGCATCGCCGCGCTGGCCGCCAGTCACATCGGCACCGTGCCGTCCGCCCTCGCCGGGTCCGCTCGCACCGTACCGGGCGTCCGCGGCGCCGACGGCTGCCTCGGCCAGCAGGCGCCGGAACACGCTCACGTCGACGGCGTCCTCGGGCAGGCGCAGCGCGTACCCCGTGCCCACCGCGGGGAGCACCTCGCTGGGTGCGTGCGGACGCCGGGCGGGCTCCAGGAGACGGCGCAGGTGCTTCACGTAGGTCTGGATCACATTGGTCGCGCTGGCCGGCGGCCGCTCCCCCCACAGCGCGTCAACGAGTTCGGATCGGGCCAGGGGCTGACCGTCGGCCAGCGCCATTACGCCCAGCAGCGCCCGCTGCCCGGCCGGACCGAGGTCCAGTTCCGTGGCGTCGCGCCAGGCCCGGACCGGGCCGAGGACCTGCAACCACATGACGCACCGCCCGATCGCACGGAGGCGTGGACCGCAAGCTCGGTCCAGCATCTGTCCAGCGCCCGTCCAGAGAAATCTACCAGCATGAATCGAAACGTCATGGTACGGACGCGGCGCGCGCCCGGCACCGGACGCGCACCACGCCTGCCATGTAGAACCCGAGAGGAGCACGTATGCGCCTGCGCATGGTGACGGTCGCCGCCACGGCGGCCCTCGCGCTGCTGGCCACGGCCGGCCCGGCGTTCGCCGGGACCGGATCCGCCGCGCCGCCCGGCCCCGCCGCCCGGGTGGTGCCGCTGACGCTGCCGCATGTGGACAGACCGACCTCGATCAGGGCGGCGTCGGTCTCGCCGCACGCCACGAGCGACTGCGGTTCGGTGCGGGCAAGGCTGCACGACTATGCCGCCCGCGGCCAGCGCGCGGTGGCCTGTGTGTCGACGGTACCGGCCACCGCCGACCAGCGGTCGGCGGCCCGGCTAGCGCCGGGGGCGGTGCCCCACTCGGCCGACTTCTGCTCCACCATCGACAACGGAGACTGGGCGCTGAACAGGACGGAGGCGTGCTCCCAGGGCCACAACATCTACGAGTCCATCATCGATCCGGAGACCGGGGAGATCGTCGGCACCGCTACCCTGTCGGTCGCGCAGGACATCCTCCTCCAGACCAGCAGCGGGCTGTTCACCGAGAACGACACGATCGTGTGGCTCACCGCGACCGGCGTGGCCACCGCCGCCCGTACCCTGACCTTCACCGGGTCATGCAGTGACAACTGCAGCGCCACGGTCGGTACCCGCACCGCGCCGATCGCACTGGGGCAGACCGTATCGGCGGCCTTCGTCTACGACGACGAACCGGGGACCCGAGTCGAAACGACCGGCATCACCAACACCTTCTTCTGGACCGTGCCGCCCGGAGTCATCCCCGAGGGTCGGGTGAGCTGGTCCGGACCGGGCACCATCAGGTGCGACGGGCAACTGGCCAACCAGAACGCGGGCTGCGTGTTCCCGGAGTTCTCGCCGGTGCTCAGGCTGTCGCTGTCCATCCAGGGCGCGGGCGCGGCCAACGTGGCGGTCGGCGAGTCCTTCCTGCCCGACGGCTTCGGCTCCGCGCAGCCGCTGCACCGGGAGGCGGACGACGACACGGTGACCAGCAACCGCAACGCCATCTGTAACGACGGGACCTTCTTCCCCACCACGTTCGTCAGCAACGACAGCTGCGACGAGTACGCCTTCGCCAGCAGCCAGGAGAGCGGTGCCTCGTTCGGCCTCACCGGCCTGTCGTGCGCCGAAGCGGTACCGTTCCAGGCGAACGGGCAGTGGGTGGTGCAGTTCTTCTCCTATGTGGGCAACGAGCGATGCCTGCGGGGGCACGTACCGCTGGACCAGAACCAGGCGGTCGGCTCGGTCCTGGGTACCCTCGTCCGCACCGACCGAATCCTGGACGGCGACGGCTACTACGTCTCCATCGCCCCCTAGCCTGTGCGGAAGTCGCCCGCGACGTGGCTGACGCGACGCTGCCGCCACGGGCACGGATCGACGTCGAGTGAGGTCTGTTGACCGGGGTCTCCGGTAGGAAGGGCGTCGTCGAAGACGGCCCCGCTACCGGAGACCTCCACCTCGACGGCAAACGGCGCCAGCAGCCGGGATCCTCAGGTGACCTCTTCCCGTTTTACGCGTTCGGGTCCCAGTCTGCGAGCCGCTCCATCGGCTCGGTGTCGCCGGTGGTCTCCAGGCCGTCGAGCGGGATGCGCCCGTAGAAGTAGAGGATCAGTTCGCTCGCTGCGCCTCGCACCGCCATGTCGCCCGGCTCCGCGTCGGGGGCGAGGTCGTCGCAGCGGACGCCGTCGGCGTTGAGGGTCAGGCGCCAGGAGCGGCCCTCGGTCGTGTGCAGGTCGATGGTCGCCGGCTTGAACGGCCAGGGGACGGTCGTCGCCGAGCAGGTCGTCAGGAACTCGTCGACGCCCTCGACCGCGATGTCCGTCGGCAGCGGCTGTGCGGCCCCCTGGGTGAGCTGGGCGTCGTAGGTGTGGACGGCGATCTCCTGGATCTGGTGCCGGGCAACGGCTCCGCTGGTCTCCGGGGCCTGCGAGCGGCCCCACCAGGTCCAGCAGCCGCGGTCCGGGCCGGCCTCGCGCATCGCGTCGAGCATGAGCTCGATCGACTCGGCGAGCCAGGCGTCCAGGGCTTCGCGGTCGCGGGGCGCGGTCGGGGCGCCCTTCGGGTCCGTCCTCGCCGGGGGCTCAGCGCCCGGGCCCGTCGCGACGATGGCGGCCTGGCGGCGGCGGCCGTCGCCGAGGTGCTGCGCCAGTTCGCGCAGCGTCCAGTCCGGGCAGGTCGGGACCTGGACGTCAAGGTCGGGGGCGGACGCGATCGCGGCGCGGAACGCGGCAGAGCGGTCTTCGATCAGTCGCAGGACCTCGGGAAACTCCAAGATGTTTTGCACGTCGGTTGTGTATCACGGCGCTCCGGCCGCCGGGTAGCGAATTTGTCGGAGTCAGGGTGGGACGCTGTTGCGGCCGACAGCCGTAGTTGCAGGTTGCGCAACAACTCGTCGCATGTGTCGTACTGTGTTGGCCCGTACGTTGCCGAATCAGCCAGGGAGCCGACATGTCCGACGAACCCGCTGTCCGAGAACTCCGCCTCGTGGTAACCGCAACCGACTACGAAGCGGCACTGCACTTCTACCGCGATGTCCTTGGCCTGGCCGAGCGTGCTGCTTTCTCCTCTCCCGATGGGAAGGTCACCATCCTCGACGCCGGCCGAGCCACCCTGGAGTTGGCCGACCCCGGCCATGCTGCCTTCATCGACGAGGTCGAGGTGGGGCACCGAGTGGCTGGCCACATTCGCGTCGCGTTCCAGGTCGACAACTGTGACACCACCACTTCGAGGCTGGCCGCTGCAGGTGCTCAGGTGGTCGCACACCCGACCCGGACTCCATGGAACTCACTGAACGCACGGCTGGAGGCACCCGGCGATCTGCAGTTGACGCTCTTCACCGAACTCGAAGGTCCCGGAACTGACTGAGAAGTCGTTGCAGACTACTGGTGTCTCGCTCGTAGTGCGCGATACCCGCGGTCCTTCGGCCGCCGCCACATCGGGCCGTCGACCGGCGCCATCACGTCCGCCATGCTCACCGGCGGACGCTCCGCCGTCCGCGCCGCCTCCAGCGACCCGCAGGCGTTGAAGCCCGGCCAGGTGTTCGGCTTCGTGTTCCGGCGGGGGAACCGGCTCTCATAGTCGACCGCGGCGTTGATCATGCGTAGCAGCGACAACGTGGACGTCGATCCGGTGAACCACCGTCTCAGGTGCCTGTCGCCGAATCCAGTAATCACGGCTTCTGTCGCTCGGCCACATCGTCCAGCACCGCAGACTCGCGGCCGCGTCGCCCATTGCCTCCGTTACCCGGACATGCGCCGCGGCGACGCGCGCGGACTCTCGGCCGCGCATCGACGGTTCGCCGGGAACTGCTCTGTCGGGGTTTCGGTGTGGCCCGGCCCACTTTGTAGCAGAGCACCGACTAATTCGGCGCTTCCGGGAAGTCTGCATTCCCGACAGGCCCGGTGCCCGTTCCGCGCCTGACTCGAACAGGCGGAGGTGACCATGCAGAAGGCGGCGCTCACCGGCGCGGCTGCTGCGTCAAGAGCCTCGCGATGACCGTCGACGGCCGAATCGCCTCCTGATCCCGGCCGGCGGGCGGGCACAAGACCGCTCCCGCCGGCACACCGGCTACACGATTGGACAGATGTGGACAAGAAGGCAGCGCCGGCGGCCACGACGCCGGCACAGCGGTGGGTGCTCGGCCTCAGCGCCCTCGCGTCATTCGTGGTGGTGCTGGACATGCTCGTGGTGGCGACCGCGCTGTCCGCGATTCAGCACGATCTCGGCGCGTCCCTTGAGGACCTTGAGTGGACCGTGAACGCCTACACGCTCAGCTTCGCAGTTTTGCTGATGACCGGGTCGGCGCTGGGCGACCGCTACGGGAGGCGCCGCCTCTTCGCGATCGGGCTCGGCCTGTTCGCCGCAGCGTCCGCTGCCTGTGCGCTGTCCACCCACGTCGGCGCGCTGGTCGCGGCCCGCGCCGTGCAGGGTGCGGGCGCCGCGTTGATCATGCCGGTGGCGCTCGGGCTGCTCAACGGCGCGTTCCCGCCCGAACGCCGCGGTTGGGCCACCGGGATCTACGGCAGCGTCACGGGGCTTGCCGCGATCGTCGGCCCGATCCTCGGCGGTGTCGTGACCGAGCACCTGGCGTGGCAGTGGATCTTCTGGCTGAACGTCCCGATCACGCTGATCGCGATCCCGCTGGTGCTCGGGCGCATCGCCGAGGCTCACGGGCCGGGTGGCACGCTGGACCTGCCGGGCCTAGCCCTCGCCGCAGCAGCGGCGCTGGGCATCACGTGGGCTCTGGTACGCGGCAACACGGCCGGATGGAGCAGCGCCGAAACGGTCTCCACGCTGGCCGGTGGCCTCGTGCTCGGCGTGTTGCTCGTCGTTCGGGAGCTGCGTGCCCGGGCCCCCATGCTGCCGATGCGGCTCTTCCGATCGTCGGCCTTCTCCGCCGGCAACGCGGTGGTCTTCTTCCTCAACGGCTCTCTGACCAGTGCGATCTTCTTCACCGCCCAGTTCCACCAGGTCGCGCTCGGCCACGGACCGGTGGCGGCCGGCTTACGGCTGCTGCCCTGGGGCATCGCGCCGTTCCTCATCGCTCCCCGAGCCGGCGCACTCACCGATCGGATCGGCGAGCGATCACTGATCCTCATCGGCACGCTCTTGCTCGCGCTCGGCATGGGCTGGATCGCCCTGATCTCCGAACCGGGCATCGGCTACGTCACGACAGCGGTGGCGATGGCTGTCGGTGGCATCGGGTTCTCACTAGCCCTGCCGGCCGTCACCAAGGCGGTCGTGAGCCGGGTCGCACCTCAGGACATCGGCCGGGCGTCGGGCACGTTCAGCACCAGCCGCCAGCTCGGTGGCGCGTTCGGGATCGCCCTCACCGGCGCGGCCTTCGCCGCAGCCGGCGGCTACGCCACTGCCCGCCAGTTCAGCGACGGCTACATCGTGGCGATGAGCGTCTCCGCAACTCTCGCCTTCGCCGCCGCTGTCGCCGGCATCGTGCTGCCGCGGCACCGCCGCCCCACGCCCGCAACCGCGGACAGACGCCCCGCGCCCGTTGCGGCTCAGACCGACTGAGGTGACGAGCGATGCCGACGCGCCCCGGCATCGCGGTAAGAGAAACCTTCATCACGCTAAGGAGAGTCAGAAGTGATCAGAAAACGCTTCGTTCGGGTCCTGTTCGGGGCGGCGCTCGTGGCCACCTCGCTCGTGGCCACGTCGCCAGCGGGCCCGGCCTACGCGGGCGGATACGGCTGCACCGGCTCCTCCGTCGGCAGTTGGACAATCTACGGCAGCGAAGGTGCGGCCGCAGACATCGATCTGTACTACGACTCCAGCACCGGCTGGAACTGCGCCGTCGTTGTGAAGCGGACCAGTAACGTCTTCTACGGTCTGGCGACCAACATGTACATCTATATGCACAACAGTTCCTACGACGACAATCACATCAAGAACAACTGGTCCGAGGACAGCGGCATGTACAAGTACTATGCCGGGCCAGTCAGGGTCTACGGCAAAGACATGTGCATCTGGATCGAGGGGGCAACCGCGGAGAACAACGGGCCCAACTCCGAATACTGGGACTTCGATGTGCGCGACGTCAACAGGGTGGCTTGCGATTGACCTTCGGGCTCGGGTGAACACCGGCGGCCGGCCCACGTTCGGCATGGCGTAACCGGCCACGCCGACGACAACCGTCGGACGCGTTCGGCCGGCAGGTGCCTTCCGTGACGGGTGATTCGGGTCTGCGACAAGCCGAACCCGCCCGGATCGGAAGGCACTTACGGGTGGGCCCACGTTGTCCACGGCATACGAACAGCTCGGGCAGCCGTCCTCCCAATCCGGGTGGAACATGAAGTGGTACACGATGAGTTGACCGCGGCCCTCGAACAGATCGCCCAGACGCGTCTTGCCGGCCGGACCTTCGAACACGTAGTCCTTGTCGATCCTGAGTACGTTGCGGCCTACGGGGCGATCGCGTCCACCGCGGTGCGCAGGCGGCGCAGGATCGGGCCCAGCTCCTCCCGCGGCGGGGTGGCCAGCGCCAGACGCAGCGCGTGCGGCCGGTAGCCGCCGGTGGCGAAGGCGTCCGCGGTGGACACGAGGATGCCCTCGTGCGCGAGGACGTTCGCCGCCAGGTCTGGGCGCTGGTGTGGCTCCAATCGGAGCCAGACGATGTACGAGCCGGGGTGGGCGGTGAAGTCCAGGCCCTGCAACGCCATGCGAGCGATGTCCTGCCGGATGGCGGCGTCCTCCCGGCGGGACTGTTCGAGGCGGGCGACCGTACCGTCCGCCAGCCACCCGGTCGCCAGCGAGGTCACCAGCGTCGGGCCGCCCCATGCGGCGGCCCGCAGTTGCCGGACGACCGCGGCAATGTGTGCGTCCGGCACCACCGCGAAGCCGAACCGCAGGCCCGCGGCCACGTTCTTGGACAAGCCGGCAACGTAGAAGGTCCGCTCCGGCGCCAGGGCCTGCAGTGGTGGCGGTGGCGCCGGCTCGAGGAACGCGTACGTGCCGTCCTCGACGAGCAGGCTGTCGCCGGCCCGGGCCGCGGCCACGATTCGCTCGCGCTGCCCGGCGTTCAGCACCCAGCCGAGCGGGTTGTGCACGGTGGGCGCGGCGTAGATCGCCCGGACCGGGCGGGTGCGGCACAGCGCGTCGAGGGCATCGAGGTCGGGCCCGTCGGCGCGGATCGGCACCGGCGCGAGTTGCAGGCCGTGCGCGGCTGCGAGCAGCTTGATGCCGGGATACGTCAGAGCGTCGACGGCCAAGATGTCGCCGGGCCGGGTCAGCGCGCGCAGGACCGTGTCGAGGCCCTGCTGCGAGCCGCCGGTCAGCAGGACGTTCGCCGGCACTGTGTCGACGCCGTGGCCGAGCAGGTACGTGGCCACCACCGCGCGGTCGACCTGGCGGCCGCCCGGCGGTTCCTGGCGCAGCAGGCTCTCGATGTCGCCCATCCCGGCGCGGCGGCGCAGCGCCTCCCGCAGTTGACCGCCCTGCTCCGTGCTGAGCGGCTGATTGAACGAGAGGTCGGCGACGCGGGGCACCGGCAGCGCTCGCGTCGGCTCCGCGCCGTCGTAGCCGGACACGTCCCGCACATACGTGCCGCGCCCCGGCTCGCCGACCGTCAGGCCCATGACGGCCAGCTCACCGTATACCCGGGTGGCCGTGGCGACCGCGATCCGCCGCTCGCGGGCCAGCTCGCGATGCGTCGGCAGCCGGGTCCCGGCCGCGATCCCGCCCGAGCGGATCCGGCCGGCGAGCTCCTCGGCGATCAACCGATAGGACGTCGACGCCACGAGGATGCTCCTGTACCTAGGACAATCGTTGGATCGTCCTAGTGTACGGCGACTACGGTTCACGCCATGATCGTCGAACTCCACAATCGCGTCGCCACTCTGACCATCGACCGCGAGGCCAAGCTCAACGCCCTGGACTACCCGACCATCGACGCGATGCTCGCGGCGCTGGACCGCTTCGAGACCGATCACAGCATCCGCGTGGTCATCGTGACCGGTGCGGGCCGGAAGGCGTTCAGCGCAGGCGCGGACATCCCGGCGCTGGCGGCCAGCATCGGCAACGGCCCCGAGCACGCCATGCGCGACATCGTCCGGCGCGGCCAGGCGCTGACCTGCCGGATCGAGGAGTACCCCAAGCCTGTGATCGTCGCCGTCAACGGCCTGGCCTACGGCGCCGGCTGCGAGATCACCGAGGCGGCCCCACTCGCCCTCGCCGCCGAGCACGCGACCTTCGCCAAGCCCGAGATCACCCTGGGCTTCCCGCCGCCCTTCGGCGGCACTCAACGACTGCCCCGGCACATCGGCCGCAAGCACGCGCTGGAGATGATCCTGACGGGCGAACCAATCCCGGCAACCCGCGCCGCCGAACTCGGCCTGATCAACGACGTCGTACCGGCCGATGACCTGCTGCCGGCAGCCCAGGAACTGGCCGCCCGGATGATCCGGCACGCCCCAAGCGCCGTCGCCGCCTGCCTGCGGGCGGTCACACGTGGCATCAACCTGCCGATCGACGAGGGCCTCGCCGTCGAGGCAGCCGCCTTCGCCGCCACCGTCGCCACCGATGGCGTCCACAACGGCCTGCGACGCTTCCTCGACAGCCGCCACGACAGCGGCGTGGTCACTCGTTGAAGAAGCCATCAAGTCGCCGGCGATTGGGGGCGGCCGATGATGGAGAATCCTTTCGCATTCGGCGCCGGAGGAGGCCAGGTGACAGAACTGAAGATCGAACGGACCGGTACGCACACGTTCACCGGCACCAACGCACGCGGTGCCACGGTACGAATTGGTGGAAACGACGTACCCGGTGCCTTCACACCCGGTGAGCTACTTCAGATCGCCACGGCCGGGTGCGCCGCGTTGACGGTGGAAGAACTCCTCACCCAGTGCGCCGGCGACGACGCCCCGCTTACCGCGACCGTCTCCCCCGAACGGGCCCCGGACGTACGTGAATACGAGCGGTTGCGGGTCACGCTGTACGCCGACCTTTCGTTCCTGGACGACGCCACACACGCGCGGGTATTGGACGCCATGCACACCGCGATACGGACGCGCTCCACGGTGACCCGCACCGTCGAGCGCGGCGCCCCAATCGAACTCAGCATCGAACCTCGGCCATCCTGAGCCCGACACCGATGCCCGATTTCTCCGAGTCCAGTCCGGGCGAGATTCGCCGGCATCACCATCCATCGACTGTCGACGAACCGAGAAGACTAAGATCCAGTGTCAACGCGGACCTATTCCGTCTGGGCCTGACCTGCGTTCTAAACAGACCGCTTCAGCCGTACCTCACACCGGTACGAGTCACGCTCTTTCGTGAAAGGACAATCATGCACAGCAACCTGACAGGCAAGGTGTGCATGGTCACCGGGGCCAATCGCGGCATTGGCTACGCCACGAGCGTCGCACTGGCCCGCGCCGGCGCCATAGTCACGCTGGTCGGTCGTGACCCGGCCCGGCTGGAAAGCGCCCGGGACGCGATCCGCCGGACCACCGGAGCCGACCGGATCGATTACCTGCCCGCCGACCTGGCCTCCCAGGCCGCCGTCCGTTCCCTGGCCGAACGGTTCCGGGACCGTCACGACCGCCTCGACGTGCTGGTGAACAACGCCGCCACCATATCCGAGCAACGGCAGGTCACCGTGGATGGCCGCGAGCGCACCTTCGCCGTCAACCACTTGGCGTACTTCCTGCTCACGCGGCTGCTGTTGGACCTGCTCGTAGCCGCTCACGGTGTCGTCGTCAACGTCGCGGCGAGCAGGCACCGCGACGCCGTGGAGGGTATCGAGGACATCGACTCGCTCACCGGCTACGAGATGAGAAGCGCGTACATACGCTCGAAGCTGGCCAACGTCAGCTTCACGCTGGAGCTCGCCCGGCGACTGGGTGCATCAGCCCGCGCGAACAGCTTCTGCCCCGGCGCCACCGCGACCGAAGCGCTGATGCAGTTCGCACGGATCCCGCCAGAGCAATGGCAGCAACGACTCGCGCAATATCCATCCCCCGACACCGCCGCCGAAGTGGCGATGAGCGTCATCACCTCACCCGGCACCGGCCGGTACCTCGAAGACGGCGTGGACGTCACACCATCGCCGCAGGCGCTCGACCAGGATCTCGCCCGCCGGCTATGGAGCCGGTGCTCGGCCCTCACCGGTCTCCCCGAGGACTGACCACCGGCGTCGAACGTCACCAGCCGCACGCCGATGACCAGCCAGAACGCTTATCTTCCCGGCTTTGGGCTTCACCAGCGGCGACTGACGCGCGACAAGGTGCCGGCATCGGTGGCCTGACAGTGCCGCAGCCTCACCACGACGAATGAGCCCAACGCCAAGCGCCGTCGATGGCTACCGGCCCGTCGACTGGGTGCGGCCCCGTACGACGCCCTGGCCTGCAGCTGCCGGACAGGGGAGCTGCAGACCAGGGCGGCTCGCCCGGGCCGAATTCCGCGTTGCTACGGCGGATCACACGTTGCCGTCCACCGCAAGGTGACCGAAACAGACAGACCTCAGAGGGAACGCTGGTAGACGCGGTAGGCGCGGGCCGCCAGCCACGCCATCACGATCGCCAGTACCGCCAGCAGCGCCACCCGCTCGAACACGAACCCCCAGTCCGGCGCCGCCCGTAGCGACTCCCGACTGGCTACCGCCGCCCAGTTCAGCGGGTTGAACCGGGCCAACCGGCCGACCCAGCCGGGCATCAAAGCGGGCGCCATCATCACCGAGGACAGGAACGCCAGCGGTAGCACCAGGAACTGCGAGACCGCGATCAACGCCTCCTGCTGGTGGACCAGCAGCGCGACCGCGTTGGACAGTCCGGCGAACACCAGGGCGAGCAACGCCGCACAACCCAGCACGACCAGCAGCCCCAGGGGCCCACCCGGGTACCGGGCACCGGCTACCAGCCCGGTACCGAACATGATCAGCGACTGGACCACGGTAATCAGGGCCTGGTACGCCATCGAGCCGGCGACCAGGGCGGACCGGCGTACCGGGGAGGTGAGGGTGCGGTCCATGACCCCGCGCTCCATGTCCTGCACGATCGAGGTGCCGCTCCACCCGGCGGACATCATCGCGGTCATCACCACCACGCCCGGTGTGAGGTAGTCCAGGTAGTTGCCGCCGAAGCCGGGCAGCTCCGCAACCCGGCGGAAGAGCTGGCCGAACAGCAACAGCCACACCATCGGCTGGACCAGCGTGAACAGCAGGTACGCGGGCTGACGGGACAGGGTACGCAACGAGCGGCCGGACAGCAGCCCGGTATGGGTCAACACGCTCGTCATACCGGCACCACCTCCCGCCCGGCCCCGGCCCGGTCCGCTTCGCCGAAACTGCGGCCGGCGTGGTGCAGGTACACGTCGTCCAGCGAGGGCCGGGCGACGCTCACCGACGTTAGCCCGACTCCGGCGCCCTCCAGCGCGGCGAGCACCGCGGGCAGCGCGGCGGCCCCGTTGCCCACCCGAGCCTGCAGGGTGGCGCCTTCGGCGAGAGTGGCGCTGACCCCGGGGACCGTCCCGATCGCCCGGCCGGCCCGGTCCGCCTCTGACGGGCGGACCAGACCCACCCGGACGGTGTCTCCGCCCAACTCACTCTTGAGCTGGTCGGGGGTGCCGGCGGCGACCACCCGCCCGGCATCGACGATGACCAGTTGTGCGGCCAGGTGGTCGGCTTCGTCGAGGTAGTGCGTGGTCAGCAGCACAGTCAGCCCGTCGTGGCGGGCCAGCCGGGCGATCTCCGCCCACAGGTCCAACCGCGCCTGCGGATCCAGGCCGGTGGTGGGTTCGTCGAGGAACAGCACGCGGGGGCGGTGCATCAGCCCCATGGCGACGTCGAGCTTGCGCTGCATCCCGCCGGACCAGGCGCCGGCCAGCCGGCGAGCGGCCGCGGACAGATCGAGGCGGTCGAGCAATTCGGCCGCGCGCGCCCGGGCCGCGCGGGCCGAGGCGCCGTGGACCCGGCCCTGCAACACGAGGTTCTCCATCCCGGTGGCGACCGGGTCGAAGCCCGGCTTCTGCGAGACGTACCCGATGAGCCGCCGGACCTGGTCGGGGTGCTTGCCGACGTCGATGCCGAGGATGCTGGCCCGGCCCCGGTCCGGCCGCGACAGTGTGGTCAGGATCCGTACCGCGGTCGACTTGCCGGCTCCGTTCGGGCCAAGCAGCCCGAACACGATGCCGGGGCGCACGGTGAAGGTGAGGCAGTCGAGGGCACGTACGGCCTTGGCGCCCTTACCGTACGTCTTTTCCAGCTCCACCGCCTCCACGGCCGGTGCTGGTGTGGACATGTGTGCTCCTTGAGATTGCCGGGCGGTCCGGCCGCCCGGGATGCGAAGGAGCCGGCGGGTCGAGGTGCGGCGTGGGCTACCGTGGCGATTGCAGGCACGCACGGCGGGTCGGCCGCCTCGGTCGACGACTCCGGTGTGTCACCCCGTGGCCGCGGTGTTGGCGCACCGCGGCCACGGACTCTTCAGGACCTCTACTCGGGCCGTGGGACGAACAGCATCCGAGCGAGCATGATCATCATGATCACGACGCCGCCTACGATTGCCAGCCAGGACCAGACCCAGCCGGCGGTCAGGGTGAGCACCACGAACCCGACAATGGCCAGCAGCCAGGTGACCGCGGTGTAGACGCCGAACCGGGCGGCGGCCGCGGGATCCTCGGCGAACCGGTTGCCGACAGCCGCGTGCGACTCCTGCATCCGGACCACCCATTCCTTGTGGCGATTGGTCTGCGTGGCACCGAGGTAGCTCAGCAGCCCGACGGCCACCAGTACCGACACCGCGCCACCGATGACCCAGCCCATGCCGCCGTCGCGCAGGTACAGCCAGCCGCCGCCCAGCCCGGCCACGGCCAACAGGGCACCGACGCCGTACCCGGCGGCGCGCCGGCCGGGCATCGGGTGGTTGCTGGTCGTCTCCTGACACAGCGCGTCAGCGGTGACCGCTCCAGCCGCCACGGCGACGCCGAGTACCGCGGCGACCTGACCGCCGAGCGGGACACCGCCTGCGGTGGCGGCCAGGGCCAGTACGGCCAGCCCGGCCACTCCGAGCGCGGACAGCAACACGGTGCGCAGTACGAAATCCGGCCGAGGGCGCACCCGCTGGTGCTGCCACGGTGCGGCGGAGGTGGTAGCAGCCGGTTCCGTGCCGTCGACGATGGCGTGGACGTCGCCGAGTTCCTCAACCGCCCGGCGCGCAGCAGCGCCCCCGGCCAGCCCACCGGCCTCCAGTTCGGCCACCCGAGCCATCAGATTGGCTCGCATCTCCTCTTTCAGATCCTGCCGTTCGAGGGTCATCTCAATGCCCGCGAACGCCTGGTCGAGCAGCCGATGGACATCCATGTCGGAGCCGCCCGTGATGTCGTTGGGTCTGGTCACGATGACCGCCTTCCGGGTGCCGCGCCGCCGGGACCGGTGGACCGGTCCAGGTCGATAAGGGAGTCGATGAGATCGCGGGTGAGCGCCCAGGCCGCCACGTTGCGGCGGTACACGGCGCGGCCCGCGTCGGTGATGCGGTAGTACTTGCGCCGCCCGCCCTGGCTCTCATCACCCCAGTACGCCTCGATGAGGCCGTCTTTCTCCAGGCGCCGGTACGTCGCGTAGAGAGTCGCCTCCTTGATCTCGTGCCGGCCGCCAGTGGCGTCCCGGATCCGCTTGAAGATCTCGAAGCCGTAGCTGTCGTCCTGACGCAGCACTGCCAGCACGATCGTGTCGGTGTGCCCGCGCAGCAGGTCGGCGGCGAGGACTTCGACGCTGGAGGAGCCATCGCCCCGGGCGTTCTCAACCACGCCAGCTACTGTATCAGATACAGTACTCGACGTCGTCCACCACTGCGGCGTCGACCGGCTGTCAACCTGGTGTGGGGGCGCCCCGCCTCAGGGAGGCGGACACCTCGATGCCGACTGCGGTGGCGCAGTGTAGAAGTCGAGCATCGTGGCGATGAGGGTGCCGTAGGCCCGTCAGACATGTCGACGATGCCGAACCACCGTCCGCGCGGATGACTCATCCAGCATGGTGATAGACGATCTGCCAGTTTCCTGCGACAACCTTGAGGAGCATGGTGTGATGCCGTAGGCCGCTGTCGGTGACGGCTTCAGCAGAGCAGAGCGCCTCCCAGCGTCCGGTGCCGACGAGCCACTCGGCCTCGGACAGTGACGCTATTCCGGCCTCGGGCAATGCGGCGCTGAAGGCGTCTCGCCCCCGGACCGCGCGTCCTGCCATCCACAGCGTGGCGTGGCGGTCGATCAAGGAGGCGAGGAGTTTTTCCGATCTTTTGCTGAGTGCGTGCCGGTAGGCGTCGAGGAAAGTGTCGAGTTCGTGGGCGGTTTCCTCGTTGGCGTCGATGGTGATCGGCTCGCCCTGCGCGATGGGCCGTAACGCGATATCGCAAGCTCGATCGAAGTCCTGGTAACAGGAGGGGTCGTCCGCGTGGTTCACGAAACGCGCCGGTGCTGGGTAGAGGTAGCGGCGGCCTGCG
Source organism: Rugosimonospora africana (assembly GCF_016862975.1). GTDB lineage: Bacteria > Actinomycetota > Actinomycetes > Mycobacteriales > Micromonosporaceae > Rugosimonospora > Rugosimonospora africana. Next base: position 164,352 of record NZ_BONZ01000045.1, read on the forward strand.
TAGCTGTGCACGAAGAGATCCTCGCCAGCAGGTAGGGCCAGGTAGTCGGCCTCGTCGAGTGGCTGAAGCCGGTAAGACACGACCACTTCACCGGCGGCGAAGTCACGCGCGGCGTAAACGCCTGTGCCGGCGAGGTTGCCCGGGCCAAGTATCACATCGTCCACAACGGACACCTAGTTCGAGTCCGCGGTGGGGGTCGTGCGCGGCTCGGGCTTGGTATTCAAGGTGACGAAGATCCGGGTGAGGGCTGCTATATCGTCGGCGTCGAGCGCGGCGAGCGCGGGCGGCGGATCGGTGAGGATGTCGTGAGGGTGCGGCAGTCGCCGGACGAGACCGCGTCGTTCGAACAGATCGACCGCGACGGTGGCAGCGGAGGGGTCGACCTCGACGGCCTGCGCGACCTCGCGAAGGGTCATCAGCGCCTGCGCGAGTTTGATCAGCACTCGGATTTCCCCACCCCGAGGTCCAGCTCAAGACGCAGGGCGCGGAGCCGGTCCTGACCGGTGACGAATGCCAGCACCTGCGCCCAGGCTTCTGCCGCCGGGGAGTCGCCGACGGAAACGCTCCTGTCGAGGTTCATCGCGCCACATCCAAAGCTCGCGTTCTCAACTGCTGGACACTGCGTTCGGCGTGGGTCCTGACCCAGCGTCCGGTCGAGTTCAGACCGAACAGCACGGTCGCGCCGCCGCAGCCGGCGAGCACAGCCTAGGCGGCATGACTCGCCGCAACGAACCCGGCCGAACGACCGGCAACTGGCCGCCCGCATTGGTGGCTGTCTGGCGGACGTACCCGGCATCGACGCCGCCGCGCTGTTCGGCAGCATGGCCCGGGGCGACGGGAATTCCTGCAGCGACATCGACATTCTGATCACCACCAGCGACCTCGACCTCGACCCGGCGGCCGTTCGGGATCAGTTGCCACGCCGGCTGCAGCACCCGAGGTTGGCACCACCACACCGCCACCGCCCGCCGACCGAAACGCGCGGCTGGCCGCCATTCAGACACAGCTTCGAGCATTCGAGGACCTCAGCGTTCGACGGCGTACTGCCGGGTTGCGTCACCTGTTGGTCGTGGCGTCGCGGGCCGCCTCGTTGTGCACCAACCTGCGTACACGGGCAAAGTCTTCGCCGGCGCGCGAGGGATGCACCCGATTGGTCAGCAGCACGATGTAGATGCCGAGGTCCGGGTCGATCCACAGACTCGTTCCGGTGAAGCCGGTATGTCCGTACGCCCGCACGCCCAACAGGTCACCAGCTGGACTGTTCTCTGGGTCTCGGCCCTGCCAGGCCAAGCCGCGCCGTAGCGGCAGGTGGTCGGTGGCCGGCTCGATCATCTGGACCAGGCCGGCGGGTGAGAGCAACCGCCCATGCGGACCGACGCCGCCGCGGCACAGCACCTGTCCGAGAGACTCCACGTCGGCCAGTGAGGCGAACAGCCCGGCGTGGCCGGCGATGCCGCCGAGCACCTCGGCATTCTCATCATGCACCGTCCCCTGGACCAGGCGTCCCCGCCAGGGGCACTCCTCGGTCGCCGCCGCGTGCTGTTGCAGGTCGGCGGGCAGCAGGAAGCGGGTTTCCATCATCCCAGCCGGCCGTGTCACCTGGTGCGCGACCAGCTGGTCCAGTGACTGTCCGCTGACCGCTTCCGCGATCAGCCCCAGCAGGATGAAGCCCTGCGAGCTGTAGGTGACGTTGCTTCCGGGGGCAAACGCCACGGGCACGTCGCGGATCGCGTCGACCAACTGCGCGGGCGTGCTGCACCAGCGGTACAGCGGGATCTGTCCGGGGATGCCGGAGGTGTGCGTGAGCAGCTGGCGGATGGTCAGGTTCGCCTTGTCGCTGTGGGCGAATGCCGGAAGGTGCTGACCGATGGTGTCCTCGAGCAGGAGCATTCCGGACTCGACCAGTGACATGACCGCCAGCCCGACGATGGGCTTGGTGACGGAGGCCAGGTCCCACAGGGTGTGCGCGTCGGCGTCCGGTCCGCCCCAGGACAGCGTCCCGATGGTCCCGCGACCGAGGATCTGTTCGCCGCTCCCGTAGGACCATGCCGCCGCGGAGAACATCCGCTGGTCGCGGGCCTGCTCGAGAATAGCCTGAACTCCTGCGCTCACCGGCGTTCTCCTCCGTCTCTGCCCCAGGCCCTACCGTCCGGCCGGGGCCGTGTCACGCCATCGGCACCGCGCGCGGTCAGCCCGCGTACGCCACAACGTCGATCTCGACAAGAATTCCGTTGAGAGTGGAGCCGACCGTGGTTCGGACCGGCAGGGGTTCGCGGAACCGGGAGCGGTAGCCCCGATTGAATTCGGCGAAGTCCAGGATTCCTCGAGCCTCGACTGTGGATGGAACGGGTGGTCGCCTCAGGCATCGGCGGTGGACTGTACCGTTCGACCATTCTGGCTCGGCTCGTCTGCGCCGCGCCGCGACCCAGATCAGTCGCCACCCGGCGCTGCTGTGCCAGGGCGAGTTCGGCGATGGAGTCCACGGGGAACAGCACGCCGCGAGGTGTCCGGACGCGCCGGTGGGTTCCAGCGGCGGACGGGCCTGGGCGCACTGCGGGCGCGCCAGCGGGCAGCGCGTGCGGAACCGGCAGCCGGTGGGCGGGTCGACCGGTGAGGGCGGGTCGCCCTGCAGGACGATCCGGCGGCGGGCCCGTCCGACCTGCGGGTCGGCCACCGGCGCGGCGGACAGCAGCGCCTGGGTGTAGGGGTGGCGGGGGTGGGTGAACAGCTCTTCGGTGTCCGCGACCTCGACGATCTGTCCGAGATACATCACCGCGATGCGGTCGGCGATCTGGCGCATGACCGACAGGTCGTGGGAGACGAACAGGTAGCTGAGCCCGCGCTCCTGCTGCAGCCGGCGCAGCAACTGCAGGATCCGCGCCTGGACGGAGACATCCAGCGCGGACACCCGCGACGGCGTCCGACGACCGACGGCGCACGACGGGCGCTGATGGTCACCTCTCATCGGGCGGCCGCCACCGAGCGACCCACCAGCCGGTCCATGCGCCCCGCCGCTCGCGTTCGAAGGTCCGCCGCGATACGCGTACGGGACTCGGGTGGCCGGGTCAGGTTCGACACGGGCCGCGGTCGACCCACTGCACGGCGGTCCAACGACCGGTGACGAGGCCGCCGCGGGGCCACGCACTCAACGCGCATCGCGCCTTCTCGAGAGCGAAGTATCGGGCAGATCGGGGGCAGGTCCAAGATCGGCGGACCGCGGAAGGGTCACCGTGACATGCAGGCCGCCAGTCGCCATCGGCTGCGCGTGCACCGTGCCGCCGTGGACATGCGCGATCGAGGCGACGATCGCCAGGCCCAGGCCGAAGCCATCCTTGCTGGTTCGGTCGTGCAGCCGCCGGAACGGCTGGAACAACGCCCCGACTGCGCCCGGCGGCACCACCGGTCCGTGGTTGCTCACGTCGAGGCGCACGTGTCCGTCCACCGTGGACGTGGCCAGCCACAGATCGCCGCCGGATAGGTTGTACCGCACCGCATTGTCCACCAGGTTGGCGGTCAGCCGCTCCAGGAGGATCGGGTCGCCGGTGGTGAGGGCCGGCTCCAGCGACAGGTGGGCCTGCCGGTCGTGCAGGTTGGTTACGTCGAGCACATCCTCGGCCACCGTGGCCAGGTCGGTCGGCTCGCTGACCGCCAACCCACCGTCGTTGCGAGCCAGGGTCAGCAGTGCCTCGATCAGGGCCTCGGCGTGATCGACTGCCGCTCGAACATCGCGCGCCATCCCCGTGAGTTCGGCCTCGGTCGCGTGCGGCTTGGCCAATACCACCTCGACACTCGTGCGCAGGACGGTCAGCGGTGTACGCAGCTCGTGACTGGCGTTGGCGATGAACTGCCGTTGCCCTTCGAACGAACGCTGCAGCCGGTCGAGCATCGTGTCGAACGTGTCGGCCAGCTCGCGCAACTCGTCGCGTGGACCATCGAGCGCCACCCGGGCCGACAGGTTGTGTTCAGAGGCTGCCTGAGCGGCCGCGGTGAGCCGGTGCACCGGGCGCAGGACGCGCCCGGCGACGAACCAGCCGGCCACGGCGGCCAGCAGGGTCGCGGCGGCGAGGCTCAACCCCGACTGCCACAGCAGGGAGTCGAGCGTCGCGTCGCGCTGCGTCTTGGCGCCGATGATGACGCCTTCGTCGTAGGCCCTCTGGCACTTGGTCCGGAGATTGGCGTCGTCGGTCGGCTGCCCGTGGAGAATCAGCCTGCACTGTTCGAGGAACTCGTCCGGCGGCCTGGCGTCCTTGCCTTCCCCGGCTTTAGCGACGCTGGTTTTGTCGAGAGTCAGCTCGGTGACGCGCGGCAGGTTGGCTGCGAGCAGTCCATAGGTGATCGCGACCAGGGCTGTCCCGCAGATCGCGAACAGCAGCGTGTACAGCAGCGTCAACCTGACACGGACGCTGAATCTGGGCCGTCTCACTGCTGTGCCGCCGGTTGGCTCTGATCGCCGTCCCGGCTCGGCCCTGCCCTCACAGCCGGTACCCGCTGCCGACGACGGTCTCGATCAGCGGCGGAGCGCCGAGTTTGCGCCGCAGCCGGGTCAGGGTGACCGAGACGATGTTGCTGAACGGGTCGGCTGTGGTGTCCCAGACATGCTCCAGGAGGTCCTCAGCACTGACCACCGCCCCGTCTGCGGCGGCGAGCATCTCCAGGACCCCGAATTCCTTGCGGGTCAGCGACAACGGTCGACCGGCGCGGCTGGCCCGGTGGCGGGCCCGGTCGACGGTCAGGTCACCGCGCCGCACGACCGGAGGCGCCGATGGGGCCCGCCGGGCCAACGCCCGCACCCGGGCGACCAGCTCATGGAAAGCGAACGGCTTGCCGAGGTAGTCGTCGGCGCCCAACTCCAGGCCGTTGACGCGGTCGTCGACCCCGGAGGCGGCGGTCAGCATGAGGATGCGGGCGCCGTCGGTGGCGGCCAGTGACCGGCATACCTGGTCGCCGTGGACGACCGGCAGGTCCCGGTCGAGCACCAGGACGTCGTAGTCGGTCTCGGCAGCCAGGGTCAGCGCCGCCGCGCCGTCGTACACGATGTCGACGGCCATACCCGCATCGCGCAGCCCTTCACCGATCCGCTCGGCGAGCGTCGCGTGATCCTCAACCACAAGCACCCGCATGCCGACCATTGTGCGCCGCGGCTGATGACATCGGTCCTACATGGCGTGTAGCGCCCGTGTCACCGTCATGCGTGTAGACCTGACGGCCATGAGAATCGGACTGCTCACCGCCGCGGTGTTGACCGCCGTGGCGTTGACCGCATGCACCTCCAGCGGCAGGTCGCCGAGCGTGCCGAGCCTCGGCGGGGCCAGCCATTCGGCGCCACCGGGCTCTGGTGCCTGCATGAGCGCCGCCGAGGACCTCAACCAGCTGACTGGCGACAGCGGGCGCCGGCCGGATGCCAGCCCAAGCGGCGGTGCCAGTCAGGGCACGGGCGGCGGCAGGGGATCCGGCGATGACCTCGGTTACCGGCCGACCTGTGCCGGGGCGAGCGGCGATGCGCGCAAGAACGCGTTGCACGCAGCGGCCGAGTGCATCCGCCAGCACGGCATCCCGACCTACAAGGATCCGGTGCTGAGCGCGGACGGCCACGTGTACACCGACTCGCGCAGCCTGCAGGATGCCGACGAGAACACCGTCCAGGCGGTGGCGCAGGCATGCAGGGACCTGATCCTCACCGCGCAGCTCGTGCCCGACGGGCAGGCGCCGGCGCCGCCGAAGCTGGTCCAGGCCGGGGTGAAGTCGGCGCGGTGCATGCGCGCCAACGGTCTGCCCAACTTCCGCGATCCGACCGCCAACGATCTGTTCACGCCGGGGCACGGGTTCGGCATGCACCCCGAGGATCTGCCCGGAGACAAGACCGACCCGACTGTTCAGCACGCGCTGCAGGCGTGCCGGTCGATCCTCGACGAAGAGGCCCGTGCCTCCAGCCTGGGGAGTCTCACGCAATGAATCGACGAACGTTTGTGACGGCGGCGGCCACCGCGGTCGCGGTCACCGCCACCGGTGGCTTGTTGGCCTGGAAGCGTCCGGGCGCGGCCAGTACCGCCCCCACCGGGGTACCGACCACGACGGCGAAGGTCACCAGGACCGATCTGTCCACCAGCACGCAGGTGTCCGGCGCACTGGGGTACCGCGGGGACTACAGCGTCATCGCGCAGGGCGCCGGCGGCACGCTCACCACGCTTCCGCAGCCGGGTACGGTGATCAAACGCAACGAGCCGGTATACGAGGTGAACAACCGACCGGTCCGGCTGTTCTACGCCGGCCGCCCGGCCTTCCAGCCATTCGCCGCCGGGATCGCGCCCGGGCCGGACGTGCGGGCGCTGGAGGACAACCTCAAGGCGCTGGGCTACCTGTCCACCGCCAACAACACGTTCACCTCGGCGACTACGACCGCGATCAGGCGCTGGCAGCGGGCGACCGGCCAGAGGGTCAACGGCCGCATTGAGTTGGGCGAGGTGACCTTCCAGCCCGGCGCGATCCGGATCGACACGGTCACCGCCAAGCTCGGCACCGACGTGCGTGGCGGGGAACCGCTGCTCACCGCGACCTCGACCACGGCCGTGGTCACGATCAACGTGCCGACCGGCCAGACCTACCTGGTACACCCCGGCGACACCGTGACCATCACGCTGCCGGACCGCAAGAAGGTGACCGGCAAGGTGGCCTACCTGTCGCCGGTAGCCGACGACCAGCCGCAGCAGCAGGACCCCGGCCGTGGCGGGCAGGTGACCGTCCCCGGCATCGTCACGCTCGACAACCCGCAACTGGGGGCCAACCTCGACCGCGCGCCGGTACAGGTCGGTATCACCGACGAGACGGTCACCGGCGTGCTGGCCGTGCCGATCACCGCGCTGGTCGCGCTTGCCGACGGTGGGTACGGCGTCTACAAGCTCGACGGCGCCGAGCGCATCCTGCTCGGCGTCACCACCGGGTTGTTCTCCGACACGCTGGTCGAGGTGCGCGGCGACGGTCTGCGGGAGGGCGACGACGTGGAGGTGCCGTCCTCATGACCCCCGCGCTCGAATTGCGGAACGTGAGCAAGACCTATCCACCGCCGACGACCGTCACCGCACTGTGCGATGTGGATTTCACCGTGCAACGCGGCGAGACGGTGGCCATCACCGGCGCGTCCGGGGCCGGCAAGTCGACCCTACTGAGCATCCTCGGCACGCTGGAGCGGCCCAGCGGCGGCACGGTGCGCATCGCCGGGACCGACACCTCCACCATGTCGGACACGCAACTGTCGGGTGTCCGTGCCTGGCACATCGGGTTCGTCTTCCAACAGTTCTTTCTCCTCGACCACCTCTCGGTGCTGGAGAACGTGGCCACCGGCCTTGTGTACCGGGGAGTGGCGACCAGCATTCGGCGAGAACACGCCACCCAGGCCCTGGAACGGGTCGGGCTGGCCGGCCGGATGCGTCACCGACCGGCTCAGCTCTCCGGCGGCGAGCAGCAGCGGGTGGCGATCGCCCGCGCACTCGTCGGCCGGCCGGCGGTCCTGCTCGCCGACGAGCCCACCGGCAACCTCGACACCGCCAACGGGCACGAGATCGTGAACCTGCTGGCCACGCTGCGCGAGACCGACGAGGGCACCACGGTCGTGCTCATCACGCACAACAACGATGTCGCGGCGGCGATGGAGCGGAAGATCCAGCTCCAAGACGGGCGGATCGTGCACGACTCGGGAGCGACCGGATGAGACCACGCAGCCGCCTGCGTCCATCTGACGCGCTTTCCGTCGGTACCGTCGGACTCCGAGCCCGCCGGATCCGTTCGACTCTCTCGGCGCTCGGAATCGCCATCGCCATCGCGGCGCTGGTCGCCGTCCTGGGCGCGGCGGAGTCCTCGAAGAAGCACCTGCTGGACGAGCTGGGCCAACAGGGCAACCTGCTCACCGTCGGGACCGGGCAGACGTTCGACGGCAATCCCACCCCGCTGCCCCCCACGGCGCAGACGATGATCGCACGCATCCCGCCGGTGCTTTCCACCACCGCGGTCGGCAACATCGACGGGGCCACGGTCCGGCGGACCGACCGCATCCCGCCGGAGAACACCAACGGCATCAACCTGATGGCCGCGCAGGTGTCGCTGCCGAGCACGCTGTCGACCAGGATCCTGCGCGGCGCGTTCCTCGGGCCGCTCGCCGAGCGGTACCCGGAGACCGTGCTGGGCTACTCCGCCGCGCGAAGCCTGGGCATCGACAAGCTCACCGCGCAGACCCAGGTCTTCATCGCTGGCCGGTACTTCGCCGTGGTCGGAATCCTGGACCAGGTCAGCGTCGCGCCGGAGATCGACACCTCGGCCCTGATCAGCTTCGGCATCGCCGACCAGCTGTTCGACCTGGGTGACGTGCCCACCCGCATCTATATTCGGGTCGATCCCGACCAGGTGCCGGCGGTGGCGGCCGTGCTCGGGGCGACCGCGTCGCCGGAGAGCCCGCCCGACGTCCAGGTCCAGCGTCCGTCGGACGTCATCCTGGCCAGGCTCCAGGCCAAGGGCGCCTTCGTCGGGCTGTTCCTCGGCCTCGGCGCCATCGCACTGCTTGTCGCCGGGGTCGGCATCGCGAACATCATGGTGATCTCGGTGCTGGAGCGGCGAGCCGAGATCGGGTTGCGCAGAGCGCTCGGCGCGCGACGGCGGGACGTTGCCGCGCAGTTTCTGCTGGAATCGGCGCTGCTGGCCGTCATCGGCGGGGTCGTCGGCATCGGGCTGGGCTGCCTGGCCACGGTGGCTGCGGCCCGCCTTGCCGGCAATCCGGTGGCGATCCCGCTACAGGCCCCGCTGGCCGGCCTGATCGCGGCCCTGCTGGTCGGTGCACTAGCCGGCCTGTACCCAGCCACCCGGGCATCGCGGCTACCTCCCGCGGACGCGCTGCGCACCCTCTGACCGGCCGCGAAGGGGCCCGGTCCTGTCGGAACCGGGCCCCTTGTCGAAGCGAACGGGTCAGCCTTGGCAGCTGCCGGAGCCGGAGTCGCTGTAGTCCAGTGCGGACGGGCCGAACCCGGCACCGGCCAGCGCCGGCTTGTACGTGAACGAGTAGCCGTGTGGCTTGAGCGTCAGGTTCATCACGCCGTAGCCCTGGTCGTAGCCGGTGACGACGTTCGGGTTCGCGTACACGCCGTTCGACACGGCCAGGGTATCCAGCGCCTCACCACCGGTACCGATAATGATCTCCGGGATGCCGTGCTTCGGGTCGTAGCTGCCGGCCGGATCCATCGGACGCAGGCGGGCGTACGCGTGTTCGTGGCCGTTGAGCACGAGCGTGGCGTGATTGCTGTAGAGCAGCTGCCACCACGCGTCGGCGACGCCGCCCTCCTGACCACCGGCACCCGGCGCGGAGGCCGGCACGGTCGCGGTCGAGTCGGTCGTGGCGCTGAAGGTCGGCTGGTGCCAGTACGCGACCGTGCACGGCTCGTTGTTGTTCTTCAAGTCGTTGGCCAGCCACCGCGTCTCCTGCGCGAGCAGGCCGCCACCGGTGGTCGAGCAGTCATTGTTGAACGCGGCCGAGTTGCACTCGACGTTCAGCGAGATCACGTGCCAGTTGCCGAGGTTGTACGAGTACCAGCCCTGGTTGGTGGCGGTGTCGTCACCGGCCTGGCCCTGGCTGTTCGGTGTCCCGTTCTGGTCGTGGCCATTGAAGTAGCCGAAGTAGCCGGTGCCGTTCTGCGCCGGCTCGTTGTCGCCCTTCTTGGTGTAGCTGTAGTACTCGTGGTTGCCCGGCGCCGGGCGCTCGATGAACTTCAGGCCACCCCACGCCTGCTCGAAGGAGCCCTCGAAGTCGCTCAGCTTGCCGACCTGGTACTGCTCGTCACCGAGCAGGGCGACAGCATCGGGGTGCAAGCCCAGGGTCTGCCGCGCGGTCGCGTACTCGGCGTCGTAGCCACCCAGGTCGGCGCTTCCACACTTGAGCGAGGCGGGATTCGACTCGTTCTCGGCGTCGGCGGGCTCACAGGCGATATCGCCGACGGCGGCCAGCGTGTACTGCTGACCCTTGGCCGCGCCGTCGTACGGCCAGTCACTGCCGCTGATCGGCGAAGCCGCGACGGCGACACCGGCGACACCGGCGACCGCGACGACCCCCACAACCGCGGCCAGCGGCAACTTGCGAATTCGAAAAGACACCAACGTTCCTCTCCGGGCGAGTGGATCTACAGGGAACCTAGGGCGTAGTCGCCGAGATGCGACAAACGAAAGTCGATCATCAGGTGAACAGTTGTCGCCCTCGAACCCCGCACGCGCGTCGGGTCCGTCTTTCGCGCCAGGAACGTATCCAGGAATGCCGTTGACAAGCACGGCCGGCGTCTGATCAGGGGCAGAGGTCCACGCCAAGCTTGCTGCCCATGACCCTCTGCACGACGGCCTGCGGCTGGTTTGCGGTCAGGTCGAAGCTGAGCACCCTCCCGGTCACCGCGGTGCCGGTCGCCCGGACCTCGTTCGCATCACCCTCGATCCCACTGAGCGTCTGGGAGGCGGCCGAGCGGGCCGCCTGGTTGGCCTGCGCGCTGCGGTGGTCGGGAAACGTCAACGCGTCCAGTGCGGTCGTGTCGGTCGGACCGGCTATTGCAGTGATCTCCGCCTGCGGCGGCGTGAAAGTGCCAGGGAATTGCCGGCGTACGGCGGCGAGCTGCTCCGGGTTGACGCTCTTGCCGATCATGCTGGTCAATGGCATGCAGGCGGCGGAGCCGACGGCGATCGCCGCGGTGGCGGTACGGTCCTGCCTGGCCGCGACCTGAGCGAGCAGCGGGACCACGGACTCGGCGTGGCCGAGCGGGTGGGACGGTACGGCCATCAAAGACCGGACCGCGACCGCGTCTGAGCTACCGACCAGCAGATGCCGTTTGCGGTCGATGCCGATGGCGCGTAGTGGGAACATCCACGTGTGTTCCTGGCTTACCTGGCCTGTCGGACCAATGAGGATCGATCCGTCGGCGCGGTAGCTGAGCCGGGTGAGCTTGGTGGCCAGGCCGGATAGATCGGTGCGTACGTCGTAGCTGAGCACCTCCACCGGTGGGAGGTGGACGCGCTGGACGTCCAACTCCCACCGTGCGTCCCTGGACCTGATGCCCAGGTCGCGTTGCATCTGGTCATCAACGGCGACGAGCCCACCGGCGAACGAGGTCGTATTCTGATCGCCCAGCATCGACCAGTCGGCGTAGAACACGGAGCCGTCGCCGATGTCTGGCACCTGGTCGAGCGCCGACGACAGGGCGGAACCGTGAGCCGCGGTCCCGCCGCCCTCGGAAGGCGTGCTGGCGGAGGGGCGGCCACTGACGGAACAGCCACTGAGCGCCAGCACGACGACTGCGGCCAGAGTCGTACGTCGAAAATCCAACTTCTCCCCCGCAATGCCAGACCGTCCCTGTGACAAACCAGCGGACCGTCGGGGGATCGCGTTACATAGCCCGGTGGAGTCGTTCATGACCGGCGAAAAGTACGGTCATGGGCACCTGCTTGCCGCTGTCAGAGACTGCCGCGGAGCCCGAACCGGGTACGCCCAGAACCCTAACGCCCATCGCCGGCGGCGAGGACCGGGGCACGCGTCACCGCGTCTTCGGGAAGTCGAACTGGTCGGCGGACTGGCAGTCGAACGGCCCCCCGATCGCGTCGCGGCCCAGCCGGTCCAGCGTCCGGCGGGCCCGTGATCGGTCGAGATTCCACGCGTACCAGGGATCCGGGTCGGCGAGCTTGCTGGAGACCCAGCTGAGCGTGCACCGGCGTGCCGGGTCTGGCAGCGTGGCCAGGGCGGGTGTTGCGTCCGCCGACAGCGCCCGCAGGTACCATGCGTCGATCTTCCCCGCCTCCTGGTACCGGGCAATGTTGCGCTCCGCCGCGTACTGCTCAGGGTTGAGTACGGCCAGGCCCAGCAGCATGACCACGCCCAGCCCGAGCGTCATCTGGGGGATCCAGTCGCCCCGCAGCCGCAGCCCCGCCCCCATCACCAGCAGGAAGATGCAGCCCAACAACAACTCGAATGCCATGACGAAGATGCGCTCGCCGGTGAAGCTGTACACCTTCTGGTACGTGTACATCCGGGAGAGCGCGGAGGCGACGATGACCGTCGACAGCGCGCACAGCGGACCCAGCAGGATCCGCAGCCAGACCCGGTCGAGGGCCCGGTCCCGCCGGGCCCACCGACCGACGCCGCCGAGGATCGCCAGGGTCAGCACCGTGACCGCACCCAGTTGCCAGAAACCGCTGCGCGCGTAGTCGGCATAGTCCAGCCCGGCAGTCTGCAGGACGTGCCGTTCACCGCCGAAGAGCACGGTGAACTGCACGGCGACGAAGCCTCCGAAGAGCACCACCAGCGCGCCGACCGGCAGCCCCCACTCCAGGGTCCGCAGCCGACGCCGCGCCGCCGCGTCCATCGCGGACAGGTCGGGCGGCGCGCAGACGGTGTAGACCGCAGCGACCGCGGTCAGACCACCGACCGCCAGGAGGAACACCCAGCTGAACACCTGGCCGACGCCGATCGCCGGTACCACATCGCCGAGCACTACGGAGAAGGCCGCGTCAGCCGACGAGAGCAGGGCCCCGAAGACGAGCAGTACCAGCGCCGTGACCGCGACCGACCAGGCGACGCGGGCGCCCAGCCCGGCCCGGTGCGGAGACCGGCGCAGGTGACGGCGCACCCACGGCAACCCGCGGACTGCGGCGACCGGCACGGCGACGAGGCTGAACAGGATGGAGCGGACCTGACGACCGCCGACGATGGCCAACGAGAGGCAGCCCAACGCTCCCACGACGCTGAAGGTGACCAGCCACCAGGCATTGCGGAATGCGAGCACGGTGAGCAGCGCCAGCGCGGCGGCTGTCCAGCCGAGTCTGATCCACCGCTCGACCGGCGGTACTGCGGCCACGGCACGCCGCACGGCCGGAATCACCCCGAGTACCAGCGCGAGCCCGGCGAGCAGCCAACCGATGCCGGTGCTGCCCAGCGGCAGGAAGATAGCCAGGCCGAGTGCTCCAGCGATGACGGCCAACGGTACTTCCACACCCCGCTCCGACGCCGGTCCCGGCCAGCGAGTCTGGAAGAACGACGGTGCCGGGGCGGCGGCGTGAGGCGGTCCGAAGCCAGGGAACGGCGCTACCGGCACCGGCCGCGCGGGCTGCGGTGCCGGCGGCCCCGCAACTGCCGGCTGCGGCGGCATCGGTCCCGCAACGGCGGGCTGCGGCGGCATCGGTCCCGCAACGGCGGGCTGCGGCGTCGGTCCCGCAACCGCCGGCTGGGGCGGCGTCGCGGCGGACCGGGGCGGCGGGACCAGGGGCGGCCCCATCGTCGGCGAGGCCGGTGGCATGGCGGGATACGGGATCGGGGTAGGCGGCGGGCTGCCGGGTGGCAGCAGCGGAAGGAAGACCGGGTAGCCCTGGGTACCCGGCGGAATGACAACTGGTATCGCCCACGCCGCCTGCCCCGGCTGCCCCGGCCAGGCGATGTGACCGGGTGGGGCATCCACCGCGGTCACGACAAGCAGATGCGGAGCCACGACCGGCGGAGCCACGACCGGCGGCGCGCCGGCCGCGGCAGCGCTGGTCGCCGCCTGTTCGGTCGCGGACTCCGCCGCCTCCCGCTCACTCATCGACCCAATCCCTACACCCGAGGGTGTTGAGTCGCTGGCGCTGGGTGATGGGCCTGGCGGCTCAAGCTCCGGCACGGTGACGGCTCCTCGCTCGGGGGGGGTGTTCCGACACATTACGGCCAGTCCCGCACGGCCCGCCGCCCCGCGCGCGGCCTATGCGTGTCACCCGGCTCTTTTTGTTTGACCCGGACTGGTTCGGGCGCCCGGGCGCACCCTCGCTGACCCGCCCCGTCCGCGGTTCGATGCGTGGCCGCGGGCGGCCGACGTCAGGGAGAGCCGCCCCGGGGCCCGGGCGGTCGCGGACGGCCTGACGGCCTCCGCCGCAGGGCTCTCCCTGGGCTACGGCTGGAAGCTGGCCATGGCGCTGTACCTGCCCGGCGTGCGCGAGCGTAAGGCACTGGGACTGGCGGCGACGTGACCGCCGCCGGCTCAGGAGCCGGCGGCGGTCACCCGCAGCGAGACCGGGAGCGGATCGAGCGTGTACGGGGTGTCCGTGCTCTGCTCCAGAGTCGCGGTGTACGAGCCGGGCTCGGTGAGCCCGGCAGCGTTCAGCGTGACGCTGATCGTGGCCGTCTGTCCGGGTTTCAGCGTCAGCTGCCGCGGGCTCTCCGACAACCAGCTGACGTCCGACTCGATCTGGTCGTATCCCTGCAGGACCTCGGCCGTGGACACCACGTTGGGCAGGTGCGTGGTGCCGCCGACCCGGTACATGCCGGAGCTTCCACCACCTCGCGTGGTGGCGGCCGGGGCGTCGGGCAACGCACTCCAGGTACCGGTCTGCGGATCGTAGGCGTACCCGTGGGCGGTGGCCACGAAGTTGCCGTTCTGGGTGGTGAACCCGCCGGAGAGCAGCAGTTCGCCGTTGGCCGCGGCGTACGACGACTGCGCCAACACGATCGGCAGGTCGGCGAGCTTCGACCAGCTGTCGGAGGCCGGGTCGTACACGAAGGCGTCCTGCACGGGGGCGAAGTCCACCTCTCCACCGGCGCAGTACAGCTTGCCGTCTACCGCGCCGCAGGCGCCCCAGGAGATCGGCTCCGGGTAGGCGGCGGCCTTCGACCACGTGTCGGTCGTCGGGTCGTACACCTGGACATCGGTCGTTCCGCAATCGGTGACGCCGCATCCGCCGACCACGTACAGCGTGCCGTCCAGCACGGCGCCGGCGGAACCGCCGTACGGGTGCGGCTCGTCCGCTCCGGTGGTCCAGGTGTTGGTCGCCGGGTCGTAGACCTGCGTCGCGGCGCTGATGCCCTCACCATTGGCCCAGCCGCCGGTGTAGTAGATCCTGCCGTCGATGACGCCGTGCGTGGGCTGTTCACTGGCGTCGGGGGCGTCGGCCCGTTGACTCCACGTGCTGCTGCGCGGATCGTAGGCGTACAGGTCATTCATGATTCCGCTGCTCAGGTTGGTGCCTAACGCCGAGTAGACGGTCTGCCCCACGGTGTCGACGGCGTTGTCGTACACCTTGATGGGCAGGTCGGCGATGGACTTCCAGGCCGAGGCGGGCGCCGGTGAGCCGGGCGAGGTTCCGCTGCGCTCGATGGCCGTCCACGCGGCCGGCGCACTGCCGGTGTTCTTGACCGTCAGGGTTCGCGTCACCCTGTGGCCCGACTCGACGCTGCCGCTGATCGGGCCCGCGCTGACGGTCAACCGTCCCGCCTTCAGCGTGAAGTCACGCCGCGAGACCTTGTCGGCGCGCACCTTCACGGCTGCGGTGGCCCCGACGTACGAGCGCATGGCCGCGGTGGAGGTGTGGTTGCCGGCCCCGGGCGCGAAGGCGTCGTAGAAGCCGTCCCCGGTCCCGGGATCGTCCGGTGTCGCGGTGGTGACGGCGTGCACCGAGCCGTCCGGGCTGCTCACGGTGGCCCCGACGACGCCCTTGCCGGTGTTCGCGTCGATCACGGTTCCGATGAGCATGCCACCGGGGACCGGTGTCAGGCTCCGCTCGGCGATCGCGACGTTGTCCAGTTCCCAGAACACGCCGGGGCTGACGTAGTGGAACCGGATCTGCACGGCGGACCGGCCGGCGAACGCGTTGAGTGCGATCTCCACGTGGCTTGGCCCGTAGAAGCCGAAGCCGAAGTCCTGGTGCCAGAGGTTGGTCCAGGTCCTGCCGCCGTCGGTGGTGATGTCGACGTCGCCTGTCTGTTCCGAGTCGCCGTGATAGGCGGTGTCGAAGGACAACTCGGGTGAGGTGTCGGCGGACAGGTCGTACACCGGGCTGATCAGCTCGGTATTCTCGGCGATCCGCGTGTCGGCGTAGTTGCTGTCGGCGATGGCGAAGTTTCCGTCGCCGCCGGTCTGGTTGCCCTCGTCGCCGGGGTCGTCGAAGACCCAACCGTCGGTGGTGCCGGGGGCGTTGACCACGCTCCAACCGGTCGGCGCGGCGCCGGTCGAGTCGAACGACTCGACACTGGCGGTCTTGACGTTGCGCGTGTAGCCAGGATTGGTGAGCGCCCAGGTGTCGCCCGGCAGGGCGAAATCCTGCTTCGTCGCGTGCTTGCCGACCACGACGTCACGGGTAGCGGGCTGGTAGCCGGGATACTCGGCGGTGACCTGCAGGGTGTAGGTGTGGTCCTCGGGGAGTCTCAGGCTGTAGGCGCCGGTGCCGGGATCGGTGTACACCGGGCCACCGGGCACGCCCTTGACGGTGATCTTCGCGTACAGCGGCCACCCGTGGCCGGCCCCGTCGCTGACCGTGCCGGCGACCTTCTCGACGGCCAACTGCCGAAGCGCCAGGTCCAGGTGGACGGTGCCGCCGTCGGCGACGTCGGCGGACGCGGTGGCCTCGGCGTAACCATAGGCGTCGACGGTGATGGGGTACGTGCCGCTCTTCACGGTCAAGGTGAAGGCACCGTGGGCGTCGGTGGTGGCGGTGTAGGGTCCCGAACTCACCACGGCCCCGGCGATCGGGGTGCCGGCCTTGTCGGTGACGGTGCCGGTGACCTCGCCGTGCGGGCCGAGCCGGAAGGCGTCCAGACCGTTCGGGGTGCCCAGGCCGGTCGGGCCGTCGTAGCCCGTCCTCGCCGTGCACAGGTAGGAGACGGAGCAGGTGCCATCGCTGCCGCTGGTCACGTCGTTGAGATCCGACGCCCCCGCCAGGTACGGGTACTCCACCGGCCGGGTGCCGGGTGCGGGTGTGCCGGCGTCGGCGTAGACGCCGGCGATGATGGGCGCGGAGGCGCTCGTACCGCCGATCACGATCCAGCCGCCGTCGCTGCTGTCATAGACGGCGGGACCGGTGGCGGGGTCGGCGACGGCCGAGACGTCCGCGACGGTTCGGGTGCCACAGCCGGTGTCGGTCTGGAACGCGGGCTTCGGCTCGTAGAGCGAACAGCCCGAACCGGTGGAGCCCTTTCCGGCACCGCCGTTCCACACCGATTCCGACCAACCACGCGCGCCGCCCGCCTCCCGCAGCAGGGAGGTGCCGCCGACGGACGTCACGTTCGGGGACGCGGCGGGGTAGGAGACCCCGTATCCGTAGTCGCCGGCGGAGGCCACAATGGCGACGCCAGGGTGGTTGAAGTGCGGGTCGAGGCTGGTTTCCGCGGGATCCTCCGGCGAAAAGACGTACGACGAGCCCCACGAATTGGACACGAACTTGGCCCCGAGCGCCACGGCTTGGTCTTCGGCCGCGGAAAGGTTCGCCGGCGATGCGTCGTCAGCCTCCACGAGCAGGAGGTGAGCCTTCGGAGCAACCGCGGACACCATGTCCAGGTCAAGGGAAATCTCGCCGACCCAGTCGTCGCTGGGAGCCGGATAGTCACTGCCGCCGCGCTGGTCCACCTTGTTGAAGCAGCCATCGGCCGTGGTACAGGCGGGCAGGCCGTACTGCTGCCGGTAGAGGGTGAGGTCGGCTTCTGCCTGCGGATCGTCGAAGGCGTCGACGATGGCGACGGTCTGGCTCCCGCCCCCATCGGAAGGCAGGTTGTAGGCGCTGCGCAGATCGGCCGGCCCGTAGCCGCTGGGCGCCACGGCAGCCTCACGCAGCAGCCCCTTGCGCGGTGTGACATCGGTGCGCTGCAGAGCGAAGCACGTGAAGTCGCCCGCCTGGGGAGTGCCGCACATGCGTTTGACGCCGTGCGCGGAGACCGGTGTGGTTGTCTTGGCGGCCAACGCACCGGAGTCGGCCGCCGTGGTTGGACGACCCGTGAACGGCGTGGTCTGCGGTGCGGCCTGGACCGCACCCGCGAGACCGGGAAGGCTTTGGCCGGCCAGTACGCCGATAACCGTGGCCACCACCGCGAAAGCCCGAAACGAACGACGCATGGTTGCTCCTTCTCTCGTCCCCGAGTCGCCGGCGCCGAGCGTCGTCACGCGGTCGTCACGCAGTCTCCGTGCAACTTTCAGAGATTCGAGCGAGACATTAGCAGCGAGCCGTCACGCCGACGCGCCTGATCCGGCCAGGTGCCTGTTCCGGACAGCGATGGCCTACGCTCACGGCTGTGACGGATGCCGGTGGGCGGGGAAGCTGGGAACTGATCGGCCTATCCGACCTGGACCAACAGGTGTACCGGCGGGTCCTGCTGGACCCCGGAGCCGACGCCGCGGCACACAGCGAGGCACTGAGCTGTCCGGCCGCACAGGTACACGGGGCGCTGGACCGTCTGGTGTCCTTGGGCCTGTTGCGGCTCGACACCGCAACGGGCGGCCGCCACGAGGCGGTGGACCCTCTTGCCGGCCTCGGCGCGTTGGTGCGGGAACGACGACACGCCCTGGACCGACTCGAGGCCGCCTCACACGATCTGTCACGGGTATTCGCCGCCGGACTGATGCGCACCGAGCCACGTCGGTTGTTCGAGGTGGTGGAGGGGCGCGCGGCGACCGCGACCCGTATCCACGACCTGCTCGGCTCCGCGAGGAGTGAAGTGGTCGGCATCGACAGCCCACCGTACGTCGCGCCGAGCAGCGCGTACGTCAGCGACGCCGAACTCGATCTGCTGCGCCGAGGCGTCCGGTTTCGGTCCCTGTACGCAAGCCCGGTCCTCGACGAGCCGGCGCTGGTCGCCCGCATCCACTGGATGGTCGAGTCGGGCGAAGAGGCCCGGGTTCTGCCGCAGGTGCCCATGAAGCTGCTGGTGGTCGACCGGGAGAGCGCCGTGGTACTCCTGACCGGAGAGGAGGCCGCGCCGGAGACCGTCTCGGTCGTGGCGGCGCGCTCGGCGCTGACTGACGGCCTGCAGGCGATGTTCGAGCAACTGTGGTCGCACGCCAGCCCGATCCGGTTCGGATCGGGCCGCCACGGCGCCACACAGGCGCGCGACGCCGACACAACCGAGCTTGTCGACCTGCTCACCGCAGGGATGAAAGATGAGTCGATCGCCCGCCATTTCGGGATCAGCCCACGAACGGTCCGCCGCCGCATCGCAGCGCTGCTCGACGAACTCGACGCCACCGGCCGGTTCCAGGCTGGTGTCCGCGCGGTCAAGCGCGGCCTGCTGTGATCCTGCCCGACTCTGCTGCCAGATTCTGTCTGCACGGCGAGGGTGAGATCCCGCCCCAACTGCCGAACCGATGCGACCAGATGGGATGCGACCGACGTCCGGGCTGGCCGCAGCCGCCGGCCCGGTCGTGGGAAGTGGTCATGGAATCCGGGATCAGCCCCTCTTCTTCCTGAGCGCGACGACCGCGTCGTGAACCGCCGTGCACGAGGTCAGGTAGTGCAGCCCTCAGGGTGCGGTGGCAGGGACGTCCGAGAGGGACACTGTCAGAGGAGTCAGCAAACACGACTTTGAGACAGACCGTAGTTCTTCGTCGCTGTCACCATCGCGAAGCCCAGGAGGCTGCCTCGGTCGGCGTTGAGCAGGTCAATGATCTCTTGGCGATCGCGGCGTGGCCCGGACTCGTCACCGCCGTGCTCGGCCACCGCTTGTGTCCACAGCAGCCAGTCCTGCCAGCCGTCCTCCTGGAGTCGTGCGCAGGTGACGGTCACTAACTCGGTGATGTGCCATTGAAAGCGCCACCACTCGGGGGTATGCCAGGCAATGGGCTCCCAGCCGAACAGCTTCTTGATCGGCTCCGGGATCGCGCCGAGATCACGGATCTCCCGGGTCATTCCCGGCGTCGACATGCCGATCTGCCCGCCCGGCCGCACGAAGCCCGCGAGATAAGGCAGATAGCTGTCGGCCGTGCCGAAATACTCGAACGCGTCGATGCTCACGATCGCGTCGAAGCTGTCCCGGGCAAACGGCAGTGCATGCGCCTCGGCCCGCACGGCGGTCACCCGATCGGCCACACCGGCTTCGGCAAACACGGCCGCCGCTTCATCCGGCCCGATCCACAGGTCGGCCGCCACCACGTGAACGCCGTACTCACGGGCCAGGAAGACCGATGTCGCCCCTCGGCCGGAGCCCAAGTCGAGGACCTTCATGCCCGAGTGCAGGTCGAGGTCTTGGGCCAGGTCTTCCAGCAGCCACAGCGGATTGGGCCCCATGTCCAGGTCGAGCAGCCAGACCGGGTCGTACTGAGACGAGCGCGGATAGCGGTCCGGGCGGGCAAGCGCATCGATGGCTGTCATGGATGCCGATCAAAGCCAAGCGCAAGCGGCCCCGCAACCAAATTGAGCGACCGGCTGGGATCGGGCACGCATGAGCGCCACGCATGTGCAGGCGGTCCGCGACGTGTCGTTTGCCCTGCGGCGGGGAGTGTTGACCGCGTTCGGCGCTCGGGCGAGAGACAAAGCGGCGCACACGGTCACGGGCGCGGACCAGCGGGCCGCATTGCGTGTGGGATTCCTCGCTACTCGCGTTGACCTGTGTGATCTGGCCGACTAGCATCTGTCGTGAATTACGGTCCTGGCCGTAATCGTCGGCAGCCTACGGGGGTCTCGAATGGCCGCGCGACTGCGTGCCCTTGTCGGGCTGCTGCCCGGCTGTACCCTGGCGGCCCTGCTCGCGCCCGCAGCCCGGGCGGTGGCCATGACCAATCCAGGCTTCGAGCAACCGGTCACGGGCGGTGTCATCCCGGGCTGGCGGCAGACCTTTGGCAGGGCACCGGCGTTCGCTGTCGTAGACACCAGTCCTGACCGCAGCCTGTACGGCGCCTCGATCGGCGTGCTCTTCGAGATGACTCTGGAGAACAGATGCCTGCTCACCCCACTCGTCGCGCGATTCTGTCCGCGGCCGTCATCGCCCCTGTCGCTGGCCTGGCTCGTCCATCAATCGCCGGTGCCGCCCCCAGCACGACGCAGACCACCGCCGATCCGGTGTCCTTGGGCACTCCGCTGAGGGAGACGAACGTCTCCGGTTCTGCTGTCGTCACGACACCGGACGGCGAACCGCGGATGTACGCAGTCATCGACGGCAGCCCCGCCGTCCTTGCCGTCGTCGACCCGCGCACCGCCAAAACGCTATGGACCAGCCCGCTCACCGGCGGCGGCACCGGCGCGCTGGTCGTCTTGGACAGCGGAGACGTCTACATCGGCGGCGCCGGCAACGTATACCACCTGCGCTGGGGAAGCCAGGCGCCCGAAGATCTAGGTAAGCCAGTCGCCAACCAGACCGTCACCTACAGTCTCACGATCGGCGACGACGGCCTCATCTACGGAGTCACCTACCCGGGCGCGGCCCTGTTCTCCATCGATCCGAGCAACGACGCGGTCCACAATTTCGGCTCTCTGGTGGACGACGCCAAGCACGCATACGCCGTCACCGCCCTCGGAGGCAACCTCTACGTCGGCACCGGATCCAGCCCGCACTTCCTGCGCGTCGACCCAACTACGGGCGCGGTCAGTGACATCGCCATGCCGGACGGGTCCGACGGCGACAACGCGCTGGCCTCGGTGTTCGACGTAAACGCCGTGGGCGACATCGTCTACGCGCGCATCGGCCACGACATCAAGTACTCGCCGCTCTACCCGTACCACCCGGACACCGACAGCTGGGACGATCCGATCAACGACGTCGCCGGCCTCGGTCTACCGCCGGCAGGACCCAACGGCGAGGTCTACGTGATGACCGAGAACACGCTGACCGCGTACGACCCGGAAACCAGCAAGCTCAGCCCCACCCCGTTGACCTATCCAGGGCGCGTGTACAACTACCGAGGTACCGGCTGGGTCGACCTCGGCGACTCCGACTGGCCGGGGCAGACGCTCGTCGGCTTCTTCTGGCGCGGCGAGGTGTGGCGCTACAACCCGACCACCGCGAAGACTCAAACAGACCAGTCTGACGTCCCGACGTCGCCGGTGGACATCATCTCGGTGTCCCCCGCTCGCGACGGCGGTGTGTGGGTGGGCGGTCACCTGGTCGGATTCGCCCACGTGGCCGAGGACGGAGACACCACCTACCACCGTTGGTCGCAAGCCGAGAGCTTCTACGACGACGGACGCAACCTCTGGATCGGCGCCTACCCGGACTCCCGCGGGTATCGCTTCGATCCCAGCCTCCCGTTCAACGACCCCGACTACTTGCCCGGCCCGCCCGGATCGGCGATCAACCCGGTCAAGCTCTGGGACTTCGCGCTGGACGAAACCTACACGGGCCCACCACAGGATCGGGTCTTCGCCATGACCCGCGCGGGACGCTGGGTGTTGGCGGCGACCGGCCCGAAGCTCACCGCGTTCGGCGGCGCACTGGTGGTCTACGACACGAAGACCGGCAAATATCGGATCATCGGCGATCTTGCCCATGAGCGCGCGCTGACGTCGCTCGCCGTTCGGGCCGGCATGGTCTACGCGGGAAGCTGGATCAACGGCGGTACTGGCAGTTCCAACCCGCCCCAGTTCGAGGGCACGGTCCTCGCCTACGATCTCGAGCACGGCCGTGTGCGGTGGCAGGTATCGCCGGAGGCTGGCGCGACCTCCTATGTCGCCACGCAGTTCGATGCCCGTGGCCGCCTATGGACCTTGGCGGGCACGGCGCTCTTGCAGCTCAATCCGGCTACCGGCGCCATCAAGCGGCGCGTCCAGTTGCCGGGAACGATGAGCACCACGTCCGCCACCTCGCCGAGCACTGTCGGCACCGTTGCTCAGGTGCCGGGAAAGGACGCGCTGTATGTCGGCGTGGCCGATCGGCTCTGCCTGGTCTGGGGCGCTACCGGCAAGGTCGACGACCTGGGCGAGTTCGGCTACAGCCAGTTCGCCGTGCTGCCAGACGGCCGGCTGGTGCTTGTGTCCGGCGTGACGCTGTACAAGTGGCAGCCGCCAACCGCCTAAATTGCGGTCGACGTGGTCGCACGAGGTGTTGGTGCTGCTCCCGAGCCGACCTGCGTGGCGGCGTCCCTGACCTGATGGAGAAGGGAAGCGACTTTCGGTCTAGACCGCAATTGCTCGGCGGTCTAGTGTGGCCAGAGCTCCAGCCCTGGAGGGACGACATGGTTCCAGATGAACGCACAGCCTTCACCCGCCACAGCGTCCTGCAGGCAACCATCCAGGTACGCGCCATCCACGCCAGCCTCGACGCCGCCACCGTCACGATCGGCGCCACGCGATGACGCCGCCCGACATCGTGCTCGCCCACTGCCACGACCTGGGCGACTGGCTGTCCTGCTACCGAATGCCCAGCGTCCCCAGCCCCAGCCTGGAACGGTTCGCCGCCGAATCGGTCGTGTTCGACAACGCGTTCGCCACAGCCCCGCTGTGCAGCCCGGCGCGCGCCTCACTGTTCACCGGAACCTCGCCGCACGTCAACGGCATCCAAGGACTCGCGCACGCCGGATGGCGCTACCGCCCCGGCGTGCGAACGCTGCCTGAACTGATGTCCGGGGCGGGCTACCGCAGCGTGCTGGTCGGCCTGCAGCACGAACACACCGACCCCACGGTCCTGGGCTATGACGAGGTGATCGGCGCCGGATTCCTGCCGCGCGCGCTGCCGATGGCGGCGATGGCCGAAGAGTACCTTCGGGACCGCACCACAAGTCCCGGCGCGCGGCAACCGATGCTGATGGTCACCGGTACCTGGGAGGTGCATCGCCCCTGGCCCCCGGAGGACTACCGACCCGCCGACCCGGACCGCGTCGACGTGCCGGAGTTCCTGCCTGACAACGCGCACACCCGGGCTGACATCGCCGCTTTCCACGGCTCCATCCGCCAGCTCGACACGGCGTTCGGCCGGCTGCTGCACGCCATCGACCGCTACACCGACCCGCAGAACACCCTCGTCATCTTCACCGCCGACCACGGCGCCCCGTTCCCCAGGGCGAAAGGGACGCTCTACGACCCCGGCGTGCGGGTGGCACTGCTCGTACGCCCACCCCGCCGGTGGCAGGTACCGGCGGGACGCCGCTCGATGTTGGTCAGCCACCTGGACGTCATCCCCACCCTGCTGGACGCCGCCCACGTCACGCCGCCGCCGTGGCTGGAAGGCACACCCCTACCACTCGACGCCGACGCACCACTCGACGCCGACGCACCACACGCCGACGATCGTGCACTGTTCCTCGAGAAGACCTACCACGACGGCTACGACCCGATCCGCGCGATACGAACCCGTCGCCACAAGCTCATCCGCAACTTCCTCCCCGCAACACCGCCACCGATCTCGAAGGACCTCGCCAACAGCCCCACGCGTAAGGGAATGCGGGACGCCGACTTCCCGCCCCGCCCGGCAATCGAGCTCTACGACCTCGACACCGACCCGGCCGAACGCGTCAACCTCGCCGACGACCCCACCCACACGGCCATCCGAGACACGCTCAACGATCAGTTGTCCGAGCACATGCGCATCACCGCCGACCCCCTGCTAGACGGCCCCGTGCCCCCACCCGCCCCACCGTCACGATCGACCGCATGAACGGGCATGTGCCCGCACCCCGCCGACCTGCGCTGGCCCTAACGCTGGCAATACAGGCGGAGCCGATCACAACCCGGCCGCCGTCGGGTCCGCCATGGCCTCACAGACCTGGCCGCCAGCGTCTACGCCGGCGGCCGCAGCGCAGCTGTTGGCGCGCCTTCGCCGGGGACAGGCACGGGCCGGCAGCCTTGCGCCGGTAGTGTCATTGACATGAAGTTGCGTGAGGACCACGTACGAGTGCCGGCGCCCGACTGCGAGATCCGCTCGGTGGTACTCGCACCGGTCGGCGAGGGCCCGTGGCCTGGCGTGCTGCTGTACACCGACATCTTCCAGTTGACGGAGTCGACGCTGCGCACGGCGCGGCGCCTGGCCTCGGCCGGATTCGTTGTCTGCATACCCGAGATCTACCCGCGGGATCTCGCCGGTGTCGCACTGGAGTTCGACGATGCCGGCAAAAAGGCTGGACTCGCGGGTGCCGCCGGCACGACGACCGTCCAGTTCGACTCGGACCGCGTCGCGGTGCTGGACTTCATGGAGCAGCGCGGCGACATCACCACGCTGCACGCGGTGGGATTCTGTCTCGGCGGTCACCTCGCGTTCCGTGCCGCCTTCGACCCGCGGGTCGCGGCCACCGTGTGCTTCTACCCAACCGGGCTGCACAACGGTGAACTGGGCGCTGACGCCGACGCGGGATCACTGGCCCGCGCCGCAAGCATCCATGGCCGACTGATGGTCATCTTCGGCTCTCGGGATCCGCACGTACCCGCCGACGCGCGAGCACAGACCATCGCCGCCCTCTACGCCGCCGGACTCAACGACCTCGAACTCCACGTCTACGCTGGCGGCGAGCACGCGTTCATGCGCGACGTCGGCGCCCGGTACGACCCGACGCTCACCGACCTCGCACTGACCGAAGCGGTCTCCTTCCTCAACGGCCGGTGACCCACCTCCAGGCCGCGCACGTCAATAGGGATCCGCCCACCGGCGGTGGCGACAGCGTGCCTCCGTGCTCGTAGGTCAGCTCTAATTGGCAGAATGCCCGGGTGGCATTCGACAGTGCTGAATCGGAACGGGTCCTTGGCGAGATCGAACGCGGTGACGACCGCAGCCGCCATGCCAGTGGTCAACCGGCCGCGGGACGCGCCAGGAGCGCGCCGACGGGGTGGCAGGCGGCCACTTGGGCCGCACTCGTGCTCACCGCTACCTATCTGGCCACTTGTCTCACCATGCTCATCGTCTTGATCCGCGGGCGCCAACTGGTGGATCGGATAGCCCGGGGTCCAAGTTCGGTTCCTGTGCGAGACGTCCTCGACATGGCCAACATCGAGGTGACCAGCTTTGTCCTGTACACGCTGGCCCTGTTCGCCTACATCGCGGGCTTCGTGGCCTTCTTTGTGATCAGCCGCCGCATGCTTCGCCGCCTCGGCTACGACGCCCGCACCGTGATGTCGCACTGGAGCGTGGCTGCCTGGCGCAGCGGCATCTTGGTGTCCTTGGCCCTGGCGTTCGCCGGAAGAACAACGTCGATCGAGACCACCGATCCCGAACGGGCGGTCTGGCACAACGCCGAGGGTGAACTGATCTTCTTCTTCGCGGTTAGAGTGGCGGTCGCCGCACTCTTGATTTGCGCCCTATGGATGCTCCGCAAGCGGATCTCCAGCCTGATAATGGGCCGGCCAGTCATGGCACCTGCGGCGCAATCTGCCCCCAGTTCGGGCGATCTCGGCTGAACTCGCCCGAGCGCTCCTGCCTTCGGTGATCGCCGGCGGCTCAGCTACGTCGGCGTTGAGGTGGGCGGCCATGCTGGTGCTGCGCGACGGCGGCCACTCCGAGCCGACCATCCGGCGCATGGCCGCCTGAAAACCTCCATCTCCCATTTCCCGTACGCCCGACCGCGACCCTGCGCCCCGGGCTCCAACTACCACGGGGCCGGTCGCGGCGGGGCGCGCGGAGCGAGGTGCGCACGCGCGGACCCACCGCGCTCGCGAACGTCCACTTTTAGGCGACTGTCGTGGGGAAGGCGACGGGGCTGCGGTGGCCGGCGGAGTCGACGGCGCGAATGCCGAACTGGACGTTGTCCTTGGCGATGTCCAGGTCGACCGTTGTCACGTTGCCAACATTGACGGCGCTCGTCCAGTCAGCGGCGGTCGTCTCGCGGAGCACGACCTCGTAGCCGACCAGGTCGGGCTCCGGACCCGGGTCCCAGCTGAGCGTCGTGATGTTGGTGCCGGACAGAGTGCCGGGCGGCGTCGTGTGGATCTTGAGGTTCTTCGGGGTACCTGGGGCGGTGGCCAGGGACCACAGGGCGGCGCCGTTCACCTTCGCCACCCGCGCCATGTAGTCGAAGTCGACGAAGTCGATCAGGTCGCCGAACTGGACACCGTCCACGACCTGCGTGTTCTGGTGCTCGTGGTTGAAGTTCTCCCGTGGCTCCGTGAACCGGGCCGCGGGGTAGCCGTGCTGTTGGAACGACAGGTGGTCGCTGCCCCGCAGATAGCGGTCCCGCCGCCAGATGACCCGCACGTTCATGCCGGTCAGCTCGAACGGCGCCGCTTGACTGACGAAACGGGCGAGCTGGTGGGTCGCGCCGTCGTTTTCGCCGCCCACCGACTGCATGAGCGAGATCTGCGCGGCGGTCGCGGCGGTCGGGATACCCTCGACGAACAGCCGCAGGGTGTGCGGGTCCGGCTTCGTCCCGTCCCAGGCCCGCGAGGCACCGACGATGTCGTTGCTGAACATGCCCTGCACATCCGCGCCGGAGGCCGCCATCTGCTGCGCCATGAAGGCCGAGCCGTACAGGCCCTGCTCCTCCCCCGCGACGGTGGCGAACACCAAGGTGCCGGGGAACCGGGGACGGGTAGCGAACAGCCGAGCCAGCTCGAGCACGACCGCGACGCCGGAGGCGTCGTCGTCGGCGCCGGGGGCGTCGCTGGTGAAGTCCAGCACGTCGGTCACCCGCGAGTCCAGGTGTCCGGTCACGACGTAGTACCGCTGCGGGGAGGCGGCGCCCGTCATCGTGGCGATGACGTTCGTGATCGTGGTCGGTACCGGGATGCGGCTGGAGACCGGCTGGATGAACGTCTGCTTCTGCACGGTCATCGCGCCGCGCGACGTGGCCGCGATGTCTTGCAGCTGGCCGTACACCCAGTTCGTCGCTGCGCCGATGCCGCGCACCGGGTCGTCCTGGCTGGAGGCGGTGTGCCTGGTGCCGAACGAGACGAGCCGCCGTACGGTCGCCTCCATACGCCTGGGGTCGACATGCTTGAGCATGTCACGCAGGCCCGCGTCCGATCGCGGTCCGGCCAGCGGGCTGGCGGCCGCCGATCCAGCGTCGGCCAGCAGGGGAATGCCCGCCGCGGCGACAGCCGAGGTGGACAGGAACGCGCGCCGGGTACTGCCGGCACGCCGAGCGGATGAGTTGTCACTCATGCTTCGAATCAAAGATGTCGATGCTGCGATGTCAACGGGGCAGCGCCCTTTCGACGCCCTCGGACCGCCCCTTGGCGTCGGCCGCGCATCCGGCCGACTGAATATCAGCGGGTTGACGAGGTGCGAGAGGCTGGCGACCACCACCGTCGTGAGGATCCAGCGTCGTCTGGTTTCCTCTGCGGTGCTCAGCGATTCGCGCCACCGCGGTCGGTCATCGTGTCCAGCCTGTGGCGCATGGCGTACCAGGCACGCTAAACGCGTTGCCATGTTAGCGCTAACAAGGTGCCGCATGTGGCATGACTGCGACGCCATCACCAGACGCGCCATAGACCGTTACCAATTCGGTCGGCTATGGCCGTCCACCCCAGCTCCCGCCGCTCGCCGGGAGATGGCCCTCCATGCGTTACCGACCGGTCACCGGCTGGTGAAGTTGACCTACCGCGACCCTTGACACCGGTCCATGACCTAACTAGCGTTCGAGATTGTTACCGCTAACACATTCGCATACCTATCTTTTGCCGGTGACGTACGCGGTTACTGGCTGGACTGTGGTCGCGAACACGATTCCCCTCGGCCGTCGATGACGATTTCCATTGGTCCCAGGTCCACGGCACGCCGCCGTCCGGTGTGCCGGCAACACACGGCAAGACAGATCCGGGCAAGCGGCTGACCGCATCCGGCCGGACGCCTCGCGCCCGCGTCGTGGCGATACACCTCGCCGCAGCGGCGCGCTCAAACTCGCCCGGCCGAGTCCGTAGCCAACCGCTAAGGAGAGGCAACCACAGCATGGAGAAGATCTCGCGCAGAGACGCTCTGCGTCTTGGCATGGCAGGCGCCGCAGTGCCCGCCGCGCTCAGCGCCACGTCGATGCTCGGAGCAACGCCGGCCGTAGCCGCCCCACGCGATGCCGGGTCGGACGAACTCGTCGGCACGGTTGCCCAGCGCAGCATCCCGATCCCGGCCGGCTGGTCGGTCAAGCCGTTCGACAACAACCAGGTAGCGCTGCATCCCAGCCTGTTCACCGACAACCGCGACCGCATCCACCAGTTCCTGCTCAACTATCCGATCGACAACATGCTGTACCTCTTTCGGCTCGCCGTCGGGCTGCCCAACCCGCCCGGGTCAAGCCAGCCGGGCGGTTGGGAGACCTCGGACGGCAATCTGCGCGGTCACTATGCCGGACATTTTCTCAGCGCCCTCGCGTTGGGCTACGCCGGCAGCGGCAACACCGCGTTCCTTGACCGGGCCAACTACTTCGTCACCACGCTGGCCCAGTGCCGGGACGCGTGGGCCGCGGCCGCGGCCCAGCCCACGCCCCGAGTCGCCGGCAAGTTCGGCAGCGCCGTCAACCTGACCGGTTGCGGCAAAGCCAACACCGGCAACTCCGAGCACCTACAGCTGCCCGCCGGCGTCGTCGACGGCCTGACCGACTTCACCGTCGCGGTCTGGGTCAACCCCACCGCGCTCACCAACAACACGGCCATCTTCGACTTCGGTACCAGCAACACCTCGCACATGTACCTGCAGGCGAACTCCTCGAACCACCCGGTCTTCGGCATCACCACCAACGGCACGGGCGGCCTGCAGACGATCGCCGGTACCGCGCAGCTGCCGACCGGCACCTGGACGCATCTCGCGGTGACCCACGCCGGCAACACCACGACGCTGTACGTCGACGGAGTCGCGGTCAACACGAACACCGGAATGACCCTGTCGCCGGCGAGCCTCGGCGCGACCACGCTCAACTACATCGGTCGCAACCAGTATCCGATGGGCTCGGTCGAGTTCCTGAACGCGAAGGTCAGCGACTTTCGGGTCTACGACCACGCGCTGGCCGCGGACGAGGTGCAGAGCCTGACCACCAGCGAGGGCGGCAGCACCGGCGGCGGCAACGTGGTGTGGTACAGGTTCGCCGAGACCAACGGCCCGACCGCGACCGACTCCTCCGGCAACGGGCGGGACGCGCACATCTTCGCGCCGACCGACGGCCAGCGACACCCGGGTTTCCTTGCCGCGTACCCGGAGACCCAGTACATCCGGCTCGAGCAGCTGTCGACCTACAGCCCGATCTGGGCGCCCTGGTACACCTGCCACATGATCATGCGGGGTCTGCTGGACGCCTACCTCTACACGGGCAACCAGCAGGCGCTGTCACTCGTGACCGGGATGGCCGACTGGGCGCAGAGCCGGCTGACCAAGCTGCCGCGCACCACGCTGGACAGCATGTGGAAGATCTACATCGCCGGCGAATACAACGCCATGCCCGAGGTGCTCGCCGAACTTGCCGCGGTGACCGGCAACACCGGCTACCTCGAGACGGCCGAGTGCTTCGTCAACACCTACCTGTTCGACGCGGCGGTAGCCAACCAGGACACCATCAACGGCGAGCACGCCAACCAGCACATCCCCCAGTACCGCAGCTACCTGACCATCTACGACAACTTCAGCGACTCGGTCCAGCCGACCTACCGCGCGCCCGCCGAGCAGTACCTGACCGCGGCCAAGAACTTCTGGGACATGGTCGTACCGCACCGCATCTACGTCGACGGCGGCATGGCCGGTTCCGGCGAGATCTTCGGGGCACGTGACGTCATCGCCTCGACGATTCAGACGAGTAACGCGGAGACCTGCTGCGAGTACAACATGCTCAAGCTGAGCCGGAACCTGTTCTTCCACACCGCTGACCCGAAGTACATGCAGTACTACGAGCGCACGCTGTTCGGGCAGATTCTCGCCTCGCGCCGCAACACCAGCAGCAACACCAACCCGAACCTGACCTACTTCATCCCGGTCAACCCGGGCACCACCCGGGGCTACGGCAACCTCGGTACCTGCTGCGGCGGCACCGGTCTGGAGTCGCACGAGAAGTTCCAGGACTCCATCTACTTCGCCTCCGTCGACGACACCGAGCTGTATGTCAACCTGTACATCCCCTCGACGTTGAACTGGGCGGCCCGGGGTATCTCGCTCGACCAGGCGACGAACTTCCCGACCGACCCGACCGGGGAGACCACCCTCACCGTCACCGGCAGCGGCCAGTTCACCCTCAAGCTGCGGGTGCCGTACTGGGTGCAGAAGGGCTTCACGGTCCAGATCAACGGGCGGACCCAGTCCCTGGACGCGGAGGCCGGCACCTACGTGTCGATCACCCGCACGTGGAGGTCGGGCGACACCATCGACATCTCGATGCCCTTCACCATGCGCGCGGAGCGGGCCCTGGACCAGCCCCAGACCCAGGCGCTGGCTTACGGCCCAGTACCGATGGTCACGCTGTCGACGCAGAAGACCTACCTCGAGCGCTCGTTCTACGCGGGCCTGCAGCTCAACGGCGACGTCAGCCGGGCCATGACGCCGGCCGGGCCGATGACGTTCACTGCCAATGGGTTGACCGTCCGGCCGTTCTACATCGACGACACGACCGCGTACCACGTGTACTTCCACCGTGTCGAGCCGACCATCGTGTTCGGCACGAACGACACCGGGATACCGAACGTGGCCCGCGAAGACGGACTGACCTTCCTGGATGTGGTGTGGTCGTCGGCGCCGTTTAAGAACCACGGTCAGTTGGTGAGCACCGTGGAGGCCGCGACCGACGCCTTCGCGCATGCCGGCCTGCTCACCAGCTCCCAGATCACCGCGATCATGCAGGCGGCGGCGCACGCGCATCTGCTGCCGTAACCAGTCGCGCGCAACAGCCCGGGCGTACCCGGGCGGGCGATCCCGCCGCCGGCCGGTCCCGCAACGGACCCGTCGGCGGCGGGGGCGCAGACAGTCAGGGCAGGGTCGCGTAGTGGAGGGTGACGTACGGCCGATGGCAGTGGATTTCGAACCCCACGAACTGTGGAGTGAGGCGGCGCGCCGCGACCGCCACGCTTTCTACGCACGGGTGCGCGCGGCCGGCGAACCGGTACCGCAGATAGACCCGGTCACCGGCAAACGGTTCTGGGTACTGGCCAGGCACGCCGACGTGCGCTCGGGGCTGCGCCACCCGGACATCGGCCACGAGGTCCACCGGCACCAGACCGGTCCAGCCGCGGCGCGGTCCCGGGTACCGGTCCGCGAGGCCGACCGCCTCGGCGCCCGCCAGCTCATCAGCCTCGATCCGCCCGACCACACCCGGTTGCGCGGCTTCATCAACACGGCATTCACCCCCCGGACCGTCGCCCGCCTGGAGACCAGGATCGAGGCGCTGGTCGACGGGCTGCTGGCCGACGCCCGGCGGCGTGGCACCGTCGACGGGGTCGGCGACCTCGGCGACCCGGTACCCGTCGCGATCATCGCCGACCTCATCGGGATACCACCGGAAGACCGCGAGCGGTTCCGGGCCTGGTCCGCAATGATGATCTCGGGTGGAACCGCGTGGGCGGCGGCGACCGGGCAGTTCGCGGCCTACCTCGACGACCTTGCCGCCAAGCGCCGCGCCGATCCGCGCGACGACCTGCTCTCCGCGCTCGTCGCGCTGCAGATCGCCGGCGACTCGCTCGACCGCGACGAGCTCGTCGCGATGATCCAGCTTCTGCTGGTGGCCGGGCAGGAGACGACCGTCGACCTCATCGCCAACGGCATCCTGGCGTTGCTCAGCAATCCCGACCAGTGGCAGTTGCTGAAGGACGATCCGTCGCTGGCGGCCGCGGCCGTCGAGGAGATCATCCGGTACGACGGGCCGGTCGAGATCGCACCGCCGCGGTACACCTTTCAGCTCATCGAGATCGGCGGCGGGGTCATCCCCCCGTTCGAGATCGTCGCGCTGTCGGTGCTCGGCGCCGACCGCGATCCGGAAGTCTTCACCGACCCGGACGTCTTCGACATCAAGCGCTCCGATGCGAAGCACCACATCGGTTTCGGGCATGGCATCCACTTCTGTCTCGGCGCGCCGCTGGCCCGGCTGGAGGGACGCATCATGTTCGAGAAGATCGCCCAGCAGTTGCCCGATCTACGGCTGCTCGCCGAACCCGATCAGGTGCGCGGCGTCAACCCGCGGCTGACCGCCCTGCCCCTCGCGGTCTGACCCGGTCGGGCCCGCCGGCCAGCCTCGCCGCTGACCGTGTAGCAGTGCCAGCCAATCATGGTCGGGCATGCCAGCTCCACCGACGGCGGACTTCGGCCGGTGACGCCGGGCGCTAGGGTCAGGTTGTGGTGACCTTCCGGGTTGACGATGTGGTACCCGCTACCGAGTTGCTCCCCGCTCGGCCAGTCGGCGAATTGTTCCCGGCCGCTGTGGTTGTCGGCGGTGACCCGACACTGCCGGTCATCGTTCCCGACGGCGTCCATCCGTTGCTGAGCGCGGTCGGGCGGGCCTTCGCGGAGCATCGTCCGTTGGTGTTGTCGCCGGACGCGGTGTGGCTGACCATCGCGCAGGGCGTCGCCCAGCACGTACGCCTGCACGCCGAGCAGTTACGTCCACGGCTGGTCGGGCACGCCGGACGCAAGCGGCTGACCGTGACCATGGGGCCGATGCCGCAGAATTCCGACTCGTGGCAGGAGGTCGTGGAGCAGTTCAGCAAGCTGATCGCCGACGAAGTCAACAATGCCGAGTTTTTCGAGTGCGACTTCTCCACCAGCACCGACGTTGAGCGGGTCGCCGGGCAGGTGGTCCTGCTCGACGCGTACTCTCCGTACTTCGCACTGTGGCTGGTGTGCGTGTGCGGCATCCCGACTGTCACGCTGACCGGCACGGTCGAGGACTGGCAGAAGATCCGTGCCCGAGTCGACGCGCTGCCCGCGTACGGTCTGAGCACCTGGCACCGCTCGTTGGTGCCCATCGCCGACCAGTTCGTCCGGGCCGCCAGCGGCGATGTAGACACCGCATTCTGGCGGCGCATCTACAACCCCGTCGACGCCTACGGGGGCGAGCAGATCACCGGCTGGGCCGCCCGCTTTTACCCGTACCTGACCGGTGATGGTGTGGTCGACTATCCGAACCCGCTGCTGGAACTACCCATCGAAGAACCGCGCGACCTGAGCGGCGACCGGATGGGCTACAACGGTCCGGGAATCGTCAGCAGCGGGGTGCCGGCCACCCTGTCCCGGGTGACCGTCAACGTCAACGACCAGGTTGGACGGGATAACCAGGCAGTCGCCTTCCACGCCGGATTGGTCGGCGTGGCACAGGACCCCGACGGGGCGCTACGGCCGGTCGCCGGCTGGCACCTGGCATCAGCGCAGGTCGAGATCGACGACGTGATCGACCGGATCGCGGCTGACCACCAGGTCACCCCGCCCCGGCCCGCGCTCATGTTCAGCGCCAGCGCCGACCTGATCGCCCTCTATCACCGCATCGGCTCCGCGACCCTGTTCGACGGCCAGTGGCGGCTCCTGCCGGTCAGCGAGCACCGCCAGGTGCACCGCAGCTACCACAACGCCTCGCTGGTCGGGATCATCGATCTGGCAGATGGCCGCAGCATCGCCATGGCCAGCGACACCGTCAGCCAGACTTTCCACTGGGTCACCTGCCAGATCGCTCAGGTGGAACCCTCACGGCCGGATGAAACCGAGACCGACCAGCGTTACCGGCTGGCCGACCAGCCCCAGGATGTGCCGGTATACGGCACCTCGCTCGCGCTGCTTCTCGACGCTGCCCTGGACTCTGGCGGCGACATCAGCCACCTCGAAACAGGCCGACTCGACGAACTCGACGCCGCTGGTCGATAACAAAGGATCCGCCGTCCGCCGGTGTCGAGCGCCCGCTTGTCCGGCGCGCCGCGGTGGGTCGGCCGCCGTCAACCGGCCTGGGGCGCCTTCACCACCTGGTACATGGCGTGGTCCTGCCACCGGCCAGCGATGTTGAGGTACTCCGGCGCGACGCCGAACTGCCTGAACCCGTTGCGCTCCAGTACCCGCCGTGACCTGACGTTATGCAACAGGGTCTCCGCCTGCACTCGATGCAGTCCCAAGTCCTCGAAGGCGACCTGCACGATCTCACGCACCGCTCTGGTCGCCAAGCCTCGGCCATTGCGGCTGGCGTCCACCCAGTAGCTCAGAGCGCATGACTGGAAAGCGCCGCGCACGATGCCGTTGAGCGTAATGCGGCCGGTGACCTGCCCGTCGTCGTCAACGATGACGTGCGGCAGCTTCGATCCCCGCGCGTACAGCCGAAGATCGTCTCGGATGACAGCCTGTTGCCCGTCGGTCGTGAAGAAGTCCTCGCTTCGAGCGGGGTCCCAGGGTGCGAGGAACTCACGGTTGACGCGAAGCAACGCGGTGAGGGCCGACACATCGTCGGAGGCAATCAGCCGGGTAATGCTCACCCGGCCATGATCGCATGCGGAGTCGCCTTCCTCCTGAGCATGGGTTGCAGGACTGGCCTCTTGATACGCGACCTCACATTTTCGGTCGAGGCCCCTACCCATCTTCCATCAACCACTCACCGGGCAACGCCCGGCGCACCGCGGCGATCCCCTCCGCCGACGCCGCACGCACCCACAACCACGTCCCTGGATCCTCACGCAGCAACGCCCCGAATCCTTCGAACCACCGCATCGGCCCACCGCCAGGCCCTGCCCAGAACGGGTAGTCCGGCATTGGCAGCCGACGAAACCGCTTCTCCAGCAACGCAATGGTCTCATCGTCCAACTCACGGTTGTCGACGAACATCTCGCCCGAGAACATCCACTCCGACAGCACCATCTCCACGCAGGCCAACGACACACGGTCGAGGAACGGCTGCCACGCGCGCTGCGCCTGGCCGACCGAATCGAGCCGGAACACGACCGGCGGATCGGGCTCGGTGACCGCCGACAGCGGAATACCCCACTGCGCAACGTGCTGGTTCTCCACCCGGAAGACCAGCACCTGACCCGTGTCGTCGATGCAAAGCTGATCCGGAGAAAGCAGGACATCTTGACTCCGGGTCAGGTCGTTGCGCTTGCCGAACAACGCGTGCGCCTCACGCAGCGACGCTGGCATCGAGAACCCGAGACGGGCCTCTGCCGCCTGCAACTCGACGTCGTCACAGCCGTCTGCCGCAACGAGCGCAGTCGCGTACGCCTCGGCGAAGCGGCCAATGAACTGCCAAGCCCCGACCGCATCGCGGGTCGCGGCTTCCAACTCCTGGTCAAGATTGAAGGCCGGGATCACGAGGCGTCCCTATTCACCAGATGCCTCAACCGGCTCGGCGGCCAACCACGCATAGCCAGACCACTCCAACCGTTCGTCGGCCCACAACTGACCGTCCTCACCACGGCGAACCCGGAACAGGTCACCATTGGCCACGTTGCGCGCGAACCACGGCGAGTTGTACAGCCGGACCGTGTCCGCGGTCACCGGCACGGCCCCACAGGCCCTCGCGACCCACGGGCGGCCATCCGTCATCGTCTCGTGGCAGCTCGAACACGACCTTCACGAACTGATCAGCTGTCCCGTCACCCGGTCTGATCGCATCCACGGCGACAGCATGCCCGATCGACGACCGGACGTCGCCGCCGACCCAGGACCGCCCTACTTCGGTGCCTGGAAGCCGCCGATCTTCTGCTCGAGCAGTTCGGCCAGCCGCAGCGGGGTGCGGTCCTCGAACATCGGACCGATGAGCTGCACCCCGACCGGTAGGCCCTCGGGCGACCGGCCCGCGGGTATGGCGGTGGCGGGCAGACCGGGCATGGTGGCCAGGCCGGCCCAGACGAGCTGGTCCAAGTACGGGTACCCGACGCCGTCGATGTCGATGCGCCGTTTCAACGGATTGGGGTTGTGGTCGTGCGGGAACGCGGGCGTCGGCGTGATCGGGCACACCACGGCGTCGAACTCGGCGAACAACTGCCGCCAGCCGTGGCGGTGCAGTTCGCGGCGGTTGTTCGCCTCCATCCAGTCGCGGTGGCTGAACACCATGGCCCGCAGCCGCACGGCGTCAAGACTCTGGTCGTCCGCGCTCAGTCCGGCGGCGCGGGTCCGCAGCTGCTCCTGCGATTCGATGGGAAAACGCGCAACGGAGTTCGAAATCAGCAACTGCGTGTAGAGCGTCGCGGCTTCGGTCAGATCGGGCAGCAGCGAACTGTGCCGTTCGACGCGGGCGCCACCGTCGACGAGCGCGGCGGCCACCCGGTTCACGCCCGCCCGCACGGCGGACCCGGTCGGAATGAGCGGGTGCTCGTCGAGGACCAAGACCCGGAAGTCGCGGAGCCGCTCGTGGCGGGCGGGCGGCAGTGCCAAACGGTGCGCCATGCCGTGCGTCAGCGGATCCGGTCCGGCCATGACGTCGAGCAGGAGCGTGAGGTCGCGGGCGGTGCGCGCCATCGGACCGACGACGGCGAGGTCGAGGTCGACCGGCAATGCCGGCTCGGATGGCAGGACCATACCGCGATTGGCCGCCAGCCCGAGCGTCGGCTTGTGCGCGTAGACGCCGCAGAAGTGCGCGGGGGTACGCAGCGAGCCGGCGATGTCGGAGCCGATGGACAGCGCGCCGAACCCGGACGCCAGGGCCGCCGCCGACCCGCCGGAGGATCCGCCCGGCGTGCGACCGTGATCCCACGGGTTGTTGGTGGTGCCGTAGATCTCGTTGAAGCTCTGTATGTCTTGCAGCCCCAACGGCACATTGGTCTTGCCGAGCACCACCGCGCCCGCGGCCTTGAGTCGCGACACCTGTACCGCGTCCTCGGCCGGCATATAGTCCCGGTGCGGCGGCATGCCCCAGGTCGTGGGCAGCCCGGTCATGTTGTACGACTCCTTGACCGTCACCGGAATGCCGAGCAGCGGCCGGTCCTCACCACGCGCGCGTGCCTGGTCGGCACGGTGTGCCGCAGCCCGCGCACGGTCGAAGTCCGGCACGCAGATCGCGTTGATCACCTCGTCGTCGCGCTCGATCCGGGCGATCGCCTCGTCGGTCAGTTCCACCGATGTCACCGCACCGGCGTGCAACGCGACAACGAGTTCTTCGGCCGTCTGAAAGCTCCACTCCATGAATCCGAAGCTATCGGCCCGCCAGAGAGGACACGAAATTCCGGTTCGCGCAACAGGATGGATGTCTCAGTTCTTGTCGGTCCACAGCGGACGGCCGGGTGTTGACGCATCGACCAGAATGGGCGTGTGGAGCCCACTGAGGGACTGGTCTGGTACGCGGACAGTGACGACCCCTACTACACGCTGAAGCACAGCGGCGGCGTGTTCGCCGCGATGCTCGGGGTACCGTTCCTGCTCGGCGTCTGCATCGCGGCGAACAAGACCGGTCCCGGGGCTGGCATCACCCTGCTGATCCTCTCACTGCCGCTGCTGGGCGCCTGCGTCTTCGCCGTGTGGGAGTTCATCCGGGACCGGCGGCGCGTGGTGGCGCTGGAGCTGACTCCGGCGGGCCGACCCGACCGGGTCACCGTGCGCCGGGTCAACGGCACCAGCACCACCTCCCCCCTGGCCTCGGTGCGCCGGATGGAGGTGTTCCGAACCATGATCGTGTCAACGCCGCGCTCCAGCATCATCCGGCTCGTCTTCGACCAGCGGCTGGAGACCAGCCGCAAGGGCCGGCCGGACCTGCCGGAGCGGTGGACCACCGCGCTCGCCGCGACCGGCGTTGACCTGCAACTGCAAGACATTCATCCGCGGCAGCAGGGCCGGGATCGCCTGCCGACCTACCGCCGCACCCGCGCCTGGCGCAACAGCGGCTGGCGCCGCTGATTCCCGCTCCGAGCAACGCCTACCATCGACGAGGTGACGACGCCTCGAATCCCCATGAACCTCGACGCGTACGAGCACCGGACGCGTAGTGGTGCCTGTTTCATCTGCGCGCTGGTCGCCGGTGTACCGGGCAGCGAGCACGAGATCGTGTATGACGACGGCGAACACGTCGCCTTCCTCAACCGGTATCCCACGCTGTACGGCTACACGCTGGTGGCACCGAAGGCGCACGCGGAGCTGGTGCACCGCGACCTTGACAGGCCGGCGTACCTGCGGTTGCAGGAGGTCGTGTACCGCGTGGCTCAGGCACTGGCAACGGTGGTGCCGTGCGAGCGCATGTACGTGTTGAGCCTCGGCAGCCAGCACGGCAACAGCCACATCCACTGGCATGTCGCGCCCCTGCCGCCCGGAACCCCGTACCGGGAGCAGCAGTTCCACGCGTTGATGGCCGAACACGGCATCATCCCATGGGACCGCGAGCAGGCCAGCGTGCTTGGTGCACACCTTCGAACCGCGCTTGATAGCCAAGAGTGGTGACCCCTGTTCTGGCGGGGGTCCACGGGCCATTCTGTGCCCTGCTAGCGATGCCAAGCGTAGGCCGAGCAAGCGGATGCCGGGCGATGGGGCTGCTTGCGGCCACGAGGAGTGGATTGGCACTCGAATGTGGTGAGGTGCCGCCCTATGATGGTGATCATGGAGATACTGCGGTACACCGCGTTTAGCGCCGATCCAGCCGGCGGCAACCCGGCGGGTGTTGTCCTGGATGCCACTGGGCTCGGCGACGCGGAGATGCAGCGGGTGGCAGCCGAGGTCGGGTACTCCGAAACGGCATTCCTCGTGCCCGACGAGGACAGGCACTTCACCGTGCGCTATTTCAGCCCGAAGGCGGAGGTCCCGTTCTGCGGCCACGCGACCATCGCGTCAGCAGTCGCCTACTCCGAACGGCACGGTCTGGGAGTCCTGTATCTGGACACCCGCGCCGGTCTGGTTGAGGTTTCCACCAAGGCGCAGGCGGACGGTGCCACCACCGCCACGCTGATCAGCGTCGAACCGCAAACCAAACCCATCTCCGCCCGCGACCTTGCGGCGCTGCTCGAAGCGCTGCACTGGAGGCCGGGCGACCTCGACCCGACGCTGCCGCCGCGGATCGCCTTCGCCGGGGCGTGGCATCCCATCGTGGCAGCCGCGAGCCGGCAACGCCTGGCCGACCTGGACTACGACATGGCGGCGTTGGCCAGCCTGATGGCCCAGCGCGACTGGACAACCATCGACCTGGTCTACCGCGAGTCCGCGCTGACATTCCACGCGCGTAACCCATTCCCACCCGGTGGTGTTGTCGAGGACCCCGCGACCGGCGCGGCGGCCGCGGCGTTGGGTGGCTATCTGCGCGAGTTCGGCCTCGTGGCGCCGCCCGCGACGGTCACCGTGCACCAGGGCCAAGACATGGGCCGTCCAAGCCTGCTCGCCATAGAGATCCCCGC
The DNA here is from genome assembly GCF_016862975.1 of Rugosimonospora africana. Taxonomy (GTDB): domain Bacteria; phylum Actinomycetota; class Actinomycetes; order Mycobacteriales; family Micromonosporaceae; genus Rugosimonospora; species Rugosimonospora africana. Next base: position 204,171 of record NZ_BONZ01000045.1, read on the forward strand.
CCAGTCCGGAACCGGGATCGCGGTGACCGGCGCCGCCGTTGCCCTTTCCTGAGGTGGGGGGTCGGACTGAAGCCCCCGTCGCCATCGGCAGCGCCCGGCCCGCCACACCGCTCGACCTTGCGAGGTAGGAAGGAGAACCGACGCCGGTGCAGGATTCGAAGCCCAGCCGCGTGGTCGTCTTCACCGGATTGCCAGGAACCGGCAAGTCATCGCTGGCCGAGCAGGTCGCTCGAGCGATTCAGGCCCCAGCGTTCGCCGGCGATTGGCTGATGGGAGCCCTGAAGCCCTACGGCCTGCTGGACCGCCTGGACCGCCCGACGTACCTCGCCATGTACTACAACCTGCTGCACACGCTGATCACCCGGCAACTGATACTCGGCCAGTCCGCGGTTGTCGACTGCCTGATCAACGACGACACCGCCGGCCGCTGGCGCGACGACGCGGCACGGTACGACGCCCGCCTGCTCGTCGTCGAGTGTGTCTGCACCGATATCGAGCTGCACCGCTCACGGATCGTCGGCCGCAAGCGGGACATTCCCGGCTGGCACGAGATCGGCTGGGACCACGTTGAACGCATGCGAACCGAGTACCCGCCGCTGGCCGTCAGTCACATCACGGTCGACGCGGTCAACTCCATCGACGACAACGTCCGGTACGTCCTCGAGCAGATCAACAGCTGACCTGGAGCACGCGACACCTGTCGACCCCCGTCCGCGTGACGCTTACGCGGGGGATCGACGGTTGTCGGTTTCGACGTGGTCAGTCCACCGTGCTCCGTCGAAGTACCGCAGCTTGCCGGCCTCGTATGGATCGTCATACCAGCCGGCCGGGGACGGCTGCATACTTCGCTGCGGCATCGACGGTTCCTCAGACAGGCACGGGACTGCGAGGATAGCAGCTGAGCTCTCCGCTGCGAGGTACGCACCTGTGGTGGCTGCGGTCCGCACAGCCATCCGATCCAAATGTCGCGGTGGCGGTATGTGGCCGAGATCCTGGATCTTCTCGGCCGGTCCGGCTACCGTCGCTATCCGTGGTCGCCAGCAAGCATCGCCGCCCCAGCAGCCCGCGCGCTCGCCGAGCGATGTTCGGTGTGCTGCTGACCGCAGCCCTGATCGGCCTTGTCGGTACCGCTGGTTGGGCCATGTTCGGGATGGCCGACGCACCGGCCAGCTCCGCCGCCGCCACGGCCTCACCCTCGCCTGTGGCCAGTGCGGCATCACCCGCAGCCGCCATCTCCAGCCGGCCTTCGCCATCGCCGAGCGCCACGCCCGCCGGACCGCTCGTCCCGTTCACCGGCGTCGTGCCGGGCAAACTGCTGATCGGCATCGGCGACGAGGCCGACCGGGCCGCTCAGACCGCGCTCGCCAAACAGTCCCCCGTGAAGATGCTGACCAGCTGGTACAACGAGGAATCCGACTTCGGCGACTTCATGGACGGTTGGAAGAAGACGCTGATCCCCAAGCTGTACCGGTCGGGCTATGCCATCCACGTGGTGGAGTGGGCACCGGACGACGAGGGTCAGCTGACTACCAAATACGGACCGGCGTGCGGGCGGGCCTACCCGCTGTCCAGTCAGTTCCTCAACGACATGAAACACCTGGCGCAGATCTTCGGCGGTGCCAGAACCGGCCCACCCTTCTATGTCACCCTGTTCACCGAGTTCTCCACCTACCCGTGCGTGGACAACGAATGGGACTCGGCGACCAACTACTACCTGGCGTTGAAAGACCAATACCGAGCGGCGTACCAGGTCCTGCACGCCAACGCGGCCAACGTGCACGTGTCGTTGGGCTTCGGCGGCTGGCTGGGCACCTACGACTATCCGCAGAAGGGCGGCGGGAAGTCGCTGATCAGCCACTTCACGGACATCCTCAAGGCGTCCGACTTCCAGAGCTTCCAAGCGATGAATGACCCCGCGAGCCAAAACCCGGCGCAGATACTGGCGATGACCAAAATCCTGCACCCGTACGGGCCAGTGATGCTGGCACACTACAAGCCCGACAACGGCAACCAGGCCACCTTCGACGCCGACGTACGCGCGATCTTCACGGACTCCTTCATTCAGCGCGCCACCGCCGACGGGTTGTTCGCGATGAGCTTCATGACGACGAAGAACGTCGATGCGGATCCGGCAACCTTCCAGTTCCTGAAGACGGCGGTGACCCGCTACGGTCGCACGCCCTAGCGTGACCCACGGCCCGGCCGCGACGTTCGCCGCGCTCGATGACCCGCATCTTCTGGAGCACGTGGACCCTGTCCGCGCCCGAGCAGGCCGATCAGCATTTCGACACGGGCCGTCTCGTGGTCGGGCCGCAGCCGGCCGTGCCGGGACAGGTCAGCCAGGCCGTGCAGCGCGCTCCACAAGACCTCCGCCCGAGTCTCGTCGCCCGTCGCGGACAGCAGCGGGCGGAATCCGGCGCGCAGCGGCTCGGGCGTGGTCGGCCGGGCGAACTCCAGGTCGGTCGGCATGGAGAACATCGCCTCGTACGTCGCCGGCTGCGATCGGGCGAAGTCGAGGTACGCCGCGCAGAGCCCGCCCAGGTCACCCGCCGAGGTCAAAAGCTCGGCGAGCCGAGCGAAGCCGGCCAGTGCGACCGCCCGGATGATGCCGTCCCGGCCGTCGGGGAAATGCCCGTAAAGAACCGGCTGGCTGAAGCCGATCGTGTCGGCAAGCCGCCGCACGGTCACCGCCGGCCACCCGTGCACCTCGGCGATCTCCCGCGCCGCGTCGACGATCCGATCCCGCCGGCCGGCACGGGCCAGTTGCGCTTTCGTTGGGGCCTTCACATCCTGATCCTAGCAGTGCTAGATTCCTAGCAACGCTAGATTCCTGGAGGGATTGTGACCGTACTCCTCGACGTCCTCGCCACCGCCGCCGCGCTGGCCACGGCCGTCATCTTCGGTACCGACACGGTCGGCGCGCTGGTCATGCGCCCGACGTACGCCGCGCTCGACGACGCCACCATGACCCGCGTCGTGGGCCTGGGCCACCGCTACGGCAACGCCCGCATGTCCGTACCCGGCATCCTCAGCGTGGTCGCCGGCGCCGCGGCCGCGCTCACCGCGTTCCTCACCGGCCGCCCAGCCGCCGGCGTCGCCGCGGGGATCGCGCTGCTCCTGCTGCTCGTCTGGCTGGTCCTGTTCAACCGGATCTCGCTACCGATCAACAAGGCATTCATCGAAGCAGCCGAGGCCGGCCAGGTACCGCCCGGCGCACGTCAGCTCCAGGAACGGTGGGACTCGATCATCAACCTGCGCGCGGCCCTCCAAGGAACCGCGCTGCTCGGCTTCTGCCTCACCCTCGCTCTCGCAGCAGCCTGACACACCGGGGCGCCGGCCCCGCCAGGCCGAGCGCCCCTGTTCGTACCGCGCACCCCACACCACCACCGTCGCGGCGGCCAGCACGTTAGTCATCACCTTCTATGGTTGTAGGCGGGAGGTGACCATGCGACCGTTGCGCCGCGCTCTGGGCGCGCCGCGTGCCCGCCTATACCCGGCGCTCGCGACGCTCGTGGTGACGCTGATCGCGGCCTGCACCCTCACCGCCGCTGGTCTTACCGCCGGGTTCGCCCGCGATCTCCTCCTCAACGTGGGAGCCTCGCTGGCGCTTGTGCCGCCGACCTACCTGGTGTTCGCTCCCATCTTCGAACGCCTGCGCCAGACCGCGGCCCCCATCCAGGAGCACACGCGCCTCGATCGGACAAGACTTACCGATGGGATCCGCGGCAGCCGCTGGATGGTGGAAATGATGGCCACGTTCTCCAGCGTGCTGGAGGAGCCGTACCGGGACGCATTCCTCGAGGCACTTCACAGCGCACTGCGCAACGGCGCGACAGTACGCATCCTGCTGCTCGACCCAGCCTCAATCGCCGTCGAGCAACGCGCCAGGGAGCTGGACGGACTGGACGTCGAGAAGCTGATCACCGCCAACCTGCGTCAACTGTACGGGTTCACACAGCGGCTCGACTCCGCGCTGCTCCGGCATCTGGAGGTGCGCATCTACGACGCGTCGCCGTCGATGCAGCTGTTCCGTTGGGACGACAAGGTGCTCATCTCCTTCTTCCCGTTGCACCACCGGGTCGCCGCCGCCCGCCAGATCGAGACGTACGTGTTCAACCCGCTCGGCGAGTTCGCACAGAGCCGCTTCGACGAACTCTGGGCGGCCGACACCACGCGCGCTGTTGAGGACTACGTACAGCTGCTCATCGAGGTACACGGAATGACCGGTACCGGAGTCACCTGCCGGGTCGGGTTTGTCCAGCATCTCGACCGGATGTTCATCGACGCCACGCCGCTGGTGGCGCACCTCGTCAAGCACGGCATCGCGGGACAGCGAGTGCGTCAGCCCGCAGCGACCACCGCACCGGTGCTGTTGATGTCGCAACTGGACGGTTCTCCGCCCGATCAGGTGCGGGAGATATCCGAGCTATTCGCGACCAAGTACGGAAGCGCACCGAGTCCGGACGTCATCGTGCAACTGTTCCCGGCCGCGCCCGCACCGCAGGCACCCCCCTTGCCGGCCAGTTGAGCGGAATTCTCGGGCACGGTGACCGTGAACCACACGTAGGCTGCGCCCGTGGAAACGCGGGAGGGATCGGGTCGATCGGTGTCGTGCCCACACCTGGCACGGTTGGCGGTTGGGCCGGTCGCAGGGGTCGCCGGATGCGTCGCCGCGCTGTTGGTCGCCCTGTCCGGGCGGTACGGATACCACCGCGATGAGCTCTACGACCTCGCCGCCGGTCGGCACCTGGCGTGGGGGTATCCCGACCAGCCGCCGCTGGTGGCGCTGCTGGCGAGACTGCTGTCGCTGGTGGCGCCGGGCTCGGTCGTCGTCCTGCGGCTACCGTCGGCCCTCGCGGTCGCTGCGGTCGTCGTGCTGGCCGCGCTTCTCACCCGCGAACTGGGCGGGCGACGCGCCGCGCAGACGTTGGCCGCCGCCTCAATGGCGGTCGCGCCGCTGCTACTCGGGGCCGGGCACCTGCTCAGTACCACGACGTACGACCTGCTCGCCTGGGCACTGCTGCTTTGGCTCGTGGTACGAGTCCTGCGCACCGGCGACCAGCGGCTGTTGGTGGTGTGCGGGGGTGTCGCGGGGATCGGTCTGCTGAACAAGGACCTGGTCGCGTTTCTGATCGCGGCCCTGGTGGTGGGGATCGCGGTGGCCGGGCCGCGGCGGATACTCGCCTCACGGTGGCTGTGGACCGGCGGGGCTGTGACTGCCGTCGTGTGGGCGCCGTACCTGGTGTGGCAGGCCCGTCACGGCTGGCCCCAATGGCAGGTCGGCCGCGCGGTCTCGGCGGGCTCCTCGGGAAGCTCCGAGCCGCGCGCCCTGTTCCTGCCCGTCCAGCTCGGGCTGATCAGCCTTTTCCTCGCACCGATCTGGATCGGCGGCCTGGTCCGGCTCTTCCGCGATCCGGCACTCCGCTGGTGCCGCGCCCTCGGTTGGGCGTACGCGCTGCTCGCCGTTGTGTTCCTAGCCCTCGGCGGCAAGCCGTACTACCTCGGCGGGTTCTTCCCGGTACTGCTCGCGGCCGGCGCCCAGCCGACAGTCGAGTGGGTACGGCGGCGGCCCCGGCTGCGCCGTACTATGCTCGGCGCCGCCCTCGTAGTCAGCGCGACTAGCTCGGCAGTAGTCACCCTTCCGGTCGTACCCCTCGGCACCCTGCACCGGACGCCCATCGTTTCGGTCAACTACGACACCGGCGAGACCATCGCCTGGCCCACCTACGTCCGGGAGATCGCCGGTGTCTTCCGGCAGCTTCCGGCCCGCCAGCAGGCGAGCGCCGCCCTCGTCACCCGTAACTACGGCGAAGCGGGAGCCATCGACCGGTACGGGCCGGCGCTCGGCCTACCAGCGGCGTTCAGCGGCCACAACGGCTACTGGTACTGGGGCCCGCCTCCCGCGACCGCGGACACCATTGTCGCGATCGGCTTTGCCCGCGACGTCCTGGAGCGGTCGTTCGCAGATGTCCGTCTGGGCACGCGGCTGGACAACCACCTTCGGATCGCCAATGACGAACAAGGCGCGCCGGTATGGGTGTGCTCCCAACCCCGCGGTAGCTGGCCGGCTTTATGGCCGCGTTTCCGCTCACTCGGATGACCAGGGTCGCTGGACTCGGACCCATCGATACGTCGCGTTCACCTTCATGGAGAATGGTGTGCATATGTCTATGAGATTCATGGCACGCCTGACATCCGTCGCGGTCGGGGTCGCGGTGACGGGTGGTCTCCTGGTCGCACCGCAGCACGCGACGGCCGCCACCGCCGAACCGCCCACCAGTCAACAGATCTTCCATGCGGGCGACGGTGGCTATTCCTGTTTTCGCATCCCGGCCGTCGTGCGCGCCAACTACCCCGACACCAACGGCGTGCTCCACGACGAGCTGGTCGCCTTCGCCGAGGGCCGTAAGGACAGCTGCAGCGACCACGGTGACATCGACATCGTCTCCAAACGCTCCACCGACGACGGCAAGACCTGGGGCACGGCCGTCACGATGGTGATCAAGGGTTGGGGCGAGGCGAAGACCAACCCCACACCGATCGCGATCCCCGGCTCGGCCACGATCGTGTTGCTGTCGGTACGCGAGTGCGGATGGCCGTCGACGTGCGGTCGCACCCCCAGGGCCACCTACAGCTACGACGGCGGACTGACCTGGCCGACGTCACCGGCGCCCAACGACCTCACGGAAGACCTCGGCTTCGGAGACAAGCCTCCGTTCTGGCTCGCGTTCGGTCCCGGCCACGCGATCAAGCTGTCCAGCGGGCGGCTCATCGCGGGCATCAACTACCAGACCGACTCCGATTCTGTCTCGTACGGCGGCATCGTCTACAGCGACAACGACGGCCAGAGCTGGCACCTTGGCCCGGTGCAGCCCTCGACCGGCACGCTCGACCCGCAGGAGATCAGTGTCGCCGAACTCTCGGACGGGCGGATCTACCTGTCCGCCCGCAACCACGCCAACGAGGAT
>NZ_BONZ01000046.1 GCF_016862975.1 Rugosimonospora africana
CGTGCTCCGCGCAGCCGGAGTGCACGCGTCACAACCGCCGGCGTCGGAGCGAAACGAGGGATGCCCGGACGACTTCGTCCGAGCATCCCCGACGCGAGGGGCCATGACCCCGGAAATTCGTTCCAGGAGGACGGCTCTCAGTGGCCCTGCTTCGGCTGCCCGACCGGTGCGAGTCGTTTCGTCAGTGTGGGGATCACGATGGCGGCGGCCAGCAGGTGGATGAGGATGAGGGTCGTAGCCGACGTGGCGTCGAATCCGACGACGAGGTCGGGGACGAACGAGAGCACCACGAGCGTGCCGGTGGTGCGCACGAAGGTGGAGCGGGGTCGCTTGGCCCGGCGGGCGAGCACCGCGGCGAGGGCGACGCCGATCAGGGAGAACAGCAGAGTGAGCTGGGCGAACCCCATGATCGGAATCGTCGATCCGGTGCGGTCGGCGAAGCTGACACCCATGGCCGAGGCGATGGTGGCTGCCGCGGTCGTGGCCGCCGCCGCGCCGACGCTGGCCAGGACACCGTGTAGTACGACGGGGCGACGGTGGCTGCCCGAAGCGGCCGAAACGCCAGTGATTGTGGTTGCTGCCGGTGCGGTCGTTGCCTTGGCTGTGGTGCTGGACATGCTGGCCTCCGTTTGTGGTGGGGACCGCTCATCGTGGTCCGCTACCACTACGTCGAAGGCAGGTGCCGCGAATCGACATCGGGTGCCGGTCTTTTTTCGTACGCTCGGCTGGCCAAGATCGACCGCCGGCCGGCGGCCGTCGCGGCGCCGCGTCTGGCCCGATGCTGACCTCATCGTCCACGGAGACGCCGCACCCGGTCGGCTGGCCTGGGCCGCCGACGACGCCGGCGGCCCAGACCGCGATCAGTGGGCGAGCGTCACTGTGATCGACAACGTCGTGCCCGCGCGCACCGTGGTGGCCGGCAGCTCGACGGACAGGCCGCCCGCCGTGGCCGACCAGTGCGCGTCGACCGGGTGGTGGTCGACGCTCACCCGTATCTGGCGTACCCCGTGCGACCCGACCGCCAGCTGCACCCGATCCAGCCGCAGCGAACCGGTGGACACCTGGACGGTGTCGGTCTGGTTGGCTCCGTTCACGCGCTGGCTCAGCGTGCCGTAGCTGGTGCCGGCGGTGAAGAACGACACGTGGTCGTCCGGCCGCCACTGCGGTGCGAATCCGAGGTCATGGCTCGCGCCGTTGTAGGTGAAGCCCTGCAACGCGGTCAGCACCGACCATCCCGACATGCTCCGGCTGTACCACTGGCCGCATTCCACGTCGCCGAAGGGGTTCCCGGCCCCGTCGCCGGCGGCACACCCGCCCAGGGCCAGATCGTCGCGCAGCCGCCCGTCGTACCGGTCGGCGGCGGCCTGCACCACGCGCAGCCCGTCGGCCACGTCACCGCGCTGGATCATCAGCGCGGCGGAGCTGTACTCCGTGCCGGTCCAGGTCTCGTCGTTGTACAGCAAGGGGTTGGCCGGCTTGCCGCCCCGCGGCCAGGTGGTGTTCTTCATGCCGGCGTCGGTCGGCTCCACGTAGTCACGGCCGTCGGGCGGGCCGCCGACGAAGCTGGTCTGGAAGTTGTTCGCGAACAGGTTGCGGGCGGCGGTGTCCAGGTGCCCGCTGTCGTAGATGTCACCGAGGCCCAGCTGCGTCGACCACCACTGCCCCAGGAGCATGTCGATGTCCGAACCCGGGCCGTAGGCAACGGTACCGGGCAGATTCTGCGGCTTCTCCTCGTAGTAGTCGCCGTTCCACAGCAGCTTTTCCTGGTTGGCACGGCCGGTGTCGTACAGAGTCCGGTAGCGGGTGTCCGCCGCGCCGTCGCCGGCCAGCTGTGCCAGCTGCGCGGTGGCGTTCACCGCCGCGAGGTAGAGGCTGCCGAGCCAGGAGCCGGTGCCACTTTCCGACGAGTCCAGCGTCGTGTACTGCGCGCCGGTGAGGATGCCGTCGCGGTCGGGGTCGTTGGCCGTGACGAGATAGTCCATCGCACCCTCGATCTTGCTCCAGTACCGCTTCAGCCAGGCCGTGTCACCGGTCTGTTCGTACGTGCGGTACGCGGACAGGATGACCCCGGCCTGGCCGTCGAAGGCGGCACCGTAGCTGTCGGTGCCGGTGTCGTACCGGTACGGCAGCAGCCCGTCCGGCTTCTCCGCGTCGAGCCACTGCTGGACCCACAGCTGCCCGACCTGGGGCCACAGTGCGCTCGCCGTCTGCGCGTACTCCCAGACGTGGTTGGGCATGCCCCAGCAGCACCCGTAGCCCTCCCAGCCGCCGAAGAACCCGTTGCGCGCCCAGAACACCGAGGGCGTGTGCAGCACGGCGATGCCCGACGTGAGCCGGTCGAGCACGTACTGCGGCAGGTTCGAGTGGTACACGCTGTCGTGGAACTGCTGGGTCTGCTGCAGCAGGAACGGCAGGTGCGCCACGGTGTAGGCGTCCACCGAGGCCGCGTTGGGCCACCAATTGGTGTACTGCTCACCCTCGCCGCCGAAGTTGCGCACCGGGTTCGCGGGGAAGTTCCAGTTGAGCACCACCGGGATTTTCACCTCGGCACCCGGCTTCAGCCGCAGGCTGGTCGACAGCGCTCCGTCGACCGTGGTGCCGGTGCTCGGGCTCGTCGCGTTCGCCGGTCCGCTGGCGGCGCCGTCGTCGGAGAAGTCAGCGTAGAGCTTGTCCAGGCCCGACCAGGACGCGGTACCCGTCACGTTCGGGCCCAGCATGGTCAGGGCCAGCTTGGGCCCCGTCGGGTCGGGGTCGACGGCGGCGGAGTTGCCGTAGCTGTCCGGGGTCCCGCTCATGAGCAGGCGACCCTGCTGGGCGCCCAGGCTCAGTGCGTTGGCGTTGTTGACGAATCCGGCGTTGGAGTCGTTCGTCGGCCCGCCGATCGTACCGACACCGTCGAAGCCCACCGCGTTCTGTTGGGTGGCCATCAGGGACACCACCATCGGCTGCTTCGTCGGGTTCTTCAGGGTGAAGGTGTAGATGGCGGTCGGGATGGCGGAGTCCTTGAGGTTTCCGGGGAGGGTGGGATTGGTGACGTCCTCGCTGACCTGTACCGGCAGGGCCGAGTCGTCGAACCGGTAGTGCGCCATCGGGTACTCGCCCTGGAACGACAGGTCGCGCATGCCGGGGAACGCCCCTTCGCCGCTGGTCTGCAGCGCGCGCACCACCAGCTGGCCCTTGTCGGTGACCGCGCGGACGGCGAAGAAGCTGTTCGGCACGGTACCGGTGTGACGGTCGCGGAAGGTGTCGTCGTGGTTGAAAATCCAGGACTCGTTGCGCGTGCCGTCTCCGAAGTGGAGGATGCCGCCGGCACCCAGCGGCCCCACCGGGAACTCGATGCCGCTCAACTGGTCGCCGGTGTAGGTTACCGTGCTGCCGCGGGCGAACGGATCCTGGTACGGCCCGGCGTACGCGGTGTTCGGGCCCTCTCCCTGGGAACCGTCGGCGAAGACCGAGACGACGCGGTAGAAGTAGCCGGTCGACGGCGCGGCGCTGCGATCGGTGTACGAGGTCGCCGTGGTGGGCTGCGTGGTGATGCGGGTGTAGCCGCTCGTCTCGTTCAGCGAGCGGTACACGTCGTAGCCCGTGAGCCCGGCCTCCGGCACAGCGCTCCAGCGCAGCGAGACCGCGGCGCCCGATCGGTCGGCCGTGACACCGGTGGGGACCGACGGATAGTTGACTCGGACGTCGTCGATGGTCAGGTGTCCCCAGCCGCCGGTGGATTCGTCGACGAGCTGCAGGAACAGGGACTGGCCGAGGTACGCCGAGAGGTCCAGCGTCCGGTACAGGAACGGTTCGGCGTCAGTGCCCTGGGTCTTGGCGAGCACGCGGCATCCGTTGGTGGCGGTGGCGTCCGGCAGGCACGCCGCCAGGTAGGTCTGTGGCAGGTTGCCGCCATTGACGAGCAGTGTGATATCGGGTCTGGTGAGTGTGAAGCTGGGGGAGTCGAGGACGCCGGTGTAGGAGTCGTTGTAGTTGCCCTGGGGATCCTCCTCGGTGGACAGGAAGTAGGTCCCCTCCTTGTTCCATTTCTGGTCGGGGTTGTTGTGGTAGTACACCCGGTCGGTGATGAGCGGTCCGAAGTGGGATCCGGGCTGCGCGGTCCACCCCTGTTGGGTTCCGTCCTCGAAATTCCAGCTGGTGGGCCCGGTGATGTCCGCGGCGCTCACGGGCGGTGTGGTCACCACGAGCAGGCCCGCGGTGAGTGTCAGTGTGCCCAGGAGCGCCGAGACGAACCGGCGTGGGGATTTCATGGCAGTTCTCTTCCCGTTGCGACAGCAGTGGGTGTCGCCGACCGCTCGCCAGGGGTGCGGAATCCACGCCAGGCAGGACCGCGCACGCCGAACACCGACAGGTGCTCAGGCGTCATGGGCCGGCCGGTTTCCGGGCGGCCGGATGTGCGGTCGTAGGCAGACGGCTGTGGGTGGTGTGTGGTGGGTGTGGCCAGATCTGGCTTCCGGGCTGGAGCTGTGAAATCGATTTCATAGATCTAATTCACGATCCTAGATGCTGTGGCTCCGGTATTCAAGGCGGCATTCCGCACGGCGGTCGTACGGCGTCTGTCGCACCCGCCGGCATGCACCGTCCAATGGGGACGGTTGCCGGGGTTTCGGCCGGCTGTCCATTGTGGAGAAAGGATGCGAGGCGGGGCGGGCGCGGTGCCGCGACAAATGACCCCGAATCACCACTAGCCCCCGCATAGACGGATCGATACATGTGAGGGGTTGACGGGTCACGATCAACCCTCATACGCTCCGAGAAATCGATTACAAAATCGATTACTTGAAGATCAGCTCAACGTGTCTTCGTCCCGTGGGTGACCGCACCTGTCCGACTCGTCCCGCGACCAGAGAGGACAAGCACATGCCACACCGGAAGAAGAGAGCCTGGCCCCGCGGCCTGGTCTGCTCCGGCCTCGCGCTCGCCCTACTGCTTTCGGCACCGCTCGCGGCCGGCACGGCCAGCGCGGCACCGGCAGGCGGTGCCGCATCGACCAACACCGGCTCCGGCAGCGACAAGGGCCCGGTCGGCTGGGACATCTACCGCCATCTCGACCAGCTCGCGCAGATCCCGTCCGGCGTGACCACCAAGCAGTTCTCCAGCTTCGACCGCACCGGCGGCAACGGTGACTTCAACCGCTGCCTGCGTACGATGGCCGGCGGTGGCTGCGTGCTGGCCGAGGCCGACGGTGCCGGCGAGATCGACAACATCTGGTCCACCAAGAACGGCGGCGACGTCACCAGCACGGGCAACATCAGCATCGTGCTCGACGGCCGGACCGTCGTGCACGCCGCGTTCCAGGACGTCGTCGACGGCAAGCTGGGCGCCCCGTTCGTCTACCCGCTGGTGGCCAACGCCGACCAGAGCTCGGGCGGCGTGAACATCAACGTGCCCATGCCCTACCGCGCCTCCATGCTGGTCTACACCGACCAGGATCCGAACTACTACCACGTGACCTACCGGGGCTTCGCCGACGCCGTCGGAGTCTCCACGTTCGATCCGAACGACAAGGCCAACGACGTCATCGCCATGCTGCGGGCGGCCGGTACCAAGGACCCGAAGCCCGCCGCACCCGGCGCCCGGACCGCCTCGGACAGCTTCTCCCTCAAGCCGGGCCAGTCCACCACACTGGCGAACCTGAACGGTCCCGGCACCATCTCCGCCTTGCGGCTGCGCATCCCGCAGCTGGTCGGCGCGCCTCCGCCCGACAACACCAGCGACGACGGCCGGGCATTCGGCTCCGGCGGCGACAGCCAGTTCACCGTGAAGATCGACCCGAACAACACCGGCGTGCGCCTGACCCGCCGGCTCGACGCGGGCATCGGCCACCAGAGCGCGCAGGTGCTCGTCGACGGCGTCGCCGTGGCAACCTGGGCGCCGCTGCCGGTGGCCGGCTCGTGCCGCTGGGTGGACCAGAGCGTCGACCTGCCCGCCTCCGCGACCGCCGGCAAGTCCTCGATCACCATCCGGAACCAGTTCACCTCCTCCGACCTGGACTTCAACGAGTTCGTGTACTGGGCCGACAGCACCGTCGGCGGCCAGCCGGTTCGCACCGACACTGTGGACGTCGGGCCCAGCCACACCGCCGACGAGGCGGCGCACGGGTACTCGATCACCGGCCAGACCTGGGAGGGTTCGAACAACTTCTGCTACACGCCGCCCAGTACGGACGAGTCGGCGATCACCGCGTCGGACGACGTGCTGAGCAACGCCCGGGTGCGGATCACGTTCGACGGGCAGCGCACCGTCGACGCTCCGCTGGGCGAGTTCTTCGGCTCCGGGCTCGGTGAGGACCCGGTCCACGCCCTGATGTACGGCATGGACACCGCGGCCGACGGCTGGTATTCGGCCTGGTGGCCGATGCCTTACCGGGACCGCGCCACGGTCACCCTCTACAACGGCTCGTCGCAGCGCATCACCTCGGGCGACTCCCAGGTCACCTCGGCGCCCTCCGCCTCCTCGGCGTTGGGACTGGCACCGGCCGGCGACGAGGGCTACTTCCACACCACCTCCAACGCGGGGCCGACCACGGCCGGCGCCGACCACATCTTCGTGTCCGCCTCCGGGCACGGAAAGTTCGTCGGCGTCACCGACACCATGCGGGGCCTGCCAGGCCAGGGCCGCGGATACCTGGAGGGCGACGAGCGCGTCTACACCGACGGCAACGCCAGCCCGCAGATCCACGGCACCGGTACGGAGGACTTCTACGAGGGTGGCTGGTACTTCAACCGGGACGTGTTCACCAACCCGTTCAACGGTGAGCCCGGCCACGAGACCGGAAACGACGGCTGCCCGGCCAACGCCGACTGCACCGGCACGTACCGTCAAATGATCGCCGACGCGGTGCCGTTCAGCACGCAGCTGACCTTCGGCATCGAGCACGGCGGCGTCGATGATGTGGCGGCCGACTACTCGTCGACGGCGTTCTGGTACGGCCAGGACACCGACACCCAACGGCTGTCCGACACCGTGGACGTTGGCAACCAGGCCAGCGAGAACGCGCACAGCTACACCTCGACCCAGCTGGGTACGGCGACCACGCTCACAGGCACCTACGAGGGCAACAACGGCACCCCGGCGCCGGTCACCGACGACCTGCGCCCGGCCACCACAGCGGTCAGCTTCCGGCTGTCCGTGGCCGGTGACAACCAGGGCGTGACGCTGCGCCGCCGCTCCGACCAGGCCAACGCGGGCCAGTCGGTGACGGTCAGCGTCGACGGCGGGCCCGCCGGTACGTGGCTGCAGCCGCTGGGCAACTCCACCCACCGGTGGCTCGACGACACCTTCGCGGTCCCGGCGTCGCTGACCAGCGGGAAGGACTCGATCACCGTCACGCTCACCCCGGTGGCCGGCGCACCGGCCTGGACCGCGGCCCGCTACCAGGCGCTGTCCACCGTGCCGGCGTTCGCCGACCACCAGGCCCCGGCCAGGGTGGGCGGCCTGACCGCAAACGGCGGGCAGGACAACTCGGTGCGGCTGTCCTGGACCGAGCCCGCCGACAACGTGGGCATCGACCACTACGAGGTGTACGCCTCCCGCAGCGCCACCTTCACCGACGGGCCGGCCACACTGGTCGGCACGACGACCACCACCGGTTTCACCCACGCCGGCCTGGCGCTGTCGGAGACCTGGCACTACCGGGTGGTCGCGGTGGACGCGGCCGGCAACCGTTCGTCCGCCTCCGCGACGGTCAGCGCCACGACCGGCGACACGGTCCGGGTCGAAGGCGAGTCGATGGTGCCCGCGTTGAGTTCGACGGCGCCGGTCGTCACGCAGGGCACCTGCTGCGGGGTGACCTGGTCCGGTGGCGCCCAGCTGTGGTTCAAGGGCACCAAGGCCGGTGACACCGCGACGCTGCGGTTCACCGTACCGACCACCGGACGCTACGACCTGACCAGCGTGCTGACCAAGGCACCCGACTACGGCATCGTCACCGCCGCGGTCGACGGTACCGGGGTCGGCAACGCCTTCGACGGGTACGCCACCGGAGTCGTGGTCGCTCCGCCGGTCGACGAGGGCCAGCTGAACCTCGCCGCCGGCGCGCACACGCTGACGCTCACCCTCACCGGCAAGAACGCCGCCGCCACCAACTACCTGGTCGGGCTGGACTACCTCGATCTGCACCTGGTCGGTTAGCCGCCCGGCGGCGGTGACCCGCTGGGCGGCGCCGAACCGTCGCCGGCCGGCCCAACCGATCACGACGACGAACTGGAAGGAGGTGTGGCCGTGGGCCGAGAGATCCACGAAACACAGCCGGACAACGCTTCCGGGTCCTCGGCCCCGGCCGCGCCGGGGCCGGGGCGGGTGATCCTGGCCATGAACGCCATCACCAAGACCTTTCCCGGGGTACGGGCGCTGTCCGGAGTCGACATGACGGTACGCGCCGGCGAGGTGGCCGCCATCCTCGGCGAGAACGGCGCCGGCAAGTCGACCCTGATGAACATCCTCGCCGGCGTCTTCTCCGACTACGGCGGCGTCATCGAGCTGGACGGCGTGCCGGTCGCCATCCACTCGCCGAAGGCCGCGCAGCACCTGGGCATCGCAATGATCCATCAGGAGCTGAATCTCGTACCGGACATGTCCATTGTGGACAACATCTTCCTCGGCCGGGAGCCGCGCACCGCCCGCGGCACCATCGACCGCAGGAGGATGGACGAACAGGCGACGCGGCTGCTCGCCGAGGTCGGGCTGACCCTGCACCCGCGCCGGCCGGTGCGCCAGTGCCGGGTCGCCGAGCAGCAGCTCATCGAGGTGGCCAAGGCGCTGTCGGCGAGCCTGCGGGTCCTGGTCATGGACGAACCCACCTCGGCGCTGGCCGATGCCGAGGTGCGCCGGCTGTTCACCGTGATCCGCCGGCTGGCGGCCCAGGGCGTCGGGATCGTCTACATCTCCCACCGGCTGGAGGAACTGGACGAGATCGCCGACTCGGTGACCGTGCTGCGAGACGGCGCGTACATCGGGCGGCGGGAGATGGCCGGCACCACCCGCGGCGAACTGATTTCCATGATGGTGGGCCGGCCCCTGGACGAACTGTTCCCGCGCAGCGATTCGCCCACCGGGCCCGGCGAGGAGGTGATCCGGGTCGAGGGCCTGGATCTGGCCGGGGACAGGCGGGAAGGCCGCGCGGCGCTGCACGGCGTGCGTTTGATCGCCCGGGCCGGTGAGATCGTCGGCCTGGCCGGTCTGATGGGCGCCGGGCGCAGCGAGACGCTGGAGGCGATCTACGGCGTGTTCCCCCGCCGTGCGGTACACGGCAACGTGCGCCTGCGCGGCAGGCGCTACCAGCCCCGGTCGCCGCGCCACGCGATCCGCAACGGCATCGCCCTGGTCGCCGAGGACCGCAAGGCGCAGAGCCTGGTGCTGACCAACTCGGTGCGGTTCAACGCCAGCCTGGCCGCGCTGGGGCGGTTCATGCGCCGGGGGACGGTCAGCGCCGCCCGGGAGCGTGCGGCGGTCGCCGGCATGGTGACCGACCTGCGGATCAAGACACCCGGGCTGAACACGGCCGTGGCCAACCTGTCGGGCGGCAACCAGCAGAAGGTGGTACTGGCCAAGTGCCTGCTGACCGAGCCGTCGCTGATCCTGATGGACGAGCCGACGCGGGGCATTGATGTCGGCGCGAAGGCCGAGATCTACCAGTTGATGACCGAGCTGGCACGCCGGGGCTCGGCGATCGTCATGGTCTCCTCCGAACTGCCCGAACTGCTGGCCATGTGCGACCGCATCGTCGTGCTCTGCGAGGGACGGGTCACCGCGGAATTCCGCCGCGGTGAGGGATCCCAGGAAGCGATCCTCGACGCCGCCATGGACCGCCAGGCCGTGCTCGGCATCGACGCGGCGTCGCCGTCGCGGGCGCCCGCCCGAAGAGAGGTATCTGATGAGTAGCAGGACGACCCCGGCGAGCCCCGGGGTGCTGGCGCCCTCCGAGCCGCCCGGTCGGCGGTCGCTGCGCGCCCGGCTGCGCGGCGTGCTGCCGGTACTCGGCTCGCTTCAGGGCTACATCGGGCTGGTACTGGTCATCGCGGCCGGCATGCTGACCAAGGGACAGGTGTTCTGGAACCAGCAGAACCTCACCAACGCGGTGGGCGCCTTCGCCTCCCGGGGCATCCTCGCGGTCGGCGAGACACTGGTCATCCTCACCGCCGGCATCGACCTGTCGGTCGGCTCGCTGCTGGGCATCGCCTCGATGGTCTCCGCGCTGCTGCTGGTCCACCAGAACCTGAACATCTACGAGATCGTCCCGCTGTGCATGGTGGTCGGCGCGTTTTTCGGCCTGGCCAATGGCGCGGCCACCGCCCTGCTGCGGATCCAGTCGTTCGTGGTGACGCTGGCCATGCTCAACGTGGTGCGCGGCATCGACCGGATGCTGTCGGACAACGTCAGCGTCGGTACCCAGCTCATCAACGCGCAGGGGCAGCTGACCCCGCGATCGGCCCAGTTCCAGGTGTTGGGAACCCCCGGTCACAACGTCTTCACCGGCCTGCCGCTGCCGTTCGTCGGCCGCGCCGGCATCTACTATCCGGTGCTCGCGCTCGTCGTGGTCGTCGTGGTCTTCCAACTGCTGCTGTCCAAGTCGAAGTTCGGCCGGCACATCTACGCCGTCGGCGGCAACGAGACCGCCGCGCGGCTGTCCGGTGTCAACACCACCTACGTCAAGATTGCCGTGTTCATGCTTGCCGGCCTGCTCGCCGGATTCGCCGGGCCGATCGACGCGGCCTACAGCGCCTCGGCCGACCCGCTGGCCGGCAGCTCGTACGAGCTGGACGCGATCGCCGCCGTGGTGATCGGCGGGGCGAGCCTGGCCGGCGGCCGGGGCAGCATCGTGGGCACCCTGGTCGGCTCGCTCATCCTCACCCTGTTGGACAACGTTCTCGGGCTCAACGCCATCAGCGACAACGCTCAGCTGATCATCAAGGGGCTGATCGTCATCCTCGCCGTGGTGATCCAACGGCCCGACTTCTTCCGCGCCCTGGGGCCGGCCGTGCGAAGACTCGGGCGGCTGACCCGCACCCGCACCGGTGACCCGCCCGGCGAGGTCGCCAGCGGTTCGCCGCAACCGCAATCCGCCACACCCCCGTTGGAGGAATCCCGATGAAATCCCGACGCTGGCGGCTGGCCCTGACGGCCGCCATGCTGGCCCCGCTCGCCGCCGCCGCCACCGCGTGCGCCTCGACCGCGCCGACCAGCGGCGCTACCGGTGCGGCCAGCAAATCCCAGTTCGTCATCGGCTACTCGCAGTCCAACAACGCCGAGCCGTACCGGGCCCAGCTCAACATCCAGCTGCAGTACTTCGTCAAGAAGTACCCGAACCTCAAGCTCCTGCCGATCACCGACGCGCAGCAGAGCAGCGCGAAGCAGGTCAGCCAGGTGCAGAACTTCATCGCCCAACACGTGGACGTGCTGATCATCTCGCCCAACGAGCCGGCGCCGCTGGCCGCGGCGGTGCAGCAGGCGTGCAACGCGAAGATTCCGGTGATCATTCTGGACCGGTCGGTGAACAACGACTGCTACACCTCGTTCATCGGCGGGGACAACGTGGCAGCCGGCAAGCAGGCCGGAGACCTGGCCGTCAAGCTGTTGCCCAACGGCGGCAACGTCGTCGAGCTACAAGGGATCCTGTCCGACCAACCGCAGATCGACCGGGACAAGGGCTTCCGGGAGGGGATCGCCGCGAACCCGAACATCCACATCGTGGCCCAGCGCGAGGCTAAGTGGCTCAAGGAGTCAGCGACTCCGATCATGCAGCAGTGGCTCGCCCAGTACCCGAAGATCGACCTGGTGTATTCCGAGAACGACCCGATGGCGCTGGGCGCCTACCTCGCCGCGGCCGGCGCCAAGCGGGCCGGACAGATCAAGTTCATCGGCACCGACGGTCTGGCCATACCCGACGGCGGCATCCGCGCCGTGCAGCAGGGCCAGATGGCCGGGACATTCATCTACCCGACCTGCGCGGAGCAGGCCGCTCAGACGGCGGAGGCGATCGTCTCCGGCAAGCCCGTGCAGAAGACGCAGACGTTGCAGGTCACGCCGGTGACCCCGGACAACGCGGCCAGCCTGTACGCACAGTACGACGACAGCAAGTTCCAGAGCTGACCCGGCGCCGGTCCGGGGCCGCGCGGCTCCGGACCGGCGCGGTGCTGGCCATCGCGGTGCGCGAGCACACCGTCGCGGCGACCGCGCCGATCGGGCACCGACCTCCGGCGCGCACTGACCCCTTCAGGAGGACCGTCATGTCCGTCCCCGTTGCCCGTACTCGCCCCGCGTCCGGCGTGCCGATGCGGCTGGCCGCCGGTCTGGTGGCCGTGGCGATCGCCGTACTCGGCGCACCGGCCGGCGCCGGCGCGCATCCGGCCGCCCCCGCCGGCGGGTTCACGGTCACTGACTTCAGCACCACCTCGCACGTCGTGGCCGCCGGTACCTTCACCAACATCTATGACCCGAGCGTCGGCGAGACCTCGCCGTGGTACATCAACGATCACACGATCATCCGTGGCCCGGACGGCACCTGGCACCTTTTCGGCATCACCCACCAGGAGCCGGCCGACCCGGAAAACGAGGTGGACTTCGCGCACGCCACCGCGCCGTCCCTGCACGGCCCGTGGACCAAGCAGCCCTTCGCGCTGGCGGTCGATCCGACCCGCGGGGAGAGCCACCTGTGGGCGCCACACGTGATCGAGAGCGGCGGGCTGTACTACATGTTCTACGCCGGCGGCGGACCCGACCACAGCCAGTCCGAGATCAGCCTGGCCATCTCGCCCGACCTGTGGCACTGGACCCGGTACAACGGCGACCCGCTGTTCCGCGACGGTTTCGACGCCCGCGACCCGTACATCGCCCGCATCGGCAAGCAGTGGGTCATGTACTACGACGCGACCAGCCAGCCGGCAGGCGGCAACCACGTGGTCGCCTACCGCACCAGCACCGACCTGCTGCACTGGGGTCCGAGCAGATTCGCCTTCACCGACCCGAGCACCGGCACCAGTGGCGGCCCGACGGAGTCCCCGTTCGTGGTCCACTACCAGAACTACTACTACCTGTTCATCGGCCCGCGCGGGGGGTACGTCGGCACCGACGTGTTCCGCAGCCGCGACCCGCTGCACTTCGATCCCAGCGAGCTGGTCGGGCACATCGCCTCGCACGCGCTGGAGGTCGTTGCGGACACCGACGGCTCGTGGTGGGTCACCTCGGCCGGCTGGGAGCAGGGCGGCGTCTGGCTCGCCCCGCTGGACTGGTCCCGCACGGTGGTCACCGCCGGGTACCGCATCTCGACCCCGAGCTACCGGGCGACGGTGCAGACCTCGCCCCGCGCCGCGCTGGCCTCGATGCAGGTGCCGGTTGGTGGGTCCTGGCGGGAGCTGCTCGATGCGCAGTTCCGTGGAACGCTGCCGTACTCGGGGATCGGCGGATTCGGCGCCACCGACCCGCCCGGCGCGGCCGCGACGGTGAGCACCTCCGCGGACCGGCGCACCATCACGCTGTCCGGCATCCCGGTCGGCACCCAGCCGGTGACCGTCGACTGGCGACTGGATGCCTCGACCGGCTGGCTGGACCAGTCCTTCACCTGGCACGTCACCGGTGCGGTGCACGCACCGGCGTGGGAGGTCGGCTGGTCGTTGGACACCACCCTGCCGCGGGTCGGTGACGACACCGCGGCGTCCCGCTCCGGCGACGTGGCCGGCTTCCCTCGCTGGACACTGGCCGGCGACGCGTCGGTCAGCCTCGTCGCCGCGTACCGGCAGGGTTCGGCGTGGGCGACCGCGAACCGGTGGTACGACCCGGGCGACGGCGCGATCTCCTGGCAACCGCTGTGGGCCAACGGCGGCACGGCGTGGCCGGTCGGCGACTATCCGGGCGGTACCTGGCGGCTGGGAGTCAGCCCGCATCCGGCCGATACCGCGTTCGCCGAAGCGCTCTACGCTGGCCTGAACGCGATCGGCTAGCGGCGCTTCCTTACTCTGGTCCCGATCGAGAGATGACGGCGGTACGGCGTGGGCGATCGAGCGCCTGACGGTGGGACATTCCGGAAAGCGGGCTTCATGGGTACGGTGACGATCACGGACGTCGCGCGCGCCGCGGACGTGTCCGCGGCGACCGTCTCCCGGGTGCTCAACAATCCCGACGGGGTGTCGCCGGAACTGCGCCAGAGGGTGATCGAGGCCATCGACGCCCTCGGTTACCGGCCGAACAGCTCGGCCAGGAGCTTGCGCACCCGGGCCACCAGAGTGCTCGGCGTCATCGTCTCCGACGTCACCAACCCGTTCTTCACCTCGATGGTGCGCGGGGTCGAAGACGTGGCGCAGAAGTCCGGATACTCCGTCATGCTGGCCAATACCGACGAGGACCTCGCGAAGGAGCAGCGCTACCTGGAGGTGTTCGCGGCCGAGCAGATCGCCGGGGTGGTGCTGTCCCCGGCCTCGGCCACCGACACCCGTATCGACGTGCTGTCTCGTCGCGGGATCCCCGCGGTCACCTTCGACCGCCGGTTGCGTACGGCCGAAGTGGACCGGGTGACCATCAACAACCGGCGCGCGGCCGAGCAGGCCACCGAGCACCTGATCGAGCAGGGATGCCGGCGCATCGCGTTCATCTCGGGGCCGCCCGGCATCTCCACCTCCAGCGAGCGGCTCGCCGGCTACCACGCGGGCCTGCGCCGCGCCGGGCTGCCGATCGAACCGGGCCTGGTATCCGACGGTGGATTCCGGGTGGTCGGTGGCCACGAGGCCGCTCTGCGGCTGCTCGCGCAGGATCCTCGCCCGGACGGCATGCTGGTGGCCAACAACCTGATGACGGTGGGCGCCGTCAACGCGTTGGACGATCTGGCGCTGCGGGTCCCGACCGATCTGGCGCTGGTCGGTTTCGACGATCTGAGCTGGGCGCTGAACGCGCGGTCCCGGATCACCACGGTCGACCAGCCGACGTACGAGATCGGCCGGCGGGCCGCGGAGTTGCTGCTGGGCCGGGTGCAGGGGGAGCGCTCGCCGGCCCGTCGAATCACCCTGCCGGCGACGTTGACGGTGCGGGACAGTTCCCGGCGCCTGCCGGTATCCGATGGCCAGCCGGTGCGTTGAATCCCGTGAGCGAGTTCAGGACCAGGACTTCGGCGGAGCCCACGGCGAGACCGTGGTTCCTCGACGTGGCCCCGAATTACCCGGGGCCACGTCGGAGACGCGGCCTAGGGACAGGACCAGCGCATCGGGACGCTCCTGTACCAGCCATAGACGACGTTGCTATCGGACACGCCCACTATCATTAGCGGTGTTATAGGTTCATCGTGCTGATACGGCAACGGATGCCGGACACCATCGTGCAGAAGCCAATAGTCTGCGCCGGCGCCGTCGCTTGCCAGGGTGGAGTAGGCAATCGAACCGGTTGTGCTGATTGCATCCACACGCCCGTCAGTCACGTAGGTCGGCGCGGCGGCGGCAGAGCCCCAGCGCCAAACCTTGCCGTACTGTTGGGGCGGCATTTCCTGCCCGATCGTGCCCGTCTGGGTGATGGCCCGGGGCCAGATGGCGTGTTCTTGCCCATCCTCCGGGCCGGGCAGGACGCGCATGCTGCCATCGGCACGCCACTCCACGGGCTCCCAGGTTGGCTCGGACAGGTCGCGGGGATCGTAGCCGACGGCGCCCACGACCGTACCCGCGTCGTCGATGTCCGCGACCCATCCGCTGTTGTCGCCGGGCGGCATCTGCAGCGCCGTCGGGTTGTTGTCCGCCGACCATACAACCGGTGTCTGGTGGAATCCGGCCTGGCGGTATCCCTCCTGGCCCGTCGAGAGGCCGACGACCACTCCGTTGTCGTTCATGCCGTATAGCACGACGTCGTCCCCGCTTTGCAGCGGTGGCAGTCGTGTGAGCTGACCGTCGTGGTAGCGCCAGCCAACCGACGCGGAACCGTCGTAGCTGGCCACGATCGCTTCGCCGTTGGGGTTGATGTCCGCGAACCCGTATTCCGCGTCGCCGAGGTCCCGCACCACGCCGGAGTCCCACAGGAGCAGGTGTTGGGACCCAGCGGCGTCCCATGCCTCGCCGACCACCCAGCGACCGGAGGGGTCGATGAGGCTGAGCTGTCCGTCACGCAGCCCGCTCGGCAACGAAAGCGTACTCATCGTGCAGGGCGCGCCGTCCGATACCGTCCGCGCCTCTACTGGCGCGGCCGAGGCCGCTATGGGTGCCACAAGAGAACCACCAACGGTTATCGCTAAACCCACCGTCAGCGTCCGTCTTAAGGTGCCTAGAACATGCGTCATCTTCGTTCCGTCTCGTCCTTTCCTGGTTACATGTTTAACCGGCAGCATTGAACGCGCCGGACGGTATGGTGATGAGGCTAGTGACCAATTGGTCGCGTAACGTCAACCCATGGTTGGACCGTCGCCTGCAGCCAGCGGGGTAGTCGATTCTTTGAGGCTTGAAGGACGCTGATGGCGGCGATGATCTGGTGAAACCATGCGTGGGAGTCCACGGGGTGGCGACCTGGTCCGGTCGCCACCCCGTGTGGTGCTGTTGTATCTCAGGGCCGCCCTGCTCGCCGCGATCGGTCACATGATGGCACCGTCAAAGGGACTCTCTCACGACGATCCGGTTGTCGCGTCGACGTGGTTAGTTCAGGGACAGGTCAGTGACATTCGCATATTCGTCGGTCCAGTGGGCGTCGAGTGCGCCTTCCTTGACCAGTGCGTGCCCATCAGTCGCGAGCACCCGATCCGGTCGCCGGAGAGGGTCAGTTGGGACACGTTGGTGTACCCGTCCTGGTCGCGGTCGGCTCGCCGGCCGCCCGGATGCGGCCCCACGGTTTGAACCCCCGACCATCGCAGCCTCAAACCTTGGTCTATCTCTCCGATTGACGAGTCCCGTCGGATGCCTTCGGATGATCAAGGCGTCCCTCAAGCAGCTGGCTTGAGGGACGCCCTCACAGATCATGGTGGTGGGGCTAGCTGGCTGGGCCGATGAGCTTCCAAGGCTCGTGGTCCGAGTCCACCCCGGTACCCGGGATGTTGCCTTGTGTCCACCACTTGGCGCGCCAGATGTTGTTCTGGTACTTCACGGTGAGCTGTTCGACCGGCTGCTTCGAGGGATCGTAGACCTTGGTCGAGTCCCAGGCGGGTGCGGAGCAGCCGCCGGCCGGTGGGGTCGTGTTGGTGGCGGCGTGGAGGTTCTCCGAGGCTGGTGTGTACGTCTTGCCGGCCAGTTGAAGCGTGGTGTTCACCGGGCCGGTCACCGGTAGGTAGTACTTGATCGGCAGGTCGAGGCTTTTACCGGCGGGGATGATCTGGCAGTAGTCGAGTGTGGTGCTGACCCGGTGGAAGGTCGCGCCGAGGCCGGTGCCGGCGTTCGGGCCGCTGCGGCCGGCGGTCAGCGTCCATGCGCCACCGGTGGCGGCGGTCTGCCAGTTGCCGTCCTTGACCAGGGCGGAGGTGGACGTCGGCAGGTCGAAGGACAGGACGTTGCCCTTGCCGCCGCCTATGGTGACGCCGGTGTTGTTGGTGATGCGTACGACCGACTGCATGGGGTAGAGGTCCGCGAGGCCGTCCTTGTACTGCACCAGGTCGACGGTGAGGTTGGCGGTCGTGCTCGGCGGCTTGACGGTGCTGCCGTCGCTGCGGCTGGCGCCGGGTGCTGCCGCGCCGTCGAGCCGGTCGTGGATGCGCCGGGTGAGGGTGTATCCCATGGTGCACGGCCGGTCGGCGGTGACGGTCGCGGGGCAGTCGTAATCGCCGGACAGCTCCCAGATCATGACGCCGCCCGCCCCGCTGGCCTTGACGTAGTCGACGAGGGCATCGACCGACTGCTCGTCCTCAATGGACAGATAGGTCTTCTTGGTGGCGTTCCACAGCCACGCCGACTTGGTCGTCGGGTCCCAGTGCCGCTCGTAGGTGCCGGTGAGCCTGTCGTCGGCGTCGGAGTTCGGGTCCAGTCCGACGGCTCCGGCGTAGCTGGGGAGTACCCCGGCCTGGAGATTCTCGGCGTGCCACATCGGGTTGGTGCCGCTGCCGAGTTCGCCGCCCCGGATGCTGCTGTCGTGCCAGATGTTGTCGATGCCGACGGCACCGTCGCCGCACCGCCGGGTGATTCCGGTGCCGGGTTCGCAGCCGGTGCGCTGCGAGGTGCCCCACATGCCGGCGTCGCCGCCGGTGACGTTGCGCCAGCCCCGGGTGTAGTACGGCACGCCGATGTTGATCCGGCCGGCCGCGACCGCGCCGCGCAGGTAGTGCACGGCCCAGTCGGTGTTGAAGTAACCGATGCCCTGGTATTCGGGGGTGGTGTACAGGTCGGACAGTTCGGGGTCCTTGCCGTCGTCGTAGAGCGGCGCGTTGGGTCCGACGACGTCGTTCCAGGTGCCGTGGAAGTCGTACGCCATGAGGTTGGTGAAGTCCTGGTAGCGCAGGCCTTTCTGGTTCTCCATGCCACGTACCAGGTAGCCGGAGGCGGACGCGGCGGAGGTCAGCAGGTAGTAGTGCTGATCGGTGACGGCGGCGCGGTCGAGCCGGTCCCGCAGGGTCTGCATGAGCGTGACGTACGCCGCGGGTAGCCCCAGGCGGCGGGGTTGCGCGGTCGGCCAGTCGTTGGGGTTGCCGGTCTGGTCCAGCGCCGTCGGGTACTCGAAGTCGATGTCGACCCCGTCGAAGCCGTACCGGCGGAGGAAATCCACGACCGAGTCGGCGAACGTGGCGATGCCCGCGGTGTTGACGGTGCCGTTGGCGTTGGTGGTCATCGCGTAGAAGCCGGCGGACTCTGCCCAGCCGCCCACCGAGATGAGCGTCTTGACCCGCGGATGCAGCCGCTTGTACTTGGTCAGCAGGTTGAAGTGCCCCTGGTACGGCAGGTTCGGGTCCATTTCGGCGCCAGGTATGCCGGGCCAGGTCATGCCGATGGCCGGGTTGTTCGGGCCGGCGGCTCCCACGGAGATCCGGTTGTTCTCGACCTGGGCGAAGGCGTAGTTGATGTGCGTCACCTGCGACCACGGGATGTTCTTGACGAGGTAGTAGGGGCTGCCGTCGGCGCCGGTGCGGTCGCCGTTGAAGTAGCCGATCACCCGCCGGGACCGCCCCTGACCCAGCCACTCCCGGCCATCGGAGTCGTAGACGTCGCAGTACGGGGTGTTCACGCCTGGCGTCGGTGTCAGGCCGTCCGGGCGGCAGGTGTTCTGGGCGCCGGTCGGCGGCTTGGTGCCGCCGTCGTCGCCACCCGGCTGCGCCTCCATCGGATCGCCCGCTCCGCCGTTGATCGCGGTGGGGTCGGGCGGGGTGACGCCGTTGTACGCGTTCCAGGTGTAGTCGAGGTCGGCGGAGGCGGGCTTGCCCGGCCAGTTGAAGTAGTTGTAGACGAGATCAGCGGGGTTGGTAGCCAGGTACCCCTTGCCCGGCAAGTCATCGGCGTCGTCCCAGGCCCACGCCGGGTTGGCGGCATCGGTTGCGCAGTCACCGTCCGCCGGTCCTGCCACCGCGCCTTCGCCGCAGGCCGCGCCGTACGGGTTGCCGCTGTCGTCGCCGGCGAAGTTGTTCGGCGTGGCGAACAGGGTGGTCAGGTTGCGGCTGTCCCACATGCCACCTGGGGCGAAGATGTCGGTCAGGGTGTACTGCACGTCCCGGTCGTTGGGTCCGTCGGGCACCTCGGCCGTGGTGCCGGGGTAGTAGAGGATGCCGTCGCCGTTCCGGTACTGGTCTCCGAGGTCCGGGGAGGGTTTCCGGGTAGCCCCCATGGCCCACGCGGCGTGGGTGCTGGCCTGCTGGGCCGTCCACGGGCGCTGATGACCGTCGTCGTGCGGGCTGCTCGTCGTCGCGATCGCACCGTCGACGTCCTCGGCGCCGCTGGAGAAGTCGCTGCCTTCGGGTACCCAGGAGTAGAAATTGCTGTGCGCGACGGTGATGGCGGCCTTGAACGTTCCGTGCGCCGAGCCGTCGTTGGCCACGACGATCAGGACGCCTTCGGCGTCGTTCTCGTGCTCGGTCGCGTCCTCCTCGAAGTCGTCGAGGGCGGCGTCCGCCCAGTCGCGCGGATGGAAGAACATGTAGATCAGGTAGGAGAAGCTCGGCGTCTGGACTACCGAGTAGTACACGTGGGCCTTCAGCGGGAACTCGCTGGCGTTCTCCCAGTTGTTGCGGCCGTTGAGGTCGCCGTCGAAGTCGTACGAGGTCAGGTAGTCGGACTCGCCACCGAATGCGGTCTCGCCGCTGGTGTCGACGTCCTGGAAATGCACCGGCGCCCACCACTGGGCGAGTTCGGCACGTTCTGACGCGGTGGACGGAATCGTCGTGGCCGTCGTGGCCGCCGCGGCGGGACGGGCCAGACTGACGGGTCCGGACACGGCGAACAAGGCGAGGCCGGACACTACCATGAGAGATCTTGCCAATGCCCGCATGCGGTGGCGGACTGTCGCCATGGCTCTTGACGGTCTTCTGCTACTCAACATTCGAGTATCGTGCCGGCAGCACCACGGGCCAGACATTGGCGCGATGACGCGACCTGTCGGTCGAAACATCGACCGGCCTCGTCCGTCCATACGTCAGATGACGCAGGCTGGCCGCACGGATGCGTGAGGTTGGTCACGGAGCATCCAACGCTCGCTGCTCCGCCGCCCCACTCCTGGTCGCGGTCGGCTCGCCGGCCGCCCGGATGCGGCCCCACGGTTTGAACACCGCCAGCAGCAACGCCAGGATCAGGGCGATCGGCGAGACGATCGGCGGGTACAGCATTCCGTGCAGGGCAGCGTCCACCTGCTTGCCGGCGGCCAACTCCCGGCCCACCCGGCTCAGCTCGTCCAGGCCCGGCCGCAGCGCGACCAGCACCAGCCCGGTGAGCATCAGGTTCAGCACCAGTTTGGTGGCGACCCACCAGTACCGTACAAGCCCGTACCGGCTGCCGAGCCCGAGCACGATGCCGGTGGCCAGGCAGGTGAGGCCGGCGACGAACAGGGGCCATACGGCGACGAGGCCGAGCACCTGGTAGCACAGCGCGACGGTCGCGGTGTCGTTGCGCACCAGCGAGGTGAAGACCAGCACGCCCATGACGACGTCGATGCCCAGCCATGAACCGGCCGACGCGATGTGCAGGACGAGTACCGATTTGCGGGTGAGCGGCCGCAGTCTCGGGAACCCGCCGCCCCGCGGGACACCGGATTCCACCGCACGTTCTGGCGTCATTGTCGCGTACCTTCCTCGATCCTTCGCCTGACCGGCCCAGTATCGCGGCGCGGCCGGGCAGGCGCGTGCGACTCGGGAAGGCGATCGCGGTACCTCGCCGGTCTTACGCGCCGGCCGCCGGTGCGGTGCCCGGTACTCCGGCGGGAGTACCGCCGATTGTCTCCACCGGTGCGACGCCGGCGCGCGGGTGACGAGGTGTGCTGGTACGGGCACCGGACGAACCGCGCCCGTACCTCATCAGGAGATCTTCGATGTCACAGACCAGACCCTCGGGCCGCCAGGCGACGCTCGTCGCTGACGTCGCCGCCCGGACCGAGGCTGCCAGCAAGGTGTACGGCCGGGGTGGCTCCGCGGTGACCGCCCTCGACGGCGTCACCGTCGACTTTCCCGCGGGAGCCTTCACCGCGGTGATGGGGCCGTCCGGCTCCGGCAAGTCGACACTGATGCACTGCCTGGCCGGGCTGGACCGGACCACGGCCGGGAAGGTGTACCTCGGCGATGTCGACCTCGGTACCCTCGACGAACGGCGCCTCACCGCGCTGCGCCGTACCCGGATCGGTTTCGTGTTCCAGTCTTTCAACCTTCTGCCGACGCTCAGCGCGGCGGAGAACATCTCGCTGCCGGCCGAGCTGGCGGGGATCCGGCTGGACGCCGCGCGGGTCGATCGGGTGATCGACGCGGTCGGGCTGCGGGGGCGGTCGGCGCACCGGCCGAGTCAGCTCTCCGGCGGGCAGCAGCAGCGCGTGGCCGTCGCGCGGGCGCTGGTGACCGACCCCGACCTGATCGTCGCCGACGAACCCACCGGCAATCTGGACTCCCGCGCCAGTGGCGACGTGCTCGGTCTGCTGCGGTCGGCGGTCACGGACTTCGGCCGTACCGTCGTCATGGTCACCCACGACCCGGGCGCGGCCGGGTACGCGGATCGGGTCGTCTTTCTCGCCGACGGCCGGATCGCGGATGTCATGACCGAGCCCACCGCTGACCGGGTGCTCGACGCGATGAAGGGCCTGACACGATGAGTGAGCGTAGCGAGCGAGTCATGGGGCGCAGTGCGGTCGTGCCTCATCGTGCCGGCGAGCGCAGCGAGGTGGCACGATGAGCGCCCCCGTGGTCCGGGTGACCCTGCGCGGTCTGTGGTTTCGCCGTCGTCGCCTCGTCGGGCTGTTCGTCGCCGTGTTCCTGGGCGTCGCGTTCCTGGCCGGAATTCTGGGCCTGTCCGCGACCATGACGGATGCGATCGACACGTCGTACCAGACGGCGAACCGGGGCGTCGACGCGATCGTACGCAGCGGGACCGAGGTAGCCAGCGGCGCGGACGAGATCCGGGGGCCGATTCCGGTGTCCGTCCTCGACGCGGTCCGGTCCGCTCCGGGCGTGGCCGATGCCCAGGCCGAAGCCAAGGGAGCGGCGACGATCACCGGCGCGGACGGCAAACTGGTCACCGGCCTCGGCCCCCGCGACGCCGGTACGTGGATCGCCGACGCCGCGTTGAATCCGTGGCGGATCGTGGCCGGATCGGCTCCGCGCGGACCCGCCGACATCGTCATCGACAGGGCATCGGCGACGGCGGGCCACCTGACGCCGGGCAGCACGACGACCGTGTACGCCCCCGACCCGGTGCGGGTGACCGTCACCGGCATCGCCACCTACGGCGGCCAGGACGCCAACGGCGGCAGTTCCTACGTGGCGTTCACCCTCGCCGGTGCGCAGCGCTACCTGCTGGGTGACTCGGGGGCGGTGTCCGACATCGTGGTACGCGCGGACACCGGTGTCGCCGAGGATTCACTCGTCGCGGCGATCGGGGCCGCGCTGCCGGACGGCGTCGAGGCGGTCGGCGGCCGGCAGGCGACCCGCGACCAGATCGCCACGGTCGACGACGGCTTCCTCAAGTTCTTCAAGGCGTTCCTCGACATCTTCGCCGGCATCGCCCTGCTGGTCGCCGCGCTCAGTATCCACAACACGTTCAGCGTCGTCGCCGCCGGTCGGGCGCGCGAGCTGGCGTTGTTGCGGGTGCTCGGCGCGCGGCGGAGCCAGGCGCTGCGCGGATTGGTTCTCGAGGCCGCCGTGCTCGGGCTGGTCGGCTCGGTCGCCGGCGTCGCGGCCGGCTACGGCATGGCCGCCGGGCTCAAGGGCGCGTTCGCCGGCCTCGGGCTCCCGCTGCCGCTGCACGGCGTCGTGTTTACCGTCGCGGATGCGCTCATCGCCGTCGGGGTCGGCGTCGTGGTCACCGTGGTCGCGACGCTCTCGACGGCGGTACGCGCCTCCCGGACCCCGCCGCTGGCCGCGTTGACGGCCGTCGCGGTGGACACTTCCGCAGCCTCGCGCGCCCGGCCAGTCGCCGGGCTCGCCGTCACCGCCGCCGGTGCTGCCGGCACGGCCTTCGGCGCTGCCGGCTCCTCGGACGTCGTGACCGGCGTGGCCGCCGTCGCCACGCTCGTCGGTCTGATCATCCTGGGTCCCGCGACGTGCGCGTGGGCGGCGCGGGCGGCCGGCCGGTTCCTGGGCGGCGCGAACCGGGTCAACGCCCGCATCGCCCAACGCAACGTGTTGCGGTCGCCGGCACGGGTGGCGTCCGCCGGGGCGGCGCTGATGGTCGGTGTCGCGCTCGTGGCGATGTTCGCGGTCATCGGGGCGTCCATCTCCGCGTCGACGACCGGCACGCTGGGCGCCATGTTCACCGGGGACCTCGTCGTCTCGGGTGGTGGCAGCGCGTACGGCAACAGCGGCTTCAGTCCCCAGGTCGCCACGCGCGTCGCCGCGGTACCCGGGGTTGGCACGGCCGCCGGGGTCGGTACCGGCCAGGCTCGCATCGCCGGTACCGCGCAGACGGTCACGGTCGCCGACCCGGTCGCGCTCGCCCGCGCGTTCACGATCGCGGCCGGCGCGGGGCGGCTGGCTGTGTCGCGGACGGTCGCCGAGGAGCACGGCTGGCACACCGGTTCACGGGTGGACGTCACCTTCGTCGACGGTCGTACCGAGACGTTGCCGATCGGCGCGCTGTACCGGCCGACCGCGCCGCTGAGCGACTACATCGTGCCGGCCGACGTCTGGTCCGCGCACAATCCCCGGCAACTCGTCTCCGCGGTGTACGTGGTGACCACCCCCGGTGCCGACACCGGCGCGGTACGCGCGGCGGTCACGTCGATCGCGGGGGAGTACGGCGGCCTCGCCGTCGCCGGCCGTGCGAAATTCGTCGACGACACCGTCGCCGGGGCGAGCACGCTCCTCAACGTGGTGTACGTGATGCTCGCCCTCGCCGTCGTGATCGCGATCCTGGGCATCGCCAACACGCTGGCCCTGGCGGTGGCGGAGCGGTACCGGGAGATCGGGCTGCTGCGCGCCGTGGGCGCGGGCCGGGCGCAGGTACGGCGGATCATCCAGTGGGAGGCGCTCCTCACCGCCGCCCTCGGTACCGTCTCGGGCACCGTGCTCGGTGTCTTCTTCGGCTGGGCGCTCTCGTCGACGACCTCGAATTCCGGCGGTGGCGAGGTGTTCGCCGTACCGTGGGTACGGATCGCGCTGATCGTACTGATCGGTGCGCTGGCCGGACTGGTCGCGGGGTCCCGACCGGCGCGCCGGGCGGCCCGACTCGATCCGCTGGTCGCGATCGCGTCGGAGTGATCGCCACTGGGCGCGTGCAGCCGTGGGAGGAGCCGCGTGAACGTAGCTCGACCGGCCGTCCGTGACGGGGTGCTGGCCGCGACCGTGACCGGAGTGACGGTCGCGGTCAGCATCGGAGTCAACGGGTGGCACGAGGGCCGGCCCGACCTGGCGGCGCGGCCGCTGGACGCCGGCGGCGTCGCCCTACTGCTGGTCGCCGGGGGCGCGTTGGCCTGGTGGCGCCGCGCCCCGACGGTCACCCTGCTGGTCACGTTCTTCGCGGTGACCGGCTACAACCTGGCCAAGTACCCGCCCGGTCCGGCGTACCTGCCTGCGATCATGGGTACTTTCGCCGCCATCCTGTGGGGCCGCCGCTGGGTCGCGTACGCCGTCCTCGCGTGCGGGTACCTGCTGGCGGTCCGGCCGCTCGTCGGCGACTCGGCCGCCGGTACCCAGTTCGGTCTCGCCGCCTGGCTGCTCGTGCTCGCCGGCGCCGCCGAGATAATCCGGATCCGCACCCGGGCCCGGCGTGCCGAGGCGGGACGGCGCGCCCAGGCGGCGCGCGCCGAGGCGGACGCGGCCCGCAGCCGGGCCAGCGAGCAACGGCTGCGGGTGGCGCGGGAACTGCACGACACGCTCGGCCACCAGCTCGCACTGATCACCGTCCAGGCCAACGCCGGCCTCGGGCTCGTCGCGCGGGATCCCGGCCGTACGGCGGACGCGCTGCGCGCCATCAAGGAGGCGGGCAACGCCGCGCTCGCCGACCTGCAGTTCGCGCTGGACACGCTGCGCTCCACCGACGAGGGCGCCGAATATCCGGGCCCCGGCGACGACGAGGCGCGGCATCCGGCGCCACTGGTGTCGTCCCCGGTCGACCTCGCCCGGCTGCTGGAGGGCGCGCACGCGGCCGGGCTGCGCGCGACGCTGAACTCGGTCGGGCCGCCGCGGTTGGTTCCCTTCGCCGTCGACCGTGCCGCGTACCGGATCGTCCAGGAGGCCGTGACCAACGCGATCCGGTACACCGGGGCGGGCGCGAGCCTGTTGGTGCGGATCACGTACGCGGAGCGCAGCCTGTCGGTACTCGTGACAAACGACGTCGGCGCCGGCCCGCGGCAACCCGCCGACGTGGCGGCGTCCGCGACCAGCGCCCCGGCGGCGCGCCGGTCCAGCGGCATCGGGCTGGTGGGCATGCGGGAGCGGGTGAGCGCGCTGGGCGGGCGGTTCGACGCCGGGCCGGACCCGCGGGGCGGCTTCACGGTGGAGGCGACGCTGCCGATCGGACCCAACTCATGAGGGAGGCCCCGAAGTGACTTCCGTGGTGCTCGTCGACGACCAGGCACTCGTGCGGATCGGCATCGCGACGCTGCTCGACCTGGAGGACGACATCGAGGTGGTCGGCCAGGCCGGCAACGGCGAGGAGGCGCTGGAGCTCATCGCGCGGCTGCGGCCCGACGTCGTACTCATGGACATCCGCATGCCGGGCCTCGACGGCCTCGCCGCGCTCGCCAGGATCGTCGCCGACCCCCGGCTGGGCGGCGTGCATGTAGTCATGCTGACGACGTTCGCGATCGACGAGTACATCTTCGAGGCGATCCGGGCCGGTGCCGCCGGGTTCCTGGTCAAGAACAGCGAACCCGAGGAGCTGATCCGTGGGGTGCGCGCGGCGGCCGATGGCGATGCCCTTCTGTCGCCGGCGGTGACGAGGCGGTTGATGTCCGAGTACGCGACCCGGGCCAAGCTCGCACCCGCGACGCTGCGCCAGCTGGACCAGCTCACCGACCGCGAACGCGAGGTGCTGGCGCTGGTCGCCACGGGCCTGTCGAACACCGAGCTGGCCGAGCGGCTGTTCGTCAGCCCGCTGACCGTGAAGACTCACGTCTCCCGCATCATGACCAAGCTGTACGCGCGGGACCGGGCGCAGCTGGTCGTCGCCGCGTACGAGTCGGGGCTGGTGAGTCCCGGCTGGTCCGACAGCCCGCGGCGCTGACCGCCCGGACGCCCTCGACGAGCGCCGGAGCACCGCCTTCGCCGGCGGGTCATGGCCTTTCCGGCCATCAGCACCGCCGGCGGTGACCTGCCAGGGCAGGTCACCGCCGGTCGATGTGCACGGGCCGTTCGACGTTGAACGACCCTCTGGGGTTCAGTAGGACCGAGCGACTCTCCCGAGGTCACCGACTCCCGGAGAGCCACCAGCTTTCAGGAGACCAGCGCCCGCCAGGTGTTACGACCGACGATCCCGTCCGCTTCCAGCCCCTGGTCGGCCTGGAACGACAGCACGGCCGCACCGGTATCGGCGTCGAACTGCCCGTTCACCGTCAACGACGCACCGCGCGCGTTCAGCTCGGCCTGCAACGCCTTGACAGCCAGCCCCGTGCTGCCCTGCCGCACGGTGACGATCAGCCACTGCCAGGTGTTCGCGCCGACGATCCCGTGCGCGGTCAGCCCGTGGGCCGACTGGAACGACGCCGCGGCCCTACGGGTACCCGGACCGAACTTCCCGTCCACCGTCAACGACGCACCGTTCGCGTCGAGCAGGTACTGCAGCGTGGTCACCTGCCGGCCCTTCTGCCCCTGCCGCACGATCGGCCAGCCGGTGCCGGGCGGTGGCGGGGGCGGGCTGTAGTCGCCCAGCGCGAACGACTTCAAAGCGTCGAGGGTTCCGTTGAAGAGGTCCTGATCGCCGGGGAACGTCCCGGAGTCGTCGTTCTGCCAGACGGTGTAGGTGTTCCAGCCGGTGGGCAGCGGGGTCGACGCTCCGGAGTAGGTGGCGACCCACAGCGGATCGTGGGCGCCGAAAGTGGTGCTGTTGCCGGTGCAGGAGGCCCACCAGTCCACCGTCGAGTAGATGGTCGGGTACCGGGTGGTACGCGCCCGGTACTCGTCGACGAACGAGGCGATCCAGCTGACCATCGACGCCGGGCTCAGCCCGTAGCAGGTGCTCCCGGACGGGTTGTACTCGATGTCCAGGGCACCGGGGAGGGTCTTGCCGTCAGCGGTCCAGCCGCCGCCGTGGTCGACGAAGTAGTCGGCCTGGGTGGCACCGCTGGAGGCGTCGGGGTGCGCGAAGTGGTACGCGCCCCGGATGAGCCCCACCGCGGCCGAGCCGTCGAACTGCTGGCCGAAGTAGCTACTGACGTAGTCGGTGCTCTCCGTCGCCTTGATGTAGGCGAACGTCGCACCGTTCGTGGCCACCGACGGCCAGTCGACGTTCTCCTGGTACCCGCTCACGTCGAGGCCCTTGAGGGTACCCGTCGAGAACGGCTTGACCGCCGGCGCCGGTACGCGGGCCGAGAGCCCCGATCCCGCGTGGTCGGCATCCTCCTGCTGGGCTGCCTTGTTCCCCTGGCTCGAGGCGGAACTCTGCTGGGCCACGGCGAAATCCCGCTGTCCGGTCGAGGACGGGGTGGCGGCCGAGGCCGACACCCCTCCCAGCAGCAGCGAGCCGACGGCGGCGATGCCGGCAGTGACGCCGGCAAGGCCGCGCGACCGGCGGGTCACAGGTGTACCAGGCCGTAGAAGTTCGAGCTGGACAACGCGTACGACTTGTCCCACGCGCCCCAGATCCCGGAACTGTTCGTCGTGTTGCCGGATATGACATAGACGGTGGAGCCGCTGACATGGTCGACGACTCCGATGTGGTACCGGTCGGTCGCGTTACCGAAGATGATCAGGTAACCGGGCTGCGCGAGGCTGAGCTGGCTCGTCCCGTACCACTTGTTGTGGCTTACCGCCCAGTCGTAGACCGTCGGCACATAGGTCTCGAACGGGATGCTGACCCCGGCGTAGCGCCAGACCCAGGTGGCGAAGGCGGCGCACCAGTCGGCGCAGATGTTGTACCCCTTGCCCGGTACGCAGTTGCTGGCGGCGCGGGTACCGACCTCGGCCTTGGCGATGTTGACGATCGTCTCGCCCTGCGTCGCCCCGGCGGGACGGCAGCTCGCGACGATCCGGGCGATGCCCATCGAGGTCATGGTGTCCGCCCCGGCGACGCCGTCCGCGGAGAGACCGTGCGCGCTCTGGTAGCTCTTGACCGCGCTCGTGGTCGCCGACGAGTAGTTCCCGTCGGGACTTGCCATGCCGGCCTTGGTCTGCACGAGCTGGACCACCGTCTTCAACTCGGCGAGCGTCCCCGCTCCGATGGCGGCGTCCACGCTCAGGCACCGGTCGCTCTGGAAGGCCGACGTCGCCGCCTGGGTCTTCGGCCCGACGACGCCGTCGACCGAACCGACGTTGTAGTTCAGTCCGTTGAGGTCTGTCTGTGCGGTCTGGACGTCGGTCGCCGCGAACGACACGCCAGGGCTGAATACCATCGCCGCGACCGCCGCCGCGGCGGCCACGGTCGCGATCGCGGCGCTGCGCCAGCTCCGCGTTCTCCGGTGTTCCGTCTGGAACCTGATCATGACGGGCTCCTCTGCATCCGCGTTGATGCTGCCGGGGTGGGGCAGCGTGCTGGTTGTACCGCACAAACGTTGTCAGGCGTCGATAGGTGGACGCCGGACAACGAAGTCCGGATAACGACTGCCCGGGGGAGCGGGCTGCCCGCCAGTCGCTGGCCAGAGCCCACTACTCGGTGATACCGTATAGCGGTACTCGGTGCCACTCAGTACCGGGAGGACCGGAGAGGGCCCGCGATGGACGACCTGACGGAGATGCTGAAGGGCACGCTCGAGGGCTGCGTGCTGGAAATCATCCGCAGCGAGGAGACGTACGGGTACGCCATCACGCGTCGGCTGAACGAGCTCGGCTTCGCCGACGTCATCGAGGGGACGGTGTACACCATCCTGCTGCGGCTGGAGAAGAACGGGCTCGTCCAGGTGACGAAGCGACCATCCGGGATGGGCCCACCGCGCAAGTTCTACGCGCTCAACGACGCGGGACGCGAAGAACTCGCGACGTTCTGGACGAAGTGGGAGTACCTCTCGTCACGAATCGACAAGCTTAAGGAGGGTGGGAGATGAACTTCTGGGAGACCATCACGGGCAGCGATCTCACCAGGGAATGGAAGGCGTTCGAAGCCCGCGCCGAGGCATTGCCGGCCGACTACCGGGCGGCGTGGGAACAGATCAAGGCTCACCTCTTTCCCTACTCGGGCTTTACGGGTCGCAACCTGATGCCGATCCTCGACGGCGCTCTGGGCCTGCTCGAAGAGACAGCGGCGGACGGGCAGAGCATTCACGAGGTGCTGGGCGACGACATCAAGGGCTTCTGCGCGGCACTGGCCGGCGGAGAAGGGGCTCGCACCTACCGCGACCGGTGGCGCGAGCAGCTGAACAGGAACGTCGCGAGGAAACTGGGCCGGCTGGGAGGCTGACGTGGGCATCCAGGACATCATCGAGGGCAAGAAGCAGTGGCGGGCGCACCTGGCGCGGGTCAAGGCACTCCCGCCGGACTACCAGATCGTCTACAAGGAGATGCAGAGGTACCTCTTCAAGGTCGGACCGGTCGACTTGGCCGACGGGCGCCTGCTCTCGGGGATCGTCGATTTCTTCGAGGAGGGCGTCACGGCCGGCAAGGGAGTCTTGGAACTCATCGGCAACGACGTCGCCGCCTTCTGCGACGACCTGGTCAAGGATTCGCGCACCTACGCGGACATCTACCAGGAGTCCATCAGCGGAAAATCCGGCACGGCCGAGAAATAGCGCCCGCCAAGGCAACGCCACGCCGACCCGCGATCGACCACTCTTGTGGACCCTTCGAATCGACGGGAGCGATGGATGGCTGAGCAGAGACGTGGGTGGCGCCGGCGGCAGGCCCGGGGTGCCGCCGGCGGTTCGCGCGGGACGGCCGGGACGCGGGTACCGTGCCGGCACGCTCGATGAGTGCCGCGACCGACGGGACTCTGGACGCCGACGCCGAGTACACCGAGTACGTGCGGTCCCGCATGACGGTGTGGCGGCGCACGGCGTACCTGATGTGCGGCGACTGGGATCGCGGCGACGATGTCGTGCAGCGCACCATGACGGAGTTGTACCGCAAGTGGCCGAAGGCCCGACGGGCCGACAACCTCGACGCGCTGGTGCGCACCATGCTGCTGCGCCGGATGCTGGACGAGCGCCGGCTGGGCTGGTTCCGCGTACGGCTGACCACCGAACTGCCCGACCGTGCGGCGCCGGCCGGCTCTGATCCCGACGACCGGGTCACGTTGATGGCGGCGCTGCGCGGTCTCGCGCCGGGGCAGCGGGCCGTGCTGGTGCTGCGCTTCTTCCAGGATCTGACCGTCGAGGAGACAGCGGATGCGCTCGCCTGCTCGCCGGGCACGGTGAAGAGCCAGACATCGAAGGCGCTGGCGACGCTGCGCCGCTCGCTCACGGTGAAGGCAGGTGCGCGATGAACGCGGTACCCACGGCAATCGACAGTGACGGAGGCACACGGCGTTGAGCGAACAGGTGGAGATCGCCGCTCTGCTGCACGCAGAGGCGACGACCGATGAGCCGCCGTCCAGCGTTCTAGATGTGAAGCGGGCGATGTCGGTCGGCCGGCGGCAGCGCCGGTACGGGCGGGCGGCCTGCGCCGGACTCGTGGTGGCGGTGCTCGCCGCGGGTGCGGTCACGGTACCGAGGGTGCTGCCGGCCCGCGGTACGGCAGGGTACGACGTCGCCGGCCTGCCGGCCGTGTCGGCACTGCCGACCATGTCCGGTGATGTGGCGCCGCCGAGCTTCGACCCGCTCAAGCTGTACCTGAAGTTCGGTTGGGTTCCCGGCCGCTACGACCAGCGCTCGTACGAAGTGGGCGCCACGGGGCAGGGCATGATGGCAGTCCTCATGGCGTACCCGGTTGTCGGGCACGACTGGCAGGGTGTGTCGGTCACGTTGTACCCCCGCGGCGTCACCCCGCCGCCACCGCAGCGCCTGGTCGGCCGGGCCACGGTGACCCGCACCATCCCGGCGTCGGTGAACGGGCAGGACGCGAATTGGACCGTCTACAGTGGAGCGACTATACCCGAGGCGTTTCTGGACTGGCGGTACGCGCCGCAGGGGTGGGCCCGGATACAGGTGACCGACGCCAACGCGGACGTGGCCGACATCGCGGTACGGGTCGCGGAGAAGCTCCAGGTCAGCACGACCACCTCGGTGACGGTGCCGTTCCGGGTCGGCGCGTTGCCCTCCGGGCTCCGGCGGGTCTCGACAAGCATCAACTCCTCGACGCAGTCCGACGACTCGCCCTGGTACGCCGAGATGGCGTTCAGCGCCGGTCGGACCGAGCAGCAGCGGGAAGACGAGAGGCTGATCGTCAACGCGACGGCATACCGCGACCAGGACAGGGTCGGCGGGAAGGGCTTCGACACGCCGAACACCACGATCGACGGGCACCCGACGAGCCAGATACCACCGAGCGGGCCGACGAGCGACCTGACGGTCTACCACATAGGGTTGATGAACCTTGAGGTCGAGGCCAGTACCCTCGGGGTGGCCGGGCTGCTGGGCCCAGAGGGGTGCCGCAGCGTGTACCCGAGACTCAACCCGGTTCCGGGCAACGCCAGTTCGGTGATCAGTCAGCTGGGCTGACCGTGCGGATGGCGCCGCCCGTCCGCCGGGTGGGCGGCGCGCCGCTTGACCAGTGCCACGCGCCCCACCCACCCTCCTGGAGCCCCCGGATGACGCGTCTTCGCCTGCTCATGCTCAGCGGTCTGATCGTGGCGGTCGCGTCGGGGGCGCTGGTCATCCTGGTACCGGCCACTCGGTCCAGGCTCTACAACGTCGCCGCACAGGCGTACGGCGCCACCTCCCCGACCCCGGGCCGGGCCAACATCGCGATGCAGGCCGCGCCGCCACCGCCGACCCTGAGAGCCGGCCAGGTCACCATCCCCACAAGCCCGAGCTTCGAACGGTTCGGCTGGGCG
This sequence comes from Rugosimonospora africana, assembly GCF_016862975.1. Taxonomy (GTDB): domain Bacteria; phylum Actinomycetota; class Actinomycetes; order Mycobacteriales; family Micromonosporaceae; genus Rugosimonospora; species Rugosimonospora africana. The sequence continues at coordinate 32,580 of NZ_BONZ01000046.1, forward strand.
TTCCTGGACCTGCGAGCCAAGAAGCTGATCGGATCGACCAACAAGGACACGATGGTCAACACCACCGAGTCGATGGTCAAACCCTGGCTGGCCGCGGACTACTTCACCCGTCTGGGCGGCGCCCAACCGACCGATGCGATGCTGCGCACCATCACCTTGATGATCGAGGACAGCAATGACGACGCCGCGACCACGGTCTACGGCGCAGACGGCGGGCTGGGGTCGATCAGGCGACTCGTGTCCACGTGCAAACTGACCGAGACACATGCCGGACAGAGCTGGAGCTACACCCAGATCACCCCGGCCGACGCGGTGCGTTACGGCAGATGCATCGCCGACGGCACGGCCGCCGGCCCGAAATGGACGCCGTGGCTGCTGGACAAGATGCGGCATGTCCGGGGCGATGTAAGGGACAACAACCCGTCCAACGTGAAGGTGCAGGGCGGGCACTGGGGGATCATCGACGCCCTTCCACAGTCGCTGGCGAAGGACACGGCGATCAAGAACGGCTGGACCTACATCTACGCCGACGCGCGGTGGCACATCAACTGCATGGCCGTCCATCCGGACTGGGTACTCACAGTGGAGATGCAGTTCGCCGGCTCGCAGACGTACACCGGCCTGCAGCAGGGCGCCAACACATGCGCCTCGGTAGCACGACAACTGCTCTACACTCCGGATGTCTGACGCATGCTGCTCGGGTGCCCGAGGCGCTGACCGTGGAGCGCGCCGCTGAGCTGCTCACCGACCTGTTGCCTGCCCGCTCTCGACCGTGAACTGCGCGAGCTCGTGGTCGAGGCCGTCGCGGACGCCTAGCCTGCAGGTTGTCGACCGTTCCGACGAGGATCGGCCGCGGCCCGACGGCGTGTGTCGGACCGCGGCCTTGCGCGCCCTGCCCAGCGATCGATGGAGGACCTCGTCGGCTCCGGCGACGCGGCCCCAGGGGAGTCCGTCAGGCGCCGTAGCCGCGGCTGACGGCCAGGTTGCAGGGGTTGCTGCCGACACCGACGTACCCGGTCGTGGTGTTCGTCGCGGTGTCGAAGCGGTACAGCGCCATGCCGGAGGCGTCTCGAACGAAGTATCCGACCGCCGGGTTGTCCGGGTTGAACGCGATCGACTGCACGCCGTAGCCGGCCGTGAACGTGGCGACCACGGCGTTGGTCGCGGTGTCGATGACCGATATCGTGCTGCTCGAGCTGTTCGCGACGTAGAGCCGGGTGCCGGCCGGATTGAGCGTCACGCCCTCGGGATCCAAGCCGACCGCGATCGTGGCGACGGTGGCGTAGGTCGCGAGGTCGATGACCGACACGGTGTCGTCCAAGCCGTTCGCGACGTAGAGCCGCGTGCCGGTCGGGTCGACCGCGACTCCGGTCGGCCTCCAGCCCACGGTAATGGTGGCGACGACGGTGTGCGTGGCGGTGTCCACAACGGACACGCCATTGGTCCAGTTGCCGGCGTACACCCGGGTTCCCGTCGGGTCGAAGGCCAGGTATCCCTGGTCGCCGCTGACGGGAATGCTGGCCACGACGGCATTGGTCGCGAGGTCGACGACGGTCATTGGGCTGTTTGTGTGGTAGTTGGAATTGGTGACGTAGGCGAATGAGCCGGACGGGTCGATCGCGATGGCGTTGGGGCTCGATCCCGCGTTGTTGATGGTGGTCAGCAGCGTGTCATGAAGGGTGTCGAACACCATGATCTGGCGCGTGTTCGGCACCGTGACGTAGGCACGGGTGCCACCCGGGTTGATCGCCGCAGCGCCGGGATAGTCGTTGATGGCCAGCGTCTTGACGACCGTGTTTGTGGCGAGCGAGACCACCGACGTGCCGTAGTTCGTGCAGCTGGGGACGTAGGCGTACGGATCCGGATAGTAGGCCGCGGCCGGGTGGGACGGCAGCACCAGCGTCGCGGTGGTCACCAGGGACAGCAGGGCGAGCCGCGCGGTCGCCGCGCGGCCGGGTCGGACCCGCCGGCTGTCGGCCGATCTGTTGACGCTTGCGTTCATTGCACGCTCCCATCGTCTGGACGGCACCCGTACCGGGCGCGATCATTAGATCCCGGCGCCCACCACCTTCGCAATGATGACTTTCGATATATGAACTCTTCCCTGTGGAGCGGCTTGCTGGCCGCGCGGCGCCAGGCCGGGACACCGCATGGTGTCCCGGCCTCACCGCGTCCGGTTACTGCTTGTCGTACATGTCGTGGTGGCGCCACCAGAAGCCGGTCTCGTTGCGACCGAGCGGCGCGCGGTCCAGCCACCGGTACATGCCCCAGAGTTCGTCGATCCCACGCTCGTATGCCGAGTAGGTGTGGTAAACGACCCCGTCCTCGAGCGCGAACGCGCTGACGCCGGGCCCCTCCTTGCTGTACGTCGGCCAGTCGGTTCCGGCCGACGACGCCAACTGGTCGAGAACCGAGCCACCGCTTTCCAGGCTCGGCCCGGTGGCAGTCGACTCCTGTTCGCCTGGTGCTCGGAGGTCCATCTCGCGGAAGTTGTACCTGACGGCCCCCGCGTTCCAGTCCTGCTCGGTGTGCGTCACTCCGTAGTCGTAGTTGAAGTCGCTATTGAACGAAGAAGCCCAAGGGAAACTCCAACCCATCCGCTGCTTGTACGCATGTAGTTTCGCGGCAGGAGCCCGCGAGACCGCACAGAGTGTCACGTCGTGATTGGCCAGGTGGACGACCGAGCCATCGAAGCCGTCCGCGATCGCCGAGCAGGACGGACACCCTGCCTCGAAGTCGGGTCCGAACATGAAGTGGTACACGAGGAGTTGCGAGCGTCCAGCGAACAGATCCGGCAGGGACGCTGGGCCATCCTCGGTCTCGAAACGGTACTCCTTCTCGACGCGGACCCAGGGCAGTTCCTGGCGCCGCTGCGCGAGTTCATCGCTGCGTCGTGTCTGCTCCTTCTCGGCTTTGAGCAACTGCAGCCGGGCCGCAAGCCACTCGTCACGCGTTCCTACCTTGTGACTGGTCATTGTTTCCTCTCATTGTTGTCTGGTGCGACGGCTCGGCGTGCGCCGTCGCCCGTGACTTCTCACATCGTCGGCATGAGGCCGGGAACCGACGAGGGCGCGACCCAGATCAGAATTCCGAGTCCGACGATCGCCAGTGCCAGCGGCACATCGATGGCGGCTTTCACGGGTAGGAGTTTCTGGGTGAGAACGAGGACGGCTGCTACGGACATCCAGGTGACACTCATGACGCTTATGGCCACCACCATCAGCATCAGCCCGATGCACGACCCGACACAGTGGAGCCCGAACATCAGTCCAGACTGGACACGCTCCCGGCAGCGTCGGCGCCAGTGTCGCTTGAACGGCGAGAGCTCGAACAATCCCGCCATGATGGCGATCGCACCGGCGGCGTAGGGTCCGTGCGGTCGGTACAGTGCATAAACGGCGACGCCCACGAGTGTCCACACGGCGAGGTACGACCCGACGAACAGCGGCACGGTGTGCATGCGGCCGCCGGAGCGAAGGCGTCTCAACACCGCCGGAGCCGCGCCCGGCAGCATCATCGCCGCCATCATCGGCATCCACAGAGTGATAAAGGACGCGAACGGACCGAGCCGAGTCGCGACACCCATGTCCATGCCGTTGTTCATCTGCCAGACCGCGACGACCCAGGACACGGCGGCGAGCCCGAGCGTCGCCGTCATCGCGGCAACCGTCGCGGTCGTCGTGCTGCTCGTCCTCGCGCCAGGAGCGCTTGTGCGGCTTTCCGTCCCTACGGTGCCTGATGGCTCCATCGGCTCCTCCATCGATCGACTCGTTCGCCTCCCGTCCCTTTGTCCGGTCAGTTGCGAACAGCCGCGCTTTCCCGCTGTCCTCAGTGGACAGGACGGATTCGCGGCGCGGTCGCTAACGCGAGTCCCGCTCCGCCGCCTCGGCGAGGCGCTTGATGTTGGCCAGCCGCCGATCCCACCCGGCCGCGACCGCGGACATCCACCGCGCCGTCGCATCCAGCGCGGCCGGCCGCACCTGGTACCGAACCTCCCGTCCCACCCTCGTGGAGGACACGAGCCCGGCGGCGTCCAGGACGGCGAGGTGCTTGACGATCGCCTGCCGCGAGACGGTCAGCCCTTCGACAAGCGTGGTCGCGGTGGCTTCGCCCTTCGCGGCGAGCAGGTCGAGCAGGTTACGTCGCGTGGGGTCGGCCAGGGCGACGAGAACGCTGTCAACCGCCTCGACGGCGCCGAGACGTTCCTGAGTGTTCATCGGGCCTGTTCGGCGCGGTTCCTGACGGCCTCGAACACGTAAGGCCAGCCTTCGGTGTTGAACCGGAACGCCTCCTCGCGCAGGCCCTCGGATCCGGCCAGCGCTGCGAAGCCACTCTCGACGACGCGCAGCCGTGTCTTGTCACCTTCCGCGCTCAACGTGAACTCCACGAGGGTGCTGTTGTTCTCGTGCAGTTCCTGACCGGGGAACGCGCTGGACCAGCGGTACGCCACATACGTCGGCGGCTCGACCTTCTCCACCCGCACCGCGACCTCACCGACATTGGGGTTCTTCGTCATTGTCGACGAGCCCTCGCTGGCCACCACGCCGGCCAGGCCCGCCTCGTCACCCGCCCAGATGCTCGCCTCCTGCGACACCCAGAACCCGGGCTCCGCCACCAGCGACCACACCCGCTCCAGTGGTGCCGCGATCAGCGTGTCGCGCTCGATGCGGTCTTCACTCATCGAATGACTCCTTCGTCCGTCCTCGCCGTCATGCAACTAGAGTCTTGCATGACGGGATACCAACGCGCAACCGGCAAGTTGCGTCAAGGCGGAGGCATCGGTCGCGCTCAGCCGCTGGACTATCGGGCCAATGGCTCGCGTCGAGCACTGGAAGTGCAAACGTAAGGTTGCGCCTGCGAACTCACACGTGCAATCCTTCGGTTGCATTCGATGGATTGCTCGCCGGGACCACGAAACGGGAGAACACTCGTGACTGACACCACCGCGTCCACCGACCAGATCGGCCCTCCGCCGCCGTACGACCCAGAGCTCGCGGAGTCAGCCGCGGTATTCGCTGAGGTGATGCCGTCGCCGACAACGCCGAACCTGATCTCGGCGTTCCGTTCCGGGCCCACGGGTGTGGAGCCATCGTCGGGCGACGAGCTCAGCCGCGGCGGCGAGTTCCAGATTTTCGAACGGACGGTGCCCGGACCGGCCGGGGAATCCGACATCACCCTCCTGGTATGCCGACCGACGGGTGCCTCGGCGCCGACCCCGGCGATCTATGCCATGCACGGCGGCGGCATGATCTTAGGCGATCGACGCACAAACCTGCCTGACATGGTCGACCTCGCCGCATCGGTCGGCGCCGCGGTGATCTCCGTCGAGTATCGGCTCGCACCGGAGCATCCTCACCCCGCGCCGATCGAGGACTGCTATGCCGGTCTGGTGTGGGTCGCGGCGAACGCGACGGAGTTGAACATCGACCCAGGCCGCCTCGTCGTCGCCGGTGCGAGTAGCGGGGGCGGGCTCGCGGCGGCGGTGGCGCTCCTCGCTCGGGACCGGGGCGGTCCGGAGCTTGCGGGACAGCTGCTGCTGGCGCCGATGCTCGACGACCGCGACGACACGCCGTCGGTACGACAGATGGCGAGCCGGGACATGTGGGACCACACGTTGATGGATAGCGGTTGGACGGCCTTGCTCGGCGACGCGCGCGGAGGGCCGGACGTCTCGCCGTACGCCGCGCCCGCCAGAGCGACGGACCTGTCCGGCCTGCCGCCGGCGTTCATCTACGGGGGTTCCGTGGAGACGGTCCGCGACGAGGACGTGGCCTATGCGTCGGCCATCTGGCGGGCCGGTGGGCAGGCGGAGTTGCACGTGTGGTCCGGTGGGTTCCATGGCTTCGACCTGATGGCGCCGCAGGCGGCCGTGTCCCAGGCCGCCAAGGCGGCCCGTACATCGTGGATGCGTCGCATCGTGAAGGTCTAGCGGACCTGTGCCCGCCGTCCATCGATCGGTGGACACGGGCGTCAACGACCGGTGGACGGCGGATGGCCGCGCCGGCAGCGATGCTTCCGGCATGAAACATCTCAAGGACGACGAACTGGTTCCCGCGCTGTCCGCCGAGCTCGGCCAGGAATTGCGCGCCGCCGTGTACGCCCGGGTCGACACCGTGCTCGGCCCGGCCCGGATGCTGTCCCCGCTGGGCAACTACCTCATCGCCCGGCCGGCGGCGCGGGCCGCCGCGCACCGGATCACCGAACGCACCGACGTACCACTGGACGCGGCGATGATCCTCGGCATCACGGCGGACGCGCTGCACGTCTGGCGCGCGGACCCGATGCTGAACCGGGTCGGCGAGCACGTCGGTCAGGTCTCGCTGGACCGCATCACGGACATCACGGTGACCCCGGGACGGACCTGGCAGCAGGTCACGCTCGTGCTGGCCGAGGGGGAGAAGATCGAGGTCGAGGGCCGGGGGGCGGCGCACGCGCTGGCCGCCGCGTACCGGGAGCGCCGCGCGGGTTGATCCGTACGGCATGCTTGTCCGCGTGTCGGAGACCCTGCCCCATGTACCAGCCGAGCATGCCTGGAAACGGGGCATGATCATGCGCGACGCGTACTGCGGGATCGTCCTGGCCGGGTCGCTCGCCGCAGTGTGGAGTACGGGCGCCGGCATCGGCCGTGTCGTATCGATCGCCGCGCTGTGCGCGCTCGTCCCCTGGTACTGCCTGGTCGGGCGCCGGGCTCGCCGGGACAGCCCGGTGCCCGCCCGGACCGTCTGCTACCAGCTCGGGGTACTGGGCCTGTTGATGACCGCGCAGGTGGCTACGCTGACCAGTTCGGTGGTGTTGTTCGCGCTGGTCCCGCAGTCGTTCATGCTGCTGCCAATCGGCTGGGGCATGCTCGCGCTGGCACTGTTCAACGTGGTGCCGGTGGTCGAGGCGGTCAGCTCGCCGAGCGTCGGCGTCGTCGCGGTGGTCGGCGTGGTGGCGCTGTGCATGGCGTTTGGGGCGCAGTTCAGCTGGTGGATCCAGCGGATCATCCAGCAGAGCCGGGAGCGCGCCGACCTCATCGCGCAGCTCGTCGCCACCCGCGCGGAGCTGGCCGAGTCGGAACGGCAGGCGGGGATGCTCGCCGAGCGGCAGCGGCTGGCCATGGAGATCCACGACACGCTGGCGCAGGGTTTCACCAGCATCCTCATGTTGTTGGAGGCGGCAGAGTCGGCTCCGCCGGAGCAGGCCCGGATGCACCGGGAGCGGGCAGCGCGCGCCGCCCGGGAGAACCTGGCCGAGGCACGCGCCCTGGTCTCAGCGCAGCCGCCGACGGAGCTGGCCGGTTCCTCGCTGCCGAACGCGCTGCGTCGGCTGGTCGGCCGGCTCGGCGAGGAGACCGATGTGACGACGTCGTGGGAGCTGACCGGCGAGCCGCGGGGGCTGCACGCCGGTACGGAGGTGATCGTGCTGCGGTGCGCCCAGGAGGCATTGACGAACGTCCGGCGGCACGCGGAGGCGGCGCGGGCGGCGCTGCGCCTGCGGTACCTGCCCGGCGCGGTCCGGCTGGAGGTCTCGGACGACGGCGCGGGTTTCGACCCGACCGCCGCGGCGGGCTTCGGCCTGACCGGCATGCGTGAACGGGTCACGCATGCCGGCGGCCGCCTGGCCATCCGCAGTACACCGGGCTCCGGCACCGTGCTCACCGTGGAGGTGCCAACGTGATCCGAGTGCTGCTCGTGGACGACCACCCGGTGGTAAGGGAGGGCCTGCGCGGGATCCTCGGTGCGGAGGACGACATCGAGGTAGTGGGCGAGGCCGGGTCGGCGGCGGATGCGGTCGCAGTGGCCCGAGCCTACGAGCCGGACGTGGTGCTGATGGATCTGCGGATGCCGGATGGCGACGGGGTGCAGGCGACGCGGGACCTGCTGGCGCGAGACCCGAACTGCCGGGTGGTGGTGCTCACCACGTACGAGAATGACGCGGACATCCTGCGAGCGGTGGAGGCCGGCGCCACCGGATACCTGTTGAAGGACGCCGGCCGGAGTGAACTGACCGGAGCGATCCGCGCGGCGGCGCGCGGGAAGACGGTGCTCGCCCCGGCGGTCGCGGCGCGGCTGGTGTCCCGGATGCGTTCGCCGCTCGACCTGACCCCGCGCGAGATTGAGGTGCTGCGCCTGGTCGGCGCGGGCCGGACGAACGCGGAGATCGGCCGGGAGCTGTTAGTCAGCGAGGCGACGGTGAAGACGCACCTGCTGCGGACGTTCGGAAAGCTGGGCGTCTCGGACCGTACGGCGGCAGTCACCGCGGCGCTGCGGCGCGGCATCCTCCCCCCGTACTGACCGCGGCGAGAGGGTGGCGGAGTGCCAAGCTTCGCCGAACAGATCCACGAGCCTCGTGCTGACCGCTGGCTCACGAGACCACGCGGAATCCGATGTGGGTCGCGGCCGGGGTCACCAGGGTCCGGGTGCGTTCCAGAGCGATCGACGAGTCGAGCGTGGCGAACAGCGGGGTGCCGCCGCCCAGCAGGACCGGGATCACGTGTACGCGGATCTCGTCAACCAGGCCGAGGGGCAGTGCCTGCTGCATGACGGTTGCGCCGTGCAGGCCGACGACCTTGTCGCCCGCCGCATTCTTGGCCTGCTCGATCGCACTGGCCACGCCGTCGGTGACGAACGTGTACACCGGTGGGTACGACTCGGTCGGCTTGTGGTGGGTGACCACGAAGCACGGGATGTCGCCGAGCGGGCCACCTTCGCCCCAACCGCCGCCGCCTTCATTCTTGTTGAACGACGTGCGGCCCATCACGACCGCGCCGGCGCCGTCGATCATCTCCTGTAGGAGGGCCCGGTCGTCGTCGGTCGCCGCGTCGAACATCCAGTCGTGCAGCATTCCGGCGCCGTCGCCGAACGGGTTCTCGCGGCTGTCGTTCGGGCCGGTGACGTACCCGTCGAGCGAGATGGACATGTCGCAGATCACGAGTGCCATGGAGAGCTCCTCTCTGTGTGGCCACAAGGCTCGGCATCTGTTCAACGCGTCGAACGTGGCGTCCGCGTTTCGACAGTCGTGCGGAATCTTTCTGGGCGGCTCGCGGTGGTGCGCGTCACACGGTCGTGCTGTCACAGGGGTCGGGTCGGCGGCTTCTTCATGTCCGTCAGGACGTGCGCACGATCCGCGGCGAGAAACAACTCCAGGCAACCGTAGTAGACGGGGAACAACATGCGACAACAGCGACGTCGGTCCACGGCCATTCTCACCCTGACACTAGGCGCCGTGCTGGCCTGCGCGACATCAGGGCCCGCGGTGGCCAAGGCCGGTCCCGACCCGGTCGCGACAAGCAAGGCCGCGGACGCCCCCGCGTTTCCGGCGTTCGTGCGGCTGCCGGCCGACCAGGCGGCGCATCCGGACGCGCCGCAGGAATGGTGGTACGTGGTGGGCCACCTCAGCGCCGGCGGCCACCGGTTCGGTTACGAGGTGCAGATCGTCGCCAGCCAGGCGCCGCAGACCCTGATCGCGATCACGGATGAGACCACCGGCGCGTATTACACCCAGAGCCAGACCTACTCGCCCGACCAGACCAGCTTCTCCAGCACCACGCTCGATGTGCGCGCGCCCTCGGCCACGCTGTCCGGACCGATGGACGCGATGCGCCTGCACGCCACCCTGCCGGTCGGCGAAATCGACCTGACGCTCGACTCCCAGGGACCCGCGCTGTACAACAACGGCACCGGGCTGATGCCCTTCCTCGGCGGCACGAGCTACTACTACTCGCTGCCCAGCCTCGCGTCGAAGGGGACGCTGACCGAGAACAATCACACCTACCCGGTCACCGGCCAGTCGTGGTTGGACCGCCAGTGGGGCACCTGGGACTGGAGTACCGCGCAGAAGTGGACCTGGATGGCGCTGCAGCTGTCCGATGGCGACCGGGTGAACCTCTGGGACCTGTTCGCGCAGGGCGACGAGGTCCATTACGCGACTGTGCTGCACCCCGACGGGACTGAGGAGATCGTCGCGGTCAACCCGCTGGCCGACCGCACATCCGGCTTCTGGACCAGCCCGACCACGGCAAAGCGGTACGGCACCCGGTGGGCGGTCAGCATCCCGGCGTTGAACGCCAGCCTCACCGTCGTCGCCCGGCCGCAGGGCCAGGAGATCCAGGCCGACGGTGGCATTTTCGAGGGCGCGAGCAGCGTCACCGGGCAGTACCGCGGCAAGCCGGTGACCGGGCAGGCATACGTCGAACAGCTCGGCGACTGGCGGTAGCGGCCAAGAGGCGAAACCATCCGGAATCCGGCCCGTGGGTCTGTCGGTGCGACCGCACCGGCAGACCCCGTCCGAGAAACGAGCGTGTGCCGCGCGCCAGACGCCGGATGGTTCGCCGCTATTGGCCCGATAACGCGGCGAAAAGGGAAAACCGGGTGGGTGGCGGTTACGGATCGGGCCTCGTCCGGCTACGAAGAATGGTAGTAGCCTGCCGGAATGCGTCGAGCCCCAAGGACCCTGGTGACACGCCGTATCCTGGCGGGTGTTCTGGCCACGATGGTGGGCGCCGTGCTGGTGGTGGCCGGACCGGTTCCGGCCTCTGCCGGGCCTGCCGGATCTGACGGCGGCACCAGCGCCACCCTGCAGAAGCAACTGGACGCGGCATCCCGCGGCTACAACGACGCGCAAGGGCGCCTGACCGCGGCGAAAAGCCACCAAGCCCAACTCGAGACGCAGATTCAGGCAACCAAGGCACAATTGACCGCGCTGACCACACAGGTGCAGGCCACCGCGGTCGCCGTCTACAAGACCGGGCGACTGAGCAGCCTCGGTGTCCTGTTGGGCTCCGCGTCGACCAGCGACTTCCTCGACCGGGCGACCAGCGTGCAGGCCCAGATCCGCCGGGACGACGGAGCCCTGCGCCAACTGCATGCGGTAGCGGCGCAGTACGACCGGCAACAGGCTGCCATCACCACAGAAATCACCGCGCAGCAGACCCAGTTGGCCATCATGGACAAACAGAAGAAAGATGCCGAGGCGGCGCTGAAGGCGGCAGGTGGGGGAGACGCGACCGCCGGTCCCTCCGGTGGCGCCGCGTCCGCCACCCCGGCGCCTCGCAATGCCGACGGCAGCTGGCCCAAGGAATCCTGTTCGATCGACGACCCCACCACCTCGGGCTGCATCACGCCGCGCATGTTGCATGCTCTGCAGGAGGTGAAGAAGGCGGGATTCACCCACTACGTCTCGTGCCACCGTGACGGCGGGTCGGGCGAGCACCCGCTGGGGCGGGCATGCGACTTCTCCGCCAACGCCACCACCTTCGTCGACGCCAAGGCGACCGGGGCGGACAAGGCGTACGGTGACCGGCTGGCCGCCTGGTTGCTCGCCAACGCCGACCGGCTCGCCGTGCTCTACGTGATTTGGTACAAGCGCATCTGGCTGCCGGGTAGCGGATGGCGTGCCTACCAGGGTGATGGAACTCCGGCCGGCGATCACTACAACCACGTCCACCTGTCCGTGCAGTAACCCGCGGCCGTCCAGGCTTGAGAGCGATGGGTCGCGGAGACCCGGGCGCCGTGTGACCGGTGGTGAGCGCCCCCTGGCGGTCTGTGTCGAACCTCGGCTACAGTCACTCTCCTCGATCTCTTGGATGCCGGGAGCGATCATGAGATTTCGGTGGAGCCGTCGTGCACGTCGACTGGTGTCGGCCACACTTGCCGCGGTACTCGCCACACTCGGTGTTGTCATGGTCGCCGCCCCGGCCTGGGCCGACGGGAAGAGGGACTTCAACGGCGACGGGCGTGGTGACCTGCTCGCGCTGTTCGACTACGGCAATGGCGACACGGGGCTGTGGGTGTTCCCCGGCGCGCCGAACCGGCCGGACGGGCAGCCCGGGCAGATCGGGGCCTACGAGGCGTGGGAGACCGGGCCCGGCAACTACTGGATCAGCGCGACGAAGAATGTCGCCGGTGACTTCAACGGCGACGGGCGCACCGACATCATGAGCCTGTACGACTACGGCAACGGCGCCGCGGGGCTGTTCGTCATTCCCGGCACGGGCGGCTCCGGACCGACCGCGACGGACGCGTACCGCGTCTGGTACACCCCGCCGGGCAACTTCTGGCTCAGCGACGTGAAGGTGGCCGCGGGCGACGTCAACGGCGATGGCAAGGACGACCTGATCGCCGTGTACCACTATCCCGACGACACCATGGGGGTCTGGGTGTTCCCGGGCACCGCGAGCGTCGGCGACGGCTCGAGCGAGCCCTACGAGAGCTGGCAGTCGCTCAGGGGCTGGTACCCGCCCTCGGAGGTGTGGGGGTTCACCGCCGGCGACATCAACGGCGACGGCCGCGACGAACTCGTCGGGTTGACGGACTACACCAACTCGCTCTCCATCATTTGGGTCTGGCCCAACCACCCGTCCGGGGGACCGAGCGAGCCGTACCAGATCTACTGGGACCCGAACTGGGAGCCGAATGTCGGCCAGCCTGCCCAGTTGACGACGTTCAACCAGAACAACGACGGCATGGACGACATCGCGGTGGTCAGCAATGCCGAGATCAGGATATTCAACGGTACCGACAAGCGAATCTACGGGTACTCGACGCCGTGGGTGGTCCCGCTCGAGTACCCCAGCGACAGCGCTGTGCTCACCCGGTCGGTCATCACCTCCGCCGACATCGACGGCGATGGCGAGGGTGAACTCATCGGCATGCTCGACAACGGCGGTACGGTCATGTGGGTGCTGGCCAGCTCGCCGGTCAGACTCCTCAACTGGGACCTGGTTCCGGTCTGGTCGGCCATCCCAGGCGACTTCCCGATGAGCCGCACCAAGGTCGCCCGCTGAGCGGTCGGCGCGCGCCAGTCACCGTCGCCGGTCACAGTGAAGGCGTCCTGGCCGCCATCATGCACACGTCCGTCCGGCCGTCAGCCGGTCGTCAACGAAACGCCAACGAACTCCGGGACCATCCAGCACCGGCCCGGTACGTGAGCCGGTGGCCGACCGATGAGCCGCCAGGCGAATCGGCGGATAGAGAGAGGCGTTCGGATGGCGAGAAAGGTCGAGAAGATACCGCAGCTGTCACCCGGCAGCGGTGTCAACCTCGGGCTGCTGGCGATGGCCGCCGACATCCCGGGCGAGCGGGTCAGCGCGGAGATGATGGCCGACGCCGCCGAGGACCTGACGGCGCACGGGTACATCGCGGAGGCGTTGGACTGGTTCGCCCGGATCGTTGAGGGCGGGGAACCCGAGCTGGCGCCACACGCCGCGCTGCGCATCGGCACGTTGCTCGTCGACGAGGACATGGACGCGGCACAGGCGGCGTTGCGTCACGCGGCCGATCACGGCCGGGGGCAGGTCACCACGGTAGCGGCCGGAAACATCCGGGCGCTCGCCCAGCATGGGGTGGCGCCGCGACCGGTACCGGCGACGGCCGAGGAGGTGGTCGGGCGGGCGGCGATCGGTCGGGGACGGATCTGGCTCGCCCAGGGCGAACCCGGCCCGGCCGCCGCGGCGTTCGAACAGGCGACGACCTGCCGTGTACCGGAGGTGTCCGTCGGTGGTCTTTACCACCTGGGTTCCGTCCGAGCCCTGCAGGGCGACCAGGACGGTGCGCGCGAGTCCCTGGAACGGGCCATGGCGTCCGGGCACCCGCGGTTCGCGCCGATGGCGGCGTTCGACCTGTCCTCCGTCCTTCTGGCCGGGGGCGAGGTGGACCGCGCGGTCGACCTGCTGCGCCGGGCGCGGGCCGGGCAGGGCTGGGCGGCCGACATGGCCGGCGTGAACCTCGGCCTGGTGCTCGCCCGCCAGCAGGGTGAGGTCGAGGCCGGCGTGCTCGAGCTGCGCCGGGTGGCGGCCGGAGCCGAGCCGCGGGTAGCGGCCTACGCGCTGTTCAACCTCGGCGCGCTGCTGGAGGACGGCGGCGAGCTGGCCGGCGCACGGGATGCCTACGAGGGCGCGATGGCGTTGAACGAGCCGGAGCACAGCGGCAAGTCCGCGGTGAATCTCGGCATCATGCTGTACCGGCAGGGCGACCTCGTGGCCGCCGGTCGGGCCTGGCGGGTCGCGGCGGAGCGGGGCGGCCCGGACGACCGGGCCAAGGCCCGGCGCATGCTCGACGAACTGGCCGGACTGGGCGACCTGGACGAACTCCAGTCTGTGATCAAGCACATGGACCTGACCGACCCGGAGGTCGTCGCCATAGGCGCGCTGGAGGCGGGGCGGCGCTTCCTGGAACAACAGGATCTCGGCGGAGCCCTGGGCGCCTTCGAGAAAGCGATGGGCACCGGGCACCCGAGGCATGCCGCGCAGGCCGCCGCCCAGATCGCGCTGATGTTCTGGTACCAGCACGGCATGGCCGGGGCGGAGACCGCGGTCGCCCGACTCGGCGAGGTCGGATTCCCCGGCCTGGTTCCCCGCGCGTGGGTACTCTTCGGCGCGATTCTGGTGCGCACGGGCAGCTTCGATCAGGCCGGGGCGGCCTGGCGTCGGGTACCGGAATCGGCCGCCGACGCACAGCCGCTCGCTGCGTGCGCGCTGTGGATCCTGCACGGCGATCTGGCCAACGCCGAGGCGGCCTTCCGGCACGCGCTGACTCACGCGGCCGATTTCACGGAAGACATCGTCTCGACGGCGTTGGATCTCGGCGACGTACAGGCGAAGAACGGCAACCGGGCCGCGGCGCACCACGCCTACCGGATCGGCCTGCGGCTGGCCGAGCTGACCGGCGTACCCGAGCTTGTCACGCAGGCCCGCGAGGCACTCGGAAAGCTCTAACAACCGGCCAGCTCGTACGCGACCTCGTCGGCCTCCGGCCGGCCCAGTTCGGTGTAGAGGGTCAGCGCCCGGCGCCACGGTACCTGCGCGGCGGCCGGGCCCTGGACATGGGCGAGCGCGTGACCCATCATGTACAGCACCTCGGCCTCGGCCACCCGTATCCCACCCCGCTGTACCAACGGGAGCGCGCGACGGTACTCGACCAGAGCCGCGTCGAACTCGCCCAGCTGCCGCAGCGCGTTGCCCAGGTTGATCAGCGCCTGCCCCTCGATCTGCGGGGCGGCCAGGCGGGCCGAGCACTCGACCGCGCGGCGGGCATCGGCCATCGCGTCATGTGGCCGGCCCTGATCCAGGCGTACGCAACTCAGCTTCGACAGTACCTGTGCCTCCCGGTAGCGCAGCTCGTGTTGTTGAGCCAGTGACAGGCTGCGCAGCAGGCAGTCGACCGCGTCCTGGTGTTCCCCGGCCCGCCAGTGAATGCCGGCGAGGCTCAGCAGCGCCGCCGTCATGTCCTCCGGGCTCTGCAACCGTTCCGCGATCGTCACCAGGTCCCGGCCGGCCCGGGCGGCGTCCTGGTGTTGGCTCAGGCTGCTGTAGGCCAGACTCCGGTACCGGAGCATGCGAAGCTCGGCGCGCGCGTCGCCGGTGGCCCGCGCCGCGTCGACGCCCAGTTCCCCGAGGCTCACCGCCTCCTGCCAAAGCTCGTTGCGTTCGGTGAGCGGCCACTGCGCATGGACCAGCTGCCAGGCGCGCTCGTGCAGCCCGTACTCGGCGACCACCCGGATCACCGCACGGAGGGTCTCCTGTTCGGTATCGAGCCAGCCGTCCGCGTCCGCGGGCGTGGCGAATTCCAGCGGTACGGGGGGAACGTGCTCGACGCGATACTCCGGCATGGGCAGGTCCGGCGAGACCGCGCGCTCCGCCGTACTGATGGTCAGCAGGCAGCAGTCGGCCAGGCGGGCCAGCGCGGCACGGCGTTCGGTCGCGGGCTCGTCCTCGATGGAGCGCTCCATGGCGTGGTGGGCCACCAGATCGTGCATCCCGTACCGGCCGGATGCCCCGCGCTGGACCAGATGTACCGCGGCCAGAGCGCCCAGCACGGATTCCGCTTCGGCGGGCGAGCAGCCGGCCAGCGCGGCCACCAGATAGGGCGGCAGGCTCGCGCCGGGAAGCAGACCCATCAACCGGAACACCCGCGCGGACGGCGGCGACAACGTCTGGTAGCTCAACAGCAGTGCCGAGCGGACACTCGTGTCGCCGTCCTCAGTGGACAGTCTGTCGAGGTGCAGGCGCTGATCGTCGAGCGCGCTGACGAGTTGCGCGATCGGCCGGCCGGGAACGGAGTTCGCTCGGGCCGCGAGGATCCGCAGAGCCAGGGGGAGCCGTCCGGCCAGGTCGACCAGCCGCACGCAGGCACGTGGCTCGGCGGCACAGCGCTGTGGCCCGATCAGCCTGGCGAGCAGCTCCACGCCGGCTGCCTGGTCGAGGGTGTCGAGGGTGAACTGCACAGCCCCGTCGCGTGCGACCAGCCCGTCCAACTGGCGGCGGCTGGTGACCAGCGTGAAACACCCCGACGAGCCGGGAAGCAGCGGCCGGACCTGCGCGGAGGAGCTGGCATTGTCCAGCAGGATCAGCATCTTCTTGCCGGCCAGCCGGGAACGGTACAACGCCGTCCGTTCGGCCGTGTCCACCGGTACCTGACGTGCCGGTACCCCCAACGCGCGCAACAGGATGCCCAGTGCCGCGTGCGCGTTGCGCGGCTCGGCCTCGGCAAAGCCCTGCAAATCAAGAAAGAGCTGCCCGTCGGGGAACAGCGCCGCGAGCCGGTGCGCGGCGTGGACCGCCAATGCTGTCTTGCCAACTCCGCCCGGCCCGACGATCGCCGACACCCGGGCCGCGTCGGGCGATCCCGTCCGCTCGCCCGATACCAGCAGCGCCGCGAACTCGACCTGGTGCCCGGTGAAATGCGACACGTCGGGTGGTAGTTGCGCCGGTACGGGCGCGTTGCCGGACGCCGCGGGAGGCTCGGCGGCCGGACCGTCGACCGTGACCGGCCGGGGGCTCGACGGCGCGGCGGTCGAATTCAGGACGGCCTGGAAAGCCGAAGCCAGATCCGGCCCGGGATCCACGCCGAGATCCTCGGCGAGCCGCCGCCGGGTGCGGTTGTACCAATCGATCGCGTCGGCCTGCCGACCTGCCCGGGCCAGAGCCGTCATCAGCCGGCTGACCAACCCTTCCCGCAGCGGGTACGCGACCGCCAGCTCGGTGAGGTCGCCGAGCAACTGCTGGCTGTGGCCCAGTCGCAGGGCGGCATCCGCGTACTGCTCCATCGCGAGCTGGCGGGCCTCGGCCAGCGTCGCGCCCAACTCCTCCGCCCGCGGTTGGCCGACGAGGGCCGGTCCCCGCCACAGGGCGAGCGCCTGGGACAGCAGCTCGGCGGCCTCCGGGTCGGCCGCCGGCCTGGCCTCGCGCACCAGGCGCAGGAAACGATGTGCGTCGACCAGCTCGGGATCGGCGTACAACACGTACCCCGGCGAGCGCGTGTCGACGGCCACCCCCGCCTGTTCGGCACCGGCGTCAAGCAAGATGCGACGGATCCGGGAGAGGTGCCCCTGCACGACATTGCGCGCCCGCGGCGGCGGTTCCGCGCCCCAGATCAGCTCGATCAATCGATCGATCGGTACCGGTTGGTTCACCTCGAGCAGCAAGGCCGCCAGAATGGTCCGTCGCTTGACCGAGCCAAGGTCGACCGGCCGGCCGGCAACCCACACCTCGACCGGACCGAGCAGTCGAAACTCCATCTCGCCCCCGTCCGACCTCTTCCCGCGACGATGCCAGCATCCGGAAAGAGGAAAAGGCTACCGGATGGCTCCGCTCGGGACAAAACACCGCATCAGCGGATCGTCAACAAATCACCAGCAGCAGCGCCGATCCTCCGAAACCGCTGCGCGTCAGGCGCGGTCCGGACTGCCGGCCCATCGACCGAGCGTCCGAAGTGCTGTCTGTATATGTAGGAGGAACACGTTGTCGACGTACGGCTCGCCGCAGGACGGCGGTCAGAATCCGTACCACAACCCGGGTCCGCCCGGGTACCCGCCGATGGCCACGCCGCCGATGGCCGCGCCGCCTGAGAAGCGGAACCGGAAGCCACTCATCATCGGCATCGTCATCGGCGTGTTGGTTCTGTGCTGCGGCGGCGGCACGGTCGCGGCGCTGGTGAACAAGTCCGACACGTCGTCGCAGGCCGGCGGCACCAGCGCCGACTCATCACCGAGCCAGGGCGACGCGGCCAAGCCGAGTCCGACCGACGAAACGATCCATGGTGACCTGGACAAGCTCAACAAGGGCGACTGCCTGGTCTACTACGGCAGCCTCGTGGTGAAGGCGAGTTGCGACACCAAGGGCGCGCTCAAGGTACTGCTCAAGGTCAAGGGGACAACGAGCGAGGACGCCTGCGCCGACACGGACTACACCGAGACCCTGTACGAAGACGATCCACTGGTCAACTCCGAGGACTTCGTCCTGTGTGTTGAGTCGCTCTCCTGAGCAGCGACCGCCACAGAGACGGGTGGGGGGTGCGGGGCTGCCGGAATGGCGCCCCGCACCCCCGGTCCGAGCCGGACTCCTGGGACCACCGGCAGGGGACTGTCAATTCGCGGGTGCCGGCTCGGTGGGCCGCGGCGTGAAGAAGCGAACGAGGTCGTCGGCCGCGGTGGGGGACAGCATCATCGCCTGGACTCGTGCGGACATGTCGGCGATCGGGTGAGTTCTGGTGAACATCGCCTCTTCGTACCTCCGGATCGCCGCGTCCGGGTCGGCGGGGTTGGTGGCGAGTTCGGCGGCGAGTTCGGCGGCGTCGAGCATGGCTTGGTTGGCGCCCTCGCCTACCGGCGGCATGAGGTGCGCGGCGTCGCCGATAAGGGTGATGCCCGGCCGGTGGGCCCAGCGTGTGCCGGTGGGCATCGCCTCGATCCTGCGTGGGATTGGCGCGCTGTCGCCGGCTTCGATGAGTGCGGTGAGGTTGGGGTCCCAGCCGTCGAACATGTCCAGCAGGGTGCGCTTGCTGCGGTAGGTGTCGAGGTCGCGGTCCTCTGCGCGCAACGAGATTCCGACTCGGATGCTGCCGTCGCCGAGGCGTTGCGCCGCAAGGATCTGGTTCACGCCGATGCACCACAGGTTTCCGGGGCCGACCAACTCGGCGAGGTCCGGGTGGCGCCGGTCGGCGTCGCCGATGCTCAGCTCTACCAAGGTGGCCACGTGGGACAGTGCCGCGTCGGTGAGCAGCGACCGGACGACCGAGCGTGCGCCGTCCGCGCCGATGAGGACGTCGCAGTCGGCGCTGTGGCCGCCATCGAACGCCAGCCCGAAGCCTCCGTCGGGTCGTGGCGTCGCCGCGACGAGCCTGTGCCGCCAGGCCACCGCGTCGCCGGGGAGTGAATCGAGCAGAAGATCACGCAGTACGCTCCGATCGATCTCGGGGCGTCCGGAGAATGAACCGGGTTGTGGCTTGTGGTGCACGAGGGTGCGTCCGGCCGGGTCGAGGATGCGAAGTTCCTCGCCCTCCGGCCGCGCCTCGGATCGAAACCGGCCGGTGAGGCCCGCGTCGGCCAGGGCCTGTTGCCCGGACTCCGGGTGCAGGTCGAGCATTCCGCCCTGCGATCGCGTGGATCGGCTCGCCTCGCGTTCGTACACCACGGCGTCGATGCCGTGCCGGTGCAGGATTCGGGCCAGCGTCAGGCCGCCGAGGCCACCCCCGGCGATCGCGATTCGCATCATCATCTCCGTTACCGTACGCTGTAGCTTATGGATACGCCGTACGGTAGCGCACCGCTGCCCGTCTGGGAACGGCCCGAGCCTCAATCGCGGGCGGCGCCGGTGCCGCTGAGTCGCGCGAAGATCGCCGCCACGGCGATCCGGCTCGCCGACGCACACGGCCTCGACGGGCTGTCGGTACGCAAGCTCGCCAAAGAGCTCGGTGTCGGTCCGATGCGGCTCTACGACTACGTGATCAACAGGTCCGAACTGCTCGATCTGATGGTGGACGCCGTCTATGCCCAGATCGCCGAGGCCAGTCGCCACTCCGAGTGGCGCGCCACGGTCCTGGCCATCGTTCACCGGACCCGCGATGCCGCCCTTGAGCATGAGTGGTTCTCCGACCTGCTCGGCGGAAGGCCACACCTGGGACCCCACGCGCTCGCCGTCGGCGAATCGACCGCGGCGGCGCTCAGCCAGGCTCCCGGCGTACGCGGCATCGACGACCTCCAGCGGGCCCTGGGCGCCCTCAACGGCTTCATCATCGGGGCGCTCCGCAGAGAGGTCACCGAGCGGCGCACCGCCCGTTCTACCGGCACCGACGTGGCCGCCTGGCAGTCCGCGCTCGGGCCCTACGTGACACGCATGCTCGAAACGGGCCGCTACCCAACCGTCGCCCGGCTCGTCATCGACGGCGCCCACCTCAACGCCGAGGAAACCTTCCACCACAACCTGATCACCGTCCTGGACGGCATCACCGGCCATCCCCACACGTGACCTGCTGCTCGCGGGCCAGTACCGCCGCTGGGGGTGACGAGAATGGGATCGCCGGGAACACGGTCCACGAAACAGACCGGCGAGCCGCGCCCGCCGACCGGATGGCCGGGGGGCGCGGCGTCTCGCGCGTGCGGTACTACATGCTGATGTTGCTTTGCGGGCCGGCGTACGTCTTCACCAGGTTGGGTACGTTGGCGGCCGGGTCGAGGGTGTACGAGTAGAAGCTGCTCGGGTTGAACGCCGACCCGTTCGTGGTGTGCGAGCCGGTGCAGTTCACCAGGATGCTGCCGGACTGCTTGAGCTGGGCTCCGGTGTCGGTCTCGTAGTAGTACGGGTTGTTGACGTTCTCGAAGTAGCTGTTCTCCAGCACCATCTTCGTGGCGCCCCGCGAGTAGTTGCCGTAGCTGCTGACGTTCTGCAGGAGGTTGTCGTAGAGGTGGGCGTAGGCGAGGTTGTCGGCGCTCGGGTTGCGCTGGTTGGTGTCGTGGATCCAGTTGTGGTGGATGGTCATCCGGGCGGTGACGTTGTCGGTCCAGCCGATGCCGAAGGTCTTGTTGTGGTTGGACATGATGGTCCAGGACACGGTCACGTCGGTGGTGTCCTTGCGGCTATCGATCATGCCGTCGTTGGTCTGGACGAAGTTGTCGTGGTCGATCCAGACGTGGTTGGCGGTGTCCATCTGGATGCCGTCGTAGTCGTAGACCTTGTCGTCCGGGTCGTCGTCGGGCATCGCGGTGTAGCCGATGGTGAGGTTGCGGATGATGACGTTGTGCACGCCGACGTTGAGGAAGATGCCACCGTTCTTGATGACACCGGTGGTACCGAGGCCGATGAGCGTCTTGTTGGACGTCACCGGGATCTCGTAGCCGTAGGTGGGTACGGTGATGGTCCCGCTGATGTGGATGATGTAGGCGCTGCTGGACGTCGCGTACTTGAGCAGGTCGGCGTAGGTCGTCACGGTGACCGAGGTGCCGCCGGCCCCGCCCGTGGTGCCGCCCTCGGTACTCGCGAACCCGTCCGCCACGTTGGACCAGGTCCGACCGCCGCCGGAGGTCGGCGACGAGGTGGCTCCGGCGACGTAGTTGAACGACCACTGCATGCGTGAGATGTCGGAGCAGGTCTCCTGGACGATCGGGTTGTTGCCGGCCGTGGAGCCGTCCTTGTCGCTCAGGCACAGGCCCGACGACACGCTCTTCACGAGGTACTTGCCGGACGCTGCCGAGGACGCGGTGAACGTCCACTGCTGGTTGGTACTGGTGCCGCAGGTGTACTGCCACAACTGGGCGCCGGACGTGGTGGTCGCGCTGGGGACGTCGACGCACCTGCCGCTGTTGGTGTTGATGAGGTTGTACGCGCTGCCCTGCGCCGCGACCCGGAACTGCTGGTGGGTTGCGGCGCTGTCGCAGGCGGTCTGGATCAGTAGGGCGCTGTTGCCGGTCGAGGCGCCGGTGACGTCGACGCACTTGCCGCTGGCGCCACTGGCCAGGGTGTAGACGCCATTGGTGACGGGCGCGGTGGCCGCCTCCGAAGGCAACACCGCCAGTGCCAGGACGACGGCAGGCGCGGGCACCGTGGCGGCGATCAGGAGGGCAAGCCTGCGGCCTCGTAGCTTGGGAACCATTGTTGTCATCTCTCCATGGAGTAGTGGTTGGGGCACCCGGACGGCTGCCGTCACATGGGGTTCCAGCCGTCCGAGCCGGCCAGGTACTTCTGTGGGGTGTAGTTGGCGGCCTGCGAGTCGCTCAGCTGGGGCCGGTTGCTGTTGACGGTGGCCCCGGCGCCGGTGTTCTTGTACTCGAGGAACCGCGCGTTCTTCCAGGTGGCGTCGCCCATGTCGGTCCACGGCTGGGCAACCTTGATGGTGGCGCTGAGGCTCGACTCGCGGTACAGCACCTGGGCGCCCTGCCGCCAGGGCCGGCCCAGTTGGGTGACGTTGTTCGCCGCACCGGTGATGGTCGACTTGTAGAACAGGAACCCATAGGTCTTGGCGGGGTCCGTGCTGGCCGCCGTGATGGGGCCGCCGGTGCTGCGCTTCTCGTAGATCGAGCAGGCGTTGAAGACGGCGGTACCGCCGCTGTAGATGAAGTCGACGGTGCCCTCGACGTACGAGTTCACCACGTACAGCCGGGCGTCGTCGTTGATCTGGAAGGTGTCCTGGTCGCCGAGCAGCCGGACATTCCTGAGGATCGAGCGGTCGGCGTCCAACTGCAGGGCCACCGCCTGCTGCCCGCTGGTCTGGGTGCTCTCGTCGAAGTCGTTGCTGACGGTCAGGTTCGTCAGCACGCTGTCGTGACCGTTGACGAACATCGTGGCGCTGCCGCCGGGGAAGTTGCCCCCGGCCCAGTGGTTGTCCACGATGACCGTGCTGTTGGGCGAGGAGCCGAGACCCTGCAGCGTGATGTAGGGCTTGTTCGCCGGGATGGTGACGATCTCCCGGTACGTGCCCGGCTTGATGGTGATGGTGACGTGGCTGGTGTTGTTCGCCGGCACGGCGTTGATGGCCGCCTGCACCGTCGTGTACCGGCCGGTGCCGTCCGACGCGACCGTGGGCGTACCGGTCGTCGGGGGTGGGCTGGAGGTCGCGCCGGCGACGTAGTTGAACGACCACTGCATGCGGGCGATGTCGGAGCAGGTCTCCTGCACGATCGGGTTGTTGCCGGCTGTGGAGCCGTCCTTGTCGCTCAGGCAGAGCCCGGAGGAGACGCTCTTCACGAGGAACTTGCCGGACGCTGCCGAGGACGCGGCGAACGTCCACTGCTGGTTGGTACTGGTACCGCAGGTGTACTGCCACAGCTGCGTGCCGGATGTGGTGGTCGCGCTGGGGACGTCGACGCACTTGCCGCTGTTGGTGTTGACCAGCTTGAAGGCGCTGCCCTGGGTGACCGCCGTGAACTGCTGGTCGGTCGCGGCGCTGTTGCAGGCGGTCTGGATCAGTAGGGCGCTGTTGCCGGTCGAGGCGCCGGTGACGTCGACGCACTTGCCGCTGGCGCCGCTGGCCAGGGTGTAGACGCCGCCGGCCGTGGGGGTGCTGGCCGCCTCGGAGGGCCACGTCGATACGGCGAGCACCGTCAGAGGCACGGTCAGGAGCGCGGCGATGGTACCGGCGACCCGGACCGTGTGCCGGCGCCGCCGTGGCCGTCTTTCTGCATGCATGGATCCTCCAGGGCAGAGTGTGATAGTCATCGATGTATAGGTGCACCGTCCGGCGGCCGGATAACGAAAAGTTGACGGTGGCGATCCGGCTTTTTGCCGACCACGCCATTCAGCGCGCCGCGGACGATGGTGAGACAGCCCTGAGCTTGTGAACCTCAGGACTCCGGCATGGATGCGCCCATACCGTTGCCCGTGGTGAGAAAGTCGGTGGCGGGCAGGCTGCCGTCGGCGCGGCGGGCGCCCTGCGCGGCGGTGGCGTCGGTGGAGCGGAACATCGACGCGGTCCAGGTGCCGTCGTCCCACGTATTACGGCTGGTCCGCACGCCGGCGCCCATGCTGACCGGAGTGTGGTTGCCGATCGCGACGTTGCTGCGCATCGTCGCCGGGCTGTTCGGCATGTCGAAGCCGGTGGCGCCGTTACGGAACGCGGTGTTGTTCTGCAGCAACAACTCCGCGGGGTTGCCGCCGTCGGCGAAGCCGTCGTGAATGTTGTCCCAGGCGGCGTTGTGGCGCATGCTGAGGCTCGCGCTTGCCGGCGGGGTGCCGCCGCCAAGGGTGAAGCCGTTGCCGTTGCTGTGCCAGTCGGCCACGTTCCAGCGGTTGACGCCGTTGCCGTAGGCCCAGTTGTGCTGGATGTCGATGGCGCTGGCGAAGTCGCCGAAGTCGAAGCCGTCGTCGGCGTTGTCGAACGCGCGGCAGCCGCGCACGATGTTGTCCTCGCCCGAGCCGAACTTGATGCCCATGCCGATGCCGGTCTGACCCTGGTCGGCCGGGTTGTGGTTGTTGAAGAAATCGCTGTCGAGCACCTGGTTGCCGATCGTGCCGTCGTCGCGCAGAGTCAGGCCGGACTCCACGTTGTCGTGCATCGACAGGCGAAGGAAGACGTCGTACTCGCAGGACAGGCAGACGTACGCGTGGCTCCCGGAGTTCTCGACCTCCAAGCCCTGCACGCTCCAGTACGAGCCGTGCTGCGTGACCGTCCACTTGTCGGCGGGGATGTGGCTCGCGTCGATGACGGGGTGCTCGTCGCGGTACGAGCTCAGGGTGATCCGGTGTGTGGCGTCGCCGCTGGTGTCGATGGTGATCGGCGTCGTCGGCCTATAGGTGCCGCCGCGCATCGCGATCGTCTGACCGGGCCGAACAACGGCCGCGGCCTTGCTCAGCGACGCGTACGGATGGGCGATGCTCCCGTCGCTGGCGTCGTCACCGCCCGGGGCGACGAAGATGTCGGCAGTCGTCACGCCGGTGAACCGCGCCGGCAGCCCCGACGCGGACGGTTTCGGAGCCGCCGGAGTGCCGGCCGTCGCGGCCGGCCGCGACGGATTCAGCGCCAGTGCCCCGTGGCTGGGTCGGACCGCGGCGGCCGTCCCGCTCGGCCCGTCGCCGTTCGTCGGCGTCTCGTACACGGCGAACGCGATCCCGCCTCCGGCCACGACGGCCACGGCGGTGGCCACGGCCGCTTTGGTGTGCACAAACTGCTGCAGGTGCGCGAGCAGCCCGACGCCCTTGAAAGCGCCCGCCTTCGCCGCCGCGGCCTTGAGCCCGTGCATCGGGAGGACCGGCACCGGCAAGGAGGCGATGCCGGGCAGCAGCTTCTCCGGCGCCAGCAGGTCGGCGCTCAGCTCCGCGCAGCGTTGGCAGCCGCGCACGTGTCGGGTGAGGCGCTTGCGCCACAGCGCGTCGGTCTCGCCGTTCCATGCCTTGAGGACCTCGGCGAGTTCGGGACACCGCGGCGTTGCGCGCAGTGCCCGGACCACTCCGCGCGCCGCGTCCAGTTGCGTACGCATCCGCTGAACCCGCACGGCGACATGGGTCGGCTTCAGCCCCAGCGCGGCGGCGAGTTCGCCGCGGCTCAGCTCTCCGGCGGCCTCCTGCCACCACAGCGCGAGCAGGTGCCGGTCGTTCTCCTCCAGCCACCGGGTCGCCTCGGCGAGCTCCCGCCGCTGCCCGCTGAGCATGAGCCCGATGATGCTGCGTTCGACGAAGTCACCGCCCGGATCGGCGAGCTCCTCGGGTGCCTCGCGGGCTCGCTGCCGCCGGGTCGCCCTCCGGTGATGCATCTGGATCTGGCGGTACGCGATGGCCACCACCCACGACCGGAACCGGTCGGGTTCGCGCAGCCCCGCCAGCGACCGTACGACCTGGATCATCGTCTCCTGGACGAGGTCGTCGACGTCGGCGTGCCCGTTGAGCGCCCGCCCGATGACGTTGTAGACGATCGGCAGGTGGGCCGCGACGAGTTCGCCGAGCGCGCGTTCGTCTCCGCCCTGTGCCGCCCGCACGAGCGACGGGGTGTTGAGAACCGGCACGGTCTCACCCTGCGTCACCGCGGTCATTCCCTTCACGTCTCCGTTGCCGGGTAGGCGGTCGCGTCGCCGGGCCCGTATGTTCGCACAGCCCAGAAAGGCATGTAAAGCGTTTCGAACGGCACCGAAGTCGCATTCCCGGTTTGTGTTATCGCTCCCATCGTCCGTGCATCTACAGATTGGTTGCCCTGCGCGTTCACCCGGCGTGATCGTGTGGCTCAGGTACCGGCGAGGCGCTGGGTCAGCGGTTGTCGGCGGCCACCATCAACCTGATCTGCCCATCGATCCAGGCATTGATCAGGAGGTCGTCGGTGCCGTAGGCCTGTGCGAGCTCCGCCAGGGCGTGGCCGCAGCGCTCCAGACCGATCGTGGTGAGCCTGGCGGCACAGTCGCGCAGCCGGTCGGCGTAGGTCGGGGGCAGGTGTCGGCCGCCGCGGTGAGCCAACTCGGCAAGCAGGCGCAGCGCGCTGTCGAGTGTCAGGCCGATCTCGTCGGCGTACCCGGTCGAGCCGTTGTCGGTGTTGGGGGTGCCGGTGGCCGGGGCCAGGTCGGGTACCACTACCCGCTGGCCGTGGACCACGGCGAGGGGAGCGATGACGAGCCCCCCGCGGCCCCGGCGTACGACGCCGGAGACGTAGCGCGCCTCGGGCAAGGCGTCGGCGAGGGCGTCCAGAGCGCCAGGGCTGGCCGCGGAGTAGACGGCCGACACCGTCGCGGTACCGCCAGCCGGGTCGGTGATGACCGCGTCGAGACGCTGATCGCCGGGAAGATACCGGGTGGAGCGCACCTCCGCCACCGGTACGACACGAACGGCTTCCGCGTCGATGCGGGGACGGGTCAGGCGGGGCGGTAGGCGATCGAGTTCGGCGGTCAGAGCGGCAAGGTCCTTGGCGAGGATGCCGGGTGGCAGGTTGTCCCAGTCTCCCTGTGCACTCATGACGCTGTTGCGGGACAAGCGTCCGGCGGGTAGGCGGACCCGGCGGCTGGCGGTCCGCACGGCCGACTCGGTCACCACGTTTCCGGCGGCCAGCGCCGCGATCGTGGCTCCGGCGACCCGTCGACCGGCCGCGCCCGCGGGGGACTCGTCGTCGGCGGCCGTCCATTGGTGGCGCAGCACGAGCACGGTCGCGCTGGACGGGTCGGCGAGGAAGACGTCGGCGCTGCGTTCGGGGCCGGCCGCGCGGACCCGGCAACCGAGGCCGGTCAGCCGGATGGTGCGAAGCCGTGTCTCCGACGGCTCGTCGATGCCCAGAACGCTGGGTCGGGTCGTGCCGTTGCTGGTGGCACGGTGCCTGGCGTGCACCTCGGCGAGGAGTTCGGCGAACTGCTCGGCCTGGTAACGGGCGCTGCGTTGCGCGTACGCCGTGAGCTGATCGGCGATGTCGTCGATGGCGAGCAGCGGCCACCGCAGTCGTTCGGCGTCGAGGGCACGAGCGACCGCGGCGACGGCCGGTACGAGACCGGCGGCGTGCACCGCACCCTCAAGCAGCAGATCGTTGACAAGCTCGGCGGCGGAGGCGAGCGCGGTCCGCGTGCCGGAGGTGCCGGCGCCGACCTCGACGCGTACCTGCTGGGCGGTCGGGTCGGTGGCGTCGGCCGCGCGGAAGGCCCAGACCGCCAGCGCGACCGCTTCGTCGGCCGCCCCTTGCGCGGCGTCGCTCCGGACGTAGCCGAGGTCGCCCGGGACCAGGAAGCGAACGGTGCAGGAGGGAAGGTCGACGCGTGGGGCCGCGTCGCCGGGCGTGGGCCGGTGGACCTGGGCGACGTACCCGGCGCGAGCGGCGCGCCGTGCGGCTGCGAGAGCCCGCGGGCCGATGACCGCTTCGATCTGGTCGTCGGTGAAGTCCCCGGGCGACCACGGCGCCGAGGCGCCCGTGTCGGGGGTGCCCGCGTCGGGAGCGGCCGCGGTGGCCTGGTACGCCAGCACCAGTGTGATGGTGTGCCGGCAGTGGCCGACCGCGTCGCAGGTGCAGCTTGCCGTATCGAGGCCGCCGGGCGGCAGGGTCGTGCGTACCCCGTCGGGAAACTCGGCCCGTACCGTGCCGTCGGCGTCGGTGTCGATCGCCGGCAGTTCCCCGGCGTCGATGGTCTTGGCGGCCCGCTTCACCAGGCCGCGATTGGTCAGCGCCGCGAGTGCGTCGGCGGTGAGCGCCAGCAGGTCGGCTCTCATCGCCCCACCGTCTCGGCGACGAACTCGGCGAGGTGCGCGGGCGTCATCGCGCCGATGTGCGCTCCCACGTCCGCCAGCTGTTGGGCGATCTCGCGGTCGTACACCGGATTCGCCTCCTCGTCGAGCGCCGCGAGCCCCAGCACGTGGCTGCCCTGCTCGACCAGCCGGCGTACCGTGCGCACGAGGGACGATGGGCTGCCTCCCTCGTAGAAGTCGGTGACGAGAGCGACGATCGTGCGGCGCGGGTTGTCGACGAGACCCGCGCCGTAGGCCACCGCGCGGGCGATGTCGGTCCCACCTCCAAGCTGCACTTTGAGCAGGAGCTCGACGGGATCGTCGACGTCGGAGGTCAGATCCACCACGTCGGTGTCGAAGGCAACCAGATGGGTACGGATGCCGGGCAGGCCCCACAGGCACGCGGCGGTGACCGCGGCGTGAATGACCGAGCCGACCATCGAGCCGGACTGGTCGACGAGCAGGATGAACTGCCACGGCTCCAGTTGCCGGCGGTGACGTCCGAAGAAGTACGCCTCTTCGATGAGCAGCCGCCGCTGCTCCGGTTGGTAGTGGCCGAGGTTGGCCCGGATCGTGCGACGCATGTCGAAGTTGCGGGCTTGCCGGAACCGGCTGGGCCGCCGCGACCGCGCCCCGCTGAACGACTGCCGGACGGTGACGGCCAGGCGGTCCATCAGTTGCTGTACCACGGTTGCGACGATCCGCCGGGCCAGTGCGAGCACCTGCGGGTTCATCAGGTGCTTGGTGCGCAGCACGGCCTTGAGCAGTGTCGGGTTCGGTTCGATCCGGCCGAGCACGTCTGGGTCGGTGAGTACGTCGGGAATGTTGTACCGCTCGACAGCGTCGCGCTCGAGGCGTTCGACGGTCTCCTTGGGGAACAGCCTGGTGACCTGGTCGAGCCAGTCCACTGTGGTCAGTTGCGAGCTGCCATCGCCGCCATGGCGGGTACGCACCTCGCGGCGGGCGAGCTCCTCGTCCCGGCCGTACAGCCAGTCGAGTGCGGCGTCGCGGCCCGCGGCGGGCTGGCCGAGTGATTGCCCACCCAGGCAGGCGTCGCCGGCCTCGCCGAGGATCAGCCGCCAGCGTTCGAGGTTCGGATCCAGGGGCGCCGTCATCGGGGCGTCACCAGCCCTTCGCGGATCAGCACGTCATCCACGTAGGCGTCCAGTTCGCGGGCCCGTGCGGTCTGCATCGGATCCGAACGCAGCCGTAGCCAGCCCCGGGCGGAGCCGTGGATGCCGCGCCGGGACAGCATCGCCTCGGCGATCGTCTGCCGTTCCCGTGGTGGAAAGTACGCGAACGCCTGCCGCAACGCCGGCAACGCCACGAGGAAGTCGCCATCGGGCATCGCGCTGACCAGGCCGTCGAGCACGTCCAGCAGGCCGTCGTCAGCGATCGCCTCTTCAC
Organism: Rugosimonospora africana; assembly: GCF_016862975.1. Classification (GTDB taxonomy): domain Bacteria; phylum Actinomycetota; class Actinomycetes; order Mycobacteriales; family Micromonosporaceae; genus Rugosimonospora; species Rugosimonospora africana. The sequence continues at coordinate 61,855 of NZ_BONZ01000046.1, forward strand.
GGGCGGCGCTGAACAGGCCGGCCAGCCAGTCGCCGAGCGTGCCCGGTGCGCTCGCCCCACGAACGGCCCGCCGCGGGTCGGTGGCCGACCCCAACGACCAGCCGACGCCGAAGGCCGCACCGCGCAGGTCGGGCGGGGCCGACGTGTCAGCGGCGATGCGACCCATCACGGCCAGGGCCGCCGCCCGGTCCAGGTCCAGCGCCGCGCCGGCATGGTGTACCGCGTCCCGGATCGCCGCGATGGCGCGCAGCCGGGCCCGGTCGGCCGGCGCGGGTCCGCCGTGGACGCCTTCGGCGAGCCACAGTCCACGGGTGACAGCCTCGGCGATGACCGCGCCGAGGACCGGGCTCCGGGCGGTGTCGAACAACCGGTCGTGCCGCCACAGGCCCAGCGCGACGGCGAGCACCCCGCCGAGATCGCTCAGGTCGGTGATCGTCGCGGCACTGCCGCGCAGCGTCGCGACGATCTGGCCGGCCAGGGCGGTGATCCCGCACAGTACGGCGTCGAACAGCACCTCGGCGATCGCACCTGCCTGGCCTGACGCGGCCATCGAGCGTTCCAGCAGCTTCGCCGCGGCTGCCTCGGCGAGGGTGGGACCGTACGCGCCCGCCTCGATGAGGGCCACGAGACGGTCGTCGTGGGCCGCCAAGTGCCAGGTTTCGGTGAGCGTCGGATCCTCGCCCGGGCGAGGACCGCTCGGCCGGACGAACCCGGGGATGCCCAGGACCCGCAGTCGATGCAGGGTCCGGCTGCGTTCCCGGTCGACGTCATCGGTCAGGTCGACGCCGTGAGTTCCGTGCCCCTGCAGGCCGAGCCGGCTCAATTCGGCCGTCGCCTCGCCGACCAGCGGCGGCATCGGGGTGTCCGGGTGCAGCCGCCCGACCCGGTCGCCGGCGAGCGCGGCGACCATCTCGACCACGACCGGGTGCGTACCGACGGCCAGCCGGCCCCGGTGCGCCCACGGCAGCGGTACCTCCATCGCCTCGCCGACCAGCGCCGACACCAGACCGTCGAGAACGTCGGCCCGGCTCGGGTAGCCGTGTCCACGGATGCGCGCCAGTCCCTCGGCCATCGTCCGCGCCGCGATCAGGTCGGCGGTGGAGACCGGCTGGCCGCGTCCGCGTAGGCGGCGCACCACGGCCTCGGCGAGTCCACCCGCCGCCGCGATGGGCCCGTCGTCCCACACCCGTTGATAGAACTCGGGTGACGGCATCCCGGACTGGTAGCCCTGGAAGGCGTCCAGGCGCTTGAACGAGTACGGCACCAGGTAGCTCGACCCGGTCGCGTCCGGCGGCGGTTGCGGCACCGGGGGCCACTCCGGGTCGGCGGGCTCGGTGCACAGCCGCTCCAATGCCGGACGGTGGAAACCTCCGCAGACCACCAGCACCGGGCCTTCGCCGCGGGCGGCTGCGGCCCGGATCCAGCCGGCCATGTAGGTCTCGCGTTCCAGGTCGGCCGCTGAC
>NZ_BONZ01000047.1 GCF_016862975.1 Rugosimonospora africana
AGCCGCTCCGACAAGCTGCGCGGCATCGGCGTCGCCCCGCAGCGTCTGGAAGTAGACGCTCAGCCGGTCTGCGAGCCCGTCTGCCGGCGCGGCCTCCACGAGGTGATCCCACAGCGTATCCGCGTTGTCCATCCCGAACGCGACGCACAGGCGCTCCGTCGCCTCGTGGTAGCGCTCTTCGGCATCGGCGTACCGGTTTTCCCGTCGTTCGAATGCCGGATGCCACGCGGGCAGGTCGATGAAGCGGACGTCGGCACCGGCCGCCCGGCCCCGCTCCAGCGCGACCCACTCGGGGGAGTACGCGCACAGCGGTCCCCATGAGGCGTGCGTGCGTTCACCGTCGCGGTACGAGGTGAAGATCGCGACCGGCAGGGTGTGCCCGAGCAGCAGCTCGCTCATCCGGTCGTTCATGTCGCACGGCCCTTCGACCAGCACGTAGGCCGGCCGCAGCGCTTCGATGGTGTCGGCGACGAGGCGGGCGCAGGCGGGGCTGTGGTGCCGGACGCCGACGATGGTGATCTGCGCCGAGGTGTCCGCGCTCATCAGCCGGGCAGCAGATGCCGCGAGGCGTGCAGCGCCTGCCACTGCGCGCCGGACCGTGCGAGAGCCTGCTGCTCCAGGTAGCGGCGCAGCCTCGCCAGGTCGTCGGCGTTGTCCTTCGCCGCGGTGCCGGCCAGGCACGCGACGATGTCGCCGGCGTCTCCCGCCTCACCGCGCAGGAACCAGCCCCGTAGACCGACCGCGTGCGCGACGGACACCGCCTCGGCGGTGCTCATCACCGCGCTGAGCCGCTCCATGCCGTCGCCGCGTTCGGTGATGCCGCTGCGCAGCTCCCGGAACGTGGTGACCAGCACCTCGAGGACATCCTGGCGCGGCGGAACGCGTACGCCCGAGCGCTGCAGCAGTTCGGTCGCCTGCGACTGGACCAGCTCCAGCTCGGTGGCCAGGTCCGGAATGGGGAAGACGGTCTCGAAGTTGAACCGGCGCTTGAGCGCGGCGCTCATCTCGTTGACGCCCCGGTCACGGGTGTTCGCGGTGGCGATGACCGTGAAACCCTCCTGGGCGAAGACGAGCCCGTCGTCGCCGGTCAGCTCCGGGATGGCCAGCATCCGGTCCGACAGTGGCGACAGCAGACAGTCCTGCACCTCCAGCGGACAGCGAGTGATCTCTTCGAACCGCACCACCCGGCCTTCGGCCATGCCCCTCAGCAGCGGCGCGGCGACCAGGGACCGGGGCGACGGACCCTCGGCGACCAGCAGCGCGTAGTTCCACGAATACTTGATCTGGTCCTCGGTGGTGGCCGCGCCACCCTGGATGACCAATGTGGAGTCTCCACTGACCGCCGCGGCCAGCAGCTCCGACAGCAGCGACTTGGCCGTGCCGGGCTCGCCGACCAGCATCAGCCCCCTGCTGGTGGCGAGGGTGACCAGCGCCCGGTCGATCAGAGACGGATCGCCGACGAACTTGCGGCTGATCCCGGCCGCCGGGTCGCCCACGATGAAGGTACGCGCCGCCTGCAGGCTCAACGCCCAACCCGGCGGCCGCTCACCCTTGTCGGCGTCCCGGAGCCGGGCGAGTTCGTCCGCGTGGCGAGTCTCGGCCGACGGGCGCTGCGCCATCGGGCCGGCCGCCCTGCCTGTCGTGCGGGTCATCGCGCCAGTACCTCCGTCAGGTCACGCAGCATCTCCGAAGCCGTCACCGCATCCAGGTCGCCGAAAACACGGTGCGGCTGGTGCGGACGCCATCCTCCCGACGGACCATCGTTGATCCAGATGGAGGTGATCTGTTGCTCGGGAAAGATGTCCAGCGCACCGACCGGGATGCCGGGATCGAGATCGGCGACGATGGCCCGGCCGTCGGGGGTGGCCCGCCAGATCCAGCCTTGAATGCCGGCATCCTGCGGCTCGCCGCGCCGCCAGCCGCGCCGCTCGAGGCCGAGGACGGTGGTCGTGGGTACGGTCAGACCGGCGAACCGGGTCAGCTCGGCCGCCTGCCGTTCGGTGGCCGTCAGCTCATACACCACCCGACCCAACTGAGCGAACGGCTGCAGGATCTCGTAGTCGGCGAACACCTCCGACCAGGCCGCGACCTGCCCACCCAGGTGCAGCGGGTGAGCCAGGCCGATGGTGGCCTCGGCCGGCAGGTCGTAGCCGTCGTCGGCCACATCGGCACAGGTGCGGTCCTCCGCGACCCGGAACGCGGTCGGCTCCCCGCCGTCGACGGTGGCGGTCCAGACCAGCCGCCGGATGATGTGCCACAGCAGCGGGTGCCGCACGAAGTAGTCCCGGAACTCATCCGCCGGCCACCGTCGTTGGGCGACCATCGCCGCCTCCAACCGGCGGATCTGATCGGTCGCGATGGTCCGCACGTCCTTCTTCAACCCGCTGAACCGCTGGTAGGCCGCCGGTGCGAGCTGCTGGTCGTCGCGCGCTCCGGGCTTGGGCAGGTCCTTGCGGCGCGCGCCGGCCTCGTCGGTCACGTAGGGCTTGAGCTGCTCGTCGAACCCGACGACGAACCGGCGGGGACCGTAGTCCAGGGTCAGCGACCCGTTCGCGTCCAGGCCGAGGTCGGGCACGAGCCGATCGGTCAACTGGTCGGCGGTCAAGCCGAGGCTGGCGGCGACCTCGGCGACCTTCTCCGTCGCCCTGTCCTTCAAGCCCTTGAACTTGGCCTTCTGCGCGATGCCGTGCAGGTGCATCAGCGCCAGGTCCGATCCGATCTCGGCCAGCACGTCGAGGCCGATCAGAGCCTTGGCGTGCCCGCCCTCGCCGGGCCAGGCCCGGATCACCGGCGACAGCCGCCGCACCGTCTCATCATCGCCGAGCCACCGCAGCGCGTGCAGCGGCCACGCTTCCTTCGGGGGCGTGCCGACCGACTGCCACTGGGTGAACAGCGACCAGGCGAACTCGGCCAGCGATCCCCGGTCGCACAGGTCACGGACCAGGGGTACGCCGGCGTAGACGTCGCCGGGCTTGGAGATGGCCAGCATGGTGCACAGGTGCCGGACCGACTCGTCGCCCAGTGCCGAGGACCGGTCGGCCAGCAGAACCCGGGGGAGCAGGCTCGGCTCCGCCCACGTCGGCAGGGCCGGAATGCGCGTGGGCAGCATGTGCAGCGGATCGGCGCCGAGCAGAGCCTCCAGCCCCGCGCGGGCCCGCGGGCCGAACGTGTCGGCGGCGGCCATGACATCGTCGCGGTGCCGGACCGCGATCGTCCGGAGCGATTCCTCGGCCGCTCGCCTGGTCGGGCCGGGCTTGCCCAGTGCCTGCGGCGTCAACGCCCGCGCGGCGTACGCCGCGTGCCGGTCGAACCAGGTCATGGCCAGCGAGCGCAGCGACTTGAGCCGGGCGAACGCGTCGGCCATGAGCCCGGCGACGTCGGCGCTGGCGTACGGCAACAGCAGCGTGGTGCAGCTGGCCGGCAGTGTGCGCGCCAGATGCAGGGTGGCCGGCAACGCGGCCAGCCCGTATCGCGCGATGATCGGTGGCATCCACTGGTCGCCGTCCCACACGCGGTCGGGTCGCCAGCCGGGCAGCAGCGGCGCGATCTGATCGCGCGGTCCGGTCAGCATGAGGGTCACCTCGTGGTGCCCCTTCAAGCTCCCGGCCTTGAACCGCTCGACGGCGTCATCGATCGACGTGTCGAGCTTCCACCACTCGGCGTGCGGTGGCTGCCTGGCTGCCCACGCCTCCTGTTCGCCCGCCGCCCACGCCATGACCGGTCCATCCGCGAAGTCGAGCCCGGTCACCACCGTCGGCTTCGCCGCCGGCCGCTCGACGGTCCACGGCGGCGTCACCAGAACCGGCGGCAGCACCTCGGGCGGAGCCACGGGAACCGAGGACGACTCCGCGAGGATCGCCTCCACCCGCGCCCGTGCGGCCGGCGTCAACCGCTCGAGTTCGTCGGCGACGAGGCCCCGATTGGCCAGAACGTGGCTGCGGAGCATAACCGCGGCGGCCCGCCCGTTGTCGGCGGCGAGCAGCCCCAGCGCACGCCGGGGAAACCGCCGGGCCGCTTCCATGGCGGCGAGAGGCACATACTTGCGGTCGAGCCGGGCGATCAGGCCCGCGAACGCCTCATCGGTCGGGAAATTGGCCAGCGTGCCGAGGATGCGCTGCTGCGCGTCGGCGTCCAGGTATCCGTCGTCGAACCAGGCCAGCAGGTGCGGCGTGATCGTCGGGCCGGCCCCGTCCGCCGCGGTCGCCAGCACCGCGGAGTCCCGCGCTCCCCACCACCCGTCGACGTAGGGCGCGACCAGGTCGAACTGTTCGGCCGTGGTCGCCGAGCACCACAGCAGCTTCCCGACGTAATGGTCGCCGCCACTGGCCAACGCGGCGCAGTCGGCATCCACCCATGACCGCTGGGTGGGCAGCAGGAACGAGGTGGCCACCCGTGACTGCGACGACTGCGGGCGCAGGACCTCCACGGCGGCGATGGCCGCCGCGTAGTCTTCGGGCGGGGCGACGGCCAGGTGGGCCCGCACCCGGCCGGCGAGCGCGACCCAGTGCGGGAAGTAGCCCCACCCACCGCCGGTGCCGCGCGTCAGATGGGGCTCGACCTGCTGGCCGTTGTGCAGGTAGCCGCCGAATTCCAGCCCCGTCGCATGCACGGCGGCCTCGGCGGCGAAGACGACGCCGCGGGTGGCCACGAAGGCGTCCGCGACCTTCGACAGTTGCTCCGTATGCGACCACCCGAGATCGCACCCGACCAGTCCGGCCACCACACCCGCGCCCGTCGCTGGACCCGTCTCCGGGTCGGCCAGGTATGCCTCGGTGGCCGCGACGAGCGCCGGATCGCTGGCCGGATGGGTGAGCCGCCGCTGGATGGTGGATTTCGCGGCCCGCACGAGTTCCGCTCCGGACTCGGCGTCGGAGGACAGACTCGGCCCGGGCACCCCACCCCGGCGCGGAAAGACGAGCCTGCGCCACCCGGCGGGGAAGACGAAGGTGTGCTCGTCGACTGCCCCAACTGTCTTGCCGTCCTGTGCGCCCGCCACCGCTGCCTCCTCGACCCTCACGACGGGCGACACTCTAACCGCGGGTACCGACAGAAAGCCGTCCCCGTGTCAGCCGTCCAGCTCCCGCAGGTCCCGCAGCAGCTCCGAGGCGGTCACCGCGTCCAGCTCGCCGAACCGGAGATCGCCCGTGCGCCGCCAGGCACCGGACGGGCGGCCGTTGAGCCAGATCTCCCCGACCGTCTGGTCCGGCGAGTTGGCCGCCGACCCCACGTAGAGCCCGGGATCGAGAGCGGCCACGACCGCCCGTCCGCCCGGAACGATCCGGTAAACCCAGCCCTGCACTCCGCCGTCCTGGGTCTCACCCCGTACCCAGCCTCGCCGTTCCAGGCCGAGCACCTTGACCGCGGGTACGGTGATTCCCCGGTACCGGGCGAGAGCCGGCGAGTCGCGCTCCTCGGCGGTCAGCGCGTGGACCTCGCGGGCCAGTTGCGGGAACGGCTGCAGAATCTCGTAGTCGTCGAACACCTCGGCCCAGCGGGGCAGCGCGTCCGCGAGGTGCAGCGGGTGGGCGATGCCCACACTCAGGTCGTCGCCCAGAGCGACGGTCTCGTCGTCGACGTCGGCGAACGTCCGGTCCTCGGCGACCCGCAGCGCGCCGACCTCCCTGTCACCATCGCGGATCAGCCACACCAGCCGGCGCGCGATGTGCCACAGCAGCGGATGAGCGACGAACAACTCGCGGAACTCGCTCGCGGTCCACCGGCGCTGCGTGACCATCGCCTGCTCCAGGCGGCGGATCTGATCCGCCGCGACGGTCCGGCTGTCCTTCTTCAACGCGGCGAAACGCTGGTACGCCACGGTGGCCAGTGCCTCGTCGTCGCGGGCTCCGGGCTTGGGCAGATCCTTGCGGCGCCGCCCGTCCGGGTCGATGACGTATGGCTTGAGCTGTTCGTCGATGCCGACGACAAAGCGGCGCGACCCGTAGTCGAGGCTGAGGCTGCCGTCGGGTCGCAGGCCCAGATCGGGTACCAGCCGGTCTGCCAGCTGTTCCCCGGTGAGCCCGAGGCCCGCCGCGACATCGGCGATCCTGCTGTTCGCCCGGTCCCGCAGGCGGCGGGACTTCGCCTTCTGCCCGATGCTGTGCAGCTGCGAAAGCGCCAGATCGGTACCCAGGTTGGCCAGCACCTCGAGGCCGGTCACCGCGCGGGCGTGCAGGCCCTCGGCGGGCCAGCTCCGGATCAGCGGGCCGAGCCGGCGAACGGTCTCGTCGTCACCGACACAGCCGAGCCCATCCAGTGCCCAGTTGTCCTTGGCCGGCGCGCCGACCGCCTGCCACAGCTGGAACAGCTGCCAGCCGAACTCGGCGAGGCTGGCCGGATCGCAGTGCTCCCGCACCACGTCGAGGCCGGCGTATACGTTGCCCGGCTTGGAGATGGCCAGCATCGTGCACAGGTGCCGCGTCGACTCCTCGGGTAGCGCGTGGCGACGGTCGCGCAGCAGTACCTGCGGCAGCTGGCGTAGCTCCAGCCATGCCGGCAGGTCCGGTACGCGGGCCGGTACCACCTCCACCGGATCGGTCGTCAGCAGTTGTTGGATCCCGGCTGCGGCCTCCGGCCCGTACGTCTGCGCCGCGGCAAGTACGGTCCCCTGCAGACCACCGGCCGTCACCGCCCGCAGCGCGGTCTCGGCGGTGGTCCGTTCCCGGCCCGGCTTGCCCAACGCGACCGGGATCAGGGCGAGCGCGGCGGTCTCGGCGTGCCGTCGCAGCCACGACAGCGCCAAGGCCCGGACCGTCCTCAGGCGGACGAACCAGTCAGCCATCTGCACCGCCACCCCGGCATCGCGCACCGGCAACAGCACTTCGGCCAGCACCGCCGGGCTGGCCGCTGCCGCGCGGATCGCCGCGGGTACGGCGGCGAGCCCGAAGCGGGCCACAGCGAAGCGGACCCACGGCTCCACCCACGAACGTTGGTACGGCTGCCACACGTCCAGCAGCGGCGCCGCGACCTCGACCGGCGCCTCGGCAAGGAAGCGCACCTCGAGGTAGGCGGGCAGCTCACCGGCGGCGAATACCGCCACCATCGACTGCCACTGGATCGCGCCCTCATGCCGGAAGCGTGCGTAGGCATCCCAGCCGAGTGGAGCGATGTCCTCGCTGGCCAACCACTCCTCCCGTTCGCCGGGCAGCCAAGCCAACGCGGTGGGTACCGACGGGCGCAGGCCCGCGACGACGGCGGCCTTGGTACGGGTGCGCTTACCGGTCCACGGCGGATCGACCAGCACCGGCGGCAGCGCCTCCGGCGGCGCCGGCAGGTAGGCGGCCGGGGCCTTGCGCATCGACGACTCGACGAGCTCTCGCGCCGCGCCGCCCAGTGAGGGCAGTTCGTCCACGGCCAGCTCGGGGTGGGCTGCCACAAGCCGTCGCAGCAGCTCACCGGCCGGCCCGGCGACGTGTGACTCGCCGCTTGCCGCAGCGGCCAGCAACCGAAGCGCCCGCCTCGGGTACCGGTCTGTCGCCTCGATGAGCGCGGGCCCCACGTACGGACGGTTCACGCGCTTCACCAGTGCCGCGAATGCCTCGTCCGTGGGCATCGCGGCCAGCACGCCGAGCAGCCGCCGGGTCGGATCCGCCGTGTCCACCTCGTCCAGCCAACCGGCGACCGCGGGGACTACCGCCGGGCCGACGGCGTCGACCAGCGTGGCGAGGGTCTCCAGGTCGTCGGCGACCGAGAAGCCATAGACGCGATCGGCGACCGCGTCGAGTTGTTCCCGGGTGCCCAGCGACAACAGGGCGAGGTTGTCGTCGGCGAGCTTGCCGGCGCACATCTCGGCGACCCACGCGTGCTCGGTCGGCACCAGGTACGCGGCCACGATGCGCTGCCGCAGCGACTGTTCGCGGTACCCCGCCAGGGTCTGGACCGCCTGGCGGTACTCGTGCTCGGGCGCGACGGCCAGGTGCGCCCGTACCCGGCGGAGCGTGCCGTGCCACGGCAGGTGCCACCCCTCGCGCTCATCCGGGCGGACCCGCCGCACGAAGTCTCCCTGCCGGTCACGTGGTCCGAAATATTCGCTGACGACAGTGACCCCGGCCAGCTCCGCGGCGGCCCGTGCCGCCCCGACGACACCGTGCGTCGCCACCCAGTCGTCCGCGAACACCGCGAGCTTGGTCCGCCCGGACCTGCGCAGGAACTCTGCCGCGATGCCCGCGACAGCCGCCGCGCCCGCGAGGCTCCCGTCACCCGCGAGGTAGCCCCGCGCATCCGAGACGAGCCGGGCATCGCTGCGGTCGTCCGCGATGACCTGATCGATCTGGGTACGGATCGACTCCACGAGCGCGCGAATTCCGCTTCCGGGATCGCCCTTGATCTGCGGCGGGCACGCCACTCCACCGCGACGGGGATGGACGCTGCCCAGCCACGCCGCCGGAAACTGGAAGGTGTCCTCGTCCCGCCTACCCACAGCCACTCCCGTAGAGCATCCGGATGCCAGCCGCTCACTGTAGCGGCTGGCCGTGCCCCTCGAAGCCCTCACCCAACTCCACAATGGACAGACCTGTCTCCCCGAAACCCAGCCGAACAGTTACGGTGAGCCGGCGACGGCGGACAAGCCGTGGCGCGTGAGCGGTGCGTGAGCGTTGCGTGATTCGACCGATCGACGATAGGCCCATGGTGATCAGATTCCGGGAATAGACAAGGAGAATTGAGTAATGACAATGCTCAGACGGATCGTCACCGCTGTTGCCGTGACCCTGGCGTTTGCCGCGCCGGTCTTTGTCATCGCGTCGCCGGCGAATGCGGCCGGCCGTGACGGGGTCTGCGACAGCGGCGAGTTCTGCTACTACTACAACAGCGACGAAGCCGGCGCCGTCTCCGACTTCACCACCTCGGTCAGCGACTACGGCACCACGGAACCGTCCTGCTACGACTTCAGGGGCTCCGGCAACGGTGCGGGCACCTGCATCAAGAACAACGCCGCGTCGGTGTGGAACCGATCCAGCCAGACCGTCCGGGTCTACTACAACACCGGCTACGCCGGCTCTTACCAGGACTTCGCCGCGGGCGCCAAGGGCAACCTCAACTCGACACTGAAGAACAACAACGCCTCGCACGAGCTGATCGCGGCCGGTGCGGAGTATTACAACACGTACAGCGATGTCGCGACGCTCGGTAACGCGAACAGTTGTTACGCCGCGGAGGGGTTCGCCGTAGGGTCCAGCTACACCTACACCGTGAAGATCAACGATGCCGATACTGCGGCGGTCATCTACCGCACCGCGATGAGCGACGGGACCACCACGCTCATGACAAACGGCGACAGCGGGGGGACGACCGCGAGTTATCTCGGTCATGCCAATGACCTCGTGCTGAGTTCGGATGGCGGGAACTACTACATGTTCGCCGTCACCATGGCGGCCGGCAGCACAAGTCTCGTGAAGCTCAAGTACGTGGGAACCACCTATTACAAGGTGGGCAGCTACACGATCAAATACAACGGCGCGAACAAGGCCATGTCCGGCGTGAAAATCACCGGCAAGGATGCCAGCAACATCTACTTCCTCTTGAAGAGCGGCCGAAACTTCTACCGCGGCTCACTTCCACTGAACGCGACCAGCGGCACCATCAATGTGACCGACGCATTCTACGTGAACATCGAGAACGCGCTGGTCAACGGCAGCACCGTCGCCAACATCACCTCGTATGCGACCCAGGGGATCGGCTACTACAACAACACCCTGTACTTCCCGCTGACCTACGAGAACGTCAGCATCGTTCTTGTCTACCGGAATGTGTCCACTGCCTCGGGCACGATCTACGCGGACAACAACCTGTCCTTCCGGATCACCTCCAGCGCGTACCCTAACCTTTTCGAGATAGAGGGCGTCGGAGTCGGTACCGGGAACAGGCTCTGGTTCAACACCAACCGGAGAACGGCATCGGGCGACACCGCCCACGACGGAGTGCACTACTTCGACGGTTACACCGCCTCCTGAGTCCTGAGCGAGCGAGTCCGCCTCGGTTGAGCGGGGGCGGGTCGCGGCGGTGGTGGCAGCGCGGCAATACGGGGGCGTCTGCCGCCACCGCCACGCTGCCCCGCACCCGCGATTCGATCGCCGACCGCCGGTGACACGTCGTTGACGACGCACAGCCTCCAGTACCGGCCGGCGTCGAAGCCGTCCGCTGTCAGCGCTGGTCGCCGTCGGGCCTGTCGAGCCCGCAGTCGATCGCGTCGGCCTTGCCCAGGTGCTCGCTACCGCGCATCGGATCGTCCAGGGCACGGTGCGCCGCACTCAGGCCGGCCTGGGCGCGGGCCTTCTGGTCGCACGCGCCGATCCGGTTGGCGATGTCGAGCGCGGCGGTGTGCTGGGCGACGGCCTCGTCCGGGTCTCCGGCGGCGAGGGCGCACTCGCCGAGGCCGTTACGGGCCCACGTCTCCCCGTGGCGGTCACCGGCCTCCAGGAAGAGGGTCAGGGCCCGCCGGTGGTCCGCGGCGGCCTGCTCGTGCTCGCCCAGTTGCTGCTCGACGATGCCCAGGTCGGTCAGGGCGCGGGCCTCGCCGGTCGGGTTGCCGGTCCGCCGGTGCAGGGCGAGGGCCTCCCGGTGGTACTCGGCTCCCCGCTCCGACCGGCCGAGCGCGGCCTCGATGACGCCGAGATTGGTCAGGGCCGTGCCCTGGCGGGCGACGTGGCCGAGCCGCCGGAACAATTCCAGGCTGTCGCGCAGGCGCAGGGCCGCCGGTTCGTACTCACCCAACTGGAGAAGAACGGCGCCGAGGTTGTTGAGCGCGCGGGCCTCGCCGGCTTGGTCACCGAGCTCGCGGAACAGTGCCAGAGCCCGCTCGTAATGCTCGATGGCCGATCCGTACCTGCCCAGGTACAGGCAGGCGGCGCCGAGACCGTTGAGCGCGAGAGCCTCGCCGTTGCGGTCGTTGACCTGCCTGGCTGCCGTCCGGGCGTGGCCGTGCATGGCGAGCGCGTCGGCGGGGTGGCCGCCGCCGAGGTGGCGGAACAGCACGGCCGGTAGGTGGATGGCGTGGTTCGGCCAGCCGTGGGCCGCCGTGTAGGCGACGATCGCGGCCAGGCAGGCCCGCTCCGCGTCCAGCCAGTCCCGCGCCGTGCCCGGTTCGTCGAAGACCGGGGCGGGGGTAGCGGCCGGAGGGAAGGGGGACTCGTCCGGGGTTTCGAACGGGTACAGGACGCCGATCGCGGACGCGGCCGTCGTCAGGTAGTAGTCGAACAAGCGACCCTGCACGGCACGCGGGTCATCGCGCGGACTCTCGGCGGCATCGTCCGCGGTGCCGTTGGCTGGCTCGTGGGCTGGCTCGTGGACGGCGAGGCTGCGGGCATAGGCGCGCAACAGGTCGTGCATGCCGGCCCGGCCGGGGCCGGTCGGGAAGATGAGGTTGGCCCTGGTGAGCAACCGCAGTGTGCGGCGGGCGTCCTCGACACCGGTGCCGGCCAGACACGCGGTCGCGTAGCTGTCGAAGTCGGGGCCGGGATGCAGTCCGAGGAGCCCGAACGTGCGCGCGGCCGGTGGCGGCAGATGCCGTACCGACCAGGAGAAGACGGCCGCCACGTTGGCACGTGGGTCGTCGCCGGCGTCGAGCAGCTCCAGCCGTCGCTGGTGATCGGCCAGTTCGGCGATGAGTTGGGCGAGCGCTACGACCGGAAGGGAGGCGGCCAACTGCGCGGCGACCCGCAGCGCCAGCGGGAGGCGGGCGCACAGTTCGGCGAGGGCGGCAACCGAGGTGGGGTCCGCGTCCGCGCGGGGGCCGATCAGCCGGCGCAGCAGGGTATGCGCGTCGGCCACGGACAGGACGTCAAGGTCGACGCGGTGGGCGCCGTTGACGGCGACCAGACCACCCAGCCGATCGCGGCTGGTCACCAGGACCATGCAGGCGTTGCCGCCGGGCAGCAGCGGGCGGACCTGCTCGACCGATGCCGCGTTGTCCAGGAGGATCAGGATGCGCCGGTCGGCAGTCTGGGTGCGGTAGCGGGCCGCCTGATCCTCCACCTCGGCGGGAATGTCCCTGGCGGACACGTCGAGCGCGGTCAGCAGCCGGGTCAGCGCGTCGGCGGGGCTCGTCGGCCTGTCGGGATCGTAGCCGCGCAGGTTGAGGTACAGCTGCCCGTCGGGAAACCGGTTCTTCACGCCGTGCGCCCACCGCACGGCCAGCGCCGTCTTGCCCACACCGGCGGTACCGGACACGGCAGCGATGACCACCGCGGTGGGCTGATCGGTCGAGCCGGCCAGTATCGCGTCGAGCGCCGCCAACTGCTCGTCGCGCCCGGTGAAGGCGGACACATCCGGTGGCAGCTGTGCCGGTACGACTCTGGCCGGCCCGTGGTTTGACGCGCCGGCCGGCTCTCCCGTCGCAGGCCGCGGCGGGGTGGCTGCGTTGCCGTTTCCCGAAGCCCCGCTGCCCGGAGCGCCGTTGCCTGGAGCGCCGTTGCCTGGAGCGCCGTTGCCTGGAGCGCCGTTGCCTGGAGCGCCGTTGCCCGGAGCCCCGTTGCGCGAGACGCCCGAGGCGGAGATGACCGCAACCGCACCGTGCTCCCCGCGCTCGTCGGCAGCCAATGCCTCAAGCTGGGACAGGGCGCGCTCCCCGTTGACGAAGCGGGACACTCCATTGAGGCGCGATGCCGGCGCTTCGCCGACCGCCGGCCCCACCGTCGCGTCCGCGCGGAGGATCCGCCGCTCCAGGTCGACGATCGCCGGACCGGGGTCGAGGCCCTGCTGCTCGGTCAGCAGGGCACGCAGTTCGCGGGCGACGGCGAGCGCGTCGGCGGTCCGGCCGCTGCGATGGAGAGCGAGCATGAGCTGACCGCGCAGGCGTTCCCGGATCGGGTTGGCGGCCACGACAGCGGCCAGCTCCGTGGCCAGTTCGAAATGCCGGCCGAGCGTCAGCTCCAGCTCGGCGAACTGCTCGTAGGCAGCGATCCGCTGCTCGTCCAGATGCACCCGGGCGGCCGGCACGTACGCGGCGTCCACGTCGGCCAGCGCCGGACCCTGCCAGAGGTCGAGCGCGCGGCGCAGGGCGGCGGCGCCGCCGTCCGGGTCGGGGCTCTCGCGCGCCTCGGCGACCCGGCCGGTGAAGTCGAGGTAGTCGAGGTGGGCGGGGTCGACCACGGCCCGGTAGCCGGCCGGCCGGGACTCGATCGTCCGGTCGGCGCCGGCGTCGGCCAGGGTCCGGCGCAACGCGGAGATGTCCGCCTGGACCTGGGCTCGCGCGGTGGCCGGTGCGGCGTCGCCCCACAGCGCGTCGATCAGCATCGCGGTGGACACCGTACGGTTGGCGTGCAGGAGTAGGTAGGCGAGGGTGGCGCGCTGCCGGGGGCGACGCACCGGTACGAGCGAGTCGTTGACCCACACCTCGACCGGGCCGAGAATCCGCAGTCGCATGGCTTCGTCCCCCCGATCACCGAGCGCGCGGCAAGGTGCAAGCATAGACCGGCGACGCTGGATGGGGACAGGCGGCGACGCGTTCAGAGACCCCAGAAGGATCCCGAGAGTCCGACGCCCCGCAGGTATTCCCGCGCCGCGGCCGGCTCCCGCCTGGTGTAGCCGCGTTCCAGGCGCCCTTCGTACCACCGCGAAGCGAAACGCCACAGGGTGTCGAGGTCCATGACGTAGCCGCGCGCGGACCCGGTTGTCCGGCACCAGTCGTCGACGCAGTCTTCGGAGCAGAACAGGCTCTGGTGCGCGCAGGTATGGACGACGTCGTCCCACATGTGCGCGGCGGGCACCAGGAAGTGGGCGATCTGGTCACCGGCCGGTGGTCGCTGCGTGCCGACGTTCCAGGCGTGTGGCCGGGAGCAGGCGGGGCAGCGGGTGGAGATGAGAACCTCGCCCTCGTCGGGAAGCAAGTGCGGCAGCGCGAAGGAGTCCCAGGCGCAGCCTCCCCACCACAGCGTCCGCTTGCCCATGACCGCGAAACCGAGTGGGACGGCGGAGAACGGATGGGCCATGACGATCTGGCCGGATCCGTCGAGGGCGAGGTGGCGGGCGCGGGCCAGCTCGTCCATTCCCGCGCGCACCGCCGCCACGTCTACGGCCAGTTCGTCGGCCAGGTCTTCGGGGCTTGGCGCGCGCCCGGTGCCGGCGAATGAGTGGTAGACCGCAAGCCGCAGCGTTTCAAGATCCATGATCGCATCGTAGGTCCGCCACGAACTCCCGCGCCGCCCTCCTTTGTTGTTTGCTCGTCCAGGCTGGTGTCGTCGTGCGTTCACCGCCCGCCGCGAGCATCGGTCAGCGCGCCACAATGATCAAGGTCGGTGCCGAGGTGGATGGTGACACATGGGTAGTTGGAACGGACTCAGCCGACGCGGATTCATCGGTGGCGTCGCGGCCGGGTTGGTGGTCGCGGGAGTAGGCGAGTCGGCGATTCCCGGCAGCACCGCATACGCCTCGGAGAACGCCGTCGAGGTGGACCCGAAGGCGTATGTGGACGTGCAGCTGTTGAGCATCACCGACCTGCACGGGTACTTGCAGCCCACCGAAGTCGGCGGCTACAACCTGGTCCAGAACGCGGCCGGCGTCCAGACGCTTGTCGGTGGGGCCGGGTATCTGGCGGCGCACCTGAAGAGACTGCGAGCGGGCAAGGCCAACTCGCTCTTCTTCTCGGCGGGCGACAACTTCTCGGGCTGGGCGTTCGAGGCCGACGCGCTGGCGAACGAGCCCACCATCGAGGTGCTCAACGCGATGGGGCTGAACTTCAGCACCGTCGGCAACCACGAACTCGATCAGCAGTTCCCGGAGTTCCTGATCGATCACATGCTGAAGGGCGACCCTCTGCCGGTCGCTGGCCGGGACGACTCCTTCATCGACAGCACCGGACACCGCTTCCGCGGGGCCAACTTCGGGTTCTACACGTCCAACGTCGTCTACACCGACTCCGGCTACACGATCGTGCCGCCCTACAACATCGAGTACGTGAACGCGGGGCGGGGGCGGAAACTGCCGATCGCTTTCATTCACATGACTCTGGCGGGTACGACCGACGGGTCGACCTCCTACCAGCCGGCGCTGAGCCAGCTCGACGACGTCACGGCGATCAACACCTGGGCCGCGAAGCTGAAGGCCAAGGGGGTCAACGCGATTGTCGTCGTCATGCACGAGGGCGGTGTCGCGGGGAAGGCATACGACACCGCGACCAACCCCAGCGGCGTGTGCTTCCAGATCGCGCCGCTGATCTCGGCGGACGTCTCCGCGATCGTGACCGGCCACTGGCACGAGCCGTTCAACGCGATGGTGCCCGACCCCAACGGCGACCTGCGGCCCGTCGTCGAGGCCGGCTGCTACGGCCAGCTCATCAACGAGATCAACCTCAAGCTCGACCCGCGTACCGGCGAGGTCATCCGCTCGCTGACGACCTCGACCAACCACCCGAACAGCCACGACGTACCGCCGGATCCGCAGGTGCAGGCCATCGCCAACTACTGGACCGGCCAGGCCGTCAAGCGGTTCTCCACCCCCGTGTCCCGCCAAACCGGCGACTTCAAGATGATCGGCAACGACTTCGGCGAAAGCACGATGGGCAATCTCATCGCGGACGCCATCTACTGGGATGCCCAGCAGCACGGAGACGTCGACCTTGCGGTCTTCGCGGCGGCGCCTCTCGGCCAGGGCGCGATGAACAATCCACTGCCCTATGCGGCGGGACCCGTTCCCGGTGACGCTGACGGGCGGCTCCTGTTCGGCGAGGCGTGGAACAACTTCGGCTACGGCGATCCGGTGCTCATCGTCGGCATGACCGGGGCGGCCATCCACGCCGGCCTCGAGCAGCAGTGGCACCAGCAGTCAGGTGGCGCGGTCACCCTCACGCCACTGACCGTGTCTCACAACGTCAGCTACACCGTCGACACCAGCGCGCCGGTCGGGCAGCGGATCGACCCGACCAAGCTGCTCATCGACGGCAAACCGATCGACCTGAACGCGACCTACCGGCTGGCGGCACTCACCTACACCCTGCTCGGCGCCGATCAGACGACCGGGTTCACCGTCTACAGCAAGCCGGTGGTCCGAGGCAGCCGCGATCGCGAGGCGTTCATCAGCTACCTGCGCGCACACCCCACCATCAGCCCCGCGCCCCTGAACCGGGTGCGGGCAGCGAACTGAACCGGCATGACCACGAAGATCTGGAGAGCACAATGAGCACGGGACAGCTTTCAGTCATCGCCGGTTGCGGAAGAAACCAGACCAGCTTCACCGGGCCAGCGGCGAACCTGAACCTCAACACCGGGTCGATCGCGGGCGGACGCAACCAGGGCGTCGCCGTCGGTCCGGACGGCGACATCTACGTGGCCGCGACCCATGCGCAAGTCGTCGGGCGCATCGACGCGCCGTCCAAATGGCGGCAGCGCGACCTTCCCTCCGCGCTGACGGCATCCCCGCACGTGCTGTGGTGGAAGGTGATCTCCACCATCAACACGCCGCTGCAGACACTCACCGCGACAACCGTCGACGGCCAGGAGGCCGTGCGCTGGCAGAGCCCGACGGTGCCCGCGAATGCGTGGATCTATACGGTGGCGGCCGCGCTCCCGGGCGCGACCCTTCACGCCACCGCCACGCTCAGGGGGAAGGGCACCGTGTTCCTCAATCAGAACAACGGTGTCAAGGACTTCGACAGCTCGACCGTGACCCTGTCGGACACTCCGCAGACGCTGTCGGTGACCACCACCGCGGCCGTGGCCGGCGGCAACCTGACGGAGTTCCAGGTGCGCACCCCGGTGGCGGAGACCGGCGTCGACGTCACGTTGTGGAACCTCGCGATCGATCAGTCGGCCGTCACGGGACTGTCGTACCCGGTCGCGGGCGCGTTCAACACCCCCGGGTACTCCGGCGACCGCAGCCACGCGAAGGACGCCCAGCTGAACTTCCCGGGTGGGGTCGCCGTCGGGCGAGACGGGTCGGTCTACATCGCCGACACCTACAACAACCGCGTCCGGCGCGTCGACCCTTCGGGCCGCATCGACACCATCGCCGGGACCGGCGCCGCGGGACACGGCAATGACGTCAGCGCGGGCCGCGGCGCGCTGCTCGATCACCCCACCGGCGTCGCCGTCGCCGCCGACGGCACCGTCTACATCGCCGACACCTACAACAACCGGATCTGCCGGGTCAACGCCCGCAATGGGCAGCTGCGCGTCATCGCCGGTACCGGCACGGCCGGGTACTCGGGCGACGGCGGCCCCGCCACCGCGGCGCACCTCGACCACCCCGGCTCGGTCGCGGTGGGCCCCTCCGGTCAGGTCTACATCGCCGACACCTACAACAACCGCGTACGAGTGATCAGCCCCGACGGCACGATCACCACCGTCGCCGGCACCGGTACAGCCGGATACAACGGCGACGGCGGCCCCGCGAACGCGGCCGCACTGCACACCCCGCAAGGGGTCGCCATCGATGGCGCCGGCAACCTCTACATCGCCGACACCCTCAACCACCGCGTACGGGCCGTGACAACCGGCGGCACCATCACCACCGTCGCCGGTACCGGAGTGTTCGGCACCAAGTCACGCCTCGGTCCGGCCACTTCCGCCCAACTGACCGAGCCCCTGGGCGTGGCGGTGACGAGCGGCGGGAGCGACCTGTACATCGTCGGCGGTGACCAGGCGCTCCTCTGGGTGACCGGCCTATCGCTGTAACAGGCACCCGGAAGTCCTCGGCCCGCTGACCGGCAGACGGCGCCCGACGCCGAATCGTAGGCTCGGGGCGTGTCCGGTCCGCGCCGGTGGGCTTCGACGTCTCCGGTGACAGGGCGCTCATCGCGGCGCCCACAGAGCACAGGGAGACCACGATGAAATACATGATCATGGCGTACGCCTCGCAGCAGGACTACGACGGCATGGTGGGCAAGGCCACCGGCAAGCCGGCCTGGACGCCGGAGGACTTCGCCGCGCTGGGCGAGTTCATGACCAAGTTCAACCAGGAACTGGTCGAATCCGGCGAACTGGTGGAAACCAGGGGTCTGGACGCACCGGTGCACACCCGGCGGGTCGGCGGGTCCGCCGCGGACGGCGGGCCCGTGGTCACCGATGGGCCGTACGCCGAGACTCAGGAGGTACTGGCCGGCTACTGGATCGTGGAATGCGACAGCTTCGACCGTGCCACCGAGATCGCCGCGCGGCTGGGCAACGGACCCGCACCGGAGTTCGCCGCCCGCACCGCATACGCGGACGTGCGGCCGATCGTGGAGTCCCGCACCGACCTGGAACCGTGACCGGACCGCAGACCAGAGCCGAGAACCTGCTGCGCGAACTCGCGCCGCAGGTTCTCGGCGCGATCACACGCCGCTACGGCCACTTCGACCTCGCCGAGGACGCCGCCCAGGAGGCGCTGCTCGCGGCGGCCCGTCAGTGGCCGGCCGAGGGCCTGCCGGCCAACCCGCGCGGGTGGCTGATCACGGTCGCGTCCCGACGGCTGACCGACCTGCTGCGCAACGAACAGGCCAGGCAGCGCAGGGAGAACACGGTCACCTCCTGGACCCTGCCCGAGGACCGGCTCGCCCCAGCGGCCGACCGCCCGGAGGCCGGCGACGACACCCTGATCCTGCTGTTCCTGTGCTGTCATCCGGCGCTGTCCGCGGCGTCGCAGATCGCGCTCACCCTGCGCGCGGTCGGCGGTCTCACCACGGCCGAGGTGGCGCGGGCGTTCCTGGTGCCCGAGGCGACCATGACCCGCCGGATCAGCCGCGCCAAGCAACGGATCAAAGCCAGCGGCATCCCGTTCCGCCTACCCGGGGCAGACGAACGCGCCGATCGTCTCAATGCCGTCCTGCACGTGCTGTACCTGATCTTCAACGAAGGCTACGCCAGCACAACCGGAGCGCAGTTGTACCGGGTCGAGCTGTCCACCGAGGCCATCCGCCTGGCCAGGCTGCTGCACGCGCTACTACCCGAGGACAGCGAGGTGACCGGCCTACTGGCGCTGATGCTGCTCACCGATGCCAGGCGCCCGGCCCGAATCGGAACGGACGGTTTGCTGGTCCCGATGGCCGACCAGGACCGAAACCGTTGGCACGCCGCCCACATCGCCGAGGGCATCGCGCTGGTCGAACAGGCGCTGCCCAGGGGTCCGACCGGCCCCTACCAGCTTCAGGCGGCCATCGCGGCGCTGCACGACGAGGCGAAGACCGCGGACCAGACCGACTGGCCGCAGATCACGGCCTTGTACGAACTGCTGCTGCGGATCTCCGACAACCCCATGGTGGCCCTCAACCACGCGGTCGCGGTGGCGATGGCCGACGGCCCCGAAGCGGGGCTGGCGCTGCTGCGCGGGTTGGCCACCGACGACCGTCTCAACACCGACCACCGCCTGTTCGCTGTGCGGGGGCATCTGCTGGAAATGATCGGTGATCGGGTCGCGGCCCGAGAGGCATACGAGGCCGCCGCCGACCGCACGAACAGCATCCCGCAACGGCGCTACCTTCACACCCGCGCCGCCCGCCTCACCGATTGACCGCCGCTACGCGGGGATCCGGTAGCTGGCCACCAGGTCGGCGAGTGTGCTGGTCGACGCGGCGCGCAGTGCGGCGGTCATCTCCTCGCGGGAAAGCGCCGCGCGGGCCAGCTTCTCGGCCCGGTTGCGGTCGGCGAGCTCGTCCGGCGTGAACAGTGGGGCGCCGAGCCGGGAACGCTCCCGGTCCGACACCACCAGCAACCGCAGCGCCTCCGCCGGCCGGCCCTGCAGGGCGTGCAAGTGGGCCAGCCCCTCGATCGCGTCGAGCTGCCCCTCCGCGATGTCCAGCTCGGTGTAGATCGCCAGCGCGTGCAGGTAGCGCTGCCGGGCATCGTCCAACCGGCCCATCCGTCTGTCCACTGTGGCCAGATTGAAGCGGGCGGCCGCCTCGCCTCGCCGGTCGGCGATCTTTTCGAAGCCGGCCAGTGCGCGGGCGAACATGTCGCCGGCCTCGTCGAGCCGGTCGAGGCAGCGCAACGTACCCGCGGTGTTGTTCAACGCAGCCGCGACGGCCCGGTCGTTCCCGCTGTCTTCGGCAAGTCGCAGGCCCTCGTACCCGTATTCGAGCGAGGCTTCGTAGTCGTGCTGGCCCTGTGCCGTGATGGAGAGGTTGTTGAGACTGGAGATGATGCCGGCACGGTTGTCCAGCTCGCGGAACGTGTCGAGTGCCTGGGTGCCGAGCCGCCGCGCCTCCGCCAGGTCACCACTGTTGCGAGCCAGTGACGCCGCGGCTCGCAGGGCCTGTCCGCGGCGCTGGCTCACCTCGTACTCGGTCGCCTTGAGGGCACGGCGCAGCCAGGTACGGCCATCGAGCATCTGGCCGGTCACCCACCAGTACCACCACATCGAGGTGGCGATGGCCAACCCGGTCTCGGGGTCACCGCCGGAGAGGCTACGTTCCAGCGCGGCCCGGATGTTGTCGTGTTCGGCGCTGATGCTCGCGAGCCACTGCGCGTGGGCCGGCCCGTCGGTCGGGGGAGCGGCGGCGACGAGCTCCTGGTACACCCGGCTGTGTCGGACGCCCGCCTCGCGTTCCTCGGTGGCGGCGCCGTCGGTCGCCAGCCGTTCGGCGGCGTACTCGCGGGTCGTCTCGAGGAGACGGTACCGGCTGCCGCCGCCGGCCGCGTCGAGTCTGTCCACCATGGACCGTTCGACCAGGCGGCTCAGCACGTCGAGCACCTCGTCCGGGGAGCGCGGCGGTGGTCCGGCCGGGTCGGCGCCGACTTGCTCGGCCGCGGCCAGATCGAACCCGCCGGCGAACACGCTCAGCCGCCGGAACAGCACCTGTTGCTCGGGTTCGAGCAGATCGTGTCCCCAGTCGATGGCCGTGCGCATGGTCTGGTGGCGGTCCACCGGCGACGATCCGGACAGCAGGTCCAGGCCGCGGTCGAGCCGTGCCACCAGCTCGCGCAACGACAGCGTCCGCAACCGGGGCGCCGCCAGCTCCAGTGCCAGCGGCAGCCCACCCAGGCGCCGGCAGAGCTCGACGGCGTACGGCTCCTCGTCCGGCTGCAGTCGCCGGCCTCCGCGCGCGGCGGCGGCCCGGTCGCCGAACAGCCGTACGGCGTCGGAGCCGACCGACCGGGACCGCGGGGCGTCGGTGTCCGGTAGGGACAGTCCACCGAGGACAAAGACGTCCTCCGAGGGCAGCCCCAACGGCTCCCGGCTGGTAGCCAGCACCCGCACGGCGGGGCAGGCGGCGAGCAGCTCGTGCACCACCGCGGCTACCGCCGCCCGTACGTGCTCGCAGTTGTCGAGTACCAGCAGCACCCGGCGGGCGCCGAGATGCCTCGCGAGACTCGCCGCGACGGTCTCTCCCGGAAGTTCCCGCCCGCCCACGCTGGCCGCGACCCGCGCCGCCAGAGCCTCGACATCTCCCGCGGATGCCGTGGGGTAGCCGGCCAGCTCGACCACCTGGATCCCGTCCGGGTGGTCCGCGGCAAGCTCGCGCGCCAGCTCGTAGGACAGCCGCGTCTTCCCGCTACCGCCGGGGCCGACGATGGTCAGCAGCCGGGAGTCGCCGAGCAGCGCGGCGCACCGGTCCAGTTCGGACCGTCGTCCGATGAAGCGGGTCCGCGCGGCCGGCAGCTTGAGCGGCTGCGCGAGCGTAGGGTCGCGCCGGCGGATGGCTTCGGCCAGGCGGGTCACCTCGTCGCCCGGTACGGTGTCGAACCTCTCGGCGAGCACGTCGCGCAGCGTCGCGAACGCGGCCATGGCTTCCGCGCTCCGCCCGGCCCGGTGCAGCGCCAGCATCAGGTGCCCGACCAGACCTTCGGCGGTGGGCTGCTCCGCCACCCAACCGGCGAGGTCGGCCAGGATCTCGGCGTGGCGGCCATCGGCGAGGGCCAGGCCGGCGAGTTCCTGCCGGGCCGAGCGCCGCAGCTCGTTCAGCCGGACCGCGGCGGCGGCGATGTCCGGCCCGGTGACGACACCGTCGAAGGGCGGTCCATGCCACAGATCGAGCGCCTGCGCGAGCGTTGCCGCGGAGCGCGCCGGACCGCCGAGCATGTCCTCGAACCGGTGCGCGTCGACGTCATCGGTCGCGATGTCCAGGACGTAGCCGGCCGGTGTCGTACGGACGCGGTCGCCGATAACCTTGCGCAAACCGGAGACGTACACCTGAAGTGCGGCGGTCGCGGTCGACGGCGCCTGTTCCGGCCACAGCTCGTTGACCAGTCGGCCGGCGGAGACCGGATGATTGCGCGCGACCAGCAACGCGGCGAGTAGTGTGCGCTGCTTCGGCGCGGTCACCGCGACAGGTCCGTCCGCATCGGACACCGTAAGCGGACCAAGTACCTGAAAGCGCATCACGTCTCCGGCTTAAGCATTTCTTTGGCGTGCCGAAGCAGGCTAACCAATAGATGGCCAGCAGCAGCGCCGGCCAGCGGCAGGGGGAGTAGAGCGGTGGCACGGACAGCGCGACTGCGGTTGGTCAGCGTGGCGGCGCTGGCAGGAATGACGGCCGTCATGATGGCGATGACCGCCTGTGGCAGCAACAGCGACAGCAACACGGGGGCAAGTGGTGGCAATGCCGCCGCTGTGGACGCGGGCGACGGTGGCGACGCGGGCTCCGGCCTGGGGCCGACGCTCACCGTCACCTTCGACGTGAGCGGTGAGACCGCGCTCAAGGGAGACACGACGTCTACCGCCCCGACAGACAACGGCCAGAGCCCGCAGTCCTGCGCGGCCTACGCCAAGGGCGACGCCTCGGAGGACGGGAAGATCCACTATGTCCTGCCGACGTTCCTCAACGGCGACATCGGTGGCAAGCATGTCCTCATCAACGCGCTGGTCGAGGACTACAAGGGTCCGGGAACGTACGACCTCGATGGCATGGCCGGCCCGGGAGGCGGCACCGACATCGAGGTGGACCAGCGGGCCTACGCGGACCAGCCGGACACTTCCAGCGGGAAGGTCGAGGTCGACGGCAAGGGCGGCGGCACCTTCACGTTCACCCGGCTCGCCTTCTCCGACGGCAACGGGCAGGTCTCGCCCGGCATCAGCGGCAAGGTCTCCTGGACCTGCAAGAACTGAGCGAGCGCCGGACAACTGAACCACGCCGGGCGGGGAGCACGGACGGTCCCGCCCGGCGCTTCTGTCAGCCGCTTACCGGCGTGCCACGGTGAATCGGGTACGGCGATGGCGAGGCGTCTCGGCCTCGTCCACCAGCGCCACGGCCAGATCCTCCGTGGACATCGTCGAGTCGCCGTCGGGATCCGTCAGCAACTCATCGGTGCCCGACCGGTAGCGACCGGTGCGCTGCCCGGGTTCCAGGATCGCGGGCGGGCTGAGATATGCCCAGTCCACGTCCGTGTTGCCGCGGAATACCGCGAACTGGTCGCAACAGGCGAGGGCTATCGCCCGCCACTCCGGCGGAACGTACCGTGGGTCGTCGACCACGAGCGTGCCGCCCGAGCCGGGTACGGTGAGGCTGCCCGCACCGCCGACGACCAGCAGCCGTACCCGGGTGCCGGAGAGCCCCGCGAGCAACGACTTGGCGACGGCGACAAGCTCGCTCTTGTACCCGGCCGGTGGGCGGGTGGCGGCGACCACGACGTCCTGGCCCGCGCTCACCGCCGTCACGTCCCCGACGTCGCAGGCGTCACCGATGTGCGGGCGCACGGACGCGGGTAGCTCCGGCAACCGTGCGGGATCCCGTACGACCGCGGTGACCTGGTGGCCGCGGCTCAGCGCCTCAGCGACGATCCGGCTTCCGGTGTTTCCCGCGGCTCCGAAGACTGCGATGCGCATGGATGTCAACTCTTTCTCTCGATTCGACTGGCTTTTCGGCCGGGGCTCAGTTGCGCGGTGGCGATGGCGATCAGGGCGAGGCCGAATCCGAGCAGTTGGCTGGCGGTGAGGGACTGACCGAGCAGTGCCCAGCCCAGGACGGTGGCGACGACGGGCGACAGCAGCGGAAGGAACGACATGGCGGTGACCGGCAGGCGTGCCAGGCCGGTGAACCACAGCGTGTACGCCAGGCCCGTGCCGACCAGTGAGAGCCACGCGTAACCCAGAATCGCGGGTGCGTCCAGCCCCGGCGGTGCGCCCTCGACCGCGAGCGCGACCGGGACGATCAGCAGGCCGCCCGCGGTGAGTTGCCAGCCGGCAAAGGCCACCGCGCCTACTCCGGGTGGGCGCCCCCACCGCTTGGCCAGTACGGTCCCGGCTGCCATCACCGTGGTCCCGGCCAGGCCCGCCAGCACCCCGGCGAGATCGACGCTCAGCCGCCCGCGCAGGACCATCAGCGCCACCCCGACCACCCCCACCACGCCCCAGCCGAGTCGCCACCAGCTCGGGCTCTCCCTGAGTAGCGGCAGGGCCAGGCCCGCGACGATCAGCGGCTGTGCCGCGGACAGCGTGGCGGCGACGCCCCCGGGCAGCCGGTAGGCCGCGATGAACAGGAGCACGAAGAACGCCCCGATGTTGAGCGTCCCCAGCACGACCGCGCGCCACCACCAGACGCCGTGCGGGAGTCGCCTGCCGATCGCCAGCGCGATCAGGCCGGCAGGAAGCGCGCGAAGCACGCCGGACAGCATCGGCCGGTCCGGCGGCAGCCACTGCGTGGTGACCAGGTAGGTGGTGCCCCAGGTCACCGGCGCGAGCGCGGTGAGGCCGGTGGTCGCCCAGTGACCGGCTGGCCTCCGGGCGGGGGTTGCGGCGGCTGGGCGGGTACGGGTGTCAAGCACCTCTACCTCTCAATGTTGAACTGTTCGACGTTGAACATAAGACCACGTCTGTTATTTTGATGTCAAACATTTCAGCTTTGAGGAGCGAGATGGTCGACAGCGTGGATCGGGTGCTGGACCAGTGGCAGGCGGAGCGGCCGGACCTCGACCCCAGTCCGATGGGTGTCGTCGGCCGCATCCAGCGGGCGTCCCGGCTGCTGGAACGCGGGCTGAGCGAGCACTTCGCGGCGCGCGGGCTGCAGCTCTGGGAGTTCGACATCCTCGCCACGCTGCTGCGCTCCGGAGCGCCGTACCGGCTGACCGCGGGCGATCTGGCGAGCACCTCGATGATCACCTCGGGAGCCATCACGAACCGGATCGACCGCCTGGTGGCGCGCTCCCTGGTCACCCGCGAGACCGACCCCGCGAACCGGCGCAGCGTGCTGATCAGCCTGACCGACCAGGGCCGCGACCTCGTCGACCAGGCGATGAGCGATCACGTCGCCAACGAGGCCCGGCTGATCGCCTCGCTCAGCCCGAGCGAACAGGAGCATGTCGCGAAACTGCTGCGTACCATGCTGATCGCCCTCGGCGACGTGCCGCCCGGCGCTCCCTAGCCTCGAAGCCGGGCATCCGGGCATCCGGGTGTCGGATGGCTGCCGGCGCGACCGGCTCCTCGACGCGCACAATCACGCCACCACCCGCACCGCCAACCGATCTGAAGCGAGGTACCCCATGGATCGACAAGCGGTCGTGACCGGGCAGGCACCGCCCGCACTCGGCCCGTACAGCCAGGCGATCGTCGCCGGTGGCTTCGTCTTCTGCTCCGGCACCGCCGGGATCGACCCCGCCACTGGAGAGATCCCGCACGGGATCGAGGCGCAGACACGGCTGGCCCTGCGCAACCTGGACGCGGTTCTCACCGCCGCCGGTGCGTCGATGGCAACGCTGGTCAAGACCACCATCTTCTACAGCGATGTGGATGATTTCGCGACCATCAACGAGATCTACGCCAGCCACATGCCCGACCCGCCACCGGCCCGGTCCGCCCCCGCCAACGTACGACTCCCACGGGGCCTGCTCATCTCGATCGACGCGATCGCGGTAGTCCAGGCCGGATGACGTGCTACGTATCCACTTCACGCCGGAGGATCTCGTCAGGGTCCGGGTGGCCCCGACGTACGGTCCGCTTGTCGAGGCGATGTTCGGCTTCCGTGCGCTGCGGACGGGAGGGTTCGGCGCCGTACCGGAGCTGTGGCGGCGACGGGTCATCCGCGGCCAGCCCCACTGGGCGGCGCCGCTGAGCGAGGTGTTGGGGCCAGAGTCGGCGTTCGACATCTTCACTCTCCTCGGCAGGGCGTCCACCGCGGCCGAGGGTCTCGAGTCGGTGGCCGCGATGAGCCGCCACCGGTTGGGGACCGAGATCGAGGCCACGGTGCGCTGGCGCGAGCGACGCAGGCTCGACGCGAAACGATGGCCCTCCGCCTGGGTCAACACGGTCGCTGCCGACGTCGCACCCGGGCGCATCCTCGCCCCATTGATCGAGGCGTGCCACGACGCGGTCGTGGCGCCCTACTGGGGGCACATCCGGCGCCAGCTCGCCCTTGAGGTCGCCGCGCGCACGCAGCTCACCGCGGCGAACGGCATCGAGGCGCTCTTCCGTTCGCTACACCCGACCGTACGCTGGCACAGCCCCGCGCTCGAACTGCCGTCGCATCCCGGCCCCCCGGCGGACGTGCACCTGAACGGCCGGGGCATCGAGCTGGTTGCCACAGTCTTCCTGAGCACCGTGGAGGGGCCGTTCTGGAATGCCGGCGATCCGAGCGCGCCGGCGGTGCTGTTCTATCCGGCGGTACCGTGCCCCGCCGACGCCGCGACGATCTTCACGGCGGACACCGAGGCGACGGCGAGCGGAGGCGGCGGTGACGGGCCGCTGGCCGAGTTGATGGGCCGGACGCGCGCGGCTGCCCTTGCGGCTATCGCCGGCGGCTGTACGACGAGTGCCCTTGCCCGCCGGGTCGGCATCTCGAAAGCCGGGGCGAGCCAACACGCCAGCGTGCTCCGGAGGTCCGGTCTTGTCACCACGGTTCGCAATGGGTCCTCGGTCGTGCATGAGCTCACGCCGCTCGGCCGTTCTCTGCTCGCCGGGTCGGACCCGCGGCCGTTGCCGATCCAGGGGGACTGACGGAGCGAGTCGGTCCATTATGGACAGCAGGAGGCCGGTGACCCCACGGCACAACCTTTTCAGCGTCGGCTTAACCTCATGGTGCCAGTGATCGGTCGATCCTAGACTCGCCGCTCATGACCGAACTGGATGAGCAGGGCCGGCCCCAACCGCCCGTCGCGGCCGATGAGGCCGGCATGCTGTTGGGCTTCCTGGAGTACGAGCGGGCGACCCTGGCGTGGAAATGTTCCGGGCTGGGCGCGGCCAGCCTGAGGACAACTCTGGGTCCGTCCCCGATGACCCTCGCCGGGATGCTCAAGCACTTGGCCCGCGTCGAGGACTACTGGTTCTCCTACGCCCTGCACGCGCGGGACACGGCCGTTCCGTGGAACACCGTGGACTGGAAGGCCGACCCGGACTGGGACTGGCGATCGGCCGCCCACGACTCGCCCGAGCAGCTCTTCGCGCTCTGGCGGGATGCCGCCGAACGATCCCGCACCCTGGTGGCGCAGGCGCTGACCGATGGCGACCTGGGACAACGGGCCCGGCGCACCTGGCCCGACGGCCAGCCACCGAACCTGCGCTGCATCCTCGTCACAGTCATCGACGAATACGCGCGGCACAACGGGCACGCCGACCTCATTCGCGAATCGGTGGACGGAATGACCGGGCAGTGAGCGTCCCGTGGAGGCTCAGCGGGTGCGGCGCCCGGTGCGGCGGACGCAGGTCAGCAGCAGCGCTCCGACAGTGACGAGCGCACCGGCCCTGGTGAGCGAGGCGGCCGGGCTGGTACCGGTGACTGGCAGCTCGCCGCCCCTGGCCGTGACGGTGGCGGTGGACGGCTCCGACCCGACCGCGGGGCCGGTCGGGGGTGTGCCGGTGGCGACGCCGGTGTTGACAATGCCGCCGGCGTCGATGTCGGCCTGAGTGACGGTGTACCTGCCGGTGCAGGTGGTCGAGTCCTGGGGAACGAGGGTGGTGGTCGGGCAGGCGATGAGCGGTGGCGTGCCGGTGCCGGAGAATTCGGTGTCGGCGG
>NZ_BONZ01000048.1 GCF_016862975.1 Rugosimonospora africana
AGTAGTCGACGTTCTGCCCGGCTGTGGTGACCACCGACGGAGTCGCGGTCTTCAGCAGGGCGAGCGAGGCGACGCTCACGGTGGTGGACGGCGGCGGCGCGCCGGTGAAGATTTCGGTGACCGGCGCGCGGCCGGACTGGGCGCTGGCGGGCGCCGAGTCGACCAGCGGCAGCCAGCCGGCGATCAGCAACGCGGCGGAGGCCGCGACCGCCCGGCGGAAACGCCCGCTGCGTACAAGAACCCGAAGAGGACTCACAGGCTACATAGTAGGAAATATGAGTCCATCTAGGATGAGAACGGGCAAAGCGGCGCTTCGGGTCGACGCTCGATGATCGGGTAGCGGAACCCAGTGGGTACTGTGGGGCACGCGGGGTGGTCGCCCGGCCGTAGGCCGGAGATGGAGTGCGGGTCTCGATCGGTACCTCGGCCGAAACGACGCATTCCTGTCGGCGGCAGCCGCGTCTGCATTGACGGCACGGAATTCATCGGGGAGATCGATCGTGGCGCATCGGGGACGGGTCCTCGGCACGGAGTGGCTCACGCCGCACATGGTTCGGGTAGTACTGGGCGGCGACGGGCTGCAGGAGTTCGAGGCCGGGGCGTTCACGGACCACTACGTCAAGATCCATTTCCCGCCGCCCGGGGTGACCTACGACGACCCCGCCGACATCGCGGCCATCCGCGCCAATGAGCCGCGCGAGCGGTGGCCGCGGTCGCGGACCTACACGGTACGCAGGTGGGACCCGGTGGCCCGGGAGCTGACGATCGACTTCGTGTACCACGGCGACGTCGGCTTGGCCGGCCCGTGGGCGGCGGGGGCCAAGCCCGGTGACGAGCTGATCTTCACCGGGCCCGGTGGGGCGTACGCGCCGGACCCGGTGGCCGACTGGCACCTGCTCGCCGGTGACGAGAGCGCGCTGCCGGCCATGGCCGCGGCGATCGAGGCGATGCCCTCGGGCGCGCGGGTCAGGGCGTTCGTCGAGGTGAGCGGACCCGAGGAGGAGATCGCGATCGACTCGGCGGCCGAGGTGGCGATCGTCTGGCTGCATCGCGGTACGCGCAGGGTCGGTGAGGCCCTGGTCGAGGCGGTGACGGCGGCCGAGTTCGGCGAGGGCGAGGTGCGGGTCTTCGTCCACGGCGAGGCGCACTTCGTGCGGGCGCTGCGACGGTACCTGCGCATCGATCGCGGACTGCCGCCCAGCGCGCTGTCGATCAGTGGGTACTGGAGGCTCGGCGCGGACGAGGATGTCTGGCAGGCGACCAAGCGCGAGTGGAACGCCGACGTCGTCTCGTAACGAGCTGCTTGTCGCCCTCGGCCTCGACCACAGCGGGTAGGAGAGAATCCGGCAGTCGAGATAAGGCCGCGAAGGCGCGCGGACGGTCCGAAACAGCGCAGTGGTGCTCGCGAAGGGCGGAATCCCCGCTGGGAGCGCCGGGGCTTCGGGTAACGCAGCGCCGCGGAGGTCGCCTATGCGGAATGAAGTGGGGTACTCCTCTCTCGGGGCAGCACCGAATCGTGCGCAGCGTCGGGAGGGGAGTGGTGAGATGGCCGGGCAGAACAGTGCCGGGCGCCGCGCCACCCCGGCCGACCCCATGCCGGGAGTGACGATCGACGAGAGCATGCCGAGCACCGAAGGGCGCAAGCTGCCCCCCGAACTCGGTCCGGACGCGGTCGCCATCCTCGAAAGTCGCACGTTCATGTACTCCGACGGCATCGGCGATATTCAGGGCGGCACCATCGGCGGCCTGGTGCACTCCGACACCCGGCTGCTGAACAAGTGGCTGCTGACCATCAACGGCGCACGCCCCCTGGCCGTGCAGGCCCAGCTCATCGAGCACTACTGGGCCGCGTTCTACCTGACGAACCCGCCGCTGGCCGGGCTGAACCCGTACTCGGTCGGCATCCACCGGCAGCGGCTGCTGGGCGACGCGCTGCGGGAACGGATCGAGCTACGGTCGTTCCTCAACGAGCCGCTCGACCTGGAGCTGCGCGTGTCGGTCGGCAACGACTTCGCCGACATCTTCGAGATCAAGGACCGGGTACGGGACCGCTCCTCGGAGATCGTCCGGGAGCACTCCGAGGACGACTGCCGCCTGCGGTTCGGGTACCGCAGCGGCGACTTCGAGGCGCACACGACCGTCGACGCGCAACCGCCGGCCGACCTCATCGACGGCGATGACCTGGTGTGGCGGCTGCGGCTGGCACCGGGTGAACAGTGGGAGTGCGAGCTTGACGTACCGCTGGAGTTCGGCCCGAGCGAGACAAGGCCGCCGGCCCGCACGTTCGGCGGCAACCTCGAAGCCCCCGCCGACGACCCGGTCAGCATCTGGCGCAAGAAGATAGTCCACCTGCGCAGCGACTCCCAACTGATCACCCGGATCGTCGAGACGACCGGCCGGGACATGATCGCGCTGCGGATGGCCGGCATCGTGTTCGATGAGGAGGTTCGCCTGCCGGCCGCGGGCCTGCCGTGGTTTCTCAGCCTGTTCGGCAGGGACACCATCATCACCGCGTACCAGGCGCTGTCATTCGGCCCGTTCCTCGCCCGGGCCTCTCTGCTGACCCTGGCGAAGAAGCAGGGCCAGGAATGCAACGGCTTCAGGGACGAAGAACCCGGCAAAATCATGCACGAGTACCGAGACGGTGAACTGACGAGGCTGGGGCACAAGCCGCACAACCCGTACTACGGCAGCGCCGACTCGACACCGCTGTGGCTGATCCTGCTGTCGGAATACTGGCGGTGGACCGGCGACGAGGATCTGGTACGGGACCTGCGCGACCCGGCCATGGCCGCGCTGAACTGGATCGACGAGTACGGCGACCGGGACGGTGACGGATACGTCGAGTACCAGACCCGGTCCTCGGCCGGCCTGGGCAACCAGTGCTGGCGCGACTCCTGGGACGGCGTCCAGTACGCCAACGGCAGCATCCCCGTGCTGCCCATCGCGACCTGCGAGACTCAGGGCTACGTGTACGACGCGAAGCTGCGCGTCGCCGAACTCGCCGACGGGCCGCTGGCCGATCCCGAACTTGCCACCCGGCTACGGGAGCAGGCGGCCACGCTGCGCGATCAGTTCAACCGCGACTTCTGGATCGACGGACGCGGCGGCTACTACGCCATCGGACTGGACGGCGACAAGCACCACATCGACTCCCTGACCTCCAACATCGGGCACCTGCTCTGGTCGGGAATCGTCCCGCCCGAACGCGCTCAACCGATTGTCGACCGGCTCATGTCAGAGGAGTTGTTCTCCGGCTGGGGCGTACGCACGATGTCCACATTGGACGTCGGGTACAACCCGATCGGCTACCACCACGGTACCGTGTGGCCGCACGACAACTCCATCATCGCCGCGGGGCTGGCCCGGTACGGGTACCGCGACGAAGCCAACCGCATCACCATGGCGCTGTTCGAGGCCGCGGAACACTCCGGTTACCGGCTGCCCGAGACCCTCTCCGGGCATCCACGCGAAGCTACCCGCTTTCCGGTCCGGTACCCCACCGCGTGCAACCCGCAGGCGTGGGCCAGCGCGGCGCCCATGCTGTTCCTGAAGTCGATGGTGGGGCTGGCCGCGCGCAACGGTCGGGTCGAGATCGACCCGCGTGTACCCGACGAGGTGGGCGAGATCGTGCTCGAAGGCGTCTACACCTGCGGGTCACGGTGGAACATCACCGCGGCGGGGACGTCCGGTCGCGTCGAGCGAGCCTGAGGTCGGGCGTTGTCAGCCCTCCTCGTGGATCTCGATGACCGAGGCGGGGCAGCGGGTGGCGGCCTCGTAGGCATTCTCCTGCTGCTCCGGCGCCGGGTCCGGGTCGAGCAGCACGACCACCCCGTCGTCGTCGCGCTGGTCGAAGAGTTCCGGGGCGATCAGCGCGCAGACGCCCGAACCGATGCAGCGCTCCGCGTGGATGTCGATCCGCATCAGGCGCCGCCCTCCGCCGCCGGCAGGACTTTGTCCCACGTCACCGGGAGAGCGACCGGGCCGAGAACCGCGGTGTCGACCTTGAAGCGGATGTCGTCGAACGGGACGGCCAGGCGCAGCGAGGGGATGCGCCGGGCGACCGTGGCCAGGACGGTGGTCAGCTCCAGCCGGGCCAGCTGCTGGCCGACACACTGGTGCGGGCCGTGGCCGAATCCGAGGTGCGCACCGGCCGGGCGGCTGACGTCGAGATGGTCGCCGTCGGGGTGCAGCGCGGAGTCGCGGTTGGCCGACTGGATCGCGACCACCACGTAGTCGCCGACCTTGACGGGCTGGCCGGCGATTTCGGTGTCCTCGGTGACCTCGCGCAGCAGTCCGCCGCCGACGCCGAGGTAGCGGACCAGTTCCTCGGCCGCCGTGGCGGCCAGCCCCGGGTCGGCGCGCAGGCGATCGAGCTCCTGCGGGTGCTCCAGCAGTGCCAGCAGCCCGTGACTGATCATGCTGGCGGTGGTGTCATACCCGGCGAGGAGCATGGCGGCGCTCATCCTGACCAGTTCCGCGTCGGTGAACGGCCGTTCGGTCCCGTCGCTGCGTACGATCATGCGGCTGATGACGTCCTCGCCCGGGTTCGCCCGGCGTGTCATCACGGTCGCGTACAGGTACTCGAACAGCGGCCGCATCGCCTCGCCGACCTCGGCGGCGGTCAACGCGCCCGTGAACAGCGCCTCGGCCGCCTTCTGGAACAGTCCCCGGTCGCCTTCCGGCACGCCGAGCAACTCGGCGATCACCGCGGTCGTCACCGGCCGGGCAAACTGGGCATAGAAATCGACCGGCGGTTCGACCGCCGCCACCGCGTCGAGCCGCTGGTCCACGATGGCCTGCACGAGTGGGCGCAGCTGGCCGATCCGCTTCATGTTGGACATCTCCGGCGCCATGTGCCGCCGAAACCGCAGGTGCTCGCCGCCGTCCATGCGCGGAAACTCGCCCTCGCCGACCGGCTCGGCGCCGCTGAATCCCAGCAGAATGTGGGCCGCGGTCCCGGGCCGGTTGCTGAACCGGCGCGGGTCGCCGAGCACCTCCCGCACGTCGGCGTACCGGCTGACCAACCACGCCCGCACCCCGGTCGGACAGGTCACCCGGATGACCGGATGATCGGCCCGCAGCCGCTCATACTCCGGCGGCGGCGCGAACGGGCACCGCTGCTCGTCGGGCAACGGCAGCGACGGCAGCTCTTCGGCGTGGTTTCCCATGACGGATGTCATCGCACTCCCCGTTGGTCGGCTCCGGCAATGGCATCCATCCTTGTCGAACGATGTCGGGAAACGCCAGAGCCGAAATTCGCGCCACCCGTGGCGTCGCCCTGGCGCCGCCGACGGTGCCGTGCCGGCCTCTGCCCGGCGGCCCCGGCTCCGGGACATGAACGCCGAGCACTGCG
Organism: Rugosimonospora africana; assembly: GCF_016862975.1. Lineage (GTDB taxonomy): Bacteria > Actinomycetota > Actinomycetes > Mycobacteriales > Micromonosporaceae > Rugosimonospora > Rugosimonospora africana. The sequence goes on from NZ_BONZ01000048.1 coordinate 5,357, forward strand.
ACAACGACTGGAATCCGACGTTCTTCGGTGAAGCTCGGACATTCGCGTCCTACTGTTTGTAGTGTTCCAGCCATGTCGCGCAGATCTCAACGTATCGCCACGACGGGTGCGTTCGTCACTCCGATCGTTGTCGCTACCGCGGTGCTGATGACGGCGAACCATTCGCACGCGTCGGACATGGTGGCCGCGAGCGCGCCGTCCGCGTCCGCGCCGTCCGCGTCCGCACCTGGGTCGCCGTCGGCGTCCCCGTCGGCGTCCCCGTCCCCGTCCGTTGACTCTGCCGTGGCCGTCCGTGCGCAGGTCGCCGCCTATCTGGCTCAGTACGGTTCGCACGCCTCCTTTGCCCTGCTAGACCGAGTCACCGGTGAGAAGATCCTCTACCAGGAGACCATTCCGTTCGAGACCGCGAGCATCGTCAAGGTCGACATCCTGGCCACTCTGCTCTTGCGGGATCAGCAGTCCGGTGCGCGACTGTCCCTGTCGCAACAGCGGCTGGCGACCGAGATGATCACCAAGAGCGACAACGACGCGGCCACTGCCCTCTGGAATCAGATCGGCGCGGCCTCCGGCCTGGCCAAGGCGAACGCCTTGTTCGGATTGACCGGGACCACACCGGGACAGCACGGGTGGTGGGGCCGTACCACCACCACCGCGGCGGACCAGCTCCGGCTGCTTGAGCTGATCGCCGATCCGTCGGGGCCGCTCGACTCCTCCAGGCGGTCATATCTGCTCGGGCTGATGAGTCAGGTGGAGAGCGACCAGCGGTGGGGGATACCAGACGCGGCCGGCGCGCAGGTGACCGGCGTCTACGTCAAGAACGGCTGGATGACCCGCAGCACCCCGAGCGATTGGGTCATCAACAGCATCGGCCGGATCGTCGAGCCCGGGCACGACTGGCTGATCGTCGTCCTGTCCAACCACAACCCGACGCAGGCCTCGGGGATCGCGCTCGTCCAGCACGCCGCCGACCTTGCCGTCAAAAATCACCCGAGCCCCTGAGCACGCCGGTCGTCCTGCGCAGGGGCGGCCCCGCTCAAGCGTCTACGTCGGTAGCGCTACTTGTCGGGGTGGCCGGCGTCGTGGGATTTTCCGTGCCCGATCGCCTTCCCGTTCCCCGTCGTCTTCGTGATTCCGGCCGGGCTCGCCTTTCCTTTAGCCTTGCCCGGATGTGTCGCGGGCGCTGTGGTCGCCGGGGACGTCGCCGGCTTGCCCGAGGACGGGTTCCCATCCGATGGACGGGTGAGCAGGTCGGCGCAGAAGGTCGTTACTCGGGACTCGCCACCGGCGAGCACGGACAGGGCCCGCTCAAGCTCCGGGTCCATCGGCTTGCCGTGCGGGTTCTTGTCAGCGGACGTCCACTTGCGACACAGCGCTACCGCTTCCGGCCCATTCGGATCGACGGTCGCAACGCTTGCGGTCGGGGCCGGCGGGGGCGAGGGCCGGACGCCGACGCCCGGACTGGTGCTGCCACGCGGTCGCGACACGCTCGGTGCCGGCACGCCGAATGGTGCGAGCACGCGATGGGCGCCCCACTGCGCGCTGGAGGGGAGGTGGTTGGTTCTCGCGGCCAGAGCGCTACCGCCGCCCGTCACCACCATGGTCACCGCCAACGTCTTCGTCACGATCGCTCTGGACACTGGTACAGGTTTATGCCGTCTCGTCGTCGTCGCGGTGGTCGGTGCCGCATGGCCGTACACCGCGAGGAAACCGGCGACGGCCGCTGACTCATTGACTAATTCCTTCGCCGAGGCGGGGGATCTGGCCGCTTTCAGCAGCGCGTTCAATCCCTGGAACTGTCTGCCGGGATGGGGCCCGGCAATCAGACGCTCCGTTTGCGTCGGGCCGATCCGATCAGTTCGCCGTGTTCGTACCATCCGCCGAACAGCGCGCCACCATCTCATCCGCGGTACTCTCCGTCCGAGCGGGCCGGACTTGCCGACGTGTCGGACAGCCCGTCGGGCTTCACATTGCCGTTGCGCTCCTGGACCTGCGGGTGGGCGGCCAACCGCCGCAGGCCGCGCATGGTGGCCACCCGTACCGCGCCTGGTTGCTTGTCCAACACCTCGGCCGTCGCGGCGACGCTGAGCCCGGCCACGACACGCAACATCACCGCCTCGGCCTGATCCGGCGGCAGCGACGCGATCACGGCGAGCGCCCATGCCGTGTCCGCATCCTCCAGCACCTCCAGTGCGACGTCCCGGACCTGCGGGTCCCCGATCTCCTCGCCGGAGAAATCCGCGGGCTCCTCCTTGCGCCGCAGCGCCCGACGTCGTTCGTCGATCCCGCGGTGCCGCGCGATCCGGAACAGCCACACGCGGAACGCCGAGAAGTCGCCCTCAAAGCGGTTCAGATCGCGGGCCGCCTGCAACCACGTCTCCGACGCGACGTCTTCGGCGGCGTGACCGACGACCACCCGCAGGTATCGCAGAATGTCGGGCTGAAGCGACCGCCACAGTGCCGCGAAGCCGACCGCGTCACCCGCCACTGCCGAGTGGAGGGCGTCGGTGAGGTTCCCATCGCCCGACACCTTGATCGTACGGAGTCCCCTTCCCTGCGCGCTCATCGGGCGGCGGTGAGGTGGGCAGGTGGCGGCCGGCGGGTCGATCGACGGTGGGACGCGAGTGAACGTCCGCGTACTGTTCGCGGCTGCACCGGTGGCGAGGACTCCGACGAGGTCATCAGCCGGGTACCAGCTACACGAGGTCGCCGCGCGGCTCGACGCTCACGTGGGTAGCACCGTCCGGGAGGGCGAGCAGAATCGCCAGAGCCATGTGAACCGTCGAGAGTTTGTCGCCGAGGTGCTGATCGCGTGCCCAGGCACTGATCCGGATCAGTGCGACGGTCCGGGACCGGTCGTCGAACTCCCGCACCCGTTCGAGTATCGGGGTCAGCCAGCCACGATCGTCGAGTCGCTCTGGCACCCGGTACACATGGACGCCGGGGGCCACGCGCCGCGGCCTGTTCGGTAACACCCATCCGGATCTGACAACGCTTCCCGGCCTGGATGCGATTCGAGGCACATCGATATCTGTGCTGGGCGCAGATCGGGGCGTGAGGGAGCTCGGCTGTCCTGAATCGCCGGTGGGGGCGACCACGGAATTGGAGCGGGCCGGAGTTCTGCGGGCTTGGACGGGAACCGGTGCCTGTGGCACGGAACTCAAGGCTGCTCTCGAAGATGATCCCGTCATGCGCACACATTAGGCGTTCATCGACCGGCGGTCGTCGAATATGAGCATCGGCTCATGGTATTCGCAATTAGTGATCGGACTGGCCGGCGAGTGTAACGCCTGGTCGTCGTGTATCGCTCTTTGGCGCCCTCCGGCGCGACTGTGGTGCGAATATCAGTTGGTTTTGGGCCGGCGGCGACAATAGGGGCAAGACGGTTTATCTGCCCAGCCGAACGGCTCGCGTCGGTGTTCGGGAAATTCTCCCGAATTTCTTCCACAATGTCTACCCGGGCTTCCTTTGGGTGTTTGACCCCTCCAGGTGGCCTGCGGTTTTGGCCGCTGCCCTGATGGGGCGCGCATGGGTTGGTACACGGCGCTGTCGATGATGCCGCGAGGGAGAGGGTCGGCGGCTGCCGATGATGACTGTCGCGCAGCGATGGTCGCGCGCCATCCGCGATCTATCGGTTAACATCTATTGTCGTCATCATCGATATATACGTGGCCGAGGCTCGCTGCGCGTAATAGCGCCTGAGAGGGTAGCCGCAACTCGGACAGTTCTTCAAAAGTCATATTCTGCACGCATCCGATAACGAGGGCACGCAGCTGCGCCAGCTTGTCGGGGGCGGCCGTGGCATTGCGCCGGGTCGGATTCCAGCAGGCTCGGATCGGAACCGATGCGGATGGCACGGAACCCGATCTGGGCCTCGAAGATCCCGTCATGCGCTCACGCTAGGCTCTGATCGAGTGGCTTTGAGGCCGAGCGCCAGTCTCTGCCCCTGGTATTCGCGATTGGTGACGAGACTGGCCGCCGGGTGTAACACCGAATGGCTCGGCAACGCTTCTTACACGCTGTAGTAGAGAGGCGTGTGCGACTGTCGGCCGAAGTTTCGGGCGATGGCGACAATAGGGACGGACATGGGCCTGGCGCCCGACGCCAGCGGTTCGGGTTGGTGTTGGCGTCGGCGAGGCTCTCCTCGTTCCCGTTCGCAACGCCTGATCGCGCCGGTCACTTCGCGGCGTCACCGCGCCACGGATGTGGCCGACGCTCGGTCCGCAGAAGTGCCTGCGGAGGTAACCGCAACTCCGACAACTCCTCGAAGTTCATGTTCTGGACGCAACGAATAACGAAGGCGCGCAGTTCGTCGAGGCCGGGGCCGTCCCGGCGGTCAGCCGGTTTCGAAGCGGCAACCAGAAGGTCCGCCGGCTCGTCGATGTCATGATCGTGGAACCATTGGCGGAGCCGGTCGAGCACACGTGCCCTTAGATGATCATTCCAGGTGCCCTGGACATCGGTCGGCAGCGCCCTGGTGCTCAACTGCCGTTCAAGCCAAACGTTGACCTTGTCGCGATCATTGTCGTCCAGTCCGTCGGCAACGCTTGCCGCAAAGTCGGCCCGCCACGCGGTTTCTGCCTCCCGCGTCAACGTGGGGAGCTCGCTCAGGCGCTCCGCCTCACCGCACTCGCTCTCGGGTAACGCCACTGTTCCGGTCCACAGGTACGGCTCGCCGCGATCGAAGTCGACCACCGCGTTCCAGAGGTCGCGCCGGATCTGGTACCTGGCAGGGAACGCCTCGGCCGGCTGCCCGCCGCCTTCTCGAAGCCTCACTTTCGGAGGCTTAACCGAGGTGTCGATCTCGAGCAGTTCGGGAAACTGCCCGATCAGCTCGGACATCGAGTGCGCACCGTAGGAGATTTCTGAGAACTGGCGACCGGTCATGTGCAGCAGGCGGTTCTTCAGGACGGGCACGGTCATGACGTTCCAGTCCGTTCGTCCCGATGACCGGACGCGTTCGAAGGCGTCTCTCATAAGCACCGCAAGGTCCGCCAGAGTCGGCCGAATGCCAGCGACCTCGTCCGCCGAACTCTTGATCATGCTGCGCCTTTCCAGTCAATCGTCGGGGCCGTAGCGATCCGGCGGTCGCGTCACAGCTCTGGTCTGATGCGGCAGTCCGCTTGTTGGTCATCGGCCCGTGAGACATCGGTGCACCTGGTTCAGAACGAGGCGAGGTCATCGGCTGACGAGGGAAGCGCCGCCCAGCCGGGCGGGATCGAGCCCGGATCTGGACCGTCAGACGCTCTTTGGTCGGAGCAACCCGCCCTCGAACTGCCAGCCCTCGAACTGCCAAGGTTCCCGGTACGACAGGCGTATGTTGCGCTGGCTGATGCACGTTGGCGACAACGCGATCACTTCGATCGAGCGTCGTTGATCAGTCCATCACGCGGCATCTTTATATAGATGCGCCGGTCGCCTCGGAGGTGCCCTTTTAAGATCGAGAGGGCGCCTACGCCTTGAGGCTACGGCATGGCGACTGATAGTGCATACACCGCGCCAGTGATCAAGACTTGGTGTCATTCCCGCTCTCCACCGGTGATGCGTCCACCGCTCGCCGACCGCCACATCTCATCTTGGCTGTGGTCGATAAGACGGGTCAAGCTCAAGCCCGCGGAGCCGCAGCCGTCCAGTTGTGAAGCGCGTACGCATTCACATCAATGACGCGTGCCGCGCCGGTACGTGAGACAGCCTCGCGCGGGCTCCGCCGCGGAGCCGGGCCTCACCCCTCCGCCGCCAAAGACTCTTCACGTTCACCTACCGTTGCGCCTTACAGCCTGTCAGGACCGGTCGTGACGCAAATGGGCATTCCGTCGTTGGAACATGTGCCGTGAAGATTCGGGCTATATCTCCTCCGATAGGAGGACATCTCCGAATCCCTGATGCTGGTTGACCCGCTTCCTCGGTGACCTATCTCCATATCAAGTCCAGACGGTATCGATTCTGGGAAATCAGTGAAGGGCATTGCGATGCTCCCGGTTCTGACCGCACCACAACGAATTCGGTTCATGGCGGCCAACCTGCTTGGCCCGCCCACACTTTTGCCGCCGGTCGGGTTGGCCGGCATCGCCTCTTCAGCGCGAGTTCGCCGGCAGGCGAGTCATGCCGCGTTCGCACAACCGCCGTACACAACTGCCGCGTCCACGGTGACCTACGGCATGCTGCCAGCCACCAGTCGGCGCACCGCCGCAACGGCAGCTATGCGTGGCAGCGTCCTGCTGACCGGACTGGCGATACTCGGCGTCTTCGCATCTCCCGCATGGTGAGCCACGACCGGTACGGCGGGCCGATTCGGCCGCGGCCCGATCCCGGCCGGGCCCAAACCGCGGATGGCCACGGTCGTCAGTGACCACCACTCCAGGCTGACTTCACTATTGCCGCCACCGGCTCGCTTGGCCGGTCGGTTGACGACGCCATCGTAAGAGAGGGACTCGAAGAGTGACCGAACCATCGCCCAATCAACCACTCCAACCACCATGGGGGGAGGCCGCCGGCGAACCTGACTACGCGTGTCATGAACGCTACGAGCAGGCCGAGCTGATCGGCGGGACCGCGGACGGCGCTGAAGTCGAGGTTCGGTGTGACGCGGAGTGGTGGGTGATCCTGCCGAATCTGGAGCCGCTGGCCGACCATGGCGGGGACCTGGAACGGCATTGGCCGCCGCAGGTCTACTGCCGTGTCGGCCGCCGCGACGACGGCGTGGCGCGGTTCGAATTGGCTGGGTTGGCTTACCACGATGGCTGAACCGCCAGGACCCTCCGCGGCGACTGGACCGTCGACCAGTCATCGGCCGGCCGATCGGAGATCGTGCCGTGACGAGCGACAGTACGTGAGGCCGGCATGCCATGACGACAGGGGAAGCGATGAGCGTGAACGGCAAGGGTAGACAGAACTCGGCCGACCGGCGAGCGGCGGGCGGCCGCGGTCGCTCCTCGGTCGACGTGCGACCGCGGGCATCATCCGAAAGCGTCCGGCCGTCACCCGAACCTCCACCGGCAGCGCTCGTGTGCCGTCAAATCAGCCACGACATCCGTCACGGGCTCAGTACGATCTCCCTGCTTGCCACGATGCTGAACGCGGCCCCCGAGATCGGCGACCAAAACCGCGCCCGCGCCCGATCGATCGTCAATGAAGTCCGCTGGCTCGAGCAGCTGCAGCGAGCCTACGACGGGTGGCTGCTCGAACCGTCCGAGGCGGTCTGGTGCCTGCCGCCGGAGAACATCCGATCCGAGCCGCTGGAGAATATCCGACTCGACCTGATCGCAGCCGAGGTCGTCGAGGCAATCGGCCTGTCCGGCACCGTCCGGATCGACCTGCGAGCCGAGGCGGTCACTGCCTACGCGAGCCGGCTGGCGGTCTGGCGAGTGCTGAGTAACGTGCTGGGCAATGCGGTACGAGCGGCCGGACCGTCCGGCGCGGTCGGGGTGCACATCACTGTCGGCTCCCGCTGGGCCGTGGCCGACATCGATGACAACGGGCCCGGCTTCGGGGCCGGGCCTCCCGGACTCGAAGCGCTCGGCCTCAGCATCGCGCGCGAGCTCGCCGCGGAGTGGGGCGGCGGCCTGGAGGTCGGGCGCAGCAGGCTCGGCGGCAGCCGTGTCCGGCTGCGTATCCCTGTGCGTGCGCCGCTGCGACCTCCGCTGGCTTACGGACGTGCGGCGTGATGCGTGTGCTGATCTGCGACGACCATGTGGTATTTGCCGAGTCGCTCGCCGATCTGCTGACCGCTGCTGGCCTTGAGGTCGCGGCCGTGGCCACGGATCCCGCCGGTGCCGTGCGGGTGATGAGCGGCGAGCCGCTCGACATTTGTCTGCTCGACGTGATGTTCGGGCACGACTCGGTACTGCCTCGGCTGGGCGATCTCGTGCGCCTCGCAAGGGGTACGCGGATCGTCCTGCTCACCGGACGAGTCGACGCCGAACTCCTCGCGACAGCGCGCAGGGCCGGCGTGCACGGCGTCACCGACAAGGGATGCCTGACTCAGGAGGTCCTCGGGGTGCTCCAGCGGGTGCATTCCGGCGAGAAGGTGTTCCCCTCCGTCGCACCCGTCCGGGGCGGCCGTCCGGTCCACGTGGGGCAGCTGGAGGACGCGCAGCGGCTCGCCACTTTCCTCACGCCACGCGAGCGGGCGACGTTGAGCGCACTCGTTGGCGGCGACGACACCCGCGCATTGGCCCGTACTCTCGGGGTGACGCCGACAACCGCACGATGCCACATCCAGCGGGTACTCAAGAAGATGGGTGCGCATTCCCGGCTGGAAGCGGTAACCACCGCCGTCCGGTGCGGCCTGATCAGCCCGGAAACCGGAGACTGGTTGGTGCCTGCCGGGGTATCACGCGAACGGCGTGGGGCCGGTCAAGGCGCGGGCTGACACTCGGTGTGCTTCGTTGCACGAGAGCACAGATCGCGTAGTGCACCAGCAAGAGACCGTAGACCTCCTGTTCAGCGCCTGTCGGACTGAAAGACCGTAGGGTCGGCCGCCCGTCACGCTGGCGGATCCTCAACTCATCCAGCATGGTGTCGAACTCCCACCGCTGGACATAGGTTGAGGCCAGGTCCATGGCGGGTGCCGCCTCCGGATCCAAAATCGTGGTAATCAGTCGGTGGACCGAGGTGTCCGCGCCCTTGTCGGTCACGTATTCGACCACCCGTACGGCGATGGGCTCAACCCGCTCGTTGTGGTGACGTGCCGCCATGATGTGCGAGAGGTACGAGCCGTCGGCCAGCTGAGTCAGGACCGGTAACTCCTGATGCGCCTGCGCCTGCCAGAGCAGCTCGGTGCCATCGGTCGCGGCGCGCCACGGTTCGAACGCGGCGAAACCCCGCCCCACCACTATCAGCATTCCCGGTGCCAACGAGCTGAACAGCTGCCGCCCCAACCATCCGTCATTGACGGCCGACCGGCTGGTCCTCACCGCGAACACGGCGTTCGTGCCCCCCTCCGCCACCGCCATCACCCGCATCCGCGGGCACGCCGACTTGCCTTGCCCACCGGTCCGGCCGAACACAGCTACATTCGCCGGCGTGTCCGGCACGTCAAACGTTGCGCTGTCTGCCACGACCATGCGCCATCCGCGGTACCACGCCCCCGCTGTCGATGCCTTCGCGATCGGCCGGCAGACCCTCGCGAACAACGTGCGCAACGGTGCTATCCCCAACCGTTGTCGAGCCTGCGAGATCGCGGCAGACGTTGGCGTGTCACCACGGCCATCCGATGGCCGCGCCCAGGGTAGGCACTCGGTCAACAGGTGGGCGACAGCGTTGTAATCCCACCCGGCGAAGAGGCACATTGCCATGACGAAGTACACCACCAACTGCGGCGGGAACGATCGCGAACGTTGCTGGCGCCCGTTGAGGGCAAGCACGTCGTCCACCAGTTCCGGTGGGAACGTCGCGAGCAACACGTTCAGCGCGACGCGATCGGACAGGCGATCGCCGGCCGTCGTCTCGGCCCGCCGGGCTCGGGCCAAAGGGGCGGAGTTACGGCCGGCCCCGACCGGGCCCGGGTCGGCGCCCTCAGGTGAGATCACGGAATTACCCCCCGGACGATGATGACGATCGTGACAAGCAGTACCGGAATGACAAGGAGGCAAGGTGATGCACGGACGCTACCGACAAGCCGGGATTACGGAATCCGCTGTCTGCGGCAGAGCGCCTACGCAATTTGCAGTACCTGCCGCGTCGGTGTCCTCGACTCTGGGGGGAAGCCCGCAAGGCCCGTGACACGCGTTGCGGCTGCTCGTTGTGAAGGAAAAGATCGCCAACCAGAAAAGTCAGAATGTCGGAGCTATTCCTCGCGACGAGCTTGCGCGACCGGTTGAGTTCACGCGCGCGACGGCTGTGCGCGTTGTTGTCAGGTATCTGGTCCGAGGCCGCGACCGCAGGTGAGCGGCACCATCTGCGGGCGCTGAGCGCGGAGCTGGGCGTGCTGGACGAGTGGCTGAGCCCGAGCGGCGGCCTTCTCGACGCGTGGAGGACCAGGGAGGGCAGCGAGCTCGCCGACGATGACGCCGTCGCGAAGCCCTACGAGCTCAGCCCCGCGATCTGGGCGGCCGCGACCGCGGCAGTCAGTCACCTCGACTGTCTTCGAGACTCCGTGCTTCGGCTGACGGCCGACGACCCGCAGGAGACTCCAGCACACGTCCACGGACACCTTGCGCTGGCGCGAGGGGCGATCGAGAACGCGTCGATGGCGGTCTGGCTCCTGGAGCCCGAGGACTCGGCACAACGCATCCTGCGTCGACTGCAAACCGACTGGCGAGAGCATCAGCGGGCGACGCGCGGCTTCCCGCCGACCGGGACCATCGACGATCACTTCGTAGATCTTGCCGCCGCCGCCAGCGGTGTCGGCATCGACCCCGAGCGAATCAAGCAGTGTCCGTCGTATGCGGAGATCGTGCGATCGGCAGGCAAGTATCAGCTCGGCGGATCCGATTTCACCATGTTCACCTGGAAAGCTTGCGGCGCCGTTGCCCACGGCGAGCTGCGAGGTTCGAGCGCATACCTTCCCAGGGATGTTCTCCGCACGGCCGTAGCGGACCGCTCCCCGCGCAGGTCGACGGGAAGCGTGCGGCTTCTGGCCGATGGTGGCTTGCTGGCCGCCGGCATCGCACGGGTCGCGTTCGACCTCTACGCGAGGCGCGCGGGTCCGTCGTGGTGAGACAGGAAGCACCATCGGATCTGGGAGGTGTCTGGACGCACGCCCACCAGCAGGCTGCGGCGTCCAACATCTCGGTGCTGCTTGGTGACGACCACGCCATCTTTGCCGAAGCGCTCAAAGTCAGGCTCGGTCGCGAGGCGGACTTGCACCCCATCAGCATCGCTTACGACGCCGAGCAGGTGCGCGCGAGGGTCACTCGCGATCGCCCTCGTGTGGTGGTGCTCGACATCGCCTTGGCCGGTGTCAGTGGCGTAGCGCTGGCCGGTCACGTTCGGGAGATCTCGCCGGAGACCCGGGTGGTGATACTCAGCGGGGTGGAGCCGGCCACTGCGATAGTTGCCGCGGTGCGCTGCGGGGTGCGCGCCTGGCTGTCGAAGACGGTCAGGCCAGATGACTTGGTACGCGCCATTCGTGGGGTTGCCCGAGGCGAGGCATGGTTTGCCCCGGACGTGCTCGGCCAGGTGCTGACCGCGTTGGTGCACCGTGCTCCCGAGACCCCAGGTGCCCTCGCGGCTTTGACGCCACGGGAAACTGAAGTCCTGCAGTGCCTGGTCAACGGCATGACCCGCGATCAGATCGCGCGCGGGTTGCATCTGACGACCAACACGGTGCGAACCCACATTCAGAACCTGCTGGCCAAGTCCGGCGTGCACACCACGCTCGAGTTGACAGCACTGGCGTTTCGGCACGGGTTCCGCTCGACGCAGCGGTGAGCGTTGGATACGCCGCGGGGTCGCAGTCCTGCAAAATGCGTAGACGATCTGCTGCAGACGGCGGATTCCACAGTCGCCGCCCGACAGTAATGTCAAAGGCATCGCCTCGCGTGCGGCCAGGTCATGGGTGGACTCGCAGGGTGGTCAGATCGCTCTGACCCTTTGCCGCCAGCACCGACACGCCGGGCCAACCGGGGAACACACACTCCTGAAGCCGGTCCACATAGGACCGTCAGTCGACGCCGCACGCCGTCTGAGGTAGTCGCAAGTCTGTAGCAAAGAGAGGAATCGGTTAGTGAGTCAGGCACATCCCATCGGGATCGCGCCACCACCGCCGCCTCAGGGCAGTTCCCGCAACGGCCGCGGCGATGGTGGCGTCGTCGTGAGGTCGCCTGCCCTCGACGCGCAAGGCGACGAGCGGCCCGATGGTGGCGGAGTCGATACAAGGCGTTTGCAGCACGTATTCGAGGCCGCGTGTGACAGGAGTCCGTCGGCGATCGCGCTGGAATGCGGCGGTATGTCGTTGACCTACCAGGAGTTGGACGAGCGTGCCAATCGCTTGGCCCATCACTTGCGCGGTCTCGGAGTCGCGGGCGGCGCGCGGGCGGCCATCCTGCTCCAGCGTTCGATCGAGACGTATGTGGCACTGTTGGGAATCGGCAAGGCCGGCGCCGCGTTCGTGCCGATCGACCCCGAGTCCCCATCGGACCGGGTCGCTTACATCGCCGGCGACGCCAATGTCGACCTGCTGTTGACCTCATCGCAGTTCGTCGAGTGTGCCTCCGGGCTGGAATGCCCGGTCCTGCTCGTCGACCAGTGCGAGGCCGAGCTGGCCGCGGCGCCGACCAGCCGGCCGTTACTCGGCCTCGATCGGGGTGAGCCAGACGACCCCGCGGCTTACGTGATCTACACCTCCGGGTCGAGTGGTCGCCCGAAAGGTGTGGAGGTGGCGCAGTCCAGCATCTGCAATTTCCTCGACGTGGTACCGACGGTTTACGACGTGCGCCCCAGCGACCGGGTGTACCAGGGGATGACCATCGCCTTCGACTTCTCGATCGAAGAAATCTGGCCGACCTGGTCTGTCGGCGCAACGCTGGTGGCCGGTCCGACCGACTCCCGTCGTCTCGGTGCCGAGCTGGCGGATTTCCTGGACGATGCGGCCATCACGGTCCTGTACTGCGTGCCCACGTTGCTGGCGACGATCCCCCGCGACCTACCGCGCATCCGCAACCTGCTCGTCGGCGGAGAAGCATGCCCGGGGCAACTGGTCGAGCGGTGGAGCCGGCCCGCCCGCCGGATCCTCAACACGTACGGGCCGACCGAGGGCACGGTCACAGCGACCTGGTGCGAGCTGTTGCCCGGGCGTCCGGTCACCATCGGTCGACCCCTGCCAACCTACTCGATCGTGCTGCTTGACGAGCATCGGCGGCCAGTCGCCGACGGGGAGGTCGGCGAGATCTGCATCGGGGGACCGGGGGTGGCGCGCGGGTATGTCGGCCGGCCCGAGCTGACCGCGGACAGGTTCATCGCGTCCGCGTCGATACCAGGGGGCCGGCTGTATCGCACCGGAGACCTGGGCCGGCTCACCGATGACGGTGAGATCGAGTATCTGGGACGGGCCGACGCCGAGGTCAAGATTCGGGGCCACCGCGTGGACCTGGGCGAGATCGAGAGCGTACTGATGCAAGACGAGGCCGTGTCCGAGGCGGTGGCCGCGCTCGTCCCCGTGTCCGCCACTCCCGACGCGCCGCGTGAACTGGCCGCCTATCTGGTCAGGTCCGCGCCGCGCGGAGATTGCCACGACGGCAGCGAGCAGGGGGACGAGGCGCTGACTCGGCGGCTGTACCAGCAACTGCAACAGAGCCTGCCGGGCTACATGGTGCCGTCCTTCCTCGATGTCGTCGCCGCGCTGCCGATGATGGCCAGCGGGAAGGTGGACCGCAAGCTCTTGCCGGCTCCGAGAGGGCGCCGGCTGGTCCGCGCCGACGGTCCGGTCGTGGCTGCCGAAAGCGAACTCGAGGTGCGGGTACGCGCGGCGTGGGCGGAGGCGTTCGGGGTCGAGCCGGAGTCGCTGTCGGTCGAGGCGAACTTCTTTACCGAGCTGGGTGGGCATTCATTGCTCGCGGCGAGGGCCGTTTCGCTGCTGCGTGCCCGCAACATCGGGGTGAACCCGGCGCTTCGCGAGCTCTACGACCACCCCACGATCCGCGGTCTGGCGGCACACCTTGGCGCGTCCACGCGACCGAGCGGCCAATCCGCGCCGCCCCGACCGGCGCCGCTGCGCCATTCCAGCAGACGGATCGCGTGTGCCGGAGCCGGCCAGGCGGCAGTGCTCTACCTGCTGCTGTTGATGATCACGCTGCCTGTGTCGTACGTGTACACCCAGAACAACGGTCACGTGTCGGTCCACGTACTCCTGCAGCTGATGGGCGCCATCCTGGTCAGCTATCTCGGAGTGCGGTGGTTGGTACCGGTCCTGCTGACCCGACCGTTGGCCTGCGGCATCCGACCGGGCCGATATCGGCTGTGGGGCCCGACCTACGTCCGGCTATGGGCGCTCGATCTGCTGCTGGCCATCGGGCCGCTGCCGGTGCTGAGCGGTTCTCCGCTGATGGCGACCTATCTGCGACTGCTCGGCGCCCGCGTGGGTCGCCGCACCACGATCGCGACCAGCGCGATCAGCTTGCCCAGACTGATATCCATCGGCTCGGACGCGTCGATCGGTTACGGCGTCTCGCTTCGCGCCTGGCACGTTGAGGACGGCTGCGTACACGTCGCCCCGATCACCGTCGGAGCTGGCGCGTTCGTCGGGGCGAACGCCGTTGTCGAGCCGGGCGCGTCGATCGGCGAAAGAGCCGGGCTCGGCGAGCAGTCCGTTCTCGGCGCAGGTGAGTCCATCCCCATCGGCGCTCGCTGGTCCGGGTCGCCGCCTCATCCAGCCGAGAAGCTCGCGCCCACGGTGGAGCTCATGCTGGGGCGTGCCCGCGACATGCGTGGCTGGCGTGTGCACCACATCGCCGCCGCGGTGCTCGGCCTCGTCGGGTTGGAGATCACCGCGATCGCGACGATCGTGCCCAGCGTGGCGCTGGTGTGGTGGGCGCTGCTGAGCTGGGGAGTACTCGCCGGTCTGCTTGCCACGCTGCCCGCCGGTCCGGTGTACGTCATCACCGTCTGCGTCATGGTGGCCGCCGGCAAGCGAATCGTGCTGCCGCACGTGCCGGTCGGCATCTATCCGGCGCGTTCCGGCCTCGGTCTGCGCAAGTGGATCGCGGACAAGCTGCTCGAGTTCAGCCTGATGTTCACCAACTCGCTGTACGCCACGCTCTACACCGGGCCCTGGCTGCGGCTGCTCGGCGCCCGGGTGGGACAGCGAGCCGAGGTCTCCACCGCCGCGCACCTCGATCCGGATCTGCTCACCCTGGGCAGCGAGAGCTTTGTGGCAGACATGGCCAGCGTCGGCGCCGCGACCTATGCCAACGGCCGGGTCGCCTTCCTGCCCACCGAGGTGGGCAGCCGGGCGTTCGTCGGCAACGCCGCGTTCGTGCCCGCCGGCACGGTGCTGGGCGACGGGTCCCTGATCGGCGTCAGTACCCTGCCACCCGACGATGGCGTCACCCAGGGCACGTCATGGCTGGGCTCACCCGCGATGCTCCTGCCGCGACGCCAGAGCAGTGGTTCCTACTCAGAAGATCAGACGTTCCGCCCACCGCGCAGGGTGGTCGCGCAGAGGCTGGGGATCGAATTCTTCCGAGCCACCCTGCCCGCCTCGTTGTTGAGCGCCAGCATCTACCTCTACCTGCTTGCCCTGTCCGTCCTGGCCAACGGACGCGACCTGCCCGTGCCGGCGCTGGTCTCGCCGTTCATCGCCATCGCGGCCAGCCTCGCGGTTATCGCGTTCTGCGCCGCCACCGCCCGCAACATGATCGGCACCTACCGGCCGCGAGTGGAACCGCTGTGGAGCAACTTCGTCCGCCGCACCGAGTTCGTCACCGGCCTCTACGAGGCCGCCGCGGTGCCGGCCGGGATTGGCCTGCTTGTCGGCACACCGTTTCTGCCGCCGGTGCTGCGCTGGTTCGGCGCCCGCATCGGTCGGCGCACCTGGATCGGGACGACCTACCTCACCGAGTTCGACCTGGTGCACATCGGCGACGACGCCGTCGTGGGCACCGATGTGTCGCTGCAGACCCATCTGTTCGAAGACCGGGTGATGAAGATGTCCGTCGTCACCATCGGGACCGGTGCCACCGTCGGGACTCGGGCGATCGTGCTCTATGACGCCATCGTCGGTGAGGACGTGTCACTGGGGTCGCTCTCGTTGCTGATGAAGGGCGAACAGCTGACCCCGGGCAGCCGGTGGCGAGGCATCCCCGCCGAGGCGGTGACCACCCACGGCATCACCGAGGAGATCGCCGCCTGATGCCCTCCTCGGCACGTCGCGTACGCGCCGCCGATGCGAATCCGTTCAGTTTCACAGGTACAACCCGTTGAAAGGTGATATGCGCAGTGAATTTCGAACTGCTGGTTAGTGATGCGGCCCATTTCCGGGTCGACTACGAAATCAACCCCTACATGCACACGGAAGATCAACCCGATCTGGCGGCGGCGGTGACCGAGCACCGGGCGCTCGTCGCGGCGCACCGTGCAGCCGGCCGTCATGTCCAATACATCGGCTCGGCTTCGGAGTGCCCGGACATGGTTTTCACCGCCAACGCCGCGGTGGTACGCGGTCGCCGGGCGGTACTGGGATATCCGCCGGCCGAACGCAAGGCGGAGATGCCGTACTTCCACGACTGGCTGGTCCGCCACGGATTCGAGGTCATCGAGGCGCCGTACCCGTTCAGCGGACAGGGGGACGCGTTGGCGTGCGGGGACCTGTTGCTGGCCGGCTACGGACAGCGCACCGACCGAAGGATGCATGCGGTGCTGGCCCGGGAGCTGGGGTACGAAGTGGTGCCGCTGCGCACGGTCAGCTCACGCTGGTACGACCTCGACCTGGCGCTCGCGGTCGTGGAGGTTGGACGCACCCTCGCCTACTGCCCGGATGCCTTCGACGAGCCCAGCCGCAGGGGTCTTCGCGGGCTCGGGCTGGAGTTGATTGAGGTGTCGGTCGAGGAGGCCGAGCGGTTCGCGCTCAATCTGATCAGCGACGGCACCACGGTGACGATGACGCGGGGCACGCCGCGATTGGCCGCCGCGCTGCGCGCCCGTGGCCTGCGGGTGGTCGAGCTGGATACGACCGAACTCGCCAAGGGCGGCGGAGGTGTCCGCTGCACCGCCCTGACCCTCGACAACCCAACCGGGAAGCTGTCGTGAGGCTCCACGAGTCGTCCCCGAACTACGCGCGAATCTGGCGGCTTGGCAGGCGAGCCCGGCCGACCCAGCAGCCCGGCCACGACCTGGCGCAGTCGCCGGTGGCGCTGGTGTACCGGGGTCCGGCGTCGTTGCCTGGCTGTCCGGAGGCGGTGGCGGCTCTGCTGAAGTCCAGCAGGTGTGGGTTCGACGTGCGTTACGTCGGACCGGACGAGGACGTGCCGCTGTCCGCCCGGGCCTTGGCCGGCGTGGCGCTGTACGTGCAGCCCGGCGGCGGCACTCTGAAACACGCCTACCACCATCTGCGTCGCAATCGCCCGGAGATCCGGGAGTTCGTCCGCTCCGGCGGAAGATACTTGGGTTTCTGCCTCGGCGGCTACCTGGCCGGTGCCACCCCTGGCTTCGCGCTGCTGCCCGGGGACACCGATCGCTACATCGCGTCCGACGGCGCGACCGTCGGCTCCGATGACAACGCCTTGGTCGAGGTGTGTTGGCGAGGGCGGCAGCGGACGTTGTTTTTCCAGGACGGCCCGTACTTCTGTATCCGTCCCGATGCCGATGTGACGGTGATGGCCACCTATCCCAACGGCACCGTCGCCGCTCTGGTCGCCGGGTTTGGTTCGGGTCGGGTCGGTGTCGTCGGCCCGCACCCCGAGGCCACGGATGACTGGTACACCGATGCGGGGTTGGTCGTCACCGGCAGACTCGCCGGCGACCTCGG
Source organism: Rugosimonospora africana (assembly GCF_016862975.1). Classification (GTDB taxonomy): domain Bacteria; phylum Actinomycetota; class Actinomycetes; order Mycobacteriales; family Micromonosporaceae; genus Rugosimonospora; species Rugosimonospora africana. Next base: position 22,758 of record NZ_BONZ01000048.1, read on the forward strand.
ACTCGACCTGGTCGAAACGGTGATGGCGTCGTGAGCCTGCCCACGACACCGGCGACGCTCCAACAGGTCGCCACGGTTCAGCCGATCAACGGCGTGCCGCCCGGACCGAACATCGCCTGGCGCGGACGGGCGCGGTTGGTAGCGGTGGACGCCACCCGAGGCGTTGCGCTGCTCGGGATGATCGCGGTGCATTCGTTGTACGAATCCGATCCGCAAGGCCATCCGACGATACCGTTCATGATCTTCGGCGGCAGGGCTGCCGCGGCGTTCGCCGTGCTGGCGGGGATCGGCATCGCCTTCATGACCGGTCGGAAACGGGTCGACCGCTCCGCCGGCCGGGCCACGGCCTTCACGCTCATGACCCGAGCGCTGGTCATCGGCGCGATCGGGTTGGCGCTGGGCTACACCGACGGCGATCTGGCAGTCGTGATCCTTCCCTACTACGCGCTGATGTTCCTACTGGCGATCCCGCTGGTCTTCCTGCCGACCTGGACGGTCGCGGTGGTCGGCACGCTCACCGCGGCCGGAGTGCCGGCGATCACCCACGTGCTGATCCCACACTTACCGGTCCCGGAACTCGACAACTACTCGTTCGGGTACCTCGTTGACTTCCCCGGCAGACTGATTTCGGAAATCGCGATCACGGGGGAGTACCCGGCGGTGTCGTGGATGGCCTACCTGTGCGTCGGCCTGGTCATCGGGCGGCTGAACCTGGCCAGGTTGAGGGTGGCCATTCTGCTGATCGGGACCGGAGCCGGGTTCGCCGTCGGGGCGGCCGTCGCGTCGTCGATGCTGCTGAATCGGTACGGTGGCCTGGCGCACATCTGGGCCGCCCAGCCGAACAGCGTGCTGACGGTACCCGAGACCACCGAGGTACTCAGGCTCGGTGGTGACGGCACCGTCCCCGCCTCGTCCTGGTGGTGGCTCGCGGTCGACTCCCCGCACACCGGTACCCCGCTCGACCTTCTGGGTACCGCCGGAAGCGCCATCGGCCTGCTCGGCATCATGCTGCTCATCGGCCATTTCACCTGGCCCGTCCTGCGTCGGCTGACCACCATGGCGCAGGCGCCGCTGGCTGCCGCCGGCAGCATGACGTTGACCCTTTACACCGCGCACATCATCTTCATCAATTCCGACTACGACACCTACGACGCCCACACCGGCTATTTCTTACAGGTCGCGGCCGTACTGCTGATAGGGCTCGCCTGGCGGGCAACCGCGGGCCGAGGCCCTCTGGAAGGGCTCGTCACCATGCTGGCCAACCGCGCCCGACGATGGGCGACCGCGGGGTCGCACCGGGCACCGCGTGCGGTCATCGTGCCCGCTCAACCGCAGGACGGAGAAGGCATTGCGCCCAGACCATAGAACCAGGCGACTTTCGAGCTTTGGCGGGCAGGCGACGCCTCGCGCGCCGACCGCCTCGTCGAGAGCCGCCCGACACGTCCTCATGACAGTGGAGATTGCCCGGCGAGCCAGGAGGCAGGGATCATGAACCGACGACGCATTCTGATCGGCGCGGGCGCCGCCGGCATCCTGGCAGCGCTCGGTATCGGCGGGTACGCTCTCACCTCCCAGGATCGGCCACTGGCTTTGATCTACCGTGGCCCGGCCTCCTGCTCCGGTTGCTCAGAGTCGGTGGCCGCCCTCCTGGAGAACATGGAGAACGGCTTCCACACCGAGTTCTGCGGCCCCAACGAGGACCTGGAGATCTCGCCGCAGACGCTCGCCAAAGCCGCGGTCTACGTCCAGCCCGGCGGCGGAACGGTGGACTCCGCGTGGCGCAAGCTGCGTCGCCACGCCGATGACATCCGGAACTTCGTCCACGGCGGCGGGCACTATCTTGGCTTCTGCCTGGGGGCGTACCTTGCCGGCGCCACACCCGGCTTTGCCTTGCTACCCGGCAACACCGACGAATACATCAGCACCCCGGGCGCCACCGTGCGCACCGAGGACGACACCATCGTTCAGGTCCGCTGGCGTGGTCGGCTGCGCAACATGTACTTCCAGGACGGCCCGGCCTTCACCCTTCGCGCCAACGCGCCGGCCACGGTGATCGCCACGTATCCCACGGGTGCGGCCGCAGCCGTCATCGCGACGTACGGCTCGGGGCGGGTCGGCGTCGTCGGCCCGCACCCCGAAGCCGACAAGACGTGGTACAGCAGCGCCGGCCTGACCAACCCCGACGGCATCCACCTCGACCTCGGCTACGACTTCGTCGAGAGCACAGTCGGGGGCGAGGATCCCGGCAGCCCGCACAGCTCGGACATCGCGCTGCGGCGGGCCTGGCGCAAGAACCCGGACATCAACACCACGACGACCCTCAACAGCTGCGGTTGAAAGGAACGGCGGTAGCCGAAGACACCGCGGGACACACTCCGCAGCTCGTCATCGAAACAACTCGGTGGTCCCCGCGGCCGGCCCGGCCTTTCGGCCCCGGCTGGCCCTCCAACCGGCGCCGTCAACTCTGGGTATTGAGGTAGGCCAACACGGCGAGCACCCGGCGGTGTCCGCTGTCCGTGGGGGCGAGGCCGAGCTTGCTGAAGATGTTGCCGATGTGCTTGTGGACGGCGTTGTCGGTGATGACCAGCCGGGACGCGATCGTGGTGTTGTCGTGTCCCTCGGCCATGAGCGCGAGGATTTCGCGTTCACGGCGGGTGAGTGCGGCCACCGGGTCGCTGCGGTGAGTCAGAAGCCGCGCGACCACCTCGGGATCGAGGGCGGTGCCGCCGGACGCGACGCGATTCAGCGCGTCGACGAACTCGTCCACCCGGCTGACCCGATCCTTCAACAGGTACCCGATCCCGTTCGGGGCGGCGAGCAGCGTTGCGGCGTACACCACCTCGACGTACTGCGAAAGCACCAGCACCGGCAACCCGGGATGGTCGCGGCGAGCCTGTAGCGCCGCGCGGATGCCCTCGTCGCGAAACGAGGGCGGCAGCCGGACATCGACGATGGTGACGTCGGGGTGGTGTGCGTCGACCGCGGCCAGAAAGGACCGCGCGTCGGTCGCCACCGCCACGACCTCAAGTCCCTTGCTGCGCAACAACAGTTCCAGTCCGCTGGACAGCAGCACGTTGTCCTCGGCGATGACTACCCGCACGGCAACTCCACGAGGATTTCGGTCGGCCCGCCGATCGGGCTGGCGACGGTGAGGGTTCCGTCGAGTGCCTGGACCCGCCGGTTGATCCCGGTGAGGCCGGTGCCGCGTCGTTCGTCGGCGCCGCCGATCCCGTCGTCGCGGACCTCGATGGACAGCAGGTCGCCGGTGCGGCGGACCGCGACGGTGGCGCCGGACGCGTGGCTGTGTTTGGCGACGTTGGTGAGCGCTTCGGTGACCGCGAAGTACGCCACCGCCTCCACCGCGGCCGGTACCGGCCCCAGGTCGCCCAGGTCTACTGTGGCCGGTATGCCGCCACGGCCGGCGACCATCCGCAGCGCGCCGGCCAGTCCGTGGTCGGCCAGGATCGGCGGGTACATGGTGCGGATCACCTCACGCAACTCGGTCATCGCCTCCTCCGTACCCTCGTGTGCTTCCCGCAGCAAATCCGCGACCGCCCCCGCGCCGTCGGGAAGAGCCTGCCGCGCCACCGCCAAGCGCATCGCGATGGCCACCAGCCGCGCCTGGGTACCGTCGTGCAGGTCGCGTTCGATCCGGCGCAGTTCCGCGCCGTGCGCCTCCAGCACGCCGGTCCGGGTCCGGGTCAGCACCGCGACCCGTTCGGTGAGTTTCTCGGCCGCGGACGGCGCCAACGCCGCCAACGTGACCCGGGCGTGCAGAGCGGCCAGCAACGGCAACACCCAGTAGGCGACCGCCGCCATCGACGCCAGCTGCGCCAGACCCACGACCAGCGCCGTCCCCCAGCTGGTCACCGCGACCTCGCTGAACAGGTGGGGCGGTTCACCCGCCGGAAACATCCACCAGGCCGGAATCACCACGACGGCGGTCAGCAGGTTGCCCACGCAGAGCACCGCGAGAACGCCGGCCGGCAGCCCGATTGCCACCTGCGCGGGCAACCAGCGCAGTGACCACCGCCACAGGATCGGATGCGAGCGCACCGGTTGCCCGCGCAGCCGTGCGGCACGGTCTCGGTGCCACCGCGCCCACGGCGCCGCCAGCGCCGGATGCCACAGCAGCGGCAGTACGAGAACCGTCATCACGGCGGTACCGAGCGTGGTGAACAGGTACACCGTTGCCCGCCGCGTCCGAACCCATCGTTGTCCCACCCGAACACTCCTATCAGGCGGCGTGGCGGGACGGCACTACAGCCCGGGGTACCTTTTGCTGGGCAGTGAGCGGTATCGGACACAGCCGTTGCGCCACCTAGCGTTCGGCCCATGAGAACTTCAATCGTATGCGCCGTGGTCGCTCTGACCGGTATCGCGGTGGCCGTCGGTGACGGGCCGGTGGCCAGGGCCGTCAGCCATCCAGCGCAGAGCACGCGCCTGCAACGGGACGTCGACGCGATACACAGGCTCGGCCTCTCCGGAGCGCAGGCCCGCCTGGTCACAGCCGATGGCAGGCAGTACGTCGCCACGAGCGGCGTCGCCGACGTGACCACGAAGCGACCGGTACCTGCCAACGGCCACTTCCGCGTCGCCAGCACCGGAAAGGCGCTCATCGCCACGGTGGCTCTGCAACTCGTCGGCGAACACCGGCTCTCGCTCGACGACACCGTGGAGCACTGGCTGCCCGGCGTCGTCCGGGGCAACGGCAACGACGGGAACCGCATCACCGTTCGTGAGCTCCTGCAGCACACCAGCGGCATCCACGACGACTTCCCCGACTTCACCACCAGCGCGGCGGACTTCTACCAGCACCGGCACGACATCTACACACCCCAGCAGATCGTGGCCAGGGCCATGCGGCACCAACCCGACTTCGCGCCGGGGACGGGGTGGGGCTACTGCACGACCGGATATCTGCTCATGGACATGATCATCGAAAAGGTCACCGGGCATTCCTGGTACGACGAGGTCAGCCGCAGGATCGTCAAGCCGCTCGGGCTCAGCCAGACCTCCTGGCCTGGCTTCTCACCCACCATGCCGCAGCCGTACGCGCACGCCTACCAGCCGCTCGGGGCCGACGGGCAGGTCGACGTCACCGATCACGTCGTGATCGACCCGGAGGGCGCCATCATCTCCACCACCCGCGACGTCAACCGCTTCTTCCGGGCGCTGCTCGGCGGCCAGCTGCTGCGGCCGGCGCAACTCGCCGAGATGACCAGGACCGTCCCGATCAGCCGGGAACTCGAGCAGATCCTGCCTGGCGCCCGCTACGGCCTCGGACTGTTCCAACGCCCACTGCCGTGCGGTGGCACCTACTGGAGCCACCCCGGCGGTGACGAAGGCTACATCACCGACGACGGGGTCACTGCCGATGGCCGGCGCAGCGTGGTGCTGTCGGTGTCCAGCGACCTCGGCGACTTCGCTCGCCAGCAGGCTGCGGCCGACACCCTGGTCGGCGATGCACTGTGCGGGTCGGCGAATCGAGGCTGATCGGACGGATACCATCGTTGCCAAGATATCCTGTTAGCTGATATATGTTTCGGTCATGGTCGCACCTCTGCGGGAACCGACATTCCTCATCCTCACGGCGCTCGCGCGCACACCGTTGCACGGCTACGGGCTGATCACTGAGGTCGCCGAGCTTTCCGGAGGAGCACTCGAGCTACGTCCCGGAACGCTTTACGGCGCTCTGGACCGGCTGACCGACGACGGGCTTGTCATCCTCGATCGAGAGGAGGTAGTCGACGGCCGCGCCCGCAAGTACTACCGCCTCACCGAGCGAGGCGACGCCGCGCTCCGGGCCGAGACCGAGCGCCTGCGCCGCACCGTACAAGCCGCGACCCGCCGACTTGCTGACCGCGCGAGGCTGCGACCGGCCGACGGCACGGCCAGCGCCAGCGATGCGGGTGGCCGAGACCGCAGGCGACGATCGGCACCTCCGGCGATCCGGTTCGCCGGAGGTGCCTCGTGAGCGACGAACTGCGCAACCGTTATCGCGCGCTGCTGCGCTGGTATCCGACCGACTACCGCACCGAACGCGGTGACGAGATCGTTGAGACGTACCTGGACCTCGCCGCGCCGGGACAGCGGCGACCGCACCCGAGTGATGTGGTCGACCTCATCCGCGGATGCGTGCGTGCGCACCTTCGAGCCCGCCACTCGCTCGGACTCGCGGACGCGCTGCCGATCGCGGCGAACCTCGCCTTGATGACTGCCACCGTCCTCGCCGCGCTGTGGCTCGTCCTCGCGGAACGGACCACCGTGCCCGGCGACTTCCTGTGGCATTCGCCGGGGCCGTTCGTCACCCTCGGCGCCGCCGCGTGGATCGCCTGGCTGCTTACGCCCGCCGCCGCTCTCCTCGGGTTCGGCCGGCCGGCGGTCGCGCTCGCCCTGCTCACCACAGCGGCGCTCGTACCGGTCGCCACGCTGACCTCATACGTGCGGCCGCCGCTGTTCGTGTTGGTGCCGCAGATCGCGCTCGGCATGGTCGCGCTGGCCGTGCCTGCCCGACGCTGGTCGCCGGTCAGTGGGGTCGGTCTGGCCGTGACGGCGGCGACCGCCGGGCTGGCAGCACGGAGTGGAGTGGCAAAGTTCTACTACACGCTGCTCGCCACGCTGCCGTACGCCGGGCTGTGCCTGGCAGCAGTTTCCGTCATCACCGCCATCGTCCTCGGCGTACGGCGAGACCCGCGCGGCTGGTGGGCGGCGCTCATTCTGTTGGGCCCGGTGCTACTGCTCGCCACCACTCACCGGTCGCTGGCAATCGATCAGCAGTGGTCGACCTGGTCGCTCGCACCGGCCGCGACATGGTGGACCGGGGCAGCCACGACGGCTGTCGTGACGGCTATCGCGGTCGCCGCCGTATGCGCGACACTGTGGCTGCGAGGCTGGCTGGTCAGCTACCCGGCGCATGGGAGCCCCACCCGCGACTGAAGCAGGCTCCGGCGTCGTCCACTGCTGCGGCCCGCGCTCGGATGGTGCGTTTGTCGCCGCCGACAACCGGGAAGCCGCCCGGTTTGGCACCCACTCCATTGATCGTTGGTTCATGATTGACCAGCCTTTTCCGCTATGGATGCAGATCGGGCGAGGCGTCTGGAAGAGCTGCGGACGACCACGCTGTTCACACGGGACAAGAGCGGACTCTCCAAAGAGGAGAAGATCCGGCTCTCGTACGAGCGGTTCCGGGCGATGGCAAAGGCCGCCGTGTTGACTCGCCAGGACATTCTGGACGGGATGCCGGTGGTCGAACTCTTCGACACCGACGCCATCTCAGTGGACACGTCACTCGCACTGATTTTCATCACGCACTACGTCATCTGTCTGGGTACGATCCTGCACCTGGCCGAGGGGCGCGACGACCTCGACGAGGTCATCGACCAGCTGATGAGCCTCGACGCCATCTGCCCCGCGCTTCTGACCGAGCTGGGCTACGGCAACAACGTGCAGTCGCTGGAGACCGAGGCCCGGTTCCTACCCGACAGCCAGGAATTCGACATCCACACTCCCAACGACGGCGCGCTGAAGTTCATCAGCTACACCGGGTTGCCGGGAGTCGCCAAGACAGCGCTGGTCTACGCCCGCCTGTGGGTCGGTGACCGCGACTGCGGCGTCCACCCGTTCATCGTGCCGATCCGGGGCGCGGAAGGGGCCACGTTCCCGGGGGTCACCGTTCGGGCGGTGGTCGACCGGATGACACCCGACCCGCTGGACCACGCCATCACGCGATTCGACCACGTGCGGGTACCGCGTCGGATGTTCCTGGGCGGCCGGCACAACAGCGTGTCGGAGGACGGCACCTTCCACACCGACCTCCCGGATCAACGGGCCATCTTTCTCAACACCATGAGTCGCTTAGACTTCGCCAAGCTCTCGCTCATCACCGGCGCTGTGCGGATGGCCCGTATCAGCCTCGCACTGGGGCTGGAATTCGCCGCGCAGCGCACGATTGTCGCCCCCGGCCGCGACAATCCGCTGCGATTGCCGGTCGGCTACCTGGTCAGCCAGCAGGTTCCGCTGATGACGGCGTACGCGAAGTACCGTGCCGCCGACGTGCTCTACCGGTTGGCGACGGACAAGTTGGCGGGGCTCCCGCTGCCCGCATGGGTTCAAGCGGAGGCGGCCGACATCGTGAGTATCGCGAAGTACACCAGCATCCCGCTGGTTGTGGACGCCATCACGACCTGCACCGAGCGCTGCGGTTCGCACGCCTACATGGAGCGCAATCGACTGTCCACCTACCTCATCAGCTCGATGCACGCCAACACCGCGGACGGCGACGCCCTGCCGCTGTCGCTGCAGGTCGCCAGGGCGATGATGCGCTCGGCCACCTATCGGCCGCCGGTCGAAACACTGGAGGGTGCCGAGGCGGTGGAGGAGGGGGGAATCCTCTCGTACTCACGGCTGCTGGCCGTCCGCGAGCGCATGCTGTACGACCAGCTTGCCAGCCGCCTGGCCAACGGTAGCTGGCAAGCGAACCTGAACCGGGCCCACGACCTGGCGCGCACCCGCGGCCTGCGCATCGCTGTCGCCGGCCTGGAGCGGGACGCCCCAGAGGTCGCTGAGCTGTTCGGAATGCTGCTCGTGCGCGAGTTCGCCGCCTGGTATGCCGGGCAGGGCGTGCTCAGGCCGGACGAGCTGACCGGCCTGGACGACCGGATCGAGCGGCAGGCGACGCGCCTGTTCCTGGAGGCCCCGGACATCAGGAAGCGGCTGGGCGTGGACAACTTCATCGCCGGGCTGCCGATGGGACAGCCGGACTATGTGAGCGCATGGGCCTCGCTGTGACTGGGGTACCGCGATGACCGTGCGGCGCACCGCCACCAAGGCGGCCGGCGGAACCGGCCGCGAGGTGCTCATCATGGCGACGCTCGGCTGCTGCTTCCTGGTCGTCATGATGGACAACACGATCCTCAACGTGGCGCTGAACGACATCCAGCAGAGCCTGCACGCGAGCACCTCGCAGCTACAGTGGACGCTCGACTCGTACATCCTGGTCTACGCGTCGCTGATGTTCTCCGCCGGCAGTCTGGCCGATTCGTACGGACGGCGCCGCGTACTGGTGGCCGGGCTGCTGGTCTTCGGGATCGCCTCCGCGTTCTCCGCGATGTCGCACAGCGCCGATCAGCTCATCTTCTGGCGCAGCGCGATGGGTGTGGGCGGCTCGGTGGTACCGCCGGCGACGCTGGCCATCATCAGTGACGTCTTTCCCGACAACCGACGCGGCAAGGCGATCGGGGTGTGGTCGGCGATCGGTGGGCTGTCGATCGCGTTCGGGCCGATCGCCGGAGGCTTCCTGCTGGAAAAGTTCTGGTGGGGATCGGTCTTTCTGGTCAACGTGCCGATGGTGGCGGTGTGCTCGGTGCTGATCCTGCTGGCGGTGCCGGACTCCCGGGCGGCTGGACGCGATCGGCTGGACTTCGCCGGGGTACTGCTGTCCATGGGAGGCACCGGCCTGCTGGTGTACGGCGTGATCCGCGGCGGGGAGGCGGCCGCGTGGACCAGCCCCGGCGTCGCCGGAAGCCTGATCGGGGGCGGCGTGCTGCTCGCCGCCCTGGTCTGGTTCGAACGGCGGGCCGCGGCCCCGGCGCTTGACGTACGCCCATTGCGCGACGGCGCGTTCGCCGCGTGCACGGGCAGCGTCGCTGTGTCGTTCTTCGCGCTCACCGGCGGAATGTTCGTGCTGGTGTTCTACCTGCAGATCGTTCTCGCCTTCTCCCCGCTGAAGATGGGCCTCGCGCTGTTGCCGGTGGCCGCGGGCTCGGTGCTGTCGTCCGGGGCGAGCCACGGCCTGCTGCGGCGCTGGGGAGCCCGGCCGGTAATTGTGCTCGGGCTGGTCCTGCTGGCCGGCTCCTTCGCGGGCCTGTCGGTGGTCACCGCCGCCACCCCGCGCTGGCAGCTCGAGGCCACGCTCAGCCTTTCCGGACTGGGTATGGGTCTGGTGATGGGTGCGGCGACGTCGAGCATCATGACGCTGGTACCCAGGGACAAGGCGGGCGTCGGCGCCGGGGTGAACAACACCCTGCGGCAGGTGGGCGCGGCGTTGGGTGTCGCGGTACTCGGCTCGGTTCTGTCCCAGCGGTACCACTCCGGGCTCGGCACCGCGGTCGACGCACTCCCCGACGACCTGCGCGCCCGAGCCGCCAACTCGTTGGGCGGCACGACGACCTCTCTCACCGAGGCCGCGCACCGCCCGGGCGGGCTGGCGTCGGGCGGAGCGGCGCTGGCCGATCGGGCGCAGCATGCCTACCTGTCGGCCATGCACCTGACCGTGCTTGTCGCCGTCGCCGCGCTGACCGTCACCGGGCTGCTGGTGGTGCGGTGGCTGCCCGGCAGGGCGACGCCACCGGTGTCCGTGTCGACGAGGCAGGACGACCATGCGGAGCAGGAGGAGCCAGTGCTGCCATGACCGTGGTGCGTTGCGGCTTACGCCGCGCCCATCACCGGTCGGGGTTGCCGGCCACGCAGGTTGCGATGGTTCAACGCCCACATCACTTCGGTGCGGGTACGCGGGTGGTCGAGGGCCATGCCGGTGACCTCAGCGAATCGCCGCAGCCGGTACCGCACCGTGTTCGGATGCACGTGCAGGCTCTCCGCGGTGGCGACGACGTCGAGACCACTCAGGAGCCAGCGCTGTACCGTGCTTTCCAACTCCTCGGTGTTGGGCAGCGCGTCCAGGAACGGATCGATCCGCCCCGCCAACGCCTCGCCCAGATCACCGCAGCGGAGCATCGCCAGTTCGAGGGCCAGATCCGCACGAGTCACCGTCCCGGTCCGCCCGAACGCCCGCGCCGCCGCCAGCACCTCGGTTGCCTGACCGAAGCAGGCGGGCACGTCCCACAGCGGGGCCGGCCCGGCCACGGCTATCGGATGATCAGCGAGTCCGGTCGGCGGGCGGGTGAGTACGCCGCACACGTCGCCCTCGATCTCCTCCAGCACGCCCGGGCCGCCGTGGCGCACCAGCGCATCGCGCAACCGGCGTCGACCGGACTGTGTGGGAGCGTGCGCGCGTACGGCGTACACCCGGCTGCCGGGTTCCAAGAGCCAGCTCAGTGCCGCCGCGCTCAATTCGGCGAGTTTGAGCCGGCCGTGCAGGAGCTGATCCACCACGTCCCGTTGCCCGCGGCGCGGGCCGGCGAGGCGCTCCAATGTCGCACGGTGCGCGGACATGAACCGGGTGCTGACCGTCGCCGACCACTGGTGCAGGGCGCCGGTGAACGCCGTCAGCACGCCTTCGGGCAGGTCGGAGGCGCGACAGTACCGGACGGCCCGAACCAGCGCGTCACTGACGTGAAGCTGCATGCCGAGGAGAATGGTGTCGCTGGGGATGCCCTGTTCGGCGCGCAGGGCGGCAACCGCCGCCGCGCTGCGCAGCTCCGCCCCGGTGGGCTCCCGCAACTCGCGCACGGCCGCCGCCGCGTGTTCGAACAGGGTCCGGGTGCCTGGCACGAGGTCGGCCAGCGACAGCCGGCCAAGCAGGTCAACGCGTTCCCGGATCGACTCCACGTCCTGCGTCACTATCGTGTCGAGGTCGAGTTCAAAGTTTCGTACCAGCAGGCGCATGCTTGTGGCGACGGTCTGTCTCGCGGGCACAATTCACCCCTTCCAGTCGGCGAGAGACATTCGGTGTGATGGTAGAGGCCTACGGATCTTTCGGCGAAAAAGGTCCGGGCGGCCCATTGACGGATCCCGAGGCCTGATCGCGTTGAGCGAGCTGCCCGGCATGGTTGGCCTGCGCCGACGTCGGCTACAGCGGGAGTCGTAGGTCGCCAGGAATCAAACCACGGGTGGAGACCCGAGCCGTCTTCACGCGGCGAACTCCACGATCAGCCGGGCCAGTTCGGCCGGCTGATCCTCTGACACGAAGGTGTACGAGTCGGCGACAGTGACCAGTCGTGCGTCGGGCAGGGTTGCCGCGAGTCGTTCGAAGAGCCGGGCAGGGAAGATCCGGTCGTCCCGCGCACGGACCAGCAGCACCGGCTTGCCGAATCCGGTCAGGGCCTCGGCCGCGGCCAGCGTGTACCTGTTGTGCACACCACCGATGAACCGCTTGGTGTCCCGGCGGATCCGGCGGCTGTCGTAGCCCGGCCGCAGGTAGGAGTCGAGGATCCCGGCCGGGATGCCACGCTTGGCCAACCAGCCGAACGCGGACGGCCGCCGCTGAACGACCGGCAGCCGCAGCAGTCGGCTGCCCAGCCAGATCGCACCGGGCAACCCCACCAGCTTGGGCAGCGAGGTGAACGGCTCGGGAAAGAAGTCCTCGAACGCGTCGCACGGGGTGAGCACAACCCGGCCGAGCCGCTGCGGATGGTTGGCCATCAGGATCTGGGTGAGTGCGCCGCCGGTGTCGTTGGCGACCACGGTGACGTCCGTCAGGTCGAGCGCATCGAGGAACTCCGCGATCATCCCGGCGATCCCGGAGGGCGTCAGGTCGGCGTCGGCCGGCATGGGTATCCGGTGCGAGCCGAGCGGCCAGTCCGGCGCGAGGCAGCGAAAGCCCGCGTCCGCGACGGCCGGCACGACCTTGCGCCAGAGGTTGGCGTTGACCAGCAGGCCGTGCACGAACACCACGGGTGGGCCGGAACCGCGCTCGGTGTAGGCGACCCGGCCGCTGGGCAGGGCCACGGTCCTGCCGGTGCCGAGGGCCGCGTCGAGCATTCGTGCCTCTTTCCAGGGTTCTGCCGATTTCTCGAGTGCCACTCTCGGTTCCTGTCGGAACTGGGGAACGTAGCCATCCTGCACGCCCGGGTGACGCGATTGCGAATACCTGGCAGGTACTCGTTTCGGCGCGCGCCGCCCGGCTATCGTGACGTTTCGTGACAACCGCGAACGTCGGACACCTGATCCGCCGGCAACGGGGACTGGTCCGGCGCAGCCAGCTGGACCTGGCGCACGAGATCGGCATCTCGCCCCGTCACCTGAGCTTCGTCGAGCTGGGCAAGTCGAAGCCGAGTGCCGCCTTGCTGATGACGATCGCACAGCATCTGGACCTGCCGCTGCGAGAGCGCAACGACTGGCTGCTGGCGGCCGGATACGCACCCCGTTATCCGGAGACGCCCCTGACCGGGCCGGCGCTTTCCCGGGTCCGGGCCTCGCTGCAGGCGCTACTGGACGCGCACGACCCGTTCCCCGGCTTCGCCGTCGACCTCCAGTGGAATGTGCAACTGAGCAACCGCGCCGCGCGCCGGCTGGTCGCCGGCATCCCCGAGGACGTACGCGGCGTGCCGACCAACATTTTCCGCACAGCCCTGCACCCCGCCGGGCTCGCCGGCCGTACCCGGAACTTCCCGCAATGGTCCGCCTACCTGCTCCGCCGGCTCGACCGATCGGTCGTGCGGACCCAGGATCCCCGCCTTGCCGGACTCGCCGACGACATCGCGACCTGGCCCGCCATTCCCGAACGCCATACCTGGAGCCACCTTTCTTCCGACGAGGCGGACGACCCGGTCCTGCCATGGCATCTGGAGTTCGGCGGGAGAGAGTTGTCGATGTTCATCATGCTGAGCACATTCGGGACCCCGATGGACGTCACCCTGTCGGACCTCTCTATCGAGCTGTTCTTCCCCGCCGACCAGCAGACCGACACCGTCCTGCGCCGCCAGACGTGAGCGGGCGTGTGAGTCGGCGCCGCTTGCGGCTCAGGTACCGGCGAGGCGCTCCACCACCGGCGCGAACTGTTCGAGGAACATCCCGCTCACCGTGATGTAGGAGATCCCGAGGGTGTCGCGGCGCCGGCGCAGGGTGTCGGCCAGCTGTGCCGGCGTACCGATGAGGAACGCTGTGCCGCCGGTGGCCGCCATGATGCGGGGATCGCCGCCGACCTGGCGTGCCAACCAGCCGTCGCCGGGCAGATCCTCAAGACGATCGGCTACCGCTGCCAGGTTGGCGGCAATCTCCAGCTGGTCGAAGCGGCCTGCGGCGAAGCGGCGCAAGTCCGCGACCTTCGCCGCGAGTTCCTCCTCCGGGGCCTGTGGGGGAGTACCCAGCGCGACGATGTCGGCCTGTTCCGCCGCGAGCCGCAGCACCCGGGGCCCGGAACCGGCGACCAGGATCGGTGGACGCGGCTGGGCGACCGCACGCTCGACCCCCGTCGTACGGGTCCCCTCGCCCGACTGCTTCACCTCGCGGATCGTGTCGGCGAGGCGCTGTACCCGCTGGCCCGGGGTACCGAACGGCACACCGAGCCGGGCGGCGTCGTGCTGTGCGCCGGGCCGTCCGGCGCCGAGGCCCAGTTCGAAGCGGCCGGCCGAGAGCATGTCGAGACTGGCCGTCTCATGGGCCACGGTGCCCGGCGTCCGGTTGGGCGCGCTGAGCACGTACGTGCCGACGCACAGCGCGCTGGTCGCCGCGGAAAGTGCCGCCAGCGCCGGAAACGGGGACAGGGTGTTCTGGGTGTCGGGTACGAGCAGGACGTTGTACCCGAGTTGCTCGGCCCGGCGGCCCATGGTCAGCCACGCTTGCGCGGACGGGGCCGACCCGGCCACGACGCCGAAACGAAAGAGGCGGTCGGTCATCGCGTGGTCTCCTCGTGGCGGCGCGGATTCGGTTGCGCTTCCAGGATGCGGTACCCGGACTGTCGCCGACATCTGACTGGCGATGGCTGGTCCTCTACGCCGGTCGGCGTACGGAGGCCGGCGAACGTACGCCGAGGGTAGAAGCGGACACAGGATGGCGGCTGCTGCCGGGTCACCTCTCCGGCCGTGCGACGCGGATGAGGGTCTGCTGTCCGTTCGCGACAAGGGTGCGCCGCTCACTCCCGACGCCGAACACCTCCAACTGACACACGGTGAGCGTGCGTCCGGATTTCAGGACGGTTCCGACGGCTTCGAGGTGGTCGCCGGTGGCGGGCGCGAGAAGATTGATCTTGTATTCGACGGTGAGAACCTCGGTGTTGTCGGGGAACAGCGTGTAGGCCGCGTAGCCACCGGCGGTATCCGCGATGGCGCTGGTGGCGCCCGCGTGGAAGTAGCCGTGCTGCTGAGTGAGCTCGGGGCGGCTCGGAAGCACGATGTGCACTCGCCCCGGCGCGATGTGCGTTATCCGTGCACCGAGGTGGGCCATCAGTCCCTGGCGCTCGAAGCTGGCACGGATGCGCTCCCGAACCTCGGGGCTCGCCTGGTCCTGCCGCGTCTGCTCTCCCACGTGTTCTCCTTCGCCAATCGTGCTTCCGCCTCAGGCCGCCTGCGGCTCGGGACTGAGGGAGGGGCCCGGCTTGCGGAACAGGAGATGCGCCTCCGGCGTGGGCGCGTACCTGAGGTCGGGTTGAGCCGGACACACGAGCCGCGCTCGCTCGACGAGGCCGGCGTGATTGAGGAGTGCCGCGAATTCGTCCGCATTCCATGCCCACGCGGGCGCGGCGGCATGGTCGAACGGTTGGGTGGGGCCGCCTCCCGCGGCTTGGAACTCCACGAGCAGGCAGCCGCCGGGGCGCAGCACCCGCGTGAACTCGGCCAGCACCGAAGGTACTTCAACCGGCTCCGTGTGGATCACCGAATAGCGGGCCACCACGGCGTCGAAGTCTTCGTCCCGGTACGGCAGAGCGCGCAGGTCGCCGACGGTGAATTCGAGGCCCGGATAGGCGCCGCGGGCCAACTCGATGAGCTTCTCGGCGGCGTCGATGCCACAGGCATCGCACCCCCAGTTGCGCAGCATCTTCGTCACCTGCCCGGCACCGCATCCGGCATCCAGGACCCGCGGGTGTGGACCCACGAGGTCGACCAGCATGCGGATCATGTTCCGATCCAGCGGGAACATCGGCAGTGCCTCGTCCTGGAACCTGTCCGCGTATCGCTGGGCGCGGTCGTCATAGCCAACGCTGGGATGCTGGAAACTCGCCATCCGCACATGCTGGCACATAAGGCAGGCGCCTGGTGGCGGGTGAGGGCGGTCGGTGGGTTGCCGGTGGCGTGTTGCATCCGTCCGGATCAATCTCGGTGCCGACCGTACTGCCGAGCCAGTTGCCGACATCGCTTCCGCAGGCTCGACTAGGCCCGATGTCTCATCGGGCGATCCGGAGTGACCACAAGGGTCTCTCCGAACGAAGGGAGCTAGCCTAGCCATGACTACATCAGGCATCCGCGACTCGCGTGTTGCCGGGCCAGCGCCGTCACGCGGTGCCCGGTTCCGCCGGAGTTGGCGGCGCTGGGCGCCGCTTGCGACGGTTCCTCTCGTCGCGGTTCTGGCGCTGGCCGCCCCCGCTCAGGCGGCGAGCCCGCGGGCGGCCGGTGCGGCGCTGACTGTCACCGCGTCGAACTCCACGTCGGCGGCCCCGGCGGCGGACGGCTTCGGCTGCCCGTCGGGCGACTTCTGCTTCTGGGTAGACATCAACTTTGGCAAATTCTACGGCGAGCTGAGCGCCAAGAATGCCGACTGGACCAAGCTCCCGAACCCGCAGTGCCGTACGGGCAACTGGAACGACTGCGCCTCCTCGGTGGACAACCAGGGGGTGAACTGCACCGCGGTCGGGTGGTGGGACACCGGCTACCAGGGTCATTACATTTTCGTCAGTCGTGGCGAAACGCTCAGCGACCTGACCTGGTACGCATGGGTCGACACCAACCACCAGGAACACCTGTGGAACGACGCCATCAGCTCGAACAGTTGGCGCACACCTGACCTCGGTACCAACTCCACCTGCACCGGCCCGTGATGCGGTCAGCGAGCCTGATCGCTCTGGGTCTTGCGGCGGTGCTGGCCACAACCAGCCTCAGCGGCTGCCGGGCGGGGTCGACGACCCCGCCCGGGGACGCCGCAGTGCTTGACCTGGTCACCCGCACCGGCAGCTATTCGCAGCGCGCCCAGATCCTGACCGACGCCGAGAACCACCTGATCGCCGACTGCATGCACGCCCAACACCTGCCCTACGTGATACCGCCCGCGGCCTCGCCAACCACGACGCCGGGCAGCGCGAACGACCTCGCCAGCCGCAGCCGGATCGGCTACGGGCTCTACCAGCAGTACGCGTCGAAGACGCCAGACGGCGGCCCAGCCGCGCAGCCCGGCAGCAACGACTACTACCTGGCGCATCTACCCGAGCCCGAGCAGCGCCGTTACCGCACCGCACTGCGCGGCGACGACACCGACAGGGCTGGGTTGAAGCTCGGTACCGGCCAGCAGATCGCCTACCCCCGCCACGGCTGCGAGCCACAGGCCCGACAGCGGCTCTACGGCGACCTCGTCGTCGACGCACAGATCACCTACATCCCGCAGAACGTCAACCAGGCCGCCACCGTTCAACAGCAACAGGACAGCCGCTACCGCGCCGTGCTGGCCCAGTGGAGCGACTGCATGGCGACCGGCGGGCAGCGGTACGCCACGCCCGCGGATGTCCGCGCGCGACTCGACGCGCGGTACCGGGCCGACGGACCCTCCGACGCGCTGCGGCAACAGGAGATCAACCTCGCGGTGCAGGACGCCCGCTGCGCCGATCGGGTCCACCTGGACGCGACCGCGCTGAAGATCCTCCGCGCCGACACCCGGCACATCCCACCCGCCGACTGGCGGGAACTGCAACGGCTCACGGCCGCCTGGCTGAAGGCGGTGACGATCGCCCAGCGGGTGGCCGCCCGGTGACGCCGCTCGTCCCGCCTCGCCGGTACCTGTTATCGAAAAGCTTCCGGGACCCGCCCCGGCACGGCCGTGCTGGTTGGACCGCGTGACAGCGGATCCCAGCCAGCGCGTCCTCCGCGTCGATTGGTTTGCCGTGCTCAGCGGCGCGGCACCCGGCGGTCATCACGCTCGGTAATGACTCGAAAGACATTCGGAACGGTATTGACGCGCGCCGGCAACCTGCTCGACTCTTGGTTCAGTCAAGACATCCGTGATCATCAATCTCGGATGGTCGCTGGACGGGGGAGACATGGAGGCTCGGATGTCTCGAACAACACGCCGTATCCGGCTCACCGCCGCCGCGGCAGCCGCCGGGCTCGTGGGGATCGGCGCGGTCATCGCGGTCGGCCAAGTGCCCGCGAGCGCCGCGTCGACGGTGTCGGTCAACGGTGGCACCACGTACCAGACGATCGATGGCTTCGGCGTCTCCGAGGCATTCGGTCAGGCGGACTCGATCCGCAACCTGGGCACCGCTGCCCGGCAACAGGCGCTGGACCTGCTGTTCAGCCCGACCAGCGGCGCGGGGTTCAGCATCCTGCGCAGCCTCATCCCGTCCGACGCCAACAGCATCGAACCCCACGCCCCGGCCAGCCCGTCGGCGACGCCGACGTACGTCTGGAGCGGCGGCGACGCCCAGGACCAGGGGCAGCTGTGGCTGGCCAAGCAGGCGAAGAGCGGTTACGGCGTCACGACGTTCTACAACGACGCGTGGAGTGCCCCGGGCTTCATGAAGACCAACGGCAGCGATGCCAACGGCGGCTCGCTGTGTGGCACTCCGGGCGCGTCCTGCGGCAGCGGCGACTGGCGGCAGGCTTACGCCAACTACCTGGTCCAGCACAGCAGGTACTGGGCTTCGGCCGGGGTCACGCCGAGCGCGGTCGGGTTCGTCAACGAGCCGTCGCTGACGACCACGTACTCGAGCATGCTGGTGAACGCGTCACAGGCCGCCAGCTTCCTGTCGGTGCTCGGCCCGGCCATGAGCGCCTCCGGGCTGGCCACCAAGGTCGCGTGCTGCGACACCGTCGGGTTCAACCTGCTGCCCAGCTACCTGACGGCGATCTCCGGCAACTCGGCCGCCAACGCGGGTACCGGATTGTTCACCAGCCACGGCTACTCCAACGCGCCCACGACACCGGTCAGCACCGGCAGCCGGCACCTGTGGGAGTCCGAGTGGTCGGTCAACGGTGCCACCTGGACCACCGCTTGGGACAGCACCAGCGAGGCATCCGGCATCACCTGGGCGCAGCGCATCTACGCCGGTATGACCGGCGCCAACCTCAACGCGTTCCTGTACTGGTGGGGAATCAGCAACACCAGCCACGACAGCTCGCTGATCGGGCTGAGCGGCTCGACGCTGACCCCGTCGAAGCGGTACTACGCTCTGGCCGGCTACAGCCGCTACATCCGCCCGGGTGCGGTACGCATCGCCGCCAGCAGCGGGGACGCCAACCTGAAGGCCAGCGCGTACCGCAACAGCGATGGCTCCCTCGTCGTCGTGGTCCTCAACACCGGCGCCAGCGCCATCTCGACCAGCTACACGGTCAGCAACGCCGGCGTCTCCAGCGGCACGGTCGCGCCCTACCTGACCAACGACGGCAACAGCATGGCCGCCCAGGCGGCGGTGTCGCTGTCCGGCGGAGCGTTCAGTGCCACCATTCCCGCCCGGTCGCAGGTCACCTATCGAATCACCGGTGGCCCCGCGACGAGCCCGCCGCCCAGTGCCAGCTCGTCGCCGACACCCACCACATCCCCGACGACCGCACCGCCCACCACGGCACCGCCCACCACGGCACCGCCCACGACGGCACCGCCCACCACCGCACCGCCCAGCTCGCCCCCCGCCGGGCAGGCCGGCACCTGTACCGCCAGCTACCGGACGGTCAACACCTGGTCCGGTGGTTTCCAGGGCGAGGTCACCGTGACCAACAACGGCCCCACGACGCTCAACGGTTGGACCGTCCAGCTGACCCTGGCCAGCGGACAGACCATCAGCAGCCTCTGGAACGGCGTCAACTCCGGCACCAGCGGCGCCATCAGCGTCAAGAACGCCGCGTACAACGGCAGTCTCGGCGCCAACGCCGCGACCACCTTCGGTTTCACCGGAACCGGCAACGGGGCGAACAACCCCACCGTGGTCGGCTGCGCCAGCCCCTGATCCCGCTCACCTGCCGCGAGGGGCCGGTAGACCGGCCCCTTCTCGGCGCCTTCGAGCCGGCGAACGGAATTTCGAACCTGTGGAGGTGAACCATGAGCACACGTCATCGGTGGATGGCGGCGGTGGCGGCGCTCGCCGTCGCCGCGGCCGTGCTGACCGGAATCGCCAACGCGAACGCCGAGTCCAACGGTGGCACCAAGGTGATGCCGTTGGGCGACTCGATCACGGACGGCCTGACCGTGCCCGGCGGGTACCGGATCGGTCTGTGGCAGCGCTTCCAGACCGGTGGGTACCGGGTGGACTTCGTCGGCTCCCTGACCAACGGGCCGGCCAGCCTGGGCGACCACGACCACGAAGGCCACTCGGGCTGGCGCATCGACCAGATCGACGCGAACATCGTGAACTGGCTGAACACCTATACGCCACACACGGTCCTGCTGCACATCGGCACCAACGACGTCCTACAGAACTACAACCTGTCCAGCGCTCCGGCGCGACTGTCCACATTGATCGATCACATCACCGCGACGACCCCGACCGCGGAGGTGTTCGTAGCCACCATCATCCCGTTGAGCTCGGCCACCTCGGAGGCCAACGTCCGCACGTTCAACGCGGCGATCCCGGGGATCGTGCAGAGCAAGGTGAGCGCCGGCAAGCACGTGCACCTGGTGGACATGCACAGCGCGTTGACCGCCGCCGACCTGGCCGACGGCGTACATCCCAACGCGGGTGGGTACGAGAAGATGGCCGCCACGTGGTTCAGCGCGCTGCTGTCGGTACCGGGCAGCATCGGCAGTGTGGGCGGCCCGAGCCCGACCCCGACCCGTACCACGGCGTCACCCACCGCCTCGCCTACCACCTCACCCACCACCGTGCCGACCACGCCATCCGGTCCCCGCGGCTGCACCGCCACGTACAGTGTCACCGGGCAGTGGTCCGGTGGCTTCCAGGCATCGGTCAAGGTGACCGCGGGCAGCGCGTCGATCGGCGGCTGGACCGTGGCGTGGCAGTACGCCAACGGCCAGAGCATCACCCAGTCCTGGAACGCCACGATCACCAGTAGCGGCTCGACTGTCACCGCCCGCAACGTCAGCTACAACGGCGCGCTCGGCGCCGGAGCCAGCACGGAGTTCGGGTTCCTCGGCAGTTGGAATGGCAGCAACACATCACCGACCCCGACCTGTACGGCGGCGTAAACCCTCGCTCTGACACGGATCCGGGCCGTGACCCACTTTCGTGAGTCACGGCCCGGATCCTTGCGTCGCTCAGAGGGGCCGGCCCGGACCGGTGTTCGGTCCATGCACGGCCCGGCTTCGTCAGGCGCCGCCGACGGCCGTGACTCCGGTGCGGGTGCCGACGTAGGCGTGGCTGCCAGAAAGGGTCGGTGAGGTGAAGTTCGGTGCCTGGCCGACCCGTATCTGCGCCAGGACCGCCCCGGTGGCGGGGTTGAGTGCGTAGAGCACGCCGCCGAAGTAGTCGACCACCCAGACCGCGCCACCGCCGATGACGGGGGAGCCTTCGGCGGGCACGCTGTTGCTGGCCCGCCACAGTTCACGCGGCGTCCCGTCGGCGTCGATGGTGACCGCGCGCGGTCCGGTGGTGCAGGGCAGGTAGATGGTGTTTC
Source organism: Rugosimonospora africana (assembly GCF_016862975.1). GTDB lineage: Bacteria > Actinomycetota > Actinomycetes > Mycobacteriales > Micromonosporaceae > Rugosimonospora > Rugosimonospora africana. Next base: position 44,147 of record NZ_BONZ01000048.1, read on the forward strand.
CGGAGACCGCGCTGCCGCCGAAAGCGTCGCAGCCGTTGTTCAGTTGGGCGACCTGGCCGCCGATGCCGCCGAGGCTGTCGCGTCGCAGCACGTAACCGATGCCGGCCTTGCCGTCCGTGTAGACGTACTGGCCGACCACAGCCGGGGTCATGGACCCGAGGTCCTGGTCGCCAGCGTTCTGCGTCGCCCAGTCGGAGGGGGCGAAGAAGTCGGTGCGTTGCAGGTCGGGTGACAGGGCGATGACCGAGTCGCTGCCGTCGTAGCCGCCACTGACGGACTCGCCGTTTCCGACGGCGTACAACAGATGACCATTGTCGACGACCGCGCCGGCGGTTCCCCAGATGCCGGCCTCGCGGGTGGTCGGGATCGAGTAGCTCAGCTTGCCGGCGCCGGCGGTGGTCACCGAGACCACTGAGCCGATGTAGTTGCCGCAGTCGCCGAACAGGCCGCCGTACGGGATGTAGAGGCGCCCGTTCAGCAGGGTCAGTGCGCTGCGCTGCTGGTGCGCCTTCGCGTCGCCCAGCGGCGGTTCGACCGCGGTCCGCACCTCCACGGCCCCGGTGTCGGCGTTGATTCCGAACAGGGTGTGCGCGCCGCCGGTCGTCTCGGCGACGGCGAACACCCGGTTCGTGTCCGGGTCGTAGACCATCGTGCTGGTGATACCCAGCGGGCTGATGTCGCCGCAGGGCAGGTCGGACAGTGGTTCGGGTGTGCCGACGTGCGCCGACCAGACGACGGCGCCGGTACTCGGATTCAGCGCGTAGACCGTGTCGTTCTCGGTGGCCGCGAAGATGTGTCCCCGGACGACCAGCGGCTGGCCGTAGACGGCACCGTCGAGAGTCGAGTTCCAGCTGACCGACAGGGTGGACAGCGGGGCGAGATCCGTCGCGTTCCCGGCCCGCGTGTTGTCCCGGTGGTAGGTCGGCCAGTCTCCGTTGCCGGGCGGGGGAGACGAGGACGACGGCGTCGGCGAGGCGCTTGTCGGCGTGGGGGATGGCGTGGGTGATTTCGGCGTGGGAGAGCCCGGTGTGGGCGATCCCGGCGTGGGTGAACCGCCGACGCCGCCGGTGCAGACGGTGCCGTTGAGCGTGAAGCTGGTCGGTGTCGGGTTGCTGCCGGTCCAGGATCCGTTGAACCCGAACCCCACGCTGGCGTTGGTGGGAATGCTGGCGTTGTAGCTCATGTTGCGCGCCGTCACCTGGGCGCCGCTTTGCGACACTGTCGCGTTCCACGCCTGGGTGACTCGCTGTCCGGCCGCGTACGACCAGGTCAGCGTCCAGCCGTTGACCGGGTCGCCGAGGTTGGTGATGGACACGTTCGTACCGAATCCGCCGGGCCACTGCGAGGTGACCGTGTACGTCACCGAGCAGCCGACCGTGGCGGCGTGTGCGGAGATCGCGATGGCCGTGCCGGCCAGGACCATGCCGGCGACCGCGGCGATGGCGAGTCGAGTTCGAGGACGGGGGAGGGCGTGCATGAGGGGAGTCCTTTCGATGCACGGGAAACTCAGCGGGTTGACCGGTCGGCGGAGGAGTTTTGCTCACGCGCCGCCCGCGCGGGGCCCCAAGCATCGACAGCAGTGACCATTGTCAGCCCGTTCGGCCCGAGCCACAAGGTCCTACGCCCTTGGCGCCGCGCGATGTCCCCCATTCGCAACCTGACTCGACGCCGATGCCTTGTTGAGGGGAGCAGTTCACGGTCGACCGATTATGACCTTATCGATGGAGGGTGCCTGGCCGTCCGGGTTGCTGAAGGTGATCCTGTTGTTGCCCTTGCTGAGGGCAATCTTCACGGCCTTGGTGGCGCAGCACGTCGATGCGCTTTCGAGTGTGACGGTGACAGTTTCGCCGCCGGCCACGGCAATTGCGGCGGTCGACGTCGATGTGCCATCGGTGTCGACGTAATACAGCGTCAGCGTGTACGTGCCGTCGGTCGGCGCGGCAACGTCGGGAAACGTCAGTGTGCCGCGCCTTTTCGCACCGGGACCCCAGGTGCCGACGTTCTCCACGATCCTGCCGCCCGACGCGCCCGGGTACGTTGTCACCGACGCCGCGCCCGTCAGGATGTTCGACGGCGCCTCGGCTTCGTAGCTGACCGGCACATACCGGGGCGAGCTGGGTGGGTGCGACGGTGAGTGGCTGGGGGTGCTGCTGAGGGTCCTGCTGGGAGTCACAGCCAGGGGGAGTGCGCCAGGTCCGGAAGGGGCGCCGGTGACGACCGGGTTGGTCGGCATCCCGGACCCGGACAGTCCGTTCGTGGTACCGATCTGGGCCGGGTGCGGCGGCGAAGACGTGAGCGCCATCGGCACCGCCACGGCCGCACCCACGGCCGCGACGAGTGCTCCGACGACGACCCACCGTCGTCTGGTCGACGCTGCCAGGGGGCGGTGCCCGCGATAGGGGACTGTCTCCTCGGACGAGGCGCCAGAATCCGCGGTGCCACCGGACGGCTCGCCATCGGGGTCCGGCGAATCGTTGCTCGGGGACGGGTGGGCAGTGCCGTCGGGTGGTGCGACCGGCGTGTCGTGATGCGTCGGGCGTTGAGGACTCTGCGGAGGTTCATCCGGGTGTCGACGAGCGCCGCCGGTGACCCATGGACCCACCCTCAGTCCGCTGCTGTCCCACTCGTCCGCGCTCACGAGGCGTCAATGTATCCTCTGACGACTCGGCGGACCGCACGGGTCCGGAATGCGTAAGGCCGTGGCGGGGTCTCCGCTCATTCATGCACGGGTGCACTTCGGGCCCAATCGGCGGGATTCGACCGCGAGACGGGTCCAGTGGACGCCGTCATCTTCGCTGCGATAGAGCTGTCCGCTGGGTACCGCGCCGACCGGCGCGCCGTGCGTGGTGGTCAGCCATACCACCCCGTTATCGAACGGTGCGATGTCGGCGATGACCTCCAGGGACGGCAGCGGCACCAGCCGCAGATCCCAGGGCGGGGTGCGCAGGTGCTCGCCGGGCAGCGGTACCCGCCGGTGTTCCCACGGTCCGGCCAAGGTGTCGGCGACCCACAAGTCCTGCCCGGACGCCGCCCAGAACCGCCCGTCCGCCCCGACCACGGCAAGCTCAGGCCCGGCGTGCGTCCTCGGGAGCCGGTGCGGGCCCGACCACTCCTGCCCCTCTCGAAGGTACGCGTAGGTGCCGGTCCAACCGGCCGGAGCCTGTCTCGCGTCGGGTTCCACCCGCATGAGCAGGAGCATCGGTGTACCCGCGCGCACCACGGGGCTCAGTGTCACCACGGCGTTGGACGGCACCGGTGGCGGCGGCAGCACAGTGCGCGACCAGGTGCCGCCGCCATCACCGGTCACATACAACGTGTCTGAATGCAGTCCGTCGCCGGCCACCGCTACCCCGTCGGCGGGAGAGGAGAAGGCGATCCGGGTCGGGGGTAGGTCGGCGTGACTGCGGGCCAGCTGCCAGGAGGCGCCTCCATCCTTCGTCTGGGCCACCAGCCTCGTGGTGGGATAACCGAACGGCTGCATGACCGCCCACAGGTGCCGTGGTGTGCGGTAATGAAACAGGCCGGTGAACGTCTTTATGGGATCCGGCGGTGAGGTGACGGTCCAGGTGGCGCCACCGTCGTGGGTGCGAGCGAAGACCGCGGTGTAGTCGCCGTTCCCGACCGGGCATCCGTTCAGGCTGTCGGCGCGCGGTGTCAGGCCCAGCGCCAGCCCCGCCTCGCAGGCGCTGAACGCGGCCAACCGGCCGAGAATACTGCCCTCCCACGCCAGTTGGGTGCGCCAGGTCGTTCCTCCGTCATCGGTGTAGAGCAGCCGGCAAACGGCTGGCGCGCCGACGAACGCCCATCCGGCTGTCGGCGACGCGAATGCCGTCACGCCGACCTCCAAGCCCGCCACTTGTTGTGCCGCGTCCGCGGCGGCAACCGCGACAGGCGTGGTAGGGGCGGCAAGCGCGGGTGTCCACCCCGCTGTGTCCGTCATGCGTGTCTCTCCCGTGGCACGGTCAAGTCCCGCTATAAGTAGCGGCACTCATCGGCGCACCGTCACATAGGCCCGTCTGTGAGCGGTCGCTGCCTTCCCCTCGGAAAGCTGGCCGGCGAGATGACCGCGTGGCGCCGTTGTGCGTGTACCGTGCTGGCCTTGTCGGGCGAGAGTGGCGGCGCGGATAGGGAATCGGCTGAAACACGGTGGTAGCGGACGATGATCTCGCCGAATCGCTGAAGTTGGCGATCGCTGGAGACGAGGCGGGCTTCGCCGTTCTGTGGCGGTCTCTGCAGCCCGCGATTTTGCGGTACCTGCGGGTCGTGGTTGGTGGCGCGGCGGAGGACGTCGCGTCGGAGACCTGGCTTCAGGCTGCCCGCGACCTGCGGGGGTTCGACGGCGGTGTCCCGGCGTTTCGTGCCTGGTTGTTTAGGATTGCCCGGCATCGGGGAATCGACGAGCTGCGTCGAACCGGCCGGCGGCGGGAGGAGTCGACGGACTCTCTGGAGGAGCGGGCCGCCCGGTCTCCGGTTCGGGATGTGGCCGCCGAGGTGTTGGAGGAGATGGACACCGCGTGGGCGCTGGAGCTGATCGCGACACTTCCTCAGCATCAGGCCGAGGCGGTGATGTTGCGGGTCGTCGCCGGGTTGGACGTGGCCTCGACGGCCCAGGTGCTGGGTAGGCGAGCGGGGGCGGTGCGGGTGGCGACGATGAGGGGTCTGCGGCGGTTAGCGGCGGATCCTCGGGTGCGGGCCCGTGACGGCGGCGTGGGATCCGGCGACGCGGCGGCCGCCAGCGCGTCGGAGGGGATGTAACGCGATGCGGTGGCGGCGCGCTCTTTGGGGTGCGATGCGTACGTGGCGACCTGGTCGGATCGGCCTGACGGAGGCGGACCGGCTGGTTGCCGGTGATCCGCCCAGTCCCGGCTATCCAGGGCTGGGCGCACTGCTGAACATGGCCAAGGCTCCCGCCTCAGAGGAGGAGCTGGCTGGTGAGCGGGCGGCGGTGGCCGGGTTCGCCGCGGCGTATCGGGGTGCCGTGCCAGCAAGTGTGCCGAGGGGAAGACGCAGTGCGTGGGTACCGCTGTCCGCCAAGGGGGTCGCGGTGAAGGTGGCGGCCGGAGTGGCTGTCCTGGCGGTCGGTGGTACCGCGGCGGCGGAGACCGGCAACCTCCCGGCCGGGGCGCAGCAGCGCGCACACAGGATGTTCTCGTCGCTGGGCGTGCCGGCTGCCGATTCCGGTGGTCGGTCCACCGGTGCCGGGCCGGCCGGCGTCGCTGGATCTGTGCGGCCGTCGACGTCGGCTGTCCCGACTCCACGCGCGGGAGGCACCACCCCGCGTTCGAGCGATCCGGCAACCCTGGCCCAGTGCGAGGCGTGGGATGCCGAGCGGGAGGATCCGCGTGGCAAGGCGATGACGGCACAGGCTCATCGGGCGCTGTTCGCCGTGGCTGGCGGTCAGTCGCGGGTACCGGCGTTCTGTGCGGCGCTGCTCACCCCCTCGCCGGATGGGCGACCGTCGGCGGGCGTGGCGCCGGCACATCCGGGGGCGGCCACCGCGACCCCGAGCCACCCGGGCGGTCAGGGCACCGCGAACGGAAACGGCAACGGCCATCCCACTCCCGGTTCACATCAGGAGAGCCATGGCACCCCGTAGTCGTCCTGACCGCGCGTTCCTCCGAAAGCAATGGCGCGTGGAAGGGGCCGGCACCCCGGTACGGACAGGGGCATGCCTGTGCCGGGGTGTTCGGGGTGGGCTTGTAGGCCGGCGTGCAAGGTAAAGGGACGAGAGTGCGGGTAGGTGGACGCGGCGGCGATCCGGTCTTCGTGGATGGCACCGGTCGACGCCGTCGGCTGCTGGTGGTGGCCGGTTCGGTCGGTGGACTGGTGCTCGTGCTGGCGGTGCTGGCGCTGCTGGCTGGGTTCACCGGGGTTGGACCCGGTTCGGCGCCGGGTTGGCCGGGCGCCGGACAGGTTCAGCGGGCGGTACCGAAGCCCGACTCATCCGGCAGCATCTCGGCCACCGGCGACCCGAGCCGTGGGGCCGCCGCGGCTACCGCGACGCCGGCCGGAGTTTCCCGTTCGACGACCGCGGGCACCGCGGTACCGCGGACCACGCCTGCGGCACCGCCGCCGACCGCGCCGGCTCCGGCAGCCACCAGCCACCGCAAGGTACCTACGCAGACGCCCACCGCGCACCCGTCCAAGCGGCATTAGTCGATGGGTAAGCGAGTTCGGCGGCGCGAGCCGCGGGCGCACTGGCTGCTGTTGTGCCTGTTCATGCTGGTGCTGTTGGCGGAGTTGTGTTTCAACGGGTACGTGTCTCACGTCGGTGCCGAGGGCAGCGGTCCGACCGAGGTGCCCGGCGCGGGAGGTGCGGCGCCGGGCACAGTCACCGGCGGGGCGGCGGTCCAGCGGGTCGGTGCGGGCGGGTCGGTGACCAGCCGGGGGATGCCGGCCAAGACGATCGCGTTGACCTTCGACGACGGCCCGGACCCGACCTGGACTCCGCGGATATTGGCGGTGCTTGCCCGATACCATGCCCACGCCACGTTTTTCGAGATCGGCTCGCGGGTCAACCAGTACCCCGCCGTCTCCCGGCAGATCGTGGCCGCGGGCGACGAGATCGGCTCGCACACCTTCACCCACGTGCAGCCGGGCGACACGCCCGCCTGGCGACTGAATACTGAGCTGACCCTGACCAGCAACGCGATCGCCGCCGCGACCGGTCGCCGGCCGGTGTTGCTGCGTCCGCCGTACTCGTCGAAGCCGGACGCGGTCACCGGCGCGGACTTCGCCGCGCTGCGGCGCATCGGTGCCGCGGGATACCTCGTCGTGCTGGCCGACCATGACACCCAGGACTGGCGCCGGCCCGGTGCGGCGGCGATCGCGACGGCCGCGCAGCCGGCCGGCGGGGCCGGGGCGGTGGTCATGATGCACGACTCCGGTGGCGATCGCTCGCAGACAGTGGCGGCGCTCAACCTGCTCATTCCGCGGCTGCAGGCCCAGGGGTACCGGTTCGTCACCGTGTCCGAGGGGCTGGGACTGCCCGCGGCGCCACGCGCCTCGGCGGCCGGGCGGTGGCGCGGCTACGCGCTGCGGTTCGCTCAGCTGGGCGGATCCTGGCTCGCGCGGGCGATGACCGTGCTCATGCTGGTCGCGGTGGTACTGGCCGGCCTGCGCCTGCTGGTCCAGGTGTTTTGTGCCTGGGCACACATTCGCCGGGTGCACCGCCGGTGGCGGCAGCCGTTGGAGTTTCTCGGTCCGGTATCGGTGATCGTGCCGGCGTACAACGAGGCGGCCAACATCGCCGCCACGGTCCGGTCGCTGATCGGTAGCGACTACCCGCGGCTGGAAGTGATCGTCGTCGACGACGGTTCCACCGACGGCACCGCCGACATCGTCGAGCGCATGCGAGCGCCCGGAGTGTTCGTCGTCCGGCAGGACAACGCCGGCAAGCCGGCCGCGCTCAACACCGGCATCCGCTATGCCCGCGGCGAGATTCTGGTGCTGGTGGACGGGGACACCGTGTTCGAGCCGGACGCGGTCGGGCGGCTGGTGCAGCCGTTGCGCGATCGCCGGGTGGGTGCGGTGTCAGGCAACACGAAGGTGGCCAACCGCAAGGGTTTGCTGGGTCGCTGGCAGCACCTGGAGTACGTCATCGGGTTCAACCTGGACCGGCGGATGTTCGACATCGCCCGGTGCATGCCGACCGTACCCGGGGCGATCGGCGCGTTCCGCCGGGCGGCGGTACGGGACGTGGGCGGGGTGTCCGCGCAGACCCTGGCGGAGGACGCCGACTTCACCATGGCCGTGATCCGGGCAGGTTGGCGGGTGGTGTACGAGCCGGCCGCGATCGCCTGGACCGAAGCCCCGTCCTCGCTGCGCCAGCTGTGGCGGCAACGGTACCGATGGTGCTACGGGACCATGCAGGCGATGTGGAAGCACCGCCGGGCGCTGGTCCAGCGCGGCGCCGCCGGACGGTTGGGCCGGCGTGGGCTCAGTTATCTGCTGCTGTTCCAGGTACTCCTGCCGCTGAGCGCGCCGATGGTCGATGTCTACGGCCTGTACGGACTGCTTTTCCTGCCCCTGACCAAGGTGGCCGCCGTGTGGCTCGGGTTCACCGCGGTGCAGGTCGCCACCGCGGGGTATGCGCTGCGTCTGGACCGGGAGCGGTACGGGCCGCTGTGGAGCCTCCCCCTGCAGCAGGTCGTGTACCGGCAACTGATGTACCTGGTCGTGTTCCAGTCCACCGTGATGGCGCTGCTCGGCGGGCGGTTGCGCTGGCATCGGATGGCTCGTACCGGTGCCGCCACCGCTCACGCGCGGGCCGCGACCCGCAGCTGATCCTCGCGATCCCGTCGAGTTGTGCCCCTACGGGGAGACGATGCCCCTGGTGCGGCGTGGGGATCACGTCGCACCAGGGGCGATGTCAGGTCAGAAGCCGCCGGTGCCGTTGGGGGTTCCCAGACCGGTGGGGCCGTCCCACCCGGTGCGGGCGGTGCACCACTGGTACGCGGTGGTGTCGTAGACGGCCACGCCCGTGTTCGGGTCGGCGACGGCCGACACGTCGGCCATCTCCGGGCTTCGAAGCCACCGGCTGTACAGGCAAGTTAGCCCGAGTTTCCACCCTTCACGCCCCGCCGGCGCGGTGACCTTCTCGGATAACGAGACGGGTTCGACGACGCGGGACAGGTATTGAGACGGGTTCGACGATGCGGGGACAGGTATTGAGACGGGTTCGCCGACGTGGGGAGTTGCTTAAAGACTGTCGAGCGACATCGAGGGAGTGTGACGGTGGCAGGGAATCCGAACTCGAGCGCGGACCGGGTCCGCCTTGGTGGACTGCTGTGGGATCGGAACTTTCGCTGGTTCTGGTTCGGTGAGACGACGAGCAGGGTCGGCTCGGCGATGACCAGTGTGGCGATGCCGCTAGTCGCTGTTCTTGTTCTTAATGCGGGTACGTTCGTCGTGGGTCTGCTTCAGGTGTTTGCCTGGGTGCCGTGGTTGTTGTTCGGGTTGCCAGCTGGTGCGTGGATCGATCGTTTGCCCAAAAAGCGAGTGTTGCTGGTCTGCGACGTGGTGTCGTTTGTGGTGTTCGTGAGCGTTCCGGTGGCGGCCTGGCTGGGGGTGCTCACGACGGCGCGGTTGATGGTCGCGGCGTTGCTGGCGGGTGTGGCGAGTGTGTTGTTTTCCACGGCCTATCAGCCTTTCCTGCCGTCGCTGGTGCCCGCGCGTGACCTTCCCGAGGCTAACGCGAAGTTGCAGGGCAGTGAGTCGGCAGCCGGGGTGGTCGGTCCGGGGCTCGGGGGCGTGGTGGCCCAGTTGTTCGGCGCGGTCACTGGGCTGCTGGGTGACGCACTGACGTTTGCGGTTTCGGCGTTGTCCCTGTTACGGGTTCGTTCGCCGGAACCGCGGCAGGATCGCGACCAGCCACGCCAGGCGTTGCGCCGCGAGATCGCGGAGGGACTGCGGTTCATCGTCCGGGACCCCTATCTACGAGTGCTGACGGCCTACGCGGCGGCCGGCAATTACTCGGAATCGATCATGGAGGCCGTTCTCGTGGTGTTCCTGGTTCGATCTGTCGGCCTGGAGCCGGGTGTCGTCGGTGTGCTGATCGCGGCGAGGGGTCTGGGCGGCGTCGTGGGAGCGATGCTGTCTTCGTCGGTCGCGCGGCGGTTCGGCACCGCACGCGGCATGCTGCTCTGTGAGGTCTGCACAGTCCCGTTCGTGTTGCTCATGCCCCTGACGGGACCGGGAAGCCGGCTGGTGTTCTTCTTGATCGCAGCCGTGATCCCGCTGGCAGGCATTGTCGCCTCCAACATCATCACCGCGAGCTTCCGGCAGACCTACGTGCCTACCTACCTGCTGGGAAGGACGACGGCCACGGCCCGTCTGGTGTCCTACGGCAGCATCCCACTCGGGGCGCTGACCGGGGCTCTGCTCGGCCAGGTCTTCGAGCCACGTGAGGTGATCATCATCGCAGCCATCGCGACCACTCTGAGCATCTTGGTGCTACTCATCGGCCCCCTGCGACGACACCGCGACTTTCCGAACCCAGCTGGTGCTGTCGTGAGGGACCCATCGGTAACCACGATGACGGACACGCCTTGTGCGTAACGACCGGATCCGGGAGTAATGAGCACGGGCAGGATCGCCGAGGGCACCGTTGGCTTTGGCTCGCCCCGAACCGGGAAGTGACCTGTTCGGCACCAACCGCGACACCTGGCCTCGGGCTAGGGTGAAACCCACTCGACCCGGTCCGTTCGAATCGGGACAGGCTCAGCTGCCTCGGAGGTGCCGGTAGGGATGGACGTCCTCGTGCTGGGCGGGACGAATTTCGTCGGCCGACACATTGTGCGGGCGCTGCTCGACGAACGGCACCGGGTCACCGTGCTCAACCGGGGCACGAACCCGGTCTGGGGAGCGCGGGTCACCCAGCTCGTCGCCGACCGCACGGATCCCGCCTCGATGTCCGCGGCCGTCCGGGCCGTCTTCGACGCCGTCGTCGACGTCTCCGGCACGGAACCACGCCACATCGAAAGCACCGCGCCGCTGTTGCGGAGCCTGGGCGTTCCACGTTACGTGTTCATCAGCTCCGGCGCCGTCTACGACAGCACCACCACGGCGCTGCCATTCCCCGAGGACGCACCCACCCCCGGCGATGTGATCTGGGGCACCTACGGCACGGCCAAGGCCGACTGCGAAAGGCTGCTGCGCCACTACGACTTCAGCGAACTGGTCATGCTCCGGCCGCCCTATGTCTACGGCCCCGGCAACAACGAGCAACGCGAACAGTTCCTGTGGGCCCGGATGCTCGCGGCACGACCGGTCCTGGTGCCTGGCGACGGCACGACCCGCATCCAATTCTGTCCCGTGGCCCACCTCGCTGAGACGGTCGTCACCGCCGTCGCGGGCAAGGTACCCGCCGGCGTCTACAACGTCGGCGAGCCGGCGGCCTACAGTTTCGACGACTACGTCGTCGCACTGGCCGGCGCGGCCGGTGTACGCAGGGCCACGGTGATACACGTCGAGGACCGGACGATTGCCGCGCGCGAGTACTTCCCGTTCCGGGACTACAACTTCATCCTCGACACCAGCGCCGGCCGCCGCGCGGGAATCCCGGCACCGGTCGGGCTCGCGACCGGATTGGCCGAGACGTTCGCCTGGTTTCGCGCCAACACCGACCTGCCGTACGAGCCGACCGCCCGCGAATCGGCACTGCTCGCATCGCTCGGTACCTCAGATCGGTGATGGTCGGCCGGCGGCTGCCGGCCCGGGTGGGAATAAAGCCGCGGCGGACGCCGCCCTCGATCTCGTCGGCGCGCCGACCCTGCCCGGCACGCTGCGAGCGGTGCGCGTGCACCAGCTATCGATCACAATTCGCGCCTGACTGCTATCGGTCACCGGTGGGACCAGTCAGGCGACAGATTCCCCGCGTGGCCGGTCGTCATAGCCTGGTGACGCTACGGAAATGGGACAAGCGGGCACACACATCCACGACCACGGCTGACACCTCCAGGGAGTACCAGATGAGCTACCCCGACCCTCGCTTTTTCGGCAACCACGGGGAAGTCAGCGCCCTGTTCCGGCCCGCGACCGCCGAGCCCGACTACCTCTCGCGGCCTGTCCTCTCCTCTGGCCCTACCGTCGGCAAAGGAACCGCCTACCATTACCTGTCCACGACGTCCTCCACCAACGGTGAGTACGGCCTGTACCGGGTGGACATGGGTCCCGAGTTCGGCGGACCGAGTACCCACTTCCACAAGGCGATGTCGGAGTCGTTCTTCATCCTGTCGGGCACCATGCGGCTGTTCGACGGCCTACGGTGGATCGACGCCACCGCCGGCGACTACCTGTACGTCCCGGTCGGTGGGCTGCACGCCTTCCGCAACGAGTCCGGCGAACCCGCTTCCATGCTCATGCTGTTCGCCCCCGGTGCCCCTCGCGAGGAGTACTTCGAGGGCATCACCCAGCTCGCAGATCTCAACGATGCCGAACGTGCGGAGTTCTTCGTCCGCCACGACAGCTTCTTCGTCTGACGCCACGGGATTTCGTCGGCGTCCTTCCTACTCGCCCAGGCTACCCGCGATCTACCGAGGGATGGCCGGAAACGGACCTAACCCCTCCATCTAGGATCAGCGCGCGGAGTGGAGAAAGGCTGGCAGGGGTGCACGAGGAGTTGGCGGGTTGGCTAGGGCAGCTGCGTGACCTGACCGGACGGAGCCTGCGCGAGCTCGCCCGCGACATCCACGTCAGCAGTTCCTCGTTGTCGCGGTACTTCTCCGGCCAGGCCGTTCCACCGTGGCCGACCGTGGTGGCGCTGTGCAAGGCGGCCGGTCGCGACCCCAGGCCACTGCGTGAGGTGTGGGAGCGGGCCAAGGACGGGCCATCGGTGAGCACGGCTGGCACGGCACCGGTGCGCAACGACCTGCCACACGACATCACCGCCTTCACCGGGCGCCGAGCGGAGTTGGACGCCCTCCTCGGCGCCGCGCGCACCACGTCGGTGGTGGCGATCGACGGCATGGGCGGGGTGGGCAAGTCCGCGTTGGCCGTACACGCCGCGCACCTGCTGACCGCCGACTTCGCCGGTGGCCAGCTCTACCTGGACCTGCACGGGTTCACTCCGGGCCGGGAGCGGGTCGAGCCCGGGGAGGCTCTGCGGGTGCTGCTGGCCGCGCTCGGCCTGCCACCCGGCAGGATTCCCGACGGGGTCGCCGAGCGGGCCGCGCTGTGGCGGTCGGAACTGGCCACGCGGCGCGCGATCGTGTTGCTGGACAACGCCGCCGACGCCGACCACGTGCGCGAGCTGCTGCCCGGCGCCGGCCGGAGCTTCGTCCTGATTACCAGCCGGCGGCGGATGGTGGAGCTGGACGGCGTCCAGCCGGTCTCGCTGGACGTTCTGCCGACCGAGGAGGCGGCGCAGCTGTTCGTCGAATCCGTGGGCGGGACTCGGCCCGGTGACGTCGGCGAGGTGCTGCGCAGGTGCGGGAATCTGCCGTTGGCCATCCGGGTGGCCGCCGCGCGCCTGCGGCACCGGCCCGCGTGGACGCTCGACACCCTGGTGGAACGGCTGCGCGACGGCGAGCTGGCGGTGTCGGACGTGTTCGAGATGTCGCTGCGGCAGCTCGACCCCGCCCAGCGGCGGATGTTCGGACTGCTGGGCCTGGTGCCGGGCGAGGACATCGACGCGTACGGCGCGGCCGCCCTCGCCGGGATCCCGCTGGCCAACGCCCGTTCCCTGCTGGAGGACCTGGTCGACGTCCATCTGGTCCAGGAGCCGGCGGCGGGTCGCTACCGGATGCACGACCTGCTGCGGCAGGCCGCCCGCGCCGACGACGCCGCCGCCGATCCCGTACCGCCGATCGCCCGGCTGGGCGACTACTACCTCAGCGGCATGCTGGCCGTGAAGAAGCTGGTCGAGATCGTCATCTCCCTGCCGGTCGTCGTGTCACAGCCACCCCCCGCGCTTCCCGACCTCGCCGACCACGACACGGCCGTCGACTGGATGGACACCGAGTGGGCCAACCTCACCGCGACGTTCTCGCTCGCCGTCCACCTGCGCATCGACGCGCCGGCGGTCGGGCTCGGGCAGCTCGCCCTGATGGCTCACGCGCGACGCGGTGGGATGGCGCAGCTGCGTCGCGGGCTTGAGGTCAGCATGCCCGCCGCGCAACGCCTCGGCGTACCCCGGGTGCTCGCCTCGCACCGGTACCTGCTGGGCGCCGCGCTGATGCGTCTCGGCCGGCTGAAGGAGGCGGTACCGGAGCTTGAGGCGGCCCGCGTGCTGATGGTCGCCGAAGGCGACATCGTCAGTGAGGTCATCACCCTCGAACAGCTGGCGGAGATCCGGCTGTACGTCTCCGACCCCGACGGTGCCGCCGAACTCCTGCGCCAGGCGACCGCGCTGCTGCCACCCCGCGAGACCGCCGCCCAGGTGCGGGTGCGCGCCGGTCTCGGCCAGGCGCTGGTGCAGCTGGGGGAGTACCGCGAGGCCCGCGAGGTCGTCTCGGAGGTGATCGAGACCGCGCGTGGGCTGGACCGGCAGAAGGAGCGCATGTGCCTGGACGTGCTCGGCCGGGCGGCGCTCGGCCTGGGTGACACCCAGACCGCCCTCGACCTCGCCGAGCAGGCCGTCGCGCTCAACCGGGCGACCCGCCATCCGATCTTCGAGGCGATCAGCCTCACGGACACCGCCGTCGTCCTGCGCCACCTCGGCCGTACCGAGGAGGCGACGTCCGGGCACGCCGAGGCCATGCGGATTCTCGAACGGGCCGGCGAGCCGCATCGGATGGCGCGCATCCTCCTCCCGTACGCGGAGGCATGCCTGGCCACCGGCGACCGGGACGTCGCGGCGCGGCACTTCCAGGCGGCGCTGGAGATCGCCACCGCGCACGGCCTCGACTATCTGGTGTCGGCGGCGCGAACGGGTCTGGCCCGGGTTTCCTGAGCCTGTCCCACGGGCGGCGCGGTGTCCCGTCCCGTCCCGGGACACCCGCCTGACAGCCATCCGCCGGGGATGATTGCGCAGGTCAGCGGGCTGTCGGTGGGGCGTCCCGCGTCCCGGAAGGCGCGGCGCGGGTTGTCCCGGACCGGCCGCCGCGTCGAGGCTCTTCGCCATGCACACGACACCGTCCCTGCTCGCCGAACTGGACGCGCTGCCCGCCCGTTGGGAAGTGCAGGCGACACTCGCCGCGCCCGTCGTGGCGGTCGCCGCGCTCCTGCTCGCCGTCGCCGAGGGGCGGGTTGGCGATGACAACCTGCTGGTACTGGCCAGGGCTTCGGCGGCACGCCAGGGGGCGATGACCGTCGTCGCCGGGTCCGGCTCCGGCGGGTACCGCGCCGAGCTGGCCGGGCCGGTGGGACCGGTGGAGATCCAGGTGGACTGGACCCGGTCCAGGGTGGCGGTGCAGAGCTGGTACGCCGGGGTGCACGCCGCCACCGCCTGCCCCGCGGGTACCCGGGTGACCCATCGCGTCCACCGGGTCCTGCCCGACCATCCCGGGTTCGCGGCCGGGATCGCCGAGATCGGCCTGCGTACCCGCATGTCGCGCGACCTGCGGCAAATGCTGGATGTGATCGCCGACCGGCTCGGCTGCTGACGCTTTCCACCATCCCTCGTTCGATCAAAGGAGTACCCAACCATGTCCATCACCCATACCGAGCAGCGCGGCTTCTCCGAGGCGGGGTTGCGCAGACTGCGCGACGTGCTGGCGCGGCCTGTCGATTCCGGGAGGATTCCCGGGCTCGTCGCCCTGGTCAGCCGGGGCGACGAGACGCACGTCGAAACGATCGGGACGATGCGCCACGACGGTGGCGCGCCGGTGCGCCGGGACACGATCTTCCGGATGGCCTCGACCTCCAAGCCGGTCTCGGTGGCGGCGGCGATGGTCCTGCTCGACGAGTGCAGGCTGCGGCTGGACGACCCGGTGGAGTCGTGGCTGCCCGAGCTCGCCAACCGGCAGGTGCTGAAGCGGGTCGACGGCCCGCTGGACGACACCGTCCCGGCGCGGCGGCCGATCACCGTGCGGGACGTACTGACCTCCACGTTCGGGCTCGGGATGGACATGACGTCGCTGGGCACTCCGATCATGAACAAGGTCTTCGAGCAGGGGCTCACGCCCAATCTCCCGGAGCCGATGCCCGAGCCGGACGAGTGGATGCGCCGCCTTGGCACGCTCCCGCTGATGCACCAGCCCGGAGAGCGTTGGCAGTACCAGATCAGCAACGATCTCCTCGGGGTGCTCGTCGCCAGGGTCTCGGGCCAGTCGTTCGAGACGTTCCTGCGCGAACGCATCTTCGATCCGCTGGGGATGAAGGACACCGGTTTCCACGTACCCGCCGACAAGCTGGACCGGTTGCCACCCCTGTACGCCCCCCACCCGGAGACCGGAGAGTTCCTGGTGTGGGACGAGGCCGAGGGAGGACGCCACAGCAAGCCTCCGGCGTTCCAGGGCGGCGGCGGGGGGCTGGTCTCCACCGCCGACGACTACCACGCCTACTTCCGGATGCTGCTCAACGGCGGGATGCACGGGAGCGAACGGATCCTGTCCCGGCCCGCCGTCGAGCTGATGACCACCAACCGCCTCACGCCCGAGCAGCAGGCCGATCGAGACGCGTTGGCCCGCAACAACGTCCACGTATCGTTCGGCCAGGGTCAGCACGGCGGCTGGGGCTTCGGGATGGCGGTGCGCACCTACCGCGGCGACTACGCGCCGATCGGCCAGTTCGGTTGGGACGGTGGAAGCGGTACCTCGACCTACGCCGACCCCGACAACCAGCTCACCGGCATCCTGCTCACCCAGGTCGGGGCGTCCGTCCCGGATCCGGTGCGGCTCATGCACGACTTCTGGACCACGCTCTACCAGGCGATCGACGCCTGACACCGAGCCCGCCGCCGACCGGACGCCGATCCGCCCGGCCGCAGCGTGTCACGGGGCCCCGAGCCCCAGGCCCCGAGCCCCGTGACACGGCGGTGCGACGGAAGGTGGTGGCAAGCCGAGAGAACCATTACGGTCGATGGATCATGCTCGGCTACCGGAGGGACACCACCCGTGGTTCTTCGTTCCGCAACCCGCCGCCTGATCATCGGCGTGGCGGTCGCTTGCACAGTCACCGTTCTGGCCGGCCAGGAACCCGTCAACGCCGAGACGACCTCCGACATCGCGGCCGTGAGCCTGGCCTCGGGACAGTTCCAACTCACCGACACCAGCTACGCGGCGGCCACCAACCACCTCTACTCCGCCTACCTGACCAGTCACGCGACGCTGACCGACGTCATCACCACGAATTTCACGACGAACTCGGCCGGCGCGACCGACCCCTGGATGAACCTGCGCACGATGACCTCGTGCCCCGCGGGCGATTCCGGACTGCCGACGGTGCCCACCACGGTCGCGTGGTGCTGGTCGCCTTCCCACGCCGACGACACCACCGCGGCATGGGATCCCCAGGGCATCGCCACCACCGGCGACGCGGACGGCTCCGACGGGGCGATCCAAGGTGACCGGGTCGTCGCCGTCAGCTGGCACTACCAGACCGCGTCCGGATCGGGAGGCAGCGGTTGCCAGACCCAGAACCTGCTCAAGCTCACCCTGATCGACCGCGACACGAAGGAGTACCGCCATGTGTTGCTCGTCGAGCCGACGAGTACGAGCAGCACAGCCAGCAACTACACCTTCGTCACTGGCCACGGTGGCGGGATCGCCTGGTACGGCGACTACATCTACGTCACCGACACCACACACGGCATCCGCGTCTTCGACCTGAACAAGCTCGCCAGGGTCACCACGTACGGATCGAACGTCACCACGGTCGGCATCAGCTCGGGCAAGTCGAGCGCCTGCGGCTATGCGTACGTCGTGCCGGAGGTCCACCGGTACTTCCAGCCGCAGACGCCCGGGTCCTGCGCCTCCGCCGGCCCGATCGACCCCAACTACCTGTGCTTCTCCTGGCTGTCGTTGGACAAGACCGGGGCGGCGCCGTACAAGCTCGTGACCGGCGAGTGGTACGGCGGGGTCAACGGTGGCCGCATCGTCCGGTACCAGCTGAACCCGGCCAGCGCGGCGACCAATCCCGGCCTGTTGACGACCAGCGGCGGGAAAACCGTGGTGCAGGACGCCTACCGGGCGGTCCACTATGACGGGCTGCAGGGTGGCATGACGTGGACCGACGGGAACGGCCGGCTGAACTTCGCGTTCCAGAAGGGCTGCGGGCTAAGCCCTGGTGTCTTCTCCGTGTCCTGGGTCGGTGACCTGCGGGACACCACGACCTGCGCGAGCGGAGGAAACTGGGCCGCCGGTCCACCGGAGGATCTCGCGTACTGGCCGCGGGTCGCACCGATGACCACCGACGAGATCTGGGGCCTGACGGAGAGCGCCGACGGTGCGGGGATCCGGACGGTCTACGCGATCCCGTTCACCGGTGGCCCGGTGCAGAACCTGCACTGACCGCGGCGGCCTCGGCCGAGGTGGATCCGTTCACCCGGGCCGGGGCCGACGACCCCGACCACCCCGGCTATGTGTACAACCTGAATGCCGCGCTGCAGGCGCGGTTCGCATTCACGAACCCCGCTGACGGAGGCGAGATGAGGTCGGAGCCGCACTGGTTGTTGATCCTCGCCGGTCGACTGGATCAGGCGCGCCTGGATGAGCTGCGCGGGCGGTTGGAACTGCGCCCGATGGGCCGGCTGACCGACCGGGAGGACGCGCACCTGGGTACCCGGGTCATCCCCGGCGGGTTGGAGCTGGACCTGTGGCGGAACGAGGACACTGAGGACGACTGGGCCATCCACCTCGACGCGTACCGGGGTGTGCCCGACGAGGTTCTCGCGCAGTGGCACGTGCGGGCCGAGGAGGCGGCCGTCGCGGTCGGGCTGACCGTGGTGGAGTTCCGTTCGTTTCCGGGCGAGCGCCGCGAGGAACAGCAGACGACCTGACGGGTTCGCGCTGTCGGGGTTGACGCTCTTGTCCGCTGACGGCCGCCGGCATCGAGGCCGGCGGCCGTCGATGAGTTAACGCGTGATCTTGAACAGTGAGTCGCGGCCACACCCGGACTGTAAGACGGACCCGGACGCGGTTCTGACAACACCGAATCTGCCCAGGTGGCGGGCATGCTGACAGGCCGCCCTGCGATTCGGACACCCTCCGGTCTTCCGTGCGCGCACGTGCCCGTCCACGATCATGAATGTCCTGACATTGGCGGCTGACCGGCCGCCCGGCCATGGATCGCAACCACTGCGCACTGTCCACCCTTCCGCCCGCCGGCCGTGACCACGCACGCCTGACCACGTGCTCGCGAAGGCCGCCAGACAGCAGTCGATGAGACAAGAAGGAGTACGAGGGAATGAAGATGCTCCACCGCATCCTCACCGGTGCGGCGACCACCCTGGCACTTGCCGCACCCGTGCTGCTCTTTGCCCAACCGGCCAGCGCGGCCTCGCGTGACGGCGTGTGTGACAGCGGCGAGTTCTGTTACTACTACAACAGTGACGAGCAGGGCTCGGTGTCGGACTTCACCGGTTCGGTCAGCGACTACGGCACCACCGAGCCAAGCTGTTACGACTTCAAGGGTGCGGGCGCCGGCAAGGGGCTCTGTATCAAGAACGATGCCGCGTCCGTGTGGAACCGCACCAGCCAGACCGTGCGGGTGTACTTCAACAGCGGGTACGCCGGGTCGTACCAGGATTTCGCGGCCGGGGCCAAGGGCAACCTCAACGCGACGCTGAAGAACAACAACGCCTCACACCAGTTCCTCACCTCATCGGGTGGCGGCGCCCAGACTCCGCGCAACGACTACGACGGCAACGCCCGTGGTTTCGCGCAGAACAACTGCACCGCCTTCGCCGCGTACCGGATCGCCAGCCGGCTGGGCGTGCCCAGTTTCAGCAACACCTGGCACGGCCAGGTCTGGGGTGACGCCGGGCACTGGGACGACGCGGCTCGGGCGGCGGGCGTGACGGTCAACACGACGCCGACGGTCGGCGCGATCGCGGTGAATGACGTGCACAAGGTCGGCCACGTCGCCTACGTCAACAAGGTGTACAGCGACGGATCGTTCGACGTCGAGGAATACAACTGGAACAACCCCCTCGCCTACGGCACCCGTTCACACGTCCACGTGAGCAGCGCCCAGGCCGACTTCCAACACATGCTCCACTTCTAGAGACGGGACATCACCGATGACGGTACGAAGACGAGCGGCGTTGACCTCACTGTTCGCAGCGATTGTCCTTGTCTTGAGCGGCGCCCTTCTGACCGCGCCGGCGAGTGCGGCCGCCGCGGCCTCGCGTGACGGCGTGTGCGACAGCGGCGAGTTCTGTTACTACTACAACAGCGGCGAGCTCGGCTCGGTGTCGGACTTCACCGGCTCGGTCAGCGACTACGGCACCACCGAGCCAAGCTGTTACGACTTCAAGGGTGCGGGCGCCGGCCAGGGTCTCTGCGTGAAGAACAACGCCGCGTCGGTGTGGAACCGCAGCAGCCAGACCGTGCGGGTGTATTACAACAGCGGCTATGCCGGGTCGTACCAGGATTTCGCGGCCGGGGCCAAGGGCAACCTCAACGCGACGCTGAAGAACAACAACGCCTCCCACCAGTTCCTCAGCTCGACACCGCCGACCGGATGCACGACCGACGGCACGAACACCAAGTTGCCCACGACCATCCTCGTGTACCGAGTCTCGCTCGGACGAGTCGACCGGGTCGATTTCGAGACCTACGTCAAGAATGTCCTGCCCAACGAGTGGATCTCGAGCTGGCCGGCAGAGTCGCTCAAGGCCGGAGCGATGGCGGTCAAGAGCTTCGGTTGGTACTGGGCCCTGCATTCGACGAACAAGACCTCGGGCGGAGCATGCTTCGACGTCTACGACAACACGTCGAGTCAGGTCTA
This sequence comes from Rugosimonospora africana, assembly GCF_016862975.1. GTDB lineage: Bacteria > Actinomycetota > Actinomycetes > Mycobacteriales > Micromonosporaceae > Rugosimonospora > Rugosimonospora africana. Next base: position 64,478 of record NZ_BONZ01000048.1, read on the forward strand.
CAAGCCCGGTTCGGCGACGACGGCGACCAATTCCGCGGTCGACGCCACGTGGGGCACCCGCATGACGCGCGGCGGGGCCATCCTGCAGGCCCACTACTGCTCGACGACCACCGCCTGCGGCGGCTGGGTCACCGGTGACTGGATGTCCCAGTACGGCTCGCGTGACCTGGCCAATGCCGGCGACAGCTACTCGACGATCCTGAACTACTACTACGACAACATCACCCTGACATCGTGAGCTGAACCGATCGGGTGGCCGGAGGGCCGCCGCAGGCCAGAACGTGTATGGCCGGCGGCCCTCCGGCGCTCCAGCACATCCACTCCTGACGATCAACCTCTATCTCGCTCCTCGAATGCGCGGTAACCTCACTCCCGGGCTGTTCAGGCTGCGGCGCGAGAACGAGTGGCAGGAGCAGGGTGTGGTCGACCGTGTGGCGATGCCGCGCGCGGAGGCGATCGAGGAGTTCGCGGCTGCACTTCGCGCGTTGCGTGCTGCGGCGGGTTCACCGTCCTTCCGCACGATGTCCGGACGATCGCACGCCATTTCGCACACGACACTGCACGACGCCGTGCAGGGCCACCGCCTGCCGAGCTGGCCGACCACGGCTGAGTTCGTCAAGGCATGCCTCGCCGACCCCGCCGATTTCCGCGAGCGGTGGGAGCAGGCGAATCAGATAGTCCGGTCAGTGGCCGGATCACCGGAAACCTCAGAGCCCGGCGAGAGCCCGGACGACAGCCCGGACGACAGCGGTCAGGTGGACGCGGCGGATTGCCTGCCGGATGCCCCGCCGGATGCTCCCGTACGGGCGCCTCGACGCTGGCCCCGCCTCGTCGTCCTGGCAGCGGCTTTCGCCGGCACGCTGGTGGCCGGCTCGGTGGTGATCGGTGTGGCCGCGTCCGGCGGGGGCAACCCGCAGTCCCGGCATGGCTCCCCAGCGACTGCCCGGCCGCTGACCGCGAGCGACTGTCCGGTGCAGCAGTCCAACCCGCCGGTCGCGACGCCGCCGAACCCGGGTGACGCGGGCGCCTTCATCGGAGACATCACGCTGCCGGACTGCACGCACGTCCCGCGCGGCAGCACATTCACCAAAATCTGGCGATTCAAGAACATCGGGAAGGTGCCGTGGCGTGGGTACGCGCTGCATCGCATCGACCTTCCACAACAACGCGACCAGTGCCAGACCATCACGGACGTACCGATCAAGGACACCGAGCCGGGCCAGATCGTCGACATCGAGGTCGCGGTGACGGCTCCGAACAGTCCGGGCTTCTGTTTCGTACGGTTCAAGATGGAAGACGCGTCCGGGCGCATCGCGTTCCCCGGCAACCGCCCGGTGAACTTCCAGGTCGTCGTCGACTGAGATATTCCCCTCCCGAAAGGCCGGAACCGCTGATACCAACCTGGGATCAGTGACGGCAGGATGGGACGTGGATGCCCTCATGGGAGGGCCCGCGAGGGGGTGGACGATGGCCCGCACGGAAGAGGTGACGCCGGCAGCCGTGGCCGGCACCGGGATCGAGCTGAACGGCATCGAGGTCATTGCCGAGAGCGAGCGTTCCGGACAGCCGCGGTCGTTGTTCTGGCCCTGGTTCGCCTCGAACATTTCGGTGCTCGGCGTCAGCTACGGCGCGTTCACGCTGGCCTTCGGGGTCTCGTTCGTGCAGGCGGTGATCGCCGGGATCGTCGGCATCGTGGTCTCGTTCGCGCTGTGCGGCGTGATCGCGCTCGCCGGCAAGCGGGGCTCGGCACCGACGATGGTGCTGTCCCGGGCCGCCTTCGGCGTCAACGGTAATCGCCTCACCGCCGCGTTGTCCTGGCTGCTCACGGTGGGCTGGGAGACGGTACTGGTCATCCTGGCCACATTGGCCACCGCGACCGTGTTCACCCGGCTGGGCTGGGGCGGTGGCACTGGTACGAAGGTCGTCGCGTTGGTCGTCGTCTCGGCTATCACCGTGCTGGCCGGCGTGGCCGGCTTCGCCGTGGTGATGCGCCTGCAGACGGTGATCACCGTGGTCACGGCCGTGCTCACGGTCGTCTACATGGTGCTGGCCGCCGGGCACATCCACTGGTCGACCGTCTCGTCGCTGCCAGCCGGCTCCACCCAGCACGTGATCGGCGCGCTGGTGTTCCTCATGACCGGATTCGGTCTGGGCTGGGTCAACGCCGCCGCGGACTACTCGCGCTACCTGCCCCGGACCGCGTCCGGTCGCAGCGTGTTCGGCTGGACCACGTTCGCGGCCGCGCTCGGACCGGTCGTCCTGCTGGTCTTCGGGCTGCTCCTGGCCGGTTCCTCGGAGAGCCTGTCCGGCGCGATCGGCGCGGACCCGATCGGCGCGCTGACCACGCTGCTGCCGACCTGGTTCCTGGTGCCGTTCGCGATCGCTGCCGTCCTCGGCCTGATCGGCGGCGCCGTACTGGACATCTACTCGTCCGGCCTGGCCCTGCTGACCGCCGGCGTCCGCATCCCGCGTTACCTGGCCGCCGGAGTCGACGGCGTCATCATGATCGCCGGAACGATCTACGTGGTCTTCTTCGGCAGCACCTTCATCGGCGAGTTCCAGGGCTTCCTGATCACGCTGGGCGTCCCGATCGCGGCCTGGGCCGGCGTGATGCTGGCCGACGTGGCGCTGCGCCGCCGCGACTACGCCGAGGACGAGCTGTTCGACCCGCGCGGCCGCTACGGAAACCTGCGCGCACTGCCGCTGACGCTAGTCGTCGGAGGCACGGCGATCGGCTGGGGCCTGGTCACCAACACGTACGCCGGCTGGCTGGACTGGCAGGGATACCTGCTCGGTCCGCTCGGGCTCGGCGGCAAGCAGGGTTCGTGGGCCTTCGCCGGTCTGGGCATCCTGGTCGCCCTGGTGATCGGCCTGGTCGGGACGCTGGTCGGCAGCGCCGGCACGGTCCGCCGCCAGGAAGACGCGTAGCGCAGCGCCTGCGCCTGGATCAGGCCGTCGTCAGGCCGTTGGCGATGAAGCCGAGCGTCAGCTGCTCCAGGTGATGCCGGGCGGCGTCGGGGGTGTCGCGCAGGGGTCCTTGCCCGACGAGCACGGCCAGGCCGTGGACGGTGGACCAGATGGGGTACTCGATGCCGTCGCGGCGCCGCCGGTCCAGCACGCCGGCGTCGACCAGTTCGTCGAGGACGGCGCGAAGCTGGCCCAGGGGCGAACGGTCCTGCCCGGTCTCATCGTCCACATTGGCGTAGGCGTGCTGCTGCGGCACAGCGAACGCGGCGGCGAACAGCCCCGGTTCCTGACGGGCGAATTCCAGGTACGCGGTGCCGATCGCGCCGAGGCGGCGGCGAGCCGCGGCGGCGTCGCCGTGCTTGCCGCGTACGCGGGCGACACCGGCGGCCATGCGGTCGGCGAGCTCACGCATCGCCGCCGCGCACACCGCGGCGAGGAGTTCGTCCCGGTCGGCGAAGTGCCGGTAGGCGGCGTTGGGTACGACACCCACCAGCCGGGTCGCCTCACGTAGCAGGACGGCATCCGGGCCACCGGCACGGGCGAGTTCGAGCCCGGCAGAGACCAGGCTGTCGCGGACGGCGCCCCGGGGACGGCGTCGGCGCTCTGCCTGGTGTGTCTCTCCCGCTGCCTGGCCGGTTGTCACGACGACAGGATAGCAAGTGGACAGCGTCCACTTGTCTCGTTAATGTGGACAGCGTCCACTAACCGCGCGGGGTGGACATCCGGGCCGACCCCATCAACTGACACCAGCCCTCGAAGGAGTCACCGTGACCAAGCTGACTCGACTGCTCGAACACAACGAGCGGTTCGCCCGTACCTTCGTCCCCACGGCACTCGGCGTGCCCACCGCACCCGTGCTCGTCGTCACCTGTCTCGACCACCGGGTCGATCCCGCGATCACCCTCGGACTCCAGCTCGGAGACGCTCCCGTCATCCGCAACACAGGTGGACGCGTCACCCAGGCCGTCATCGACGACGTCGCCTATCTCGCCTTCCTCGCCGAGCAGCTGTTCGGCGGACAGGGCGCGACCGACACCCTCTTCGAAGTCGCCGTCATCCACCACACCCAGTGCGGAACCGCCTTCCTCGCCGATCCGAACTTCCGGAAGAGGGCCGCCGAGGCAACCGGCCTCTCCGAAGGGACGCTGGAAGCCTCCGCGGTCGCCGACCCGAGCGCCACCGTCAAGGCCGACGTCGAGCGCCTGCTCACCTCACCGTTGCTCTCGCCCAAGGTGAGCGTTTCCGGCCACGTGTACGACCTCGCGACCGGCCGCGTCACCACGACCATCGACGCGCGATACCCGTAGCGGCGCTCGTCCTCGTGATAGGGGCGGGCGGGTTCACCGCGGGCCGGGCGCGACCAGCCCGGTTTGATACGCGATCACGACGAGCTGGGCGCGATCACGTGCGCCCAGCTTCACCATGGCGCGGTTGACATGCGTCTTCACCGTCGCGGGGCTCAGTACCAGATGCGCGGCGATCTCGTCGTTGGACAGTCCGGTGGCGACCAGCGTCAGGATCTCCCGTTCGCGGTCGGTGAGTACGGCCAGGCGCTGCGGCGTCGGCGGGTCGTCCTGGTCCGGGTACCGCAGGAAGCGGGCGATCAGGCTCCGGGTCGCGGCCGGTGACAGCAGGGCGTCTCCCCGGCTGACCACCCGGATCGCGTTCAGCAACTCCTCGGGCTCCGCGCTCTTGCCGAGGAACCCGCTGGCGCCGTGCCGCAGGGCCTGGAACACGTACTGGTCGATCTCGAACGTGGTGAGGATGAGCACCCGCACGCCGGCGAGGTCGTCGTTCTCGGTGATCATTCGGGTGGCGGTCAGCCCGTCCAGGTCGGGCATCCGGATGTCCATGAGCACCACGTCGGCGCGCAGCTGCCGGGCCAGCTCGACCGCCTGCCGCCCGGTCGATGCCTCGCCTACCACCTCAAGGTCCGGCACGGTACTGATGAGCAGTCGGAAGCTGCCGCGCAACAAGGGCTGGTCGTCGGCGATCAGGACGCGGATGGTCAACTGGCACCCTCGGGATCCGGTCGCGCCCGGCCGGGCAGCGGCAGTGTCGGTTGCGGCAGTGTCGGTTGCGGCAGTGTCGGTAGCGGCAGTGCGGGCAGCGGCAGAGTGGCGCAGACCTGGAAGCCACCGGGGCGCGGGCCGGCACGCAGGTCGCCGCCGAGCGCGGCGACGCGTTCCCGCATGCCGACGATGCCGTGCCCCGTTCCGTCCGGCGACGCGGGGGCCGGCCGGGCGGCGTCCGCCGATCGCGCCAGCGCGGCATCGTTCACGTCGTTGTCCACCACGATCCGCAGCACTGTCGGCTGGTAGTCCAGGCGCAGTCGCGCGGTCACGGCGCCCGCGTGCTTGCGGACGTTGGTCAGGGACTCTTGAATCATCCGGTACGCGGTCAGATCCGTGGCCGGTGGAAGCCGGCGTACCACGCCCTCGACCCTGTCGTCGATCCGCAGTCCGGAGTCGCGGAACGAGGTGATCAGGTCGGCCAGGCCGGCCAGCCCCGCGGTGGGCCGGGTCGGCGGATCCGGCTCGTCAAACTCGCGCAGCAGGCCGATCGTGTCGCGCAACTCTTCCAGCGCGGTGCGGCTGGCCTGCCGGATGTGTACCAGCGATTGGCGCACCTGGTCCGGCTGCTCGTCGAGGACGTGGGCGGCGACCCCGGCCTGGACGTTGATCAGAGCGAGCTGGTGGCCGACCACGTCGTGGAGGTCGCGGGCAATCCGTAGCCGTTCATCGGTGACCTGCCGGCGAGCCTCCCGCTCACGGTCGTCTTCGGCGCGGCGCACCCGGTCCTCGACTTCGGCCAGGTACGCGCGGCGGTTGCGGGCAGCGTCGCCGGCGGCGACCGCGAGCCCGCCCAGCGCCGCGAGCGCGATGTTCTCCGCGCCGATCCAGGCGGTCGGCTTCAACAGCATGTGCGCGCCACCGAGGGCCAGTACCGCCAGGCCGCCGATGAGCAGTGCGCGGCGGCGGGCGCTGGCTTCGGCGACGGTGTACAACGCGATCAGAGGCGCGGCCAGCAGCAGCACGCCGTCGTGGCCGGCCTGCGGCGCCAGGTACGCCTCGGCGGTCAGGGACGAGACCACCAGAACCGGGAACGGCCACCGTCGCCGTACGGTCAACGCCGCGCAGGCGACGGCCGCCAGTACCCAGGTCGCATCCAGCGGCTCGCGACCCTGTGGCGGTCCGGCGACGGCGGTGAGCAGGACGACCGCGAACAGGATCGCCGCGATCGCGATGTCGGCGTGTGGCCTGCGGTGCGCGGCACGGCGCACCCGGTGAAGCACACCGTGACCCTGCCGGGAACTCACGATGGCCGCGCCGCCGCCCGCCGGAGCCGACAGTCTGGATCCGGCCGCGCGGTTGCCCTGGTTCGCCGCCACGCTCACCACGGTAGGCGACCGCCGGCCGCGGCGGCGTCGTCCGTTCGCCGTAGCGGTGAGGTACCGCCGGCGCGGTACGGCGGCGGCGACGCGCGAGGCGGCGCGTACGGCGAAGATGCCGCGGCCGGGCGACGACCCCGAGCCGTCCGGCGACCAGAGTGGGAACGGATTCCCGGGGGAGCGCTGCAGGGGCGCGCGGGACAGACAGGGTGAACAGGAGGAGATGTCGCGATGGCAGACCCGAGGTCGGGGGTCCGAAGATGAGCGCGGTTTCGGTACGCGGACTGACGAAGCGTTTCGGTGGCGTACGGGCGGTACAGGATCTGACCTTCGACGTACCGGAGGGGCAGGTGACCGGGTTCCTCGGCGCGAACGGGGCGGGCAAGACCACCACCCTGCGGATGATGGTGGGACTGGTCCGGCCGACCGCCGGACAGGTGCTGATCGACGGCCTGCGCTACGACCAGCTCCGGCAGCCGCGCCGCACGGTCGGGGCGGTGCTGGAGGCGACCGGGTTCCATCCCGGTCGTCGCGGCCGCGACCACCTGCGCATCGTCGGCCAGCTCGCGGGCGTGTCCCGGACCCGCGTCGACGCGGTCCTGGACCAGGTGGGTCTGGCCGGCGCCGCCGACCGGCGGGTGGGTGGCTACTCGTTGGGGATGCGGCAACGGCTGGGGCTGGGCGCCGCGCTGCTGGGCGAGCCACGGGTACTCGTCCTGGACGAGCCGGGCAACGGGCTCGACCCCGCGGGGATGGCCTGGTTGCGTACCCTGCTGCGGGAGCTGGCCGGCCAGGGGTGCGCGATCGTGGTCTCCAGTCACGTACTGGCCGAACTCGCCCAGACCATCGACCGGGTGCTGGTCGTCAATGCCGGCCGGTTGCGATTCGCCGGTCCGCTCTCCGACCTGACCCGGACCGGTACCTCCCTGGAAGCCGCGTTCCTGAAACTGACCGAACCGGACGGTGAGGGAGTCCCGGCCGGGGCCGACCTGAGGAGCACGCGATGACCGAGCTGATCGGCAACGAAGTCCTCAAGCTGCGGACGATCCGCAGCCCGTGGCTGCTGCTGGCCGCCGCGCAGGCCGTCGTCGTCGCCGGCGCTAGTGGCCGGCTGCGCCGAGGTGCCGTGCACGACCCGGCCATCGCGGTCGGTGCGGTGGCACACGTCGGCCTGACCGCGTTGTTCCCGCTCGTCCTGGGCATCGTCGCGGTAGCCGGCGAGTACCGTCACCGGACCATCGTCGATACGTATCTGAGCACGCCGCGGCGGGGCCGGGTCGTGGCCGGCAAGCTCGGCGTGTACACCGCCGCCGGGTTCGGCTTCGGCATCGCCGGATCGGTGACGGCGCTGGTTACCGCCGCGATCTGGCTGGCCGCGCGGGGCGGTTCGCTGGACCTGTCCGACGGCGAGCTGTGGCGCACCCTGGTCGGTGGCGTGGCCGCGTGCGCACTGTTCGCCGCCGTCGGCGTCGGCGTCGGGGCGCTGGTCCGCAACCTCGCCGGCGCGATCGCCGCCGCCCTGGCGTGGATCGCGCTCGTCGAGGGGGTGCTCGGCCAGCTCCTGGGCAGCGCGGGCAAGTGGCTGCCCTTCGCGGCCGGCGAGGCACTGGGTCGGCTTCCGATGGCCGGTGCGGACGCGCTCCCGCAGTGGGGGGCCGCGCTGGTCCTGCTCGGGTACGCCGCGGCGCTCGCGGCTGTGGCCGTTTCGAGCAGTGTCAGGCGCGATGTCGTCGCGGACCGGTGAGCCGACCATGGATCCGGTGGTCCGCCGAGATCGGGCGGCCGGTCCACGAACGGAGCGGGCCGTGATGACAGCGACGGTTATGAATGCGTGCCATGCTTGGTGAGTGGTCGCGCTGGAAGGCGGTCGGTGATGGCCGATGCGGTGGTCGGGAGCGATCTGCTTCCGGCGGAGCGTTTCGAACGCTTGAGAGACGAATCGCTGCGAGCCCGGGAGCCGATCGACTTTCGTTTCTTCGGCGCGTGCGACCTCGCGGTGAGGGTCGATCTGATCGACTTCGGTCCGGTCACCATGACGTCGTTGACCACGGCTGGGCGGTTCGCCATGGACGTGGCCCGCACCTCGGCGCTCATCCGGCAGTCCGATCCGGAGGCGTACCGGCTGCTGTTGAATCTCGGCGGACGCACCGCGCTGAGCCAGGACCGTCAGGACATCATCCTCGGCCCGGGGGAAATGGCGTTCTATGACACCTCTCGCCCACATCATGGCTGGCGAAGAGTCGACGGCGGTGCCGGCCGTCTACTCATGCTCTCCGTGCCCCGATCCGTGCTCGCCACCCGGGCCGACGCGGTACGGTCGCTGACCGCGACCCGGCTGCCGTCGAGCAGCGGGATCGGGCGACTGGCGACACTGATGCTGCGCCAGATCGTCGATGACTCGGACGCTTTCCCGGCATCCGAAGCGGCGCGGCTGTCGGCCACCGTCGTCAACCTGATCGACGCCTTGCTCGGGCACGCGCTCAACGTTCCGGATGGCGTGCCGCCGGACGTCGGCCGGCAGATCCTGCTGACCCGCGTACAGGCGTTCATCGATCGGCATCTGGAAGACGCTCGGCTCACCCCGGCCATGGTGGCGGCGGCTCACCACATCGCGCCGCGTACATTGGATCGCCTGTTCAGCGCGCAAGGGCTGACCGTGGCCGGCTGGATCCGGCACCGGCGTCTGGAACGGTGCCGGCAAGACCTGGTCGACCCGGCCCAGGCCCACGTCCCGATCTACGCGATCGCGATGAGGTTCGGCTTCGCCGACGGGCCGCATCTCACACGTACCTTCACCGCGGCGTACGGGATGCCGCCGCGGGCGTACCGCCGAGAGTGGCAGCAGAGTGAGACCGGCGCGGATGTTCAAGCGCGTGGCGGGCATCGACATGGTCTGAAGTCCGGTCATCAGGATACTGGAATCTGAGGCGCCTCCCGCACATCCCATCCCCCCATGGAAAAGAGGCAAGATGCGTGTCCCCGGATCCCCGCCCCGCCGGCTTCGGACACTGGCGATCGCCGCGGCAGCCCTGCTGACTGCGGTCGTCAGCCTCGCTTCGCCCGCTGCGGCGGCCAGCGACACCTTCGCCATCCACAACAACTACGCTCAGGGCAGGTGCATCGCAATCAGCGGTGGATTCGCCGTGGACCTGACCTGCTCCAGCCGCGCCGACGACCAGATCTGGCACTGGGGGGCACCCAACGCCGACGGCTGGCAGCAACTGATCAACAACAATGGTCAGTGTCTCGCGGTCCAGAACGGCAGCACCGCCTACGGCGCGTCGATCAAAGCCGGAACGTGCTACGGACCGTCCAACCCGGACCAGTACTGGGGGTACCTCTCCGACCCCGCCGAACCCCTTTACATCGCCAACTACAAGGCCAGTTTCGACCCGAGCCATGACGGGCTCTGGGTCATCTGCGTCAAGGATGGGTCGACGGCAAACGGCGCGGCACTGCGGCTCGGTCCGGCGACCGGTAACCCCGACCAGTTCTGGCATTTCTGATCGCTGACCGCGATTCCTGGTGCGGCACGGTCCGCGGCCAGTAACCGTGCGGCCTCCGTGCGCTGAGGCAAGGGTACGCGCCGGCGCCGTGACGGGCGGGTCTCCTCTTCGGGAGGCCCGCCCGTCACTGTGAGGACGTTCCGCGGCGCGGTTCTCCGGTATCCCTCCGCGGGCCGGTCCGATCCCTCTGCCGGGGGAGGCCCGGGACTCGGCTCTGCTGCGATCGTCGGGAGCAGTGCTGACCGTCTCTCCCCGTCGGAAGGAAGCGCATGATTTCCCATGGATCCGCGACCGCGCGCGCGGCGCTGGCGAGTACGCATGGACGCATCGCGGCCGGTGTTCCCCGCTGGGCGGTGTGGGCTGCGTACGCGGCCACCCTGACCGTGCTGCCGTCCTGCGTCTGGCGCATCGCCGCCATCCCCTTCCACGGGCCGCTGCTGGAGCGCACCACGACGCTCGCGCGCCATCACGGTCCGGTGCTGTTCACCGGCGCGTGGTACGCCGTCGCGCTCAGCCTCGTCAGCGAGACGCTGGCGTACCTGACCGTGGGGCTGGTCAGCGAGTGGGGCGAGACAGTGCCGAGGTGGATCCCCGGCCTGGGTGGCCGCCGGGTACCGGTCCGCGCCGCGGTCATCCCGGCCGCCTTCGGAGCCACGGCACTGACGTTGATCTTCCCGTACACCCTGGTCATGGTGAGTCTGGGCCGGATGGTCGACGGTACCCGCGGCATCGGTCTGGTCGTGCACGGCTGGCAGGCCGTTGCCTTCGCGATCGCGTACGCCCCGCTGGCGGCATGGGGCCCGCTGCTCGGCATCGTGACCGTGAGTTACTACCGGCGTCGCCGCCGTGCTCCCCGCCCCGACGACGCGACGCTCACCGCGCGCCCTGCCGCGGATAGCTGACAGACTGTAGTCGTGATGCGCCGGATGCTCGCTCCGCTGACGCGGGGCGCCACGTACCGTCGTGGCGTCTACCTTCTGCTCGGCGGAGTGCTGGCGCTGCCGTACGCGTTGCTGGTCGACGCCTTCGCCCACCTGTTGGCTGACCACCGGACGCAACGCCCGCTCACCCTGCTGGTCGCTGCGGTGGTCACGCCCGTCACCCTGGTGCCCGCGTTCCTGTCCGGTACCCGCGCTCTGCAGATCGCGGCGGTCCGTTGGCTGTTGGGCATCGAGCTGCCCGAGCCTCGGGCGGAGCCGGAACGGGAGGCGCGGCTGCGCTCCGCGCTGTGGTTCGCGGTGCATGTCGTGGTCGGTGGGGCTGTCGGAGCCACGCTTGTCGTGGCGGTTCCGCTGGCGCTGGTGTCCCTCCCGCGTCAGCACAGCGTGCTGACGTGGATGCTCGCGTTCGCCGTGCTGGTGGCCGCCGGCTACGCGGTCGCGGGACTCGGCGCACTCGCCGCGACGATGGCGCCGGTCCTGCTCGGCCCGTCCGTGGGCGAACGCGTCGCCGCCCTTGAGGCCCGCGCGGTCAGGCTCGCCGAGCGCAACCGCCTGGCCCGCGAGCTACACGACTCGATCGGGCACGCGCTGACCGTGACCACGCTGCAGGCCGCCGCCGCACGGGAACTGCTCGACACCGACGCGGCGTTCGCCCGGCGGGCGCTCGAATCGATCGAAGACACCGGGCGCGGCGCGATGGAAGAACTCGACCAGCTCCTCGGCGTCCTGCGCGACGACGAGCCGCACCGGCACAGACCTCAGCCGACGCTTGAGGAACTCGACCGTCTCGTCGATGAAGCCAGGCGGGCGGGGGCGCAGGTGTCGCTCATCGTACGCGGCGCGGTCGCCGAGGTGCCCGCGGCGGTCTCCCGCGAGGGGTACCGGATCGTGCAGGAGAGCATCACCAACGCACTGCGCCACGCCGGCCCGGTACCGGTCGACGTGAACCTCACGGTGGAACGTGGGCTGCTCACGATCGAGGCGGCCAACGCCGGCGGCACCGGCGGCCGGAGGACCGGACAGGGGCGGGGACTGGCGGGCATGCGGGAGCGGGTGGCGCTGCTCGGCGGGGCGATGAGCGCCGGACCCGACGAAGGCCGGTGGCGGCTTCGGGTACGGCTTCCGGTACAAAGGCAACCGTGACCATCAGGGTGGCCATCGTCGACGACGACGAACTGATCCGGATCGGGCTACGCGCCATCGTCGGCGCACAGCCGGACCTGGAAGTCGTCGCGGAAGCCGGGGATGGCGCGGATGTCCCCGACATCGTCGCGCGAACCCGGCCGCACGTGCTGCTCATCGATGTGCGGATGCCGGGGATCGACGGCCTCCAGGCGACCCGGCACCTGCTCGCCACCTCGGCCGACCCACCCCGGGTGCTCGTCATCACCACGTTCGAGAACGACGAGTACGTCTACGACGCGCTGCGCGCCGGGGCGGCCGGCTTCCTGCTCAAGCGCGCCCGGCCGGCGGAGATGGTCGAGGCCATCCGGGTGATCGCCGCCGGCGACTCGGTGCTGTTTCCGGCCGCGATCCGTCGCCTCGCCGGGGCGTACGGCGGGTCCGGCGACGATCGCGTGCGCGCCGCGCGGCTGACCGACCGCGAGGCGGAGGTGCTGCGGCTGATGGCCACCGGCCGCTCCAACCCGGAAATCGCCGAGCATCTGGTCGTGGGTGTCGAGACCGTCAAGACCCACGTCCGCAACGTGCTCGCCAAGCTCGGCTGTCGCGACCGCACCCAGGCCGTCATCGCGGCCTACGAGTCGGGCTTCGTGAACCCGAACGGCCTTCCGTAACCACGCCGCAGGCCGGTCGGGTTCGCCGCTGGTACGACCAGGCGGCAGCGGCCAGCGCCGCACCGAACACGGCGAACGGGCCCAGCCCGCACCAGGCGACCAGCAGGGCGTCGCCCGAGGACGGGAACTGCCCGCGGGGCATGGTGACCAGGCCGGCCGTACCGAGTGCGCAGTAGACGACGCCCGCCGCCCCGTACGGCGCCAGCGTGGCGGCACCGAGCCAGGCAGGGATCAGCGGCAGCCACCGCGGTACCCGCCGGCCGCGCAGCGGCGGGATCCACCGGGGGAAGACCTGCCCCCACGGCCGTACCAGACCGAAGAGCAGGAACAGCCCGAGCGCGGCCAGCAGCGCGGTGACGTCGATGCCCCACGATTCGAGGGTGAGGATCAGGCCGGAGGTGCCGTTGCGGCGGAAGTCGGCGACAATCTCCGCACCGCTCATCCCCGCGAACGTGCCGCCCACCGCCCAGGTCGTCTTCATGGCGGCGTACGGGACGAACCCGGCGGCTCCCGCCCATGCCAGCCGGCGAACCCGCCGAGGGGGAGTGGACGGCTGCGGTCGTACCGCGACGAACGACGCGTCATGGACCCTGCCGCAGCGCGGACAGCTGCCACGGGTCGCGTGCCCGAAACTGAGCGCGGTTCCGATCAGCAGAACGGCGCCCGCCGCGGCCAGAACCTGATTCGCGGTGGCGAGCCAACTGTCGACGGTCTGCGCGAACACCAGCTCGATGAGGTCCATCAGCAGGCCGAAGGCCAGCATCGCGACAGGCAGGCAGAGCCCCCACAGCAACGAGAGCACGGCTCGTCGGGCCCCCGGCCGCCGGCGCGGCCGGGTGGCGGCAAGCGCGGCGGCCGCCACCGCCGCGGCCACCGCGACAATGGCCCAGTCGAAGCCGGCCGGCCACCGATGCGGGCCGTGATACAGGGCGGGGGTGCCGGTCGCCGCCACCAGTACGCCGAATCCGGCATAGGCGACCGCCCAGCAGAACGTCGCCGTGGCCACCCAGCGCGGCCACTGCCGCCAGCGCCGCACCGGTCGGACCTTGTCCTGTCGAAACACGTCGATCATGGCTTGAGCATCGCGCCGGCCCCGGGCCGGCCACCTCCCCCCGGGGGGTGAAGGCGCCGCCACGGCAGAGTGATCCACGGCGGAGTGATCCCGATCCTGCGGCCGCCTGACGGTCGCGCCGTCGCGAATTCCGTAGCCAGTTGCGTATTTTCACCGACTCGGGTTCGCCCGCCAACACCGACGATTCGCTCTGGATGTGCACATCCGATGCTCCCCGGAGGAGGTGTCAGTGTTCTTTCGACGCACAGTCAGAACCGCCGCGGTCGCGGGTGCGATCGCGATGGTCGCGCTGGGCGTGGTCACGGTCACGCCCGGCGCCGCGTTCACCGCGCCCGCGCAGCCAGGCAATGGCGCCACGCTGCACCAGCTCACACTGCCCGCGCCGAAGAAGCCGGCGATGAAATCCAGCAAAGCCAACGTGACCAACAAGGGCGATTGCGCGACGGCGCAGGCGAACCTCAAGTCCTTCGCGGCCAAGGGACAGAAGACGGTCAGTTGCACCACCGTCGGATCGATGCCGCCCAAGGGCGGCATGACGCCGGCAGTCGTGCCGCCCTGCGCTTCCCTCGAGACCGGAATCTGGTGGTACCAGCGGGACGGCGCATGCATGATCAGCTACATCACGGAGACGATCTTCGAGGCCAACGACGGTGAGATTCTCGGTCAGGCGTTCTTCCAGGTCAACCAGGATCTGAGTCTCCAGTACAACCGCACGACGTACTTCGAGAACGAGACGATCACGTTCTACGACTACTGGGGGCTCGGAGACACCACCCACGAGCTGACCATGGTCGGCTACTGCGATGGCAGCTGCACACTCCTGGACGGGTCCGCTTGGGACAACCTCATCAGCCCCGGGCAGACCGTCTACGGCCAGACCGTGTACGAGGGAGTGACGTTCGGCCCGCGCACCTACAGCGCCACCGGATACGTCTTCCAGTTGCTCGTCCCGTCCGCTGCCTCCACCGGGCCGCTCTACTGGTACGGGCCGCCCACGATCCGCTGCGACGGCGAGCTGAACAACGTCGGAGCCGGCTGCGTCTTCCCGGAGTGGACGCCGATCTGGGGTGCGTCGGTCGCCGCGTACGGGGCCGCCGCGCTGAACATCGACATCGCCGAGCTGTACCTGCCGGACGGGTGGGGGCTGGTCACGCCGCTGACCCGGCAGACCGACCAGGGCAGGATGGACGCGAACCGCAACGCCGTCTGCAGTGGGTTCATCTCGTTCGGGGGCACCGACTCCTGCGACGAGTACGCGTTCGCGAGCACCCACCAGAGCGGCGGCGAACTGGGCCTCAGGTTCGCCAACTGCGCCGAGGTCGGGTACACCCAGGCCGGCGGGCAGTGGGTCTGGTACGAGGTCAGGTGGACCGGCAACGAGCACTGCCTGATCGGGCACGTCGACCTGGCCTCCAACGTCAGCCTCGGCCGCAGCCTGTCCAACGAGGTCTACACGCCCTACCGGGTGCTGGACGGTGATCCGTTCTACGTGTACGCCACGGCGTAGCGATCCGGCACGGCTGTCGCCTCCCCAACAGTTCCGTAATCGTCACCCATCGATGGGACCATTGGCTTTCGAGAACAGCCAGTGGGACGGCGGAACTGCTTCGGGGAGGCGGCGGCATGTCGCTGGTGGGCCGGGACACGCAACTGGCACGGCTCGACGACGCGGTTGCGGCGGTCCTCGACGGCCGGTTCGTCGCCGTCGAGGTCTGCGGCGAGGCCGGCATGGGCAAGACCCGGATGCTGGCCGAGCTGGAACGCCGGGCGGCCCGCGCGGGCCTGCTCGTCCGCGCCGGCCACGCCACCCAGTTCGAGCAGGAGGTGCCGTTCGGCGTCTACGCCGACCTGGTACCGGCCGGCGAGCTGGGCGAGCCGGCCACCCGGTCGCGGGTACACGACGGCGCCCGCCGGATACTCGCCGAGGCGGCCGCACCCGGCACCGCGCTACTGCTGGACGACGTGCACTGGGCCGACCCGGCCTCGCTGGAACTCACCGAACAGCTGATCCGGCGGCCGCCGCGGGTACCCCTGCTGATCGCGATCGCGTTTCGCGGCACCGCCGCACCCGCCCGGCTCGTCGGCGCGATCGACCGGCTGGGTGCCGCGGCGATCGTGCTCGACCTCCCACCGCTGGCCCCGGACGACGTGCAGCGCCTACTGACCGGCGTGCCGCGGCGGCGGCGCACGCTGATTCTTCGTGCCGGGCTCGGCAACCCGCTCTACCTCGCGGCACTGTCCCGGCTGCCCGACCGGACGCTCGACGACCTCGCGGCGCTCGCCGAGCGGCACGGCCCGGCGGACGCCGACTGGTTGGCCGGCTCGCAGCGGCGCATCCTCGCCGGCCTGGCCGCCGAGATCACCGCCCTCGCCGCGCCCGTGCAGCGGGTCGCCCACGTCGCCGCGGTGGTCGGCGACCACGCCACGATCGATCTCATCGCGGCGGTCGCCGATCTGCCGGTCGCGGCCGTCGTCGCGGCCATCGACGAACTGGACCGGCTGGGCTTCGTGCGTACCGACGGCGCGCGGGTGCTCTACCGGCATCCGCTCATCCGCGCCGCCGCGCACGCGCTGACCGGGTCCGCGTGGCGTTTCCAGGCCCACGCCCGTACCGCCGAATTCCTGCGTACCCGTCGCGCGCCGCTGCCCGTCGTGGCCTACCACACCGAACAGTCCGCGCAGTACGGCGACGAAGCCGCGGCGGCCACCCTCGTCGAGGCCGGCGTCGCGTTCGCCTACGAGGCCCCGGCACAGGCCGCCCGCTGGCTGGGCACCGCGCTGCGCATCATGCCGGACAGCGATGAACAGCGCGCCACCGTCGAGCTGTGGCACGCCCGCGCGCTCGGCCGGGGCGGACAGCTCGAACGCAGCCGGGAGGTGCTCCAGCGGCTGCGCCACGCCCCAGCGCCGATCCGTGCCCAGGCCGAGGCGTTCGGCGTGGCCGTGGCCCGGCAGCTGGGCGGGTTCGCCGAGGCCGCGGCGACCCTGAACGCGCGGCTGGCCCGCGGCGACCTCGATCCGTTCGGCGAGGCCAAGCTGCGCGTCGAACTCGCCGCGGTCGACGCGTTCCGGGAGGACCCGGCATCGACCGTGTGCCACGCCCAGCGGGCGCTCGCGCTGCTCGACCCCGACCGTCGCGTCCACGTCGGGGCGGCGCGGACACTGCTGGCGCTCGGCTCGCTCTATGCCGGGGACACCGCCGCCGCGCGCCGTCACATCGTCGACGCCGCCGGCACCATCGACGCCGTCAGCGACGCCGACCTGCGCCCGTACGTGGAGGTCGTCTCGCCGCTGGCGCTGACCGAGATCCAACTGGGCCACTTCGCCGACGCCACCCGGCACCTCGACCGCGCCCGGCGAATCCTCGACGTGCTCGGGCCGAGCAGCGCGTCGCCGTACCTGCTGTGCATGGAAGCCTTGCTGCACACCCGTACCGGGCGGCTGGCCCGGGCGATGGACAGCGCCGAGGACGCGCTGGCCGCCGCCGACCGGGTCGGCAGCCCGGAGATGCGCGCCATGGCCACCGCCGCCCGGTTCCGTTCGCACCTGTGGATCGCCGGCCCGGCCGCCGTCCTCGCCGTCACTGCCGACAGCACCGGCGACACCGAGCTGCCGCGCTCCCGCGCCTGGCGGCGCACCTACCGCAACGAGTTGGCGCTCGTGCACGCCGCCGCCGGCCACGCCCGCACCGGCCTCGACCTGCTCGCCGAGGACGAGGCCCGGCCGTCGGCGCACCCACCGACCGTGGTGGCGCGGGCGGCGATCGCGGCGCTCGCGCACGCGGAGTCCGGGGACTTCGCCGGGGCCGCGGATGCCGCGGGGCGCGCGCTCGACGCGGCCACCGGGCTCCCGTACGAGCACGCGCTCGCCCGGCTGAGCGAGGGATTCGCCGCCTTCCGGCAGCGGCGGGTCGAGCGGGCCGTTGCCGCGGCGGACGCGGCGGCCGGTGGGTTCGCCGCGGCGGGTACCCCGGTGGAGGAGGCACTCGCCCACCACCTCGCGGGTGCCGCGTACCGGGCGGCGGGCCAGGCCCACCAGGCCGGGCAGGCGTTGGCCCGTGCCGCCGCCGGCTACCGCGACCACGGCGCCACCTGGCTGTCATCGATGCTTGCCGGCACACCGGTGGCGGGCAAGGTATCGCTCACGCCGCGCGAACGGGAAATCGCCGAGCTGGCCACGACCGGGCTGAGCAACAAGGAGATCGCCGACCGGCTGTATCTGAGCCGCCGCACCGTCGAGTCGCACCTCAACCGCATCTTCGCCAAGCTCGACGTGCGCTCGCGCACCGCGATGGCCCACCGGCTCACCGACCTTCGGTAGCCGGTTGTGTAGTTTCACCGATCCCGGCAGGCGCGCCGGCCGGTGATAGATTGCCGACGAGGTCTCGAGTGCCAGCATCAAGCCCCGGCTCGCTGGCCGGCAACCCTCCAATCGTGGGTGGGGTGCCCCGGGTGACGACCCGGCCCGGCGCGCGGTGCGCCGGGCAAGCCGCGATACCTCGTCCGGAGGCCACGCATGTCTGTCCCGTCGTCCCCAACCGTCCTCACCTGCCCGGTGCTGCAGGGTCGCCTGGTCCGCCTCGAGCCGCTGGGGCACCGGCACGCCACCGACCTCGCCGCGGCGTGTGAGGAGGACCGAAGCTCGTACGCGTTCACCTGGGTGCCGACCGCGGCCGAGGTCGACGCGTACATCGACGCCCAGCTCGCCAGGGCGGATTCCGGAAGGCTGGCGCCCTTTGCCGTGGTGGACAAGGCATCGGGTCGCGCGGTCGGAGCGACCGCGTACTGGGATCCGCGGCCGTGGCCGGACGGCACCGGGCTCTGCGCGATCGAGATCGGCTTCAGTTGGCTGGCCGCGTCGGCGCAGGGCCGGGGGATCAACGCCGAAGCGAAGCTGCTGCTCTTCGACTACGCGTTCACCGCGTTCGGGGTGGCCCGGGTCGACCTGAAGACCGATGCGCGCAACCGCCGCTCCCGCGCGGCGATCGAGAGCGTGGGCGGGACATTCGAGGGCGTACTGCGCCGCTGGTCGCGGTCGTGGACTCCCGGAGAGGACGGCCAGCTGCGGGACTCGGCGATGTACTCCATCGTGGCCGACGAGTGGCCGCAGCGGCGCGCCCGGTTGACCGCACGGCTGGCTGAGCGCCGTCCGCATGCGTGACCGCGCGTGCCGGCCTGTACCGGGCGGGTCGGCGCCCGGTACGGGCCGGGCCGGATGAGGCCGGCTCAGGGCGCGAATACCGCGCAGGGGACTCCGTTGACGGCGATGTCGTTGGGCGGAAGCAACGGGGGCGCGTCCGTACCCGCGAAGCCCAGCGTCGCGCTTCCGGTCGGTGGGATGTTGCCGTTCCACCCGGCGTTGACGATCGTCACGGCGCTACCGCTGATCGTGGATGCGCCGTTCCATACCGAGGTCACTCGCACATTGGTCGGGAGGGTGAAGGTGACCGTCCAACTGGGGACCGTGACGGTACCTCCATTGTGGATGGTCACTGCCGCGTTGAATCCGCCCGAGTAGTAGCTGGAGAAGTCGACTCGGCAGGACAACCCGCCGATGGGCGGTGGGTTGCCGCCCGGGGGCAGGGTGGTGAAGCTGCCGGGCTCGGAGAGCGGGCTGGTGGTGTAGCCGGAGTTTGGCAGGGCGTAGGCGAAGACGGCGAATGTGTAGGTGGTGCTCGGAGAAAGGCCGGTCAGCTTTGTCGAATTGATCGGAAGGAACGAGTAGGGCTGCCAGGCGCCGTCGACGAGACGGTCCAGCTCATAGCGGAACTCGTTGTCGTGGCGGTACCAGGCCAGGGTGGCGGAGGTGTCGGTCACGTTGTACGCGAACGGCCGGCTCGGGGGAGCCAGGGGCGGGAGGCTCGGCGATGAGCTCGCGGCCACGGTGTCGGCCGCGGCAGCCGGACTGGCTTGTGCGGCGGTGCCCGAGACAGCCAACGCCAGCAGGCCGGGCGCGAACGCGACCATGGCGGCCAGTCCGGTCAGGAATCGATGACGCATTGGGTTCTCCCCACACTCGTCGCGGCGGGTGACTCCGCTGTACGCGTCTCCAGTGGGAGAGCGGTGTGGTGGATGGGCCCCCGCGAAACGATCGGTGACATGAAGCGCTAATGGTGACGGGGCGCTATTCGGCCCACCCGGCGGTGAGGTCCAAGCGGTGCTGCCAGAGCCGCACCGCTTCGGCACTCCAGCGACGGCACATGTCCAGCAGCCGTTGGCACTGTGCCACCATCGCCGCCCGTCGCTGTTCCCAGGAGGGGTGCCACCCGTAGGCGTCGAAGAACTCATCCAGCAGCGGAACGTGCGCACCGTGATGCATCCGAACGATCCACTCACACCATGCCAGATCCTCGACGGCATCGCCGGGGTGCGCCCATTCCCAATCCAGCACTGCCGCGATGCTGAACCCGGCCGGGTCCAGCAGCACATTGTTCGGTCCGTAATCTCCATGGACGAGCACCGCATCGACCGGATGCCGCCGATCAGGAAATACCTCCGTGATGTCCAGATCGTGGATCTGGCGCAACGTCTGACCGCACGCGCGCAGCACAGGCCCAGCCATGCCCGCCTCGATCATTTCCTGGCCGTGCACTCCCTCGACGAATCCCATGCGCAACTCGCCGCCGACCTCAGCATCCATCAGCGTCGGCACCGGCAACAGGCCACTCAGTGTGGCCAGCATCAGCCGCTCACGGTCGCGCCGCGCCACGGCATCGGGCCCCTCGTACCGTTTCACCACAACGCGCCCATCACTGCGCGTGTCGTTGGTATAGCTGTGACGCAAGGGCTGCATGACCACCCACACAAAGAGGACCAGATCGGCCAACCGGCCATCAGCAAGGGTAACCGTGGCTTCCATGCCCGGTAAGAATGCTGATCAACCCCCGTCACCTGACGTCTGTCCGGCATTGAACCGTGCTGGGTAGCGTCCGTGCGCTGAAACTCTTTACCCCCAGAAGGGGAAGCAATGTGCCTTCACCACAACGGCGGTAACCCGCCGACGCCGACGGGACAGAACCGGCGGGGCTTTCTCCGCAACGCGGCGCTGGCCGGCGCGGGAGCCGCGACCCTCGGTGCCATCGGTGCGACGCCCGCGTTCGCCGACAGCGCCCACCAGCCAGCCGCTCCGGGCGGCGGCATCGGCCGGTGGAACCCGGACCCGAACAGCCAACAGTTCACCATCGCCGTCATGCCGGACACCCAGTTCCTGTACTGGGGCAGTCAGAACAGCATCAACTCGGCGCCGCAGGAGGAGTCCTTCCGCTACATCATCAACAACAGCGGAAGCGACTCCGGCAACAACATCGTGTTCATGGCGCACCTCGGCGACCTGACCGAGGACGCCGACCCGTCGTCGTTCCAGGCGGTCGGCAAGACCTTCGACCTGCTGGACTCGCACGGCGTCGCGTACAGCGTGGTGGCCGGCAACCACGACGTGAGCGGTGACGACAGCCGGGGCTCCACGTCGTACCTGCAAACCATGGGACCGCAGCGGTTCAAGCACTCGAAGACGTTCGCCGGGTCGGATCCGACCGGATACAACACCGCGCACATCTTCCAGGCGGCCGACCGCGAGTGGCTGATGCTGGCGATGGACTGGCGGACCACGGCGCAGGGCTTCGCGTGGGCCAACCAGTTCATCAAGGATCACCCGAAGCTGCCGGTGATCCTGACCGCACACGAGATCGTCGGTCCGACGTACGGGGACAACGTGTACCCGTACCAGTTCGGCGACCCGGAGAGCAACGCCGCCCTCTCCGACTACGGCAACCAGGTCTGGGACCAGCTGATCAACAACAACGACCAGGTGTTCCTGACCCTCAACGGCCACTACTGGCCGGCCGCGCGCATGACGAAGCGGAACGCCGCGGGCAATGACGTGCACCTGCACATCACGAACTACCAGAACCGCTACTTCGGTGGTGCCGGCATGGTTCGGCTGTACCACTTCGACCTGGCCCGCAACACCGTCGACGTCGAGACCATCGCACCGTGGATCCTGGCTCAGGACCCGGAGAAGCGCAACGCGCTGGCCGCCCAGCAGGCGCGGCTCACCACGGCCACCGACTACTTCTCCATGGACATCGACTTTGAGGGGCGCTTCTCCCGATTCATCCCGGTGCCGGTGCGCTCCGCCCGGCCGGCCAACAAGCTGGTCGTGCCGGGCACCCTGGCCTACTGGCGCTTCGACAACGGTGGCGCGAACGGCACCCCGGTGACCGGGAGCCAGACGATCCGGGACCTGTCCGGACATGGCAACGACCTGACCGTCCAGGCGGTTGGCGACCCGGTCCCCGGCAGCTTGCGTGGCCAGGTCAGTGCGGTCACCGCGAGTGCCGAGAACGCGCCGAACGAGGTCGCCGTGAACCTCAAGGACGGCGATCCGTCGACCAAGTGGCTGGCGTTCAGCCCGTCCGGCTGGGTGACCTACCGGATGGCCAAGCCCGTCGTGGTGGCGTCGTACTCCCTGACGTCCGCGAACGACACGCCTGGCCGCGACCCCAGGGACTTCACCCTGCAGGGGTCGAACGACGGCAGCGCGTGGACCGACCTGGACACCCGGACGGGTCAGAGCTTCAGCGGCAGGCTCGTCGCCAACACCTACAGCTTCACCAACACGACCGCCTACGGCTACTACCGGCTGAACATCACCGCCAACTCCGGCGAACCGCTCGTCCAGCTCGCCGAATGGGACCTCGGCGACGGCTCGAACCACGCCCTGACCTGGTCGGACGACCACCACCCCGACCAGCCGGGCCACGCCAGCCTGAGCTTTGCCGGTGCCAAGAACCCGCTGCACGGCACGTACCTGACCACGGCGGCGAAGGCGGCGCTGAATGCCGAGACGTTCGGCCGTGGGTACACCGTCGAGGCGTTCGTGAAGTTCCCGCTGGACTGGAGTTCCAGCAACAACGCCTGGTCGGCGGTGCTCAGCCGGTGGGGCGAGGCCGGGCAGGCCGGCAAGAGCGGCCGCAACACCGACCCGCAGGAGCCAGTGGCCACGCTCAGCTTCTCCGATGGCCGCGAACCGCAGTTCAACATCTACCCGCTGAACCAGACCTACCCGACGACGAACTGGGGTCACAGCCTGCCGGAGGACACCTGGTGGCACGTGGCCGTGGTCAACGACGGCAAGCACACCGTCATGTACGTGGACGGCTGCCCGACCATCGACAACCCCTCCACGGTGTCGACCGGCATAGCCTCGCTCGGCCTGCCGTGGATGGTCGGCGGTTACGAGTACGGCGGCAAGATCGACCAGATCTTCCACGGCTGGATCGGTGACGTCCGCATCGTGAACCGTCCACTGTCGATCGACGAGTTCATGACCGGCAAGTAACGCGACGGGGCCCTTGGTCGGAGTTAGCCTTATGGCGGCCAAGGGCCCTCTCCCGTCGAACCGGGGTGGCACCGGCCCTGCATCATGGTCTGCGTGGAGACGATCACGCAGCCGCCCGAACCGCTGAGTCCCCGGGTCGTGGGGCGGGCCAGGGTAGTGATGCCCGCCGCCGTGGCCGGCCGGGAAGCCAGTGCGGCCTACGACGCCGACGGCACCATCACCATCGGCCGCGGACCGAGCAACGACATCGCGCTCAAGGAGCTGCTGGTGTCGCGCCGGCACGCCGAGGTGCGCCGGTCCGAGACCGGGTACGTGGTGGTGGACCTCGGCAGCAGCAACGGCACGTACCTCAACGGCCAGCAGGTCTCCCGCGCGCCGCTGCAGCCCGGCGACCTGCTGTCCATCGGACGGCACCAGTTTGTCTTCGACGGCGACCGGTTGCACGAGTACCTCGACACGGGTCCGACCTCGCTGGTGGTGGACGACCTCTCGGTGACCATCGGGCGCCAGCTGTTGCTGTCCAAGGTGAGGTTCGGTCTGGCCGAGGGGAGCCTGCTGGGCGTGATCGGGCCGAGCGGCTGCGGCAAGTCCACACTGCTGAGAGCGGTCACCGGGATCCGACCCGCGAGCGGTGGCACGGTCCGCTACGACGGGCGGGACCTGTACTCCCACTATGCGGAACTGCGTTACCGCATCGGCATGGTGCCCCAGGACGACGTGCTGCACCGGCAGTTGACCGTACAGCGAGCGCTGCGGTTCGCCGCCGCGCTGCGCTTCGCGGACGACGTACCGCGCCGGGAGCGCAAGGCCCGGGTGGCCGAGGTTCTCGCCACCCTCGGCCTCACCGAACGCGCCCGGCAGCGCATCGACACGCTCTCCGGCGGGCAGCGCAAGCGCACCTCGGTCGCCCTCGAACTGCTCACCGAGCCGTCCATGCTCTGCCTCGACGAGCCCACCTCGGGCCTGGACCCGGCCCTGGACCGGGAGGTCATGCAGGAGCTACGGCAACTGGCGGACCGTGGCGCCACCGCAGTCGTGGTGACGCACAACGTGCTGCACCTCGACCTGTGCGACCGGGTGCTGATCATGTGTCCGGGCGGCACGATGGGCTACTTCGGGCCGCCCGAGGACGTGTTGGAGTTCTTCGGGGCGGAGGACTATGCCGACGTCTTCGACATGATCACCAAGAAGCCCGAGGAGTGGACCCGACGCTACCGGGAGTCCGAGCACTATCGCCGGTACGCGACGGCCGGGGTGCGCGTCTCCGCCTCCGTCGAGGCCAAACCGGGCGAAGCCAAGCCGGGGGAGGCCAAGCCGGGGGAGGCCAAGCCGGGGGAGGCCAAGCCAGGGGATGGCAAGGCAGGTGACGCCAAGCCGGGGGACGGCAAGGCGGGGGCGGCCAAGCCGGAGGTCGCCGCGTCGCCGGGCTCCGGCGCTGGCGCGCCCACGGCCCTCGCCGCTACGCCGACGGCAAACGCCGACGGCACGGCCGCGCAATCCGTGACCGCGCCGCTCAACGCCGGGCTGCCCAGCGCCGCGCCGTCCAGCGCCGCGCCGGCCACCGGCGCCCCGCCGAACGCCGCGGAATCGGCAGCACCGGCGGGCCAGGCCGGCTCCGTGGACCGGGACCCCGGGCCGCCCATCGTCGGTAGGGCCAGGCCACACACGGCCAACCTGCGGGGGTTGCCGTTGCGCAATCGGGCCGTGCATCCCGCCGCACCGGTGCGCCAGTACCTCACCCTGTGCCTGCGGATGATCAGGGTGATCGTTGCCGACCGGGGGTACGCGTTGTTCCTGCTCGGCCTGCCGGTCGCGTTGGCCGTGCTCACCCACGCCGTACCGGGAGACTACGGACTGTCCAACCCGCCGCTACCGCTGTACGGCCGGAGCCTGGAGGCGCAGCGGCTGCTGGTCGTCCTGGTGATGGGTGCGGCGTTCCTCGGCATCGCGCCGGCCATCCGGGAGATAGTCCAGGAGGCGACGATCTACCGGCGGGAGCGGGCGGTCGGCCTCTCGCCGGGCGCCTACCTCGCCTCCAAGATCACTGTGTTCGCGCTCATCAACTCGCTGCAGGTGGTCGTGTTCGTCTATCTCGCGCTGTTCGGCCGCGGCGCGCCCAGCGAGTACCTGGTCATCGCGAACCCGACGATCGAGGTGATGCTCGCGGTCGGCCTGGTCGCCGTCGCATCGACCATCCTGGGTCTGGTCATCAGCGGGCTGGTCAAGACCGTCGAGCAGACCACGCCGGTACTGGTCATGGTGGTCATGGCAGAACTGATCCTCTCCGGTGGCCTCTTCGAGGCAAACGGGCAGCGGGTCCTGGAGCAGGTGTCCTGGGTCGCCCAGACCCGCTGGGGCTTCGCCGCCGCCGCGTCCACTGTGGACCTCACGCATCTGGCACCGGTGCAGGACCAGCTCTGGGTACACACGGTGTTCGCGTGGTGGCGGTCCATCGCCATCCTCCTGGGCCAGTGTGTTGTCTTGGCGGCGGCGGCCCGGGTGGCGCTGACCCGGCACGAACCGGGCCGGTCGTAGGGCGCTGCCCGTCATGGGCGCTGCGGGCCGTCGGCGCCGCGAAGCCCGATGCCGCCGCGAGCGTGCCACGCCGCGCGGCGGCATCGGGGCTTCAGACGCCGCGCCGCCTGATCGCCGCATCCAGGTTGTCGAGTTCGTCGACGCGATGGGCGCGGTGCTGACGCGTCCAGGTTTCGTCGTGGAGGGGTTCGAGCGTCATGACTACGTTCGTACGGTCACCGGCGGACTCGATGTCGATGGTCGTCAGGTGCTCGTACGGCTCGTGGCCGGGTACGAAATCGATCAGTGACCGGTAGGCGAGGCGGGTCGGCGCCGCGACCTCGCTGAACGTCTTGCACACCTCGCTCGACAGCGGCATGCCCGCGTTGCGCAGGAACGCGACCTGTTCCGGCGCGGTCGCGGTCATGGTGTACCGCAGTTGGCCGCCGGGCCGCAGAGCCAGCTCGCTCACCCGGCTTGTGAAGCCGTCGGGGGCAAACCACTCGTCGAGGCCGGCGGCGGTGGTCCACAGCTCCCAGATGAGCTGCGCCGGAGCGTCGTACGTGCGCTCGAACCGCGCGATGTCCGGGCTGGGCGTGGGTTCGGTGGTCATCGTTCCTCCAGAAGGTCGAGTCGGGCCGGCCGGCGTTCTTCGTGAGCCGTACTCAGCCCCAGCGGCTGATCTCGCCGGCGGGGTAGGCCGCGAACGCGCCGCTCTCGGCGCCGGTCTTGAGGCTCGTGAGGTAGGCGCCCCAGTTGGTGCTGCATCCGCTCATGAACTCGTCGGCCTGTCGCCAGCCGGCGTGGGTGAACAGCAGGGTCGTGCCGCCCTGGCCGCTGGGTCGCAGGGCGAAGGTGATCTGGGTGTCGATCCAGACGTCGGGTCCGTCGGTGACCCGCCACACCACCTGCTCCGGGGTGTCGGCCACGACCTCCATGACGGCGGCCGGCGCTTCGGCCTTGCCGAAGGAGATGCTGAAGCTGGAACCGATGGTGTGTTCGCCGCCGGCCGGGCATCCGGTCCACCAGCGGCCGATGCCGTCGGTGCTGGCGATGAGGTCGTGTACCCGCTGCGGCGCGGCGTCGATGCTGATGCGGTGCAGGATGTCGGGCATTGTGGTCCCTTCGGTCGGGCGGCGACGAGGACGTCGGCCGGGTCGGTGTGGGCGGATCTGCAGCAGTGACGAACGGCCACGCCCCGGACGGACACCACCGCCGAGAGAAATTTCCTGGACGGGTTCTGTCCGTCTGCGGTGGCGCCGTTCGTCCGATACTCGTAACCGGCACCCACCCGCGACTGGAGGACCCCATGCAGTACGCCCTGTTGGCCTACGACCCGCCGGAGGACACGGACCGGGCATCGCGCCCGATTCCGGACGGCCTTGTCGACCTGCTCGACGGGCCGAAGGTCTCCGGCTGGGCACGGCTGCACGCGGCCGGGTCGGCCACGACGCTGCGCAACGACAGCAGCGGCATCCTGCTGACCGACGGACCGTTCATCGACAGCAAGGAGTATCTTGCCGGCCTGATCCTGGTCGAGGCCGACAACCTCGACGGGGCACTGGCCGCCGCCGAGGAGATGCTGCGGGAGGCCAGGTGCGGCACGGCCATCGAGGTGCGGCCCATCCTCGACGGGCGTTTCCGTGGCGCTTGACGCCGTCTTCCGCGACCAGTGGGGTCGGGTGCTGGCCACCCTTGTCGGGATCCTCGGCGACCTCGAACTGGCCGAGGACGCGGCCGCCGAAGCGTTCGCCATCGCCGCCGAGCGGTGGCCACGCGACGGGGAGCCGACCAACCCGACCGGCTGGCTCGTCACGACCGCGCGCAACCGCGCTATCGACCAGCTGCGCCGGCAGCAGGTCCTGGCCGCCAAGACGAAGCTGCTCGCCCGCGACCTCGAGGCCGGGCCGGCCGGACCGGAGGCACTCATGGATGACACCGCCGCGATCCCGGACGAGCGGCTGGAGCTGGTCTTCGCCTGCTGCCACCCGGCCCTCGCTCTCGAGGCGCAGGTGGCGCTGACCCTGCGTACCCTCGGCGGCCTGTCCACCGAGGAGATCGCGCTGGCGTTCCTCCTACCGTTCGACACCATGAGCAAGCGACTGACCAGGGCCAAACACAAGATCCGCGACGCGGGCATCCCGTTCGCCGTACCGCCCGATCACCAGCTACCCGACCGGCTGGCGGCCGTCCTGGCCGTGGTCTATCTGATCTTCAATCAGGGCTGGGGCGGCGGCCGGGTCGATCTCGCCGCGGAGGCGATCCGCCTCGGCCGGGCACTCGCCGACCTGATGCCGGACGAGTCCGAAGTACTCGCGCTGCTGGTGCTGATGCTGCTGCACGACGCGCGCAAGGCGGCCCGCCTGCGCGACGGCCAGGTCGTCCCCCTCGACGATCAGGACCGCGGCCGGTGGGACATGCGGCAAATCGACGAGGGCCGCGCGCTGCTGAGGCGGGCGATGGCACGAGGGCGTACCGGGCCCTACCTGGTCCAGGCGGCCATCGCGGACCTGCACCTGTACCAGCCGCGCGACTGGCGGCAGATCGCCGCGCTGTACGGGACGCTCGCCCGGCAGACCGGCTCCCCGATCGTCGAGATGAACCGGGCCGTCGCCGTGGCCGAGATCGACGGACCGGAGGCCGGCCTGGCCATCCTCGACCGCCTCGACCTCGACCACTACCGGTACTTCCACTCGACCCGCGCCGAACTCCTGCGTCGCGCCGGCCGCGACGGCGAGGCCCACCACGCCTACCGCCGGGCGCTCGACCTCGCGCAGACCGAGCCGGAACAGCGCTTCCTCGCCGACCGGGTGGCCGAGACCGCGCCCTCCGTCTGATGAGAGCGCGGTTGCGCCAGCACGTGACGTGCGACGGCGCGGGTCACCTCTGCCTGCTGTAGAGGTGCAGGGCGAGTGGCGCGAACACGAGGGTGATGGCGGCGGTCGCGATGAGGGACCAGGCGACCGGGCCGCCGGCGCCACCGCTGTTGTTCATCAGGTCCCGGGCCGCGTCGGCGACGTGGCTGATGGGGTTGACTGTGACGACGGCCTGGAGCCAGCCGGGCATCGTCTGGGGCGCGACGAAGACGTTGCTGGCAAACGAGAGCGGCATCAGCACGACGTTGGCGATGCTGATGACGACGGCCGGGTCGGGAATGAGCAGGGCTACCGCGGCCCACACGCAGGACAGGGACAGCCCGAAGGCGACAACCAGGGCTACCGCGGCGAGCACCCCCGGCGCGCCGCCGTCGGGCCGGTAGCCCATGGCGAGTCCGAGGACCACCACGATGGCGGAGGCGAACAGGTAGCGGGCGGCATCGCTGAGCAGGCCACCGAGCACGAACGCGCCGCGCCAGACGGACAGGGAACGGAAGCGGTCGAAGGCTCCGGTCGTCACGTCCTTGGCGAGGCGGCCACCGCCGTACATGGTGACGATGGCGATGCTCATGCTCAGCGTGCCGGGCAGGAGGACCTTGAGGTAGTTGGCGGGCGAGCCGCTGATGGCGCCGCCGAAGAGGTAGGTGAACAGCACGGTGAACAGGATCGGGATGGCGGCCGAGTCGACAAGCTGTTTGGGATCGTGCTTGATCTTGAGCATGGCTCGCCGGCCGAACGTCGCGGAGGCGGCGAGTGCCCCGGCACGCCGGCGCGGCTGGCCAGCGGTGAGCAGCACATCGATCTGGTAGGTCTCCGCCGCGGCGGGGCGCGCGATGGTCGCCGGGCTACTCACGCCTTCACGTCCTCGTGGTCGGTGGTGGGGCTGGCGGTGTGGCCCGTGAGGGCGAGGAACGCCTCGTCCAGACTGGGTTGTCCGAGGGCGACTTCGGCGACCGCCACCCGGGCGTCGGCGAGCTGGGTCATGGCGTGCCCGACCAGCCGGCCCACGTCGGTCGCGTCGGCCGGGTTAGCAAGCAGCATGGACAGGGCGAGCGGGTCGGCGGCGAGGTGGACCGTCCCCGCCAGTGCGCGGGCCAGGACGCGTTGCGCTCGCGGACGCTGCTCGCCGTCGAGCAGCCGGACGTGCAGGGTGCCCGAGCCGACGCGGGACTTGAGCTGGGCGCTGGTGCCTTCGGCCACGATCCGGCCGTGGTCGATGACCGCGATCTGCTCGGCGAGCTGGTCGGCCTCGTCGAGGTACTGGGTGGTGAGCAGCACCGTGGTGCCGACCGCGGCGATCTGACGGACCAGCTCCCATACCTGGCCACGGCTGCGCGGGTCGAGCCCGGTGGTCGGCTCGTCGAGGAACAGCAGGTCGGGGGTCACGATCAGGCTGGCCGCGATGTCCAGCCGGCGGCGCATCCCGCCCGAGTAGCCACCCACGGTGCGCGCGGCCGCGTCGGTCAGGTCGAAGGCGGCGAGCAGGTCGTCGGCCCGCCGTTTGCCGGCGGTGCGGGACAGTCCGTGAAGGCGGCCGAGGATGGTCAGATTCTCGTACCCGGTCAGGTCGTCATCGAGCGAGGCGAACTGGCCGGTCACCGCCACCCGGGCCCGGATCGCGTCCGCCTCGCTCACCAGGTCGTGACCGAGGACGCGGGCGGTGCCGCTGTCCGGCCGGGTGTAGGTGGCCAGCATGCGGATCGTGGTGGTCTTGCCCGCTCCGTTGGGGCCGAGGAACCCGAACACCTGGCCCCGCTGGACCGCGAGGTCGATCCCGTCCAGTGCCCGGGTCTCGCCGTAGACCTTGACCAGACCGTGTGCCTCGATCGCGAGGCAGTCTCCGGCCATCCCGTTCTTTGACATGCTGTATAAGCTATTTCAGCTCTTACATAGTGTCAAGGTTACCGCGAGCGGGTATCTTCTTACCGATGGCCGAAACGCTCGATGACACCACGCCGACCCGCCGCCGCCGTTCCGACGCCCGGCGCAGCATCGACGCCATCCTCAACGCGGCCCGCACGGTTCTCGGCGAGCGACCCGATGCCAGCATGGAAGACATCGCCACCACGGCCGGCGTCACCCGCCAGACCGTCTACGCGCACTTCCCCTCACGCGAAGCCCTGATCGCCGCCCTCATCCAGGCCGCGGGAGCCGAAACTCTCGCCGCGATCGACGCCGCCCGCCTCGACACCGCGCCGCCCGTCGACGCGCTGCGCCAGTACCTCGACATCAGCTGGCAACTCATCCGCCGTTACCCCTACCTGCTCGCGCCCGCCCTCACCCGCAACCCGCCCGGTGCGGCCGAATCGCATCACGCCGGCACCGCCCGGCTCGAAGAGCTCATCCGCCGGGGCCAGCGCGCCGGCGACTTCGACCGCACGCTGCCCGCCACCTGGCTCGCCGAGGCCATCGTGGGGCTGGCCCGCACCGCGGCCGAACAGGTCGCCGCCGGACGCCTCAACACCGGTAGGGCAGCGACGTTGCTCCTGCAGAGCGCGCTGCGGCTGTGCGGCGCCGCCGACGCCCGCCGCTAGGACGGCGGCTCCGGAAGCCCGACGACCCCGACCGGCACTCCAAGGCGGCCGGGAATGTGGGGCTGCGCACGCGCCGACCGAGTACTACGGTCGGCGGATTATCAGCCCGCGACGGTGCTCGACGAGGAGCAGGCATGGCGAGGTTCACGGGGTCAGACGAGCTGCGAGGAGCGGAGTTCGTCGACGCGAACCTGCGTGACGCCCGGTTCGTCGGTGCCGACCTGTCCGGAGTCGTGATGCGCGGGGTCGAACTGCGGGGCACGGACGCGACCTCGACGCGATAGGCGAGGGCAGCCCGAACCCGACCTGATCGCCGCACACCAGAACAACCGGGCCTGGTGATCGTCAACGTGTCCCCTGTGAGACAGGAGACCGTCACGGTCGCGGCCCCAACAGTTCACCTCCGGCCGCCACGCTGACGCGCGGCATGCATCCGGTGTGGGGTGCGGCCTCTCTTCTGCTGAGAAGGATCCCTGCAGTGGCGTTGGACGGACGTTCGAAGTTTCGCGGTCGGCGGCTATGGG
>NZ_BONZ01000049.1 GCF_016862975.1 Rugosimonospora africana
GGTTAGAGCCTGTTGACAGACCCAGCTGACCGGCTGCGCCGCGCCCGGACGGCGACCGGCGGCGTTGTCGGCTCGCCCGGATACAACACCGGTATCCGGGCAAACCTCCGCCTTGCCGGACGCAGCCTGGCACACGGCTCGCTCGGCCAGAGGTCTGCCAACAGGCTCTCAGTGATCGCAACATCACCGCCCACATGTGCGCAGCACCACCCCGGCATCGTGGCCTTGTCAGCGCGACAGGCACCGGGCGCTCAACCGAGTCGCACGGTTTCGAAGTTCGAGGAGGACGTCATGCGCTCTCAACAAGGACAACCCGGCAAGGGACGGAGGGTCGGGCGAGCGGCGGCACTCGTCAGCGCGGTCGTGGCCGCGATCTCGCTCGGCGTGGCTAGCCCGGCGCTGGCCGATACGTACAGGGTCTCGACGACGGGTGCCGGAGCGGTCCTGTCGATCTTCACCTACTCGTCCAACCTGAAGCTCTGTGACACCGTGGCGGACGGTAAGCGTGCGATGGCGGATGTGAGCATCTGGGGCTCCAACGGGCAGTTGCTTGACTACTACGAGCTTGTAGACGCCAACGGCGCCAACGGGCAGGCCGATGCCGACTGCGATGTGGTTCGGAGGGAACGGCTCTTCCAAACCGGCGACACCATCAACTACAAGGTGTGGATCCAGGACGGCACCGGTGGCCCGATCGAACGCGCCCACACCGACGAGATCGACCTGTGACCTGACTCGACGAGCACGGGGGGGGACCCTCCGGCCCGGACCGTCCGGCTCGTTCGAGCGGGACCGGTCCGGGCCGGAGGGTCCGGTCACGACCGGATCGGAGAGCAAGACCGGGAGGGATCACCGAAGCGCCGGCCGCGAAGCGCGAAGATCGCCACGGGCTTAGCCTTATAAGTCGCACAGTCCGATGGCATGGGGGAGTGAATGGTGCGGTTCGCCGAGACGAGCGACGGCGTGCGGCTGGCCTACGAGTCCGCCGGTACCGGGCGGCCTGGCATGCTGCTGGTGCACGGCTGGTGCTGCGACCACACGTACCTCGCACCGCAACTGACCCACTTCGCCCCGCGGTACGCGGTGGTGGCGCCCGACCTGCGGGGCCACGGCGACAGCGATCGTCCCGAGCCGCGGCTGGGCACCTACGACATCGAGACGCTGGCCGACGACGTGCTCGTGGTCGCCGAGGAGGCTGGCCTGGAGCGCCCGTTGATCGTCGGGCACAGCCTGGGCGCGCTGGTCGCGCTCGCGTGCGCGGCCCGGCCGGGGGCGGTACGCGCGGCCGTGATGATCGAACCGGCGCCGATGTTTCCCGGGCGGCACAAGGAGCACCTGCAGCGTTCCGTGCCGGACGTCGCCGAGGACCACGACGGTTCGTGGCGCCGGGACTTCGCCGCCGGCCTCCTGAAGTCGACCGACACGGTGCGCCGGGCGGAGACCATGGCCACCATGGCCGCGGTACCGCCGCCGATCGCCTCGGCGGTGCTGCACAGCTTCGCCCGCTTCGACGGCGGCGGCCCGCTGGAGCGCGCCGAGGTGCCGCTGCTGGCGATCACCGCCGGGTCGGGCGAGCGCGAGCTGCGCGAGCATCGGGCGGTGACAGTCGGCCGCACCGTCGGCGCCGGACACTTCCCTCAGCTGGAGGTGCCGGAGCAGGTCAACGCCATGATCGACCGGTTCCTCGCGATCAACGGATTCGGCGCTCCCTGATCGCGGGGCCGGGGGAGCCACCGGCCATCGCCGCGAGGTGGCCGCTGACCGAGCCGGCCCCGACCGCGAGCCGGCGATCGCGTCGACTCGAGGCTCCGCCCGATTTATCCTTAATGGGTGGTGGCAGCGTGGCGTATCCGCCGGATCCTGCCGGCCGTCGTGGCGCTCGCCGCCGTGGCCGTGGTCGGGTGCTCCGGCGATGCCCAACCGCCGGTCCGGCCGTCCGTGGCCATCGGCGCGAGCCCGGGTGCGTCCGGTACCCCGACCTCGACCGCGGTACCGACCGGCCCGCTTCCCTCGTCGGCTCCCGGCGCGACACCCTCCTTCATCGCCACGGTGGCCACGCTCACCGCCGCCGATGTTCCGCACACCTGGCACAGCGGCTGCCCGGTGGCCCCGGCCGACCTGCGGCTGATGCACCTGAGCTTCTGGGGCTTCGACAAGCGGCCGCACATCGGCACCATGGTCGTCAACGCCTCGGTGACCGGCGACGTCATGAAGATCTTCAGCGTCCTGTACCAGCAGCAGTTCCCGATCCGACGGATGCAGCCGGAGGACGCCTTCAACGGCAGCGACGCGGACTCGATGGCGGCGGACAACACGTCGGGCTTCAACTGCCCGGCGGGCTCGAGCGGGGCGGGGCACTCGTCAGAGCACGCCCTGGGGAAGGCCATCGACGTCAACCCGGTGGAGAACCCGGACGCGTCGGGAAAGAACCCCATGCCTCCGGCCGGGAAGGACTTCCTGAACCGCTCCGACCTGCGCCCGGGGATGGCGGTGCCAAACGGAGTGCTGGTCAAGGCGTTCACGGCGGCCGGCTGGGTCTGGAGCGGACCGTCCGCGTCCGGGCCGAACTACCAGCACTTCAGCACGAACGGCAGGTGAGCCCGGCGGGTCCTCGCGCCCTCGGCGGCACCCCGCGCCCCAAGTCGCGGCGCGCCCCGAGTCTCGGCCGCGCCCCGCAGCTCGGCCGCGCCCCGCAGCTCGGCCGCGCCCCGCAGCTCGGCCGCGCCCCGCGGCTGGCGCCTCAGCGCACGCCGCGCGGCCTGAACTGGATGCTGATCCGGGCGCCGGCCGGCCGGGCGGTCTTCGGGACCGCGTGCTCCCAGGTGCGCTGGCAACTGCCGCCCATCACGATCAGGTCGCCGTGGCCGAGATCGTGCCGCAGCGTCGGCCCGCCGCCGCACCGGGGTCGCAGCAGCAGCGCCCGGGGAGCGCCGATCGACACGATCGCGACCATGGTGTCCTGGAACGAGCCCCGACCGATCGTGTCGCCGTGCCAGGCGACGCTGTCGCGACCGTCGCGGTACAGGCACAGCCCGGCGGTGCGGAACCGCTCGCCCAACTCGGCGCCGTAGTGCTCGTCGAGCGCGTCGCGGGCCGCGTCGAGCGCGGGGTGCGGC
This sequence comes from Rugosimonospora africana, assembly GCF_016862975.1. Classification (GTDB taxonomy): domain Bacteria; phylum Actinomycetota; class Actinomycetes; order Mycobacteriales; family Micromonosporaceae; genus Rugosimonospora; species Rugosimonospora africana. The sequence goes on from NZ_BONZ01000049.1 coordinate 3,117, forward strand.
AGCGGCTGGTCCTCGCCGTAGAAGCTGAGCAGGCGGGGGACGTCGACAACCCGCTCATACATCTGCCGCCGCTCGGCGTGCCAGGGCACCCCGGTCACCAACTCCTCGAACAGGGCGTCGGCGCCGAGCATCCAGCCGGGCCGCACGTCGATCCAGGCGCCGTGGCACAGCGTGGTGCGCCTCACGGTGCCGCCCAACGCGTCCGGTCGGACGTCTTCGGCCAGGTCGAGCAGTGAGGCTTGGAATGCGGCCGTCATGCCGACAGCCTAGCTCATCGTTCGGACAGGCGTTCGATTGCCGCGCCGTCGTCGCAGCTCACCCCGGGGTTCATGATCAATCGGCGGGATCGGCTCCGGCGTCATCCCGCGGCCGGAACGCCACCGCGTGAACCGATTCGGCGACGGCCGGCCAGCGCGGGTCGGTGGGTTCGGTGGGGAATCCCAGGATCGGCGCGATGTGCTTCCAGGCGCGCGGGTGCCGGTCGCGGTAGGCCAGCAGGATGCGGCTGGTCTCCGCGCCGCCGGGGAACCGCTGTTCGGGCCGTACCCAGCGGTGTGCGCCGAGGCGCACCTCCAGGGCCGGGGCGGCGCGCAGGTTCTGGTACCAGTCGGGGTTGCGGCCCCACGCGGCGACCACCACCACCTCGCGGCGGCCCGGGTCGTACCCGACGACCTCGGCCACGGTCTCGCGCCGGAGCCCGGTGCGGCGGCCCTGATGCGCGATGTACAGAAGCCGGTGCCCGGCCAGGATGCCCAGCCCGGTGCGGTACAGCAGGATCGGCGCCCGCAGCGCGATCCGCAGCGGGCCGGTCGGCCGGCGGTCGGTGACAGCCATGACTACTTGAATACCAGTCCTTGGCCGGTCGCGCAGGCCGGGTTATGGTCGGCTCGGCGTTCGGGACGCCCCCGGTCCGCGGGAAGGGCACAGCCCACCCGGCCGCACCACCTTTGCCCGGCCATGTCCTCCTTTCGGCCTGACAACGCGGACATCAGGCAGCACGAGAGGAGGCCGCCATGCCGGCCGTGTCACTGTCCGACAATCCCCACCTCGGGTACCTGCGCAACCGGGCCCGGGAACTCCAGCGCGGGGTGCGCCGGGGCGATCCCGACGCCCTGCGCCGGCTCGCCGACCAGCGCGTCGACGTTCCGGGCGAGCCGACCGCCTTCCCGCTGTCCGGCGCGCAGCTGACCGTCGCCCGCGAGTGCGGCTTCGCCAGCTGGCCGAGGCTGCGGCGGTACCTCGACGTCGTGGCGCAGTACCGGTGGGACGCGGCGCCGGAGCCCGCCGGTGCCGGCGACGTGGCCGGCGAATTCTGCCGGCTGGCGTGCCTGACATACGCGAACGACGGTCCGGTGCGCTGGCAGCGGGCACGCGACCTGCTCGCCGAGCACCCGACCGTGACCCGGGACAGCGTCTGGGCCGCCGCCGCGGCGGTGGACGTCGCCGCCGTACGGGCTCAGCTGGCAGCCGAACCGGCGCTGGCCCGGCGGCGGGGCGGCCCGTACCAGTGGCGGCCGCTGTTCTACCTGGCGTACTCGCGCCTCGACCCGGCCGTACCGGTGGGCGCCGTCCTGGAGATCGCGCGGCTGCTGCTGGACAACGGCGCCGACCCGGACGAGGGGTACCTGTGGAACGGGCTGCCCACCCCGTTCACGCTGCTGACCGGTGCCTTCGGCGAGGGTGAGCAGGGACCCGAACGCCAGCCCCGCCACCCGCACAGCCTCGCGCTGGCACGGCTGCTGCTCGACGCGGGCGCGAACCCGAGCGACGGGCAGACGCTCTACAACCGGATGTTCCGCCCGGACGACGACCATCTGGCGCTGCTGTTCGAGTACGGACTGGGCGTCGGCGACGGCGGGGTGTGGAAGCGCCGGCTGGGCGAGGCGCTGGAGTCGCCTGCCGACATGATGCGCGGCCAGCTCGCCTGGGCCATCGATCACGACTTTCTCGACCGGGTACGGCTGCTCGTCCGGCACGGCGTCGACATCGTCTCGCCGCTTGACGACGGGCGGACCCCGGCCGCACGCGCCGCGTGGAGCGCGCGCCGGGCCATCGTCGAGTTCCTGGTCGCGCACGGCGCCCCGGCGCCCGATCCGGATCCGGTCGACGACCTCATCGGCGCCGCGATGGCGGCCGACCGCCCGGCGGTACGCAGGTTGGTCGACGCGTACCCCGAGGTGGCCGAGCAGGCCCGGCAGCGGCGTCCGGGACTGCTGGTCTGGGCCGCGGCGGACGGTCGCCGGGAGGCCGTCGCGCTGATCGCCGAGCTGGGCTTCGACGTCAACGCGCTCGGTCGCGGCGACACCCCGGGGGAGACGCCGTGGAACACCGCCCTGCACGAGGCCGCCGCGTCGGGAGACCTCGACCTGGCCCGGGCGCTGCTGGCCCTCGGCGCCGACCCGGACATCACGGACGCCCGCTTCGCGGGAACCCCGTTGGGCTGGGCGCGGCACTTCGAGCGGCAGGCCATGGTCGAGCTTCTCGAACCGGTCACCACCGAGCCGCCGCCGGGCGATGACGGTTCCACTGGGAGTACCCCCTGAATGTCCACCCGCGCGACCACCGGCGACGGTGACCGGCCCGGCGCGCCGGCAAGAACTCAGCTGACGTAGCGGCGGCCGGCCTCACATCTGCGGTGGCCGCGCCGTCGTACTAGGAGAAGCCACACCGTTTGGAAGGATGGGTAGCGATGCCCACGCAACGCGAGGAAGACGCAGCGACGATCAGGCGCCAGATCGACGAGATTGTCGAAGGAATCGGGGCCAAGGATCTCGAATGCCTGAAGCGGATATACGCGACGGACGTCGTGTCTTTCGATGTCGAGCCGCCGCTGCAGCACGTAGGGGTAGAGGCGAAGTTGAAGAACTGGGCGAAGGTGTTCGAGTTCTTCCAGGATGTGAAGTACGAGCTTCGGGACCTGACCCTCACCGTGGGCGATGACGTGGCATTCGCGCACGGCTTCGGCCGGCTCAGCGGCACGCTGAACAACGGGACGGCGACGAACGGGATGTGGGTCCGGGGCACCTTCTGCTTCCGCAAGCTCGACGGCAACTGGTTGATCGCGCACGATCAGGCTTCCGTGCCGTTCGATATCACAACCGGCAAGGGAGTAGCCGACCTCGAGCCCTGACGAGTCGGCGGCGGCGCCCCGAGCCATGGCGGCGGGGCGCCGTCGTACTCGTGGGTGATTCGAGCGCCGGGCTTACGACGCGAGGTACGCGCGGGTGGACCGCCCGAGGAGCAGCGTGACACAGGTCACCGCGAGGGCGAGTGACGCGACGTCGACCGCGACCGAGGCCACGCCGATGTCCAGTGTGCCGGCCCCCTGCAGTCCGCGTTGGCCGGACAGCGCGTTGGCAGCGGACGCGAAGGCGGCGAAGAGGAACCCGACCACCACGGAGGCACCGTCGTACAGGGCCGCCAATCCGTGCGCCGCCGCGGCCCCGGCCATCCCGATCACGACCGCGACACGTGCTGCGTGGCGGCACCGGCGGACGCGGAGGATGAGCATGGCACCGGCCCCGAGAAGCGCCAACGCCTTGCCCGACTCCCCGATACGGCTCAGGGTCTCCACGGACACGCCCTCGATCCGGCTGTGCGCGCCGGGTCCGGGCTGGCCGAAACGCCTCGAGAACTCCCAATGCAGCAACCAACTGGCGATGGTGAGGGCCGCCAGGATGATGGCGATGGCGGCGGCGCTGTTGACAGCGGGCGGCCGAGACGATGGCTGCACCGGCAAGTTCTACCAGATTTGATCCGCGCCGTTTGCCCGTGCCGGGGTGCTATGTCGCGGTCGTACACAGCGCCTCGTCACGGCGGCGCGGGCCGACGGTGGGCGGTTGCGGGCGGCTTGGTAGGTTCCGACGCGCCGTACGCATGCGGAGCGGTCTGTGTGCGCGAGAGATCCGGCCTTGGGGTGCGCATGCGGGCGTCTGGCAGAGGCAACGAGGCCAACAGCGGTGCGCGGCGGCGCAAAGGGTTCGGCGCGCTCGTGGCGGGGCTTTCGTGGTGGCAGGCCGTGCTGGTCGTGGCGCCGCTGCCGCTGCTCGGCATCGGCGGCGCGGTCGGCGGCTTCCTCGGTGGCACGGCGGCGGCGGCGAACGCGACGTTGGCCCGGCGCAAACAATTCGGTGCGGGGATCACCGCGCTGGCGATGAGCACCGTCAGCCTCTTCGCGTACGGCGTGTACTTCCTTGTCGCCGGCGCGATCCAGTCGGCGATCACCTCGTCTCAGCAGCCTTCGGCACCTCTCGGCGGCCCGATTGCCACGGCCAGTGCCCCCACGCCCTACCGAACGCCGCAACTCATCCAGCCGTTCAAACCCGTACCGGCAGGCGTCATCGCGAACCAGCCGAGCGTCATCAGCGCCACCGGAGCGGCACTGACCTGGCCCGCGTACGTCAACACCACCGGCGACGCCCAATACGATGTGGCCACGTACGAGGTGTATCGCAACACGCTCGACCACAACCTTTCGCAGTCGCCGGGCACCCTGGTCGGCTCCGTTCGCGGCGAACAGACCAGCTTCGTCGACACCAGCGCACCCGCCCGGACCGGCCCACACGACGGCATCTACAACTACCTGATCGGTGTGCGCACCAGAGCGGGAAGATTCATCCAGGGCACGCCCCTGCTGGTGCAGTTGCCCATGCCGGGCGAAACGGAGCTCGCGGTCCCGGCAACCGCGGCCGATACGATTGCCTCCGGCCAGCCGAACGCCATCGCGAACACGGTCCTGTCTCAAGGCTCCTCGAAACTCCTCGAAATCGGCCCCGACGAGGACCTCGGTCTCGGCAATACCCGCCTGGTGTTCGACTTCGGCCCGCTCGCCGCGCTGCCCAGTGACGCGGCCCTGGTCGAGGCGCACCTGAGCCTGTGGCGCACCACCGGCGGGAACTATCCAGATCAGTACACGTTGTACACACTGAAACGTTCGTTCACCGGCTCCCAAGTGACCTGGAACAGGGCGTCGACCGGCACCGCATGGACCCACCCGGGAGGCGACTACACGGCCCCCACCGGACGCGTGCTGCAGGCGATCGATCCGAGCATCCAGCGCAGCGACTTCGACGCGACGGGAGCCGTGCGCGGCTGGATCAGCAACCCGAGTTCCGAGCACGGGCTCCTGCTCAAGGCAGACACGGAGTCGGTGGAAACAGCCCCACTGCTCGACGGGTTCTACGTGCCCATCGGCGGCTCGTACCCGCCGTACCCGGCGTGGGAGTGCCCACAGCTGTACATCACCTACACGGGCGCCGCGCCGACCCTGGCGGCGATAGCGTCGGCGACTCCGTGAACGACGCTGGGGTGGTCGGCAACGACGGCCCAGGGACCGTCCAGCTCGGGGCGGGCCGGCTGAGATGGCTTTCTCAACCGGCCTGCCCCGAGGGTCGTCAGGTCAAACCGTTACGGCGTGTAGATGTTCGGCCAGGGTGGGGTCGCCATCCCGTTGCCGATGAAGAAGCTCGGGTGCGGCGGCTGGTTGTACGCCGTGTTCTGCCACGCGATCGCGGTCCGGTACTGGCTGTTGTGCATCAGCGTCGGGATCCGCAGATCGGTCGTGTACGTGGTGGCGTAGATGCGCAGCGCCCGGTCGTCGCTGGTGGGCAGCACGACCTCCTCGCGCCAGTCGCCGAACAGGTCGCCGGACAGGCTGGGCGTGGACTTGGTGCTGTTGTTGGAGTGCACCCCGCTGCCGGTGAGCAGTCGGGTGTCGCCACCGGTCCCGTACTTGTCGATGTGCGTGCTGTCGAGCAGTTCCCGTACCGGGTCGCCGTCCCACCACACGGTGAAGTTGTCCGACGACGGGTTGTGGCTGCTGATCTGCTGCCCATGTGTGTTGTAGATGCCGGTCGTCGCCGCGCTCCACGACTCCGCACCGGCGCTGCCGGCGTAGATGTCGTCGGAGCGGCCACGGCCGTTGTCACAGTTGCAACTGGGGTACTGCCAGATGACGGCACCGGTCTTCGCGTCGGCCATCCAGCCGGCCGGGGACGAGGTGTTCTCGTCGACCTTGTAGACCTCCAGGCCGGGCCGGCTCGGGTCCAGGTCGCCCACGTCCTCGGCGTCGCCGTGCCCTAGCCGGGTATTCCACAGGGGAGACCCGTTGTCGTTGATGGCCATGGCACCGAAGACCACCTCGTCCTTGCCGTCTCCGTCGACGTCCGCGATGGACAACTGGTGGTCGCCCTGGTCGGTGTACTGGCTGCCGGCGGAGTTGGAGTCGAACTTCCAGCGTTCGGTGAGTTGCCCGTTGCGGAAGTCCCAGGCGGTGATGACGGTACGGGTGTAGTAACCGCGCGACTCGATGAGTGAGGGCCGGGTGCCGTCCAGGTACGCGGTGCCGGCCAGGAACCGGTCGACCCGGTTGCCGTACGAGTCGCCCCAGTCCGACACCGTCCCACGTGGAGGGTCGTAGTTCACTGTGGACATAGCGGCACCGGTGAGCCCGTTGAACATGGTCAGGTATTCCGGCCCGGACAGGATGTACCCGGAGGAGTTTCGGTAGTCGGCGCTGGAACTGCCGATGACTCGTCCGGTACCGTCCACGGTGCCGTCGGCGGTCTTCATCGCGACCTCGGCCCGGCCGTCGCCGTCGTAGTCGTACACCTGGAACTGCGTATAGTGCGCGCCGGCCCGGATGTTGCGGCCCAGGTCGATGCGCCACAGCCGGGTGCCGTTCAGCCGGTACGCGTCGACGTAGACGTCGCCGGTGTAGCCGGACTGCGAGTTGTCCTTCGAGTTGGTCGGATCCCACTTCAGCACGAACTCGTACTGGCCGTCCCCGTCCAGGTCACCGACGCTGGCGTCATTCGCGGTGTAGGTGTACGCGACCCCGTCCGGCGTGGTACCGCCGGACGGCGGCTGGATCGGCACGTCCAGGTACCCGTTGGTGAACTGCAACGCGGACTCGGACGCGCCCTGCTCGACGCCGTTCACCACGGCGCGCACGGTGTAGGCCGAGCCGGCCGCGGCACCGGAGTCGAGGTAGTTGGTGCTTGCCGTGATGGGGGTCGAGTTCAGCTTGGTGGATCCCCGGTACACGTTGAACGCGACGTTCTGCGGGTCGGTGCCCAGCAGCCGCCAGCTGACCAGGTTGCCGCTGCCCGAGCGTACCGAGATCAGGCCGCGGTTCAGCTTCTCCATTTGGCGTGCACCGGCCGCGGGCGGGGTCGAGCCGCCCGTGGGGGTGGGTGTCGGGCTCGCGGTACGGGTCGGGGTCGGGCTCGCCGTCGGGCTGGTGGTGCGGGTCGGTGTGGTGGTCGGGCTGGTTCCCACCGAGCCGGTGCAGGTGACCCCGTTGAGCGCGAAGGACGTGGGTACCGGGTTGCTGGAGTTGTTCCAGGACCCGTTGAAGCCGAACGCGGTGTTCGCCCCGGTGGCCAGCGCCGCGTTGTATCCCGCGTCGGTCGCGGTGACCGCCGCGCCGGACTGGGTGACGGTCGCGTTCCACGCCTGGGTGACGGTCTGGCCAGCGGTGAACGACCAGGTCAGGCGCCAGCCGTTGATCGGGTCGCCGAGGTTGGTGATGGTGACGTTGGCGCCGAACCCGCCAGCCCATTGCGAACCGATGCTGTAGTCGACCCGGCAGCCGGTGGCGGCCGCGTGAGCGCCGAGCGTGCCGGCGGTGACGAGTGCGGTGGTCGCCAGTGCGGCGGCGGTACCGGCGGCGAGCAGCCGGTACCGGATGCGCCGTTGACTAATTCGTTTCAATTTCGCCCGTCCAATCTGATCACGGGACGGCGGGACTGCACGGAGAGCCGCCCTCGCGGTGGATGCCGCCACCGGGTGACTGGCACCCGGGGCGATTGGCGATGCTTCCCGAGGTCATCGAGAAGGCGGAGGCTCCCGGCCGCTGTGACGTTAGCGTTCACATGGGTGAGTGTCAATCTCTCCCGGTGCTGGTCGAATCGGCACTTGGCTCAGTTGCAACGTTTTTGCAGCGGCCCCGTGAAACGCCGGCCCGATGTCCGGTGCCGTCGCGGCGACCGGGAGCGGCGGAGCGGGTAGGCATTGGCTCAGTCAACTGAGCAAGAAATGGACCTAACGGGGTGCCAATTTCGCCTCTAGGGTCGACCTCATGACAACCGAAACCCTCACCGCCGATGGCGGTCGCTCATTCGTCGTCCCGGCTGCCCGGCTCGCCGTCGACGAACTCGCCCCGCAGATCAACCGGGCGATGAACGCGTTGGACGCGGCGTCCCGCCAGGTCAGCCTGGAGCCGTCGCTGCTGGAACTGGTGCGCGCCCGCGCCTCGCAACTCAACGGCTGTGCGTACTGCGTGGACATGCACAACCGGGACGCCCGGAAGGCAGGGGAGAGCGAACGGCGCCTGTTCGCCCTGCCGGTCTGGCGGGAGACGCCGTTCTTCACCGCCCGCGAGCGGGCGGCCCTGGACCTGACCGAGGCGGCCACGCGGCTGACCGACGGCCCGGTCGGCGACGCGGTCTACCAGGCGGCCGCGAGCGAATTCACCGACGTGGAGTTGGCCGAGCTGATCTGGACCATCACGGTCATCAACGCGTGGAACCGGCTCGGTGCCACCGCCCGCCCGTGGGCGCTGAGCTGACCGGCGTCGTGGCAGGCGGTTGGCCGCGCACCGGTCAGCCGCCTGCCTGCGCAGCCGGGTCGGCTCCGTCGCGCGCCGCGTCAGTCCGGCCGCTGCCGGCTCGGGCCCGCCCGTCGGCCGGGGACGGTCGGCGACCCGCCCGACCCGCCTGACCCGCCGACGTGGCGCAGCCGCCGCTCGACCCGCTCGGCGTCCGGGCTGCGTCGCTGCGCCCGCAACAGCCGTAGCGCCTCGCGCCAGGCACGTCGGGCCGGGCCGCGCTCGCCGGTCGCGGCGTACGTCTCGCCCAGCCGCTCCAGCGTGTCGGCCTCCTCGTACTCGTTGCCGAGGTCGCGGTACACCGCCAGGGCCTTCTGGTAGTGGTCGATCGCCTCGGCGTACTGGCCGGTGTGGTGCGCCACCAGGCCGAGGCTGTCCAGCGTGTCCGCCTCACCGACGCGGTTGCCGGTGTCGCGGGACACGATCAGCGCGGACTCCAGGTGGGTACGGGCCTGGTCGTAGTGGCCCAGCCGGGTCGCGTACCAGCCCACCACGTTGAGCGCACCGCCCTCGCCGACCGGGTCGCCACACGCCCGATACAGCTCCAGGGCGCGGGTGGCGTGCTCCAGCGCACGCTCGTTGTCACCCCGCCACTCCGAGGCCCAGGCGAGTGTCCAGTGCGCCCGGGCCTGTCCGGGCAGGTCGGCCGCCTGCTCCGCGAGCGACAGGGAGCGGTGCAGCTGATCGGCGGCCTCTACGTGCTGCCCGACCAGGATGCAGGCCCGCCCCAGGTACCGGTGGGCCAGCGCCTCGACCGCCGGATCGCCGAGCAGTTGCGCGGCGGCCAACCCGCACCGCCACACGGTGACCAGGTCGTGCAGGTGACCCCGCCAGCCGTAGAACGTGTTCAGGGACCAGGCCAGCTGCCACGTCTCGGCGTGCCAGCCCTGCCGGGCGGCCAGTTGCTGGGCGGCCTGGACGCACAGGTGCTCGTCGTCCAGCCACGCCTGGGCGGCGGCCCGGTCGGGCAACGGATGAGCGGGGATGCCCGGCGCCGGGTCGACGACGGCCCAGCCGTGCCCCGGCCGGGTCGGGTCCAGCAGCCGGTCGGCCGCGTGCGCGGTGTTCAGATAGAAGCCGACCAGGCGGCGCAGCCCGGCGACGTGGTCCTCGGGCTGGTCGCGCTCGGCGCGCTCGGCGGCATACAGGCGGATCAGGTCGTGCATCCGCCAGCGGCCGGGGGAGTGCTGCTGGATGAGCGACTGGCGTTGCAGCGCGCGCAGGATCGCGGTGACTTCGTCGGTGGGCAGTCCGGCCAGCGCGGTGGCGGCGGGCAGGCCGATGTCCGGGCCGGCCGCCGAGCCCAGCAACCCGAACAGCCGGGCCTGGGCGCCGGTGAGCGCCGCGTACGACCAGGAGAGGACCGCGCGCAGGCTCGCCTGCGGGTCGTCCTCGTCGAACGCGCCGAGCCGGGTGGTCGCGTCGTGCAACTCCGCGGTGATGGCCGCCAGCGGAAGGTGCGGTGCCAGGGCCGCCCGGGACGCCACGACGCCCAGCGCCAGCGGCAGGCCGCCACAACCGTTGACCAGCGCGGTGACCGCCTCGGGCTCGCCGGCCAGCCGTTCCTCGCCCAGCCGCCGGGCCAGCAGGTCGCGGGCCTGCGCCTCGTCGAGTATGTCCAGCTGCAGCGGCAACGCGCCGTAACCGTTGATCAGGCCGGTGAGCCGGTCTCGGCTGGTCACGATCACCGTGCAGGTCGGGGAGCCGGGCAGCAGCGGTGCCACCTGACTGGCGTCGCGCGCGTTGTCCAGCACGATGAGCATCCGCCGGGTGGCGAGCAGGCTGCGGTACAGGCCGATCTGCGCGTCCAGATCGGTGGGTACCGCGGAGGGCGCGACGCCGAGCGCGTCCAGCAATCCGTGCAGCGCGGTCGCCGGGGCCATCGGCTGCCCGGACGGATCGAACCCGCGCAGGTTGACGAACAGCTGCCCGTCCGGGAACCGGTCGAGGTTCTGGTGCGCCCAGTGCAACGCCAGCCAGGTCTTGCCGGCGCCGCCGATGGCCGAGACGACCACGGTCGTGTCCCGGTCGGTCACGCCGGTCAGCGTCTTGGTCAGCGCCCCCAGCTCGTCGGCCCGGCCGGTGAACAGCCTGCTTGCCGCCGGCAGCTGTCGTGGCGTCTGGGCCGCGGGACGGGACCGGATCAGCCCCGGGTCCCGGCGCAGGATCGCGGTGTGCAGCTCGCTCAGCTCGGGGCCGGGGTCCACGCCGAGGTCCTCGGCGAGCCGATCGGCGAGCTGCTGGTACACGATCAGCGCGTCGGCGTGCCGACCGGCCCGGTACAGGGCGAGCATCAGCTGGCCGGCCAGCCGCTCCCGGTACGGGTGCTCGGCGTGCAACCCGGCGAGTTCACCGACCAGGTCGCGGGGCCGGTCGGCGGCCAGCTCGGTCTCGATCATCAGCTCCGTGGCCGACATCCGCAGTTCGGTCAGCTCGGCCGCGATCCGTTCCCGCAGCCGGTCGGACGCCACGTCGGCGAGCACCGGTCCGCGCCACAGCGCCAGGGCCTGCCGCAACAGGCCGGTACGGTCGGCCGGGCTCACGATGCGGGCCCGCTCGACCATGGCCTGGAAGCGGTGCGCGTCCACGCTGTCCGGTGCCACCTCCACGGCGTACCCGCCGCCCCGGCTGACCAGCCGGACGCCGTAGCGGCCGGTGCCGTCCGGGTCGAGCTGGGCGCGCAGCCGGGAGACGTGGGTGTGCAGGCTGGACCGGGCGGTCGAGGGCGGCTGCCCCTCCCACAGCAGGTCGACCAGCCGGTCGATGGTGATCGGGCTGTTCGCCTCCAGCAGCAGCACACCGAGCAGACACCGCTCCCTGCGCCGGCCCAGTTCCACGGGCCGGCCATCGCGCGTCGCCTCAAGGCGGCCGAGCAGCCGGAAGTCCACACACCGATTCTCGCTCACCGACGCTCAGTCGCCCGCCCTGCGGAGGACCGACCGATGACAACCCGTGTCGATTCGTGATTGAATTTGTCGACTATCGACGGCGCTAGATGGCCCAGCCCGCGCACCCCGAGGAGCCCGCCCGTGACTCTCAAGCGCAGATCCGTCCTCATCGCCGGCGCGGTCGGGCCGCTCGTCGCAGCGGCCGGCGTCCTGGAGCCGTCCGTCGCGCTGGCCGCCAGAGGCACGCCCTCGTCGGGGCCGCAGCACGTGCCCGGGACCACCGACCGCACCATCGACTTCGGCCGGTCGTGGCGGTTCGCGCTGGTCAACCCGTACGCGGCGACCGACCCGACGGGCCAGTACGCGGACGCGGCGGCGCCGGGCTTCGACGATCCCGGGTGGCGCACCGTGGACGTGCCGCACGACTGGAGCATCGAACTCGCTCCGGAGCAGGCGTCGGACACCGGTGGCGGCACCGGCTACTTCCACGGCGGCCTGGGCTGGTACCGCAAGTCGTTCACGCTGCCTGCCTCGCTGGCCGGCAAGCGGGTGTCGATCGAGTTCGACGGGGTCTACATGGACTCGTCCGTGTATGTCAACGGCACCCTGGTGGGCGGCCACCCGTACGGGTACACCGGGTTCAGCCTCGACCTGACCGGCCGGGTACACACCGACGGGGTCACCGCGAACGTGGTCGCGGTCCAGGTGCGCAACCAGCTGCCGAGCAGCCGGTGGTATTCGGGAAGCGGGCTGTACCGCAACGTCCGGCTGGTCGTCACCGACCCGGTGCACGTGGCCCGCTGGGGCACCTTCGTCACCACCCCCGACCTGGCCGACACGATCGGGTCGGGCCGGGCCGGCGTGCGGATCAGCACCCGGGTCGCGAACGAGTCCGGGACCGCGACCGCGGTGCGGATCACCTCGACCGTCCTGGACCCGGCCGGCCGGCAGGTGGGCCGGGCGACCGCTGACGCGACCGTGACACCGGACGGATACACCGACACCACCACGATCCAGGTGACCCATCCGCAACTGTGGTCGGTCGACCACCCTGCGCTGTATACCCTGCGTACCGAGCTGTCGGTGGCGGGACGGGTGGTGGACACGTACCTGACCACGTTCGGCATCCGGTACGTGCGGATCGACCCCGACCACGGCGTTTCCCTGAACGGTACCCACCTGAAGCTCCGCGGCGTCGACCTGCACCACGACCAGGGCGCGCTCGGCTCGGCGGTGCACACCGACGCGCTGGTGCGCCAGATGAAGCTCATGAAGAGCATGGGTGTCAACGCGTTCCGCACCTCGCACAACCCGCCGTCGCCGGAGATGGTCCAGGTCTGCGAACAGCTCGGGATCGTCATGATGGTCGAGGCGTTCGACTGCTGGCACACCGGCAAGAACCGGTACGACTACGGCCGCTTCTTCGACGCCAACAGCGACGCCGACATCACCGAGATGGTCGACGCGGCGAAGAACTCGCCCGCGGTCATCATGTGGTCGATCGGCAACGAGATCCCGGACTCGACCTCGGCGGCCGGGCTGGCGATGGGCCAGCGGCTGATCGACGACATCCGGGCGATCGACAGCACGCGGCCGGTGGTCATCGGGTCGGACAAGTACCGGGGCCTGCCGGCCGTCGGCTCGCCCGCCGACCTGATGCTGGCCAAACTCGACGGGTTGGGCCTGAACTACAACACCGCCGCGTCGGTGGACGCGCTGCACGCCCGTTACCCGCACCTGTTCCTGTTCGAGTCGGAGTCGTCCTCGGAGACCTCGACCCGCGGCGTGTACCAGGAGCCGGAGCACCTCAACACCGGCGAAAACTACACGCCGAACCGGCGCGGCACCTCCTCGTACGACAACAATCTCGCGTCCTGGACGATGAGCGGCGAGTACGGCCTGAAGAAGGACCGCGACCGGGAGTTCTTCGCCGGCCAGTTCCTCTGGTCCGGTATGGACTACATCGGCGAACCCACGCCCTACTCCGTCTTTCCCGTCAAGGCGTCGTTCTTCGGCGCGGTGGACACCGCCGGCTTCCCGAAGGACATGTACTACCTGTTCCGCAGCCAGTGGACCACCGAGCCGATGGTGCACCTGCTGCCGATGAACTGGACCGACCACGAGCCGGGCGAGCCGGTCGAGGTGTGGGCATACTCCAATGTGGACACTGTGGAGCTGTTCCTCGACGGGCACAGCCTCGGCGTCCGCACCTTCGACCGGAAGACCACCACGTACGGTGCGGAGTACCTGGAGACCACCGAAGCGACCCACGACGACAAGACAGTTACGGCCGGCCCCTATCCGGGCAGCTACACCAGCCCGAACGGCAGCGCGGGGAAGCTGCACCTGACCTGGACCGTGCCGTTCGCGCCGGGCACCCTGACCGCGGTGGCGCGCCGCCACGGTGCCGAGGTCGCCAGGGACGAACTGCGCACCGCCGGGTCGGCGCACGCGGTGCGGCTCACCCCGGACCGCAGGGTGGTGGAGGCGGACGGCCGTTCGCTGGTATACCTGACCGCCGAGATCGTTGACGCGCACGGCGTGGTCGTACCGGGCGGGGCGCACCCGGTCAGCTTCCAGGTCGACGGCGCGGTGCTGGCCGGACTGGACAACGGGCGGCAGGAGAGCGCGGAGCGGTACCAGAACACCGACACCCGGGAGACCTGGGCCGGCAAGGCGCTGGCGATCGTGCGGTGCGCCGGGCAGGCCGGACGGATCACCGTGACCGCGACCGCGGCCGACCTGCTGCCGGCCGTCGCGTCGGTGTACGCCCTCGACTCGCTGTACGCGGCGGACTCCTCCGGTACCCGGCTGGTCGCGCTGGATCCGGTCGTCCTGCGTACCCCGCTGGGCTCCTCGCCCCGGCTGCCCGGCACCGTCACCGGGGTGTACGGCGACGGCAGCCAGCGCGCGCTGCCGGTCCACTGGTCGGCGCCGCCCGAGTCCTCGCGGCACCACACCGGCGTGTATCAGGTCTCCGGGTCGGTGGCGGGTACTCCGCTGCGGGCGCGGGCGAGCCTCACCGTGTACGCGCCGGCCTCGGTGGAGACGTACTCGACCGTGGTGGGTGCCGGTACGCCACCGGTCCTGCCGGCCACCCTGCGGCTGGTCTACAGCGACGGAGTCGACCTCGCCGTACCGGTCGCGTGGGCGCACGTGCCGCCGGCCCGGTACGCGGTGCCCGGCCAGTTCACCGTCACGGGTACCGTCTCCGGCGGCCTGTCGGCTCGGGCCACCGTACGCGTCACCGGCGACGTGCTGGCCGGCGCGAACCTGGCCAGCCCGGGCGGCCCGGCGCACCCCGAGGCGGATGCCAGCTACTCGGGTGCCCCGAACACGCTGCCGGCCGCGATGCTGGACGGGACGACCGGCTCCGGCGGGTGGTCCAACGCGTACAGCAAGGCCGCCACCGCGCTGCTGCCCGCGTTCAACACCGCCCGGCGCTCGGACTGGGTGTCGGTCAGCTGGCCCAACGCGCAGCGGTTCGGCTCGGTGACGGCGAACTTCGTGGTCGACACCAGGCACACGCTGCCCGCCGCGATTTCGGTCAGCTACCGGCGCGGAGCCGACCTGGTGTCGGTGCGCGGGCTGTCGGTCGCCTGGACCGGCACGGTCGCCACCCTGACGTTCGACCCGGTCGGCACGACCGAGGTGCGGCTGGAGCTGACCAGCGCGGCCCCGGACGCCACCAACGGCTTCTTCCAGGTCACCGAGCTGGCGGTCATCGGGGACGCGGTCAGCTACCAGTCCTCGGCGGCACTGGTGAAGCTGACCGTGGACGGCCGGCCGGTGTCCGGGTTCGACCCGTCCACCACGTCGTACACGGTGACCGCGGGGCCGGGTACCCCGCAGATCGGCGCGCAGGTCGCGGACAACGGCCGGCTGCTGGTCGTGCCGCCGCCGGCGGTACCCGGCACCGGCGCGGTCATCGTGACGGCGGAGGACGGGCTCACCCAGCGGACCTACACGCTGCGGTTCACCGCCCGCTGACCGCTCCTGTCAGCGGCCGGAGGCGAATCGCATGTGCGAGCGGGTACGCAGCCGGTAGCTGGACAGCACCGCGACCAGCAGCGCCAGCGCGAGGGTGAACGCGACGCCGTGCACCAGCCCCCGGTCGAGGTACCCGGAGCCGGTGTGGTCGACCGCGTACGTGCCGATCTCCCGGCTGGACCAGAACGGCATCACCTTGGCCCCGGCGCCCGCCGGGTCGACGACCATCTGCATGCCGACGACGACCAGCAGCACCAGGGTGCCCTCCAGCTCACGCGGCACGAGCGCGGCGACCAGCAGCCCGAACGGGGCGGCGACGGTCACGCACAGCAGCATGGCCAGCGCCACCCCGCCGGTGCGCACCTTGTCCTGCGCCGGATCGAGGGCCACCAGCGCCAGCAGCGGTACCGCGATGCCGGTGCCGAGTACCAGCAGGGCGGCCAGCCGTCCCAGGTACAGGTGGTGGCTGCGGTACCCGGACAACCGCAGCCGCGGCTCGACCGCCCGCCCCGCCGACGCGGAGAACAGCGCGGCCGTGCTGATCGCCCAGGACAGCCCGAGGAACAGCGCCCGGATCGACTCGCCGGTGTACCCGTTGCGGCGCACCACGTAGAACGCCAGCGGCAGCGCGAGCAGCAGGATCAGCACACCGCGCCGGCGCAGCATCTCGCGCAGCGTCATGTCGGCGACGACGCCCAGCTTCCTCATCACGACCACCTCTCCCGGTTCGCCCCGCTCAGATCGAGCACCGTGTCCACGAGGTCGAGTTGGTTGAGCATGTGGGTGACCACGACCACGGCCCGGCCGCTGTCCCGCCAGCGCCAGACCTGCTCCCAGAAGTCCAGGTACGTGCCGCGGTCGAAGCCCTGATAGGGCTCGTCGAGCAGCAGCACGTCAGGCTCGCTCAGCCCGGCCATCACCAGGTTGAGCTTCTGCCGGGTGCCCCCGGACAGGTGCCGGCTCAACATCGGCGTCGAGGCGTCCCAGTCCAGCGTCGCCGCCGCCGCGCGGCCCTTGGCCCGGGACCGTTCCCGCGACCAGTTCCGCCCTCCGCCGACGAGGACGAAGTGCTCCTCGGGGCGCAGGAAGTCGATGGTGCCGCCGTCCTGCGGGCAGTACCCGATGCTGCCGTCGACCTGCACGGTGCCCTTGTCCGGGCTGATCAGGCCGGCGCAGATGCGCAGGAACGTGCTCTTCCCGCAGCCGTTCGCGCCGATCACGGCGGCCACCTCGCCCGCGTGTACGGTCAGGTCCACCCCGGAGAGCACGTCCCGGCGCCGATACCGCTTGACGATCCCGCGTGCCCGCAGCCGCATCGGTCCGGGTGCCGGTCTGCGCGCCCGCCGCCACGCGGCGCCGACGCTGTCCGAGACGACCGCGGCGTACGCGCCGGCCGGGCCGAAGGCGGCCATCGGTGGCTCGCCGCTGTCGCGCAGGTGGGTCGCCGCCTCGGCGACGACATGGTCCGCGGTTCCGCCGGGCACACCCCGGCGGCGCAGTTCCATGCCGAGGTCGCGCAGCCATCCGTCATTGATCGTCACGTGCTCTGCCCTTCTTGGAGGATCGCGTTGCCCCTCTGCAGGATCGCGTTCACGTCCGAGCTGAACGACTGCCAGTCGAGCACCGCCTGGCGCAGCGTCGCCTGCCCCGCTGCGGTGATCCGGTAGTACTTGCGGGCCGGACCCGACGGGCCCTGCCGCCAGTCGGTCGCGACCAGGCCGGTGCTCTCCAGGCGCAGCAGCACCGGGTACAACGTCCCGCCCTTGATCGGCCCGAGTCCGGCCGCCTCCACCGCCTGGACGAGGTGGTACCCGTACGACTCGCCGCCGGACACCATGGCCAGCACGCACATGTCCAGCACGCCCCGTAGCCACTGGCTGCGCCGCTCCTGATCCACGACACCGGACGCTAGCACAGCTATCTAGATGGCGCCGCAACCTAGCGGGAAAAGGCGGTCGGTCAGCGCCGGGCCTGCCGGCTCGTGACCGCGAGGGTCAGGGCGGCGAGTCCGGCGACCGCCAGCAGAAGCACGGTGGGGGAGGAGTAGGACTCCAGGACCGACAGCAGAGTCGGTGCGCCGAAGCCGATGTAGGTGGCGGCCTGGAACACCGCGGTCAGCGTGGCCAACTCCTCGGGCCGGGACATCCGCTGCACCTCGGCCAGGCCGTACACCATGCAACACCCGTACCCGCAGCCGAGCACCGCGGCGGCCGGCAGCGCCAGGATCGGCTGGCCGGCGGCCGCCACGCCGGCCTCGATGACCAGCCCCACGGTCACCAGGGACATGCCGGCCACCAGCAGGTGCGGCCCGTCCCGCCGGTCGAGGCGCCGGGCTAGCGGCTGAACCAGTACCCCGGCCATGGCGGTGCACACGGCGGCCAGCGCGCCGAAGAAGACCGCGATCCCGTGCACCCGGTCGATGACCAGGCCGGGTACGAACACCATCGAGATGGCCGCCGCGCCGAACACCCACGGCGCCAGCGGAAGAACCACCCAGCGGAACCGGCGCTCACCGAGCCCGTGGACGCCCAACCCGACACGGCTCGCGGAAGGGCTCCGCGTCACGGTCTCCGGCAGCCGGGCCACCAGGACGACCGCGTAGGCGGCCAACGCCAACTGCGGCGCGTACGGCAGCGTGGTCGGCCACGGCGCCCACTGGGCGAGGGCCCCGGCGACCAGCGGCCCGGCGCCGAAGCCGACGGTCATCGCGACGCTGGCCCGCCGGGCACCCGCGCCGGCGACCGCGGCCTCGTACGGCGGCGCGGACAGCTCCTTGATCCACGCACTGCCCGCGCTGAACGCGCAGCCGCTGGCCACCCCCATGACCACCCGGCCGGCGAACAGCCAACCGACCCCGTGCGCGCCGAACGCCAGCACGATCCCGGCGACCATCGACAGCGCGACGGAGAACATGACGACCGGCCGCCGGCCGACCCGGTCCGAGACCCGACCGGCAACCAGCAGCCCGGGCATCAGGCCGATCGCGTACATGCCGAAGGTGCCCTCGACGACCGCGGCGGACAGGCCCAGCCTCGCCCGGTAGAGCAGGACCATCGGCGCGAACTGGTTGGCGCCCCAGCCGACGGTGCAGACCGCCACGCCCGCGGCGAGCCAGCGGGACCGCCCCGGCGTCCCGGCCGGGCGTACCGCCGTCGCGGCCGCTTCCCGCGTCGTCGCCATGCCCACGCGCCCCTTCCGTCTCGACCTGCCCGGTCCGAGACTGACCCGCCCCTGCCGGCGGGCGAAGTGACCGCGGTGACAATGTGGGCTAGATAACCCGGCCGAGTACCTGCCTCAGGGCGCCGGTCAGCAGGCCGGCGGCGTCCGGGCCGGCCGCCGGGTGCCGGAAACAGACGTGGTTGTCCGGCCGGACCAGGACGCACCCGGTGTCGCCCACCTCACGCAGCCGGGCCCAGTCGCCGTACAGGTCCTCGTACTGCGCCCCGGGGCCGATGACACATCCCCGGACGGTGACGCCGAGCGCCGCCGCGGCCTCGGCGGCGGCGTCGATCCACGCCTCGCCGCCGACGCCGGTCAGCACCGTGAACCGGCCGTGGCCGCCGAGGTCCAAAGTGGACAGACGCTGCCGGTCCCGGCCGAGCCACGCGTGCGGGAGCTTCGCGCCGGGCCAGGTGGTCGCGTGATGGTACAGCTGCTCGTCGCGCGGGAACGCCGGTTCGCTGCCGTCCGGCACCATGGCCGCCGACCGGTACCGCTGGTTCAGCTCCACGCCGTGCGTGTTGAACTCGTAGTCCTTGAAGGCGATCGCCTCCCGCAGCAACTGCCGCCGGCGTTCCCCCTCCGGTGTGGCCGACTTGCGTGACTCGATGTTCTTCAGCATCTCGTCCGGGTCCTCTGTGGACAATAGGCCCAGCGCGTCGAAGATGCGGCCGGTCTCACCGATGCTCTGGTTGGCCCGATCCACGATCTGCCTGCCGACCGGCGCCCGCTCGGCCGAGTACGTGTCCAGCAGCGACGGGTCGGCTGCGCCGTCGAGCACCAGCTTCAGCTTCCAGGCCAGGTTGTACGCGTCCTGGATGGACGTGTTCGAGCCGAGCCCGTTCGACGGCGGGTGGCGGTGGACCGCGTCGCCCGCGCAGAACACCCGACCCCGGTGGTAGCGCTCGGCATACAGGTGGTTGACCGTCCAGAGCGAGGACGACCGGATCTTCACCGGGATCGAGTCGTCGCCGAGCAGCCGGTACACGACCTCGCGCGCGTACTGTTCGGTCAGCTCCGGCGGCTCGCCGGTGATGTCGTACCCCCAGACGATCAGCCACTCGTGCCACGGCCGCACGCAGCGCACCAGGCCCATGCCGATGCCGCCGACGTCCGATCCGGTCTGCAGCACCCAGTACAGGATGCTCGGCCGGTGCGCCACCAGGTCGTCCAGGTCCGCGTCGAACAGGATGTTGACGCTGCCGGCGACACCCATCTGGCCGACCATCGGCAGTCCGATGTCGGCCGCCACCTTGCTGCGCCCACCGTCTGCGCCGATCAGGTATTTGGCCCGGATCTCGTATCGGTCGCCGCGCACCCGGTCCAGGACGGTCGCGGTCACTCCGTCGGCGTCCTGCTCCAGCGACAGGTACTCGGTGTCGAACCGCAGCGTGGTGCCCCGGGCCACGGCGTTGTTCACCAGTACCGGTTCCATCAGATGCTGCGGCATGTCGCAGATGCGCGACGGGGACGCCAGCGTGTGGTCGGCCAGCCGGGCCGGATGCGTGTACCAGGTGTGCAACCGACCCAGTTCCTCGCCGGCCAGGCTGGTGCAGAACACCGTGTCGCCCATCAGGTGCTGCGGGGTGGCCTGCGCGACGACCTGGTCCTCGACGCCCGCGTCGCGCAGCACCTCCATGGTGCGCTGGTTGGTGATGTGTGCCCGGGGCGTGTCGGCGAGCCGGCCGTACTTGGTCACCAGGATGTTGGCGACCCCGTACGTGCTCAGCAGCAGCGCGGCGGCTCCACCCGCCGGTCCGCTGCCGACCACGAGAACGTCGGTCTCGACGACGTCGGACATCCGTGCTCCTCCAACCTCTCAGGCGGGTGCGATGCGGAACGTGTACTCCAGCCGGTGCCACGGTCCGTCCACCTCGCGACCCGCGGGCGCGGGCCCCCGGCCCGGTGCGAAGTCGACGATCAGGTCGTCCTTGACCCCGAAGACGGTGTCCGAGTCCAGGTACGCGCCGCCGGACACGAACAGCTGGGTGACCAGGCGGCGGTAACCGTAGGCCATGATCATGAAGTGCAGGTGCGGGGCACGGTACGGGTGGCGGCCCACCGCGTCCAGCAGCTGGCCGACCGGCCCGTCGCCGGGGATCGGGTACTCCGAGGGAAGGATCGACCAGAACCGGATCCGGCCCTCGGCGTCGGCCTCGAACCGGGCGCGCAGCGCCGGCCCGGTCAACTCGGGCAGCTGCACGTCGTAGAAACCGTCCTCATTGGACTGCCAGACGTCCACGACCGCGCCGGCCACCGGCTTGCCGCTGGGATCCTCCACCCGCACGTCGACCCACAGCGGAGTACCGGGCAGCCCGGCGGAGATGTCCGCGCCGGGTTCGGCTTTCGGCGGGCCGGACACGTAGAACGGGCCGAGCACCGCCGACGGCGTTGTCTGCGGGGTGCGCGAGTTGGTCAGCGCGTCCACCACGCTGGACACCCCGAGGGTGTCGGACAGCAGCACGAACTCCTGCCGCTTGGGGCTCGAGATCTGGCCGGTACGGGTCAGGAAATCGATGGCATAGAGCCATTCTTCCTCGGTGACGTCGTTGCTCCGGACGAAGTCGTGCAGGTGCCGCACCAGGTCGGCGAGCAGCGCGCCGACCCGCGGGTTCGGAGAGCCGGCGAAGCTGTCGACCACCTGCCGGGTGAGCCGGCCGAGGTCGGGCCCCGCGTCCGCGGGCCGCTCCGGGCGCCGGCCCGACCACGCGTCGCGCAGCAGTCCCTCCACCCCGGAGAGGGTGATCTCCCGCGGGTTCGGGTACGGGGACCTGGTGGCGCTGGTGAGGGCGAGCAGGGCGGCGCGGGGCAGTTCGGCCTCGGGCATGCCCAGCGCGCCGAGTGACGTCGGCCCGTCCAGGGCGGCGATGAGGTCGTACACGCCGGTCGGCGCGTCGCCGGTCCCCAACGCCTCGGCGATGGACCGCATCGCGTCCGGGGCGGCCGGGGCGTTGTACGCCATGGCGTGCGGAAGTATGGCGGTGTGCGTCTGCGCGTGCGGGAGGTTGAACGTACCGCCCAGGACGTGGCACAGCTTGTGATGCAGGCCCATGCCGACGCCGGCCAGGCAGGTGCCGGCGAGCCAGCCGGCTCGCAGCGCCTCCTCCCGTGCGTCCACATCGGACGGATCCTCGGCGATGCGCGGGAGCGCGCCGGCCATCGCGGCGATGGCCTGGAGCGCGAAGCCGTCGATGACCGGGTTCGCGTCGGGGGAGTAGAGCGCCTCGACCGCGTGAGCCATCGCGTTGACGCCGCTGGCCACCGATACCGGCACCGGGAGCCCGAGGGTCAGCTCGACGTCGTAGACGACGGTCTCCGGCAGGATGCCGGGCGCCGTCCGGGTGGTCTTCTCGCCGCCTATGGTCTCGCCGAGTACCGGCGTGACCTCCGAGCCCGCGTACGTCGTGGGTACCGCGAGGTGCGGCAGCCCGGTCCGGATCGCGATCGCCTTGCCCAGTCCGGTGCTCGTGCCGCCGCCGACGGACACCAGGCAGTCGATGCCGTACTCGGCCAGCATGGCCAGGGCCCGCTCGGTCACCTCGACCGGGGTGTGCATGGCGGCGTCCGGGAACTGTGCGACACCCAACGCGCCCAGGCGCTTCCAGACCGCCTCGCCGGTATCGCCCCGGCCCAGCACAAGTACCCGGCTGCCGCCCAGCCGATCCACCTCGTAGGGCAGCTGACGCACGGTACCCGCGCCGAACAGCACCCTCGACGGATGGGAGGAGTACACGAACGACCGCATAAGGAACCACCTCTCGTACCGGCCGGGTGGCTGCCGTACCCAGTCTCCACCGGGCCCAACCGGCGTTTCCTGCATTTATCTGCTGTGCTGCCTGCATGAAAAGCGCGTCCGCCGCGGGTGTCGCGGGCGGTGCGCGCGACCGGCGTTGCGTGAGCTTAAGCGGCGGTCAGCCCGGAACGCCGGACCGCAGCCGGGGTGGTCTCCAGATGGGCCGAGAACACCCGGGTCAGGTGCTCCTGATGCGAGAACCCGCAGCACGTGGCGACCTCCGCGATCGGCATGGCGCCCTCGCGCAGCAGCCGCAGCGCGGCGTCGACCCGCAGCCGGATGAGGAACCGGTGCGGGGCCAGACCGGTCCTCGCCTTGAACTGGCGGGAGAACTGGCTGACCGACAGGCCCGCGACGGCGGCCATGTCGGTCAGCGGTACGGGTTCGGACAGCCGCTCGCGCATCAGCTCGCAGACCGCCGCGTACTGCCGGCTGCCGAGCCCCGGGCGCTTCGGCTCGGGCACCGGCCGGCCCGTCCCGGCGTGACGGCGGGCCAGTTGCGCGGCCAGCAGCGCGCCGAGGTGGTCGACGTACGTGCGGGCGGACGGCTCCCAGTGCTTCAGTACCCCGTCGAGCGAGAGCACGATCTGTTCCAGCAGCGGGTCGACGGTGCCCAGCTCCTCGGCGAGCCGCACCGGCGCGTCCTCGTCGTGTGCGTCCTGCAGGGCCGCGTCGGTGAGGTAGACGTGCACGGTGTCCAGCTCGCCGCCCAGCTCGACGTCGAGATCCTTGCCCGCCGGGTGCATGAAGAACGCACCGGGCGGCACGGTACGGGACTCGGTCAGGCCGAGATGACCGCGGCGCACCGCAACCGGCCCGTTGAGATGCAGGATCACCAGGTGGGTGGGTGCGGCGTCGAACCCGGCCTGGTACGGCTGCTCCCGCTGAGTCGACACGTAGAGCTGGTCCCAGCCGAGTCCGGCACTGGTGCGCCGCGGGTCGATCCACGGCTGGCGCAGGATGCCGTTCGTCTCCCGTACGGTCAGCTCATTCATCGCCGGCTCCCCTCGCCGCCGTCCGGACTGCCCTCTTCCCCGTATGAACGCGCTCCGGCCCGGTCCGGGTTCAGCGGACGGGGCCGGAGCGGTGTGCGGTTACTCGGCGTCGGGAGTGCTGGCGTCGACGCCCAGGTGCGCGGCCGGGATGGAGCCCAGCCGGCCGGCCTGGTAGTCCTCGAACGCCTGCATCAGCTCGGCGCGGGTGTTCATCACGAACGGGCCGTAGGCGGCCACCGGCTCGCGGATCGGCCGGCCGCCGAGGATGAGCACGTCCAGGTTCGGGCTGCGGGACTCCTGCGCGGCGTTGGCGGTGATGGTGATCGCGTCACCGGCGCCGTACACCGCGAGCTGGCCGAGGTGGACCGGCCGGCGCTCGGCGCCGACGGTACCGTCGCCGTTCATCACGTACGCCAGGGCGTTGAAGTCCTTG
Source organism: Rugosimonospora africana (assembly GCF_016862975.1). Taxonomy (GTDB): domain Bacteria; phylum Actinomycetota; class Actinomycetes; order Mycobacteriales; family Micromonosporaceae; genus Rugosimonospora; species Rugosimonospora africana. The sequence continues at coordinate 27,043 of NZ_BONZ01000049.1, forward strand.
CGCCACGGCAGGGTCACCGAGGCACCCGGGCTCAGCGTCGCGTGCACCAGCGTGATCGGCGTGTACGTCGAGCCCGGCCCGGTGTGCCCGTCGACCTCGCCGGCGATGACCCGCAGCAGGGCGCCGCCGTCCGGGGACGCGAGCAGCGCAACGTTGCCCGCCCGGATGTCCTGGTAGCGCGGCGCGACGAACTTCTGCGCCTTGGGCAGGTTGACCCAGAGCTGGAAGCCGTGGAACAGGCCGCCCGAGGCGATCAGGTGCTCCGGCGGTACCTCGATGTGAAGGATTCCGCCGCCGGCGGTCATCCACTGGGTGTCGCCGTTGGTGATCAGACCACCGCCACCGTTGGAGTCGGAGTGCTGGAACTCACCATCGATCATGTAGGTCACAGTCTCGAAGCCGCGGTGCGGGTGCCACGGGGTGCCCTTGGGCTCACCCGGGGCGTACTCCACCTCACCCATCTGGTCCATGTGGATGAACGGGTCCAGGGCGCGCAGGTCCACCCCGGCGAAGGCACGGCGGACCGGGAAGCCCTCGCCCTCGTAACCCGAGGGCGCGGTGGTGACCGAGACGACCGGACGATCGTGCTCGGTGGTCGGGTCGGTGCGGCGGACCAGCGGCAGGGCCAGCGGGTTCTCGACGGTCACGGCGGGCATCGTGTCTCAGCTCCCAATATTTGCGGCGTCAACTAAAGTCACTCTACCAAAGGTCGTTGCTCAGTCAACTATTCCCGGCGGCCCGGTAGGCTCGGCATCGTGACTGACACCCGTTGGCTGGACGCCGAGGAGCAGCGGGCCTGGCGGGCCTACCTGGATGCGACGAGGCTGATGATCCGCGCCTTCGACCAGCAGCTCCAGACCGACGCGGAGGTCTCCTTCACCGACTACGAACTGCTGGTGAAGCTGTCCGAGGCGCCCGGGCGACGGCTGCGGATGCGGGACCTGGCGGACGCGACGATGTCCACCCGCAGCGGCGTGACCCGGGCGGTGACCAGGCTGGAGCAGCTCGGCTGGGTGCGCCGGGTCGAGTGCGAGGACGACCGTCGCGGTACCCACGCCGAGCTGACACCTGCCGGGTTGGCCAAGCTCGCGGCGGCGGCTCCGGGCCATGTCACCGCGGTGCGCGAGCACCTGTTCGATCAGCTCACCCCGGCGCAGGTCGATCACCTCGCCGAGGCGTTCGGCCAGGTGGCGGACGCCCTCCAGCGACCCCGAGCCGGGGGAGCGCAGCCGGAGCCGGATTCTCGCGGAGACGGACACGCCCGGCGCATCTCGGCGGCCCGGGCCGGCTGAACACCGCCAATCGGGCGAAGCGCCGCGCGGAAACCGTCAGACTGATCGGGTACGCAACGAGCGGTCCGACCGGGAGGCGCGATGGCCGGCAACCAGGACACCGGGGCGGATCCCGGCACGATCGTGCTGATTCACGGACTGTGGATGACCCCGCGTTCCTGGGAGCACTGGATCGATCGGTACCGGGCCGCCGGGTTCGAGGTACTGGCGCCGGCCTGGCCCGGGCTGGAGGGTGAGGTCGAGTCCCTGCGCCAGGACTCGACGCCGCTCGAACGCCTGGAGATCGACCAGATCATCGAGTACTACCGGGCCATCATCCGGCAGATGCCCAGCCCGCCGATCATCATGGGTCACTCGTTCGGCGGAGCCTTCGTCCAGGTACTCCTCGACTGTGGCCTGGGCGCCGCCGGGGTCACCATTGGCTCCGCCGCGGTCAAGGGCATCGCGCGCATGTCGAGCTCGACGATCAAGTCAGTGCTGCCGGTCCTGAAGAACCCGGCCAACTCCCGCAAGGCGGTGCCGCTGACTCACGAGCAGTTCCACGAGTCGTTCACGAACTGCCTGACGGAAGAGGAATCGAGGGCGGTTTACGACCGGTACTACATACCGGCCGCGGGCCACGTCGTGTTCGAGGCCGGGCTGGCCAACTTCGCGCCGCACGCGGCCACGAAGGTGGACTTCGGCAACAACAACCGCGCGCCGCTGCTGTTCATCGTCGGCGGGCAGGACCGGGTCAGCCCGCCGTCGCTGGTCCTGGACAACGCCAACCACTACCGCAAGGGCACCGCGATCACGGACGTCAAGCAGTACCCGTACCGCTGCCACTACACGCTCGGCCAGGAGGGCTGGGAAGAGGTGGCCGACTACGCCCTGTCGTGGTCGCTGCAGGAGGCGCGTGCGGCGCAGCGTCGCGCGACCCTCAAGCACGCTTGACGACGCGGCGCGGTCAGGCGCCCTCGCTGCGGTGCTTGAGCCCGTGTGCCTCCAGCCCGAGGTACCGGCGGGTCTGCGCACCGGTGAACAGGCCGACCAGCGGTGCGAGGACACCCGTCTGGTCGACGGCGAGGAACACCGTCGAGGTCCCGTCCGGGTTGGCCGACACCCGGTGGATGCCGGCCGTGCTCACCCCGGCCGAGTGCGAGGACCAGGTGAACTCGCGGCCCTCCTCGAATCCGGTGACCTCCCAGACGAGTACCGGCATCTTCGGCTGCCGGATCCGGGCGCGGCTGCCCAGCGCCATCGGGCCGGTGTCCAGCCGCTTCACCTCGCGCATCGACGCGGTCCACTCCGGCCAGCGCTCGACGTCGATCAGCTCCTCCCACACCGTCGCCGGATCGGCCTCGATGTCGACCGTGATCTCGATGTGCATTCTGCATCTCCGAATCAGTGGCTGAGCGTGGAACCGGTGACCGTTGGCTTGTGCGCGCCAAGAAAGAAGATGCCAGGCAGGCCGCTGGTCTCGAATCCGTCACTGCGGTTGCCGCGCAGTGTCGAGGAGTCGATGCTCATCGTCCCGGTGCGGTCGTTGCTGACGTAGAAGACCGCGCCGCCACCCTCGTTCGCGTGGTTGTTCTCGATGATCGAGCCAGCGATCTTCAGCGTGTACGTGTTGCCGTCGTTGTAGATGGCACCGCCGCTGCCGCCGCCCGGGGTGCCGCTCTTCGCCGGGTTCGCGCCGTTGCCGACCGCGGTGTTGTAGGTCATGAGGCTGTTGAGCACCGTCCAGGACACCCCGATGCTGCTCAGCGCGCCGCCGTTGGAGCACGTGCCGCCTTGCCCGGAGGCACCCCCGAAGGTGCTGTTGACCACGTACACCGGCAGGCCCTGGTACTGGTCGAGCACCCGGATCGCGGCGCCGCCGAGGTCGGGGCCGGTGCGGTCACACCGGTTGCGGACGAACTTGGAGTTGACCACCTTGAACCGGCCGCCGCGCACCAGGATGGCGCCGCCGCCACCGCCTTCGGCCCGGTCGCCGGTGGAGTTCCCGTCGGCGAACGTCAGGTTCTGCACGGTCAGCTGCGGGCTGGACTGGTTCTGGCAGTGGCTGGTGGTCCAGACCTGAGCCTCGTCGCAGGTGTCCATGTAGAGGATGCGGCGTGCCCCTCCACCGCTGAGGGTCACCAGCCCGCCGCCGTCGAGTACCACCCGGGAGGTGGTGTTGCGCACCTTCGCGGTGGCCTTCATCGTGATGGTCACCGGCGCCTGCCCGCAGGAGAAGGTGATGATCCCGCCGGCCGCGACCGCCGCGACGACGGCGGCTGAGGTGCAGCTCGCCGGGGTGCCGTTGCCGACCACCCGGGTCGGGTGGGTGGTGTCGACCGCCTTCGCCTCCGCCGGTACCGCCGCGTGGCCGTTCGGGTTGCCGGCCTTCAACAGCGCGACGGTGCTGGGCTTGGTAACGGACGGGCTGGGCGAGGCCGACCGGCTGGGCGTCGGGCTGGCGGCTGGGCTGGCGGTAGCCGACGGCATGGCCGCGGCGGCGCGCCAGTCGGCGGTGCCGGAGGCCGAGCCGCAGCCGGTCAGGGCGGTGCCGAGCAGGAGCCCGGCGGCGAGCACGGCGGTCACGCGAGGCAGGCGCACCGGTCGACTCTAAGCGCCGGTCACCCGCATGGGTAGCGCCTGTCGACGGGCCGCACCCTGCGTCAAGGGTTCCCCCGGGAGAGTGAGATCGGGCCGGTACGTCCGGCGTGTCGCGCGATTTGCGAGGCGTGTCGCGGCGGCACGGCAATCTCAGGCGTTTAACGAACCGTGACTATATGGAGCGAAGACGACGAGTCCGAACAATCCAGTTCGGACCCCCACTTACCCCTCGAACCAGTCTCCGGTCGGCCGGTACGGCGCCGCCGATACCGGAGCCTCCTGACCTCGGCGGCCTGCGTGCTGGCCATCGCGGCCTCCGGGATCGTGCTGTACGACCCGGGCCTGCCCTCCGAGGCCGGCGCGGCACCGGCGGGCGCGGCAACCCTCGGTACGGCCGACCTGTGGCGCGCCCCCGGCAACGAGGTCTCCCGGGACCTGGCGCGCGACACCCCGCCGGTCCAGACCCCCACCCCGTCGCCCACGCCCGCCCCGTCGGCTCCGGCCCGGCCTCCGTCGGTTCCCGGCCTGAGCCAGGTGCAGACCGGCAACGCCGTCGTCATCGTGGCCGTCGCCCAGCGGCGCGGGCTGCCGCACCGCGCCATGGTGATCGGCATCGCGACCGCTCTGCAGGAGAGCAGCCTGCGCAACCTGGCGAACCGTCGGCTGCCGGCGTCGCTCGCCCTGCCCCATCAGGCTGTCGGATCCGACCATGATTCGGTGGGCTTGTTCCAGCAGCGGACCAGCCAGGGGTGGGGCCAGGTGGCCCGGCTGATGGATCCGGCCGCGTCGGCCGGGCTGTTCTTCGACCGACTGGTACGGGTACGGAACTGGCAGTCCATCAGCGTCGCGGCCGCGGCCCAGGCGGTACAGCGGTCGGCGTACCCGAGCGCGTACCGCAGGCACCAGGCACTCGCCGAACGCGTGGTCGAGGCGCTGACCTGAGCCGTCAGCCGAAGATGCCGCCCCTGCGGCGCCAGCGCAGCTCGCGGAAGCGCTTCTCCACGGCACCGAGGAACCAGTCCGGCACCTGGCCGGTCGCCCGCAGCGCCTGCCGCTCCTCGGGCGTCAGCCGCTGGGCGACGTCGTCGACCGCGAACGAGTACCGCATCATCCGCGACTTCACCGAGCCGCGGGACAGGTCGGTGCCGAACCCGGTGCCGGTGGGCGTCAGGTTGCCGAAGAGCCGGCCGAGCACCGACCGGCGGCGGCTGCGCCGGTTGAGCCGGTCGCGTACCGCGAGCCAGGCCAGCCGCTCGTCGCGTACCTTCGCCATGCCTCGATCCTCCCGCTTACCCCGCACGCCCGGCACGCGATCCGGCCGGCATCCCCGGCGTGTCCGTCGGCGCCCCGGCCCGGCGCGTCAGCCGGCCCGCTCGTCGGAGCCAGCCGCGGCAGGGCAGGATATATGCCGGAGGTGACCCGACCGGATGGCAGGCAAGATCCGCGACGAGGATATCGCGCTGGTCCGTGACCGCACGTCGATCGTGGACGTGATCTCCGAGCAGGTCACGCTGAAGCCGGCGGGCGGTGGCAACCTCAAGGGCCTGTGCCCGTTCCACGACGAGAAGACGCCGTCGTTCACCGTGTCCTCGGCGCGCAACGTCTACTTCTGCCACGGCTGCGGCGCCGGCGGGGACGCGATCCGCTTCGTCATGGAGACCGAGCACCTGGCGTTCGTCGAGGCGATCGAGCGGCTGGCCAACCGGGCCGGCATCCAGCTGCGCTACGTCGAGGCCGGCCCCGCCCCGGTACGCCAGCAGGGTCAGCGCCAGCGCCTGGTCGAGGCGCACCGGGCCGCGGCCGAGTTCTACGCGGAGCAGTTGGCCACCCCCGGCGCGCGAGCGGCCCGGGAGTTCCTGGCCCAGCGGGGGTTCGACCGGGACACCGCGCAGACATACGGCTGCGGCTTCGCCCCGGACGCCTGGGACGCCCTGGTCAAGCACCTGCGCGCGCGGGGGTTCAGCACGGCCGAGCTGACCACCGGCGGGCTGGCCAAGCCGGCCCGGTCCGGCTCGCTGATCGACCGGTTCCGCCGCCGGCTGATGTGGCCGATCCGCGACCTGGCCGGCGACGTGATCGGCTTCGGGGCCCGCAAGCTGTTCGATGACGACGACGGGCCCAAATACCTGAACACCCCGGAGTCGCCGCTCTACAAGAAGTCCCACGTGCTCTACGGCATCGACCGCGCCAAGCGGGAGATCGCCAAGCAGGGCCGGGTGGTGGTCGTCGAGGGGTACACCGACGTGATGGCCTGCCACCTCGCGCAGGTGCCGACCGCCGTGGCCACCTGCGGCACCGCGTTCGGCAGCGACCACATCGGCGTGCTGCGGCGGTTGCTGATGGACACCGACGGCGTGGCCGGTGAGATCATCTTCACGTTCGACGGCGACGCCGCCGGCCAGAAGGCGGCGCTGCGCGCGTTCGAGGACGACCAGCGGTTCGTCGGGCGCACGTTCATCGCGGTCGGCCCGGACAACATGGACCCCTGCGAGCTGCGGCTGGCCAAGGGGGACGTGGCGGTCCGCGACCTGGTGGCCCGCCGCGAGCCGCTGGTGGACTTCGCGCTGCGCTCCATGCTGTCGCGCTTCGACCTCGACACGGTCGAGGGCCGGGTCGACGCCATGCGCCGGGCCGCGCCACTGGTCGCGAAGATCAAGGACCGGGAGAAGCGGCCGGAGTACGCCCGCAAGCTCGCCGGCGACCTGGGCATGGACGTGGAGCCGGTGCTCCGGGCGGTGAACACGGCCGCCGGCCGGGCCGGCACCGCCACGGCCCCGACCAGGGCCGCCGTCGAGGCCACCGCGGACAGTCCACAAGGCACGGTCGAGCGGGAGGCGCTCAAGCTGGCGCTCCAGGCGCCGGTGCTCGCCGGCCCGATGTTCGACTCGATCCCGACCGAGGCATATCAGCATCCGGTGCACGCCGCGGTGCGGGACGCGATCGCCGAGGCGGGCGGCGCGTCGGCCGCGGTCGGCGGCGCCGGCTGGGTCGAGCAGGTCCGCGACACCTGCCTCGACCTCGCCGCCAAGGCGCTGGTCGGCGAGCTGGCGGTGACTCCGCTGCACCTGTCCGGCGAGCCGGATCCGCGGTATGTGGCGGTGACCCTGGCCCGGCTGCAACTGCCCGCCGTGACCAGGCGGATCATGGAGTTGAAGTCCAAGCTCCAGCGGCTCAACCCGGTGACCCACGTCGATGAGCACCTACGGCTGTTCGGGGAGCTGGTACCGCTGGAGCAGCATGCGCGGGCCCTGCGCGAGCAGGCCGCCGGGGGGTAAAAGATCATGGCATTGTTCGGGCGCCGGAAGCGGCTACCCGACCGGTACCGTCCGTCGCTGGAACGGGACGAGCGGATACTGGCCTGGGCCGAGGTCGGCGGCGATGGGGCCCTGGTGGCCACCAACCGTGGGTTGTGGCCGCCCAGGGGAAACGGCACGGCGGGAGCCGACACGGAGCCGCCCGCGAGGCTGGGCTGGAACGAGATCCACAAGGCCACCTGGACCGGCGAGAAGCTGGAGATCATCGCGGCCCGGGTCGCCGATCACGGCGACGGGTACGACGTGGTCGAGGACCTGCCGACCATCGGGTTTCCGCTGGCCGAGCCGCGTGAGCTGCCCGGGGAGGTCCGGGCCCGGGTCACCCGCTCGGTCGGCCCGAGCACCCACCATCCGCTGCCGGGCGGCGGCGGGGTACGGGTGGCGGCCCGCCGGGTACCGGGGGTGAACGGGCTGCGCTGGACGGTCCGCTACGACCCCGGCGTCGACCACGACGACCCGGTCGTCCGGGAGGTCACCGCGCAGCTGGTGGCGCAGGCCCGGGCGAGCGTCGAGGTGACTCCATAGTCATCGGTCGGAGGACCTAGCTAGGCCGTGTTTTCGAAATTGTCGGTGGCTGCGTGGATACTGCGCGGCTGTGGGCAGGCATACCGCGTTTCGGTTCACGGTTGATCCGTTGCCGAGTCAGGTGGTGGTGTTGGCGCGGCATGCGGGTGCGTCACGGTTTGCCTACAATCAGTGTCTTCGCCTGGTGAAGGATGCTCTGACGGCCCGGGCGGTGGATTCTTCGGTCGAGGTGCCGTGGTCCCGGTTCGACCTGATTAACACGTTCAACGCGTGGAAGGTGTCCGCGGCGGCCGGGCGGCTGCTGATCGCTGATGCATCTGGTGAGGTGGCGGTGGTGGCCACCGGTCTGGCCTGGCGGACCGAGGTCAGCGCTCAGGTGTTCGAGGAGGCCGCGGTCGACCTGGATCGGGCTCTGGACGCGTACAGTGCCTCCCGTCGGGGTCAGCGTGCCGGGCGGCGGGTGGGGTTTCCCCGTTTCAAGCACAAGAGTCGGGATCGGCGGTCGTTTCGTATCCGGCAGAAGACCAGCGGTGGCCGTGGCTGCATCCGGGTCGGTGAGGATGCTGCCCGGTCGGTGACCCTGCCCCGCATCGGCACGTTGAAGGTGCGGGAAGACACCCGCAAACTGCGGCGGATGCTGCGCACCGGGCGGGCCACTATCGCCTCCGCAACGGTGTCGTGGCGGGCCGGGCGGTGGACGGTCGCGGTCACGGTGAAAGCGGCTGACCTGCACCCGGCCCGGCAGCACCCGCCACGCCCGGACGGAGATCCGACCGGTTGGGTGGGGGTGGACCGGGGTCTTGCCGCGTACGTGGTCGCCGCGAGGGCCACCGGACAGCAGGTGTTCCGTCAGGACGACCCGCCCAGGCCGTTGCGGGCCGCCCAAGGTCGGCTACGGCGACTGTCCCGACAGGTCAGCCGCAAGAAGAAGGGCTCGGCGAACCGGGCCACAGCGGTGGCCCGGCTCGGCCGGGTCCACGCCCGGATCCGGAACGTCCGGCAGGCGTTGCTGCATGAGGTTGCCAACGAGTTGGTCCAGACTCACGATCGGCTGGCGTTGGAGACCTTGAACATCACCGGGATGATGGCCAATCACCGTCTTGCTGGAGCGATCGGTGATGCCGCCTGGGGTGAACTGGGCCGGATCATCGCCTACAAGCAGTCGTGGCGAGGCGGGCAACAGATTGCGGTGGATCGGTGGTTTCCGTCCACGAAGACCTGCTCCCGGTGCCACACGGTCGCGGCAGTGGTGCCGTTGTCCGCGCGTGTCTTTGAGTGCGGGGCCTGCGGGTATCGGGCCGACCGGGATCGCAACGCGGCAGTTAACCTCGCTGTCTGGGCCGAGCAGCACCACGCTCGGACCCGGGACCTCGACGCACGGGGCCCGGTTATCAACGCTTTCCGAGGGGACGGCTCTGGCCCACACCTACGTGTGAGTGAAACCAGCCCCCGTGACGGAAGAACCCGACCATCACACCCAGCCCGGATGTCGGTGGGAGGGACGCCCGAGGAGGGCGGTGGATCATGAATCCCACAGGGACTAATGAAACACGCGGTAGGTCCATAAACCGATGGGGGAGTGTCGTACCCGCCGGCTAGGGTCGCGACGTGAGTCCCTTCAGACGTCCCCGACCGGCTCCCGACCAGGTGACAGGCCCCGTCGGCGCGACCGGCGGCGCCCAGGCGCCCGACGCACCGATGATCCACGCCCGCGGGCTGGTGAAGCGCTTCGGCGACTTCACCGCCGTCAACGGCATCGACGTCGATGTCGCGCGCGGGGAGTCGTTCGGCTTCCTGGGGCCCAACGGCGCCGGCAAGAGTTCGACCATGCGCATGATCGGCTGCGTGTCCCAGCCGACCGGGGGCGTGCTGCGCATCCTCGGCATGGACCCGCGCCGGCAGGGCACCGGGATCCGGGCACGGCTGGGCGTGTGCCCGCAGCAGGACTCGCTCGATCCCGAGCTGTCTGTGAAGGAAAACCTGGTCAGCTATGCCCGGTTCTTCGGGATCCCGCGGCGCGTCGCCAAGGCCAAGGCCGACGAGCTGCTGGAGTTCGTCCAGCTCACTGAGCGCGCCGACAGCAAGGTCGAACCGCTGTCCGGCGGGATGAAGCGACGGCTGACCATCGCCCGCGCGCTGGTCAACGACCCGGACATCGTGCTGCTCGACGAGCCGACGACCGGCCTCGACCCGCAGGCCCGACACCTGGTCTGGGAGCGGCTGTTCCGGCTCAAGCAGCAGGGCGTGACGCTCGTGCTCACCACCCACTACATGGACGAGGCCGAGCAGCTGTGCGACCGGCTCGTGGTGATGGACGGCGGGAAGATCGTCGCGGAGGACTCGCCGCGGGCGCTGATCGAGCGATACTCCACCCGGGAGGTCGTCGAGCTGCGGTTCGGCGCGGCGTCCCTGGAGGACATGGCCGGCAAGCTCGCCGGGCTCGGTGAGCGGATCGAGGTGCTGCCCGATCGCATCCTGCTCTACGCGTTCGATGGCGACGAGGCCGCCGAGGCGGTCACCGGGCGCGGACTGACCCCTTCCGGCACGCTGGTGCGGCGCAGCACCCTGGAAGACGTGTTCCTGCACCTGACCGGCCGGACCCTGGTGGACTAGATGGCTGCCGTCCTGTCGGTGCTGGAAACCGACCTCATGGCATACCGGCGCACCTGGCGGGCCTCGGTGCTCTCCTCGTTCGTGCTGCCGACGCTGTTCGTCCTCGGCTTCGGGCTGTCCGTCGGCTCGTTCGTCGACCGAGGCGGACAGCTGGGACCGGTGCACTACCTGGACTTCATCGTCCCGGGCATGCTCGCCTCCACCGCGCTGCAGGTGGCCTTCGGCGAGTCGTCGTTCCCGGTGTTCAGCAAGTTCGAGTGGATCCGCACCTACCACGCGATGGTGGCCACGCCGCTGCGCGTGGTCGACATCCTCGGCGGCGACCTGCTGTTCCTGCTCCTGCGGCTGCTCACGACGACGGTGGTGTTCCTCGCCGTGACCTCGGCGTTCCACGCGGTGCACTCGTGGTGGGCGATCGCCGTGCTACCGGTGGCGGGGCTGCTCGGCATCGCCGTCGCCGCCCCGATCTTCGCGTTCGCCGCGCGGGTCGACCAGGACGGCTACTTCCCGATGCTGATGCGGTTCGTGGTCATCCCGATGTCGTTGTTCGCCGGGGTGTTCTTCCCGATCGATCGGCTGCCCGAGGTGCTGCGCTGGTTGGCGTACATCTCGCCGCTGTGGCACGCGGTCGTGCTGTGCCGGGCCGCCACCCTGCCCGGCTTCGGGGTCTCCGTCCTCACCGCCGTCGGGCACCTGGCCTACCTCGCCGCCTGGGCCGGGGCCGGGTTCTGGCTGGCGCTGCGCGCCTTCCGGCGCCGGCTCGTGATCTGAAGGAGGTCCGTCATGGCTCTCGCGACCTCGTTCGGCCCGGGCGTTCTCGGCCGGCTCGACGGTTCGGTCAAGCGATCCGGTGCGGTCACCCGCCGCAACATCAGCGCGCTGCGCTCGGCGTACTGGCTGGTGGTCATCTCCGGCTTCTTCGAGCCGCTGCTGTACCTGCTGTCCATCGGTGTCGGCGTCGGCGGCCTGGTCAACAAGATGGCCCTGCCCGACGGCCGGCTGGTCGACTACGCCGTATTCGTCGCACCGTCCATGCTCGCCTCGTCCGCCATGAGCGGCGCACTGGCCGAGACCACCTTCAACTTCTTCGGGAAGATGAAGTTCATGAAGCTGTACGACGGGGTGCTGGCCACCCCGGTACGGCCGATGGAGGTGGCGCTCGGCGAGCTGACGTGGGCCATGATTCGCGGTTCCCTGTACTCCGCCGCGTTCCTCGTGATCATGGTGGTGATGGGGCTGACCTCGGCCGGCTGGGCGCTCCTCGCGTTCCCGGCCAGCCTGCTGGTCGGCCTCTCGTTCGGCGGGTTGGGCATGGCGCTGAGCACGTTCCTGACCAGTTGGCAGGACTTCGACGTGCTGGGCACGCTGCAGTTCGCGCTGTTCCTGTTCTCCGGTACCTTCGCTCCGGTGAGTTCATACCCCGAGGCGGTGCGGCTGCTCATCGAAGCGACCCCGCTCTATCACGCGGTCGAGTTGATCCGCGGGCTGACCACCGGCTCGCCGCATCCGGTCCTCATCGGTCACGCCGCCTACCTGGTGGTGATGGGCATCCTCGGGCTGGCCGTCGCCGGCCGCCGGATGGGACGGTTGCTGCTCAAATGAGTCGACTGCTGATCTTCTCCGCCACCACCGGGTACCGGCACGAGAGCATCCCGGCCGGCGTCGTCGCCATGCGCGAACTGGGGGAGGCCGACGGGTTCGCCGTCGACGCGACCGAGGACGCCGCCGTGTTCACCCCGGACAACCTCGCGCGGTATGCAGCCATGGTCTTCATGAACAGCAGCGGCACGCTGTTCGACGACGCCGGCAGGTCGGCGCTGCGCGGATATGTCGCGGACGGCGGCGGGTACCTCGGCGTACACCTCGCGGCCGGCACCGAGTACGACTGGCCCTACTACGGCGGCCTGGTCGGCGCATACTTCGACAAGCACCCGGAGGTGCAGCCCGCCGGCTTCGACGTGGAAAACCGGTCCCACCCGGCGACGGCCCACCTGCCCCGCCGCTGGGAGCGCGTCGACGAGCTGTACAACTACCGCAGCAATCCGCGCTCCGATGCGCACGTGCTGATCACGCTCGACGAGTCGTCATACTCGGGCGGCACGATGGGGGAGGATCACCCGATCACCTGGTGCCACCGGTACGAGGGCGGTCGAGCCTTCTACACCGGCGCCGGGCACACCGTCGAGTCCTATGTCGAACCGGCGTTCCGTGCCGTGCTGCTCGGCGGGCTGCGGTACGCGGCCGGCACGGCGTACGCCGACGACCGGCCGGAGCACGGGTACCTGACGCTGTCGGCCGGGGACGTGGCCGACTGGTACAGCCCCGACGCGTACCAGCGCTGCTCGGTCAAGTTCGGCTGGCGGGACGCCGGAGCCGGCCTCACGGCGCGCATCGGCGTACCGGGCAGCGTGGACCCGGTGGACGCGGCGCGATCCGGCGGGCACGAGATCAGGTTGGACGAGGCCGGACCGCTCAACGCCGCCGGCGAGTGGAACACCACCGAGATCGCGATCACCGAGGACCGGGTCGACGTGTACCTGAACGGCGTGCCGACCCACCGGGTCGACGGCGGTGTCCCGGCGGGCCGGGTCTGGCTCGGGCCGGCGGGGGAGTGGCGGGGGAGCGGGGCAGCGTCCGGCGAGGACGGCTTCCGCGACATCCGGATCCGAGGAGCGGCGTAGCGCGCCTCTATTGGGCCGGTCCGTCCCGGGAGGGCCTCGTCCGGGTGGCTCGGCTCGCCCTCGTCGCGCCGCGGGCGTGGCCTTGGCGGGGTCGTCCGGTGCGGACGCGTTTGCCGGGCCGGTCCCCACTGGGGCCGACCCGGGATCAAACGCGTCAGCTCGCCGCGCCGCTGATCAGGTCAGCGGGCCGGTCGGGTTGGCGCCGGTCGAACTCGACGCGTGCGCGCCGTTGACGGTCATCGTGTGGCCGTTGGGGTGCAGGAGCTTGTCGCCAAAACGAGTACTGCTGATCTTGTCGGTTACCGTGCCTTTGCCCTGCTCGTACAGCTTGCTCGCCTGCGCCTGGACCACACCCGCGGCCTCTTGAACGCTGGGGCTGTCCTTCACCTTGCGGGCAGTGCGGACCAGCTCGTCATATGCCTGGCGGCCGGCCCGGCTGCCAAGGACGAAGCCCGCGGCGAGACCGCCGAGGAACATCACCTTTCCGCGCATGGCGGATCCCTCCAATCGGACTCAACGTACGACGTGATCATGCCCGTACGTCCTGTCGATGCCGTGTTGTCCTCTACCTCTATGTATCCTGCCGCCTCACTGGCGAAACCGGTGGGAGTATGTCGATTTCCCCTGCCTACAGATCATCTCTCGCCGGCATGGCGGGTCTTCGGTGGTCGCCTCGTGCCGGCGTGGCGGATCTTCGGTGGTCGCCGGCAGCCCTTGTGAGCTGGGGCGGCGGCGCCGGGCCCGGCGGAGTCCAGGCGGCCCGACCTGGCGGGAAAACCCGGTGGCGTGAAAGGGCCGAGGATCCTGTACTCTAGTCGGCGTCGCCCCGGGAGGCTGTGATCACCGGAGCGACGCATGCGGTCCCCCGTAGCTCAATTGGCAGAGCAACCGGCTGTTAACCGGTAGGTTTTTGGTTCGAGTCCAAACGGGGGAGCCAGGTCGTCGCCCGCCCACAGTGGTGGGCTTCGCCGTTTTCGGGTCGCCCGGCCGTCGTTCTGGCCGGCAACCGGTCGGCGGCGTGCGGCCGGTGGGTAAGGGGCCGGCGTGAGCCGCTGTTCCGCGTGGCACGCGCCGGTGGTTCAAGGATCTTTCGAGGCCGCTGGGTAAGCTGGCGGTGCCGGGGCGGTAGCTCAGCAGGTTAGAGCAGTGGACTCATAATCCATCGGTCACGGGTTCGAGTCCCGTCCGCCCCACCAATGCCCTATTTCGGGACGCCGACGACCCAAGGCGAATCCGCGCCAGTCCGCCGAGCCGGTCAGCCGGGCTAGGCGTTGAGGGTTTGCAGTCGTGTGGTGACGAAGTGGCGCAGCGGGGTGTCGAGTTCCGGCTGAGCGTGATGACCGGCCCGGTACAGCAGCGTCGCCGTCGCCAGCGCGGCGCTCAGCACTCCAGCGGGATCCGGGGACGGGTAGGTCGCCTCGATATCGGGCGGCAGCTGCGCGTCAGCATCATCGAGCAGGCTGGTGAGCCCGAACTCAGGATAGGGGACTCCCTCGCCGACGGCCCATAGCTGTAGCACGCGTGTGCGGCCTCGGTGTATCTGCTCGATCCCCTCAAGTAGGGAGGCGCGTCGCAGATACTTGGCTACGTTGCTCAGTGCCTCCCAGCCGTCCAATAGCCAGCGATGAGGATCATCTGGTGCGGCGGCCCATTTTCTCGGGGTGAAAGTCGTCGCCAGCCGACCGCGCCGGTCAAGGAGAGCGACACTGCGTGGTGCCTTTCCGGACCGAATGGCCGCAGGCAAGACGACGAGGTCGATCTGTCCACCGTCGGCGTACTGGACCCACCAACGGTGGACGCCGTCCCAGGGTTGGGCCGACAGGTCGACGACGTCGCCGAACCCGCGAAGCATGTTGGTGACGTCATCGATGGGTGGCGAATCGTCACCGATGTGGCCCAGCCCGACGTCGAGGTCGGAGAGTTCGTCTCCGCGCCCCTCGGCAACAGAGCAACCCAACTCCAGCCACTCCCATCGGGCATCGGCTTCTACGGCGGTAAGCAGCCGATCGAGGAGTCGTGCCTGCACGGCCAGTTCGGGACCAAGCCCGTGGATCCACTGTCTCGCATCGGTCATCTCGTCTCCAGTCAGTCTCGGGACGTGGGTGACACCGTCGTACTGCTGCCAGAGAGGCACCAAGTTGCGCCGACATTGCCGGGCTCTGATGATTGCCAGTAGCCGGCCGGCTGGCTAACGGTGGTTGGCGCGTCTGAAAGTTTGCACATTCCGCCACCAGACGCCGGCCGCGAGAACCCCAACGAGTTCCATCGGCACGCGGACGCTCCAACTGTCGTGAAGGAACAGCGGCACGATGAGCAAGGCCAGCGCAACCAATGCCTGCAGAATCAACACAGCGACCGCGAAACGACCTATGCGCTCGAACACAAGGTCAGCATAGGAGGCAGACCAAACGGTCCGCGAGTGGCTAGGCCGGAACAGCGCAGCAGCGAGGTACAGCAACCGAAGGCCGGCCACCGTCGTTGTGGGCTGCTGCCCGGCGGTCCGGTTGGTAACGTCTGTGCTCCGGTGGCGTCGGGTCGGGCGGGGGAACGCATGGGCAAGAACAGCCGTGAACGGCACAAGGTCAAGCGGAAGGCCGCCGCGGCGAGTCAGCGTCGAAGGGCTGCCGGGACACACAGTCCCGAGGACCCGTTGGGCCTGTTCGAGGCACCCAACATTCCGTCGCAGCGTCAGCTCGCGGAACAGATCATCGACCAGGCGGTCCGCGCCCAGCACCGCGCAGATCTGGCCGAGCTCGACCAGTGCTGTGCCCTGCTGGCCGCCGGTCCCGGCGGTGCTACCGGCATCCAAGTCGTCAACCGGACCTTGTTGACTCGCCTGCTCCGCGAGGTCGAGCACGCTTGGCGGGACGGTTGGCAGCCGGCTGAACTGGTACGGGTGGCTCGCCGCGAGTACGCAACGCGTCACGGTCGGCTCTTGGTCGATGCCATCGCGGCGCAGATGCGCAGCTATTCCAGTGCGACCGTCGATCAGCGGTGGCAGTCGCAGTTGGCTGCCCTCGACGCGCAGGTGTGGTGGGAGCACGACGACCACTACGTGAGTGTCTGGGGCGATCGGCAGGGGCTCGACCGCGCCGGGGCGATCGCCACCGTGATCGAGGTGCTTCACCGTCTCGCGACGTTGCCGCCGATCGAGAAGGTCGGCCCGATGCCGGGCGCTGCCGTACCGGCTGGGGCGACGCCGCCCGCCGACCTCGATCAGCGGATGCTCCATCGGGTCCGGGCGTTGCTGGCCAAGGCGGAGTCCACCGAGTTTCCGGAGGAGGCCGACGCGTTCACGGCGAAGGCGCAGGAGTTGATGGCCCGTCATCGCATCGATCACGCCCTGCTCGCCGCTACGACGGGCGAACGCGACCAGCCGCGTACCCGCAGGGTGGGCGTCGACAATCCGTACGAGGCGCCGAAGTCGCTGCTGCTGCAGGTCGTCGCGGAGGCCAACAGCTGCCGGGCGGTGTGGACGAAGCGGTTCGGCTTCACCACCATCGTCGGCTTCCCGGCCGATCTGGATTCGACCGAATTGCTGTTCACCTCGTTGCTCGTGCAGGCGACGAGGGCGATGACGCAGGCCAAGCCGAGCGCGGACAGGTATGGGCGCAACACCACCCGCTCGTTCCGGCAGTCATTCCTGACCGCGTACGCCTCGCGGATCGGGGAACGGCTGGATACCGCGACCGAGGAGGTCGACCGGGAGATGACCGCGTCGGTGGGGGCCGCCCAACTGCTGCCTGTGCTCGCCGCGCGCGACGACGCGGTACGCGATGCCTTTGAGAAGCAGTTCCCCGAACTGACGCACCAGGCCGCCGCGATCAACAACCGGGAGGGCTGGGCGTCCGGCCGGGCAGCGGCCGACCGGGCTTCGCTGCACGGCCGGCAAGCGGTCGCACAGGAGTGATCGGCTGCTCGAACTCGGCGATGACTCTGAGTCGTCCGCCGAGGGGCTTCGACGCAGGCACTCATCGCTTAAGTTCAACGCCATGACCACCGAGACGACGAGCCAGCTCGTCATTGCCATCCTCGGACTTGTTGCCGCTACCGTCCCGGCCGTCCGGATCGGCCGGAGGCGGTCCCAGCGGGCGGAACAGCTTCGACGAGACCTCGAACTCCTGCGGCTCATACCGGAGACCAGCCCCAGCCGGCAACTGTTCGCCGACGACATCGAGCGGCGTCTCGCCAGCCTGGTCCGATCGGAGATCGTTGGCAGGCGGGACAGAGACGGCCTCGTCGGCTCGGCGGTCTTCATCGGCGTTGGTGCCGGGTTCGGTGCCCTCGGAATATTCAACGACGGCTTGTGGCGCCTCTTCTTGATACCGGCAATCGTGTTGTTGGTGGCCGGGCTCGCCATCCTTCCGATGTACCTGCGAAAGGTCCCCCGCGACACCAAGGGAAACGCGATCGAGGGCTCGCCTTCGCCCGGATTGATGAATGAACAACCGGCGGACGACGTTCCGGCCGAACTCGAACGCAGTTCCTGAACCTAGCCTCGCTGACCCGCCGGAGTTGGCGGGTCAGCGGCGGCGTCCCGCCGGTCAGGTCACTTCTTAGCTGGGTCGCCTTGGGCGAGGCGGGAGAGGTGGTCCCACTTCTCAAGTCCGGCGAGGCGGCCGGCGTACTCGGTTCGCAGCGCGTCGAGTCCGTTGGTGCCGAACAGCACTCGCAGGGGCGGATTCGGGGTATCGGCGAGTGCGAGGATCGCTTGCGCGGTGGCGGCGGGGTCTCCGGGGGTGAACCCGGAGCTGGCCGAGCCTGCGTAGAGGGCTTCACGGGCATGTGCGTATGCGGGGTTTGGCGTGGCCTGTGGTGAGGCGGCGGCCAGGCCGGTAGGGAAGATGATCGGTTCGATCAGGGTGACGTGGATGTCATAGGCGGCGACCTCAGCGGCCAGCGCCTGGCTCATCGCTTCGAGTGCCCATTTCGACGCCTGGTAGATGCCCAACGCCGGATAGGCAACCAGGCCCCCAAGCGAGGAAACCTGCATGATCCGGCCACGGCGACGCCGACGCATGCCGGGCAGCACGGCTCGGGTGGTCCACAGCGCGCCGAAGTAGTTGACGTCCATTTGCGCACGGGCCTGATCGGCGCTGACTTCCTCCACCGCCCCGACAAGCATGTGCCCGGCGTTGTTGACCAGCAGGTCAATGCCGCCGAAGCGCTGCTCGACCCGATTGACCGCGGCATCGACGGCAGCCCGGTCGGTGACGTCCAGTTCGAGCGCGAGCACCCGTTCGCCATAGCGGTCGGTCAGCGGGTTCAGCGTCGCGGCGTCGCGCGCCGTGGCGGCGAGGTTGTCGCCGCGTTCCAGGATGGCTTCGGCCCAGTAGGCGCCGAGCCCGCGGGACGCGCCGGTGAGGAACCAGGTGGACATGGTGGTGCTCCCAAGATCAGTCGGATCGGTCGTGATCCAGCCTGCGGTCTTCCCGACGGCCTTGGCAGAGTGAGCTTAACTCTGCCAAACGGGCATGCGGGCGCGCACACTGCAGATGTGAATGCCCCCCTGCTGGCAGAGTTCCTGAAGATTCGCCGGCACGCGTTGAGCCCCGGCGAGGTCGGCCTCCCGGCGGCCGGCCGGCGACGGACCCCCGGCCTACGACGCGAAGAAGTCGCCGCTCTGGCCGGAATCTCGACCGACTACTACACCCGGCTCGAGCAGCAGAGGGCGACCGCCGTGCCATCCGAGCCCGTTCTCCGTTCGCTGACTCGGGCGTTACGGCTGAGCCGAGACGAACGTGACCACCTCTACCGGCTCACTGGTCACCGTATTCCCGAACGCCACACAGACGATCGGCATGTCGACGCGGCATTGCTCAGTGTCCTCGACGCGCTGACCGACATCCCGGCTCAGGTCATGACCGATCTCGGCGAGATCCTCGTACAGAACAACTTGGCGCGCGCCGTCTTCGGTCCTCACGCCGGTGGCACCGGGCCGGAGGCAAGTTTCATCTACCGCTGGTTCCGCGAGCCCTCCGCACGGGGCGGCTACCCTGTCGAGGACTACGCCGCAGAGTCCCGTGCGCTGGTCGCCGATCTGCGTGCCGCAGTGACACGCCGCGGTGATGCTCCCGCGCAGTCGCTGGTCTCACGCCTACTGGCCGAGAGTCCCGAATTCGCCGCGCTCTGGAAGCTGCACGACGTCGCCGTGCTGCGCCGGCGCCTCAAACGGGTCCGGCATCCCGAAGTAGGACTGCTGGAATTCGACTGCCAGTACCTCGTCGGCGAGGAACGCTCGCACATCCTTGCCGTCTTCTCGCCGCGGCCTGGAACCCCTACCACCGAGCGGCTCACGCTACTGGCCCTGGCCCACGATTCGCTGGGCATCGCGACAAGCTGAACGCCACGACAAGTTTTGGGTGGGTTTCGAGTCCCTGACGAAAGACGGAGGCTAGTTGCCGCGCGTGCTGCGGAAGGTGCGGCGGTAGGTGTCCGGGGGTACGCCCACGGTGCGGTGGAAGTGCCGGCGCAGCGTTGTGGCGGTGCCCATGCCGGTGGCCGAAGCGATGGTGTCGACGTTGTCGTCGGTGGTCTCCAAGAGTTCCTGAGCGCGGCGGATTCGTTGGGTCAGCAGCCACTGCAGCGGGGTCGTACCGGTCACCGATCTGAAGTGACGGCCGAGGTTGCGGGAGCTCATTTTGGCCTGGCGGGCCAGTTCTTCGACGGTCAGGGGCTGGTCCAGCCGGTCGATCGCCCAAGGGATCAGCTCGGCGAGCGGGTGGTTGTGAGGGGCGGGCATCGGGGTGGTGACGAACTGGGCCTGGCCGCCCGATCGGTGCGGCGGCACGACCAGGCGGCGTGCGACCGCGTTGGCGATGGCTGAGCCGTGGTCGAGGCGTACCAGATGCAGGCAAAGGTCCATCGCGGCGGCCTTGCCGGCGGAGGTGAGCACCCGGCCGTTGTCGACGTACAGCACGTCCGGGTCGACCTTGACCCGCGGGTACTGAGCGGCCAGGACGTCGGTGTGCGCCCAGTGTGTGGTGGCACGCAGCCCGTCCAGCAGTCCGGCGGCGGCCAGCACGAACGCTCCCGTGCAGAGCGAGGCCACCCGGGCGCCGGCGTCGTGGGCCGCCCGTACCGCGTCGACGAGGTCGGTGGGCGGGTCTTCGTCGACGTCCGCGCACGCGGGCACGATCACTGTGTCGGCGCGGGCGAGCCGGTCCAGGCCGGTGTCGGGTTCCAGCCGGAACCGGCCGACAGCGACCGCGTCCGAGCCGCAGAGCGAGACGTCGTACCACCTGTCGGCCAGGCCGGGTGGCGGGTTGCCGAAGACCTCGCACGCCACGGCCAGTTCGAAGTGCAGCATGCCGTCGGTGACGGCGAGCGCGACGGTACCCATGTCCGAAATTGTATGCACCGTGGCGTTCCAGACACTCGCGGGGGGCGGCCGGGGTCGCGACGATGTCAGCTGTGAATGGTTCGACGACTGGTCCGGGTCGTGGCGCCAGGCGCCGAGCCAGACCAGTCGCACGGGTGGGAGAGCTGAAATGGGTGACACGGTGGCTGTGTTCGGCGCGTACGGGCACACCGGACGGTTTGTAGTGGCGGAACTCCGGGATCGCGGGTACGTCCCGATTCTCTCAGGCCGCGACCCGGAGAAGCTGTGGGAGATGGCGGCCGGCACGGGGCTTGGCGTCCGGCCGGCGTCGGTCGACGATCCGGCTTCGCTCGACCGGGCAGTGGCCGGCGCGGCGGCCGTCATCAACTGCGCCGGGCCGTTCGCCGCCACAGCCGCCCCGGTGGTGGAGGCGGCGCTGCGCGCGGGGATTCCGTACGTGGACGTGGCGGCGGAGATCGAGGCCAATGTGGACACGTTCGCGGGTTTTGCCGACCGCGCCCGTGCCGCGCGTACGGTTGTCGTCCCGGCGATGGCCTTCTTCGGTGGTCTCGGAGACCTGCTCGCCACGGCGGCGATGGGGGACTGGGTGGCGGCCGATGAGGCACACGTCGCGTACGCGCTGAGCAGCTGGCACCCCACGGCCAGTACCCGCGCCGCGGGCACGGTCTCCCGGCAACGCCGCAACGGGCGGCGGGTTCGCTACACCGGCGGGCGCCTGGAGTACCACGACGAGGAGCTGCCGACTTTTCAGTGGCACTTCCCCGCGCCGGTGGGCGCGCGGACCGTTGTCGGAGAGTTCTCGATGGCGGATGTCGTGACCATCCCCAGTCACCTGTCGATCCCCGAGGTGCGGACTCAGCTGACGGTCGAGGCGACCAGGGACCTGTCGGCTCCGGACACACCCGCACCCACGGCGGTCGACGCTCGCGGGCGGTCGTCGCAGACGTTCCTCGTCGATGTCGTCGTGACAGCCGATGGCGTGCGAAGGCGTGCCACGGCGGGCGGTCAGGACATCTACGCCATCAGCGCTCCGCTCGCCGTGGAGGCGGTGCACCGCCTACTCACGGGGCAGAGCAAGGGGATCGGTGTGGTCTCCGCCGGCGCGGCCTTCGACGCACCGGACTTCCTGCGCTGCCTGTCGGCGCACCTCTCGTTCGATTGCGATGCCGGCGGCGGAAGGTAGCCGCGCCCGGGGCCGGCGCGACACGCCGGCCGGTGGAGACGGCGGATAGCCGGGAGGATCACCGGGGATCGTCCGGGAGCCCGGGCCTGCGACGGCACGCGGCTCAGGACGTGGGAGGCGGACACCTGTCGGGAAGCGTGACCTGGCCGGGGCGGCGGTCGAACGTGGCCAGCGTGAACCACTCGTCCAGCTCCGGATCGAACAGGTTCTGGAGACCGAAGTGCAGCACCTGTACCCACTGGCTCGGATCCCGCTGGTCGACGTACACGTCGGCCTGGCCGATCGGGAGCCGGGGGAACTCGCCCGGCCGGGTGGAGCCCACCACGACTCCGACCCGCCAGTGATTGACGTACCGGTCCTTGTTTCCCTGCAGGATCTCCGGTCCGACGAACCGTGAGGTCTTCAGCTTGTCGTTCAATATCTGGCGGTTGAAGAAACCCAGCGAGTCGCACCGGCGCGGCGGGAAAAGCGGGATGTTCGGCCACTTGTAGGTCAGCGTGTAGAGCGTGTTGTGGAAGATCAGGTTGGTGAACCAGATCGGGTACTCCGGTCCTCCGGCGGTCATCTGACTGTCGCCGTTCCGCCCCTGCCAGGTGAACGGGACGTCGATGCCGAGGTCGCGGACGATGTACCGGCCCGTCGCCTGGAAGTCGGCCGGAAGCAGCGGAGGACGCGGCTCTTCAGGCTTGACCGGAACGGTGCCGCTGGCCAGGGTCGTACGGGGAAGCGCCAGGGTCGTACGGGGAAGCGACGGAGCGGCGGCCACGTCCGGTGCGATCGCGGCCATGGCGATCAGGCCGCCGACCGCTACCGAGACCCAGGTCCGACGTGCTCGGGTCGATGCCATGTCCCCTCCACGGGCTTGGACAGCGTGAGGGGTGGCTGACGAGTCCGAGCATGGCCGAATTTCGTGAGCTCGGCTGACGTTTCGGGGATGCGGAGGGCTGACCCGACCCGAACGGGGAAGACCGACCGCCCGGTCGGAAACCGGGCGGTCGGTCAACGGTCAGCGAACGGTACGGAAGAACGTCTTGAGTTCGGCCACGAACAGGTCGGGGACTTCGAGCGCGGCGAAGTGGCCGCCTTGCTCGTACTCCGCCCAGTGGGTGATGTTGTTGAGCGGTTCGGCGAACTGGCGGATGGCGATGTCCTCGGCGAAGTTCGCCACCCCGGTGGGTACGCGCGACGGGGTCGGCCAGTTCGTGGTGTGCATGGACTCGTAGTACATCTGGGCTGACGACGCGCCGGTGTTGGTCAGCCAGTAGATCATCGCGTGGGTGAGGACCTGGTCGGGTCCGACCGAGCCGGCCGGGTAGGCCCAGTCGTGGAACTTCTCGCCGATCCAGGCGAGTTGCGCGACCGGGGAGTCGGCGAGGCCGAATCCGAGCGTGTGCGGACGCGTCGCCTGGATCTTGAAGTAGCCGTCACCGTCGCCCAGGAACCGGTTCATCCGCTCCAGCCGGACTTTCTCGGCGTCGGTGAGTACCGCGTCCTCCGGCACTCCGCCGAGCGGGATGAAACCGACGGTCGCCGCGTTGACGTGTACGCCGGCGACGTGTTCCGGGTCGACCCGGCCGAGGTCGGGGGCCACGAACGCGCCGAAGTCGCCGCCCTGCGCCCCGTACCGCTGGTAGCCGAGCCGGGCCATCAGCTCCGCATACGCGGTGGCGATGCGGCGGGCGTCCCAGCCGGCCGCGGCCGGACCGGTGAACCCGAAGTTGGGGTGCGACGGGATCACCAGGTGATAGGCGTCGGCGGGGTCATCTGGGTGGGTCAGCGGCTCGATCACCTCCAGGAACTCGGCGACCGACCCCGGCCAGCCGTGCGCGAGGAGCAGCGGGAACGCGCCTTCGTGAGGCGAACGGACGTGCAGGAAGTGGATGTCCTGCCCGTCGATCCGCGTGGTGAACTGCGGGTACTGGTTGATCCGCTCCTCGAACCCGCGCCAGTCGTACTTCGTCGTCCAGTACTCGACCAGGTCCTTCAGGTGCGGCACGGGCACGCCGCGGCTCCAACCGACATCCGGGACCTGGCTGGGCCAGCGCACATCGGCCAGCCGCCGCCGCAGGTCGTCCAGAGCCTCCTGCGGGATGTCGACGCGGAACGGCCTGATCTCGGTGCCTATCTCTTTGCCCATCTGGTTGTCCATTTCGGTGCCCATGGAAGAACTCCTTCGTCTGACTGCCTTCGGGAGCAAGCCTGTCAGCCAACGAGGTCAGGTTCGGTCCTGGTTGCCGGGCACAATGGGAGCATGCTGGAAACGTCCGCTCGATTGCTCCGGCTGCTGTCGTTGCTGCAGCAGCACCGGGAGTGGCCCGGTCCGCGGCTGGCGGACAAGTTGGGCGTCACGGTGCGTACCGTGCGCCGGGACGTCGAACGGCTGCGAGAGCTGGGCTACCCCGTGCACGCGACGACGGGTAACACCGGCCGGTACCGGCTGGGTGCCGGCGCAGTCATGCCGCCGCTGCTGCTCGATGACGACGAGGCGGTCGCGGTCGCGGTGGGATTGCGCACCGCGGCGAGCGGCACGGTGGCGGGCATCGAGGACACGTCGCTGCGTGCCCTGGCGAAACTGGAGCAGATCCTGCCTTCGCGGCTGCGGCACCGGGTCGCGACGCTGGGCGCTGTCACGGTGGCGCAGCACCAGCCCGGCGCGGAGGTATCGGCGGACCTGCTGACCACGATCGCCGCCGCCTGCCGCGATCATCAGCGGTTGCGGATCGACTATCGCAGCCACGACGGTACCGACAGCATGCGGACGGTGGAGCCGCACCGGCTGGTACACGCCGGGCGCCGCTGGTACCTGGTGGCCTACGACCTCGACCGGGCGGACTGGCGTACGTTCCGGGTGGACCGGCTGCGGCCGTGGACTCCGGCCGGACCGCGGTTCACGCCGCGGGTACCGCCGTCGGACGACATCGGCGCATACGCGTCCTGGTCGGTCGGCGTCGGCCGGTACCGCTACCAGGCGCGGTTCACCGTGTACGCCCCAGCGGCGCAGGTCGCCCAACGCGTCACGCCCGAGGCGGGGGTGGTCGAGGCCGTCGATGACGACAAGTGCACGCTGCGCGCCGGCTCCAACTCGCTGGACGGACTCGCCCTGCACGTGGCCCTGCTCGGCTTCGACTTCACCGTGCACGAGCCGGCCGAACTCGTCGAGCAGTTCCGGACGCTGCACGCCCGGATGGGCCACGCGATCCAGCCGCTGCCGGGTGGGGACTAGCCGCGCCGAATATCGGCTGCGCTTTCTTCGCCGATGGCCGACCGTGGGGCCATGGATCAGACCCAGACCGTCGTACGGCTCGTCGACGACGTCCTCGGCGATGCGGTCATCGGCACGTACCTGCATGGATCCTCGGTGCTCGGCGGCCTCAAGCCGGCCAGCGACCTGGACTTCCTCGTCGTCACCCACCGGCGCATGGACGACCGGCAGCGGCTGTTGCTCACCCGGGAACTGCTCAAGGTCTCCGGTGATCCGGCCGGCGCCCGGGGCGTCGAACTCACCGTCGTGGTCCAGCCCGAGGTTCGCCCTTGGCGGTTTCCGCCGACCGGGGATTACCTGTACGGCGAGTGGCTGCGCGACGAGCTTGCGACGCACGGCGCCGCGCCACCCCAACCGATGCCGGATCTGGCCGTCCTGATCGCGGTGGCGCTCACCGGCGACCACCCCCTCAGCGGGCCACCACCGGCTCGGGTGCTCGATCCCGTCCCGCACAGCGATGTGGTTCGGGCGAGCGTGGAGGGCATCGCCGAACTGCTGAACGAACTCGACAGTGACACCCGCAATGTCCTGCTGACCTTCGCCCGGATCTGGGTCACGGTCGCCACCGGCGACATCCGGTCGAAGGACGCCGCCGCGGACTGGGCGCTGGCCCGGCTGCCGCCGGAGTGCCGTCCGGCTCTCGAGTACGCCAGGCACCTGTACCTGAACTGCTCCTACGCGGAGGAGAACTGGAGCGACGAGCTGCGGGCGCGGGTACGCCCATACGTCGACCACGTCCTTGAGGAGGTTCACCGCCTGACGGGGCACTGAGTCGACGAGCCGACCGACCGCATCCGGGTCAGGGCAGTTGCCGGACGGTGCCCGGGTCGGCGCCGGCGCGCATCCGTTCCGCGTCCCGGCCGGGCGGGGCGCCGAACAGGCGGCGGTACTCGCGGTTGAACTGCGTCGGGCTCTCGTACCCGACGAGGTGCCCGACCCTCGCGACATCGCCGGGCGCGGCGACCAGCAACGACCGAGCCTCTTGGAGGCGGATGCGCTTCTGGAACTGCAGCGGGCTCATGGCCGTCACGGCGCGGAAGTGCCGGTGGAACGCGGACGGGCTCATCCCGGCCGTCCGGGCGAGATCGGAGATCCGCATCGGCTCGGCGTAGTTGTCGCGGATCCACCGGATCGCCCGGCTCACGTGAGACAGGCCGCTGTCGGCCAGCCCGATCTGGCGGATCATCACGCCATCCGGACCGGTGATCATCCGCCAGAGGATCTCCTGCTCGATCAGCGGCGCGAGCACGGGTGCGTCCGTGGGGCGGTCGAGGAGCCGGAGCATGCGAGCCGCGGCGTCGAGCAGGTCGGGGTCGGCCTCGCCGGTGGCGATCGCGGTCGGGTCGGTCGTGCCGCGGGACCACGGCTGGGCCGGGGCCCGAAGCGCCAGCGCGGCAATGGCGGACGGGCGCAGCACCAGTCCCATGCCCAACGCCGGGGCGTGTGGGCGCGCGTCGACGAAGTGGCCGGTGACGGGCAGGTCGGTGGTGACCGCGAGGTAGTGCCCCGCCCAGTACTCATGCACCTGGTCGCCGAGCAGCAGGCGCTTCCCGCCCTGCGCCATGACGACCAGCAGCGGTTCGGTCAGCGAGTAGTGCGGTGCGTCGGTCTCCACCTTCGACAGCAGCAACCCGTCGATCGGGGTCCGCAGGTCGGGTCGGGCATGGGCGGCGATGCGGTCGCGGATCTCGCTCAGGAGGCCGGAGCTGAAGGGCACACCTCACGGAAGCATCCCGGGGCGCGCCTCGGCAACCCGATCGCGGCGAAGTCGAGAGGATTGGGCAAGAGTCAGCGAGGATCGGTCTACCGCTGACCAGGGGATCGACGTTCGATGGGTATGACCGGATCCTCAGTGATGGGAGCACGTTCATGCCACTTGATCACTACCTCACCCTCGGCCGATCGGGGTTGCGGGTCAGCCCGTTCGCGCTCGGCGCGATGACCTTCGGAGAAGACCCCGGGGGCGCAGGCTGCAGCGTGGAGGAGTCCGAGAAGATCTTGGCGACCTACCTGGACCTCGGCGGGAACTTCGTCGATACCGCCAACTTCTACACCAACGGCCACTCGGAGAAGATCCTCGGTGACTTCTTCGCCGCCCGTCCGGGGCGGCGCGAGCACGTGGTACTCGCGTCGAAGTTCTTCACCAACCTGTTTCCGGGCGATCCGAACGGCGGCGGCGCGGGCCGTACGTCGATCATCGCGCAGCTCGACGAGACGCTGCGCCGCCTGGGGACCGACTACCTCGATCTGTACTGGTTGCACAACTGGGACCGGTCCACCCCGATCGAGGAGACCATGCGCGCGCTCGATGACCTGGTACGCGCCGGCAAGATCCGCTACCTCGGCTTCTCCAACACGCCGGCCTGGGTCACCGCTCAGGCGCAGACGATGGCGCTGTTGAAGGGTTGGACCCCGCTGGTCGCGCTGCAGGTCGAGTACTCGCTTCTGGCGCGCACCGTCGAGGGTGAGCTCGCGCCGCTCGCCCGCGACCAGGGCATGGCGCTGGTGCCGTGGAGCCCGCTGAAGAACGGGTTCCTGTCCGGCAAGTACCGGCGCGGTACGCAGGTCACGGACTCCGCCCGTACGTCGTTTGTGGGCCACCCCACCGGCGACGAGTTCGTGGTCATCGACGCCGTGACCGCGGTCGCCGATGAACTCGGGACGACCCCAGCGGCGGTGTCGTTGGCCTGGCTGCGCGCTCGCGAGGGCACCGTCGTGCCGATCCTCGGCGCCAGGCGCGTCGAGCACCTGGAGAACAATCTCGCCAGCCTGGAGGTGGCGCTGACCCCGGAACAGGTCCGCCGTTTGGACGAGGTGTCCGAGCCGATCTTGAACTATCCGGCACCGATGCACGGTGCGCTGCGGGCGATGCTGCAGTTCGGCGGCGCCACGGTCGACGGCGAGGCGTCGGCCGTCTACCCGCCGTTGTTGCAGAGCGGCGTGCGCTACTGAGCGCTGGCTCCGGTAAGAGCCTGCCAGCAGGCTCTGAGGGCGCCGAAAAGAATCTTGGGCACCGTGTCGATTCCGGGGGCCGCCGCACGACGTACCGGTGAGGAGCGTTCTTGACGGTACGGAGGTACGGAGATCATGAGCAGCAGTACAGGCGCGCCGCCGCGGGCCGGGAAGCGGGAGTGGATCGGGCTGGCCGTACTGGCGCTGCCCACCCTGCTCGTGTCGCTGGACACGTTCGTGATGGTGCTGGCCCTGCCCCGGCTCGCCGCGGGTCTCCACGCCGACAACACCCAGCAACTGTGGATCATGGACATCTACGGGTTCATGGTGGCCGGTTTCATGATCACAATGGGTACCGTCGGCGACCGGATCGGCCGGCGGCGGCTGGTGCTCGCCGGTGCGGCCGTGTTCGGTACGGCGTCGATCCTGGCCGCGTACGCGAACAGCCCGACGATGCTGATCGGCATCCGGGCCGTCCTGGGCGTGGCCGGCGCCGCGCTGACACCGTCCATCCTGGCGCTGATCACCAACATGTTCCGTGACCCCGGACAGCGGGCCAGGGCGATCGGCATCTGGGCCGGCTGCTTCACCGTCGGCGCGGTGATCGGCCCGGTGGTCGGCGGCGCGTTGCTGGACCGCTTCTGGTGGGGCTCGGTGTTCCTGCTGGGGGTACCGGCGATGATCCTGCTCCTGGTGCTCGGTCCGGTACTGCTGCCGGAGTACCGCAACGCCACGGCCGGCCGGCTGGACGTGCCAAGCGTCGCGCTGTCGCTGGCCGCGATCCTGCCGGTGATCGGCGGCCTGAAGGAGTTGGCCCAGAACGGCTGGCACGCCAGGCCGGTCGGCCTGGTCGTGGTCGGGCTGGCGGTCGGCGCGGTGTTCGTGCGCCGCCAGCGCCGGCTGGCCGATCCACTTCTGGACCTGCGGCTGTTCGCCGACCGGGCGTTCGCCAGCCTGCTGGGCAGCATGCTCGGCTACTCGATGCTCGGGGGCGGCACCATGGTCTTCATCGCGCAGACCTTCCAGTCCGTCGATGGCCTGTCGCCGCTGCGATCCGGTCTGGCGTTGGTGCCGGGCATGTGTGGGGCGATGATCAGCTTCCAGGTCGCGCCGGTGCTCGGCCGCCGGATCCGTCCGGGCGTGCTGCTGCCGGCCAGCCTGCTTCTCTCGATCGCCGGTCTGCTGTTGATGACCCAGGTGGGTACGTCGGGAGCCGCGCTGCTGATCGTCGGCTTCGCGGTGAACTCCCTCGGAACCGGGCCGCTGGTGACTCTGGGTACCAACCTGATCGTGGGCTCGGCTCCGCCGGAGCGGGCCGGTTCGGCGGCGGCGCTCGCGCAGACCGGCAATGAATTCGGGTACGCACTGGGCATCGCGGCACTCGGCAGCGTGATGGCCGCGGTGTACCGCTCCGATGCCGCCGCCGGCCTGCCCGCCGGAGCGCCCGCCTCGGCCCGGGACACCCTGCTCGACGCGATGCGAGCGGCGGACGGCCTGCCCGGCCAGCTCGGCGCGGCGGTGCGCGCCGCGGCACAGCAGGCGTTCGTCCACGGACTGCACACCATCGCCCTGATCAGCGCCGCGCTGCTGGCCGGCATCGCGGTGCTGCTGGCCGCGACACTCCGGCGGGTACCGGCGATGGGCCAGTCCCCCGCGCAGACTGAGGAGTCCGCGCGAATCGAGGAGCCCGAGCCGGCAGTCCTGGCCGGCTGACTACCACGCAGATCCAACCGAACAACTCGAAGGGAACAACCATGCCCCAGTACGCGATTCTCATCTACACGCCGGCCCCGGGCGACGTGGCGGACATGCCTCCGGAGGAACAGGAGGCGCACATGCGGCACGCGGAGGAGGCCGAGCGCCTCGGCGGGAAGGTCGTGCAGGGCTTCGCACTGCAGCCGAGTACGGGGGCGATGGCGGTACGCGGCACCCGCGTCATCGACGGCCCGTTCACCGAGGCGAAGGAGGTCATCGCCGGGTTCTACATCCTGCAGGCCCGGGATCCCGAGCACGCGCTGGAGATCGCCAAGCGCAACCCGGCCACCTGGCGCGGTGGCGTCGAGGTCCGGGCGCTGCTGGAGTGACCGGCCCGCGATGCTCGAACCGAGGATCAGAGGTCCAGCACCAGATCCGTCTCGGGCCGTGCGCAGCAGACGAGCACCGTGCCGGGTGCGGCGGGCTCCAGCGGCTCCGGCCCGTACCGGACAGTGCCGGAAAGCGCCGGGGTCTGGCAGGTGTGGCAGACCCCGGACCGGCAGGACCAGCGCGTCGGTACGTCGCACGCTTCGGCGAACTCGAGGACGCTGCCGTACTCGTCGCTCCACGGCACGGTGAGTCCGCTGCGGGTGAAGGTGATCCGGGGTCCGTTGCCGGCGGCTCCCGCCGGCGGGTGCGGGTCGGCGCGGGCGACGCGGGTGAGCCCGGGGTTGATGGCCGGCAGTGCGCCGAACAGTTCACTGTGGACACGATCGGGTTCCAGCCCGACCTTCACGAGCGCCTCGCGCATCGCGGTCATGAACCGGTCCGGCCCGCACAGGTAGGCCGTCGCGGTGGCGGGCAGGCCGAGCGCGGCCAGCGTCTCGTGGTTGAGCCGGCCCGGCCCGGCCGCCGGTGACGGGCTCGCCGCCGGGTCCGGGCTCGCCGCCGGGTCCGGGGCGGTGTAGTAGACGTGTTCCCGGGCGTTGGCGAGGCCGTCCAGGAGTCGATGCGCCTCGGCGGCGAAGGCATGCTCGGCGGCCGACCGGGCGGTGTGCAGCCACCACACCTCGCGAGCGGTGCCGGACGTGGCGAGTGCGTGCAGCATCGCGAGGACCGGGGTCACTCCGATGCCGGCGGACAGCAGGATCACCGGAGTGGCGTCGTTGTCGTCGGGCAGGACGAAGTCGCCGCGCGGGGCGGCGACCTCCAGCGCGGCGCCGGCACGCAGGTGGGCGTGGAGGTAGTCGCTGACCACGCCGCGGGTCTCGCGTTTGACGCTGATGCGGTACTCACGATCCGACGGCGCGGCGGACAGCGAGTAGCTGCGTACCGGCGCCGGGTCGCCGGCACCGGTGACGCGGAGGGTGAGGTACTGGCCGGGCCGGGACCGGGGGAGTGGAGCGTTGTCGGGGGCCGCCAGGTAGATCGACGTGACGGTCGGGGTCTCGGGTACGACCCGTGCGACGCGCAGCGGTAGGAAGCCGGACCAGCCGCCGGGTTCGACGCCGGTCGGTGGTGCGGTGCCGGGTGTCCCGGACTCGGCGGCGTCCAGCAGGTCGTGGAACGATCCCTGCCACCCCGGGCTCAGCGCCGGAATGTCCACGGCCCTGCGGAGCAGGTCGGTGTCGCGATCGGGCAGGTACAGCAGGGCGTCGACGGCGGCGACGCTCAACCGGTGCCGGCCTACCCGGGTACGGACGATCTGGTCACCGGCCTGGACGTGGCCTTCCGTGATGACCCGGAGGTAGAAGCCCGGCCGGTGGTGCTTGACCAGCAGCGCGGGCATCTCGGGCTCGCCCAGCCGCATCCCGACCCGGAAACAGGTGACCCGTGGCTGGCTGACCTCGAACTCGGCATCGCCGATGCGGAAGCGGTCACCGATGTGCACCTCGTCGTCGGGCAGGCCGTCGACCGTGAAGTTTTCGCCGAACTGGCCGTATTCGAGGTCGTCCCGGCCGAGCCGCTGGCGCCAGAAGTCGTAGGACTCCCGCTGGTAGACGAGCACGGCGCGCATCTCGCCGCCGTGACCGTTCAGGTCGCCCTGCCCGTCGCCGTCGACGTTGAGCGTGCGTACCATGCGCGGGCCGTCGACCGGGTACTTGAAGATGCCGGTGTGAACGGTTCTGCCTTGCCAGGAAACGTCTCTGGGCATGCCGACGTTGAGCGACAGCAAGCGGGCCACGGTGGTGTCTTCCTCAATCGGTCTGGGTCTGGCGGGTGCGCTGGTAGTGCCGCCGCGCCTTCATGCGGTTGCCGCAGATCGCCATCGAGCACCAGCGGGCGCTGTTCGGCTTGCTGTGGTCGATCAGGAACAGCCGGCAGTCCGGGTTGGCGCACGGGCGCAGGCGCCCGGGGTTGGAAACCCGCAGCGCGTCCCAGGCGAGTACGGCCCTGGCCGCCGCGGAGCGGCCGGTGGGTACGTCGAGGGTCCAGGTGAGCCCGTCGCCGACCGGGGACGGCCGGTAGCTCACGCCGTCGACGAAGCGCGCGACCGAGGCCGGTGCCGCCCCTTCGCGCACGATGCCCTGCAGCGCCGCGCGTACGTCGAGCAGCGCCCGCCATTCGTCCTCGGAGTCCGGTTGGCCATGAGCGGCCAGCCAACCCTTGCCCGCCTTGGCATCGGCCAACTCGTCGCGGGGTGACCCGTCGATCACGGGCGTGGTGTTCAGCAGGTCGAGCAGCAGGGTTTCGTCGGTTTCGATCATGGCTGACATCTAACCTCCAAACTCACACTTGACAGGTTACATCATCGCATGATGTGGTCTAACCACCAAACGAGATTTTGAGAGTTAGACGGTCGACCTCGGGTCGGTGACAGAAGGGAAGGGTCATGGGTCTGGCATGGCAGCAGGGGCCGCTGGCGACCCGTTCGGTCGGGCAGTTCCTGGTGGCCGAGCCGCTCCCCGAGCGGCTGCTGTTCGCGGAGCCGCTGCGCCGGCGGATGCGGGTGCGGTTCGGCGACCAGTGGGTGGCCGACAGCGAAGATGTCGTGCTGCTGCACGAACCGGGCCACTACCCGGTGGCGTACTTCCCGCTGGCCGAGGTGCGTCCCGGTGTCCTGGTGCCGGAGGAGCGCACCACGACCCACCGGGAACTCGGGCCGACGGCGTGGTTCACCGTCCGCGCCGGTGACGCGCGGGCACAACGGGCCGGCGACGCGGGGGCGCAACGGGCCGGCGGCGCGCAGGCACAACGGGCCGGCGGCGCGCAGGCACAACGGGCCGCCTGGCAGTACACCGACCTCCCGGAGCACGCGGCCGTCCTGCGGGACCGGGTCGCGTTCGCGTGGCGCGCGATGGACGCCTTCTACGAGGAGGACGACCGCATCGTGGGCCACGCGGCCGACATGTACCACCGCAACGACATCCGCCACAGCTCACGGCACCTGGTCGTGCGTGACGGGGACCGGATCGTCGCCGAGACACACCGCCCGGTGGTGCTCTACGAGTCGGGCTTCGCCCCGCGCTGGTACGTGCCCCGCGAAGACGTCGACTCCTCGGCGCTGGCGCCGGTCGACGGGCAGACCTTCTGCCCGTACAAGGGCCTGGCCAGCTACTACGACATCGGGCAGCGCAAGCGCGCCGCCTGGTCCTACCTCGAGGCGTGGCCCGAGGTGGCGCGGGTGTCCGGGTTCGTGTCGTTCGAGCCGGACCTCATCGACGTGCACCTCGACGGCACCAAGTTGGCCCTGGAGTCGGGCCAAGCCGTGACGCCGCACGGAATCGACCGGGGACTCGACCCGGACGAACTGCTCCGGCGCTGACCACACCACACGATACGAACGGAGAATCCTCATGCCCGCGTCCCTCAACGGCCGTACCGTCCTGGTCATCGGTCGCCCCAGCGGCATCGCCCGCGCGGTCGCCCTGTCCATCCGGAAGGCCGGCGGCAGCGTGGTCGTGGCCGGACGCGACCAGCAGGCACTCGCGGCGGCCTACGACGACCCCGCTATCCGCGCCGAACGGGTCGACCTCACCGACGAGGCCAGCATCGCTGCCCTGGCCGAGCGACTCGGCCGGGTCGACCATGTCGTGTCGACCGCGTCGGCCCGGGCCCGCGGCGCCGTGGGAGACCTCGACCACGACACCGTGCTGATGTCCTTCAGCGTCAAGGTCGTCGGGCCGATGTTCCTGGCCAAGCACTTCGCGCCGCGCATGCCCGCGGACGGATCCTTCGTCCTGTTCTCCGGTTCGTCCGCGCGCAAGCCGGCGGCCGGCATGCTCGCCGTCGGCGCGACCAACGCAGCCGTCGACGTGGTGACCCGCACCCTCGCGGTCGAACTGGCCCCGATCCGGGTCAACGCGATCTCCCCTGGCACCG
Source organism: Rugosimonospora africana (assembly GCF_016862975.1). Taxonomy (GTDB): domain Bacteria; phylum Actinomycetota; class Actinomycetes; order Mycobacteriales; family Micromonosporaceae; genus Rugosimonospora; species Rugosimonospora africana. The sequence goes on from NZ_BONZ01000049.1 coordinate 60,805, forward strand.
TCGACACCGGCGCCTACGACGGCCTCGGCGAGGCGAGGAAGGCCGAGCTGTTCACCGCCCGTCAGGCGGGCAACCCCGCGCGCCGCATCGGCAACTCCGATGACATCGCCGACGCCGTGATGTTCGCGCTGACCAACACCTTCATGACCGGCGTCTCGCTCAGCATCGACGGCGGCGAACCCCTCGTCTAGGAATGGAGAAATCAGTGAACAACCCAGGCTCGGCCAGTTCCCCACTGATCGATTCGACCGCGAGGCTGACTCCGGCGCTCGGTCTGGTACCGGCCATCTACGTTCCCGCCACGCCCGCGCCGTCCGTCGCCCGTGCGGTCGGCCGAATCCTTCAGCGGGTGGCCCATCGATTCGGGATCGGTGCCTGATGGAGTACCGCGTCGAAGTCATCACGCTGCCTGTCAGCGATGTCGACCGAGCGGTGCGGTTCTACACCGAACAGGCCGGCTTCGTCCTGGATGTCGACTACCGGCCCCACAGCGAATTCCGCGTCGTGCAGCTGACTCCGCCGGGATCGTCGTGTTCGGTCCAGTTCGGCGTCGGACTCACCGACGCGACACCGGGATCCGTCCGTACCACCTGTCTGGTCGTGACCGATATCGAGGCCGCGCACCGCGAGCTGACCGGGCGCGGGCTGGCGGTCGGCCCGATCCGGCACAAGACCTCGGTCGGTGACTGGCAGGGCGACTACGCGCCCGGAGCCGACCCGGACCGGCGCGACTACGCTAGCTTCATCGACTTCGCGGACCCGGACGGCAACACCTGGACCGTGCAGGAGCGCGGGTTCGCCCGCGCCTGACGGGCGACCGCGGCGCACCGATTCCTTTTCCGTCCCGCCGAGGTCTGCACGGTAAGAATGTGACGACGCGATCGGGAGGATTGCCGGGTGGACGCGACCGAGACTGAGTCCCTGACCGACCAGGTCCAACGGGAGCGGCGCGGCCTGCTCGCGCACGCGTACCGGATGCTGGGCTCCTGGGACGAGGCGGAGGACGCGGTCCAGGAGACCTGCCTGCGGGCCTGGCGTAGCCGGGAGACCTTCGAGAACCGCTCATCGGTGCGCGTGTGGCTGTACCGCATTGCCACCAACACCTGCCTCAGCGCGATCGAGGGCCGTCGCCGCCGGGCCCTGCCGTCCGGGCTCGGCGCTCCGTCGAGCGACCCGTCCGCACCGTCGGAGGTCGCCGGTCCGGAGACCTGGATCCAGCCGATCCCCACGTCGCTGGTGGCCGACCCGGCCGCGGAAGTCGTCGCCCGGGAGGGGGTGCGACTCGCCTTCATCGCGGGGTTGCAGTACCTGCCTCCCCAGCAGCGGGCGGTTCTGCTCCTGCGCGACGTGCTGAAGTTCTCCGCGGCCGAAGCCGCGCGGATACTCGAGACCTCCGTGCCGGCGGTCAAGAGTGCGCTTCAGCGGGCCCGTGGCCGGTTGAACGAAGTGTCGCCGACTCGCGAAGACGTGCGCGAGCCGACCGAGCGGCGCGCCCGCGAACTGCTCGAGCAGTATATGGCGGCGTGGGAACGTTCCGATCCGGTGGAGTTCGAGCGCGTACTGCGCGCGGACGCCACTCTGGAAGGCGTGCCGTCGAAGACCTGGTTTGCGGGAAAGGTGGCGTGTGTCGCGTTCGCGGCCCCGTCGATGGGCGACGCCGGAGCGTGGCGGATGGTACCGATCGATGCGAACGGGCAGCCGGCGGTCGCGGCCTGGGTGGGCGGAGAGCCGTTCGGCATCGCAGTGCTCACCATGGCCACGGACGGGATCGCCCGGATCACCCTCTTCGCCGATCCGGATCTGGTGGCCCGCTTCACCAAACCCGACGTCGCCCCCCGGGGCCCTATCCTGACCCGGTGGACCTTACGTTCAGCGGCGAGATCGTGTACTGGAGGGGACCGGCGCCGTGGTACTTCGTCATCATGCCGGACGAGGAGTGCCACGAGCTGGCGAAGATCGCCAAAGCCGTGACCTATGGCTGGGGCGTGATCCCGGTCACGGCCCGGATCGGGGAGACCCGCTGGACCACGTCCCTGTTTCCCAAGGACGGGCGATACCTGGTGCCCGTCAAGGCGGCGGTGCGGAAGGCCGAACGGCTCGACGAGGGCGACGCGGTCACCGTACGGCTGGCCATCGGCGCCTGACCGGTGCGGGGATAGGGTCTGCGCATGCTCAGTATCGGCAAGCTCATCCCGGACGATCGCGCGGACTGGGAGCTGTTGTTCGGCGGCTACAACGAGTTCTACGGCCGCACGGCTTCAGCCGAGCTGTTCGACCGGGCCTGGGCCGAGTTTCAACGGGACACCCGGATGCACGCGCTCGGTGCGAAGCTCGACGGCCGGCTGGTCGGCATCACGCACTTTCTCGTCCATGCCAGCACGACCTCGGCCGACGTGTGTTACCTGCAGGATCTGTTCACCGCGCCGCAGGCGCGCGGCAGCGGGGTGGGCCGGGCGCTGATCGCGGCGGTGACCGAGTGGGCACGGGACCGGGGTTGCGGCCGGGTCTACTGGTCGACCCAGGAGACCAACGCCACCGCCCGCCGGCTGTACGACGCGGTCGCGGTGAACCGGGGCTTCATCCGGTACGAGATCCAGCTCTGACCGGTTCTGTCGGTGGTCGCCGCTAGCCTCGCGCCATGACTCCACCGCCCACGGTCGGCACCGGCATCGCGGCCGACCTGCATCGATACCTTCAGCAGTCCCGGGAAAACGTCCTCGCGTCCCTCGACGGCCTGAGCGAATACGACATCCGGCGGCCGATGACGCCCAGCGCCACCAATCTGCTGGGGCTCGTCAAGCACCTCGCCGGCGTCGAGCTGAGCTATCTCGGGGACTGCGTGGGCCGCCCGTCCCCGGTGCGGCTGCCCTGGGTCGAAGACGAGTCAATCTGGGACAGCGCCGACATGTGGGCCACCGCCGAGCAGACCCGCGAGGAGTTGGTCGCGCTCTACCGCACGGCGTGGCAGCACTCCGACCGGTCGATCGGAGAGTTGGGGCTGGAGGCTCCGGCGACCGTGCCGTGGTGGCCGGAAGACCGCCGGGAGACGACACTCGGGTCACTGCTCACCCGGGTCGTCGCCGAGACCGCGCAACACGCGGGGCACGCCGACATCGTCCGCGAGACGATCGACGGTCGGGCGGGTCGGGACCACGCCGACATCGGCGACGCCGAGTGGTGGACGCGCCACCTGGAGCGGGTCCAGCAGGCCGCCGACCGGCACCGGGCAACCGAGCCCCCGGCGGCCGGCGCGTAACGCGGCCGGGCCGCGGTCAGTCGGCCGGGCCGTTGCGGGCGGCAAGCATGTCATGGCCAAACGAGGGGCAGTTGGCCGTCTCCGCCGCGCTCGCGGTCGTCGCTCTCGCCGTGACGGGTCTGCCTCGTTTCCGTGCGGTCACGCCGTTCCGGCTGGGACCGGTGGCACCGCTTCGCGCTCGCCATGGGTTCCGATCAGTCCCGGTCGGGATCCGCCGCCCGCTCCGCTGCGAGGGCGGTCAGCCGCGGGTCGCCGGTCGCAGCCGCCAGGGCCGACAACGCCTCCTCGATGACGGACGGATCGCTTTCGTTCCACTGCCCGTCGAGCGCGTCGAGCAGCGGTCCGGTCGCCCGCGCGTCGCCCCGGGTGGCCAGTCCGTGGACGGCTTCCGCGCGGGCGTCCGGGTCCGGATCCCGCAGCCGGGCCGCGAGCGCGTCGCGCAGTTCGGCGAAGTCGGCGTCGCTGCGCCGGGCCAGCCCGAAGGTCGCCCAGTCACGCACGTACGGGTCCTGGTCGGCCGACAGTTCGATGAGGGTGTCGAGGGCTTCCCGCTCCGGCCGGCCGAGCAGGCCGAAGACGACGGCACCGCGCACCTCGGCGTCCGGGTGCGCGCGCAGCCGGCTCAGCGGACCGACCGCGCGGGGATCCCGCAGGTGCCCGAGACCGGTCGCCACGGCGCGCAGTACGCCCGGATCCCGCTCGCCGTTGACCAGGTCGAGCAGGACCGTGACCACGCTCTCGGGGGACGGTCCCTCCCCGGCCGGTCGAGTCGGGTCGGTGCGTAGCCGCGCGAGGACGTCCACGCCCAGCTCCCGGCGCGCGGGCTCCGGGCTGCGACACAGCTGCCGCGCGGCGTGCCACGCGTCACCGTGCGCGCGCAGGTCGTCGACGGCGCGCCAGCGCCGGTCCTCGTCGCCGTCCTGAGTGGCGGACAGCGCCTCGGCGATCAGTTCGGGAACGGTGCGGGCCGCCTCTGGCATCCCGCCATCGTCGCGTGCCACGTGGCCGGTGTCCACGCGGTTGGCTGCCGCCTCCGATGGGCCCTGTGGCTTCCGAGGTGGAGGAAATCTGTACGGTGGCGGGGCTCGCGTCGGAACGATGAAGGGGGAACGCGATGCCCGAGAGTAACGGGGCCGGGACGGTCCGGGTACGCCCGGTGGAGCCGTCCGATCGCGACGCGCTGTACGACATCTGCCTCCGTACCGCCGACACAGGCGCCGACGCCCGGGGCCAGTACCTGTCCGACACCCTGGTCGGTGACATCTTCGCGGTCCCGTACGCGGAGCGTGAGCCGCAGCACTGCTTCGTGGTCGACGACGGCACCGGTGCGGCGGTCGGGTACATCGTCGGGGTCGCCGACACCGCGGACTTCGTCCGCTGGTACCGGCAGGAGTGGATCCCGCGCGTCGCGCACCGGCGCCCGGTACCGCCGGACCCGCCGGTGACCCGGGACGACGTCATGCTGTCGCGGCACTACCGGCCGGAACGGATGCTCGTCCCCGCGCTGCTGTCCGACTACCCCGCCCACCTGCACATCGACCTGTTGCCCGACTGGCAGGGCAAGGGCTGGGGCCGGGCCCTGATGCACCGCTTCCTGGACAGCCTGCGCACGGCCGGCGTGCCCCGGGTGCATCTCAGCACGAGCAGAAGCAACGTCAACGCGTGCAAGTTCTACGACCGGCTCGGGTTCACCGAGATCGACGTGCCGGACGCCGGCTCGATCCTCTACCTGGGGCGCGGCACGACCGTGGAGTGATCCGCGCCGCGGCGGTCGCGGGACTCGGCGACCAGCCGGGCGGTCTCGCCGGGTGGGAGTGGGCGGCCCAACTGGTACCCCTGCCCGATGTCGCAGCCGAGCGCGGCCAGCCGGTCTACCTGGTGCGGCTCGTCGATGCCCTCGGCGGTGATGTCGAGGTTCAGGTCGTGGGCCATCCGGATCAGGGTGGGCAGCATCCGCGCGTTGGAGCGCAGCGCGGGCGTCTCCGGGTCGATGCCGGTCAGGAAGCCGGCGGCCAGCTTCACGCCGTGGATCGGCAGGGTACCGAGCATCGCCAGGCTGGAGTGACCGGTGCCGCAGTCGTCGAGTACCAGCCGCACCCCCAGGTCGGCCAGGGCGCACAGGGTCTCCACGATGCCGTCGTGCGGCCGGATGAGGTCGTCTTCGGTGATCTCCAGTTGGAGGCGGTCGGGCCGCAGGCCGGTGCGGTCCAGGGTCGCCTCGACCAGGGCGGGCAGGCTGGGCTGCTGGAGCTGCGCGACGGCGAGGTTCACGCTGACCATCGGCGGGTGCGGTGCCAGCCGGCTCCACCGGGTAGCCTGCCGGCACGCCTGCTCCAGCAGGTCCTGTCCCAGCGACATGATCAGGCCGGTGTCGACCGCCAGCGGGATGAACCGGTTGGGCGGGACCGGGCCGTGTACCGGATGGGTCCACCGGGCCAGCGCTTCCATCCCGATGACCGCGCCGTCGCGCAGGCGTACCAGCGGCTGGTACGCCAGCGTGAACTCACCGCGCCTCCGGGCCCGCGGCATGTCGCCGGACAGTTCGTGGCGCAACACGTCTTCGGCGCTGCGGGCCGGGTCAAACGGAGCGACCTGGCTGTGCCGCTCGGCCATCGCCCAGCCCAGTGCCATCCGCGCCCGGCGCAGCAGCTCGTTCGCGTCGGCGCCCGCCGTGCCGTGCTCGACGATGCCGGCCTTGCCGGACACCGGAATCTCGTGATGGTCGATCCGGTACGCGTCGGGCAGGGTACGCAGCGCCAGATCCGCCACCTTGGCGACATCGTCCTCGGCGGTGCTGCCCTCCACGACGAACACGAACTCGTCGCGGTTCAGGTGTGCCAGGAAATACCCGCCCGCCACGGCCAGACCGCGCAGCGCCCGGGCCACGGCCAGCAGCAACTGGTCGCCCTTGCGCGAACCGAGGCTGTGTTCGAGCTGCTCGAACCGTTCTAGCTTGAGTACGCACACACCGAGCCGGCGCCCGGTCGACGGCCCGTCGAGAGCCTCACGCAGCCGCTGGACGAGGCTCTCCCGGTTGGGCAGGCCGGTCAGCGGATCGTGTGACAGCGCGTGGTGCAGCTGAGCTTGGAGCCGTTGCTGTTTCTCCCGCCACGCTTCGCGCTCGGCCCGGTTGATGTCCTCGCCGGCACGCTGGGCCTGTTCCCGCAACGCCTCGATGAAGCCGGCGTTGACCTGGGCCAGTACCCGTGCCAACCGGTCCGGCGCCCGAGGGTCGGTGATGCCCAGCCGGGGGAGCAGCCGCTCGCGGAGCAGATCGATGCTGCGGGACAGCGCGTCCGGGTCGGAGATGTTCGTGGCGAACAGCTCCGCCCCGACCGCCCGGGCGGCGGGGGCCTGCCACGACTCGTCGGTCACCAGGGCGGACAGCGTCGCGGTCAGCCGCTCCAGCACCATGCGGGCACGGCCGCCCCGGCGGACGACGTAGTGGACCCGACCGATCTCGTCGAGCCACTCCCTGGCGAACGCGGCAACGGCCGGATCGACGACCGCGGGGCCGGGGACCGCGGGGCCGGCGATGGCAGGATCGGCGACGGCGACGGCGACGGCGGGGCCGGGGACTGCGGGGCCGGCGACGGCGGGATCGGCGACTGCGGGATCGGCGACGGTTGCCCGCCGCCCGTTCGGGTCGTTGCCCGACCTTCCCATGTCACGCCCTTCACTGGACAGACACGCCGTCATCCGGCGACGCCCCAGCCGCCGATTATGGCCCTCGCGTCGGCACTGGTCTATGGCCCGGCGCGTCCGGCACCGCGCCGCGACCCGGACCGGTCTTCGACCAGTCTGGCTCGGCGCGTCCGCAACCGCACGGCGACCCAGACCGGTCTTCGACCAGTCTGGCTCGGCGCGTCTGCGCCGCGCCGCGACCCAGACCGGTCGACCTATGGCTTGCGGGCGACCACGCCCAGTGCGGCGGGTTGGCGGGGTTCGCCGGCCTCCTCCGGATCGGGGTGCCAGTCGGTGATCGCCACGATCCCCGGCTCCACGATGTCGAGGCCGGCCAGCGCGTCGGCGAGCTGCTCCGGGCTGCGCACGAAGAACGGGGTGGGGGTCCGGTTGTAGAGCTGGCGGACCTCCTCCTGTTCGCCGCTCATCCTGCCGGCCTGCGTACCGTGTGACAGCGCCAGGTAACTGCCGGACACCAGCGGCTCGGCGATCTTCGTGACGATCCCCGGCGGATCGGCGTCGTCGGAGATGAAGTGCAGTACGGCGATCATCAGCACCGCGACCGGCTGGGAGAAGTCCAGCAGCTCCAGTACCTGCGGGTGGTACAGGATCTCCTCGGGCCGGCGCAGGTCGCCCTGGATCGCGTCGGCGTACGGGTTGCCGGTGAGGATCGCCCGGCTGTGTGACACGGCCACCGGATCGATGTCGACATAGACCACCCGGGACTCGGGTGCGATCTCCTGAGCGACCTCGTGGACGTTGCCCAGCGTGGGGATGCCCGACCCGATGTCAAGGAACTGACGTATCCCGGACTCGACCAGCCACTGCACGACCCGACCCAGGAACGCGCGGTTGGCGTAGGCGAGCTGGCTGATCCCGGGCCATGCCTTCTCCGCCAGATCCTTGAACTCCCGGTCCACGCCGAAGTTGTGGTAGCCGCCCAACGCACAGTCGTACACCCGCGCCGCGTTCGGCACGGTCACGTCCAGACCCTCGGGTACCCAATCCGGTTGATCCGCCACGACCACTCCCGTCCCGATCCCCTGCTCCGACTGTTCACCCTGTCATGCGCAAACCGGTCACGCGCCCACCGAGCCGGCGATATCCGGCACCACACGGCCCAGTGTGTCGGCCCGACCGGTCGAAGGGAAGGCCAAGCGCGCCACGCGGTGCGACGCGACCGCTACGGTGACCTGGTGCCGCTGACGTTTCCTTCGCACGCCGCCGCGGTGCTGCCCATCAAACTCGCCGCCCCGAGCAGGTGGGACGGCGTCGCGCTGGTCATCGGCTCGACATCACCCGACCTGCCGTACCTGGTGTACCCGTACGTGTGGTTCAACGCGCACACCTGGCTGGCGCTGGTGTGGTTCTGCGTACCGGTGACTCTGATCGGCACCCGGATCGCCCGCTGGGCGGCCCCGGCGACCGCGGCCCACCTGCCGAACCGAGGTGGCTTCGCGCTGCGCGACTACGGCGTACTCGGCCAGGTCCGGCACCGGTGGTACGTCACCGTGGGCTCCGCGTTCGTCGGGGCACTCACGCACGTCGTCTGGGACTCGTTCACGCACGCCCGCCCGGGACGCCTGTGGTCGCTGCACCCCCTGGACCGGATCGCGGTCGACGGCCAGCCGTGGTGGGCGGTCCTCCAGCTCGCCTCGACCGTCGTCGGGGCGCTGATCGCGGTGGGGTTCGCCTGGTACATCGGCCGGCGGCGCCTGATCGTCGCGTGGCACGGGGTGTCGCCACCGGTACCGGTGCGTCCCGGGCTGTTCTGGGCGGTCGTGGCGGTGGTGGTCGTCGCCGGGATCGCGCCGCAGCCGGTGCTCGCCGGGGTACACCTGGCCAACGTGCTGGGCGTCCGGCTGCTCGTCCTGGGCGCGGTCGCGCTGCTCGCCGCGACGGCCGTGACGCGCGTCACTCAGCGCGACCGGGTCAGCATCTAACCTTGGGCGCTGGACCTTCCCCCTGGGGCAAGCCGCACCATCACCTGTGCCGGTCGATTGGCCGGCGACTGATCTGGGTCGTGGCGAGGCGTCAGACGCGCCGAAGTCAGATTGGTCGCACGACTGATCTGGGTCGTCGTCGCGCGGCGTGAGACGCGCCGGGCCAGATTGGTCGCACGAGGAGGGCACCAGTGGGGCGGTGGGCGTGGAACTGCTGACGATCGGAGCGTTCGCCAGGGTCGCGCGACTGTCGCCGAAGGCTCTGCGGCTGTACGACGAACTCGAGTTGCTGCGGCCCGCCGCGGTGGATCGGGAGTCCGGGTACCGGTTCTACGATCCGGCACAGTTGGAGCGGGCCAGGCTGATCGCCTGGCTGCGACGGCTCGGGATGCCGCTGGCGCGCATCCGTGAGGTGTGCGAACTGGAGCCGGCCGCCGCCGCCGAGGCGGTGCGGCGGTACTGGGAGCGGGTCGTCGCGGACACCGAAGCGCGCGGGCAGCTGGCCACCTTCCTCGTCGGATATCTCTCGGGAAGGGGCAGCGCCATGGAAGAGGCGAACGCCACACTGGGCATCCGTTACGCGGCACGGTCGGAGCAGGGGTCGGTGCGCACGAGCAACGAAGACACCGCGTACGCGGGCGGGCGGCTGCTGGCCGTCGCCGACGGGATGCGCGGAGCGGGCGGGGACCGGGCCAGCGCCGCGGTGGTGGACGCCCTCAAACCGCTGGAGACCACGACGGTACCGGCCGGGGAGCTGTTGAACGCGCTCGCCGGGGCGGTCGACGAGGCCGAACGGGCGGTGCGCGGCATCGCCGAGTCGACGCCCTCCGGTGAGGCGGTCACCACGCTCACCGCGATGCTGTGGTCGGGTTCCCGGCTCGCCCTAGTGCACGTCGGCGACACCCGGGCGTACCTGCTGCGCGACGGGGAGCTGTTCCAGATCACCCACGACCACACGTACGTGCAGTCGCTGATCGACGAGGGGCGGCTGAGCCCGGACGAGGCCCTGTCGCACCCGCAGCGCTCGCTGCTGGTCCGCGCGCTGACCGGTACCGGCGGGTGCCGCCCGGACCTGTCGATGCACGAGGCCGCGGCCGGCGACCGGTACCTGCTGTGCTCGGACGGGCTGTCCGGCGTGGTACCGGAGGAGGCGTTGCGCACCGCGCTGACCGGCGGCGGCGACCCGGAGTCGGTACTGGGTGGGCTGATCGAGCTGGCGTACGCGGCCGGTGCGCCCGACAACATAGCGGCCGTGGTCGCGGATGTCGTCAGCGTCTGACCGGCCGTCCCGGTACCGGGCCGTCTCCGCCGCGCTGGCGACGCTGACCGATCGGCGCCTGGCCGAACTCGTGGACGCGGCCCCGGTCATCGCGACCGGAATCGGTGGCACCTCCGTCGCGCTGGCCGTCGAGGGGGTACCGGTCTTCGCGAAGCGGATCCCGCTGACCGACCTGGAGCGGCGCCCGGAGAACGTGCTGTCCACGGCGAACCTGTTCGGGCTGCCCGCCTTCTGCCAGTACGGTGTGGGCCCGGGCGCGCCGGGCTTCGGTGTGTGGCGCGAGGTCGCCGCGAACCTGATGACCACCGGCTGGGTGCTCACCGGGCAGTGCGACGGTTTTCCGCTGATGTACCACTGGCGGGTGTTGCCCGGGCCGCCGGCCCGGGAACCGAGCGCGGAGGATCGGGCGGAGCGGGAGCGGATGGTCGAGTTCTGGCACGGTTCGTCGGCCATCCGCGAACGGTTCGCGGCGGTGGCCGGCGCGTCGGCCAGCGTCGTGCTGTTCCTGGAACGGTTTCCCGGCAACCTGCGCGACTGGCTGAAGGCGGAGCTGTCCGGTGGCGACCCCGAGGCCATCCGCGCGGCGGCCGCCATGGTCGAGCGGCACCTGCGCACCGACGTCTCGTTCCTGAACTCCCACGGACTGCTGCACTTCGACGCCCACTTCGGCAACATCCTCACCGACGGCCGTCGGCTCTACCTCGCCGACTTCGGCCTCGCCACGTCACCGGACTTTCAGTTGTCGGCCGACGAGCGCGACTTCGTCGCGAGGAACCGCACGCACGACGGGTGCTACGCGGTCACCCAGCTGGTGAACTGGTTGGTGACCGGGCTGCTCGGGCTGCGGGATCCGGGGCCGCGCAACGAGTACGTCCGCCGGTGCGCGCAAACCGGTACGGCGCAAGGGATTCCGCCCGGAATAGCGGCCATCGTCACCCGGTACGCACCGGTCGCCGTGCTGATGAACGACTTCTACTGGACGCTGTACGGCCAGCGCCGGACCGAACCGTACCCGGCGGAGGGGATCGACCGGGTCTGCGCGGAAACCGGGTTCGAGCCGATCCTGCCGATCCAGTCGATCAGGCCCTGATCGTCCACTGTGGACCTCAGGGCGACGCCGTGCCGTAGCGGGCCGCGATCGCCTCGATGCCGCCCATGATCAGGTCGACACCGAAGGCGTAGTACCGCTCCGGGTCCGGCTCCTCCTCCAGCGTCCGCGCGTACGCCACCACCATCGGGTACTCGCAGGGCGACAGTGCCTCCATCGTCAGGCGGGCCTGCCGCCGGGACTCGGCGGCCTGTTCCGGTGTCACCGACGCGTGGTGTTCGGGCCGCGTCGCGATCAGGCCGGTGATGCCCTGCAACAGCTGCATCGCGACCCAGTAGCTCTCCTGCAGCCCGAGTCCGGCGCGGGCGAGCAGTTCCAGGGTGTCGTTGGTGGCGCGGGCGAAGCTCGCGGCCTTCTTCGCGTCGATGTTCTGCAGCAGGGCGGCCAGGCTCGGGTGCTCGCGCATGATGCCGATGACGGTCTCGATCATCCCGCGCAGCTGTCGCTGCCACCCGTCGGTGGCCTCACCGATCGGCGGCAGCGGGGCGAGCGCGTGGTCGGTCATGCCCAGCAGCAGCTCGTCCTTGTTCTTGAAGTGCCAGTAGGGCGCCATCGGCGACACGCCCAACTCCTGAGCCAGTCGCCGGATGGTGACCGCTTCCAGCCCCTCGCTGTCGGCGAGCCGCAACGCGCACTCGGCGACGGTCTGCCGGGTCAACCGCTCGTTCGCCACTTGACGACTATACAACGTACAGGTTAGATGTACGAAGTACATGTACTGCGTACAAGTACGTTGTACGGGGGCCAGAGAGGACGCCTGGGATGATCAACAGTCGGAGATGGTGGGCGCTGGTCGCGGTCGCGCTCGCCACGTTCATGACGTACCTGGACAACAACGTCGTCAATGTCGCGCTGCCGTCGATCCAGCGCGACCTGCACCTCACGATCTCCGGACTGGAGTGGATCGTGAGCGCGTACATCCTGGTGTTCGCCGGGCTGCTGGTGGCCGGCGGCCGGCTCGGCGACATCGTCGGCAAGCGGTCTGTGTTCTTCGCCGGGCTGGCGGTCTTCACCGTGTCGTCCCTGGTCTCCGGCCTGGCCGGCAGTCAGGAGATGCTGATCGGTGCCCGCGCCGCGCAGGGTGTCGGTGCGGCCCTGCTGACCCCGACGGCGCTGGCCCTGCTGCCGGTGCTGTTCCCCGACCCGCGGGAACGTGCCGCGGCCTTCGGCATCTGGGGCGGGGTGGGAGCCCTGGCACTGGCCGTCGGCCCGCTCGCCGGCGGCTACCTCAGCCAGCACGTCGACTGGGGCTGGATCTTCCTGGTCAACGTGCCGATCGGGGTCGTCACCGCGGTGCTGGCCGGGTTGTCTCTCCCTCCGGACGGCGAGCGCGGCAGGCGGAGGTTGGACCTGCCCGGGCTGGTCAGTTCCTCGGCGGCGCTGTTCGCGGTCACCTTCGCGCTCATCGAGGGGGAGCGGCGCGGATGGACCTCGGCCACGATCCTCGGCGCGTTCGCCGTCGCCGCGGTCGCCGCGGCGGCGTTCCTCGCCATCGAGGCACGCTCGGCGGATCCGATGGTCGACCTGTCGGTGTTCCGCGTCCGCGCCTTCAGCGGGGGCCTCGTGGCGATGGGCGGCTGGGCGTTCGGCGTGTTCGGGACGTACTTCTACACCGCCATCTACCTGCAGGACGTGCTCGGCTTCTCGCCCACCGAGGCGGGTGCGGGCTTCGTTCCGATGGCGCTGGTGATGTCGGTATTCGCGATCCTCGCGCCGCGCGTCGAGGCGCGCCTCGGAGTCAACCGCACGGTCGCCGTCGCACTCGCGCTGATGGCGGTGTCCATCGGGGTGCTCTCCACGCTCGGGGCGGGCGCCACGTATCCGGCGCTGCTGCCCTGGTTCCTGCTGTTCGGCGTGGGCGGCGGGCTGCTCGTACCGCTGACCAACGTCGTCATCGGCGTACTTCCGCCGGCGCGCTCGGGCATCGCCTCCGGGATCCTGAACGTCTCGCGCGAGGTGGCCGGCCTGATGGGTGTCGCGCTGCTCGGCGCGATCGTCAACTCCCGGGAGAACTCCGCCGCCGGGCCGGCGCTGGACCGGTTCCTGAGCGGGTACCAGCTCGCCCTGGTCGTCGGCGCGGTCATCGTGGCGGCCGGGGTGCCGGTGAGCCTGTTCGCCCTGCGCCGGGCGGCGCCGGTGGCGGTGGAGGCGGAAGCCGTCCCGGAGCCCAGCCTCGAGGCGATCTGATGGCCCACGCCCGTCACACTGCGGCCCGCCGCCTCGTCCATAGGGCATGAGAATCGCGATCGCCGGGGGCACCGGGACGCTGGGCCGGTACGTCGCCGAGGACCTGCGTACCCGGGGCCACGAGGTACGGGTACTCAGCCGCTCGTCGCGCGAGTACCGGGTCGACCTGCGCACCGGGGAGGGGCTGGAGGCGGCACTGGTCGGCTGCGATGCCGTGGTCGACGCCAGCAACGCCCGCAAGAAAGCGGCCGAGGTCCTGGTCGAGGGCTCACGCCGGCTGCTCGCCGCCGAGCGGGCGGCCGGCGTCGGTCACCACGTCTGCGTGTCCATCGTCGGCTGTGACCGGATGCCGATGGGGTACTACCGGGTGAAGGTCGCCCAGGAACGGGTGGTGGAGGCCGGCCCGGTGCCGTGGAGCGTGGTGCGCGCCACCCAGTTCCACGAACTGGTCGCCACCGTGTTCACCTTGGGCGGGCGGTGGCGGACGCTGCCGGTGCCACGCGCCGTCCTCCAGACCATCGCGGCCGTCGAGGCGGCCCGGGCGGTCGCCGACGTGGCGGAGGGCCCCGCGCTGCGAGGCCGGATCGACGTGGCCGGCCCGGTGGCGACGGGTGTCCGGGAGCTGGCCCGTACCTGGCGGTCGGTCACCGGCCGGCGGGCCCTGCTGGTACCGGTACCGATGCCGGGACGGCTCGGCCGGACGCTGCGCGCCGGCGCCGCGACCGAGCCGTCACCGGACGTACGCGGTACCACCTCATTCGCCGAATGGTTGGCCGCCGGGCAGTGATCCAGCGGGGCCGTGGGCGTACCGGTCCTCAGCCAGGGATTCGGGCCGGCCGGAACTGGTCCTGGATCCAGTTCGGGTACGCCATCGGCGGCTTGCTCACCTCGTCGAGTTCGGCGAGGTCCCGGTCGGTCAGGGCCAGCTCGCTGGCAGCGAGGTTGTCGGTGAGCTGGTCGAGCCTGCGGGCTCCGACGATGACGCTGGTGACCCCGCGCTGGGCCAGTAGCCAGGCCAGCGCGACCCGCGCCGGGCTCGCCTCGTGGCGGGCAGCGACGGCGCGGAGCACGTCGAGCACGGCCGCCCCGGCCTTCCGGTCGGTCGGCAGGAACCCGGACAGGTTCTGATCCGACTGCCGCCCCTCGGTGAAGGCGCCCGCGGCGTCCGTCTTGCCGGCGAGGAAGCCGCCCGCCAGTGGGCTCCACACGGTCAGAGCCAGTCCCTCGGCCTCGACCATCGGCACGATGTCGCGCTCCACGTCGCGCCCGACCAGCGAGTAGTACTCCTGGGTGGCGACGAAGCCGTTCAGTCCGTGCAGCGCGGCGATGCCCTGAGCCCTGCTGATCTGCCAGGCGGCCAGGTTGGCGCAGCCGATGTACCGGACCTTGCCCTGGGTCACCGCGTCGTCCAGGGCGCGGAGCACCTCGTCCAGCGGGGTGAGGTGGTCGAAGTTGTGGATCTGGTACAGGTCGATGTGGTCGGTGCCCAGCCGGCGCAGGCTGTCCTCCAACTCCTGCATCATGTGCAGCCGGGACAGGCCGAGCTGGTTGGGGCCTGGTCCCATCACGCCCATCACCTTCGTGGCCAGTACGACGTCCCGCCGCCGCTTGCCCAGGGCCTTGCCGAGCAGCTCCTCGCTCTGGCCGTCGGCGTACACGTTGGCGGTGTCCACGAAGTTGACCCCCGCGTCCAGCGCCGCGCCGACCAGCCGGTCGACATCCTGCTGGCCGAGACCCCCGATGCCGCCCCAGAGAGGGTGATCCGCGCCCCCGAAGGTCATCGCACCCAGGGACAGCTCGGAGACCCACACTCCGGTCCGACCCAACAAGCGGTATTTCACTCTTGGCTCCCTTTGCCGCTTTTTCCGCACGTTCACCGGCTCGACTTCTGCCGGACATAGTGCCGGACACTGTGTCCGGAGCAATGCTAGCGCGACAGGAGGGCCTGCTCAGGACGTGCGCGGCCGGCCCGGAGAGCGGCTCTAGGATTCGGGTATGCCATCGGTCACCCGGCGCCGCAGTCCGGATCCCGCCCGCCGTGCCTCGGTCGAGGCGCAGATCCTGGCCGCGACCGAACGGCTCCTCCGCGACGGCGCCAGCTTCACCGACCTCGGCGTCCAGCGGATCGCGGCCGAGGCGGGCGTCGCGCGGTCGACCTTCTACACCCACTTCAGCGACAAGTCGCAGCTGCTGATGCGGCTGGCCAACACGATGCAGACGACGGCCTTCGATCTCGTCGTGCGCTGGCAGCCGACCGGGCAGCCGGACGACCCGCAGCGCCTGATCGACGTCTTCCGCGAGGTCATCAAGCTGTACCGGCAGCACGCGGAGGTGCTGAAGGCGGTCAACGAAGTCTCGTCGTACGACGCGACGGTGCGGCAGTTCTGGAGTTCGAGGCTCGACCGGTTCCTGAACCGCACAGCCGAGGTACTCGTCGCCGAGCAGGAAGCCGGCCGGACCCGCGCCGACATCGACGCGGCCACCGCCGCCCGACTCATCGTCCTGGGCGGCGACCGTTTCCTGGCCCACCACGTGGCGACCGACGACGGCAGCGGAGACGAGGCGGCCGCCCGGGAGCTCGCGCTCACCTGGTGGCACGGGGTGCACCGGCGACCCGCCTGACCGGCCTCCTCCAACCCGGATCGACCCGATGTCCCTTGTGGACGGTCACCGATCTCGAGGTGCCCGCCAGCCGCCGCGGCTTCCGTCAGCCCGGTTTCCGCCGGCCCGGTTTCCGCCGGCCCGGTTTCCGTCGGCCCGGCGCGACCGGCGAGCACTTCGCGCCGGACGTACCTTCCCAAGCGCGCCAAGGCTGTTCTAGGTTGCCCGGATGGCAGACGAAGCTCAGACGCCCGTCGAGGAAGCACACGGCGAACTCTCCCTCGCCCGCATCGCCCTCGCCGAGGACGACCTGCACCACGCCGCCAACCATCTCGGCGGCGCGATCGGTCACGCGCCCGACCTTCCGGAGGTCCATGAACTGCTCGCCGCGCTGTCGACCCGGTGCCCCGACGGCGGGCTGAGCCTGTTTCCACTCGGCGCGCCGGCCTACATCGGAACCGTGGTGGCCCACGCCCACCTGCTCGCGCCGACCGACCCCGGTCAGGCGCTGGCTCTGCTCGCCGAGAGCACGGCCCACGACCCCGGCAAGCCGTGGGCCGACGTGTCCTGGGTACGGGCCGCCGACCTGCGCGCGATCGACCCGGACTCGCTGGTACGGGTGTTCGTCACGACCATGCGCAGCCTCACCGACCCGGTACCCGAAGCGGTCCGCCGGGCCAACGACGTCTACCTGGACCTGGCCCGGCGGGCGGTCGACGCGCACCCGGACCACGCGCTGCTGCACGGTGCCGCGGCCGGTGTCGGCCGCCGGTTCGGCGAGACGAAGCTCGCTGTGCGCTGGGGGGAGCGGGCCGTCGCACTGGACTTCAGCAAACTCACCGCGGTCTGGTACGCGTACGCGCTCAAGGCCGACGGCCAGCTCGACAAGGCGTTGGAGGTGATGCGCGAGGCCCGCGCGCGGTACCCGCTCGACCTGGACATCTGCGCGGACATGGCGAACTGGCTCACCGAGTTCGACCGGCTCGACGAGGCCCTGGCGCTGGTCGAAGAGGCCATGAGCGTCGACCCGTCGTACGACTGCGTCGTGCACACCGTGCACCGGTTGCGGTACCTGCGCGACGGCGACGCCAACCACCTGGTCGCACTCGTCGACTTCACGCGCGAGTTCCCGATCGACAGCCACGAGCACAGCGACCTGGAGGACAGCTGCCGCGGCCAGTACTGGCTCGGCATGCCGGCCGGGCCGACCGAGGCGTGCGTGAACGTGCTCAGCCAGATCCCCCGGGACGACCGGGGCAACGGGATCAGCATGTCGCTGTCGGCACTGGAGGTACCCAGCGCGCTGGCGTTGCTGCGCCGGGAGTGTCCGGGCCTGTCGACCGATATCGCCGGACCGCCGCCGGCCGACATGGTGACGCCGCTGCGCCCGGGCCGCGAACTGTGGCGCTACGACGGGATGAACGCGTCCCCGGCCGTACCGCCGCCGGCCGCGGCCAGCGTCGAGCTGCTGACCGGCGTCACCGCGCCGAGTTGGCCGCACCCGGTCGCCGCGTACGACCACGCCATGCCGCTCGGGCAGCTGCCGGTCGACGAACTGCTGTCGCTGCTGGTATACCCGCCGGCCCGGCCCGCCGAGTACGCGAGCCTGCCGGACGGCTGGTGGGAACGCAGCGCCGCGGTGTTCGCGTGCCTGGGCATCCTGCACTGCCAGGAACTGGCCTCGGGTACGCCGGGCGACACCCGGGCACAGCGCGCGGTGCTGACCGAGATCGCCTACGGCATCGAGGACTGGGCGGTCGAGGCGGCGCTGTTCGCGCTGACCGTGTCGGCGTGGCTGGACCCGGCCGTGCGGGACGAGGTGCGCGACTCCGTGGGCCGGCGGTTCGTCACCGCGATGGAAGCCAGCCGCAACCGGGTGGTGACCATCCTGTCGTCGCTGGCGACCCTCGTGCGGATCGTTCCCGGGATGATTCCCGAGGTCACCTCGCTGGCTCAGGACGTGCTGCGCCGCGAGGAGGAGGAGCGGGAGACGCGGGACGAGCGGACGCCGGGGCAGCGGGTACCAGCGCAGCGGACCCCGGAGTCGGCGCCGGACAACCAGTCGGCGCCGGACAGCAAGCGGTCGGCGCTGCGGCGGTTCCTGCGCGGCGGCAAGCGCTGACGGCGGCGAAGTCGAGCGCGGTCCTCTAGCACTGCGCGGATTACTGACGAAAGACAGGGGTGACCGGCGCCGATAGTGCGGTCCGCCCGACCTTGGCGATCCCTAGCGTCATGCGCATGACGGACGACTGGTCTGGGTCGTTGCGCGGCGTGAGACGTGCCGAGCCAGACCGGTCGGGAAACCCAAGGGAGACAACATGATCGCGTTGCGCGGGCTGACCAAGCGGTACGGCGCCGTGACCGCCGTCGACAACCTGTCGATCGACATCGCGCCCGGCCGGGTGACCGGGTTTCTCGGGCCCAACGGCGCCGGGAAGTCCACCACCATGCGGATGATCCTCGGCCTCGACCGACCCAGCGCCGGGACCGCGCGGGTGGGCGGCCGGCCGTACACCACGCTGCGGTACTCGCTGCGGGAGGTCGGCGCGCTGCTGGACGCGAAGGCGGCGCACCCGGGGCGCACCGCGCGCAACCACCTGCGCGCCATGGCCCGCAGCAACGGCATCGCCGCCGGGCGGGTGGACGAGGTACTGGCGTCGGTCGGGCTGACCGAGGTCGCCGGCAAGCGGGCCGGCACGTACTCGCTGGGCATGGGGCAGCGGCTCGGCATCGCCGGCGCCCTGCTCGGTGACCCGCCGGTGCTGATGTTCGACGAGCCGGTCAACGGGCTGGATCCGGACGGTGTGCGCTGGGTACGCCAGCTCATGCGGTCGCTGGCGGCCGAGGGCCGGACCGTCTTCGTGTCCAGCCACCTGATGAGCGAGATGCAGCTGACCGCCGACCACCTGGTGGTCATCGGCAAGGGCCGGCTCATCGCCGATGCCCCGATCACCGAGGTCATCGCGGGAAGCTCGTTGACCGCCGTGCGGGTACGCGGCCCGGAACCGGCCGGGCTCGCCGCGCTGCGGGACCGGCTTGCCGGCCACGGCGCGCAGGTGGAGTCCGCCGCCGGTGGGCTGGTCGTCACCGGCGTCACCGTGGAGGAGGTCGGCGACCTGGCGCACCAGCTCGGCGTACATCTGCACGAGCTGAGTACCCGCGAGGCGTCGCTGGAGCAGGCATACATGGAGCTGACCGCGGACAGCGTGGAGTACGCCGCGCCCGCGCCGAACGGGAGGGTGGCGTGATGGCGGTACGAGAGGCGGTCCGGCCGGGCAACGGACCGGGCAGCACCCGCGGCGGTGGCTTGGGCGGCGCCATCGGCACCGAGTGGATCAAGCTGTGGTCCATCCGGTCTACCTGGTGGAGCCTGCTGGCCAGCGCGGTCCTGATGGCGGCGGCGAGCCTGCAGTACGCCATCTACGCGACGAACTCCAACACCAACGCCGACCCGACTGACAACCAGGGCGTCGTGGCGGTCGGCAAGACCGGGATCCAGTCGCTGGGGATCGCCCAGTTCGCGATCGTCGCGCTCGCCATGCTCGTCATCACCACCGAGTACTCGACCGGAACGATCCGCGCCACCCTCCAGTGGGTACCGCGCCGGGACCGCATGCTGCTGGCCAAGACCGCGGTCGCCGGGGTGGTCATCCTCGCCGCCGGGACTCTGCTGGGAATCCTCGGCGCGCTCGTCGCCGCGCCGATGCTCGGCAAGTGGGGGAGGTTCCCGATGCCGGGTACCGTCGCCGACGTGCTGGCCATCGGCGTGTACCTGGCGCTGATCGGCCTGTTCACGCTCGGCCTCGGCGCGGCCATGCGCAGCGCGGTGGCGACACTCGTCACCGTCTTCCTGATCCTCACCGTCGTGCCGGCGGTGCTGGAGAACAGCCACGTCACCGTGTTCGTCGACGCGGCCCGGTGGCTGCCCTCCGTGGCCGGGGAGCACTTCATGCTCCGCGACAGCACGCCGTACCCGGCCGGGGTCGGGCTGGTGGTGGTCGTGGCGTGGGCGGTCGCCGCGTTGGCGGCTGGGTATTTGGTACTGCGCGGGCGCGACGCCTGAACGCAGCCGGAGCCGGTTTGTGGCGGAGAGCCGGCCGGCTCCCGGCCGCGAGTGAGCAACGGGCTGGCCGTCACCCGTCGGGGTCGGCCAGCCCGGCCTCGTGCGCGATGACGGCGGCCTGTACCCGGTTGCGTACCCCGAGCCGGGTGAGGATGGCGCTCACGTAGCTCTTGACCGTCCCCTCGACGAGGAACAGCCGGCGGGCGATCTCGGCGTTGGACAGCCCCGCCCCGAGCAGCGCCAGCACGTCGCGTTCCCGGTCGGTGAGCGCCTCGATCCGGGAGCGGGCGGTGGCGGCCCGGGACGCTCCGCCGGCCCGCAGCGCCGTGATGACCCGGTGGGTGACCTGAGGAGACAGGTACGCGGCCCCGCCGGCAACCGCCCGTACGCCGGCGATCAGGTCGCGCGGGTCGCCGGACTTGAGCAGGAAACCGCTCGCCCCGCCGTCGAGCGCCCGGGCGATGTAGTCGTCCTCCCCGAACGTGGTCAGCATGACCGCCGCGGTCTCCGGTACCAGCCGGCGGATCTCGGTGGCCGCGGCGAGCCCGTCGAGCCGGGGCATCCTGATGTCCAGCAGCGCGACCTGCGGCCGGTGCCGCCGGGCGAGGTCGACAGCCTCCCGCCCGTCGGCCGCCTCGGCGACCACCTCGATGGCCGGGTCGGCGGACAGGATCGCCCGTACCCCGGCGCGGATCACCGCCTCGTCGTCGGCCAGCAGCACCCGAATTGGCGTGTCCCGCGTCACCGCTGTGTCCAATCGCGTACGTCGTCCTTCGACACCAGCCGGCCACCGGCGAAGCACAGCCGGTAGGTGGCCTGCGCGAACGGGAAGTTGCCGTCGGTGTAGAACTCGCAGGCCGATCCGGGCGGCGTGGGGTGTTCCGGGTACGCCGGGCGGTCCATCGCCTGCCTCGCCGGGAGTACCGACGCCAGATCCGCCCGCTGATCGCCGACGCGCAGCCGGGCGAAGTCGCCGGCCACCAGTACCGAGTCGAAGGTGGCGAACGAGTAGTAGCCGAGGCCGAGCACCACCGCGCTCGCCACCGGCGCGATAAGGGCAGTGGCGAGGCTGCGCCGGGCACGCCGCTGGGCCGCGTGCCGCTGCCGCGCGGAGCCCGACGCCGGCAACGGCGACCAGCCGCCGGGCCCGGTGCCCGTGAGCCCTGCCGCGTCTGGGGAGCGTGCGGGGTCCGCGGGCCCCGCCGCGTCTGGGGAGGGTGCGTGGTCCGCGAGCCCCGCCGCCGCCTCGCTCGGCAGCCGGGCGACCAGCCGGAAGCCGCCGTCGTACGGGCCGGCGTGCAGCGTGCCGCCGGCCAGCCGTACCCGTTCGGTGAGCCCGACCAGTCCGGTACCGCCGGGATCCGGGCCGTCGCGGCGGGCGGCCGGCAGCGGGCCGGCCGGCGGCGGGTCGTTGGTGACCGTGACCGTGAGCTCCTTCGCCGCGTGCGTCACGAGGACGGTGACCGCCGCCCCGGGCGCGTGCTTCGCGGCGTTGGTCAGCGACTCCTGAACGACCCGGTACACCGCCCGGTCGAGCATCGGCGCCGGCCGCGCCGGGTCCCCGTTGACCCGGAGCCGCACCGCCAGGCCCGATCGGCGAGCCCGGTCGACCAGGTCGGACACCGTCTCGTGCACCGGCTCCAGGGGCGCCGGCTCGGTACCGTCGCGCAGGACGCCGATGATGTCGCGCAGCCGCTCGATCGCGGCCCCCGTGTTTGCCCGCAGCTCGCTCGCCGCCCGGCGCCGCTGTTCGAGATCCGGGGAGACTTCCAGTGCGCCGGCGCGCAGCGCGATCAGGCTCAACTCGTGGCCGAGGGAGTCGTGCATGTCCTGCGCGATCCGCGCACGTTCCCGCAGCCGGGCCTGCTCGGCGATGAACTCGCGCTCGCGTTCCAGTTGCTCGGCCCGTTCCCAGCCGGCGCGCTCCAGTTCCCGGTGCTGGCGCAGGTACCGGCCCACCAACCAGGGCAGGACTCCGGCGAACAGCAGGGTGGCGGTCAGGACGAACCAGGTCACCGCGCTGGTGTCGAGCACCACGACATTGATGACCGTGCCCGCAACCACGATCGCCGCGAATCCCAGGGCGGCCGGCCGCGCGGTCCGCATCCGGATGCCCACCAGGTAGCTCATCACCGGGATGGCGAATGCGGCGTTGCCGTCCTGCAGCGTCCAGGTCACCACGATCACGAGCGAGGCGAGCGGGTACCGCCGGCTGGCCGCGACCGCCACCGCCAGCAGGGCGAGGGTGAACAGGGCTCGCCAGTTCGCCGCCGCGCTCCACGGTGGCGAGATCAGCGCGGTCGCGGCAGGGAGCGACAGGGCTGCCCACAGCAGCACGTCCAGCAGCACGGGCAGCCGCCGGCCCCGACGTATCCACCCGGTCCATCCCGCCACCCGACGAGGGTACAAGCGGTCCGGCCTGCGCCATCACTGCCGAAAGTCAGGGGTGGGCGGTGTCAGGCGGCGGGTACCGGGTAGGGAGTCGGGGCGTACTCGAACCCGGTACGCTGGGTAAGCGTACGAGATAAACCGACCGGCCTGGATCGACCCATCGGGCGTGGTACCGCAGCCGGCGACGGATCGTCCGCTCCCACCGGACCCGCGGCCGACCGCCCGCCGGCCGGCGAATCCATCGACCGCCACCGGTCCCATCCGGTGACCGTCCAGGAAGCGGAGGACCGTGATAGCGCCGATCGGTGACGTCGGCGGCGCCCTTGAGCAGGGTCGCCGGGACGACCCTCCGCCGCCCGGGTTTGTCACCGAGCTCGAAGCCGCCTGTCACCCCCACCCCGCGGTTTGGCCGCCCCGCTGCGAATGTTGAGGTGGGTCCTCTAAAATGGCGGCCACTGCTTTGGTCCCCGGGGCGGAACGCCAACCCGACACCGACGGTGACGGTCACTCGGAGGCTGTGCCAGCGTGTCGATCCCGGTACCGGAGTCCCGACGTACATTGGACCTGCGGGTCCCCGGCGGTAGCGAGATCAGGAAGGACTCACGGCCTGTGCAGGACACTTCTCAAGCACTGCGATTGCCGACTCCGTGGTCGGAGGCTCGCATTACCGCGGTCGTGCCGACCTACAACGAGTCCGCGAATATGCAGGAACTGCTGAAGCGCCTGGCTGACCTGCCGCTGCCCAATCTCCGGGTCATCATTGTCGATGACAATTCGCCGGACGGGACCGCCAACCTCGCCGAGGAAGTCGTGCGCGGCCTCGGCCCCCAGCGCGAAGACATGCTCACGGTGCTGCGCCGCACCAGCAAAGAAGGTCTGGGCAGGGCATACATCGCCGGCATGACGCTCGCGCTGGAGCAGGGCGCGGAGTTCGTCGCCCAACTCGACGCCGACCTCAGCCACGCTCCGGAGTACATCCCGCAGATGCTCGGCGTGCTGATGTCCACCGAAGCCGGCGTCGTCATCGGCAGTCGCTATGTGGCCGGCGGCTCGCTCGCCGATGAGTGGAAACTGCACCGGCGGTTGCTGTCCGGGTGGGCGAATTTCTATGTGAACATGGTCCTCGGTCTCGGAGTGCGGGACGCCACCGCCGGATTCAAGCTGTGGCGCCGCGATGTGCTCGAACGGATTCCGCTGGCGAAACTGCGCAGCGACGGCTACAGCTTCCAGGTGGAAATGAACTACCAGTCCAAGCAACTCGGCTGCCCGCTGGTGGAAATCCCGATCCATTTCGAAGAACGTCACTCGGGCTCCAGCAAGATGTCGACCAAGGTCAAGATCGAATCTGCGAAGATCCCACTCCAACTGCGGTTCGGCAAGCGGGCCGGCTGAGCCTGCGCCGAGGCGCCGCGCCCACGCACCGCTACGCTGCCGGGGTGGACCCCGTTGACCCCGACGACCCGCGCCGGTGGCGCGTGGCGGACTTCGCGGTGCTGCGGCAGCTGCCCACCCGTTGGTCCGATGACGACGTCTACGGCCACGTGAACAACGTGGTCCACTACCTGATGTTCGACACCGCGGTGAACGGGTGGCTGATCGAGGCGAGCGGCACGGACATCCGGGCGCTGCCCGCGATCGGGCTGGTGGTGGAGACGTCCTGCCGGTACTTCGCCGAGCTGCGCTTCCCCGAGGTGGTGACCGCCGGTATCGCGCTGGAACGGCTCGGTACCAGCAGTGTCGTGTACCGGCTCGCCCTGTTCGGGCAGCACGCCGAGCAGCCCGCCGCGGTCGGCCGGTTCGTGCACGTGTACGTCGGGCGCGACTCGCGCCGGCCGGTTCCGGTGCCGGAGCAGATCCGCGCCGCGCTGAGTCAACTGGACGCGCCCAGATAACCGTCCGTCCGAACCAGGGAGACCCGGGTGCACGAGACCGTCTTCACTTACGGGGCGCCGCAGCTGAAGTTCGGCGCGGGCGCCGCCGACGAGGTGGGCCACGACCTGAGCCAGTACGGGTGCCTCAGAGTCCTGGTGGTCACCGATCCCGGGGTGGCCGCCACGGGTGCCCCGGACCGGATCGCCGAGGGCATCCGCCGGTACGGCATGGACGTGCGGATTTTCGCCGGCGTCCACGTGGAACCGACCGATGCGTCGCTGCGCGAAGCCATCGAGGTGGCCCGGGCGGACGGGCCGTGGGACGCGTTCGTCGCGGTTGGCGGCGGGTCCAGCATCGACACCGCGAAGGCGGTCAACCTGTTGACCACGAACCCGGGCGAGCTGATGGACTACGTCAACGCGCCGGTCGGCGGGGGACGGGCGCCGAGCGAACCGCTGCGCCCGCTGGTCGCGGTACCGACCACCACCGGTACCGGTTCGGAGAGCACCACGATCTGCGTACTGGATGTCCTGCACCTGAAGGTGAAGACCGGCATCAGCCATGCCCGGCTGCGGCCATCGCTCGCGATCGTCGACCCGTTGCTCACGATGACCCAGCCCCCCGAGGTGACCGCGGCCTGTGGCATGGACATCCTGTGCCACGCGCTGGAGAGCTGGACCGCGAAGCCCTACACGGCTTTCGAGCGCAAGCAGCCCGAGCAGCGGGTGCCATACTGCGGCGCCAACCCGGTCGCGGACATGTGGGCGGAGCGCGCGCTGCGGCTGCTGGCCGGTTCGCTGCGGGCGGCCGTGCGGGACGGCTCCGACGTCCAGGCGCGTACCGACCTGGCGATGGCGGCGACGTTCGCCGGCATGGGATTCGGCAACGCCGGAGTGCACCTTCCGCACGCCAACGCGTACCCGATCGCCGGTGGCGTGCACGACTTCCACCCGGACGGCTACCCGGACGGCGAGCCGTTGGTACCGCACGGGATGGCGGTCGCGCTGACCGCGCCGGAGGCGTTGCGGTTCACCTTCCCGGCGGATCCGGAGCGCCACCTGGCGGCAGCCGACCTGCTCGCGCCCGCGGTCGACCCCGGTACGGCGAACGGGTCCACTGTGGACGATCCGGCGGAGCGCCTGCCGTCGATTCTGCGTGGCCTGATGCGGGACATCGGCATCCCGAACGGGATCGGCGCGGTCGGTTACCGGGATGCCGACATCGAGAGCCTGGTGCAGGGCACCATGCGGCAGCAGCGGTTGCTGGCGACGGCACCGCGGGCCGCGAGCGAGGAGGACGTCGCGGGCATCTTCCGCCGCTCGCTGGAACTCTGGTAGCGCTGCCGCGCCGGCCCTCCGCCCACCCCGGCGTCGCTGTTTCCCCAAGGCCCGCCGGAAGCCGGCGCCCGGGGTTGCCCCATCGACTCGGTTGCCCGCCCATCGACTCGGTTGCCCGTCCACTGGCTCGGTTGCCCGTCCACCGGCTCCGCGGCTCACCCGGATCGGGTGAGCCGCCCCGCTTCTCCCCGTCCCGTACGAGCGTCCCGGCGACACTGGAGACGAGGGTAGGAAGGGGTGGCATGGCCGACCAGTCTGGCTCGGCGCATCAGGCGCCGCGCGACGACCCAGGCCAGTCGTCCGGCCAGCCGACCACGGTCCGCCGGGCGACGCCCGTCGACCCGATGCCGCACGTCCAGAGGGATCCCGACGTTCCCCGGCTCGATGCGCGCAATCTGCCGCCGGAACTCGGGCCGGAGGCCATCGCGGTGGTCGCCGGGCGCACCTTCATGTACTCCGACCTGGTCGGCGACGTACCGTCCGGAACCATCGGCGGCCTCGTCCACGACGACACCCGGCTGCTGAGCCGGTGGATGCTCACGATCAACGGATCCCGCCTGTACGCACTGCGCTCCGCGATCGTCGAGCACTTCGACGCGTCGTTCCTCCTCACCAACCCGCCGCTGCCCGGCCTGCAGGCGAACAGCGTCGGGGTACGCCGGCGTCGTCTGCTGGGCGACGGTTTCCACGAGGAGATCGAGCTGCACTCGTTCGTCACCGAGCCGATCGACGTCGAGCTGCGTCTCGCCATCGCCAACGACTTCGCCGACCTGTTCGAGATCAAGACCAAGGTGCGCGACCGATCGGCCGGGATCACCCGGCACCACGCCGCCGACAACTGCCGGATACACCTGCGTTACCGCAATGGTTCTTTCGAGGCGGACA
Organism: Rugosimonospora africana; assembly: GCF_016862975.1. GTDB lineage: Bacteria > Actinomycetota > Actinomycetes > Mycobacteriales > Micromonosporaceae > Rugosimonospora > Rugosimonospora africana. The sequence goes on from NZ_BONZ01000049.1 coordinate 87,411, forward strand.
CAGTGGTCGACGCGTACCCGCCGGCACACGAGATCGACGGCGACGATCTGGTCTGGCGGCTGCACCTGTGCCCGGGCGACCAGTGGCGCTGCGACCTGGACGTGCCAATGAGCTACTCGCGCCGCGAGTCGGCTCCGCCGGTGCGCAACCTCGATGAGCTGGAAGCGTCGGCCCACGATCCGGTGAGCGACTGGCGGAAGGTGCTGCCGCACGTGACCAGCGACTCGCACGCGATCAACGCGGCCACCCAGGCCGCGACGCGGGACCTGGTCGCGCTGCGGATCAGGGCGACCGCCGAGGGTTCCGACATTCTGATGCCGGCCGCCGGCCTGCCGTGGTACCTCACCATGTTCGGCCGGGACACGATCATCACCGCGTATCAGACCGCCAGCCTCGGCACCACGCTGGCCAAGGGCGGCCTGCTCGCGCTTGCCGCCCAGCAGGGCAAGGTGTGCGACGACTTCCGCGACGAGGAGCCGGGAAAGATCCTGCACGAGGTGCGCAGCGGCGAGCTGACCGAGAACGGGCTGTTGCCCTTCAGCCCGTACTACGGCAGCGCCGATGCCACGCCGTTGTGGCTGATCCTGCTGTCCGAGTACTGGCGGTGGACCGGCGACGGCGAACAGGTCTGCGCGTTGCGCGAGCCGGCGATGGCGGCACTGAACTGGATCGACGAGTACGGTGACCGGGACGGGGACGGCTACGTGGAGTACCAGACCCGGTCGCGGCAGGGACTGGGCAACCAGTGCTGGCGTGACTCCCCAGAGGGCGTGCAGGCCGCGGACGGCACGGTTCCGGTGCTGCCCATCGCGACCTGCGAGCTTCAGGGATACGTGTACGACGCGAAGGTGCGCCTGGCCGAACTCGCCGACGGGCCGCTCGGCGATCCGGCGCTGGCGCAGCGGCTGCGCCAGGAGGCGGCCGAGTTGTACGAGCGGTTCAACCGGGACTTCTGGATCGAGGAACGGGGCGGCTACTACGCCCTGGGCCTGGATGGCGACAAGAAGAAGATCGACTCGCTCACGTCAAACAACGGGCACCTGCTCTGGTCCGGGATCGTGCCGCCCGACCGGGCCCGGATGGTGGCGGACCGGCTGATGTCCGACGCGCTGTTCTCCGGCTGGGGCGTGCGCACGCTGTCCACGCTCGACGCCGGGTACAACCCGATCGGGTACCACCAGGGCACCGTCTGGCCGCACGACAATTCGATCATCGCGACCGGGCTGTGCCGGTACGGGTTCCGGAAGGAAGCCAACCGGATCGTGATGGCGTTGCTGGACGCGGGCGCGTACTCCGGGTACCGGCTGCCCGAGGCGTTCTCCGGGTACCCGCGATCGCACGCCGCCTTCCCGATCCCGTATCCGACCGCGTGCAGCCCGCAGGCATGGGCCAGCGGCACCCCGCTGCTGTGCGTCCGGGCGATGCTCGGGCTGTACCCGAACAACGGCACCGTCGAGATGGACCCCTGCCTGCCCGAGGGCGTGAACTGGATCCGCGTCACGCGGCTGCACGCGTACGGCAAGCTGTGGGACGTCGAGGCCAGAGGTACCACCGGCCAGGTCCGTCCCGCCCGGTGATCGTCCGGCCGTGCCATCCTTGTGGGCGTGAGCTACCGGACCGGCACGACTGACAAGAGCCCGCGATCGGGTCGGCGCCGCACCCGCCGGGTGCTCGGCGCGGCGGCCATCGGGGCCATCGGCGCGGTGGCGGTCGGCGCGGCCGCCTGGGTGGCGCGGGACCTGTCCGGCGCCTTCGGGGCCAGTCCCGACGAGGTGCGGGCGCGGGTGACGAGTTCACCGCAGTTGCGTGGCGGCGCGTTCCACAACCGGGAACAGACCCGCACGATGCTGCCCGCCGCCGGCCAGAGCACACTGCGCGAGCTGCTGTTCGGTGGCCAGCACCGCAAGCCGGCCGGCGAGGTGCCGGTGGTGGCCGCGCCGGCTCCGGCCGCCGAGGGGCTGCACATCACCTGGTACGGGCACGCCTCCGCGCTCCTGGAGATCGGCGGGCGGCGGGTGCTGCTCGATCCGGTCTGGAGCGACCGCTGCTCGCCGTCCTCGGTCGTCGGCCCGCGCCGGCTGCATCCTGTACCGGTGCCGCTTTCCGAGCTGCCGGAGCTGGACGTGATCCTCATCTCCCACGATCACTACGACCACCTCGACATGGCGACCGTCCAGGCGCTGGTGGGCATCTCGTCCGCGCCGTTCATCGTCCCGCTCGGGGTCGGCGCTCACCTGGACCGGTGGGGCGTGCCGAGCGAGCGGGTCATCGAGCTGGACTGGGACGAGTCGGTCGAGGTCGTCGACGGGCTGCGGTTGACCGCGACCCAGGCGCGGCACTTCTCCGGTCGGCTGATCACCAAGCGGAACTACACGCTGTGGTGCTCATGGGTCATCGCCGGTACCGGTCCGGACGGCGCCGACCGGCGCGTGTTCTACAGCGGCGACACCGGCTACTTCGACGGGTACCCGGAGATCGGTGCGGCGTACGGGCCCTTCGACGCGACACTGATCCAGACGGGTGCGTATGACGCCCGGTGGCCGGAGATCCACATGACGCCGGAGGAGGCCGTCCAGTCCCACCTCGACCTGCGGGGCGGCGTGCTCATTCCGGTGCACTGGGCGACGTTCGTGCTGGCCTTCCACGCCTGGTCGGATCCGGTCGACCGGCTGTGGCGGGAGGCCAAGGCGCGCGGGGTCAACCTGGTCGTGCCGCGGCCGGGCGAGCGGGTGGACGTGGACGCCCCGCCGCCGGTGGACGCCTGGTGGCAGGCGATCGCGTAACCACGCGTAGCGGACAGCGCGCCCGGGCGGGCGCGGGCGAATTGCCCGCTGGCGCCGGCTTCGGCGGATAGGCCGAGGCGGATGGCCTGCGACACAGGTGTTGGCGGGTACTCGGCCTGGCCGGCCACAATTGCCCGATGGGGATCTTGCACGTGTTCGACATGGACGGGACGCTGCTGCGCGGCACGAGCGCCTGCCAGGAGGTGGCCCGGGTACTGGGCGACCTGGAGCGTCTGGCGGCGTTGGACGCCCGATTCTCCGCGGGTGAGGTGGACAGTCCCGGGTTCGCCCTCGCGGTACGCGAGATGTGGTTCGACCTGACACCCGCGATCGTCGCGTCGGCGTTCGCCGCCGGCCCGTGGCTTGCCGGCATCGAGCGGGTGTGCGCCGACATCCGGCGACGCGGCGAGCGGTCGGCGGTGATCACCCTGTCTCCCGACTTCTTCGCGTCCCGCCTGCTCGAGTCCGGCTTCGACGACGTGATCGCGTCGCGCTTCCCGCCGCTGCCCTTCACCGCGCCGGTCGACCCGGCCGGAGTCCTCAGCCCGGCCGACAAGGTCACCATCGTGGAGCGGCTCCGGGCGCGGTACGGCGTCCCGAGGTCCCGCTGCGTGGCGTACGGCGACTCGATGTCCGACGCCCCGCTGTTCCGCCACCTCGACGCGACCGTGGCGGTCAACGCCGACCACCACCTCGAAGGGCTCGGCGCGGCGAGCTACCGGGGCGACGACCTGACCGAGGCGTACGCGTTGGGTCGCGCCCTCCTGGCGGGCGACCGGGCGGCGGAGGCAGGAGCGGCGGCGACGGCAACGGCGAAGACGGAAGAAGACGCGGAGCAGATCGCGCCGGCCGGCTGAGCCGGGTCAGGACACCCGGGACTGGTCGGCCACCTGGTGGCGGACGGCCCACAGCGCGGCCTCGGTACGCGACGACGACCGGGTCTTGCGCAGCAGATTGGACACGTGCACGGTCACGGTACGGATCGAGATGCCCAGAGACCGGGCCACCTGCTTGTTGGACATGCCGGCCGCGAGACAGGCGAGCACCTCGATCTCCCGGGCGGTCAGCTGTGCCGGCGGCTCCGGGCGGGGTTCCGTGGCGAGCAGTTCGGTCAGCCGGTACGGGTTGCCGCCGGTGCTGGTGTACGCCGCCTCGATGACGTGCGGCGCCACCGGCGTGCCGTACGCCTGGCCGAGCAGCAGCGACACCTCGGACTCGGTCAACGGGTGCAGGTGCTGGCGGATCGCGTCCGGCGCACCGGTGAGCCGGGCCAGGGTACGGGCGACCAGCGCGGGGGACACCGCCTCCTCGGGCAGCCGGCTGGTGACCAGGAGCAGGGCGGGCAGGTTCGGCGTGGCGGCCAGCTCGCCGATCAGGTTCAGGCTGGCCGGGTCCAGCGCGTGCAGGTCCTCGACCACGATGACGGCGGGTCCGGCACCGGCCAGGGCGCGGACCGCCTGCACCGCCAGCCGTAGCAGCGCACCGGGCGCGTACCGGCGGGTCGGCGCGGACGGTTGCTGGGCGAGCCAGGCCACGGCGTCGGGCGGGATGTCCAGCCCGACCGCGGGCCGGCCGCTGAGCACGGCGGCAAGCCAGTCGTACGGCGCGGGGGAGTGCACCCGGGCTCCGCCGGACAGCACGGTGGCGGGCCGGGGCCGCATGGCGTCGATGGCGCACCGGACGAGCAGGCTCTTCCCGGCGCCGGCATCGCCGGTGATGACCGCGATGCCCCCCATGCCCGCGGCGCCGCTATGCGCGAAATCGGGCACCGGCGTGCCGGGTGCCGCGTCGGCGGCGACAGGCGCGAGGTCGGGCGGCGCGCCGGCCGGTGAGCCTGCCACCAGCGGCGGGTGCACCAGCGAGTCCACCGGCGACGAGGCGAGCCGCGTCCAGGCCCGGGTCAATTCGGCCAACTCACCGACCCGGCCGACCATGGACACCGGCATCATCGCTCTACCATACGTAGTAGTGCGTACAGACTTTTCCGAGCATCGTTTGACAGGCTGTTCATCATGAACGCCGCCGACCTTGCCGGCTCCATGCAGCCAGCCGGTACCGCCGACCGCGCCGGGTCCGCCCCGTCCGTGATTCTCAGTGCCGCCGTGCTGACCGACCGTGGTCTGCGGCGCGACGGCAACGAGGACGCGGCATTCGCCGGCCGCCGGTTGATCGTGCTCGCCGACGGCGTCGGCGGGCTCCCGGGCGGCGAGGTCGCCAGCCAGATCGCGGTCGACACGCTGACGCCGCTCGACGACGAGCTGCCCGCCGGGCGGAGCCCGCTGGACGCGCTCCAGGCCGCGGTCGAGGACGCACGGGTGCGCATCGGCGAGGCGGCCGCGGCCGATCCGTCACTGGCCGGCATGAGCACCACCCTGACCGCGATGCTGCTGGTCGACGACCGGATCACGATGGTCCACATTGGAGACTCGCGGGCGTACCTGTCCCGCAAGGGCGTGCTCGGGCAGTTGACCAGGGACGACAGCTACGTACAGATGCTGATCGACGAGGGTGCCATCACCCCGGCCCAGGCTCGCGTGCACCCGCAGCGTTCGCTGGTCAGTCAGGTGCTCCAGGGGCAGCCGGCGCACCCGGCGTACACGGTTCTGCGCCCCGACCCCGGCGATCGGTTCCTGCTGTGCAGCGACGGTCTGTCCGATGTGGTAGACGACGACCGGATCGCCCTTGTCCTGCGCGAGCGCCCGGATCGGGACGAGTGCGCGCGGGAACTCGTGCGGCTCGCGCTCGCGGGCGGTGGCCCGGACAACGTCACGGTGGTGGTGGCCGACATGTCCGCGGCGGTGGCTGACGTGACCGCGGTGGCTGACGTGACCGCTGTGCCCGACGTGACCGCGGTGGCCGACGTGTCCGCCGCGCCCCCGTCCTGAGCCGGTCCATTGACCGTCTAATGTGGACGGACGGGTGGCGCGCCGATGCCGGGACCGGCCCGCCGTGATCAACGTTCGGACAGGTGCACGTGGTTCATGTGGTCGCCGGACGGGGTGCCGTCGCCCTTGTAGTAGTGCCAGCCCACCCCGGGCGTCCAGATCTGGTGGTACCAGATGACGTACAGCACGCCGAGCCGGTCGGCGTTCGCGATGAAGTACCCGGCCAGCCGGTTGCCGTAGTCGCGGTCGGAACCGGTCGCGACTCCGCCGAAGCCGTTCTTCGCGGCCGCGAAGTCGCACGCCCTGCCGAGCGGATGCTCGCCCCACGACTGCTCGCGCCAGCACGCCACGTAATGGGTGAAGCCGGCGGCCCGGGCCTGCTGGTACGCGTGCAACGTGCGCGGGGTCAGGCAGCCCGAGGTGGTCGGATCGTCCTCCGAGCACTTCTGGTTGGGGAAGCTGCCGTCCGGGTTGCGTGGTGCCGGGTCCGCGCTGGGTGCCGGGATCACCACCCCGCTCGTCGGCCCGCCCGCCGTGATCGCCAACGCCTGCTGGATCTGCGACTTGCGCCGGGACAGCTCGACGGTCTGGGTCTGCGCCGCGTTGACCTGCCTGGCCAGCTCCGCCTTCTGCGTGGTGGCCGTGGCCTCGACCTGCCTCAGTTCGCGCAGCTGCGCGTCGTCGAAGGCGGCGAGCTGGCGCAGGGTCAGCGCTCGCTGCACGAAGTCGTCCGGGGACACGCTGTTGAACACGGTCAGCAGCGTGCCGACCTGACCGACCCGATAGGTGCGGGATGCCACCGCGTCGATCGAGGCGGTGAGCGTGACGAGTCGCTGCTGCGTGGCGGCCAGCTTGGCGGTCAGATCGGCCTGTGCCTGCTGGGCCGCGGCCAGCCGACCCTTGGCGTCGGTGTACGCCTGGGAGGCGGCGGTGAGCTGATCCTGCAGCGAGGGCGGCGAGCCGTCCGGGTCCGTACCGCCGGAGCCGGAGTGGGTCGGCGACGGGCTCGGTGCCGGGGCGGCGACGGCCGCTCCGGGCGCGACCAGCAGGCACAGGCCCAAGGCGGCGACCAGCGGAGCCCAGCGTGGGGCGCTGCGCCGGCGGCGGGCGCGGTCAGCGGCCGATAATCGAATCCTTCTCATCAGCGCCGTCCTTCCGGGGGACCACGGCGTCCAATGGCCGGAGAGCAGCGTACCGCCGACCCGGCGTGCCGTCCCGCCCCTTCGCGCCGCCGATCTGTACGCTCGCGACCCTCATGGATGCCGGGTCCGCCCGATCGTTACCCAACACGTACCCGTTAGGTACCGGGCGTCGTCACGCTGAGGGCATGACCGATCGGGAGCGCCTGTCCGGCCACGGCGGCTCCGGGCCCGGCGGAGGCCCGCGCCGGTACGCGGTGCGCCCGGCCGCGCCCGACCGGCCGCGCCCGACCGGCACGACCATGATCCCGGCCTTCCCGCCGCTGCCGCCCCGCCATGCCGCCGGGCGGCGTGCCGGCTGGACGCTGGAAGCGGCCTCTTCCCGGTTCGCCGCGCTGGCCGCGGCGGCCTGGCTCCTCGTCCCGGTCTCGGTCTGGATGTTCGCCGCCTCGCCGCACCCGCCGGAGGGCATGACCGCGTTCACCCTCCCGTTCGCGCTGTTCGTCGCGAGCCTCTCCACAGCGGTCGCGGCCTTTCTCCGGGTGGCCGACCGGGGCAGCCTGGCGGCACTCGTCGTCGGCGTCGCGGCGCTGGTCGCGTCGGTGGCCCTGCCCGCCCTCGCGCTCTGGGTCTTGCACGTGTCCGGCGGTCGCCCGTGACACGATGACCTCATGCGCGTGGGGATCATCGGGTACGGGCTCGCCGGCCGGGTCTTTCACGGGCGGCTGCTGGCCCGGACGGAAGGGGCAGAGGTGGTCGCGGTGGTCACCCGCGATCCCGAGCGCAGAGCCGCCGCCGAGCGCGACCTGCCCGGCGTGACCTGCTACGACACCGTCCCAGAGATGGTGTCCGCGGCCGGACTGGACCTCGCCGTGGTGGCGAGCGTGCCGTCCGCCCACCCGGGCGACGCGCTGGAGTGCCTGTCGGCCGGCGTGGCCACGGTGGTGGACAAGCCGCTCGCGGTCGACGCCGGCACCGCGGCCGGGATCGTCGCGGGTGCCGACGGCACGCCGCTGACCGTGTTCCAGAACCGCCGGTGGGACGCCGACCAGCTCACCCTGCGCAGGCTGCGTGAGCATGACCGGCTCGGGCGCATCCTCCGCTACGAGTCGCGGTTCGAGCGCTGGCGCCCGCTGGTCGACCCGACCCGGTGGCGGGACGTCACCGGCCCGGCCGAGGGCGGAGGCGCGCTGCTGGATCTCGGCAGCCACCTCGTCGACCAGGCGCTGTCGCTGTTCGGACCGGTGTTGACGGTGTATGGCGAGGTGGAGACCCGCCGCGCCAACCGGCACCCGGACGTGCTGGGGCAGCCCGGCGAGGGTGAGGCCGGCGACGGCGAGATCGGGGACGACGACGCGTTCATCGCCCTGGAGCACGCCGACGGTACCCGCTCCCAGCTCTGGTGCAGCGCGATCGCGGCCGCTCCCGGGCCGAGGCTGCGGGTACTGGGTTCGGGTGCCGGGTACGTCGTCGACGAGGTCGACGGCCAGGAGGAGGCACTGCGCGCCGGGCTGCCGGCAAGCGAGGCGAAGCCGAGGCAGGGTTGGCTGGTGCGGGGTGCCGAGCGCGACTCGGTGGACCCGGTGCCCGGCCGGTGGGACGCGTTCTACCCGGCGGTACTGGCGGCGCTGCGCGACGGCGGGCCGATGCCGGTCGATCCGATGGACGCGGTCCGTGCACTGGAAATCATTGACGCCGCCCGGCGCTCGGCGAAGAACCGGGAGGTCGTCCGCGTCGGCTGAGGCAGCGGCGACCGAACCGGCCCGGAAACGAACGGACCCGTCCGGAGGGCACTCGCGCGCCCTCCGGACGGGCTACTGTCATTTCCCGCCCGCGACCGGCCACACCCCTGTACCGACCGCACGACCTACGGTACAGACATCGGATGGCCGGTGTGTCGCGGGGCCGTGTCGAGGTTGTAAACAGCCCCGGTCTCAGTCCAGCCGGACGATCATTTTTCCGGTGTTCGTGCCCTGGAAGACGCCGAGGAAGGCGTCGACCGCGTGCTCGATACCGTCCACATACGTCTCGTTGAACCGGACGTTGCCTTCGCGCAGCCATCCGCTCATTTCCTTGATGAAGTCGGGCATCCGGTCGCGGTGATCCGTGATGATGAAACCGCGGAGCGTCAGCCGCTTGGTGATCACCAGCGCCAGGTTGGCCGGCCCGGGTACCGGCGTTTCGGCGTTGTACCCGGCAATCGCCCCACACAGCGCGGCCCGGCCGTTACGGCGCAGCCGGCTGATCGCGGCGGCGAGGTGATCACCGCCGACATTGTCGAAGTAGACGTCGATCCCGTCCGGGGCGGCCTGTGCCAGCGCCTGGCTCACCGGGCCGTCGTGGTAGTCGAACGCGGCGTCGAAGCCCAGATCCCGGACGTAGGCCACCTTGGCGGCCGTGCCGGCGCTGCCGATGACCCTGGAGGCGCCCCGTAGCCGGGCGATCTGGCCGGCCAGGCTGCCCACCGCGCCGGCCGCCGACGAGACGAAGACCTGATCCCCGGGCTGCATGCCGGCGATGTCCAAGAGGCCGACATAAGCGGTCAGACCGGGCATGCCGAGCGCGCCCAGGTACACCGACGGGCTGAGCCCGGGTACCGGAGGCAGGGCGGAGGTCCGCTCCGCGTCCAGCACCGCGTACTCCCGCCAACCGGACTGGTGGAGCACCAGGTCGCCGCGGGACAGTGCACTGTCTCCGGGGTCCACCACCTCGCCGACCGCGCCGCCCTCCATGGCCTCGCCGACCCGGAACGGCGGAACGTACGACTTCACGTCGTTCATCCGCCCGCGCATGTACGGGTCGACTGACAGGAACCTGTTCCGGACCAGCACCTGCCCCGGGCCCACGGCGGGGACAGGGGCCTCTACCAGCGAGAAGTTGTCTGGCGTGGGCCAGCCGGTGGGGCGGGAGGCGAGATGTATCTCACGACCGATGAGGGTAGCCATCCGGCCAGCCTACGGTTGCCGGACGATGGCTTCGTAGCGCGAGGAAGATGTGACAGCCCGCGAAATGGCAGTGGGCCGAGGCCTTGCGAATGTGGTACAAAGGGCAAGCTTGCTGCGCGATTCATGGGTTCCTCACCACCGGAGTAGAGCCGCCGGGAGGTTCAATGTCCACCTTGACGATCACCGTCCGCATGGACAGCAACGGCGCGGTGCAGATCAATCCGGCAGGCGAGATTGATGCCGACAACTGCCACGAACTGCGGGAGCAGGTCGGGAGCATGTTGGCCACCAATCCGCCGCCGCTGATCAAGGTGGACATGTCGCTCGTCAAGTTCATCGACTCGGTGGGAATCGGCGCGCTGGTCGCGTGCTACCACGCGGCTGCCGCCAGTGGCGTCCGGCTGGTGGTCAGCAACCCCACCGCCTATGTGCACCGGATTCTCTACATCTCGGGCCTGCTCGGCCTGTTCGGCTCCCCGGCCCGGCTGCCGGAGCGCGGTCGCCGGCCCGCTCCGACCGGCTGACCGGCGCTCGGCCCCAGCCACCCGCCCGTCGGGTCAACGCCCGTCGACGAGTCACCGTGCGCGGATGACCGCCAGCCAGCGGGCGTCCGACCTCAGCGCCAGCTGTCGTCGCTGCCGACCGTGGTGAGGCGCTGAGTGGCCCGGGACAGCGCGACATAGAGGGTACGCACACCAGACGGCGACTCCGCGACGATCGCTGACGGCTCCACCACGAGTACCCCGTCGTACTCCATGCCCTTGCTCTCCAGGCTGTTGACCGTCTGCAGGCGGCCGGGGTCGAGGCCGGCCACCCAGCCGGCGACCCGGTCCTTCGCGGCCTGGGTGGCGATCACGCCGACGGTGCCGTCCACCTCGGCCAGCAGCGCCTCTGCCGCCTCGCGCACCGCCGGTTCGAGATCGTCGGTCCGCACGTGCCGGGGCGCGACCCCGCTCCGCCGCACCGCCGTCGGCAGTTCGATGTCCGGCTCGGCCCGGCGCACCACGCCGGCCGCCACCTCGAAGATCTCCTCCGAGTTTCGGTAGTTGGTGCTCAGCACGTACTCGGTGCGCCGCCGACCGCCCAGCGCGGCGTCCCGTGCGCGTCGCGCCTCGGCCGGGTCGCCGTGCCACGCGGACTGCGCCGGGTCCCCGACCACTGTCCAGCTCGCGTACTCCGCCCGGCGGCCGATCATCCGCCACTGCATCGGCGAGACATCCTGCGACTCGTCGACCACGACGTGCGCGTACTCGCGGTAGTCGGCCGGTCGCTCGACCGACGTCGCCCGGCTCGCCGCGATCCGTTCGGCATGCGTGGTCAGCTCACGTACGCCGTTCACCACGAACGGGTCGCTCCGCCTCTTGGGCGGTGCCGGCGGGGTACCGAGCAGGTCGTCGAGCTCGTCGAGGAGGGCCACGTCCTCGACCGAGGGACCGTCTGCCTCGATCCGGGCGAGTGAGCCGGTCAGCGTCCGGACCTCGGCTGTGGACAGCAGCCCGTCGCCGTACCGGCGGGTCCGATCGGGGTCGGCCAGCCAGCCCAGGACGTCCACCGGCAGCAGCCGTGGCCACCAGGCCCGCATGAACCCGATGAACTCGCGGCGCTCGGCGATGTCGGAGGCGAACTCCGGGCGCGGCTGAACCGCCGACGCACCCAGCAGCTCGACCGCCTGGCGCCACAGCGCGTCCAGCACGTGCCCGGCGGCCTTGGCCCGTACCGTGTTCCGCTTGGCTCCGCCGGACATCACGGTGTGGCGCAGCCCGCTCAGCTCGCGCCGGTTCAGCCGGAGCAGTGTGCCGCGGTAGAGCACGCGCAACTCGTCGGGGGCGCCGGGGGTGATGTCCCGGGCGGCCCGGGCGAGTACCCGGCTCATCCGCAACGAGCCCTTGACCAGGGCGACCTCGTCGGGATCGTGCCGGGTCGCCTCGGTACCCACGACGATCGAGCCCAGCGACCGCAGGGTCACGTCGTCCTCACCGAGGGACGGGAGCACCCGGGCGATGTAGTTGACGAACACCGGGGACGGCCCGACCACGAGGACACCGCCGCCGGCGAAGCGCTGCCGGTCGGCGTAGAGCAGGTACGCGACCCGGTGCAGGGCGACCGCGGTCTTGCCGGTACCCGGGCCGCCGCGCACGATCGTGACGCCGAGCGCGGGGGAGCGGATCGCCTCGTCCTGCTCCTGCTGGATCGTGGCGACGATGTCGCGCATGCCGGTACCGGTCGCCCGGGCCAGCGTCGCGACCAGGGCACCGTCGCCGACCACCCGCATGCCGGCCGGGGCGGCGTCCGGATCCAGGAGATCATCCTCGACGCCGGTGACCCGTTCGCCGGTGCACTGGATCATTCGGCGCCGTACCACGCCGAGCGGGTCGACCGGGGTGGCCCGGTAGAACGGCGCGGCGGCGGGTGCCCGCCAGTCGATCACCAGCGAGGTGGCGTCGGTGTCGCGCAGCCCGATCCGGCCGATGTAGCGCACCTCACCCGCCGTGGCCGCGCCGCTCGCCGTGGCTGCGCCGTCCGCGGTGGCTGCGCCGTCCGCGGTGGTCGCGCCGCCCGCGGTGGTCGCGTCGGCGGGTGTGGTCGCCTCGGCGGCCGTGGTCGCGTCGGCGGCCCTGGGCGTGTCGCCCGTGGTGGGCGTGTCGCCCGTGGTCGGCGTGTCGCCTGCGGTAGTCGTGCCGCTTGTTGTGTTTGCGCCGTTCGCGCCGGCCGCGCCGTTCGCGCCGCCCGGCCCCGGGGCCCCGGGGCGCAGGTCCAGCCGGCCGAAGACCAGCCCGTCGTGCTCCGCGTCGAGCAGCCGCCTGCGGCGGGCGGCGTGGAACACCATGGCGTCCCGCTCGACCAGTGCGGCGAACGTACCGGCTCGGGCGATCTTGTAGCCGGCCGTCTCGGAGGCCGCGGCCTCCTTCTTGATGATCTCCAAGCGGGCGTACACCCGATCGACATGGCGCTGCTCGACGGCGATCTCTTCGGCCACGTGGCCGGCGTCGTCGTGGCCGGACGTGGGCTCGCGACCCACCGCGCGGTGGTCGTCCGGGGCCGGCGCGGCGTCTGGGCCGCTGGGGTGACGTTGGTCGGTCAAGGCACTCCCCGCAATCGGCGGCACTTCCGCCTGGTCTGGCTCGCGCGTCTGGCGCCGCGCGGCGATCCAGACTGGCTCGGCAGGTCTGGCGTCGTGCGGCGACCCAGACCAGCCGTCCGACCAGTCTGGCTCGGCGCGTCTGGCGCCGCGTGGCGGCCCAGACCAGTCGTAGAGTACGGGCTGTTGAGCAGCCGAAAATCGATCACCCGTCGGCTGGGCGTCACCGGTCGTTCGATAGGATGAACGGGTCAGCTAGTCAAGGATGCCTCAGTGTCCTTGTCATCCTCATCGGGCTGGACATCGAACGACTTCTTCGCCCGGTGGCGCAGGATCAGCGTGGTCGTGATCCCGGCCACGATCGCGACGGCCAGCGCGATCCAGGAGAAGTTCTTCAGCCACCGGTCGGCGGCCTTGCCGGCCGCGTACACCGCGAACGTGGTGCCCGAAGCCCAGAGGATCCCGCCGCTCGCGTTGGCGAGCAGGAACGTGGCATACCGCACCCGCAGCGCGCCGGCCAGCGGCCCGGCGAAGATACGCAGCAACGCGATGAACCGGCCGAAGAAGATCGCCCACGCGCCCCTGCGCTGGAATATCTGCTCCGCCTTGGCCAGATGCGGCGGCCCGAGGTGGTTGGGGAATCGCCGGCCCAGCCATGCGAGCAGGGATCGCCCGCCACGACGCCCGATCGCGTACCCGATCGAGTCGCCCACGATCGCACCCAGGCTGGCCGCGGCGGCCACCCACCAGACGTTCGTGATTCCGCTGGTGGTCAGCAGTGCGGCCGCGACGAGGGCGGTCTCGCCCGGCAGCGGAACTCCCAGGCTCTCGATACCGACCACGAGGGCGACCACGGTGTAGATCACCCCGGGCGGCAAAGCCGACAACCAGTGCTGTACGGACTCCACGGACCACCCCCCTTGGCCTTCGCAACCGTACCCTAGGCAGGCCAGCGGGTTTCCCGCTCAAGCGCCCGCCCACCGGCGGCCGATCCGGCCGGACGAACCACACACCGAGGCGAACCGGCGCCCGGGCACCAGCGGCCGATCTCACCGAACGCGACGGGACACGCCGAGCGAACCAAACCCGGACACGCCGAGCCGAACCGGCCCCGGACACGCCGATGCCCGCGCCGTGGCGCGGGCATCGGAACGTTCTTCCCCGGCCGCTCAGCCCTCGAAGACGCCGGCGTCGACCAGGCGCTTCTCGGTCGTGTCCCAGCCATCGCTCGGGTGTGCGGTGGCAAGCGCGGTCAGCTCGGCACGAACCTTGGCACCGTGGCCGGCGCCCGCCAGCGTCCGGATCTCCTCGACGAATGCCTCGGAGTCGGTGCGCAGGTGCGCGGTCTTGCCGTTGGTCAGGTTCCGAACGTAGGCATGCTTGCCGTGGTTCAGAGGGATCAGGTACTTGAACTCGCCCAGCACGCTGAGCGCGCCGCCCGCCGCCCCGGCCTGGCCGGCGCGGACGGATGCGCGGGCGGTCTTCGAGGTGTTGCTCGCCACGCGAATCTCCTGCCACTACAGATCTCGGCCGGCGGCCGATTTCAAGAATTGGGGTGCGGGCAAGTCTACCCGACCCGAGCCGCAGGTCCCGGCTCGGTGCCGGCCTCCTGGCTGGCCGACATCACCGCTCTGGGTAAGCAACGGGTGGCGATCGGTGAATGTTCCCATCCGATCGGGGGCATTTCCGCGATTCACTGGCGCCCCTTGCGTCACAGCGGCATCATGACATCAAACATCGGGCCGACCAGGAGTTGGCCAATAAGGGTCACAGACTGAACAAATCCGGGGCCAGGTCGTAGGGGAAGACGCACCTGGAGTTCCGGGGGAGGTCAGCTGTGCCTACGCGTGGCGTCGTGTACGTCCACTCCACGCCACTCGCCGTGTGTGCGCACGTCGAGTGGGCGATAGCGCGCGTCCTGGACGCGCCCGTCAGCCTGCACTGGTCGGCCCAGCCCATCGAGCCTGGCGCCCAACGCGCCGAGTGCAGCTGGTCTGGGCGTGCGGGTACCGGGGCAGAGCTGGCCGCCAGCCTGCGCCAATGGCCGATGATCCGGTTCGAGGTGACCGAGGAGCCCAGCTCCGGGGTCGACGGACAGCGGTTCATGTACGTGCCGGGTCGGGGTCTGTTCACCGCGGCGATGAGCGCCAACGGCGACATCATGGTGGGCGAGGACCGGCTGCGGGCACTGATCGCGACGGCCCGCGGACCGGAAGGGCTCTCGCATGCGCTGGACAAGGCTCTGGGTACCGCGTGGGACGCGGAGCTGGAGCCCTACCGGTACGCGGGGGACGGCGCGCCGGTGACCTGGCTCACCCGGGTCGGATAGGAGCGCTCCCACCGTGCCGGGAACCGGTGGCTCGGCTCGTCCGGCGCCGCGCGGCGACCCGGACCGGTTGCTCGGGCGGGCAGCCGTCCTGGCCGCCGGCCTGTCCGATGAGGACCTGGTCGGCCAGGTCCTCATGCCGTACGCCCACGGCGGCGACGCCGGTACGGTGTCCGCCGCTGCGGCGGCCGCCAATCGCCGGCTGGCCGGTGTGGACACCCCGGCACAGTTGGTCGAGGAGTACCGGCCCGGTGGCATGATCCTGGTCGGCTTCTCCGCCGACGATCCCACCGCCGCCACCAACCCGACGACCAATGTGGACAGTCCGGAACAGGTACGGCGGCTCACCACCGGGCTCCAGTCCGCCGCGTCCACGCTGCCGGCTGGGGTACCGCTTCTGATCGGCACCGATCAGGAGTACGGCACGGTGACCCGGATCAGGTCGGGCATCGTTCAACTGCCCTCGGCGCTGGCGCTCGGCGCGGCCGCCGATCCCGAGCTGACCCGGCGTGCCTGGGCCGCGGCCGGGGCCGAACTGGCGGCGCTCGGGCTCACCGCTGTGTTCGCGCCGGTCGCCGACGTCATCGCGGACGGCCCCGGCGGCCCGATCGGATCCCGCTCGTACGGCTCGGATCCCACCGCCGTGGCGGCTCAGGTCGCCGCCGCCGTACGGGGACTGCACGCGGCCGGGTTGGCCGCCACGCTCAAACACTTTCCCGGCCACGGACACACCACCGGGGACAGTCACGCCGTCGTGCCGGTCCTCGCCCAGAGCCGGGCCGAACTGGACGCGGGCGACCTGCCGCCATTCCGCGCCGGGATCGCCGCCGGTGCCGACCTGGTGATGTCCGGCCACCTCCGGGTGCGGGCGATCGACCCCACGGTGCCCGCGACATTCTCCGCCGCGGTGCTGACCGAACTGCTGCGCGGACAACTCGGCTTCACCGGGGTGGCGATCACCGACGCGCTGAGGATGGCACCCGCGCAACGGTGGCCGCCGGGCGAAGCCGCGGTACGCGCTCTGCTGGCGGGCAACGACCTTCTCCTGCAACCGCCCGACCTGGCGGCGGCGAGGCGGGGCCTGCTGGACGCGCTGCGCTCCGGCAAGCTCCCCGCCGAGCGGCTCATCGAAGCGGCGACCCGGGTCCTCGCACTGAAACTCCGGCTCGCCGGCGGAGGCATCTCGGGCTCGCCCAGCCGCATCCCGACCCGGTCGGAGCCGCCTATGTCCGCAGTGGACAGTGGGGAGCATCACGTCGCGGCGCGACGGGTGGCCGCCGCGGCGATGACCCTCCTCAGAGGACAGTGCGGAGTACCGCTCGTGTCCGGCCCGGTACGGGTCACCACGTCGGCCGGGCGGGACCGGCAGCGCGCCTGGCTGGCCCGGGCACTGGAGGCCGAGGGGATGACCGTGGTGGAGTCCGGCGGTACCGGGGTGCACCTGGTCGGGTACGGCGACACCGAGCCGGACCTGTCGCGCGATGCCGCCGTGACGGTCGGGATGGACCTGCCGTACCTGCTGGAGAAGGCGACCTCGGAAACCCTGGTCGCCACGTACTCGTCGTCTCTGGCGTCGATGGAGGCGCTGGCCGCCGTACTGGCCGGGCGGGCGGCGGCACCCGGACACTCACCGGTACGGCTGGCGGAGTTGCCCCGCTCCGCCTGCTGAGGCGACTGGTCTGGGTCGTGGCGCGGCGCGAGACGCGCCGAGCCAGACTGGTCGGAAGACCGGCGGCTGAGCGCGGCGCGGCGCCGGAAGCGCCGAGCCAGACCGGCGGCCGAGCGCGGCGACGAAGCCGTTGTTACAGCGGGATGTTGCCGTGCGCGCCCCGGGCGGCCGGCGCGCCGGCCAGTGCCTCGGCGATCCGGCGGCGGGTGTCGGTCGGCTCGATGACCTCATCGACCACACCGATCTCCAGCGCCCGGTTCACCCCGCCGGCGGTGTGGGTCTGTTCCTCGATCAGTTGTGCGCGCAGCGCTTCCCGCTCCTCGACGGGGGTCGCCGCGAGTCGCTTGCGGTGCAGGATGTTCACCGCCGCGGCGGCGCCCATCACGGCCAGTTCGGCGGTCGGCCAGGCGAAGACCGCCGTGGCGCCGAGCGAGCGGGAGTTCATCGCGATGTACGCGCCGCCGTAAGCCTTGCGGGTCACCAGGGTCACCCGTGGCACCACCGCCTCGGCGAACGCGTGCAGGAGCTTGGCGCCGCGGCGTACCACGCCGTCCCACTCCTGGCCGACGCCGGGCAGGTACCCCGGCACGTCCACGACCACGATCAGCGGTACGCCGAGCGAGTCGCACATCCGCACGAACCGCGCCGCCTTTTCCGCCGACGCGGCGTCCAGGCAGCCGCCCAGCCGCAGCGGGTTGTTGGCGATGACGCCGACCGTACGCCCGGCGAACCGGCCCATCGTCGTGACGACGTTCGGCGCCCAGCGGGCGTGCAGCTCCACCGGGCCGGTGTGCCCGTCCCGTGGCGGGTCGAGCAGAGCACCGATCACCGGCTTGACGTCGTACGCCCGGTTCGCCTCCGCCGGCATCAGAGAGGACAGGTCGAACCCCTCGACGCCGGCCGGGACGTCCGCCGGAGACAGCCGGCCCTGGCGGCCGAGCAGTCCGGCCAGCTCCCGTGCCGTGCGTAGCGCGTCTTCGTCGTTGTTCGTGGTCACGTGCACCACGCCGGAGCGCCGGCCGTGCGGCTCCGGGCCGCCGAGGCGCTCCATGTCGACCTGCTCGCCGGTGACGCTGCGGACGACCTCCGGCCCGGTCACGAAGATCCGGCCGGCGCCGCTCATCACGACGATGTCGGTCAGCGCCGGCCCGTACGCCGCGCCGCCGGCCGCCGGCCCGAGCACCACAGAGATCTGCGGTACCCGGCCGGACGCCCGTACCATCGCGGCGAACACCTGGCCGATGCCATCCAGCGCGACCACGCCCTCGTCCACCCGCGCACCGCCGGAGTGCCACAGGCCGACCACCGGTATCCGTTCCCGGACCGCCGTGTCGATGGCGTCGACAATGTGCCGGCAGCCTTCGCTGCCCAGCGCGCCACCCATCCGGGTGCCGTCCGTGACGAACGCGATGACCGGACCGCCATCGATCTCGCCCCGTGCGGCCAGCGCGCCCGAACCGTCCCCGGACGCCAGCAACCGCAGTGTTCCGCGGTCGAAGAGCGCCCGGAGCCGGGTCTCGGGATCGCGGCTGTCCACTATGGACTGATCGCTCGCTGCCGTTGAGGCGGGCACGGTGTTCCTCCCGGTTGCTGCTACGCCTTCGTGAAAACGAGGACGGCGTTGTGGCCGCCGAATCCGAAGGCGTCGTTGAGCGCGGCCGGAATCGTCAGCCGGCGGGCCTGGTGGGCCGCCACGTCGAGATCCAGCGCGTCGTCCGGGTCGTCCAGGTTGATGGTCGGCGGTACCACGTCGTGATGCACGGCGAGGATCGTCGCGATGGATTCCACCGCGCCGGCCGCGCCCAGCAGGTGCCCGTGCATCGACTTGGTCGCGGTGACCACCGGCTGGCTGCCCACCGCCTTGCGCAGCGCGTGGATCTCAGCCATGTCGCCGACCGGGGTCGAGGTGGCGTGCGCGTTGACGTGCATGACGTCGCTTGCCGAGATGCCGGCGTCGCGCAGCGCACCGCTCATCGCCCGGATGATCCCCCGACCCTCCGGATCGGGCTGGACGATGTCGTACCCGTCGGACGTCAGCGCCGCACCGGCCAGCCGCGCGTACACCTTGGCCTTGCGGGCCGCGGCATGGTCGGCCCGCTCCAGAATGACGATCCCGGAGCCCTCGCCGAGTACGAACCCGTCCCGGCCCTTGTCGAACGGGCGGGAGGCCCGCTCCGGCTCGTCGTTCCGGGTGGACATCGCCCGCATCGAGGCGAAGCCGGCGATCGGAAGCGGGTGGATGACCGATTCGGTACCGCCGGCCACCACCACGTCGGCCCGGCCGGACCGGATGATGTCCAGCCCCCAGGCGATCGACTCCGCGCCGGTCGCGCAGGCGCTGGCCGGGGAGTGCACCCCGGCCTCGGCCCCGAACTCCAGACCCACCCACGCGGCCGACCCGTTGGGCATCAGCATCGGCACCGTGTGCGGGCTGACCTTGCGCGGCCCGGAGGCTTCCAGGATGTCGTCCTGGTTGAGCAGGGTCGTGGCGCCGCCGATGCCGCTGCCGACCACCACGGCCAGCCGCTGGGTGTCCAGGCCGGCACCGGCCAGGCCGGCGTCCTCCCAGGCTTCCCGCGCGGCGATCAGCGCGGCCGCCTCGGAGCGGTCCAGACGGCGCAGCTTGATCCGGTCGATCCGCTCGGAGGGATCGACCTTCAACTGCGCCGCGATCCGGACCGGCAGCTGCGCCGCCCACTCCTGCTCGAGCGCGCTCACCCCGGAACGGCCGGCGAGCATCGCCTCCCAGGTCGACGCGGCGTCCCCGCCGAGCGGGGTGGTCGCGCCGATCCCGGTCACCACGACGTCTGGCCTGGTCATCTCCAACCCCCAGCGGTGTGAGGATTACTGACAGTCATCGTCACGCAGAAGCTTTCTGGATGTAGGTCACCGCGTCGCCCACGGTCTTGAGGTTCTGCACCTCGTCGTCTGGGATCTTCACGCTGAACTTCTCCTCGGCCGCGACAACGACCTCGACCATGGACAGCGAGTCCACGTCCAGGTCGTCGGTGAACGACTTGTCCTCAGCGACGTCGTCCGGGTTCACGCCGGCGACCTCTTCGAGGATTTCGGACAGGCCGGCAGTGATCTCGTCACGGGTCGTCATGGGGAGTTCCCTTCTCGGTGGGTTGTTCATGGGACTGATGGGCTTACCGGGCCGGCGATGCCGCCGGGTGTCATGGGCAGCGGATGACCTGACCGGCGTAGGTGAGGCCGCCGCCGAATCCGAACAGCAGTACCGGGGAGCCGGCGGGTACCTCGCGCCGCTCGACCAGCTTGGACAGGGCCAACGGCACGCTGGCGGCGGAGGTGTTGCCGGACTCGATGATGTCCTTGGCCACCACCGCGTTCTCCACACCCAGCTTGCGGGCGAGCGGTTCGATGATGCGCAGGTTGGCCTGGTGCGGCACGAACGCGGCCAGATCCTTCGGCGTGAGGCCGGCGGCCGCGCACGCCTTCTCGGCCAGGATCGGCAGCGACACGGTGGCCCAGCGGAACACGGTCTGGCCGCTCTGCTGGATGTACGGGCGCCAACCCTCGATCGTGATGACGTCGCTCTTCTCCGGCGCCGAGCCCCACAGCACCGGCCCGATGCCGGGCTCCTCGTCGTCGCCGACCGCGGTCACGACCGCCGCACCGGCGCCGTCGCCGAACAGCACGCACGACGACCGGTCGGTCCAGTCGGTGACGTCGGAGAGCTTCTCGGCGCCGATGACCAGGGCGTTGGTGGCCGCTCCGGCGCGGATCGCGTGGTCCACGGTGGCCAGCGCGTACTCGTATCCCGAGCAGGCGGTGTTGATGTCGTACGCGGCCGGGGAACTGATCGACAGCTTGGCCGCCACCCGGGTGGCCACGTTCGGGCACCGGTCGACCGAGGAGCAGGTGGCGACCGCGACCAGGTCGATGTCGGCCGAGGACAGCCCGGAGGCGGCCAGTGCCTTGCCGGCCGCGGCGGCGGCCATGTCGGCGACCGTCTCGTTGTCGGCGATGCGCCGGGTGACGATGCCGACCCGGTCGCGGATCCACTCGTCGCTGGTGTCGACCATGCGGGCGAGGTCGTCGTTGGTGAGCACTCGCGCGGGCTGGTAGTGCCCCATCGCGATGATTTTCGAGCCGCGGGCCGGACCGGTGGGGTGGCTATGGTCTGCGGTCATACGAGGTGTCCTCCGATACGGGCGAGCGGCTGACCCGGCGCGACCGGGTCGTCGTGGTGAGCGAGCCATTCGGTGAGCACGCCCGAATCGTGCGCGGTCACCTCGACCGGGCCCTGGCGGGTACCGATGTGGCCGATGACCTGGCCGGACCGTACGTCGGCACCCTCCGCCAGGCTCGGGTCGGGGGTGAAGTTGCCGGCGACGCCGGCCACCACGACCCGGAACTGCGGCGTGGGCTCCGCGCCGGGCGCCACGCCGTGACGGGCGATGAGGTCGCGGGCGGCGGCCAGGTCGTTCGGGGTCTCGATCTTGACGATCTCGACTCCGGGCAGCGCGCGCTTGACCAGGCCGGCGAGGGCACCGGACGGGGGCAGCTCGATGACCGCGGTGACGCCGAGATCCGCCAGGCTCTGCATGCATTGGTCCCAGCGCACCGGCGCCACCACCTGGCGGACCAGTCGCTGCAGCACCTCACGGCCGGTGGTGACGGCCGTTCCGTCCAGGTTGGAGAGCAAGATCTTCTGTGGGTCGCCGGGCGTGATCCCACCGGCGACCGCGGCCAGCTCACGCTCGGCCGTGGCCATGTACGGGGTGTGGAACGCGCCGGCCACCCGCAGGGCCCGTACCCGCGCCCCGGCCGGCGGCGTCGCGACCAGCTTCTCCAGTGCCTCGGTGGCTCCGGCGGCGACGATCTGGCCCGCGCCGTTGCGGTTGGCCGGGTAGAGCCCGGCGCTCTCGATGCCGGCGACCACCTCGTCCGGGTCGCCGCCCAGGACCGCGGCCATTCCGGTCGGCTCGAGCGCGCAGGCCGCGGCCATCGCCCGGCCCCGTACCCCGGCCAGCGACACGGCCGCCTCCGGAGTCAGTACCCCGGCCAGCGCGGCGGCGCCCAGCTCACCGACGCTGTGCCCGGCGACCACGGCGACGTCGTACATCGGCAGGTGCTCCGCGGCCAGCAGCGCGGCCGTGACCATCAGCGGCTGGGTCTTCGCGGTGTCCGTGATCTCGGCGGCGTCGGCCTTGGTGCCGAGGTGTTGCAGGTCGATCCCGCTGAGCGCGGACCACCAGCGCAGCCGCCCCTCTGTACCGGGGAGGTCCAGCCAGGGGCCGAGGAAGCCGGGCTTCTGGGAGCCCTGGCCAGGAGCGAGTACGGCAAGCACGTCTCTGACTGTCCCGGATGTCGGTAGGAAGCGCTCGGGCGCCAAGCACTAAACCCGACCAAGAGTTTTGTAGAGTTCCGCCAATAGACGATCAACGGGTGTGGTGACCGTTACGTAGAGTGGTCATTGTTGTGCCGCGCGTCACATTCATCCGGAGGTGTTGGCGGATGGGTCCAAGCGGCCGATCGCCAGCGCGACACGCAGCGCGAACGCGTCCCGGGCGGACAGCGGTGCCAAGCCGGTCGTTTCGGCGACCCGCCGCAGCCGGTACCGGACGGTGTTGGGGTGGACGAACAGCGCGCGGGCGGCGCTCTCCAGCACCCCGCCGGCGGCGAAGAACGCGTCCAGCGTCTCCAGCAGTTCGCCGGAGCGGGCCAGCGTGCCGTACACCTCCTGGCGCAGGATGCGGCGCGCGTCGGTGTCGCCGGCGAGCGCCCGCTCGGGCAGCAGGTCGCCGGCGGCCACCGGGCGGGGCGCGGCCGGCCAGGCCGGCGCGGCGCGGTACCCGGCGAGAGCCGCCCGGGCCGACTCGGTGGCCTCGTCGAGGCTCGGTACTGGCTGCCCGACCACGACCGGTCCCTCCCCGAAGCCGACCAGCAGCCGTTCGGCGACGGAGATCGGATCCGCCGCTCCGCCGAGAACGACCACCAGCCGGTCGCCGTGGACGCCGCTGATCACCTCGACGCCGATCCGCCGGGCGGCGCGGTAGAGGGCGTGCACCACGGCGGAGGTCTCGCCGCCGGGGGAGCGGCCGACCGCGACCGCGACCGGCGGCGCCTCGGTCCAGCCCAGCGCGGCGGCGCGGCTGGCCAGCACGTCCGAGGAGTCGCCTCGGACCAGCGCGTCGACCAGCAGTGCCTGCAGCCGGGCGTCCCAGGCGCCCCGGCTCTCGGCCGCCCGGGCGTAGACCCGCGCGGCGGCGAAAGCGATCTCCCGGGAGAACCTGAGCACCGCCTCCCGCAGGGCGTCTTCCTCGCCCGGCGCGGCCAGGTGCGGCACCTGCTCCTCGACCACGTCGATGGTCACCTTGATCAGCTGTACCGTCTGCTGGAGGTTCAGCGAACGCGCCAGCGCCCGGGGCGCCGCGTCGAAGACCTCGTCGGAGACCTCCTGAGAGGTGCCGGAGTTGGTCAGCCACTCGACCAGCGAGCGCACCCCCGCCTGAGCCACCAGCATCACCCAGGCCCGCTGGTCGGCCGGTAGCTCCCGGAACCAGGGCAGCACGTCCTCCATCCGGGACACGCTGGCAGTGGCCAGCGCGCCGGCAGATCGCTCGATCTGGCGGAGGGTCGCGGCCAGCTCGTCAGGGGGCGCCATGGGGCCAGCCTAGGCGGAGCGGCGTCCGCGCCTCCCGCCGCGCCGGGCCGGGCGACATTCCAGAGAAAGCGCTGGGGTGCTCGCCTCCGCCACGGTTCGGCTCCGGCTGCGCCCCCGGGGGCGTCAGCGGGCGACGTAGCGGCGGCTGCGCCTGGCGGCGGCGAACAGCAGGAGCAGGACGACGAACGGTGTGGCCAGCCACAGCAACAGGGTGCGGCCCTGATCCCGGAGCGTCTTGTCGATGCCGAGCGATATCGGCTGGCTGGTCGCCTCGGCCGGAGCGAACCCGTTCGGATCCTGGATGATCATCTCTTGAGCGGCGCCGCTGGCGTCCGGGTGGGGCAGCGTCACCCCGGCCGCCGCCAGGGCGTCGGGCATGGCGACCGAGGCGTAGAACCAGGCGTTGCGCGCTGAGCCCTTCGGCTGTGCCGCCGGGCGGTGTGCCCGGGGGCCGCCGGGTGCCTGCGGGTACAGCTCGTAGACCTGCGCGGCGGCGTTGTTGACGAAGACCGTCAGGGTGTACTTCGCGCCGAGCTTGGCCGGGTCGGGGTTGATCGGATCACCCTGCTGACCGGCCATCCAGCTGACCTGGCGCATGAGCGTGTTGAACAGGTCCTGCTGCCCGGCCGCACGCACCGTGATCGGCTTCTTCAGGCCGGGGCCGCCGATGGCCAGCGAGTTGGGCTGGTCGGCCGCCCAGGCGCCGGTGGGCAGGCCGACGCCGATCGCGATCACGGTCAGGATGGCCGCCACGCTCGCGGAGAGCAGCCGCACTGCCCACGACCGCCGAACCCGCCCGGAACGATGAGGGCGGGCATCCCAAGAGCGCGTCACCGCGACTCCTCCCCGTGCGTGAGGGGTACGCCCCGTTGGAGGTGCTCAATTTGTGCTGGAGGTGCTCAATGTTGAGTGTGCCGAGCGTCGAACGACTTGACGAGCGGCGTTATCTAAATGATCCGATAACTTATCCGATCGCGCTGTCCCGTGGATCACTCACCCGGCGGCGGCGAGCGTTCCGGCCGCCTCCCGCAACCGCTCCAGCGTCCGCTCCCGGCCCAGGACCTCCAACGACTCGAACAGTGGCAGCCCGACCGAACGGCCGGTGATGGCCACCCGTACCGGCGCCTGTGCCTTGCCCAGCTTCAGCCCGTACCGGGTGCCGATCTCCTCCAGCGTGGTCTTGAGGGTCTCCGCGTCCCACGCCGGTACCGCCTCGAACGCGGCGATGGCGTCGGACAGCAGCGCACCGGCGGCGTCGCCGGCCCCACGCACCGCCTTGTCCCAGGCCGCCTGGTCCCGGTCGGGCCGGTCCAGGAACACGAAGTCCACGTTCGGCACGATCTCGGAGAGCACGGCGACGCGGGTCTGCGCCAGCGGGGCCAGCGCCGCGAACGCCTTCGGGTCGAACCGCTCCGGCTGCCACGGCGGCGCCGGAATGGTCTCGGTGCCGGTGAGCCACGGCTGGCAGGCCGCGATGAACTCCTCCACCGCCAGCGCCCGGATGTACTCGCCGTTGAACGCGCGCAGCTTCTTCTCGTCGAAGAAGGCCGGCGACGGGTTGACCTCCTCCAGCCGGAACTCCTCCTCGATCACCGACCAGGGCACGATCTCCCGGTCGCCGCGCGGCGCCCAGCCGAGCAGCATGAGGTAGTTGCGCATGGCGTCGGCCAGGTAGCCCTCGTCCCGGTACGCCTCCAGGGCCACCTTGTCGCGGCGCTTGGACAGCTTCTGGCGCTTCTCGTTGACCACCACCGGCACGTGCGCCCAGATCGGTGGCTGCGCCCCCAACGCCGCCCAGAGCAACTGCTGCTTGGGCGTGTTGGGCAGGTGCTCCTCCGCCCGGATCACGTGGGTGATCCCCATCAGGTGGTCGTCGACGACGTTGGCCAGGAGGAACACCGGGGAACCGTCGGACCGGGCGATGACGAAGTCCTCGATCAGCCGGTTCTCGAAGGCCGGCTCGCCGCGGATCAGGTCGACGATCGTGGTGGTACCGGAGTCCGGGGTGCGGAAACGCAGCGCCCGACCCGGGCCGGGGCCGAGGCCGAGGTCCCGGTGGTAGCCGTCGTAGCCGGCGTGCTGGTTGCCGGTACGGGCCTGGACCTGCTCCCGGGTGCAGTCGCAGTAGTACGCCCGGCCCGACTCGTACAAACGGGCGGCCGCGGATCGATGTTCGTCGGCATTTGTCGACTGAAAGTACGGACCCTCATAGGTGCCACGGGCGATTCCGATCCAGTCCAGCGCGGACAGGATGCCTTCGGTCCACTCCGGCCGGTTGCGTGCCGCGTCGGTGTCCTCGATCCGCAGCACAAACGCGCCCTGGTGCTGCTTGGCGAAGATCCAGTTCTGGAGCGCGGACCGGGCGCCACCGACGTGGAACATTCCAGTTGGAGAGGGGGCAAAACGAACTCGTACCGTCACGCCGTCTACCCTACGGTCCGCCGAAGATCGTCCGACACAGGGTTTCCGCGGTTTGCGATAACCCAGTACCGTTGCACTCCGAACTCGGTCCCTTCATCGCGCGCTGCCCCGGGGTGGGAGGGTGGCGTCTTCCACCGCGCTGAAGGCGACCTTCTCTTGTCGTGGAAGGGCAGAGGCCAGATGGCTGGTGGGCGTGGACTGGGCCGGCGAATGGTGAGTCGGCGGGGCGTGTTCGCCGGTGCGGTCGGGGTCGCGGCCGGCGCCGCGGTCGCGGGCTGCAGCGCCGCGACCGACGCGGGCGCGGGCGCGGACACGGTGTGGACGAAGCCGTCCGCGGCTCCCATCGTCCTGACCGTCTCTCCGGCGGCGGACACCGCCAACGTTTCGCCTACGGAGCAGGTCGTGGTGTCGGCCACCGGCGGCAAGCTCCAGTCCGTCACGGTGACCTCCGGCGGCAAGGCACTCGACGGCGCGATGGACTCGGACGGGAAGACCTGGCGCTCGACCGGCTCGCTGGGCTATGGGGCGACCTACACGGTCACCACCGCGCTCACCGACAGCCTGGGCGCGCCGGTGCAGAAGACCAGCAGCTTCACCACGATGAAGCCGACCAAGACGCTCAAGGTGACGTTCCAGGCCAACGCGCTGACGTCCATGCAGACCGGCGCGACCTACGGGGTGGGCCAGGTCGTCGCCGTGCGGTTCAGCAAGGCGGTCACGAACAAGTCGGCAGCCGAGAAGGCGGTCGTGGTCGAGGCCACGCCGGCGATCGAGGGCAAGTTCTTCTGGCTCGACAAGCAGACCCTGCACTGGCGGCCGGAGAAATACTGGCAGAAGGGCACCAAGGTCAACGTGACCGTCAACGCGGTCGGGGTCGACTTCGGCGGTGGGGTATACGGCTCGGCCAACTCCAGCACGCACTTCACCATCGGCCGGTCACTCCTCGCGGTCGCGGACAACGCCTCGCATTACACGAAGGTGTATGTCGACGGCCAGCTGGTCCGGACCATGGCCTGCAGCATGGGCAAGGGCGGCTATACCAAGGCCGCCGACGGGCACCAGATCCACTTCTGGACGCAGAACGGCGTGCACGTCGTCCTGAACAAGGAGATGAACGTGGAGATGGACTCCGCGAGCTACGGGATCACCGACAAGAGCAACCCGAACTTCTACGATGAAAACGTCAAGCTCTGCACCCGGATCTCGTATTCCGGCGAGTTCCTGCACGCCGCCGACTGGAACATGGCCGATCACGGCAAGCGCAACAGCTCGCACGGCTGCGTCAACCTGAGCATCGCCGACGCCCAGTGGGTGTACGACAACTTCATCATCGGCGACGTGGTGCAGGTGACGAACAGCCCGAAGCCGCTGCCGGTCTGGGACGGTCTGGGCGACTGGAACGCCCCCTGGAGCAGCTACTGACCGCGGCGCCGCGGTTCAGGATGAGAAGATCGCGCTCAGTACTTCCAACACCACGCACGACCCGGCCAGGCATGCCGCCGAGGCCATGGCCAGCCGCGCCCGGACCCGTGCCCGGCGGGAGTACAGGCCGGCTGTGGCCAGCACGCCGGCGGCGGCGATCAGGGCCACGGCCGGCAGCGGTCGCGGGTCGTTGACGCCACCGGCGAGAAGCAGCGCCACCACGCCCACGGTCGGCGCGAGCCCGAGCACCGCGAGGCAGGCACTGACCAGCCGGCCGCTCCAGGCTCGTTCCCAGGAGGAGCGGGGTGGTTCGGTGTCCCGGAAGCGGGCCAACCGGCCGCGCCCCGGCGGTACCGGAAAGAACACCTGACCCGATTCGTCCCGACGATCCCGGGCCCTCTCCCGGTATGGCCGTCTGCCCATGTTCGCGGAGTGTATCGACGTACCTCACTCTTGGCTGTCCCGTCGGTCAGGCGACAACGAATGGCCTGTGCTCGCCTCCGCCACATACCGGCTCCGGCTGTGCTCAATCAGGCTGCACATCGTTGCCTGTGCTCGCCTCCGCCACAACCCGGCTCCGGCTCCGCTCAGGCGATTGAACGGATCCGGTACACGAACACCCCGCCGAGTACGGTGACCGCCGCGGTCAGCAGGTACAGCGCCGGGTACCCACCCAGCGAGTGCACGATCGGGGCGGCCAGCGCCGGCGCCATCACCTGCGGCGCCGAGTTGGCGATGTTCACCACGCCCAGATCCTTGGCCCGGTCGCCGACCGCCGGCAGCACCTGGGTGATCAGCGCGGCGTCCACCGCCAGATAGATCCCGTACCCGGCGCCCAGCACGGCCGCCGCGAGCATCACCGCCGGCCAGACCGGCGCGACCGCCAGCAGTACCGCGGCGACCGTCATCACCAGGCCGGACGCGATCACCAGCGGCTTGCGCCGGCCGGTGCGATCGGAGTGCCGGCCGGCCAGTACCGTCGTGGCGATCAGTGCGGCCGTGTAGATCAGGATGAGGATCAGCAGACCGTTCTCCGGCTGCGGATAGTGCACCCGGTCGGTGAGGAAGTACAGCAGGTACAGGGTGCCCAGCGCGTTGCCGAGCTGGACCAGGAACCGGGTACCGAACGCCCAGGCGAAATCCGGATGCTCCCGCGGGCTGACCCAGAACCGCCGCAGTCCCAGGGGCGGCCGGTCGGTGGCGTCCAGCGGATCGTCCACCGTGGACAGCGGGAACGGTACGGTCAGAACCGCCACCACGACCGCGACGGCGAGGTACCCGGCCGCGTTGCCGTGCACCAGCACGGTCACCAGCGCGGTGCCCAGCACCACCCCGAGTACCTGCGGGATGCCGATCCAGCCGGACACCGCGCCACGCTGCCCCACCGGTACCCGGTCCGGCACCGCGGCGGTCAGTGAGGCCAGCATCGCGTTGAAGCACACCTGGGCGGCTATCCAGCCGACCGCCACCCCGGCGATGGTGTGCTGGGTGGCCAGCAGCGCCAGGGCGGCCGCGCCGAGCAGCCCGCCCCCGAACGTCCACGGATGCCGGCGACCGAACCGCCCGGTCGTCCGGTCGGACAGCGCGCCGGCCAGCGGGTTGGCGATCACGGCGGCCAGCGCGCCGAGGCCGGTGACCCAGCCGAGCATGGTCTCCTTGCGCGCCGGATCGATCAGCTCGATCTGCTGCGGCAGCAGCACCTGGATCGGCGTGAAGAAGCCCATCCACACGGCCAGGTTGGCGACCACGAGCAGGGCAACCCAGCGCGGCCGCACCGGTACGGCCGGCTCGGCCAGCGCCCGCGGCCCGTCCACCGCCGACGGCCCGTCCACCGGTACCGGCGGCGGCGCCGCCGCGGTCACCGGGTGCTCGCGATGAAATCCCGGTACCAGTGGTACGACGACCGCGGCGTGCGCACCTGCGAGTCGAAGTCCACGTGCACCAGGCCGAACCGCTTGGTGAAGCCCTCGGTCCACTCGAAGTTGTCCATGATGGACCAGACGAAGTACCCGCGCACGTCCGCGCCGCCCGCGATCGCGGCGCGTACCGCCTCGACGTGCCCGGACAGGTACTCGATCCGGTCCGGGTCCTCGGGCCACCGCTCGTACGCGCAGCCGCTCTCCGTCACGTACATCGGCCGCCCGTACCTTGTGTGCAGGTCGGTCAGCAGGTCGGTCAGCCCCTCCGGGACCACCGGCCAGCCGAAGTCCGTCATCGGGTACCCCTCCAGCATCACCATGTCGAAGGGCAACTCGTCGGTGGTCGGAGCGCTGATCCCGGTGGGGTTGTAGTAGTTGACCCCGAGCGCGTCGATCGGTGCCGCGATGATGTCCAGGTCGCCGTCGCGCACCGGGAGCTCGAATCCCTCCGGGTACCCGAGCCCCAGCAGCGGCTCCACGAACAGCCGGTTGTGCAGGGCGTCGTACGCCGCTCCGGCCGCCCGGTCCGCGTCCGAGTCGCCGATGACCCGCACCGGGGAGTGGTTGTTGGCGATGGTGATCGGGGAGGCCGAACGGGTGCGCAGCGCGGCCACCGCGAGCCCGTGCCCAAGCAGTTGGTGGTGCGCGGTCGGCAGCGCGCCGAGCATCCGCGCCTCACCCGGGGCGTGGAAGCCGAACCCGTGCCCGAAGACCGTGTGCACGAACGGCTCGTTGAGCGTGATCCACAGCCGTACCCGGTCACCGAGCGCGGCGCCGACGTGGTCCGCGTACTCCCCGAACCGGTATGCCGTCTCGCGGTTGAACCAGCCTCCGCGGTCCTGGAGTGCCTGCGGCAGGTCCCAGTGGAACAGGGTGGCGACCGGGTCGATGCCCCGCTCCAGGAGCGCGTCGACCAGCCGGTCGTAGAAGGCCACGCCGTCCGGGTTGACCGGACCGGTGCCATCCGGCTGGATGCGCGGCCAGGCGATGGAGAAACGGTACGCGTCGACGCCGAGGCCGGCCAGCAGGTCGATGTCCTCCCGGTACCGGTGGTAGTGGTCACAGGTCACATCGCCGGTACTGCCGTCGGTGATGCGGCCCGGCTCGTGGCTGAAGGTGTCCCAGATGGACGGTCCCCGTCCGCCCTCGCTGCTGGCGCCTTCGATCTGGTACGCCGCCGTCGACGCGCCCCACCTGAAGCCCTTAGGAAACATCGATTCCTCCAGATGTGAGAGTGATTCGCACTCTACTGAAGGGCGGCCCGGCGGGGGAGTCGTCGAAAAGGCGGGCGGGCCGCCCAGAGAGCAGGCGGCCCTGACGCCCGGCAGAGCCGCGACGTGAGCCGGGCGCTTGACCGGGCCGCCCAGAGAGCAGGCGGCCCTGACGCCCGGCAGAATGGAGCAACATGGAGTACACGAGGCTGGGCGGCACCGGACTGCAGGTGTCGCGGATCTGTCTGGGCATGATGAGCTACGGCGACCCGGCGCTGCGCCCCTGGGCGCTCGACGAACCGGCGGCCGAACCGTTCGTCCGGCGAGCAGCCGAGGCCGGAATCAACTTCTTCGACACCGCTGACGTCTACTCCGTCGGCGTCAGCGAACAGATCACCGGTCGGCTGCTGGCCCGCACGTTCTCCCGTCGCGAGGAGTACGTGCTGGCCACCAAGGTGAACGGTGAGATGGGTCCGGGCCGCAACGACCGCGGCCTGTCCCGCAAGCACATCCTGGCGGGCATCGACGCCTCACTGCGCCGGCTCGGCACCGACTACGTCGACCTGTACCAGATCCACCGCTGGGACCCGGACACGCCCATCGAGGAGACGATGGACGCCCTGCACGACGTGGTACGCGCCGGCAAGGCTCGGTACATCGGGGCGTCGAGCATGTTCGCGTGGCAGTTCGCCAAGGCGCAGCGGGTGGCGAAGACCCCGTTCGTCTCGATGCAGAACCACTACAACCTCATCTACCGCGAGGAAGAGCGGGAGATGATCCCGCAGTGCCTGGACATGGGCGTGGGCTGCATCCCGTGGAGCCCGCTGGCGCGTGGCTGGCTGGCCGGCAACCGGACGCGGGACGGTCAGCGGCTGACCACCCGGGCCAACAACGACGCGTTCGGTGACTCGCTCTACACCGACGCGGACTTCGACGTGGTGGACCGCACGGCCCTGGTGGCCAAGGAGAAGGGGGTGCCGCCGGCCCAGGTGGCGCTCGCGTGGCTGCTGCACAAGCCCGGCGTGACCGCCCCGATCGTGGGAGCGACGAAGCTGTCGCACCTGGAGGACGCGATCGCCTCGGTGGACGTGAAGCTCACCGACGAGGACGTGGCGCACCTGGAGGAGCCGTACCGGCCGCACGCGATCGCCGGCCACCGGTAGAGCCCGCTGGCAAACGAGGTGGCGCGAAGGCCAGACGCGGTGCCGGCCGTCTCCGACGGCCGGCACCGGCGTGACTACTGGTCGCCGCGGTCGATCGCCCGGTCGACGCGGACCTTCCAGCCGTCGTCGCCGGCGTCGGGTCGCAGCGTGGTCAGGGCGTCGATGGCCCCGCGTACCAGCCCGAACCAGTCCGGTGCCTGATCCGGTTCGCCTTTCTGCATGAGGAAGGCGCGGCCGGCGCAGTTGCTGCGGACCCAGCCGCGCGTACTGGGCAGCTTGACGGCCGCCTTCGCGCCGTCGTCGGTCACCAGCTGGATCGAGAACGGGTACCGGGCCTCGCCGCCGGGCCGGGTGACGACGATGCGGGCCTGGTCGGGCTCATGGTCGCCGAAGATGCTGGCGAGCCAGCCGCGCCTGGGCACCTCGATGACCACCTCGACACCGTCGCCGTACTCGCCGGGGTCGGCGGTCTCGGCGACCGCGCGGACCATGGCGACCACCACGTACGTGTCGGGGCGCCGGAACGGAACCCAGTCGACCACCACCACATCCTGTCAAACGCCGGCACCGGGCGGTCGCTCTCGACTCGGCAACGGGGTACCCCGATATCGGTATCGACGCGGTACGATGACGGCCGTCTGTTAGGCAGATCTCCGTTCGCCATATGGCAGGTAACGGGCGAAGAGACCTGCCTCTCTGCGATCTCGCCGAGGAGGTCCGATGGCTACGGGTGACCTACCGGCTGTAGCCCGTCGGCGCGTTTGGATGGCGCTACGCAGGGCAAGGGAAGCCAAGGGTTTGACCCAAACCCAGATCGCCGACGAGATGGAATGGTCCCTCTCCAAGGTGATGCGCATAGAAAAGGGCGAGGTCAACATTTCGGTCAG
Organism: Rugosimonospora africana; assembly: GCF_016862975.1. Taxonomy (GTDB): domain Bacteria; phylum Actinomycetota; class Actinomycetes; order Mycobacteriales; family Micromonosporaceae; genus Rugosimonospora; species Rugosimonospora africana. The sequence continues at coordinate 119,891 of NZ_BONZ01000049.1, forward strand.
TGATCTCCGGGCCCTGCTCGATTACCTCGACGTGAACGATCCGGCCGAGGTGAAGCAGCTGCTCGACGATGCACGCGCGGCACGCAGTGAGCGCCGGACGGCCGGCTCCGCGTTCCGCCAACATCTGACCACGGCGACCCAGCAGCTTTTCCAGTACGAGACCGAGGCCGTTGCCATCCGGCAGTTCAGCCTCGTGCTGATTCCGGGGCTCCTGCAGACGGAAGCGTATGCGCGGGCGATTTTCCAGAACGTGCTGGAAAAGGAGAGCCTGAGCCCCGAGACGATCGAGACCAGGATCGCGATCCGCCTGCGGCGGCGGGAAAGCGTGCTCGACCGGCCCGATCCACCCCAGTATCTCTTTCTTCTGGACGAATCCGTGCTCGGGCGCCCGATCGGCGGCCCGCATGTGATGGGCGAGCAACTGCTGGCGTTGTGGCAGGCCGCCCAGGACACGTCGATGCTGGTGAGGATCGTTCCCCTGGCTGCGGCGCCGACGTTGGCGACGCTCGGCTCGTTCATGATCCTCGACCTCGACGGCGAGGGAAACTCGGCGCTTTACCGCGAGGCGTTCATATCCGACGACATCAGCCATAATCCGGCGATCGTCAGTCGGCACCGGGAGTTGTTCGAAGACCTCTGGGCCAGCTCGCTCACCGTCGAAGAATCCGCTGACCGGATCGAGGGCGCCGCGCGAAGCATGCTCGCGGAGGAGGCTTCGCGCGCCTGAAGCGCGATTGATGGATTTGCGTTATCGGGGTAAATGCCCGTCCAAGATGGCAGTTCTGTCCAATAATACTCATAGTGCATCCGTGCGATCTTGCGGATGACTTACGGAAGGGGCTAGGTCAGCGTGTACGACCAAGAGCCGGGGCTTGACTGGCGTAAGAGTCGTCGTTGCGAATCGGGCAACTGTGTTGAAGTGGCGATTGACGGCGACCACGTCTTGATGCGTGATTCGACGGACCCGGCCGGACCGCGCCTGCGGTTTGACCGATCCGAATGGAACGAATTCCTCCGCGGTCTCCGCGCGCAATAACCTACGGTAACCGCACACGGCGGCGCCGGACGATCCAGGGGATCCCGGCGCCGTTGGCGTTTCTCGCCGCGCGATGTCCGTGACCGGTCGGTGCCCGGAAATCTGGTTCGGTGCTGGCGGCACCCCTCACGTGCCGTGTTATCCCGCTGCCGCGATGTTCCGATTCCGCGATCCCTTTCGTATCGTGGTGTGGGGGCATAGCGACGGGGGGTAACGAGAGGAGAGCCAATGCCGGTCGCGGATTTCCACCGTTCCTGGCGACGCAGCAGTCGTTGTGAGTCGGGCAGCTGTGTCGAAGTGGCAATCACCGACGCAGCCGTCTACGTCCGGAGCCCGAACGATCCGGGTGTCGAGCTGCAATTCTCCCGAGAGGAGTGGGCCGAGTTCCTGGCGGCGGTCAAAGAGGGAGAGCTGACCGGCTGAGGGCGGTCGCACGCCCGAAGCGACGTCAGCGGTGAGCCTCCCGGGTGGGGGAGGACTCACCGCTTGGACGTCACGGACCGACTGGACCCAGTCGCGGCGCGGCGCCAGACGCGCCGAGCCGGACTGGTCACAGACGCGTCAGGAGTCGCCGCCGGTCTCGCCGACCGGGGCCGCGTTGACGTCGTCGATCGCGTACTTGGCGGCCGCGTCCACCGGCACGTTCGCCGCCACCTCGCCGCGCCGGGCCAGTTGGCGCAGCGTGGCCACCACGATGGACTCACCGTCGACGTGGAAGTGCCGCCGCAGCGCGTGCCGGGTGTCGGACAGGCCGAAGCCGTCGGTACCCAGTGAGGTGTAGTCCCCGGGTACCCAGCGGGCGATCAGGTCGGGTACCGCCCGCATGAAGTCGGACACCGCGACCACCGGTCCCGGAGTGTCGGCGAGCGCCGTCGTCACGTACGGCACCTGAGGCTCCTCGCCCGGGTGCAGCAGGTTGTACTCCTCGGTCCGCTCCGCGTCGCGGCGCAGCTCCGTCCACGATGTCGCCGACCACACGTCGGCCGCCACGCCCCAGTCCTGAGCCAGCAGCTCCTGGGCACGCAGCGCCCAACCCATGCCGGTGCCGGACGCCAGGATCTGCGCCCGGGGTGCGCCGTCGCCGACCTTCGGGGCGGGCGAGTACCGGTACAGGCCGCGCAGCAGCCCGGGCACGTCGACTTCGGCGGGCTCGGCCGGCTGCACGATCGGCTCGTTGTAGACGGTCAGGTAGTAGTAGATGTCCTCGGGGTTCTCGCCGTACATCCGGCGCAACCCGTCCTCGACGATGTACGCGATCTCGAACGCGTACGCCGGGTCGTAGGACACCACGGCCGGGTTGGTCGCCGCGATCAGCAGCGAGTGCCCGTCTTCGTGCTGGAGGCCCTCGCCGTTGAGCGTGGTGCGACCGGCCGTCGCGCCGAGCAGGAACCCGCGGGTCATCTGGTCGGCCGCCGCCCACAGCCCGTCGGCGGTGCGCTGGAAGCCGAACATCGAGTAGAAGATGTAGAGCGGGATCATCGGCTCGCCGTGCGTCGCGTACGACGTGCCGGCGGCCGTGAACGACGCCACCGAGCCGGCCTCGTTGATGCCCTCGTGCAGGATCTGCCCGCCGACCGCCTCCTTGTAGGAGAGGAACAGCTCGCGGTCGACCGGGGTGTAGTTCTGCCCGTGCGGCGAATAGATCTTCGCGGTCGGGAACAGCGAGTCCATGCCGAAGGTGCGCGCCTCGTCCGGGATGATCGGCACCCAGCGCTTGCCGAACTCCTTGTCCTTCATCAGGTCCTTGAGTAACCGGACGAAGGCCATGGTGGTGGCGATCTTCTGCTTGCCGGAGCCCTTCTTGACGTCGGCGTACGCCGCCTTGGCCGGCAGGTTGATCGCGGGCGTCGTGGTCCGCCGGGTCGGCAGGTACCCGCCGAGGGCGTGGCGCCGCTCGTGCAGGTACTGGATCTCGTCGGACTTCTCACCCGGGTGGAAGTACGGCGGCAGGTACGGGTTCTCCTCCAGCGCCGAGTCCGGGATGTCCAGGTACAGCCGGTCCCGGAAGCCCTTGAGGTCGTCCAGGGTCAGCTTCTTCATCTGGTGGGTCGCGTTGCGGCCCTCGAAGTGCGAGCCGAGCGTCCAGCCCTTGACCGTCTTCGCCAGGATCACCGTCGGCTGCCCGGTGTGCTCGACCGCGGCCTTGTACGCCGCGTAGAGCTTGCGGTAGTCGTGCCCGCCCCGCTTGAGGTTCCAGATCTCGTCGTCGCTCAGGTGCTCGACCATCTTGCGGGTACGCGGGTCACGGCCGAAGAAGTGCTCGCGGACGTACGCGCCGGACTCCGCCTTGTAGGTCTGGTAGTCGCCGTCGGGCGTCACGTTCATCAGGTTGACCAGCGCGCCATCGGTGTCGGCGGCCAGCAGCGGGTCCCACTCGCGACCCCAGACCACCTTGATGACGTTCCAGCCGGCGCCACGGAAGAACGCCTCGAGCTGCTGGATGATCTTCCCGTTACCGCGTACCGGACCGTCCAGGCGCTGGAGGTTGCAGTTGATCACGAACGTGAGGTTGTCCAACTCCTCGCGGGCGGCCAGGCCGATCGCGCCGAGCGACTCGGGCTCGTCCATCTCACCGTCGCCGAGGAACGCCCACACGTGCTGCTGCGAGGTGTCCTTGATCCCGCGGTTGTGCAGGTACCGGTTGAACCGGGCCTGGTAGATCGCGTTGATGCCGCCGAGGCCCATCGACACCGTCGGGAACTCCCAGAAGTCCGGCATCAGGCGCGGGTGCGGGTACGACGGCAGGCCGCCGCCGACGTGCGACAGCTCCTGGCGGAACCCGTCGAGCTGCTGCTCGGAGAGGCGGCCCTCGAGGTATGCCCGGGCGTACATGCCGGGGGAGCCGTGCCCCTGGAAGAACAGCTGGTCGCCGCCGCCCGGGTGGCTCTTGCCGCGGAAGAAGTGGTTGAACCCGACCTCGTACAGGCTGGCCGACGAGGCGTACGTCGAGATGTGCCCGCCGACGCCGATGCCCGGCCGCTGCGCCCGGTGCACCAGCATCGCGGCGTTCCACCGGATGTAGGCCCGGATCCTGCGCTCGACGTGCTCGTCGCCGGGGAACCACGGCTCCCGCTCGGGGGTGATGGTGTTGATGTAGTCCGTGGTGGTCAGCGGTGGGACACCGACCTGCCGTTCCCGGGCGCGTTCGAGGAGCCGCAGCATGATGTACCGGGCGCGCTTGGCCCCGCGCTCGTCGATCACGCCGTCGAGCGACTCGACCCACTCGGTTGTTTCCTCTGGGTCGATGTCCGGCAGCTGGCTGGGTAGGCCGTCGCTGATGACCGGACGCTTGCGTTCCGTGGCCACAGGCGTTCCTTCTCGACGTGGTTAATGGTTCCTCAGGTTAATCCTGCCCGCCGAGGGGTACCGCCGTCACGCCGAAGGGGGCACAACTGTCACACGCGACACATACCGGCCGGTAACCTTCGTCTCATGCGATCCGAAGTGATCACCGTGAGGACCGGGAACCGGCCGGCCGTTCGGGACATTACCGCCGAGGCGTCCGACTTCGTCAACGGGCAGGGCGATGGGCTGTTGCACGTGTTCGTCCCGCACGCGACGGCCGGGGTCGCCTTGATTGAGACGGGATCGGGCTCGGACGACGACCTGTTGCGGGCGATCGACGACCTGCTGCCGGCCGACGACCGCTGGCGGCACCGGCACGGCTCGCCGGGGCACGGGCGCGACCACGTGCTGCCGGCGTTCGTCCCGCCGTACGCGACGGTGCCGGTGCTCGACGGCCGGCTGGCGCTGGGTACCTGGCAGTCGATCTGTCTGGTCGACCCGAACGGCGACAACCCGACCCGCGAGGTCCGGCTGTCCTTCCTGCCCGGCTGACGCGCCCCCGGCCGGCAAGGGCACCGCGGCCGGCCCCGGAGCGTCCCGCCGAGGGCGCCGCGGCCGGTCCCGGAGGAAGGACCGCCCGCGGCACCTGCTGGAAGCGGCACCAGCGTGGGTTGGTCAGTTGCTGACCGACGCCAGGTGATCCTTGAGGCCCTGGCCGAACGCGGTCGCCGTGCCGTTGTAGTCGGAGATCAGGGACGGCCCGGACGAGCAGTCCCAGTTGTTCCAGGTCCAGCCGAGGTACCCGACGTTGTGCGAGTCGCCCCAGTTCATCAGGGTGTCGATGAAGCCGTGCGAGCAGTCGTTCTCGCCGATCTCGGACAGGGTCAGCGGCACCTGGGCCGCCACCGGACCGAGTTGGCTGTCGAAGCAGGACGTGTTGGAGCAGGTGTTGAAGTTGTAGATGTGCGCGAACGCGGCCAGGTTGCCGGTCGGGTCCGTGGGCTTGTACTGCAGCCACTGGGTCAGGTCGTTGGAGTACGCCAGGCCGCCGATGAGCACCACGTTCGTGTTGCCGGTCGCCCGTACCGCGTTGAGCAGCGTCTGGAAGCCGGCCACCTGGTACGTGATGCCCGGGCAGGTGCCGCCGTCCCGCCAGCACGTCCAGCCGGCGGTCTCACTGCTGCCGCTGGCCCGCTCCGGGTACGGCTCGTTGAACAGGTCGAAGACCACCCGGTTGTCCTTGAACGCGTTGGCCACGCCCGTCCAGAACGACGGTGCGTACTGCGCGTCTGGCATCGGCTTCTGGCAGGTCGCCTTCACGTCGGAGCAGCCGGACGAGGGGCCGGTGTAGAGACCGTAGTTCCAGTGCATCTCCAGGATCGGTGTGATCCCGCTGGACAGCAGGATGCTCACGTAGTCCTTGACCGCCTGCTGGTACGCCGCGCCGGTGGTGCCCCCGGACGGTACGTCGGACGTACCCACCCAGCACTCCTCGTTCAGCGGTACCCGCACCGCCCGGATCTTCCAGGTCCGCATCGCGGTGACCGATGCCTGGTCCATCGGGCCGTCCCAGGTGCCCCGCCCCTGGATGCAGGCGAACTCGCCACCGGAGCGGTTCACGCCGAGCAGCCGGTAGGTCGCCCCGGTCGAGGTGACCAGCTTGTTGCCGGACACGTGCAGCGAGGGGGCGCCGCTGGGCGGCGGGTTGCCGGTGGGCGACGTGCTCGGGGAACGGGTCGGGGTGCGGCTCGGGCTGCTGGTCGGGCTGGAGGTGCGCGACGGGCCGGTGGTCGGGCTGGTCGTGGTGACCGAGCCGGTGCAGGTCACCCCGTTGAGGGTGAAGGACGCCGGTACCGGGTTGCTGCCCGTCCAGTTGCCGTTGAAGCCGACCGCGATGTTGGCGCCCGTGCCAAGCGCGCCGTTGTAGCTCATGCTCGTGGCGGTGACGTGCGCGCCGCTCTGCGTGAAGGTGGCGTTCCAGCCCTGGGTGACCGTCTGCCCGGCCGAGAAGTCGAAGCCGAGGCTCCAGCTTGTCAGGGCGGAGCCGAGGTTGGTGATGGCGATGTTGCCGGTGAAGCCACCGGGCCACTGGCTCTGCACGGTGTAGTTGACCGAGCAGCCGGTGGCGGCCGCGGACGCCGGCATGGTCACCATCGCGAACGTGCCGGCGGCCATCGCCCCCGCCACGCCGGCGGCGAGCAGGGTTCTGCGGTATTTCATCGAATCTCCTCTATCGGGACGCACTGAGGCGATCTTCGATGGAAGCGCTCCCACGGATAGTCCGCGCTTACCTGTGTTAAGTCAAGGCCGCATGTACCAAGTCAGGGGCGAAGCGGAGCGGCTGGCCGGCGGCTCAGGTTCGATAGCATGAGCCGGATGCCACGTCCGCCCGCTCCGCCCGCCAGCGCGGCCGCCGCCCGCCGGTCGCTGGCCACCGAGTCGGCGCAGCTCCTGCTCACCATCGGCACCGCGCTGCGGCAGCGGATGGAGGCGCAGTGCTTGCGGCTGGGCCTGAGCCCGGCGGTGGCCCGGGCTCTGTTCGAACTCGACGCGCAGCGCCCGCTGCCGGCCCGTGACCTGGCCGAACGTCTCGCCTGCGACCGGTCCAACGTGGTCGGCCTGGTCGACAAGCTGGAAGAGGCCGGCCTCGTGCGGCGGCAGGTCGACCCGGCCGATCGCCGGGTCAAGACGCTCGTGGTCACCGACGCCGGCCGGCATACTCAGGCCGAGTTGCGCCGGCTGATGGACGAGTGTGGCATACCGCTCGATGGATCCGACCTCACCGGCACCGAGCTGGGCGTTCTCCGGGACCTCTGCGCACGACTCGCCGTGACGTTGTAACGCGTGAGTGGCAATCGGCGCCCGGCGTCGGTAATGCTGTCGAGCGTGACCTCTCCTCAGGAACTCGACGAGCGGTTCCGCACCGCACTCGGCGAGCTGGCCACGCCGGAGCGGCGGCGCGATCCGGACGAGCCGATCCGGGATGACACCCGGCTCACCGGTGCCCAGGCGTCGCGGCTGTTCGACGCCCAGGTGACCAGCCGGCACCTGGACCTCGCCGCCCGCTGGCTGCGCGGCTTCGGCGAGGGGTACTACACGATCGGTTCCGCCGGTCACGAGGGCAACGCGGCGGTCGCGGCCGCGCTGCGCCCGACCGACCCGGCGCTGCTGCACTACCGCTCGGGCGGCTTCTACACGGCCCGGGCCGCTCAGGTGCCAGGCTCCGACCCGGCCCGCGACGTGCTGCGCGGCCTGATCGCCTCGGCCAGCGAGCCGATCGCCGGCGGCCGGCACAAGGTCTTCGGCAACGCCGAGCTGGACATCATCCCGACCACCTCGACCATCGCCTCACACCTGCCCCGGGCGATCGGCCTCGGGTTCGCCATCGAGCGGGCCCGCCGGCTCAGCATCGAACCGCCCTGGCCGGGCGACGCGGTGGCGGTCTGCTCGTTCGGCGACGCGTCCGTGAACCACGCCAGCGCGACCGCCGCGTTCAACACCGCCGGCTGGTGCGAGCACGTCGGCCTGCGCCTGCCGGTGCTGTTCGTGTGCGAGGACAACCGGCTGGGGATCTCGGTCCGCTCGCCGAACGGCTGGGTCGCCGCGGCGCTGTCGTCCCGGCCTGGTTTGCGGTACCTGGCGGCGGACGGCTGCGACCTGCCGGCCGCGTACGACGCGGCGGCCGAGGCGGTGGCCTGGGTGCGCCGGCACCGGCGTCCGGCGATCCTGCACCTGTCGACGGTACGGCTGATGGGGCACGCCGGCGCGGACGCCGAGATGGGCTACCGGATGCCCGCCGAACTGGCCCGTGACCTGGAACGCGATCCGCTGATCGCGACCGCGAGGCTGCTCGTGGACGCCGGCGTCGCCACCCCGGCCGAGATCCTGGCCCAGTACGACGAGGTCGGCTGGCGGATCCGCAAGACCGCCGAGGAGGTACTGGACGAGCCGAAGCTGGCCAGCGCCACCGAGGTGGTCGCCCCGCTGGCACCACGCCGGCCGGCCCGGGTCGCCCAGGCGGTCGTCGACGCGGCGGCTGCCGCCGCCGATGGCGCGTCGTCCGGCCGGGCGTCCGCGTTCGCCGGCCGGCTGCCCGAGGACCTGGGTCCGCTCACGCTGGCCCAGGCGATCAACGCGACCCTGACCGACGCGCTGGTCAGCTGGCCGCAGGCGCTGATCTTCGGCGAGGACGTGGCGGTCAAGGGCGGCGTGTACGGCGTGACGAAGGGCCTGCGCGACCGGTTCGGGGCCGGCCGGGTGTTCGACACCCTGCTCGACGAGACGTCGATCCTCGGGTTCGGGCTGGGCGCGGGGCTGGCCGGGCTGCTGCCGATACCGGAGATCCAGTACCTGGCGTACCTGCACAACGCCGAGGACCAACTGCGCGGCGAGGCGGCCACGATGTCGTTCTTCTCCGCCGGGGCGTACCGGAACCCGATGGTCGTCCGCATCGCCGGCCTGGCGTACCAGGAGGGGTTCGGCGGGCATTTCCACAACGACAACGCGGTGGCCGCCCTGCGGGACATCCCCGGCCTGGTGCTGGCCTGCCCGGCGCGCCCGGACGACGCCGCGGCCATGCTGCGCACCTGCCTGGCCGCCGCCCTGGTCGACGGCAGCGTCTGCGCGTTCCTGGAGCCGATCGCCCTCTACCACACCCGTGACCTGCACGCCGAGGGTGACGGCCAGTGGGCGGCCCGCTACCCGGCGCCGGCCGCCTGGGCCGACGAGCACGTCCCCATCGGCCGGGCCAGGGTCGACGTGATCGGGTCCGGGGAGGACCTGACGATCGTGACCTTCGGCAACGGCGTACGGATGTCGCTGCGGGCCGCCGCGACCCTCGCGGCCAAGGGCATCGGCAGCCGGGTCGTTGATCTTCGCTGGCTGTCCCCGCTGCCGGTGGCCGACATCGTCCGGGAGGCGTCGGCGACCGGCCGGGTCCTGATCGTCGACGAGACCCGCCGCTCGGGCGGGGTGGGCGAGGGTGTGGTCGCCGCGCTGGTGGACCGCGGGTATGTGGGGGCCGCCCTCCGGGTGGCCTCCGTCGACTCTTTCGTCCCACTCGGCCCCGCTGCGGCATATGTCCTGGTCGGTGAGGACTCCATCCTTGAGGGGGCGAGCTGCCTCCTGGCCGGTTAGGCCGTATCTTTTGCGTTGGGTACGGTGCGCCACTTGCGCGGGGCGCTGCCTGAAGTGTGGACTACCCGCTATCGGCGTTTAGCCAGACGCCCGAGAATTAATAAAGGAGGCACGCGACAGTGAGCGCGACCGCTGGTCAGGCCGCCGACGGCGTACGGAGCCTGGCGGACCGGTTCGGGATCGAGCCGGGGATGGTCGTTATGGAGATGGGGTACGACGATGACGTCGACGAAGATCTCCGCGACGCCCTGATCGACCGCTGCGGCGAGCTGGTCGACGAGGACACCGACGAGGTCGTCGACATCGTGCTGCTCTGGTGGCGCGATGGCGACGGGGACCTGGTCGACACGCTCGTCGACGCGATCGCTCCGCTGGCCGACAATGGAGCCGTATGGCTGCTGACCCCCAAGGCCGGCAGGCCCGGGCACGTCGAACCCAGCGAGATCACCGAGTCCGCGCCGACGGCCGGACTCCAGCAAACATCGATCATCAGCGCGGGCAAGGACTGGAGCGGCGCCCGGCTGGTGGCACCTCGGGCGGCCCGTTCCAAGCGCTGAACCCCCACCCCCCGCGTCGGGGCGCGCCTGTCGACGGGCGCGCCGCGATTCCCTTTGTCCGATTCTGATCACGCCTCACGAAGGAGCTGGAGATGCCGATCGAGGTCGGCGCGGCCGCGCCGGACTTCCTGCTCAAGGATCAGAACAACCAGGACGTGCGGCTGTCGGACTTCCGTGGCGCGCGTAACGTGCTGGTGGTCTTCTACCCGCTCGCGTTCACCGGCACGTGCCAGGGCGAGCTATGCCAGGTCCGGGACCATCTGAGCGACTTCGTCAACGAGGACGTGCAGCTGTTGACGATCAGCGTGGACTCGCCATATGCGCACAAGGTCTGGGCGGACCGGGAGGGTTACGACTTTCCGCTGCTCGCGGACTTCTGGCCGCACGGGGCGGTGGCCCAGGCGTACGGGGTGTTCAACGAGGAGCGGGGCTTCGCCAACCGGGGTACGTTCCTGGTGGACCGGGAGGGCGTCGTCCGCTTCGCCGAGCTGAACCACCCCGGCCAGGCACGCGATCAGGACGCCTGGCGAAAGGCCCTCTCACTATTGGCGTAACCGATCCGACCAGTCTGGCTTGGCGTGTCTGACGCCGCGCCACGACCCAGACCAGTCGTCCGACCAGTCTGGCTTGGCGTGTCTGACGCCGCGCCACGACCCAGACCAGTCGTGGGCGGGACACTGTAGACTCTCCGGGGTTCCCGGGGGCGCGTAGCTCAGCGGAAGAGCACTCGCCTTACAAGCGAGGGGTCGCTGGTTCGAACCCAGCCGTGCCCACCCCGTCAGACCAGGCCGAGGGCCTCCCCGCAAGATCGGGGAGGCCCTCGTGCTTGCGGTACGCCCGAGGGAGAAGCCGGTCGCGGGGCGGCGCGGGCCCGGCCGACCCGGTACGGTCCCCGCATGGCAGATGATCAATTCGCCGCGGACCTGCTGGCGGCCGGCTCGGAGGCGCTGATCGAGGCGGCATACCGGACCGCTGATTACGCCGGCGCCCGGGCCGCTCTGGCGGCGGCCCGTGACGCGGCCGTACGGGACGGCAACCGGGCTGCCGAGGCGGCGGCGCTCGATCGGCTGGGCTGGCTGATGCACTTCGAGGCGCTGGACCGTGGCGTCGACGCGACGTTCGCCGAGGACGAGGAGGCACTGTTCCAGCGAGCGCTGGAGATCCGGCGGGAGATCGGCGACCTGGGCGGGTCGGCCGGTTCGCTGTTCGGGGTCGGGCTCGTTCATCAGGTACTGCGCGGGGACTGGGACACGGCGATGCCGTACTTCTGGGACGCGCTGGCGCTCGGCGATCACGCGGATCTGCTGAGCCGGTCGGAGATCCACCGGCACGTCGGCTTCTACTACCTGGTCAGGGACGTCCAGCTAGAGAAGGCGATCGAGTACCTGCAGACCTCGCTTTACCTGCGCGAGGCGCACGGCGACCCGCGATGGACGTACAGCGGCCTGCTCGCGCTCGGGGAGGCGGAGGTCGAGGCGGGACGGCGTGCCGAGGGCCTCGCGCACCTGCGGGATGCGGTGCGTATGGCACGGGAGGCCGGGATTCGGGCGGATCGCGTCAGTCGGGCCGAACAAGCGCTTCAGCAGGCCGAAGCGGGAGTGACGCCCAGCTCGTGAGCTGCGCCTTAAGCGCTGGCCGAAGGCCCGACGCCGCCGGAGAATGGTCCGGTGACCAACGTTCTCCCGGCGCCGCGCCGCCGCAGCGAGCTGACCGACTTCCTGCGCGCCCGGCGTGCCCGGCTGTCGCCGCAGGATGTCGGACTGGCGCCCGGGCTGCGCCGGCGGACCGCCGGCCTGCGCCGGGAGGAGGTGGCGCAGCTCGCCGGGGTGGGGGTCACCTGGTACACGTGGCTGGAACAGGGCCGGCCGATCAACGCCAGTGTGCAGGTACTTGACGCGGTCGCCCGTACCCTGCGCCTCGACGACGTCGAACGAGCCCACCTGTACCGGCTGGCCGACGTTCCCGCCCTGGCGCCGGACCCCGAGGTGAGCGGAGTACCCGCGGCGGTGCAGGAGATCCTCGACTCGCTCGGCCAACTGCCCGGCATGGTGATCAACGCCCGGTACGACGTGATCGCGAACAACCGGGCACACGCGAACCTGATCCGCGACTGGCACAGCGTCCCCTGCGAGGCGCGCAACGTCCTCTGGTGCTGCTTCTCCGATCCCGAGGTGAGCACTCGCTTCCCCAACTTCGAGGACGAGGCGCCGCACATGGTCGCCACGCTGCGCGGGTTCTCCGCGCAGCACCTCGATGAGCCCGGCTGGACCGATTTCATCTCCCGGCTCTCCGCGCGCAGCGCGACCTTCGCCAGCCTCTGGGAGCGGCACGACGTGGCGACCCCGGGTGTGCGGGTGAAGCACTTCCGGCATCCGGTCGTCGGCGACCTGCGCTTCACCTCGACCAGCATGGCCGTCCTCGGCACGCCGGAGCACCGGCTGGTGGTCTACACCCCGCACGACGAGCAGACCCGGGCGAAGCTACCGCTGCCCGGACCAGCGGGTTCTTGAGGCGAGCATTCCCGGTCCCGGCGCGGGGCTTCCCAGTGGCCCCGTCCTGGCTCATCCTGGACACGTGGGCGAGATGATTCCGATGCCGCGCGTCAGTGAGCTGTTCACCGATGTGCGGGGCGATGACCGGACCATGCGGATCACCCTCCACCCGGAGCGGCCCGGGCGTCCCGCCGCCGTCGTGGTGTCGGTGTGGATGGGTCCGGTGTGCCGCGCATCGTTCCGCATGGACCCAGAGGACCTGGACCGGTTGATGGCGACGCTCGCCGAGTCGAAGACGGCGCTCCGAGCGGCCCCGACAGCGCCGGGTTCCGCGGACTCGGTCGTCGCCGCCGTCCTCGACGCTGGCACCCCGCCTTCGGCGACCGGTCTGGTCGCGTAGCCTCCGGTCGCGTAGCCGAGGAATCGTCGAGGGGGCCGGACATGATCTTCATCACCGCGAAGTTCCGGGTACTGCCGGAGCACGCCGACCAGTGGCCGCAGATCGCCGGCGAGTTCACCCGGGCGACCCGGGGCGAGGCCGGGTGCCTGTGGTTCGACTGGTCGCGCAGCATCGACGATCCGCACGAGTACGTGCTGGTCGAGGCGTTCCGTGACGGCGACGCCGGTGCGGCACACGTCCAGTCGGCGCACTTCAAGGCGGCGCAGGAGACACTGCCGCAGTACCTGGCCGAGACGCCCCGGATCGTCAACACGACGGTCCCGCAGGACGACTGGTCCGAACTCGGCGAGCTGGCGGTGCCGGACCGCGGCTGACCCGGCTGACCGGGCTGACCGGGCCGACCCGGTTCGCTTGGGCGGCTATCCGGGCAGCTGGGCGGCGATACCCGCGACGATGATGGTCAGCCCGAGGTCGAAGTGCTCCACCGGATGCGGGGCACTCAGATCCTCGGCCGCCGCCAGCAAACTGGGATGGTGGCTCGGGTCCAGGGCCGCGGCCAGCCGCGCGCGGGCGGTCGCGCCACCGTCCGGCAGGGCGGCGGCGAGCTGCTCCTCGGTGGTGTGCCCGACCACGTAGTACGTGAGGGTGTCGGTGGCCCAGCTCGCCGCGTGCGGGCTCAGCCCCGCCCGGATCAACAGGCCGACCATCGTCTCGCCGTACGCGAGCGCATTGGGCAGCGGGAAGAACGCGGAGGCGAACAGCCGGGCACCGTCGCGGCGGGACAGCAGCGCCCGACGCAGCCGGTGAGCCAGCTGGGTGACCCGCTGGTCCCAGGCGGCCGTGGCGTCGAGGTCGTCGGTCACCCCGGCCAGCATGGCGTCGGCCATCGCCTCCAGCAGCGCCTGCTTGCTCTTGAAGTGCCAGTACGTCGCGCCGTTCTGCACGCCCAGGGCGGTGGCGAGCCCGCGCATGGTGAGCTTGTCCAGGCCGACCTCGTCGAGCAGGTCGAGCGCGGCGGCGCGCACCTCGGTGCCGCTGAGCCTCATGGTCGCCTCCCGGAATCACGTTGACCCACTGGATCATTGTGCCGCATACTTCAACACTGTTGAAGTTCAACGGCGTTGAAGTTGACGCCGGGCGCGAGGAGGTGGGGCGTGCGAGCGGTTCGATTCGACGGGTACGGGGGGCCCGAGGTGCTGACGGTGGGGGAGGTGCCGGTACCCAGGCCGGGCGACGGGGAGGTGCTCATCGAGGTCGGGGCGGCGGGCGTCACCCTGCCGATCGTGCGGCTCACGCGTGGCGGCCCGGATGGCGGCGTACCGCTGCCTCATGTGCCGGGCGGCGAGGTGGCCGGCCGGATCGTGCGACTCGGCAGCGGAGTGCCGGAGCGGCCCGGGACCGGGTGGCAGGTCGGCCAGCGAGTCACCGGCCTCGCGTTCAGCGGCGCGTACGCGCAGTTCGCCGCCGTACCGGTGGAGTTTCTGGACCGGGTACCGGACGGTGTCGACGACGCCGACGCGGTGGCACTGGTACGCAGCGGGCACGTGGCATCCGCCGCGCTGCACCTCGCCGGGCTCCGCGAGGGGGAGAGCGAAGGGGAGCGGGTCCTGGTGACGTCGGCGGCCGGCGGGGTCGGGCACCTCGCCGTACAGCTGGCCCGGGCGCTGGGCGCCGGACGGGTCGTGGCGGCGATCGGGGGCGGCAGTGCGAAGAAGGAGTTCCTGCGCGGGCTCGGCGCGGACCGGATCGTCACGTACGCCGAGGCTCGGGCCGGCCTGGACGAGTCGTTCGACGTCGTCCTCGACGGCACCGGGGCAGACGTGCAGGACAGCTGCCTGGCGGCCCTCGCCCCGCTGGGCAGGCTGGTCTCCTTCAACGCGACCGGTGGCAAGGTGGACGTCAACGAGTTGCGGATGACCGCCCGGACGGTCATCGGGCTGGCCATGCGGCACTTCGCCGAGCACCGGCGGGACGTGTACGACCGGCACGGGCAACGGCTGTGGGAGCTGCTGGCAAGCGGCGCGGTGCGCCCGGCGATCCACGCCGTGCTGCCACTGGAACAGGCCGCCGACGCGTACCGCGTCATCGAGGCCAGGGCCAACCTGGGGAAGATCGTGCTGAATCCGATGGCCTAGGGCCGGGGCCCGGCGTCCGCCCGTGGGGGCAGGCGCCGGGCCCGTCGCGGTAGGCGTCGCGGTCAGCCGGCCGGCCGCTCCGGTGCCGCGGTCAGGTCCTTGACCAGATCCGTGTCCGGGTCGGGGGCCGCGTGACGGGCTGCCCGCTCCATGATGAGCTGGCCGAAGACCCCGTTGGGACGCTGGCAGTCGGCGCACATCAGGTTGCTGTCCAGCCGCCTGCCGCCACAGTGCTCGCAGCGGCCGTTGTCGCGCGGATCGTGGTATTCGCGCAGCGCCATGATGAGGGACACCGCGACGGAACCGCTGAGCGACAGGCTCGCCTCGCCGCCGTCGATGCTCACCGAGACGCTGGCGACCGCCGGCCCGTCGGGTACCGGGGCGACGGCCTCGATGCGCTCCACGAACTCGCGTAGCGCGGTCACCAGTTCGTACCCGACCGGGGACGTCACGACTCGTCCGGGAACTGGGTGGCCACCTGCTCGGCGATCACGTCGAGGTGGTCGAGGTCGGAGATGTCGAGGATCTGGAGGAACAGCCGGGTCGTGCCGGCCTCGGCGAACGCCCCGATCTGATCGACCACCTGGCTGGGAGTGCCGGACAGCGGCGGGGTCCGGCCGATCCGCTCGGACCGGCGGCGCGCCTCTTCCTCGGTACGCCCGACGGTGATCGTCTGGGCGGCGGACAGCACCGGGGCGATCCGGCCGGACGCGCTGCGGTCGCACTCCTCGCACGCCGCGGCGACCCGCGCGAACGCCGCGCGGGTCTGCTCCAGCGTGCCGAACGCCACGTTGAACTCGTCGGCGAACCGGGCGGCCAGCGCGGGCGTCCGCCTCGGCCCGTGCCCGCCCACGATGATCGGCGGCCCACCGGCCTGTACCGGCTTGGGCAACGCCGGCGAGTCGGCCAGGTTGTAGTGCTTGCCCTGGAACGAGAAGCGCTCACCGACCGGGGTCTGCCACAGCCCGGTGACGATGGCCAGCTGCTCCTCCAGCCGGTCGAAGCGCTCGCGCAGCGGCGGGAACGGAATGCCGTACGCGGTGTGCTCCGCCTCGAACCAGCCGGCGCCGAGCCCCAGTTCCACCCGTCCGCCGCTCATCTGGTCGGCCTGCGCGACGGTGATCGCCAGCGGCCCCGGCAGGCGGAACGTCGCCGAGGTGACGAGCGTTCCGAGCCGGATCCTGGACGTCTGGTCGGCGATGGCCGCCAGCGTCGCCCAGGCGTCGGTGGGCCCGGGCATGCCGTCGCCCGCGCCCATCGACAGAAAGTGGTCGGACCGGAAGAAGCCGTCGAAGCCCAACTCCTCGGCGTGGCGCGCGATCCGGAGCTGGTCGGCGTAGGTCGCGCCCTGCTGAGGTTCGATGAAGATAACCATGCGCATGGAGCTACCTTGTCACGCCCGCCGGACGGTGCGTCAGGGACCTGCGGGAACCGCCAGCGCGTGAGGACGCTCGCCCGGCGTCGGGTGGCCACCGACGAGCCCGATGACGTCGGCCAGCCGGTTGGCGAACCCCCACTCGTTGTCGTACCAGCCGATCACCTTCACGGTGTTGCCGACCACGGTGGTGAACTCGGCGTCGACGATGCACGACTCGGTCCGGCCGATGATGTCCGAGGAGACGATCTCCTCCTCGGTGTAGCCCAGGTATCCCTTGAGGCTGCCTTCCGCGGCCGCGGCGAGCGCGGCGTTGACCTCCTTCGCGGTGGTCCGCCGGTCGACCTGCAGGTCGAGGTCCGCGACGCACCCGATGATCGCCGGTACCCGCACGTGCAGCCCCGCGATCCTGCCGGCCAGCTCCGGGAACGTGCTGGACAGCGCGTGGATCGAGCCGGGCTTGAGCCGGGCCGGGATCAGGTTCACCGTGGCTGCCCGACCCATCCGCAGGTCCCAGTGCGGCGCGTCATGCAGCGAGCTCTTTGTCGGGTCGAAGGCGTGCACCGTGGTCAGCATCCCGCCGCGCAGGCCGAGGCTCTGCCGCAGGGCGGCGATGATCGGTGCGGCGGCACTGCTGGTGCAGCACGCGGGCGAGATGATCCGGTGCCGCGCCGGATCGAAGTCGGCCTCGTTGACGCCCATCAGGATGGTCACGTCCGGGTCGACCGTCGCGGTGGACACGACCACCCGCCCGGCGCCGGCGTCCAGGTGCCGGCGCGCCTGATCCGCCGAGAAGAATCGGCCGGTGGCCTCCAGGACGACATCGACGCCGAGGTCACCCCAGGGGACGTCGCCGGCCTGTGGACGGCGGAAGGACGCGATCGAATGGTGGTCGACGATGATGGCGCCGTCGTCGACCGCCACGTCGGCGTCCAGCGGGCCGCGCACCGAGTCGTACCGCAGCAGGTGCGCCTGTGCACGGGGTTCCGCAATGTCGTTGATCGCGACTACGTCGATTTCCCGCCGATTCCGGCACACTCGCCAAAATGAGCGACCGATTCGACCGATTCCGTTGATTCCAACGCGAATAGTCATGGCATCCCTGCTCCCCCACCTGAGCATCAGATTCGTTCACCGAGCCTAATCGATGACGGAAGCGCAACGGGATGGCGAAAATTAGCCGTTCAGACAGGCAAATAGACGAATAGTTGCGTTATTTGTTTAGTCGACCATTCCGGAGACGGTCATCGATACGATCCCGCTGGCCGGATCCGCCGCGGGACAGTGGAAGCGCCGTCAGTGCACCGAGAAGCCGCCGTCGATGAAAATGGTCTGTCCGGTGACGTGTGCGGCGCCGGCCGAGGCGAGGAACACCGCCGCCGCGGCGAAGTCGTCGGGTTCCCCGTTGCGGCCGACCATGGTGCGCTCGGCCATCGCCCGCGCGCGTTCCGGGTCGGCGAAGATGGCCTCGGTCATCGCGGTGTGCACCACGCCGGGGGAGATGGCGTTGCAGCAGACGCCGTGACGCGACCACGCCTCCGCCTGACTGCGGATCAGTCCGGCCGCGCCGGCTTTGGAGGCGCCGTACCCACCGCTGTTGCCGTAGGCGCGGACCGCCTGCTGCGAGGTCACAGTGATGATGCGGCCGAACCCGCGGGCCGCCATGCCCGGACCGAAGTGCTGACCCAGCAGGTACGGCGCGGTGAGGTTGACCGCCATCGTGCGGTCCCAGTCCGCCGTGGACAGCTCGGCGAGCGGCGGTCGGATGTTCACGCCGGCCGCGTTGACCAGGATGTCCACCCGCGGAACCCGGGCGGTCAACTCGTCGATCGCGGCCCGGTCGGCCAGGTCCACGGAGAACTGGTGGGCGCTCACGCCCTCGGCGGTCAGCTCCGCCGCCGTACGCGCGAGTGCCTCTTCGTCGCGTGCCACCAGGATCAGCTCGGCACCCGCCCGGCCGAGCGCCGCGGCGATGGCCCGGCCGATGCCGGCGTTGCCTCCGGTCACCATCGCGAGCCGGCCGGTCAGGCCGAACAGGCGCTCCAGGTACTCATCGATCACGGCATGATTGTCGCGCCCGGCCCGCGGCCGTCGCGGTGATGGCCCCGGCATGGTGAGCGCCGCCACCGGTACGGCTACTCCTCGGCCACCCGTACCGGTCGGTGGGGGCCGGGCCGGGCACCGGTGGGGCGCGAGCCGACCGGTCGGGTACCGGACGGGTGGGTACCCGCCCACCGGCACGCCAGGCACACTCCGCGCCGGGTCTCGACCTGTGTCGTACCGCGGTCTAGGTTGTGCTCAGACATGTCGGACTCCCTCGCCACCCCGACTAACGACCGCGAGACCGGCCGGTCGCTGCCGTGCGAGGTGGACGGCGCGTCGTTCACGCCGCTACGCGGATCCGGGTGTAGGGCGGGGGGTGTCCCAGCGCCGGCAGCACGTCGACGAGCGCGGCCTGCACGCGGACGGCGTCCGGCAGCCGCCACTGCGCGTCGGTCGGCGATACCACCCAGCGGATCCGTCCGCCCGGTTCCCGGGTCGGCGGCGCGGGGACCCACGATCCCGGTCCGTGCAGCACGACGTCGGTGCGCCCGGCGAGGTCGGGGCACAGGTCGGAGCCGGGCCGGACCGGGATCATCCAGCGTCCCGCCGAGGTCACCGCGACCGGCCCACCGCACGCGGCCTGCGCGATGGTCGCTGCCGGGCAGGCCGACACCTCCAGTACGTCGAAGGTCAGGCCGGTGGGGAGAAGTACGGAGAACGGGCGCCGTGACCACCACGTGCCCACCACGTCCGGCTGGTGGGAGACGAGGTCGGGACGTTCCGGCCGGGCCGGGTGGCAGGCGACGGTGCGGCATCCGGATCCACAGCAGTACCGGCCCCGGGCCAGGTAGGCCCCGGGCAGCACGTCCCAGCCGTGCGCCGCGTAGGCCAGCGCCGCACTCTTCAGGCGCACCCGTTCGAACTCGCCGCGGAATCGTATCCGCATCGTTACCCCTCCTCGCAATTGATCGCCGTCACCTGAACGGTCGATCGGTCGTTGCGGCAGGCAAAGAGCACTTTGAATGTTGCACTGAAAGGTATGGGCAGCGGCCCGTGATTAGGCGCACTCGCAGTGCGACCCGGGGGCAACCGGTTTGCGAGCCGGCCGGGCGAGGGGAGGGCAGCGAGCGTGGATGAACTCCCGATAGGTCGCCGGGTCGCTTATTGGCGGACCCGGCGCCGGCTGTCTCAGCAGGTCTTCGCCGATCGGCTCGCCAAGTCGAAGAGCTGGGTCGACAAGATCGAGCGAGGTGTCCGCCGGCTCGACAAGTTCTCCGTTCTCTATGACATCGCCGACGTCCTGCAGGTCGACGTGCAACTGCTGCTCGGTCGCGAGCCGGAGCGGCGGCCGGGCGGGATGACCTGCCTCGATCAGGTCGAGGTGGCCGACATCCGGTCGGCGCTGGAGCGGTACGACCAGATAAGCACCTTCTTCCACGCACCGCCGCAGCCACCGTCGATCGATGAGTTGCGCAAGGCCGTTCAGCATGCCTGGCTGAGCTACCAGCACGCCCGGTACGGACCGCTCGCCCGGGTGCTGCCGAAGCTGTTGCGTGACGCGCAGGCGGCCGACACCGTGTACGGCGGCGACAGCGGGATGCTGGCCGCGCACCTGCTCGGCCAGGTTTACCAGATCGCCTCCTCGAGCCTGCGCAAGCTGGGCGAGCTCGAACTGGCGTGGTTGGCGGCGGACCGGTCGATCGCGGTGTCTCTGCGCGCCGGCGACCAGTTGCTCGCCGGTACGGCCAGCTACCGGGTGGGCAGCGCGCTGCTGGCGCTCGGTCGGGCCCGCCCGGCACTGGAGGTCAACGTCAATATCGCCAACCGGCTGGCTCCCGGCGACACCCGCCGGGCGACGCCCGAACTTGTCTCGGTCTACGGCATGCTGCTTCTCCAGGGCGCCATGGCGGCGGCCCGGATCGGCGACAGCGCAACGGTCCGCGACCTGTTGACCGGTGCCGACGTCGCGGCGCGGGGACTGGGCGGCAACCACAACTACTACTGGACCAGCTTCAGTCCGACCAACGTCGACATCCACCGGGCGGCGGCAATGGTCGAGCTGGGCGAAGGTGGTCTGGCCGTGGAGACGCACGAACACCTGGACAGGGCCAGCTTCGCCGCCATGCTGCCGGAGCGCCGGGCGCACCACTATGTGGATCTCGCCCGGGGGCTCGCTCAAGTGGGTGACATCGAACGGGCGAGTGAGATGCTTCTGGAGGGTGACAGGCTGGCACCTTCGGAGATCCGCTGCCGTCCGATTGCCCACGAAGTACTGTCTGACGTATTGCGCCGGACGAAGGGGGCGCCGAGTGCGCCGGTCGCCGAACTCGCCGAGACCATGGGGGTCGGGGTATGACGCGGGTGACCGCGGCTCCCGGATTCTTTATCTGATCGTTTGCGGCTCCCCGGTGGCCCGGGGAGCCGGTCGGCTCGTTGAGCTGGCTCAATTGGACGGCTGGGACGTGTGCGTCGTGGCCACCCCGGATGGCCGGAAGTTCATCGATGTGGCTGCTCTGGCGGAGCAGAGTGGACACCCGGTACGGTCGGCGTACAAGAATCCGGGCGATCCGGACGTATTGCCCGATGCGGATGCCATGATTGTCGCCCCGGCGACCGTGAACACGATCAACAAGTGGTCGGCGGGCATCGCCGACACTCTGGCGCTGGGGCTGTTGATCGAAGGCCAGGGCAAGGGCCTGCCGATCGTCGCCATGCCGTACACCAACGCGGCCATGGCCAACCACCCGGCCTTCCTGGAAAACGTCACGCGGCTGCGGGGCTGGGGCATCGCGGTGCTGTTCGGCGAGGACCAGGTGCCGCTCCTGCCGCCGGGTTTCGGCGAGGCGGCGGTCGACGGGTTCCCCTGGCACCTCGCGCTCGAGGCGCTGCGCGATGTCGCGCCGATCCCGAGAAGATGACGCGGCCGTGCCTGGAAGTGCCGCGCGATGCCGGGTCGATCCTGACGAGATGACCGGGAGCCGCTGGTAACCTCGCGGCCGTGACCAGTGTGGGCGAAGTTGTGGAGTACTTCAACGAGCGTTATCCGCCTGGCTGGGCCGAGGACTGGGACCGGGTCGGGCTCGTGGCCGGCGATCCGGACGCGCCCGCCAGCCGGGCGCTGTTCGTGGTCGATTGCGTACCGGAGACGGTCGAAGAGGCGGTCACCGCCGGGGCGGACATGATCATCGCGCACCATCCGCTGTTGTTGCGCGGGGTGTCCAGCGTCGCCGCCACCACGTACAAGGGAAAGATCATTCACCGGCTGATCAGGTCCGGCATCGCGCTGCTCGTGGCCCACACCAACGCGGACGTCGCCGCGCCCGGAGTCTCCGACGCGTTGGCGGAACGGCTCGGCCTGACCGGACTGCGCCCGCTGCGCCCGGCCGAGGGGGCCGCGTCCGGCGGTGGTCGCGGTACCGGGCGGATCGGCCGGCTGCCGTCGCCGATGCCGCTGGCGGACGTGGCCGCGCTCGCCGCGCGGGTACTCCCTCCGACGGTCTGGGGAGTGCGTGCGGCTGGCGACCCGGAGCGGGTGGTCGACACGGTCGCGGTGTGCGGGGGATCCGGCGACGCGTTCCTGGCCGACGCGACCGCGTCCGGCGCCGACGCGTACCTGACCGCTGACCTCCGCCACCATCCGGCCAGCGAGCACATCGCGGCCGGCGGCCCGGCCCTGCTGGACGCCGCGCACTGGGCCACCGAACGTCCCTGGCTCGACCGGGCCGCCGCCGAGCTGACCGGAGCGGTGGGAATACCGACCCAGGTCAGTGACCTTGTTACCGATCCGTGGACCGTGCAGGTAGCATCCGGCGAACCGCCGGCCACCGCGACTGGTCCGGGTCGTCGCGCGGCAGACGCGCCGAGCCAGACTGGTCGTGCGACTGGTCCGGGTCGTGGCGCGGCGGCAGACGGGCCGAGCCAGACTGGTCGTAAACACCCACCGATGAAGGAGCCGCGTCCGTGAAAGCCGATTCCGAGGCGCAGCGCCGCCTTCTCGACCTCCAAGCCATCGACATCGCGCTGACCCAGCTCGCGCACCGCCGCCGCAACCTCCCGCAGATCGCGGAGCTGGACCGGCTGGCCCGGCAGATCACCGCCGCCGACGACGAGCGGGTCAAGGCTCAGGTCGGCGTCGATGACCTCGACCGGGACATCGCCCGGCTGGAGAAGGACGTGGAGCAGGTACGCACGCGTAAGAGCAAGGACCAGTCGCGGTTGGACGCCGGCACGGGCCCGGCCCGGGAACTGGAGGCGTTGCAGCACGAACTCACCTCGCTCGCCCGGCGCCAGTCCGAACTGGAGGACGCCGAGCTGGAGCTGATGGAGCAGCGCGAGCAGGCCGAGGCGACCCTCAACGAGACGGTGGACCGGCTGACCGCCGCGCGCAAGGAGCGCGAGGAGGTCGAGGCAGCCCGCGACCAGGCGCTCGCCGAGATCAACAAGGACCAGGAGTTTCGGGCCAGCGGCCGGGCACCCATCGTCGCCGACCTGCCGGCCGACCTGCTCGCGCTGTACGACCGGATCCGGGAGTCGTCCGGCGGCATCGGCGCGGCCCTGCTGCGCGCCGGCCGGTGCGAGGGTTGCCGGTTGGAGCTGTTCGGCAGCGAGCTGGCCGCGGTGCGCTCGGCCCCCAAGGACGAGGTGGTCCGGTGCGAGGAGTGTGGCCGGATCCTCGTCCGTACCGCGGAGAGCGGCCTGTGAGCCAGCGGAACCGGATCGGCCGCGGGAGCGGAGCGGGCGCGTGAGCGAGCGTCACCTGCTTGAGCGCGGCGAAGCCGCCAGACCGGTCGGAGAGGATCCGGCATGAGCGTCGAACGGGTCGTCGTCGAGGCGGACGGTGGGTCGCGCGGCAACCCGGGTCCGGCCGGGTACGGCGCCGTGGTGCGGGACGCCGAGTCCGGCGAGGTACTCGTGGAGCGCTACCAGTCGCTCGGCGTGACCACGAACAACGTCGCCGAGTATTCCGGCCTCATCGCAGGGCTGAGCGCGGCGGCCGAACTGGGTGCCAGCGAGGTGGACGTCCGGATGGACTCCAAGCTGGTCATCGAGCAGATGTCCGGCCGCTGGCAGATCAAGCACGCCGGACTCCGGCCGCTCGCGGCGGAAGCCGCGACCCTGGTGCGTCGGTTCGGCACGGTCCGCTTCGGCTGGATTCCCCGTGAGCGCAACAAGCACGCCGACGCGCTGGCGAACCGGGCCATGGACGAGGCGACCGGCAAACCACCCCCGCCGACCGCGAAGTCGGCGACCGCGCGGGCATCGGTCGACGAGGCGGCCGGCGAGCCGCGAACCATCGCCGGGCCGGACTCGCCGGGCCGGGCCGCCGCCCGGTCGGTGGCCGCCGCGGCGGCGTCGACCGGTACCGCCCCCGTCGCCGGTGCCCCCGGCCCCGGCGCTCCCGGCACCGTCGCCGGCCCCGGCGCCCCCGGTGAGGTGGCCGAGCGGGAGACCGCGTCCGGTACCGGCAAACCGTCCTGGGAGCGGCCGGTCGGCGTACCGACCCGGCTGATCCTGGTCCGGCACGGCGAGACCGAGATGAACAGCCAGCGACGGTACTCGGGCCGGGGCGACGTGCCGCTGTCCGAGCGCGGGTTGGCTCAGGCGCGGGCGACCGCGGCACGGCTGGCTCCGCTGGCCGGTACCGTTCCGGCGGTGGTCAGCTCGCCGCTGTCCCGGGCCACGGGGACCGCCACCCTGCTGGCCGAGGCGCTCGGCGGCCCACCGGTGAACACCGACCCGGACCTGATCGAGTCGGACTTCGGCGACTGGGAGGGGCTGACCTTCACCGAGGTACGGGAGGGTTGGCCGGCACACCTGACCAAGTGGCTGGACTCGCCGGCCGTGGCACCGCCGAACGGGGAGTCGTTCCAGGCGGTCGACCGGCGGGTACGGCGATCGGTTGGCCGGCTGAGGGAGGCGTACCCGGGCCGTACCGTCGTGGTCGTCTCCCACGTGTCGCCGATCAAGCTGCTGTTGCGTGACGCGCTGGCCGCCGGTGACGCCTTCCTGTACCGGCTTCACCTCGACCCGGCCGGGGTGTCCATTGTGGACTCATGGCCGGACGGCGGGGTCGCGGTACGGACGGTGAACGACACGGCGCACCTCGCCGGCCTGGAGTGAGTCGGCTGGCCCGCGCCGAGCCCGCCGCGCTGGCCCGGTTTACGGCTCACCGTTCGTGGCGATCCCGGTCAGCTGAGGCATCAACCACGGCGCGATGAGTTGCTGCACTCCCTCCGGGGTGAAGTGCAGCCCGTCGCTGCGTACCCGCAGGCCGTTGACGCTCTCCGTGTACCTGCCGTCCGGGCAGACCAGCTTGTTGAGGTCCAGCACCACCGTCGTGTCCGGGTGCTTGGCCGCCTCCGCACGGATGACAGCGTTCCAGGCGTCCACTCGCGACGGTTGGTCCTCGTCGTACAGGCCACCGTCCGTGCGCTCGGCACGGTGCGTGTACGCCGCCGTCAGCAGCACCACCCGGGCACCGTGTGAGCCGGCGATGCTCACCGCCCGGTTGAGCTGACCGCTCAGGTACGCGTTGAAGTCTGGGTTGCCCACGTGCGTGTACTTGCCGTTCAGCCGCGCGTCCATCAGCTCCCAGCGGTTGAGCAGGATCACCGACACGTCGGGATCGTCGGCGTCCACTCCGGACTGCCAGCGCGACGGCCAACTGGGACAGTACGGGTACAGCGTGTGCGGGCTGCCCAACTCCACGATGTCGGACTGCAGAGTGATCCCGCAGCCCTGGATCGCCCGGGTGGTCACCGCCGCGTTGGACTGGTTCGGCAGGTACGTGCCGATCGTCCAGGCCACCGAGTCGCCGAAGAAGTCGATGCGCGGCTGCGCGCCCGGCCGCCGACCGGACCGCCGCATCGGCGGCGGCAGGTGCGAGCGGGCGGTGCTGCCCGGCGAGTACACCGGGTTGCGCGGCGCGGTGAAGGAGGTGCGCTGGGCCGGCGTGGGGATCGTCCCCACCACCACGACGACCGCGGTGGCCGCCACCGCCACCAGCGTGGTCGTCACCGGCGTCAGCTTCGGTATCCGGCGCAGCAGGCGCCCGTGCCGGATCGGTTCCTCGATGACGAAGAACGAGGCGATCGGGATGACCAGCACCAGCCCCAGACGCAGGAACAGCAGGGAGAGCCCGGACAGGCCGGTGTGCTCGGCGTTGACGAACTGGAACAGCGGCCAGTGCCACAGGTACACCCCGTAGGAGATCCGGCCCAGCCAGACCAGCGGGGTCAGCGCGAGCATTCGGGCGGTGGGGGAGTTCGGGCTGACCACCGCGTGCGCGATCAGCACGGCCACCGCGAACGCCGCGGCGGTCAGGCCGGCGTCGCGGTACAGCCAGGCGGCGGTACCGTCGGCATTCGTCAACAGCCAGCCGAGGCCGGCCGCCGCGCAGATCGCGAACGTGCCGAGGATCGGGTGCGCCCGATGCGGATCGGCACCCTGTGCCCGGTCGTCCAGCAGGCTGAGCAGCAGGGCCAGCGCACAGCCGATGAGGATCGCCTGTACTCGGGTGTCGGTACCGAAGTAGACCCGGTTGATGCCGGCCGGCGTGAACGCCGAGGCGGCCGCGTACGCGGAGGCGCCGGTACCGGCGACGGCCAGTAGGAGCAGCACCACCCGGGCCTGCCGGCTGGCCCCACGTGGTGGCTGCTCGCCTCCGCCAGAGGCCGGCTCCGTCCGCGGTCGACGGGCGACCCGCCGGGTCGCCAGGCACGCCGCCGTGCCGATCACGATCAGCGGCCAGAACAGGTAGAACTGCTCCTCGATGCCGAGCGACCAGGTGTGCTGCAACGGCGACGGCGCGGAGGTCTGCGCGAAGTAGTTGCCGCCGCCCCGGTAGATCATGCGCCAGTTGGCCACGTACACCAGGGCGGCCAGCCCGTCGCCGCGCAGCAGCCTCAGCTCGACCGTGGGCAGCAGGAACTGGCTCGTGACCACCACCGCGATCAGCAGCACCAGCAGCGCCGGCAGCAGCCGGCGGGCGCGCCGGCCCCAGAACGCGGCCAGGTCGACCCGGCCGGTGCGTTCCCGTTCGGCCAGCAGCAGTGAGGTAATCAGGAATCCGGACAGGACGAAGAACGCGTCGACGCCGAGGAACCCACCGGGAATCCCGGGTACCCCGGCGTGGAACAGCACCACCCCGGCGACCGCGAACGCCCGTACTCCGTCGAGCGCGGGGCGGTACCGGTAGACCGCCTCGCCGGGCTGGGTACGTGCTCGGGCGTCTGCTCCCATCGGGCCTCCGGGATGCCCTGTGCCCGGTTCGGGCCGGGCTAAGCCCCCCGAACCGGCCCGAGTGAGCGTTCGGGCGACCGGCCCGGAGGGCTGCCGCCGGGCGCACCGAAGCGACCGTTCGCGGACGATCACCTACCGCCCGGCGCAGCCGTCTATCCGATCCGCGTGGAAAAGTCCGAGCCTCGGCGTAACCTGCGCCACGCCCGGTAGATCAAGAACCGGGCGACTACCCGGTGTGTTCAAGGAGGACTGATGGTCGAACCACAGACCGAACCGGTACCCCGCCGCAGAACCGGCAGCCCCTGGCACTGGCTGCTGATCATCCCCGTGGTCGTACCCCTTCTGTTCTTCCTCTTCAATTCGAAGAACCCGTATTTCCTGGGCTTCCCCCGCTTCTACTGGCTCCAGTTGGCCTTCATCCTGCTCAGCGTCGCGACGACCCTGATCGTGTACCGGCTGACCCGAACCCGGGAGGGCTGATCGATGAAGGATCATCTCGCCGAGATCATCATCGCGGCGGTCATCTTCCTGGCCGTCAGCGCGATCGGGTTCATCGCGGCCCGGTGGCGGCGGCCCGACGACATGGGCCACCTCAACGAGTGGGGCCTGGGCGGCCGGAGCTTCGGCAGCTGGATCACCTGGTTCCTGGTCGGTGGCGACCTCTACACCGCGTACACGTTCGTCGCCGTACCGGCCCTGCTGTTCGCGTCCGGCGCCCTGGGCTTCTACGCCGTGCCGTACACCGTGATCGTCTACCCGATGGTGTTCGTGGTGCTGGTACGGCTGTGGTCGGTGTCGCACAAGCACGGGTTCGTGACCCCGGCCGACTTCGTCCGGGCCCGGTCCGGTTCGTCGACCATGGCGCTGCTGGTGGCCATCACCGGCATCGTGGCCACCATGCCGTACATCGCGCTGCAGCTGGTGGGCATCGAGGCGGTACTCAAGTCGATGCACGTCGACCCGACCTGGGCACTGATCATCGCGTTCGCGATCCTCGCCGCGTACACGTACCAGTCCGGCCTCCGGGCCCCGGCACTGATCGCCTTCGTCAAGGATGCGCTGATCTACATCGTCATCATCGTGGCGGTCATCTACATCCCGTACAAGCTGGGCGGTTGGCACAAGATCTTCGACGCCGCCGACGCGAAGTTCGCCAAGACGCACGGCACCGTGCTCAACCCCGGGAACCAGTGGCAGTACGTCACCTGGGCGCTCGGCTCGGCGCTGGCGCTGTTCCTGTACCCGCACAGCATCACCGGCGTGCTGGCCAGCCGCAGCCGCAACGTCATCAAGCGCAACATGTCCGCGCTGCCGGCCTACAGCCTGCTGCTGGGCCTGATCGCGCTACTCGGCTATATGGCCATCGCGGCCCAGACCACACCGATCAAGACCAACGGCAAGGCGGACAACAACACGGTCGTGCCGCAGTTGTTCGACCAGATGTTCCCGCACTGGTTCGCCGGTGTGGCGTTCGCGGCGGTGGCGATCGGGGCATTGGTACCGGCGGCCATCATGTCCATCGCGGCGGCGAACCTGTTCACCCGCAACATCTTCAAGGAGTACATCAAGCGGGACGCGACACCCCGCCAGGAGGCGGCGGTCAGCAAGGTCGCCTCGCTGGTCGTCAAGGCCGGTGCGGTGCTGGTGATCCTGTTGATCAGCCCGCAGTTCTCCATCGACCTCCAGCTGATCGGCGGCGTCATCATCCTGCAGACGCTGCCGGCCGTGGGCATCGGGCTCTACACCCGCTGGCTGCACCGCTGGGGGCTGGTGGCCGGCTGGCTGGTCGGCATGGGCCTGGGCGTGTGGATGCTCTACCAGATCCCCAACCCCGCCACGAACCACGTGCACTTCGGCGGCTCGGCCTTCCCGCTGTCCAAGTGGTTCGACCCGACCTCGATCGGCCTGGACGCGAAGACCCAGGTGTACGTGGGCTTCGTCGCGGTCGTGGCCAACGCGGTCGTCGCGGTGATCGTCACGCTGATCTGCCGGGCTCTGCGGGCCTCCGACGGCGTGGACACCACCTCGCCGGACGACTACCTCAGCGACGCGGACAGCAAGACCCCGCCGCCGCTCGCCGAGGACCAGTTGCCGGAGCCGGTACCCACGTCCTGAACGGCACACCGATGCCGGCCGGTCCCGTCGAGGGGCCGGCCGGTTTCCGTATCCGGCCGACCGCTTGCGTATAGGTAGATCATCGTCATATCGTACCGTCATGACTGTCTCTTCCTCGCGAATGCGGGAGCCGACCTACTTCATCCTGGCAGCGCTACAGGATCAGCCGTTGCACGGCTACGGCATCATGAGCCGCGCCGAGGAGCTGTCCCGGGGGCGGGTCAAACTCGCGACGGGGACGCTGTACGCCGCGCTCGACAGGCTGACCGGTGAGCGGCTCGTCCGGGTCGTCGACGAACAGGTGGTCAACGGCCGGGCCCGGCGCTACTACGAGCTGACCGCCACCGGTCTGGAAGCCCTGCGCGCCGAGGCGGAACGCATGGCGGAAGCGGCGAAGCTCGTCACCGAGCACCCGAACCCGCGGCGCTCCGCACGCCGGCCCGGGCAGCCCGGGGTGATGCCGGCATGAGCGAACGACTCGAACGTCGCTACCGGCGGCTGCTGCGCCTGTACCCGAAGGCGTACCGCCGGGAGCGCGGCGCGGAAATCCTCGCGACGCTCCTGGACGCCGCCGAATCCGGGCACCCCCGTCCGCTACGGCGGGAAGTCGCGGCACTGGTCGTCAGCGCCATGCGGGTGCGGTTCGGGGCGGTCGCCGGCTCGCCCGGGCAGGTCTGGTTGTCCGCGCTGCGGGTGGCAGTCCTGGTACTGATCGCGCACGCCACCGCTCAGTCGGCGGTACACGCGATCCGCGCTGTCGGCGCCGAAATCCTGATGGTTCGGACGTACCCGCTCACCGCGTTGGGGCATCCCGCCGCGGCACTGGCCGGCGTGGCGGCGCTCATGGCGATCGGCCGGGGACGGTACCGGCTCGGCGTCGCCCTGGTCGGGCTGGCGTTCGCGGCCGCGCAATGGGCGATGAGCTGGCTGCCGATCGAGGCCAGGCCGGCGCTCGGCGAGTTCTGGCAGCTTCCGCTCGCCGCGGCGGTGTCGGTACCGCTGGTGGTGTGCCGCCCCGCCTCAGGCCGCCGGGCCATGGCCTGGCTGCTCGCGATTCCGCTCACGGCGGCCGTGCTGCCCACCGCGTTCGACGAGGTGGGGTGGGGGCTGTACCTCCCGCTGGCCGTCGCGGCCGGCTGCCTGGCGTGGTCGGCGCTCGACGCTCGTGCCGCCATCGTCGGTGCCGTACTGCTGATCGGCGCGAGCATGTCGACGCTCTCCTACGTGCTCCCCGGATGGGTAGACGCAATGTCCGGTGAAAACCCGGTCCTGCTGTCGGCCTACCTGGCCGCCGCCGCGGTCTCCGTGTGCGTCGGCGCTGTGCTTGTGCGGCTGAGAGCCAGGACCTAGCGTCTCGGCCCCTCAGGACAACGCGGCGAGCGCC
This sequence comes from Rugosimonospora africana, assembly GCF_016862975.1. Taxonomy (GTDB): domain Bacteria; phylum Actinomycetota; class Actinomycetes; order Mycobacteriales; family Micromonosporaceae; genus Rugosimonospora; species Rugosimonospora africana. The sequence goes on from NZ_BONZ01000049.1 coordinate 150,090, forward strand.
TTGCCGATGTTCCACTCGGCCAGGTCGCGCATCCAGTCGCCGTTGGGGAAGTCGCTGTCCGCGATGCGCAGCGGACCTTCGATGAGCGACAACACCTGCGCGTACCGGTAGAACTCCAGCCGGGCCGCGTCCACCTCGACCGGCTTCAGCGCGGGGTACGCATCGCCGAACCGCATCTGCGTCCACGCGTGATCCCACTCGATGTCGAACGAGACCAGCCCCTCGAAGTCGATGAGCACCGGCTCACCGGCCGGGGTGACCAGCACGTGATCCGGCCCGAGTTCGCCGTGTACCAGTCCGTAGCTCCGCCGCGGCGCGACCGCGGCGGCCAGCTCGCGCAGGTGCGCGGCGATCCGGTCGTGGGCGTCCGCGATCCGGGTATCGCGCGCCTTCACCGCGTCGAGGTCGTGTAGCGCCAGGTCCAGGATGATGCTCTCGGTGGGCCGCTCCTGTTCTGCTTCTTCTTTTGCTATCAGGGTGAGCTTGCCGTACTGCCGGCTGGTCGTGGTGTGCATCCGGCGCAGCGCGTCGCCGAGCGCGGCCAGCGGCTCGGCCGCCGCGGCGGGATCGCGCTCCATCAGCGCTTCGAGCGTCACCGAACCGGCGTCCTCCACCAGGGCGAGGTCCGCGCCGAGGTAGCGGCGGTCGAGGTCGAGCAGGAACAGCCGAGGGGTACGCACGCCGGCAGCGTCCAGCGCCGCATGGTTGGTGGCGAAGAGTTCGACACCGAAGGCGTCGCGGAACGGGCTGTCGGGGACGGCCGGCGGGGCGGGCGGCCAGTAGTCCTCGTCGGGCGCCCAGACGTACAGGACGCTGGTCGTGGCGTCGTCGAGAGTGAGCCGGTACACGCCCTTCTTCGTGCCGCCGGTGAGCCGGTCGAGGGCGGCCAGCCGCCGGCCGGTACCGAATTGGTCGGCGACGAGGTCGTGGAGGTCGTCTGGGCGCAGGAAGGTACGGGTCATCGTGGCTCTCCTGGTGTCTTTCCTGGCCTTGGCGGCTCTGAGGGTGTCGGCGGCTTTGCCGGTCTTGGCGGCTTTGCCGGTGTTGGTGGCTTTGCTGGTGTTGATGGCGGCCCGTCATCCTGGCTTGGTTCCTGGTTTGGGGGCAACCGGTTTGCCCCGCCGGTCGTTTTCTGGACATTTCGGGCTGCGGTCGCTAGATCTTGGTACTGATCCGCCCCCAGAGGGGCAGTTTCGTACCAAGATTCGAGGTGCGGCAGGCTGCGAGGGTGGGGAATTCGCGCCACGTAAGATTGTTGGCGCGATGGACGAGTCGACTGGGCGGTCGCGTCGGCCTCTGTGAGGTCGCCGAGGAACGTCCGGGCTCCACAGGGCAGGGTGGTTGCTAACGGCAACCCGGGGCGACCCGCGGGAAAGTGCCACAGAAAGCAAACCGCCTCGCCCGACGGCTTCGGCCGGCGGGCGCGGTAAGGGTGAAACGGTGGGGTAAGAGCCCACCAGCACCCCGGGTGACCGGGGTGGCTCGGTAAACCCCACCCGGAGCAAGGCCAAAAGGGTCTCCGCCGCGAGACGGTGACCTGCGCAGGCGTTTGAGGGCGGCCCGCCCGAGCCTGCGGGTGGGCCGCTTGAACCTGCCGGCGACGGCAGGTCTAGATGGATGGCCGCCCTCCCGTGCTCCGGCGCGGGGGACAGAACCCGGCGTACAGGTCGACTCGTCCATCGCCACGCCTGTGACCAGCGGCGCCGCACTCATGATCCGGTCTCCGGGCACTCCTGGGGCACATCGGCGGCGAAAGCCGCCCCGATCGTGCCCCGGCCCAACTCCTCGTGCTCCGGGAACAGGTGCCCGTACGTGTCCATCGTCTCGGCCAGCGTGGCGTGCCGGAGTCGGGCCTGAACGACCTTCGGGTACAGGCCGGCGGCGATCAGTGTCGAGGCGTAGAAGTGCCTGAGGTCGTGGAACCGTGTTCCCTTCGGCAGACCGGCGCCCTTGACCGCCTCATGCCAGCACCAGGTGAACGTGCCCCGCCGGACCATCTTGCCGGACCGATTCGTGACGACCAGGCCGGTCGAGTTCTTCGGCCACTGCTTCAGGTGCGCGGTCACCTTGCTCAGGATGAAGTCGTCGACCGGAACCGGCGCCTTGCTGGCCTTCGTCTTCAACGGCACCAGCTTGCCGCCCTGGGCCTGTTCCTCGACCATGACGCGGCGCTGGAGGAACTGGATCCGGTCGACCAGCAGCCCGGCCACCTCACCCTCACGCAGCCCGGCGCCGGCGGCCAGCCACACCATCACCTCATAGCGGGGCGTGATGCTCGCGGCCAGCGCCGACACCTGGCCAGCGGTCAGCGGCACCAGGACGCGCGGCTCGACGGCCGGCAGCGGCACACGGGAGCACGGGTTACCCGGCGTCAACCCGTCGTCGACGGCCGCCTGCATCATCGCGCGCAGCACCGCGAAGACCGTGGCGACCGTGGTCGGGGCCAGCTTCGCCGACAGCGCCGCGACGACGTTCTTCATGTCCGGCTTGCGCAGCGCGCCGACCTGGCGGCCGCCGACCAGCGGGAGGATGTGCGTGACCAGGTGCGAGCGGTACAGCTCGGCGCTGTTCGGCCGAAGGTGAACCTGCGTCGGTAGCCACCGCTCCATGGCGTACTGGCGGACGGAGATCCGGCCGGCCTTCACGTCCAGGTGCACGCCGCGGACCAGGTCAGCGCCGACCACCTTCGACCGGTCGGACGCCGTCGGCTTCTTGGCGAAGTTCTCCTTCTTCTGGACACCGGCGGCGTCGCGGTACCGAACCTGCCATCGCTTCCCGATGCCGTGGTCGCGGGTCGGTACCTTGTCGTGCTCGCGGCAGTGTGGCTCGTCTGGCTTCGGCCGGGACTTGTGCCACCGGTCGTACACCTCAGCCATCGGAATCGTCCCCGATCAGCGCGTCAATCTCGGCGATGAGACTCCGGAGCCGGGCGCGCAACCCCTCGGGTGTGGCCGGAGCCGGTCCCAGTCTCGCGGCGCTGTCCGGGTGGCGGGCGCGCGATTCGTCTTCCACGTCGTACCGCACCGGGTTGTCGATGCGGTCGAGGATTCCGCGGATGCTGGACAGCACGGCTTCGGCCGCGCGTACGGCCGTGTGATCGGCATGCTGCCTCTCGGCGGTGGTCAGTGCGTTCCGGCGAAACTCCTCCAGGACCTCGAACGGGCTTTCTTCGCCGTGACCCAAGGCGATCTCGGCGGCGAGCAGTTGCTGTTTTCCGCTCGCCCATGCCCATGCCAGGTCTGGAAAGACCGTCACGGTCGGCGTCAACGCCACGTCTGCCTGACCTCTGCTTGGCCCGTAGTCGGGTAGCAGCATCCGGTTCGGGGTTGTGCGTAGCGCCAGTGCGAGCGCGACGAGATCCCCGACGTCAACCTTGCGATCACCGCTCTCAATCTTCGTGATAGCTGTGGCGAGGATTGGGCGCCCAAGTGCCTCCAGCAGCCTGGCGAGCTGCGTTGTGGAGATCCCCTGGCGGGCCCGGAAGAACTTCAGGTTGGCGCGTACCTGGTCGCCGACCGGGCCTGCCTCGTTCCGATGCCGACTACCCGCCGGCTCTGTCGCTGCCATTTAGGCAGCATGTCACTCCTACTTGACACTGCACAACCCTTGCGTCCAAGATCTCCCTGTCAGGCAGTGATCCACACCTAATAGGGGGTGGCATGGTGGGCGATAGACGTCCCCTCGGGACAACCAATGAAGTCGCACAGTTCCTGCAAGTGCCACCGCGCACGCTCGATCAGTGGGCGTATCAGGGCTTAGGGCCGAAGTACGCGAAGGTGGGCCGCTACAGGCGTTACCGGTGGTCGGACGTCGAGAAGTGGCTCGACGACCAGGCGGCGACGGTCTGATATGGCCCAGACGCAGCGAGGCCCCGGATCAACCGGGGCCAGCATCGCAGTCGGCAAGACTGGCGACAGCGTACCGCCGCACGCTTACGACGATGCCGAGTTTCGTGACCGCCTGGCCGCCCAGCTCGAGGCCGCCGGCCGGCGCCGGCGCGACGCACGTGCGGTGCGGGCCGAGTTCGCCGCGCGCCGTGACGCCGGCCTGAAGGCGCGCCACGCGCGGAAGCTGCGAGGGCATCCGTGACCGAGCTGACGCCGGCTAAGAGGTACCGAGACGCGGTCTGGTCGTCGACGCGGTTGACGCCCGAGCAACGGCTCGTTGCCCTCTGCTACGCCAACCACGCCCGGGGCACCGATGTGGCTTGGGTCGCGCTCGCCCGCCTCTTGCAGCAGTGCGGGATCCGCTCGAAGGTCACCGCGGTGAAGGTGGTGACGTCGCTCGTCGACGAAGGCTGGCTCGTGCGACTCGGTGCGCCACCGGAGCACCGGCAGCGCGTGATGTACCGGCTGCGCGTACCGGACGAGAGCTCGGCGACTGAGCCGGAAGAGCGGTCGACGCCGGCCCGGGCGCGCGGCGCCGATGGCCGATTCGCAACCGGTCCAGCAGATGGACCGGTCCATCCCGTGGACCGGTCCACGCGTGGTGGGCAACCGGTCCATCCGATGGACCGCAACCGGTCCACGCCATGGACCGAACCGGTCCACCGGATGGACCGGACCGGTCCATCCCGTGGACCCGACTCTCTTACGGAGGACTCTCCTAAGGACTCCGTAAGAGAGCACTCTCCGGCGTCCGCCGCCGCCACGCTTCGCGCGGCACCGGTCGCCGAAGAACGTGACTCGGGCGCGGCCGTCGCACAGGTGCCGGCGCGCGAAGCACTGCCCGGTGAGGACCGGCCGTCAGATCCGCTACCGACGGACATAGCCAAGGCCCAGCTGCACCAGCTGCTCGCGGGCAACCGCCGCGCTCGCACCTCGCACTGGACGGCCGGTACCGCACCGACCGGAGAACCCAACCCGCACTACGACCCGGCCGCGGCCGCGCGCCTGGCGACCGACCCAGCACAGCAGAAGGAGTAGTGGCATGAAGCGGCAGGACATGACGGGTACCGCCGTCACCATCCTCCGGGCCATCGAAATCGGCGACATGGCCGGCGCGTACGTCGCCACACCCGAAGCCCCCGAACAGCTCACCGCGCTGGTCGGACTCCTCGCCGGCTGGGTCGCCAACCTCGGACCGCAGACCTTCGGCCCACACGAATGGTCGGCCATGCTCGCCGACTGGCAACCAGGCCAGAACCTCGGCGACCCACCACGCCACGACTACCTCATGCCGCACGACAGCCGCTACCCAGACGACGACGTGCGCCACTGCCCGCCGAACTGCCCGCGGCTGCGCTGGGCGCAGGCCCACGGCGGCGTATGAGCGACACGGCATGTGGCACCGCGGCCGGGTACCTGCGCCACCGTTGGCAGGGCACACCGACCTGCCCGGCCTGCCTCGCCGCGTGGCACGAGTTCGACGCCTGGTGCCGCGACCTGCGTGCCGGCAAGCAACAGGGCAAGCGGCCGGTATGGCAGCGACGCGAGGCACGGCGATCCTCGCCGAGACGCCCGTGACATGGTGCTGACGATGATCACCGCGACGATCGCAATGTCCGAATTTTTCCCTATGGGGGGTATCCCGGACACCCACGTCCCTCTGTCCCCCCCTCCCCGTGCGATTCGAGCGCTCAGGGGTCGACTCCGAGTCGCGTATGCGCTGATGGAGCGGTCTTGGCCCCCCCTCGTGGTGGTGCTTACTGAGGCCGGAAAGTGCAGCGATTCGGGGGTCATTCGGCGCTGTTTCTGGCACTTGCTGCCAGATGGCATGGCGTGCCACTATGACGCCGAATGCTAGTTGATCATTGAAGATCAACTTCTCGACGGAAGGGGGCGGGGCTATGTCGACGGTCGGTGCGATGCCCAGCACGGGCGACTTCAACCCGGAGCAGATCGCGGCCAACTGGCGTGCGCTCAACGCGGCGGAGGCTGCGCCGGCGGCCGGTGGCCTCACCATCAACGACATTGGGCCGCGGCAACTGAACATTCCCGGTCCGGTCGTGACTGAGCAGCCGCTGTACCGGTTCGATGGTCAGCCGGCGCAGCGGTCGTTCCTGACGGATCTGCTCGACACGGCTGGCGTGACTCTTCCCGGTGGCCGCGATCCGGACCCGAACGCGCGGAACTACGCGCTGGCGTTCATGGCGCACCCGGACGGGATGGCCGCCTCGTTCGCGAACATCACGAAGGCGAACGTGGCCACGCTGAACCCGACGCAGCGTAGCGACGTCCCCGCGACGCTGTTGCCGGCCCGCAACCGGCCGCTGTGGGATGCGTGCAGCAACAGTCCGCTGACGTCGAACCTGTCGATCACGACGCCGCGTGTCACCGATGCCAGCGGCATGGCCAACGCCCACACCGAGGGCGACGAGCCAACCACGGCGACGCTGACGATCACCGCATCGGACATCGCGGCCCCGGCGCCGATCTCCGGGAAGGCGAGTCTCAGCCGGACGCTGATCGACTACGGGCCGCCGGCGCTGGTCGACCAGATCGTGTTCGGGCTCATGCTCCAGGCGTGGGCGCAGGTGGTGGAGGCGCGTATCGCGGCGATGCTCGACGGGCTGAGCCTGGCGGCCGGGAACATCGTGAACCTGGCAGGCATGGACGACGACCTGCGGGGGGACTGGGACGACATTCTGATCCCGTTGGCGACAGCGCCGGACGGCGGCCTGCTGACGTCGCTGGTGCTGGCGGGCGAGGCGTACGGGCCGACTCGTCGGGCGGCCGACGACAGCGGGCGGCGGTACTACCGGGTCGGGCCCGGTGGTGTGCTCGACCTCGGGTCGCATCTGGCCGCGCCGGCGGCAGCGTTGACCGCGGCGAATGGTGGCGGCGGGGACTCGTACCTGTTCAACCCGGCTGTGGTGCACGCAGCGGAGATGACGAACCGTTTCACGTTCCTCTCCGCTGCTGTGTCCTATGTGGATGTGTGTATCTGGGGGTATTCGACGGCGTGGTGTTCGCAGCCGGCCGACGTGTACCGCCTGGACTACTCGGCGTCCTGAGTCGTGCGCCCCGGGGATGTGCCGTCAACGTCACCCCTGCCCGTCGGCATTGCAGCGGGCTGCGGGATCGATGGTTGGCGAGTGGCCGACTCTCACGGCCGCGGTGACCCTTCCAGCGGCACCGCCCCGGGGGCGTACGAAACCGTTGGTCCGCAAGGAGTTCACGACGGACAAGGGAGCTGACTGTGGCTGATCGCGACGTCACGATAGACATCCTCGGCCGGGACCGGACCGGCGCGTCAACGAGGTCGGCGACCCGCAATTACCAGCAGTTGCAACGGGCGACGAAGGACACCGACACACAGACGTCGAAGCTGCAGAAGCGGGTCGAGGCGTGGGGTAAGTCGGCCCTGTCGGCGGCGAAGTCGACGGTGACGCTGGCCGGTAAGGTCGCCGCGTTCGGGTCCCTGATCGGCCCGGCGACCACCGGCACCATCGCCGCGGCGAAAGGTGTCGTGGCGTTCGGGAAGGCCGCGGCCGCGGCCGCCGGCGAGATGGCTCCGCTGGTCGCGTTCATCCCGTCGCTGGTCGGCTCGCTCGGTCTGCTCGTCGGCACGACCAGGCTGATTGGGCCCGGACTCGCCCGGGCTCTTCAGCCGGTTACGAGTCAGTTCGTCGCCGCGGACGGCGGTACGACGAAGCTGACCGCGCACCTGCAGCAGCTGGCATCCAAGGGTGTCACTCCGCTGGCGAAGGAGTTCGTGAAGGTCAACCTGCCCAGCATCTCCAAGGGCATGGGGGACATTGCCGTCGCGGAGAACTCCGTGGTCGTCGGGGTCGCGAAGTGGATCAACTCCACGCCCGGGCAGAAGCTGATCCGTGGTATCACGCAGGACACGGCGACCGCCGCGGGAGTCCTCGCCCCGCACGTCACCGCGGCGGCGATCGCGTTCGGGAACCTCGCTGCCCGGGCCAGCAGCGGGAAGTTCACGTCGCTGTCCAAAGTGGTCGGTGGGCTGGCAGACAAGTTCACCGCCTGGGCGAATTCGGTGTCGTCACAGGACATCTCGGGGTCGCTCGACCGGATCGACACGGGGTTGGACCGGTTGAAGACCGGCTGGGACAAGGTGAAGGAGTTCGGCAGTTGGCTGGCTGGGCTTGAGCCGAAAGTGAAGGCGTTCAGCAACACCCTCGCCGTGGTGGGCCTGACGGTCTCCGTGGCCGCTGGCGAGTGGCCTGCCGCGGCCGCCGCCGGTTTCACACTGGTGGCCAACAACTGGGACAAGGCCAAGGGTGTCCTCGTAAGCGTCGGGAAGTGGTTCGACAGCTCGGGCCTGACCGCGAAATTCCAGTCGCTGTATCAGTACTTCAAGCCCGGCGTCGTCAACAACTGGAAGACGGCCTGGGCCGACCTGGTACAGGCGTTCCACCACAACGAACCGCAGATCAAGCAGGTCATCGGCGACGTCGGCGCGCTGACCGGTGCCGCGATCACCCTGACCCCGTACATCCTCAACGTCGGATCCGGATTCCTCATCGCAGTCGGGCAGGTGACACGGGCCGTCGACGGCATCGTCTCGGTGACGCTCGCCGGGTTCGGGCTCATCGTCAACGCGGCCGCGACGTCGTTCGGCTGGATCCCCGGAATCGGGCCGAAGCTGAAGAAAGCACAGGCTGACTTCAACGCCTTCCGGGACAGCGTGAACGGCGCGCTGGCCGGGATCAAGGACAAGACCGTCACGATCCACGCCATCGTGACCGGCAACGGCGCGAGGTTCATCGAGAACAACGGATCGGTTCTGGCTGTCGGCAACAGCAACCGGCGGGCGTTCGCCGCGGATGCGTCGTGGCAGCCGGCCGTCACCGCCGCACAGTTCAGGGCTCAGAACGGGCCCGACGGCAGCGACCAGGTGGGCACGAGCCGGACCGGTGGCCCGGCCCCGACGCACGTCGAGAGCAACGTCACCAGCAACCTGTACCTCGATGGCCGCCTGGTCTACAGCTACACCGATCGGGCCATCAACCGTGAGCGGTGGCGGCAGAGGATGAAGCGGATCTGAGGCCGTTGGCTGGAGGGGGACGTCTGGCCCATCGCCGGCGGACGGCAGTCGACTGACGACTAGCCGATCAACGGTGTGATCTGCTGGCGACGGCGGGTCACACTCACGGGCATGACTCGCCTACCCGGATCGCTTCGCGTTGCCGTACCCACCATGCTGGTTGCTGCTCTGGCCGTCGCTGGCTGCTCCAGCGATAAGCCGGCTGCCACGCCGCCGCCCGCCGCTGTCGCTGCGGTGTCACCCTCGCCCGCTGTGGCGTCGCCTACGCCGTCGCCGAGCCCGACCGGGGAGCCGCGCACCTACGAGGCCGCGAAGGCCGCTGTGGTCCAGCTGGAGGCGGCAGCCGCACGAGCCGACGGCGGTGCTCTGTGGGATCTGCTCACCGCGACCGGGCAGGCGGCGATCACCCGGGCCGACTACATCAAGGTCACGAACGCCTGCCCCGGACTGGCGAAGAGCGAGAAGTACACCGCCATTGCGCTCAACGACGCCGGGAACATCGCCACCGTCACGGTCACCGTGTCGGAGGACTACGGCGGTGGCACGGCGACGTACTCGATGATCTACGAAGCCGGCCGGTGGAAGCATCAGCCGTCGGACAGTGCGCTGAGCTGGATGTCCCTGGGCGGGGACAAGGCGGTGCTGACGCTGAAGAATGAGGGCTACTGCTGACCCTGCCCCCGAGGTACACACGTGCGGCCCGCCCCGCCGGGGACAGCCGGAGGGCGGGCCGCTCTACAGATGTTAGAGGCCCGGGTCAGGTCAGCCAGTTGCCCAGGCCCTGGAGCGTCACGTGCGTGGCGCCGCGCGGGTGACTCGCGATGGTCCGCATCGCCCAGTACAGGCCGGTGAGCTTCGACCCGATCGGCTCATCGCCAGCCCACACCGTCACGCGCAGCAGCTCCACCCCTGAGCCGTCCACGAACTGTTCCAGCCGGGCGCAGATCGGGGCCAGGCGCTCGGCGTCGTCCTCGCCGCGTGGGATCCGGTAGTGGTCGCCGGCGTCGACGAGCTGTTCCCGGTCCAGGACCCACCGGGTGGCGTCCGGCAGGAGACGCCGGTACGGGAAGAACATCTCCACCACCGCTCAGCCCTCGGTGACCGCGCGGATCGTGCCGGAGCGGCACTTGCCGTTGACGTGATCGAGCACCAGGGCGTTGATCTGGCCCAGCTCGATCGGGTACCCGCGGGCCTGCGCGGCGGACAGGTCGAGGATCGCCTCCCGGCACTGGCCGCGTCCGCAGGTGATCAGCAGTGCCGGCTCCAGCGTCTCGGTGACCGTGAGCAGCATCGGCCACCGCCACAGCGGCATGGACATCGGGATCTGCATGGAACCGGTCTCTGCGTTCGGCCCGGCGCCGCTCATGACCACCGGCCCGGGTTGCGCTTGAAGTAGTCGCATGCCTCGGCGTCGCCGTCGTACAGCTTGTCGTGGAAGGCGTCGACGGGTCGCGGGTCGACCAGCTGGCGGGGTGGCTCAGCTTCGGCCCGCGTGGTGCGGTTGATCAACCGCCGGGCCCAGTACGGGATACTTATCACCGGGTCGACCTCCTGAGGGTCGGTCAAGTTCCCCCGGGTTGGCGTGGCTGCGCTGGCCCGGGGGGCGCCCCGAACGAGGGGGATGCCACAGACACCATGCCACCGTGTGGCCACTGTTGGGAACACTCGTTGTGGCCACTGTGTCACCCAAAGGCCGTGGCCAGCGGCTTTGCCTGCGAGCATGGCCAATGTGGATCACGTCGTCGAGGCGCTTCAAGTGCTCAAGGCCGCGCAGGCTGACGTGCCCGCCGCCGAAGAGCGCGCCCGGCAGGTCGTTGCGGACGCCCGCCACCGCATCGACGTCGCCCGGGACAAGCTCGCCAAGACGATCGCGGCCGAGTACCAACGCGGCGCCCGGGTCGGCGACCTGGCCCGGCGCTCCGAGTACAGCCGAGAGACGATCCGTCGGATCCTGCGCGCCGCCGGCATCGAAGCCGACTAACGCGAAGACCCGCCAGGCGCTGGCGGATTTTTCCCCTATGGGGGGTACCCGGACACCCCCGACATGTCCGCTCTCTCTCCCTGGGGAAAGTCGAGCGATGTGGCGAAGGCCCGTCCCCACGGCTTCAGGGGGCGGGCCTTCGCGGTCTGTGCAGGCTACCTCGGCAGGATCTGCGGCCGACGTGAGCCCGGCCGGCGCCGGGATGCGCGCTGGTCGTTGACGACGAGGTAGCGGTGATCGCGGCGGATGTGCTCCGGGCGGGCGACGACCACCACCAGGTCCCAATTGGCGGCCATCATGGCCTGCACGGTCGCCCACCGGTCGTCAGTCTGCGTGGCCTTAATGAGCGCGGCCAGCTCCAGGTCGTGGTTCTCGACGTACCGGATGCACGCCAGGGCCCACGTCTCGGCCATCGACGGGTTGTACGGCAGGTAGATCACCGCGCGGCTCATCGCGGCCTCCGAGTGCCGTGCCGGCTCGGCCGGTGCCTGATCCACCAAGCGGCCGACCGGCCGCACTGTGTACGCGGCGCTTCGGCCACGGAGTCTGCGAGCGCCGTCAGGTCGTCGATCACCACGCCGCCATCGTCCTCGTCGACCAGGTCCTCATCGTCGACCGGGTCGGCCACCGACCCGAGGTCGCGCAGCACATCGGCGTAGACCTGGTAATACACCGATGGCGGCAGGCCGTCGCCGGCGAGACGCTTCTCCGCGTACCGCTGCCCGAGGTCGAACGCCTTCCGCGTGGCGCGCAGCAGATCGGCCTGCGGTACCCGGCCGCCGATCGGCTTCTGGTACCCGGACGCGGTGCGGCCGGCCGGCCGCCGTACGGGCTTCACCGGGCACCGCCGCGGCGCTGGCACTCGGCCAGCAGCTTGACCGTGACCGCGGCCAGGATCGGTTCGGGCAACGCGTCGAGCCGGTCGACCAGCTCGGCGCACAGGTTCTCGGCCTTCCGCTGCCGGTTCGCCGCGGTGGCAGCTGCCGTCCGAGGACGCTTCACGTTTGCGTCGCTCGTGGCGGTCATCGGGTCGCCTCCCGGGCCAGCGTGGCGACCAGGCGGCGGACGGCGCGGCGCCGGCGGCAGCACGCCCGGTACCACCGCTCGTGGACCGCGTCGTCGCCGCCGGAGGTGTACGCGAACTGACGCTCGGCCTTCGACAGCCGGTCGACCATGTCCGCGATCGCGTCCTCGAGTTGCCAGACGCGCCGGACCCGGTCGAGCGGGACGTCGACGGCGGCTGGAGGGTCGATGGTTGCCGTACCCGCGCCGAGCACGGGACAGGGGATACTGCTCATGGGTCGCCTCCACGGGGCGATCAAGGGCCCGGCCGGTGCTTCGATCACCGCGTCCGGGCCCGCCTGATTGACGGGGCACATCCGGGGCACATCACGCCCGGAAGTTGCGAGAAGTAGCGAGATCTTCCGAGAAGTGTTCGCGCAGGTCAGGACGGCTGCGCGGGGGAGCGCGGCAGGCCAGGAAACCGCGCCCGGAAGTACCCGGCGTACAGGTCGACTCGTCCATCGCGCTCCTGGTCGCGGTACGGATCAAGGCTGTGGCGTGCCTGTATGTGCGGTCGCTCATGGTCGTTGATGGTCGACATTGGTCGCCGTTTGACGCCCTGGGAACGCCCTGACGCCCTGGAGACGCCCTGATCTTGAGCTGGCGACCCCTCCGATTACAAGGGACGGGCACGGCGCGCTCAGGGTTGTCGACTTGGGTAGGGAGGTTGGGCGCGTGGGGTGGGGCGCGGTCGACTGGGGTCAGCGTTGGGGTCAGACGCTGGGGTCAGCCGACCTTCACTCGTGACTGGGTTTGGCGACGCCCCGACTCCGTGCCACATCGGTGGCGGCCATGTTGGTTGGGCGAGAGGAGGGGGCTTATGCAGGCTGAAGAGATCCTTGGCGAAGGCCCGGAGCACCGCAGACTGCAGCCCGTTGAAGAGCGCGTAGTACTGGTACATCAATACACGCACGCTTATGGCTGTCATGACGAGGCCGACCAGGACGGTAGCCATGCCGGCGAGGATGACCGCGACGCCTACCGCGCTCGGCACGTGACCTGAGGCCAGCAGGCCGAAGGCGAACGTCGCGGCGAACGCGGGAACTTCGATTTGCGTTCCTCGGACCCACAGACGCCACCTCGTCGTACGCCGAAGAGCTTCAATCGGGTCCACGCCCACCGCCAGTCAGCTTCGCCGTTCGTGCGAGTCCAGCGTCATCGTCGCACGAGCAGGATAGGACCACGGCCGGCGGAGCTTCCAGGCGCAGTGCGTACGGTACTGGGTCCACGCTGGTCAGCCCTGCGACGATGAGCTGTGATTGTCGGCGACGCCGAAATCGCCGCGAGTTTGACCGTGCATCTGTTGCAAGCGCGTGACGAGACGGTCGAAGGGTTTCGGGCGAAGCCACACCTCGAATCGCGATCCCGGGAAATCGCGGTAGACCCCAGTCATGATCGGACTGCTGGCCGCGCGGTACACCACAATCTGCGGGTGCGGCGTATCACTCACTGCTATTGCCTCGATCTGTTCCCAGCGAACGACCTCTCGTCTGAGGAGGCGAGTAATCCGGATCCCGGTGATGCTGACGTCGATGCCTGCACGGAGGTGCGCCGTGAGAAAGACCAACCCGGGAGCCATGATCGCGATGCTGAGTGCCCCGGACCATCCTTGCGCGACGATGCCGACAATCATCATCAGGACAATGACAGCGATCAGCGGATAGACGAGGATGCGTCGCAGGTCGAGCCACGGTCGCCTCCACTGCCCCATACGAGGATCGTCGCGTACCCGTCAAGACGCCTGCTGTCCCGTTCGCCGTCGACCCACACATCGTGAAGCCGGGTTCTGGCCCCGGGTCCAGGTGGAGCGCCCTACTGGACGTACGACCTGGACCCGGGGCCAGGTTCCGGCTTGGCTGCGCCTGGGTCGACGGTGGGCGGGATGGCACCCACCCCGGGGCCCGAGCGCTCCCGCCGGAGGCACGCTCTGAGGTCAAGTCGTTGCGAGGGTGCGGCGCGCCGTGGCGCGCGATGCCGGCGCCCCAGCGCCGCCTGCAGCGCGCCGACGAGTGCGCCGCTGCGCCGCGCTCGCGCGGCGCCTTGATCCTGATGAGAACTATTCGGCAGTACAACAACCAAACAACGATGTCGTGTCACGCCTGATGCTTGACACCGGCGTCCCACCTGATGCTTGACAGTGGCCGTGTTCGGCCGTTGATCACGACGAGTTGTCGCTCTCGTGATCAGGGGGCCGGGATTGGCGCTGATCGTCATGTCGAAGGTGGAACAGCGGTACCGGGCCGTGCTCGCGGTCCAGGCCGGGGGACCGGGTCAACTCTCGCGGCAGTTGCACTTGGCTGGAGTGCGCTGGTCTCCCCACGGGTAGATGTCACCCCTGGTGCCTCGGGCGGCCTTCTCCCACCCGTGGGCCGTGGGGAGCGCTTTGCCGGCCCACTGGCTGTAGGCGTTCGCGTCATGCCAGGCGACGAACACGACCGGGTGGTCCAACTGGTTGGCGGGCGGCCTGCCGTCGATCCAGTGCTCGGGCGGCTCGGCGTCGGTCGCCGCGACGTACCGGCCGTAGTCCGTGTTTGTGGTGGGATAGACGTCGATGTAGAACCCTGCGAGGTACACGGGCTCGTTCTGCTCTCCGGCGAAGAACACTCCTGCGTCGGCCAGGGTCATGAGCTTGCCGTCGATGGGGTGACGGATCTGGGTTTCGTCGCCTGCTAACACGGCGTCTGGCCCTCCGTTCTCGGTACCGGGGTGGACGACGGTGCGCTGAGGAGGCGAGAAGCCGGAAGGTGTCAAGTCCAGCTTGCGGGCGAATCGCTCCTGGACCTCGGGGCCGGACGCGGCAAGCGAAGTGTCTAATGCGGACTGGTTGACCGGCCGGGGGACGATGCTCTCGCTGCCCGCTTCCCACTTCGACACCATGCGCTCGCTGATGCCGAGGTGGGCAGCAAACTCGCGGATACTCATGCGCCTCGCCTCACGTAGCGCGCGAACTTCCCGTCCTGGCGGCCGTATATTGGGCCGCATCTTGGCGGCGAGGGGTGCCTGAGGTGAGCTGGTGTCGATGACCGACGATGAGCTGGACGAGATCGAGCGGCGAGCGATGCTCGCGACCCCTGGCCCTTGGGAGGCGCGCCTGGAGACGCGGTGGGGAACCGGCGGGGCAAGCTGCATCGACCTCAACCCCGGTGGTGATGAAGACGCGGAACTGTACTTCATCTATGACCCGATACCCCGCGTGAGTCCGAACGCAGACCTGGACGCCGACCTTGACTTTGTTGCGCACGCCAGGACCGATGTCCCGCACCTCGTCGCCGAGATTAGGCGCCTTCGTAGTCTCGTCGAGTGAGGCATCGGCACCGCAGGTGATCTGAGCGCGCCGATCCTGGCGGCGCGGCGGCGCTTGCCGGCCACGGCCCGGTCCTCGTCGCCGTTCCCGCCGATTCCGGCAGATGAGCGCGGTTGGGCTGTTCATGGCTGGTGGCAGCGCCGATGCCTCCGCGGACAGGGGCCACATGACGCCCGCGGGGCGAACGGCGGTGGTCCCCAAGATTTTCTGCTGGCAGAGTGTCGGGTCCGGAGCGACGCGTTCGTAGCAGAGGTGAGAGGTGGCCGGAGGAGGCCGCCGGTACAAGGGGAGTCATGAGATGGCGCGATACCTGATCTCGTTCGATGACGGCGCGATGGCCCATATCCCCAACGAGGACTTTCCCGACGTGGCCAGGGCCGCGCACGAGGTGGTCCAGGAGGCCGTGAACGCCGGCGTGTGGGTTTTCGGTGGTGGTCTGGTAAGCCAGATGGCGAGCGTTGTGGCCACCGACGGAAGCGTCACCGACGGCCCGTACCCCGAGACCAAGGAGGTCATCGGGGGGTTCACTGTCGTCGACGTGTCCTCACGCGAGGAGGCGCTGAAGTGGGCTGCCAAGACGGCCGTCGCCTGCCGCTGTGCACAAGAGGTCCGGGAGCTCCTGCCCGACCCCGAACAAGACGCGATCCTCCGCCAGGCTGATGAGCGACACTGACGTTCCCACGTGGTCTGATCGAGGGCAACCGGCCACGCTAGAGCAAGACTTGCCTTGGCCGCGGTTTACGACCTGGGTCTGCACATCGACCCGAACGGGGGACGTGAGGCACTGACGAGGATCGGGCGTGGGGGCGCGTCCGATCCTCGTGCTTGACCGGGATCCCGCGACCCGTCCAGCGCCGCTGCTGTCAGCCGTTGCTGTCATGCACCGACAGTTGGAAGACCGACCAGCGGTCCACCGGCTTGAAGCCGAGTATCGCGTTGACCGCCCGCATGTGCGTGTTCTCCTCGGCGTTCCACGCGTCGATGACGCGCAGCGCCGGCTCGTGAACCCGTGCGTGCGCGTGGTTGGCCGACTTGACGATCAGACCGAGACGCCGGCCTCGGTGGGCTGGTTCGACGATTGTGGTCCGCTGTCGCGCGTGAGTGTCGTCGTTTGTCTCGAACGACAGCTTGGTGCGGGCGACGATCTGACCGGTGGCGTCGTGCCGGGCCGCTGTCGAGCAGGAGCGGTGGCCAAGACCCAGTTCGGTCGCCTCTTGTCGGCGTACCCGGTCGGTGTCGTACAACTCCTGCTCGACTGCCAGGTCACCGGTGGGGGCGTCGAGCATGAGCCGGCTCTGCAGCGCGGCGACGTCCTTGACTATTTCTTCGGGTGCCGCGTCGCGCCACTGCACCAGCGAATACCCGTCCGCGTGGGTCCACGCCTCGGCAAGCGTCGCCTCGTCGTCCCCCGAATGGTCGCCGAGCTGGCACCGGGACCTGATGCTGGTCACGCCGGGCTGCTGGGCGCGGTTGGTGAGGTAGCGGTAGCCGGCCTCGTCGCGGGCAACGCCGCCGGGCAGTGCCCGAACGGTCTCGGTCTCGATCAGGCTTCGGCTATGTCGCCGAGCGGCTGCGTAGACCTCCTCCAGCAGCCTGGTGCCGATACCGCGGCGCCGGTGCTGCGGGTGCACGACCAACTCCAGGTAGACCATGCCCAGGTTGGCAGCCTGGGGCAGCAGGTATCGTCGCCACGGAGTCAACCGGATCGAGCTGCGTGATGGTCATACCCGCATCGTCTGCCGAACGTGACCGATCAGCAATCGAATTGCTTCGCTATGGCGAGGGCTCGCTCAGCAGCGTCTGTACGGCGGATTCCAGGTCCAGGGCGGTGACTTTGCGACGAAAGGCCGCGGCAACTCGGCCATCGCGATCCAGGACCACGGTATTGGGGAGGGCCATGGATATTGCGGGGAAGCTCGGCAACGTTTTCCCGTCGGGATCGAATAGATTCGGGTACGTCAAATTGTAGTGAGCGACGAATGCCTTGGCCGGCGAACGCTCATCGTGGATGTTCACGCCGAGCATGTGGACATTGAGGCCCGAGGTGGCCTTGACGAAGGCTTGCAGCTCGGGCGCCTCGTCGTTGCACGGAGCACACCACGACGCCCAGAAGTTGACCACAACCACGGAGCCGGCCCAGTCGCCGAGTCGGAATGCGGTGGCGTCCAGAAGTTGGCCGCTCAATAGCGGCGCCGCTGGACGACTCCCGACCGGAAAATGGACACTGGCGTCCGGTGTCTGTTTCACGCTTGGTTGACTAGTGTGCGGGTTGGACGGATAGGTATACCAGCCGACCGCAACGGTGGCAGCAAGGATCGTGGTGACGGCGACGATTCGAGTCACGGAAATTCTCGGGAATGGCATCTTCATCCAATCTCGCCGTTACTCGCTGGGAGATGTCTCAGCTCGCCGGTACGCTGCACCTTAGACGAACCACCAGCGCGGCGACCGGGGGACGGTGTCGATGGAAGTCAAAGACCTGCGGGAACCGGCCCGGGTTGTGGGCGACGCGCCGGATCTGGACGAGTTGGCGCGGGAGGTCAAGCGGGCCTGGCAGGCGTGGCAGGCAGCGTCGGCGTTCCGGTACGCCACGGTTGCCCAGCGACTACCGGCGCTGATCCGCCAGTGGGAAAGCCCGATGCGAGGGTATCGCGGCGCGGATTGGCGGCGGGCACAGTGGAAGACGAGCAAGGGTCGACGCTGGATGCCGATGACCCGGATCTGGCGGCCGCGGCGGTGTGGCTGGCGATGATGCGCTCAGCTCAGGTAAGGCGGGGCGCTTCCCTCCCATGTTCGGTGTAGATCGTCCGACCGCTCTTCTTCGCGATAACCGCCGCGTGAAGGCGGCGAACCAGTCTCGCCGGTGCGAGGCTTTCGAGCTCGGATGGTTCGACGTACCGGTACCCGTCGATCTCGCCGTCCTCGAACACGATCCGGCGTAGGTCGTCCGCGCTGAGGCTCCCGCCGTCGAAGACGTACAGGACCTTGTCGCCGTCGTTCTCCGTGGGTGCCCAGTCGACCACGAGCAGCGGCCCGACCGGGGGACTGATACCCAACTCCTCGCGGATCTCGCGGGCGCACGCCGCGGACGGAGCTTCGCCCGGCTCGACGAACCCGCCGGGTATATCCCAGTAGTCCTTGTACGTGGGGTGAAGCATCAGCACTCGGCCGGCGTCATCGAGGAACAGGGTGCCAGCGGACAACCGGGCCTGCGCCATGGGCGGCGGAGCGGCTGAGGTCACGGCTAGCAGCCTAGACAGACCGGCCGCGTCCGTGCGGCTTAAGGGTGGCGTTGGGTTCGGGCCGCACGGGGACAGCGGTCGGGGGAGCCGGTCGCTACCTTGACGCAATGGTCATGGACCCTGGCTTTCGCACCCTGGCCTCAGATGCCGAGCGACAGGCGGTCATTGAGCGGCTTCACGCCGCGACCGCCGAGGGACGCCTCACGCTGGAAGAGTTCAGTGAGCGGGCGTCCAGGGTGTACGGGTCCCGCACCCGCGCCGAGCTGGCTACGCTGATCCAGGACCTGCCGGTGGACACGTTCCCGCCCGCGGCGGGCATGCCGGTTGCCGGGCCGCCGGCACCGAGCAGCACGTTGCCACTGCTGGCGTTGATATTCGGTGTGGTGTCGCTGCCCGGGGACGCGTGCACGGGCCTCGGTGGGGCAAGCGGTCTGGCGGGCATCGTGTTGGGCATCATCGGCCTGCGCCGAATCCGTCGCGGCACGGCAAGTGGACGCGCCATGGCCATCATCGGCATCATCTGTGGCGCGCTGGGTGTCGCCGTACCTCTGGCGATGATGATTGTCGGTCTGTCCGTCATCGACTGAACGGGTAGGCTCCCCACCCGTGATCCCCACCGAGCGCCTGCGGCTGCATCCTCTCGACACCGATGGCGCGAGGGCCATTGTGGACGGTCAGCGCGACGATCGGTGGCACGCGGAGTTTCCCCGCGATGACGACCGGGACGCGGCGGGCATGGTTCTCGAGCGGTACCACGAGATCTTCGGTTCCTTCGTCATCGTGGAGTGCGCGAGCGAGCTGGTGGTCGGGACGATCGGCTTCTTCGGCCCGCCCGACGCCTCGGGCACTGTCGTGGTCGGCTATGGATTGGTACGGGCGGCTCGCGGGTCGGGGTACGCGTCCGAGGCGCTGCGCGGTCTCGTGGAGTTCGCGTTCGCTCGGGACGTACGCAGGATCGTGGCCGACACCGAGCGCGACAACGTTGCGTCGCAACGGGTACTGGAGAAGGCGGGATTCTCGCGTACCCACTCGACGGACGAGGTGCACTGGTACGCCCTCGTGCGCTAGGCGGCGTAGTCGCCCTCGGAACGGCCGATGAGGCTCTGGGTTCCGCGTACCCAGGCACGCAGTTCGTTGTCCCGAGCGCGTTGGGCGCACACGCCCACGCGGCGTCGGCGTGGGTCATCGCGGTCCCCGCGTCGCCGGCGTCCAGGGCGGCATAGGCGAGGACGCCCTGTATCCGTCCGAGGGTGAGGTAGAGGTCGCCGAGGTCTTGCGGGCTGTAGTGGTGCTGCCGCAGCCGGCGGAGGGCTTCGCCGCGCAGCTCGATCGCCCGTTGCAGCATGGGAACCGGGGCGGTCACCCGGGTGGCCGGGCCGGCGAGGGCGGAAAGTCCGGCTGCGCGGGGTTGTCGTCGACGTGCCGGGATGAGCGGTCGGGTAGTCGTTCGGGGGCCCGAAGGCTCAGTTCTACGGTGCCGGTCGCGACCTGCTCGTGCAGTTCGTCGAGGGCGCGCAGTTCGTGCGTGGCAAAGAGGTCGAACAAGTCGGACTGGTGTCCCGGAAGGTGTGACTCGGAGTTGAGCCGGTCGAGTTCGGCGGTGCGGCCGGTGGCCGACAGATACCTCACCAGAAATTCCCTGGTTGCCCGGCTGCCGATCCCGTCGCGTACAGCGGCCGTGAACGCCGACCGGAGGGCATCGCCCTCAATGAGCGCTCGCCTGAGCGGACTCTCGGGCACTTCGCCGCGGCCGAGCGCTTCCCGCAGGCCGGAGTCCGCCCCGGCGCTGGCCGGTGCGCGGGCGAAATCGCAGACGGCGGTTCGGATCGCCGGAACCGCGAGGATCCCGGAAAGGGGAAGGGGGACCGTGTCGTCCCGTGCGGATCTGTCGTCGGTGGACTCGGTACGGCGGATTTTCTTCAACCGTGACAACGCCCGCTCGGTCTGCGCCTGGCCCCAGCTGAGGCCATCGCCGCGAGATCCGTCGCGAAATCTCATGCTTCCCGATGCTCCAGTCTCGCCGCCGGGCGGTAGGAGGCAGACGTAGCGGATCAGGCCCGCTCAGGTACGAACAGACTACAGCGACAGCGGTCAATACGGAGATGGGCAGTGTCGGGTAGACCCGGTTGCGGTTCGGCGCGAAGGACCAGGCGGCGGCGTGGGGCGCGACGCCCGGTTGCGGTTCAGGGGCGGAAGACCCAGTTGCGCCGCTCGTACTGGACGGTGAAGCCGAGCCGCACCCGCATCGTTGCCGCGGCCACGATCTGGTCGCCGTGCCAGACGCCGTACGGATGCCAGCTCGGCCGGCCGACCAGCGACGCCACCATGTCTGACAGGTGCTCCTCGGGCATCCCGAATCCCCGCAGCATGGTGGCCGCCCAGGACGCGGCCTGTCCGGGCTCCACCGGGGCGACCCGCAGCGCCGGGTCCAGCCGGACCTCGGCATCGTCGGCCGAGGCGTTCAGCTCGCGGGCGAGCTTGACCCAGGTCGAGCCGGGTTGGATGTTCGCCCGGACGTGGATGTCGGCCCAACCGTCGGGCAGTGCGGAAGGCGCGAACTGCAGCACGGCCACCGGCGTGCTCCGCGACCGGTAGAAGTCGCACACCTCGTCGACGAGGTCGGCGGTCGCCGGCTCCTGGAAGCCGAATCCCAGTGCCTTGCTCCAGAACTGCGTGGGGTCGTGGCGCATGGACAGGGCCACGCCGCCGCCGAGCCGGGTGGCGTCCATGCCGAGCGCGTCCGCGGTCGCCCCCGGGGCGGCGGTCTCGAAGTCGAACAGCGCCTCGGCCTCGGACTGCTCGGCCAATCCGACATCCACTCGGGTCGTCATCTTCAGTTGCCTCTGGACGAAGGTGGCCGGTCCTTCGCCGGGCGCACAGCAACGCTAACGGAGCGGCGCGGCCATCGGTTTGACGCGCCGACCGCCCGGTGACCGTTGTCACGCCGCTGGAAGACGCGGTCGGCGCGGGTGGCCTTCGCTGGACCGCGCTCGTATCGCGCGGGGCGGTTGATCGTTTTCTTAGACGATGACGGTACGACACCCACGGGTGTTCCTGCCGGAGGAGGCGGCGGTTGACAACGAGTGCGGCGCATGCGGCCGCGTTCCGTCGGGAGCTTCCCGACGCCGGCGAGGTCTGGACGGTACTCGAGGACGGCGCGTACATCGCGCCGCACAAGCGCACCGGGCAGCGCGCCATGCCCTTCTGGTCGCGGCAGTCCCGGGCGCAGAAGGTGGTCGCGCAGGTGCCCGCGTACCAGGGGCTGGACGTCATCTCGATCCCGCTGGAGGAATGGCTCGGCGACCTGCTGCCCTGGCTGATCCAGGAGGACATCCTGGTCGGCGTCAACTGGAGCGGCAACCGGGCGACCGGCTACGACGTCGACCCGCGGCAGGTCATCGACTGGTTCGTGCCCAGCCGCGTGCTGGGTTGATCTGGCTCGTGGCCAGCCGCGCGCCGGGCTGATCCGGCTTGTGGTCAGCCGCGCGCTGGGCGGGCCTGGCCAGCGGGGTACCGATCAGGAGTTCGGTGTCCGGCAGCAGTTGGCGCAGCCGGGTCAGGGCGCGATGGGTACGGCTGCGTACCGAGCCGATCGAACAGTCCAGTACCGCGGCGACCTGGGTCTCGGTGAGGTCCTCGTAGTAGCGCAGGACCAGGATCGTGCGGTGTGCCGGCGAGAGGCGCAGCAGGGCTTCCCGCATCGACACCCGCAGGTCGGTCTGCCCGTGCGGGTCGGCCCCGACCAGGTCGTCCGAGGGGGCGATCAGCCTCTCCCGGTGCCGGCTCCAGCGCCGCCACCGGCTGATCTGTTCGCGGTACATCACTGTCCGCACGTATCCCTCGGGGTCTTCGTTACGCAGGGACTGCCACCTGGTCAGCGTCTTGACCAGGGCGGACTGCACCAGATCCTCGGCGGCGTGCCGGTCGCCGGTGAGCAGGTACGCGACTCTGACCAGTGCCGGAGCACGCAGGGTCACGAACTCGCTGAACCGTGCCTTCACGTCATCGTCCACGCCTCACCCCGTTTCCGGCGCCCACCCATTAAGACAGACGCCTGAGACCGCCGAAACTATCCACCCGAAGAGGACCGGGGTCGTAAGTTCGCACTGCGGTGTGATCCGCCCAGTCGCGACGAGAGATGACCCATGCCGGCGCGGTCATGTGGGTATTCACGTTTAGTCCGGGGACGGTCCGGGGCAAACAATGATATGGACCTGGGCGAGGAGCTCGTCGATCTCGACGAGGGCAGTCACGTTGCGCCCGATGGGGTAGTCGAGCATCCGCAGGCCAGCGACTTTGATCATGCGCGTACCCTGCCGGCCGATACGACCTGGTTCCAGCGGGCGGTCTTCTACGAGGTGCTGGTTCGGGCGTTCTACGACGCCAACAGCGACGGCCAGGGCGACATCCAGGGTCTGATCCAGCGGCTGGACTATCTGCAGTGGCTGGGCATCGACTGCCTGTGGTTGCCACCGTTCTACGACTCGCCGCTGCGTGACGGCGGGTACGACATCCGCGACTTCTACAAGGTGCTGCCCGAGTTCGGTACCGTGGATGATCTTGTCGCGCTGATCGACGCGGCGCACAAGCGCGGGATCCGGGTGATCACGGACCTGGTGATGAACCACACGTCCGACACCCACCCGTGGTTCCAGGAGTCCCGGCGCGATCCCGACGGCCCGTACCGCGACTACTACGTCTGGCGCGACGACGACCAGGGGTACCCGTGGGCCCGGGTCATCTTCGTGGACACCGAGGAGTCGAACTGGACGTACGACCCGGTGCGCAGACAGTTCTTCTGGCACCGGTTCTTCAGCCACCAGCCCGACCTCAACTATGAGAACCCCGACGTTCAGCGGGAGATGCTGAACGTCATCCGGTTCTGGCTGGACCTGGGCATCGACGGGTTCCGGCTGGACGCGGTGCCGTACCTGTTCGAGGCCGACGGTACGAACTGCGAGAACCTCCCGGCGACGCACGACTTCCTCAAGCAACTGCGCAAGGTGATCGACGACGAGTACCCGGGCCGGGTGCTGCTCGCCGAGGCGAACCAGTGGCCGGCCGACGTCGTCGAGTACTTCGGCGACCCGGAGACCGGCGGCGACGAGTGCCACATGGCGTTCCACTTCCCGCTGATGCCGCGCATCTTCATGGCGGTACGGCGGGAGTCCCGGTTCCCGGTCTCGGAGATCCTGGCCCAGACGCCGAAGATTCCGGCCAACTGCCAGTGGGGGATCTTCCTGCGCAACCACGACGAGCTGACCCTGGAGATGGTCACCGACGAGGAACGCGACTACATGTACTCGGAGTACGCCAAGGATCCGCGCATGCGCGCCAACGTCGGCATCCGGCGCAGGCTGGCCTCCCTGCTGGAGAACGACCGCAACCAGTTCGAACTGTTCACCGCGCTGCTGCTGTCGCTGCCCGGCTCACCGGTTCTGTACTACGGTGACGAGATCGGTATGGGAGACAACATCTGGCTGGGCGACCGGGACGGGGTACGCACCCCGATGCAGTGGACGCCCGACCGCAACGCGGGATTCTCGACCGCGACTCCGGGACGGCTGTGCCTGCCGGTGAACCAGGACCCGGTGTACGGGTACCAGGCCATCAACGTGGAGGCACAGCGGGACAACTCGGCGTCGCTGCTCAACTGGACCCGTACCATGCTGGCCGTGCGCCGGCGACACGTCTCGTTCGCGATCGGCGACTTCCAGGAACTCGGTGGCTCGAACCCCTCGGTGCTCGCCTATCTCCGGGTGCACGAGGACGACGTGGTGCTGTGCGTGCACAACCTGTCGCGCTTCCCGCAGCCGATCGAGATGAGCCTGCCGGCGTGGAACGGGTACACCCCGATCGAGCTGACCGGTCGGGTGACGTTCCCGCGGATCGGCCACCTGCCGTACCTGTTGACATTGCCGGGATACGCGTTCTACTGGTTCCAGCTGTGCGCCCCAGGGGATGAGTCATGACGCTGCCGTTCGAGGAGTGGCTGCCGA
Source organism: Rugosimonospora africana (assembly GCF_016862975.1). GTDB lineage: Bacteria > Actinomycetota > Actinomycetes > Mycobacteriales > Micromonosporaceae > Rugosimonospora > Rugosimonospora africana. The sequence goes on from NZ_BONZ01000049.1 coordinate 174,633, forward strand.
AGCAGCGGTGGTACGCCGGGCGTGCCAGGGTGCTGGAGCGCGTCACGCCGAGCGTGGTCACCGTCCTCGCCCCCGACCTGGAGCACGTCCTGCTGGAGGCCGCGTACACCGACGGCGGCACCGAGGTGTACCAGATGTTCGTCGGCTGGGACCTGGAGCTGGCGGAGGAGTTCGTCGGCCAGGCCACGATCGGTGTCCAGGACGGGCGGACCGGGTGCGACGCGCTGTTCAGCGAGGACGCGGCACGCCGCCTGCTCGCCTTCATCCAGGCCGGTACCGTTGTGGACGACCTGAGGTTCGTGCCGGAACCGGGAGGGGAGTTCGCGACCGACCTGCCGGCCCGGGTCATCGAGGGGGAGCAGAGCAACTCCAGCGTCATCTTCGACTCCCAGGCGATCCTCAAGGTGTTCCGCCGGGTCATCTCCGGGCAGAACCCGGACGTGGAGCTGAACCGGGTGCTGGCCCGGGCGGCCAGCCCGCACATCGCGCCGCTGCTCGGGGCGATCGAGAGTGTGGCCGGCGACGGCGGGCCGACCTCGCTGGCGATGGTGACCGCGTACGCGCCGAACTCCGCCGACGGTTGGTCGATGGCCATCGCCAGCGTGCGCGACCTGCTCGCCGAGGCCGACCTGCACGCCGACGAGGTGGGCGGTGACTTCGCCTCGGAGGCGTTCCGGCTCGGTGAGGCGGTGGCGGAGGTGCACGCGACGCTGGCGATCGAGCTGGGTACCTCGACCCAGCCGGCGCCGCTTGCCGAGATGCGGCAACGGCTGGACAGGTCCGTGGCGGAAGTCCCGGAGCTGGCCGGCGTCGAGGCGGCGGTGCTGGAGCGGCTGCGCGTGCTGGACGGCCCGGTGACGGTACAGCGGATACACGGCGATCTGCACCTGGGGCAGGTGCTCCGCACGCCCGACCACTGGTTCCTCATCGACTTCGAGGGGGAGCCGGGGCAGCCGGCGCAGGAGCGGCGCCGGCCGGACTCGCCGATGCGGGACGTGGCCGGGATGCTGCGGTCGTTCGACTACGCGGCGAACCAGTTGCTGGTCAACGAGCCGGACGATGAGCAGCTGGCGTACCGGGCCCGGGAGTGGGTGCAGCGCAACCGGGGAGCGTTCTGCGACGGGTACGGGAGCATCAGCGGGGTGGATCCGCGCGCGATGCCCGGGGTGCTGGGCGCGTACGAGCTGGACAAGGCGGTCTACGAGGCGGCATACGAGGCCCGGCACCGACCGGACTGGCTGTGGATCCCGCTGAAGGCGATCCGCGAGCTGCTGGACACCCCGGACCAGCCCGCCGCCTGACCCTGCTTCCGACTGGTCTGGCGCGGCGCGTCTGGCGCCGCTTCTGGTTCAGCGCGGCTGGCGCTGAGCGACGACCGGGGTGACGCCGGCCGGCGTTGTGTGGTTGGGTGCGGTACATGGCAGGGCTGGGCGGGATCCGCGGCAGCGCGACGCACCGGATCTACAGCGTCACGGTGTTCGTGATCCTCGCATCTCTGGAGAATGTGGCCATCGGGCTGCCGGTGCCGCTGTACGACCCGATCAGTCGCAGCCTGGGCGTCTCCAAGGGAGCGGTGAACCTGGTCACCGCGGCCAGCTTCCTGGTCACCGCGGTCGCGGCGGTCGGCTGGGCGTACACCGGAGACCGGAGCCGCCGCAAGCCGCTGCTGATGGGCGGCACGGCGATCTGGGCGGTCGGCTTCGGTGGGTGCGGACTGACCCACGGGTACCTGACGTACTTCGCGTTCCAGATGTTCGCCTCGATCGGGTTGGGCGCGGTGGCATCGGTCGGGTTCTCGGTCGTCAGCGACCTGATCTCGCCGCGCCGCCGGGGGTTGGTGATGAGCCTGTGGGGGCTCTCGCACGGCGTCGGTACCCTGGCCGGCACGCTGGTCGGCGGGGTGCTCGGCGCCGGGGCGAGCCCGGACGCCTGGCGCCGGCCGTTCCTGCTGATGGCCGGGCTCGGCCTGCTCGCGGTGCTGGCCTACCTGTTCGTGTACGACATCCGGCGCGGGCAGAGCGAGCCGGAGCTGGCCGCGCTGTTCGAGGCCGGCGGCGAGTACCGGCACCGGATCGACCGGTCCGACGTCGCCGTCATCCTGCGCCGGCGCACGAATGTGTGGCTGATCCTCCAGGGCCTCACCGCGCAGGCCACGTTCGGCTCGCTGGTCTGGCTGCCCCAGCTGCTCCAGTCCAGGGCGCAGACGCAGGGGTACCCGGAGTCGACTGCGATCGTGGTCGGCAGCGTGTTCTCCGTACTGTTCCAGCTCGGCGGCGCACTGTCGATCATCGGTGGGCTGGTCGGCGACCGCCTGCAGCGCCGTACGCCGCGGGGCCGCGCGCTGGTGGCCGCCGCCGGGATCTTCGCCGGTGTCCCGTTCTACGTGGTGCTGTTCTTCGTGCCGCTGCGCGTCCACATATCGGCCGGCGCGGGCAAGTCGGAAATCGTGCTCGCCGTGCTGCGCAGTGTGGTCACCGAGCCGACGGTGGCGGCGTGCTTCCTGGCCGCGTTGACCGCGCTCGCGCTGACGTCGGCGAACTCGCCGAACTGGTTCGCCCTGCTCGCCGACGTCAACCCGCCCGAGCACCGGGGCACGGTGTACAGCATGGGCAACCTGGTCAACGGCGTCGGCCGGGCGGCCGGCAACAGCCTGGTCAGCGTGATGTTCCGGGTACTGACCCGGGCCTTGCCGCCGCCGCTGAACTACGCCACCGGGCTGGCCGTGTTCCAGGTGTTCTTCATCCCGACTGGGATCATGTATTACCTCGCCTCGCGCACCGTCGCGGGCGACATCGACGCGGTACGCGGGCTCCTGCGCGCCCGGGGCCGCGGCACCGGCACTGGTACGCCGGAGGAGGACCAGCCGGTGGAGGCGACGACCGGGTCCTGATCCGGTCGCGCCCGGATTCGGTCACGCGGTACGCCAAACGGGCAGCGGCCGTGAGTAAACGGGCACCCGCTATGTCCGGATGACTGCGAAATATCGGTACGAAGCCGCCTAATGTCGTCCGCGAAACGGGCGGCAACGGGCAGGAACGATCGCGCCGTGAAACTGGCCAGCGGGTATCGACGATGTTAGACATTTGTCACGGCTAGTCCCTGCCTCATCGAGGGGGTCGGCGAATGCAAGCGGAAGCGCGCCAGCACCGCATCCTCGCCTGCGCCCGCACCGAGGGCGGTGTCGACGTCGGCAAGCTCGCCGGTGAACTCGGGGTCGCGCCCGAGACCGTCCGGCGTGACCTGCGGGTACTGGAACGGCACGGGCTCATCCACCGCACACATGGCGGCGCGTACCCGGTCGAGACCGCGCGGTTCGAGACCACGCTGGCGACGCGCACCACCCGCCGGGTACCCGAAAAGCGGCGCATCGCGGCGGCGGCGGTCGAACTCCTGGGCGACGCCGAGACGATCTTCATCGACGAGGGGTTCACCCCACAGTTGATCGCCGAGGTGCTGCCGACCAACCGGCCGCTGACCGTGGTGACCGCGTCACTGCCCACGGCCGCCGCGCTGGCGACCGCCGACTCGGTGACCGTGCTGCTGCTCGGTGGCCGGGTCCGGGGCCGCACGCTGGCCACGGTGGACCACTGGGCGACCCGGATGCTGTCCGGGTTCGTGCTCGACCTCGCGTTCATCGGGGCTAACGGGATCTCCCGGGAACGCGGCCTGACCACCCCCGATCCCGCCGTCGCCGACGTCAAGGCCCGGGTGGTCGAGGTGGCTCACCGCCGGGTGTTCGTCGGCGTGCACACCAAATTCGGCGTATCCAGCTTCTGCCGGTTCGCCGAGGTCAACGACCTCGAAACCATCGTCACGGACACCGCGCTGCCGGCGACCGAGGCGCACCGCTACTCACTGCTCGGACCGCAGGTGATCCGCGTCTGAGCCGACTCCGACTGGTCTGGCTCGGCGCGTTTGTTGCCGCGCGGCTATCCAGACCAGTCGCCCCACACCAGTTCCGCTCCGAGGAGTACCCATCTGGAGGCGCGTTGTGCCAAAAGTTAGGCAATTTACACCAGTATTAGCGGCTATCGGCGCTATTGCTCTCGCGCTGTCGGGGTGCAGCGGAGCCGGTGGGGGCGGCGGCAGCGGTGGCGGCCACACCCTCAACGTCCTGATGGTCAACAACCCGCAGATGGTCGACCTGCAGAAGCTGACCGCGGACAACTTCACCAAGCAGACCGGCATCAAGGTGAACTACACGGTGCTGCCGGAGAACGACGTGCGCGACAAGATCAGTCAGGAGTTCTCCAGCCAGGCCGGGCAGTACGACGTCGCCACCATCAGCAACTACGAGGTGCCGTTCTACGCCAAGAACGGCTGGCTGTATCCGCTGGACGACTTCGTGAGCAAAGACAGCGGCTTCGACCAGTCGGACATCCTGAAGCCGATGACCGAGTCGCTGACCGCGGACGACGGAAAGCTGTACGGCGAACCGTTCTACGGCGAGTCGTCGTTCCTCATGTACCGCAAGGATGTGTTCGCCGCCAAGGGACTCACCGTCCCGGACAACCCGACCTGGCAACAGGTGGCCGACCTCGCGGCCAAGGTGGACGGCGCACAGCCCGGCATGCGGGGCATCTGCCTGCGCGGCCAACCCGGCTGGGGTGAGGTGATGGCGCCGCTGACCACCGTGGCGAACACGTTCGGCGGCACCTGGTTCACCAAGGACTGGAAAGCTGGGCTCAACAGTCCACAGTGGACGCAGGCGACCACCTTCTACGTGAACCTGGTTCGCGCGCACGGCGAGGCGGGCGCACCGCAGTCCGGATTCACCGAGTGCCTGAACGATCTGGAGCAGGGCAAGGTGGCGATGTGGTACGACGCCACGTCGGCGGCCGGCTCGCTGGAGGCCAGCGACTCGCCGGTGACCGGGAAGATCGGGTACGCGCAGGCTCCGGTGGTTCAGACCAAGAGTTCGGGTTGGCTCTACACCTGGGCCTGGGGCATCCAGAAGGCGAGCAAGCACTCGGCCGACGCGTGGAAGTTCGTCTCCTGGGCCTCCGGCAAGGACTACGAGAACCTGGTCGGTACGAAGCTGGGTTGGGCCCGGGTACCGGCCGGCAAGCGCACCTCGCTCTACGCCAACCCGGCGTACCAGCAGGCGGCGGCGGCCTTCTACAAGCAGACCCAGGAGGCCATCAGCTCGGCCGACCCGCGCAACCCGGGAGTCCAGCCCCGCCCGACGATCGGCATCCAGTTCGTCGACATTCCCGAGTTCACCGACCTGGGCACCCAGGTGTCGCAGGCCATCAGCTCGGCCATCGCCGGACAGCTGAGCGTGAACGCCGCCCTGACACAGGGCCAGCAGCTGGCCGAGAAGGTCGCGGCCAAGTACCAGAGCAAGTGACTGGTCGCCAGGTGCCCCCGCCTCGCGGGGGCACCCCGACCTCCACTGTGGAGAGAGCCGATGAGTGCCGTTGATACCGCCACCACCCGGGTGGCCGGGCCGGTCGGTGCCCGGTCCGCCCGCGCGCACCCGCGCCGGGCCGCCTGGGCCCGCCGGGCACCGCTGCTGCCCGCACTGGTGTTCCTCGTCGTGGTGACCCAGTTGCCGTTCATCGCCACGCTGGTCATCTCGTTCATGAACTGGAACGCGCTGTATCCGGACCAGCGCAGCTTCACCGGCGTGGACAACTACCGCGCGGTGTTGACCGACGCGACACTGCGCTCGTCGATCGTGACGACTGTGGTGCTCACCGTCTCGGTCGTGCTGATCAGTCTCGTGCTGGGACTGCTGGTCGCCTTGCTGTTGGACCGCTCGTTCCTCGGCCGCGGCGTGGTGCGCACCATGCTCATCGCACCCTTCCTGGTGGTACCGGTGGCGGCCGCGTTGCTGTGGAAGCACGCCCTCTACAACCCGGAGTACGGGCTGTTCAACGGCGTACTCACGGACATCTGGCGGCTGTTTGGCGGCACCGCGCCGCAGCCGGACTGGGTGACCCAGCTGCCGAAGGCCGCGGTCGTCACCGAGTTGGTGTGGCAGTGGACCCCGTTCATGATGCTGATCCTGCTCGCCGGGCTGCAGAGCCGGCCGGCAGAGGCGGTCGAGGCCGCCCGCGTTGACGGGGCGGGCCCCTGGCAGACGTTCCGCTTCGTCACCCTGCCGCACCTGCGCCAGTACCTGGAGTTGGGCGCGCTGCTCGGCTCGATCTACGTGGTGCAGAACTTCGACGCGGTGTTCACCATCACCTCGGGCGGCCTGGGTACGGCGAACCTCCCGTACACCATCTATCAGACCTTCTACCAGGCTCACGACTACGGGCGCGCGTCCGCCGCCGGGGTGGTCGTGGTGATCGCGACGATCGTCATCGCCACGTTCGCGCTGCGGGTGGTCTCGTCCTTGTTCCGCGAGGAGGCCAGACGATGATGTCCCGAAAGCGTCCCTTTGACCGCGACGCCTCCTCCCTCGGCGCCGCTGGCGGCCGCGCGAAATCCTGGAAGCGTCCGCTTGACCGCGACGCCTCCTCCCTCGGCGCCGCTGGCGGCCGCGTGATGTCCCGAAGGGTCAACGCGTTCTGGGGCCTGGTCGCCTGGCTGGTCGGGATCGCGTTCTTCCTGCCGGTGGCGTGGATGGTGCTCACCTCGTTCCACAGCGAGGCGGACGCCGGTACGAACCCGCCGAAGTTCGGTGCCTCGCTGACTCTCGACGGGTACCGGGAGTTCTTCGGTGCGTCCACCGGGGCCAGTCCGTGGCCACCGCTCATCAACTCGGCGACCGCGAGCATCGTGTCCACGCTTCTGGTGCTGCTGCTCGCGATTCCGGCCGCGTACGCGCTGGCCATCAAGCCGGTACGCAAGTGGACCGACGTCCTGTTCTTCTTCCTGTCCACCAAGATGCTGCCGGCCGTCGCCGGACTGCTGCCGGTCTACCTGATCGCGCAGAAGATTGGGCTGCTGGACAACATCTGGCTGATGGTCATCCTCTACACCTCGATGAACCTGCCGATCGCGGTGTGGATGATGCACTCGTTCCTGGCCGAGGTACCGGTGGCGATCCTGGAGGCCGCGGCGATCGACGGAGCCCGGCTGCCGACCATCATGCGCAAGGTGATCGTGCCGGTGGCCGCGCCCGGAATCGCGGCGACCGCGCTGATCTGCTTCATCTTCAGCTGGAACGAGATGCTGTTCGCCCGGGTGCTCACCGGCGTCGTCGCGGGTACCGCGCCGGTGTTCCTGACCAGCTTCGTCACCAGCCAGGGGCTGTTCCTGGCCAAGGTCTGCGCCGCGGCGACGGCCATTTCCCTGCCGGTGTTGGCCGCCGGGTTCGCCGCCCAGGACAAGCTTGTCCAGGGCCTGTCGTTGGGAGCCGTGAAGTGAGGGCTGCTCTTATCGGTTCGCCGGGCAAGGTGGAGGTGACCACGGTCGAGGACCCGACGCCGGGGCCCCGGGACGTGGTGGTCGAGGTCGCCGCGTGCGGGCTGTGCGGCACCGACCTGCACATCCTGCAGGGCGAATTCGCCCCCACCCTGCCGATCGTTCCCGGTCACGAGTTCGCCGGTACCGTCGTGGCCGTCGGTACCGGCGTGACCGAGCGGCGGGTGGGCGAACGGGTGGCGGTGGACCCCTCCCTGTTCTGCAACGAGTGCCACTACTGCCGGCGCGGGCGCAACAACCTGTGCGAGCGCTGGGCCGCGATCGGAGTCACCACGGCCGGCGGGGCGGCCGAGTTCGCCCTGGCGCCGGTGGCCAACTGCGTACCACTGCCCGAGCACGTGGACACCCGCGACGCGGCGCTGATCGAACCGCTGTCCTGCGCGCTGCGCGGGTACGACATCCTGCGCAACGCCCTGGCCGCACACGTGCTCATCTACGGTGCCGGCACCATGGGCCTGATGATGCTCGAACTCGCCAAGCGGACCGGCGCGTCCATTGTGGACGTGGTGGACATCAATCCGGACCGGCTCGCCGCCGCCCGTGCGCTGGGCTGCTCCTCGGCGGCCGGCCGGGCCGGCGACCTGGACCGGGTGCGCGGCTGGGACGTGGTCATCGACGCGACCGGCAACGCGCACGCCATCCAGGACGGACTCGGCCGGGTCGGCAAGGGCGGCACGTTTCTCCAGTTCGGTGTCGCGGACTACTCGGCGCGGGCGAGCGTCGAGCCGTACCGGATCTACAACCAGGAAATCACCATCACCGGGTCGATGGCGGTGCTGCACAGCTACGAGCGAGCCGCCGAGCTGTTCGCCGGCGGCGTTCTCGATCCGGAGGTGTTCATCAGCGACCGGCTTCCGTTGGAGCGGTACCCGCAGGCGCTGGAGCAGTTCGCCGCGGGCATCGGCCGGAAGATCCAGGTGTTGCCATAGTGGGTCTCGAGCCGGCGCCGCCTGGGTGGGGTGGCGGCGCCGGCCCGGGCCGGCTCAGGTCATCCGGCGTACTGCGCGACGATGCTGGTGAACTCCCAGTTCTGCTGGGACACCCCGCCGCACGAATCGGCGCCGGTGCTGTTGCCGCCGGTACACGGCCGGTCCCGGTCGGCCGACCAGAACGTGAACCGGGCGATATGGTGCTGCTGCGCGTAGCTGAGCATGGTGCGGAAGTCGGCCTGGGTCACCGTCTCGTTCTCGTCGGTGATGCCGTTCATCGACGAGATACCTGTGTGGCGGTACGCCTAGTCGTCGGTGTAGCCGTAGGCGTTCTTGACGGTGTTCTTGAGCCCGGTGGCGGCCTGGACGGTCAGGTTGCCCATGTTCTGGCCGGCGCCGCCGAAGTCGAACGGCATGATGGTCCAACCGTCGACGGTCAGCCCGGAGGAGGCCGCCCGGTTGATCATGCTGGAGTCGGGCCCGTTCGGGCCGCTCGGGAACGTCACGTAGAGCGTGATGCCCGGGTTGTTGGCCCGGATCGTCTTCAGCGCGTCGATGGTGCGCTGCTGGAGGGTGGCGTTGTTGTAGACGCTGCCCTCGATGTCGACATCGAGCGCCTTCAGCCCGTACGCGTTGATGACCTTCTGGTACGCCCCGGCCAGCGCGCTCGCGCTGCCGCAGGACTGCTCCAGCCAGTTGCCGGACGCGCCACCCGAGGAGACGACGATGTCGCCGCCGGCACCGCGGATGTTGTTGATGGTGCTCTGGTCCACTCCGCCGGTCAGCGGCCGGCTGCCGTCCCATTCCGGGTTGCAGGTGCCGCTGGAGAGCATGAAGGCCATGGTGAACCACTTGATGCCGGTCGCGGACATGATGGTCCGTGGATCGGGCAGGTTACCCCAGCCGAGGTACGCGTACGGCGCGGCCGCCATGCCGGCGGCGCCGCCGGTCGGGGGAGGCGTGGTCGAGCCGCCGCCACCGGTCGGGGTGTTCCATTGTTGGTTGGCGGCGCCGGTGCAGGTCCAGATCTGTAGTGGGGTGCCGTCGGCGGAGCTGGGTCCGGTGGCGTCGAGGCATTTGCCGCTGCCGGTGTTGATGAGTTGGGTGCCGTTGCGTTGCCATTGTTGGGCGGCGGTGCCGTTGCAGTCGTAGATCTGTACCTTGGTGCCGTTGGTGGTGCCGGCTGCGGCGACGTCGAGGCATTTGCCGAGGGCGCGGATGGTGTTGTCGGTGCCGATGGTCCATTGTTGTGCGGTGGAGCCGTTGCAGGTGTAGAGCTGGACCTGGGTGCCGTTGGCGCTGTTGGCCGCGGCGATGTCCACGCACTTGCCGCCGTACCCGGTGATCGCACCGGCGGTGGCGGCCGAGGCCGCGGTGATGCCGGCGATGCCGAGCCCGAGTGTGGTCGCCGTGACGGCGGTGACCGCGACGATCCTGCGTTTGGTGAGTCTCACGGATTCCTCTCCTGGTGGGCACCCGTTACGGGCAGCGTGCGGGCGCCCGGCGCTGAAAGCCTCTCGCGTACGGGTACCGGCCGGGGACCGCACGCCGCGACGGGGTCTGTCCTTCGACCCGGTCGCCAGCAGCGCCCGGTGGCGAGGCGTCGCGGTCAAGCGGCCGGGATGGTGCGGATTGCCGTGCGACGAACAGCCGCCAGACGTTCAGCGCAGCGTTACGAGTCCCCGTCGCTCGCATGTCGCACAGCATTGATCGAAGGCTATGCCGGGCCTCGTGAGTAAGTCAATAAAAGCTACGAATAAAGCTCCTGACCTGCGGTTATTGCTGATCGGAAAGTTAACTGTCGGTTGCCAAACCTGACGCTAGGTATTGACAGTCGACTGTCGCCGGTGTTTCCTTCGGTTACCAGCCGTGCCGATCAACCGGGCGGTCGCGCGCGGCGGCGGCCGACCATGAACGTCCACAGTGGACGATATTCCGGGCGTCGGCTGACCGAAGTCCGCACGGCCGGCCCGGCGCCAGGCGCTGGCCACGCCGGGTGCCGGCCGCCACCACCCCAGCCACGGAAGGATCCGTCATGTCCGCGATCTCGGTGCTCCGCTGGCGTCCGCCGGGCCGACGCCGGCCACGAAACCTGGTCCTGGCGGCCTCGGTCGTGCTGGCCGCCGCCATGGTGGTGCTCCCGATGCGCTTCGCCAGCGCGGCCTCGGAGGGCGTCAACATCTGGCTCACCACGACCAATGACGCCGCCGGCCGCAACGTCACGCGGGGCCTGCAGCAGCAGACTCCGATCGCGTTCAGTGGCAGCAGCGCCGCCGCCAACCAGAACATCACCGTGAACGAGAACACCAGGTACCAGCAGTTCGTCGGCGCCGGCGCGTCGTTCACCGACACCGCCGCGTGGCTGATGAACTCCAGCGGCGCATTGTCGGCGAGCACCCGCAACTCGGTGATGACGAAGCTGTTCGACCCCACCAACGGGATCGGCCTGGACTTCCTGCGCAACCCGATGGGCGCCTCGGACCTGGCACGGTCCAACTACACCTACGACGGCACCTGCTGTGACCTGAACGACTTCTCCATCAGCCACGACCTGGCCGACGTGCTGCCGCTGACCAAGCAGGCGCAGCAACTCAACCCGGGCCTCAAGGTGATGGCCACGCCGTGGACCGCACCGCCGTGGATGAAGGACAACAACGCGTACTCGCAGGGGTGGCTCCAGTCGCAGTACTACGCGCCGTACGCGCAGTACTTCGTCAAGTACGTCCAGGCGTACCAGGCGCAGGGCGTGCACATCGACTACGTGTCCCCGCAGAACGAGCCGACCTGCTGCCCCGGGTACCCGTCGGTGCAGTGGAACGCGAGCGGGCTGGACTACTTCGTCGGCACCGATCTGTTGCCCGCGTTCCACGCCGCCGGCCTGTCCACCAAGGTGCTCATCCACGACTGGAACTGGGACGGCTACGACACCTGGGCGGCACCGCTGATGAACGACACGGCGATCCGCAACGACTCGCTGTTCGGCGGCATCGCCTGGCACGGGTACGGGGGCGACGTCAGCGAGCAGACCACGGTGCACAACCTGTTCCCGAACGTTCCTGCCTTCGACACCGAGCACTCCGGCGGCACCTGGATCGCCAACCAGCAGAACGAAGACATGAACAACATCATCAGCTACACCCGGAACTGGGGAAACTCGGTGACGAAGTGGAGCCTGGCGGTCGACCAGAACATGGGCCCGCACAACGGCGGATGCGGAACCTGTACCGGGCTCATCACTGTCCACAATGGAGATAGCCGGAGCGGGCAGGTCGACTACACCGTCGAGTACTACGACATGGGCCAGCTGACCAAGTTCGTCAAGCCGGGGGCGTACCGGATCGACTCCACCGCCAACAGCACGATCCCGAACGTGGCGTGGAAGAACCCGGACGGCTCCAAGGCGCTCGTCGCCTACAACGGCACGGGTAGCACCCAGTCGGTGAAGGTGAACTGGGGCAACGAGTCGTTCACCTACAACCTGCCGGCCGCGACCTCGGCGACGTTCACCTGGAACGGTACCCAGGGCTCGGGCGGCGGTGGGGGCGGTGGCGGCACCGG
>NZ_BONZ01000050.1 GCF_016862975.1 Rugosimonospora africana
TCCCGCCGGCCTACATCGACGCGGAGCAGCAACCCCGCCGGAACAACTACCACCGACGCGAATAACAAGTCCCGAGTAGTGGTTCTTGGGGCTTCGTCCTGGACGGACGATCGATTGGTCATGCCCCGTGAGGAAGGGCGAGCAGTCCCCTGGATCGTGCCGGGCGGGCTGTGGGAGCGGATCGAGCCGCGGATTCCCAGGGTCGAGCGCCAGTACCGCAATCCGAGACGCCGACGGCCGTCCGACCGCGGGGGCGCTCCGAACGCCGACGGCTGCCCGACCGCAAGGCGCTGTGCGGAATCCCGTTCGTGCTCTCCACCGGCGTCGCCTAGTACTCCAGTGACACTTGGAGATCTATGTGGTCAGTAGAGAGAGTCGTCGCTGGTGATGGGCCTGGCGGGCGCGGGCTTGGTGTGCTCGGCGCCAGGCCGACCAGTGCAGAGCGTGCAGGACGTTCGTTGAGGTCTTGAAGATCAGGATGTGAAGTAGGCGGCGGATTTCTGGCAGGGTCAGCCGGATCGGGGTCCGGGTTCGGGCTGCTCGGGTGGGGTCGACGGATTCGGTGGGTTGCCTGGCGGCGCAGACACGTGGCCCAGCCCGTGGGCTTCCAGCCCAGCGCGCAGTTGCGGGTCAGCGCCGTAGACCTCGTCGGCGGCGACCCACCCGGCGGGCACTCCCGACCGGAGCGCCGCGCCGATCATCTGTAGGGCCAGGTGTGGTTTGGTGGTGAACTCGATCGTGTCTGGTACGCCCGCTGCGGTGCGGCGCTGAGGGTCGGTGCACACGTCTGTTCGGGCAAATAGATGCGGCGGTCCGGCAGGTCTTGCGTTCGGCTGGCGATAGCAGTCCGGCCACGAATGCCCGGGCGGCCAGTCGTGGTTCCCGCCGTCCGAACCGCCCAGCGACGTGTTCCAGCGCCTCGTCGAATACCACCTGCCAGCCGGCGGGGTCCACGCTGTGACCCGCGGCCACTGCACGATCTTCGGTTGTCCTCACAAACCATCGATGATCACGCAGTGGCCGTCTATGTCCTAACGGTGGGCCCACTGTTTGAGCACGACGAGCGGCGTCGGCGCGGCGGGCCACACCTGAACCCGTATCCGTTCGGTTGTTGCGTGGTCCTCGTCGGAATCGATGCCCAGCCGGGCCGCGACCTCCAGGTTCGACTTCGCTACCCGGACCCGCAGCCACCCGGCGGGAACAGTGAAACGCGCCGCGTCGGGCTCGAAATCCGTACAGCCCATCACCACCAGGCGTCCAGACCGAATCTCCACGCTGCCTTCGACGACGTGGTCAAAATCGGCGCTGTCGTCTGCTGGAGCCCGGTCCAGCACCTCGATCGCGACCTCCACGAACACGTTCACAGCAGTACCGATAGCGACAGCATCCTCGGCGACCGCGAGTTGGTCGGCCATCGCCTCCTCTGTCCACACCTCTCCGAGATCGGTCACCGAACCCTCATCGAACAAGTGGATCTGGTAGTAGTCCGCGAACAGCCTCAACTCATCTGGCACCAACCCATCTTGCCGCAGCCCAGACGGACGAGGTCGCGAAGTGTCACTGGAGTACTAGGAGTTCCCTGCGCAGCAGGCGGGCTTCGGGTCAGGGATGACCGGCTGGCGGCGACCGGCCGAATGGCAGCAGGCCGGGGTGTGACAACGCCTGCACGAGATACCGCCGACCGAACTACACACCGCCGACAAGCTGGACTGGTCGGCGCCGTGCGCGACCCGCTGGCGCGTCGCCTCACATTCCGGGCGGCTGTTTTGTCGTACTGGTGAGACAACCCCATCCACAGCAGTCACCGCGCCGATCGCCCGTATCCGCGACTACCTCGCGCACTGGAACGCCGCCAACAGGATCACCACACCAGAATCTGGAGCACCCCATGTTCATCGCCTACGTCGTCGTAGGGTCTGTGCTGGCACTCGCGGTACTCGCGTCCGGTTACGGCAAGCTCAGCCGGAAGAAGGAGATCGTCGACGGGCTCACCGGTATCGGCGTGCCTCTCGGCATGTTCCCGTTCCTGGCTACCTGCGAGATCGCTGGCGGGCTCGGATTGCTGATCGGAATCTGGTACGCACCGCTCGGCATCGCCGCCGCCATCGGCGTGGTGGTCTTCTTCATCGGCGCGGTCGGCGCCCACCTGCGGAAGAGCGACTTCAAGAACCTGCCGAGCCCCCTGGTGTTGCTGCTCCTCGCGGTCGCGGCCCTCACCCTGCGGGCCTTGTCTCTGTAGCGATCCACGCACTTCCCACGAAAGCCGCTCACTCGCGAAATCAAACCAGTATCACCTCAAACCGGCGCCGCAACAGTGAGCAGCGCCACTCTTCGGGGTCGTGGCGACGGATTCTCGGGGGCAGATGAATCTACATCTGCGGATGGTTGAGTCCGCGTCGAAGAAGGAGAAGCCGCCACGTGAACGAGATGGCGCGGCCCAGAACCAGCGGCTGGTCGCGCGGGCTTTCCACGACCGGACCGAGACCACGTTGGTCGGTTCCCACCGCCTGTTCGAGGGCTGGAACAGGCTACGAGAGGAAGGGGGAAGATCGTGAACATCCCACGGGTCACGTCCCGGACGCGGCACGCGTGCCGACGCCGACCGCCGGCGTCACCCGTTCGGTGCGATACGGGCCAGGGCGCGGATCGACCGGACCATGAACACCAAACGATGAATCGGATCCTGGGGAGGAAAGCATGAGCGGAGTGAGTCGTCGCAGTGTGATGAAGTTGGCGGGTGCGGCCGCGGTCACCGCGGCCCTGGCCCCGGCCACCCGCGCATCGGCCAGCGCGGACACCACCTGGCACACGTGGATCGACGGGCCTTCGACTCCGGGCATGACGTCCTTTGACAACGCCATGCTCGACTTCATGAAGGCCCGCGGCATCACCAGCGGGTCTCTTGCGGTCACCACGGGGGGTCGTCTGGTCAAGGCGAGCGGCTACACCCTCAACTCCACGCAGACGCCGCCGGTCGGTCAGCGCGTCGGGCCAACCACGTTGTTCCGCATCGCCAGCATCAGCAAGTCGGTCACCGCCACGGCGGTCAGCAGGCTCGCGCAGGAGGGCCGGCTCAACCTCGACACACCCATCGATCAGCTGATCGACCTGACATCGAGCGCCGGTCACATCGTCGATTCGCGGCTGGATCAGGTGACCGTACGCCGCGTGCTCCACCACCTGGGCGGCTGGGGTGACCCGCTGGTCACAGGGTTCGATCCGATGTTCGCGGACGTGCAGATCGCCGGCGGCCAGAGCAACCTGCCGGTTACCCAACGGCAGATCATCAAGTACCGCTCGGGTTGGGGGCTCGACAACGACCCGGGTACCTTCGCCTACAGCAACTACGGCTATATGCTGCTGGGTCGGGTGATCGAAGCGGTCACCGGTCTGGCGTACGCGAACTACGTGCAGCAGGCGGTGCTCGCCCCGATGGGCATCACCCGGATGCGCATCGGACAGAGCGCGGCCAGCCTGCCGATGCCGACCGAGTCGCCTTACCAGACCACGCTGCCATTGACGACGACCGTGTTGAATCCGTCGGGTACGGATGTGCCGTGGCCGTACGGCGGCTTCAACCTGGAAAACATGGACTCGCACGGTGGCTGGCTGGCCAGTGCCGTCGAC
This sequence comes from Rugosimonospora africana, assembly GCF_016862975.1. GTDB lineage: Bacteria > Actinomycetota > Actinomycetes > Mycobacteriales > Micromonosporaceae > Rugosimonospora > Rugosimonospora africana. The sequence continues at coordinate 3,628 of NZ_BONZ01000050.1, forward strand.
CTGGTCCGGTTCGGCTCCATCTTCGATGGGAACACGAGCGTCCTCAACCCGGGCTCGGTCAGTGCCACCTTCGCGCGGCAGGACACCCCGTTGGACGGCGACGGTTACTACTACGGGTACGGCTGGTTCATCCGGTCGACCAACGGTGCCGGCGTCGGTTACAACGCCTGGCACAACGGCAGTCTCCCTGGCACCTGGACCTGGTTGGTGCGCTGCTACAACGGTCGGAGTTGGTCCGCGCTGTTCAACCGGCGGGACGAATCGTCGGACGGTTCGGGGAACTACAACGCGATCGACTCCGCGCTGTGGAACGCGGCCGACGCGGTGACCCAATGGCCGACCAACGACCTCTACCCGCAGTACTTCTGATACCTCAGTACTTCTGATACCCGAAATACTTCCGATACCCGACAGTGCTTTCTGAGTCAGGACGGCCGAGCCAAACCACCAGCCCTGTCGTGGGTCCGAACCGGACCCACGACAGGGTCACGTCCAATGGGGCGACAGCAACAGGATGGTGGCGCTCGCAGCCGTCGCAAGCCGTCGGGTTGGTCATGCTGCGCGGGACCGCCGAACCCCGTCCGTGTGATGCGAGTCACCGCACCTCACATCCCTCGGGGCTACCCGGTCGATGGAGGCATCGCCGGATGTATCGGTGAGCCTAAGGCCGGCAGCAAAGGAGTAATCCGATGGACGGGGATGCCGTGGAAGCGCGATCGCTGGAGACGCGACCGGTGGCGGCACGATCGGTGGAAGCGCGATCGGTGGCGGTGGTCGGGATGGCCTGCCGGCTGCCGGGCGCGTCGGGTCCCGATGAACTGTGGGATCTGCTGTGTCAGGGTGTCGACGCGACGCGCATGACTCCGCCCGAGCGGTACGAGGTGGACGCCGTGTACTCCCCGCGGCGAACGCCGGGGAAGATGGTTGCCCGTCGCGGCGGGTATCTGGACGGTTTGGCGGACTTCGACGCCGAGTTCTTTGGCATGTCCGCCGCCGAGGCGGTCGAACTCGATCCGCAGCAACGACTGCTGCTGATGACGGCCTGGGAGGCGCTGGAGGACGCGGGCCAGCGCCCGGACCTGCTGGCCGGCAGCAGGTCCGGGGTCTTCGTCGGCAACTCGCGCGCGGATTACCTGGAGAATGCGTTCCGGCAGGGACTGGAGGCGGCGACGGCCGCGCAGTTCAACAACGTTCGTTCGCTGCTCGCGGCGCGGCTGTCCTATCACTTCGACCTGAGGGGGCCCAGCGTCGTCGTGGACACCGCGTGTTCGTCGTCGCTGGTGGCCGTGCACCAGGCGGTACAGAGCCTGCGCACCGGGGAAAGCCGACTCGCTCTGGCCGCCGGGGTGAACCTCCCGATGAGACCGGACGAGGGTGTCATGATGTCGCAGGCCGGGACGCTGGCCGGCGACGGTCGTAGCAAGTTCGGGGACGCGCGTGCGGATGGCCACGCGCCGAGCGACGCGGTGGCGGTCGTCGTGCTCAAGCCGCTGGCCGACGCTGTAGCCGACGGCGACCGGGTACGCGCCGTCATCGTCGGCAGCGCGATCGGCAACGATGGTCGCACCAGCGACTCCGTGCTGAACCCGTCGCTGGCGGGGCAGGTCGAGGTGCTTCGCTGGGCCTACGCGGACGCGGGCCTGAACCCGGCCGACGTGGACTATGTCGAGGCGCACGGATCCGGCTCGCCTCTGCTGGACCCTCTGGAACTGCGCGCCGTGGGACAGGTACTGGGGGCCGGGCGAGCGGCGGACCGGCCGCTGCTGGTCGGCTCGGTCAAGTCGAACATCGGCCACGCCGAGGCGGCGGGTGGCCTGGCCGGGCTGATAAAGGCGGTGCTGTGCCTGGAGCACGGCAAGGTTCCGGCCAGTCTCCACGTCGAGACTCCGCATCCCGATGTGGCCTGGGACGAAATGCCGATGAGGATACCGGCGACCCTGACCGACCTGCCCGACGCCGACCGTCCGGCGATCGTCGGAGTGTCCGGGCAGGGTTCCTCGGCCCTCAACGCGCACGTGGTGCTCCGCCAGACGGAGACCGTCCAGCCTCCGTATGACGAGGCTCCGTACGACAGGGACGGGAGCGGCGCACCATACCTTCTGGCCATCTCGGCTCGTACCCCCGAAGCTCTTCGGGCCTTGTGCCGCGCGTACGCCGTCTACCTCGGCCCCGGCGGGCCGGGCGCCGCGCATGCCCTGCGGGACATCTGCCGCAGCGCCGCGATGCGTCGGCAGCACCTGGAGCACCGGCGAGCGGTGACCGGGACCTCGCATGACGAACTGGTGGCCGCGCTCGACAAAGCAACGGGTCCGTCCTCGGCCGACCCGGCCATCGCCGAACTCGCCGAACTCGCCGACCGCTACCGTGCCGGGGAGACGATCGACTGGGAAGCGTTGTTCGGCGCACCCGGCCGGTACGTTCCGCTACCCACGTACCCGTGGCAGACCAGGCGCTACTGGCCCGGCGAGCGGCACGAAGAAGACGGTGGCGACCTCGCGACCTGGATCCTGCGCCAGCACGCGCGTACGCACTTCCACGCCGGGTCCACGCTCGCCGAAATCGGCATCGACTCGCTGGCGAAGCTGCAGCTGATTGTCGAGCTGCAGAAGAAGACCGGCCACGAGCTGGACCCGGAGGTCATCGGCCGCCTGCATACGGTGGACGAGCTGCGCCAGTGGGCCCGGGACCTGGAGGCGGTGGCCCGATGAGCGAACCGCGGAACGCCTACGTCTGGTTCGACCGCTCCGCCGACGCGTACGGCGACAGTTGCCACGCCCTCGAGGTGGCCGGCGAACGGTTGACGTACGCGGAACTGCGCGGCCTGGCGGAACGGCTCGCGGCACGTCTGGTCGCGGCGCACGGCGGAAGCGCCCCACGGCGGGTCGGCCTCCTGGCGAGCCGTTCGGTGGTCGCGTACGCCGGTTACCTCGCCGTGTTACGCGCCGGCGCGGCGGTCGTACCGCTCAATCCCGAGCATCCCGCTTCCCGCATCCGTCGCATCGTCGACGCCGCCGGGATCGACCTGGTGCTGGCCGACACCGCCGGCGTCGGTGCCGACCTCGGCGTGCCCAAGCTGGTGGCGGACCCGGACAAGGCCGGCGGCGAGCCCGCGGACCCGCACCAGGCCGGCGGTGGGCCGGCGGACCCGGGCAAGGCCGGCGGGGGGCCGGCGGAGTCACCGGAGCCGACGGAATTCCGGGACGCCGGCCCGGACGACATCGCGTACATCATCTTCACCTCGGGATCGACCGGCGTCCCCAAGGGCGTGCCGATCACACACCGCAACCTCAACGCCTACCTGGGCCAGATGGTGTCCCGGTACGAGATCGGCCCCGGCAGCAGAGTCTCGGGCAACTTCGACCTCACCTTCGACGGCTCGGTCCACGACCTGTTCGTCACCTGGGCGTGCGGCGGAACCCTGGTTGTACCGCAGCGCGCCCAGCTCCTGTCTCCGGTGAAGGCGGTCAACGCCCTGCGGCTCTCGCACTGGTTCTCGGTGCCATCGCTGGTCTCCTTCGCCGCACGCCTGGGCACGCTTGTACCGGGCAGCATGCCGACGCTGAGGTGGAGCCTGTTCGGCGGCGAGGCGGTCGCCCTCGATGCGGCGAGGCAGTGGCAGAGCGCCGCGCCGAACAGCAGGCTGGAGGTCCTGTACGGCCCGACCGAACTCACCATCGCCTGCACCGCCTACCGGCTGGCCGCTGACCCCGCCGACTGGCCTCACACGCCCAACGGCACGGTCCCGATCGGGACGTGCCTACCCGCCCTGGAATTCCTGCTGCTGGACGAAAACGGCGCGGAGGCCGACCACGGCGAGCTGTGCGCACGGGGCCCGCAGCGCTTCGCCGGCTATCTCGATCCCGCGGACAACGCGGGGCACTTCCGGCCCGCGGACGGAACGGCCGACCACGAAACCGCAGACCACGAAACCGCAGACCACGAAACCGCGGACCACGGAACGGCGGACCACTGGTACCGGACGGGGGACCGAGTGGCCTGGCACGACGGCGTGATGGTCCACCTCGGACGGATCGACCACCAGATCAAAGTGCGCGGCCACCGGATCGAACTCGGGGAGATCGAAGCGGCCCTGCGACGGCTGCCCGGCGTGCGCGACGCGACCGTCGTCGCCGTACAGGCCGCCGACGGCGAACCGGAGCTGGCGGCGGCGGTCACCGGTCGTGAGTGCCTCCCCGAACGGTTGTACGCCGCGCTCGGCGAACACCTGCCGCCGTACATGCTGCCACGCCGGATCGCCGTCCTTGACCAGTTGCCGCTGAACGCCAACGGCAAGGTCGATCGGTCGTCTCTGCTCGTCGAACTCGCCCGCTCCCGCTGACCCGGCGACGCCCCATACATCCATCGCGGAGGTACCTCCATGTTCGACGCCATCGTGGTCGGCGCCCGTTGCGCTGGCTCTCCCGTCGCCATGCTGCTCGCCCGCGCGGGGTACCGGGTTCTCCTGCTGGACCGGGCGGCGTTCCCTTCCGACACGCTTTCCACGCACCTGATTCATCAGCCGGGTGTCGCCGCGCTCGCCCGCTGGGGCCTGCTGGAGACACTGCGCGCCTCCGGCTGTCCACCGCTGAACCGCGCGGTGTATGAAGTCGCCGACGTCCGCCTCGAAGGATGCGCCCGGGGTGTGGAGGGACAGCGCGCGGGCTATTCGCCACGCCGTCACGTCCTGGACGCCATCCTGGTGGAGGCCGCGACCGCGGCCGGTGCCGAACTACGCGAGCGGTGCCGGGTCACCGGCCTGCTACGCGACGACACCGGGCGCGTCGTCGGCGTGGAAGGGCGCCACGACGGTGGGTACTTCTCCGAGCGAGCCCACCTGGTGATCGGTGCGGACGGCATGCGGTCCGCCGTCGCCCGGCTCGCGCAGGCCCCCTACACGCTTCGGCACCCGAAGCTGACCTGCGCCTACTACTCGTACTGGGCGGATGTTCCCGCCGCCCTGGAGCTCTACGAGAAGACCGGGAGTTGGGTGGCGGCCGTCCCCACGCACGACGGCGCCACCCTGGTTCTGACCTACTTCCCGCAGTCCCGCTTCGGTGAGGTCCGCGTCGCCGCGGATCGCGCTCACCTCGACCAGGTACGCATCACCGCGCCGGTCCTGTACGAGCGGCTGCGCGGAAAGGAACGACTTGAGCGGCTTCGTGGTACCGGCGATCAGGAGAATTTCTTCCGGCGGGCGACCGGGCCCGGCTGGGCACTGGCCGGCGACGCCGGCCACCACAAGGATTCCATCACCGCCCGCGGCATCAGCGACGCCTTCTTTCAAGCCGAAACCCTGGCGACGCGGCTCGGCGGACGGCTCGGCGGCGATCCGGCCCTGCTCGACCGGGCATTGACGCGGTACGAGGAAGACCGCGACGGCGCGCTCGTGCCGGGGTACGAATCCACCCTGACGGTGGCGCGACTCGCCCCGCCGCACGACCAACGCCTCTCGCTGTTACGGGCCGTGCAGGCGGACCCGGAACTCACCTCGATCTACTTCGACCTGGTCGCCGGCATCGGGACCACGAGCGACCTCTACCCGCTGCTGCTGGAACGGCTGGCCGTCGTCTGAGCAGCTGTCGTCCGAGTGGCTGTCGTCCGAGTGGCTGTCGGCGCCCAATCCGGCACGCCCGCTCGCGGCGCTCCCCCATCCATCCACTCGATGGGGTCGGCGGCGACGGGGTCGCGCCGGTTCGTCACGCCGGTTTCGCCCAGCGGGTGACGACGATGCCGCACGGGTATGCCTCGGCGTCCGCGGCGCGGTAGTGGCGGGTGGCCATCGACTCGTCGAAGATGCGTCGACCTCCCCCGGCGAATCCCGGGTTGATGAACAGTTGAAGCTCGTCGACGAGGTCGGCACGCACCAGCGCGTTGGCCAGGCCGGCGCCACCGAAACACAACACGTCACCGCCGGCCCGCTCCTTGGCCCGCCCGACGATGCCGGCGAGGTCTCCATTGAGGACGGTCAGGTTGGGCCAATGACGCTCGGGCTCACCCGACCTGCTGACGGCGAATCTGGGCAGTGCGCCGATCGCCCGCGCGAAATCGTAGTCCGGCTCACCGGGATGGCGCTCGGCCGTCGCCCGCCAATGGTCGAGGTAGCCCTCATCCACCATCGGCCGGCTGAGCAGGATGCCCGACGCCTGCGCGAAGACCCGGTTGAAAAACGAGCGGAGACCGGCCGACCAGGGCCAGTCCGGCCCCCAGTTCCACGCCTGCCACCGCGAGTCGGGAAGCTCGCTGTCGACGTACCCGTCGATAGAGGTTTGCATCTGGAGAATGAGTCGACTCATCGGAGTCCTTCCGATCCGGCGGGCATTGTCGCGGGAACACCCGCAGAGACTGGCCGAGCACCGCGCGGCTACCGGTCACCACCGCGGCCCCGGACTTGACGGCCGCCGCCAGTGAGTGGCGCTTCCACAGCAGGGCGGCGAGGGTTGCGGCGTCGCTGTCGACCGTAACATCCGCCGGCTCAGCCGGCGCGCGGGACACCGTGAGCGGCATCGTGGCTCACGGGGCCGGCACGCGCGCGTTCAGCAGGGCCTCGCGGAGAGCCTTCTGGTCAGTCTTGCCGAGGGCGGTGTACGGGAGAGACTCGGCGACCGAGTACGAGGCAGGGGCGTAGAGCTCCCCGAGCGCGTCGGTGATCTGGTGGGTCAGCCGATCGAAGTCCGGACGCCGGCCGGGTCCCGCGGCACCAGGACCACGTGCACGGTTTCCTTCTCGTCCTCGCCTCCGTACCGCTGATCTTCTGATCTTCGACGACCACCACGGGGCGGCTGCCCGCCATCGTCAATCGTTCCAGCACGTCCGCCGTGTAGTTCCAGTTCTCCGCGCGGTTCCGACCAGTCTGGCTCGGCGCATCTGACGCCGCGCGACGACCCAGACCAGTCGCCGCCACAGTCAGCCTCCGAATCCGTCTCTACTCGTATAGACCGACCTGCCCACCCAAATGCATCGGATCAGGCCCGGCCAATGTCGCTGAGTCTCCGGCCACGTCGGCCGTTCCTCGCGCCGGGTGGTCACGGGAGCATGGTGCGGCGATCGCGTCGATGAACTGGCCGAGCAGGCGTACCGCGGTGGGGTTGACGACCGCGGTCAGCGAGGCCACGGCGCGCCCGCGTGCCTCGCCACAGGCCGCCTCCGCGCCCGACAACAGATTCGCCCGCACCGCCTCACGGTCGGCCGTCTCGAGCCGATCGGTGAGCGTCTCGGGCAGTCCGGTGAACCTGCCGGCGAGCATCGCCTCCAGTGTCGTGTCGAGCCGGGTCCGCTCCCCCCGCACGGCCAGCACGTCCTCGGCATGCAGAAACGCGCGGCCGCAGTGGTATCCGTACTCGGCGAGCGCGTGTACGACGCGCGCCGGCGCACCTCCGAGAATCGCCCCGATCCGTGCCGGGAACTCGAACAGCGCCGCGTAGACCAGCTCGGGTTGTGACGGCTTGTCCGGATCGAGCGCGGCGGCCCGCAGTCCGGCCAGCTCGGCCAGCCAGTCGGCGAACATCCAGGACGCGTCGGGAGCGGATTCGGCGATCAGCCGGGACGCCTGGGCGAGCAGGAAGTCACCGGACAGCACCGTCGCGGCGGCCGCCCAGTCGACGTCGCGAACACCCGTTCTGGGCGGAGGGGGGTGGAGGAACGCGAGCGCGCCCAGAGTGGCCAGTTCGATCGCCGCGGCGGTGGTGGCGTGGCGCACGTCGAGCGTGGACCGGTCGGCGATCAGGGCGCCGAGGAACAGAAGGGCGGGCCGCGGGCGCTGGCTGTCGCCGGTGTCCTCGATTGACGCCAACCGGGCCAGAAACGGCCACTCCCGCCGGATGACCGAGATGGCGACCTCGTCGCAGGCCAGCAGGAACGGCTGGACGAGCGGGGCGTCGGGGATGGCGACCCGCTGTTCCCCGAGGCCGGCGATGCCCTCCGGGAACAGGATCGCCCGCCGGGCTTTCGCGGCGAAGGGCTGGTCACTGGATGCGGCGTCGGCGAGTACCCGCCAGGTCAGGTGGTAGCGGCGGGACGCGTGGCGGGCGGTCTCGAAGTAGCCGACGAACGCCGTCCGCACCCGCTGGGCGTAGGCGCGGCGGGCGGCGTCGGGGTCGTCCGGATGGGCGGTGATGGATTCGGCGGCGAGCAGGGCGCTCTGGAGCGCTCCGCTCAGCCCCTCGCCCGTGAACGGGTTGGTCAGCCCGGCGGCCGCTCCGATGAGGAGGCCGTCGACAGTGAGGCGCTCGGGGACGAAGCCGGCGTCGATCGGACCGCTGACCACAGGCCCCGCGGGTACCAGATCGGTGAAGCGGGCGTCGATGCGCCGCAGTTCGGCCAGCGCAAGGGCGAGCAGCGCGTCCGGGTCCACCGGTCGGTCTCCGGCACCGGCAGCGCCGACACCGGCACCGCCGACACTGGCACCGCCGACACCGGCGACACCGACACTGGCGACGCCGACACTGGCACCGCCACCCGGCGCCGGTACCGCCCAGACGCAGGTCGGCGGTTGACGGGGATCAGTGCCGTCGGGTTGGGCGACGGCCAGCGTTGTCCGGGTGCCGAGATCGATGCCGGCGAACCGTTGCACGCACGCCGTTCCCATCCAGTGGCCGGGCCTGCCGCTGGTGCCGGTCGCCACCACGAGATGGCGGGCCAGCACCGGTACGCCGTCCAGCGCGAGCGCGAACCAGCCCTCGTCGCGGCCGAGCAGGCGGGCGGTGGCTCGGACACGATCGGCTCCGGCGTGGCCGGCCGCGCCGCGCAGTGCCCGGGCCAGTGCCGCGTGGTCGCAGGCGGCGGCCCGCACCGGTACCAGCCGACGTGAGCGGGTACCGAAGACCAGGTCGATGCCGTCCACGGGCTGCGCCGGAAGGTCGACGGCCAGCCGCCGCAGCCCCTCCATGGTGGGCGCGCTCAGGAAGGCGTCGTACGAGCGCGCCGGGGTGCCGTCGTCCACCAGCAGGACCGACCGGGTGGGTCCGGCCAGGGCGGTGGCGGCCGCGGCGCCGGCCGGACCGGCCCCGGTGACGATGACGTCGACCCGTCGCGGGCCGCTCATCCGAGGTTCCATGCCTGAGCGGTCACGTCGAGCAGCGCCGCGCGGGTCTGCGGGTCCACAGAGTCGAGATGACCCAGCGCGCGTTCGTACCGGCTCCGGGCGAGTGCGTTTGCCGCGGCGAGCCCGCCGGAAGACCGTACGTGGTCACGCACGGCCGGTATGTCCGCAGCCGTGAACGAGGGCGCCAGCAGCAGCGTGGCGAGCGCGCCGGAAGTGTCCTGGGCCAGGGCGTACAGGGTCGGAGCACCGAACAGGCCCAGCAGGTGGTCGGTGCCGACCGGCTTGCCGGAGTCCGGCGCACCGAAGTCCGGGGCACCGAAGTCCAGGCAGTCGTCGAGCACCTGGAACGCGACGCCGAATTCCAACCCGAAGCGACCGAGGGCGTCGACACGCGCCTGGTCGCCGTCGCCGGTGGCCGCGCCGAGCACGCAGGCGAGTTGGAACAGTTCGCCGGTCTTGCGGGTGACCAGTTCGAGGTAGTCCGGCAGCGCCAGGGTGGTGTCGAAGGCCCGCTCGATGTCGAGCAGCTCCCCGTACGCCAAGCCGGCCATGGCGCGACTGACCAGCACGGGTAGGCCGCCGCCGAGGTCGGCCGCCTCCTTACCCGCCAGAGCGAAGCAGGACAGGCCGGCCAGCCCCGCCCGCTCGGAGCCCATGCCGACGTGGACGGCCGGTCCGGCGCGCCGCTGCTCGGCCCGGTCGATGATGTCGTCGTGCACCAGGGAGGCCAGGTGCACGAGTTCGACCAGAGCGCCGAGGCGCACGAGTTGCCCCAGGTCGGCCGCTGGCTCGCGCCGACCGGTCGGGCTCGGCGCGTCTGGCGCCGCGCCACGACCCAGACCAGTCGTGGCACAGGCGTACAGCAGCGTGGACCGCAGTTGCTTGCCGGGCCGGGCGGCCAGCGCGCGGACCGGCGGCGCGAGTTCGCTGGTCAACGTCCGCAGCCGGGCCGCCACGTGCGCGCGGAAACGCTGCCGCCGGGCTTCGGCGTCCATGTGCTGGGTCCTTTCGTCGTGCGAGTCATCGCAACAGGCGGGGCTGTCGGACCGCTGCCAAGCGCTCCCGCCGGAAACGAGCGGGGTGACAGTGCGCCGACAGCAGGCGCCGTCACTGTGGGCGCGTGATGCCGTATCGAGCGCCGAACCGGGCGCGACACGTGATGAGCCTGGCCGCAGCCTGCGTACTGGCGACGGCCCTGATGGTGGTTGCCCGTCCGGCCTCCGCCGCACCCGCCGCCCCGCCGCCCGCGGCCACCCCGGGGACGGCCGCCCGACCGGCGCCGCCGCTGCCGGCGCCGCGCGGCCACCGGTTGGCCGCCCCGCCGCACGCGAACGTGGTCCGCGTGTGCCCGCCGCCGAAGCCCGGGTACGCGGCGTGTCAGGCACTGCGGCTGGACATCCCGCCGGTACAGGGGGCGACGCCGAACGGCATCGTCGATGAGGGCTGGGCTCCGGCCGACCTGCAGGCCGCGTACAACCTGCCGTCGGCGTACCAGGGCGACGGCCAGACGGTGGCGGTGGTCGAGGACGGCGACAGCCCCACCGCCGAAAGCGATCTGGCCACCTACCGGTCGTTCTACGGCCTACCGCCGTGCACCACGGCCAACGGCTGCTTCCGCAAGGTGAACCAGGAGGGCAAGGCCAGCCCGCTTCCGTCGCAGGCGGTCCCCGACTGGGCCGGGGAATCGGCGCTGGACGTCGACATGGTCTCGGCGATCTGCCCCCGCTGCCACATCCTGCTCGTGGAGACCGACGACCAGCTCGACATCGACCTGGCGGAGGGCGCCTACATCGCGACCACGCTCGGGGCGAAGTTCGTCTCGAACAGCTACGGCTTCCCGGAGGAGCCCGGCACCGACGCCTCGCTCGACGCGTTCTACCGCCAGGACGGCGTCGTGATGACCGCCTCGACGGGCGACGACGGCTACGGCGTCTCGTACCCGGCCGCGTCACCGAACGTCATCTCCGTCGGCGGCACGTCGCTGCTGAAGTCGACCAATGCCCGCGGCTGGGACGAGATCACCTGGACGCTCGGCGGCTCCGGATGCTCGCTGTACGGCGCGAAACCGCCGTGGCAGCACGATACCGGGTGCGCGAACCGCACCACCGCGGACGTGTCGGCCGTCGCGGACCCGTACACCGGTGTGAGCGTGCGCTACCCGGGCGGCTGGGGCATCTTCGGCGGCACGAGCGTCTCGGCACCGATCGTCGCGGCGGCGTACGCACTGGCCGGTGCGCCACCGAGCAGCACGTCCCATCCGGCGCAGTACCCGTACCTGCACCCGACGATGCTCAACGACGTGGTCGGCGGTACGAATTCGCTCGGCGGGTGCGGGACAGGCAACCTCGCGTACCTGTGCACGGCGGGGTACGGCTACGACGGGCCGACCGGCCTGGGCACTCCGAACGGGGTGGGCGCCTTCCGCGCCCCGGGATGGTCGACCGTTCCCGGTCTCATCGACGGCAACGCCAACATCTCGGTGGTCGCGTCGACCGCGGTCTCGGCGTCCACCTCGTACCTGTTCACCGTCGTACCGGGCAGCGGCGTCTGGATGCGCCGATCCGTGAACGGCATCTGGGCGAGCAGCGCGACGAAGGTAGATTCGACGACCGCCATCTCGTACATCGCGGCCGCGACCGACGCCACCGGAGCGGTGCACCTGCTGATGAGCGAGCCCAACAACGGCGTGTGGGAACGCGTGTACCGGAACGGCACCTGGTCCGCCGCGGCGCAGGTCGACACGAATCCGTCGATCGGACCGATCGCGGCGACCACCGACCTGGCCGGCGCGGTGGACCTGTTCATGACGGTACCGAGCAGCGGGGTGTGGACACGCACACTGACCGGCACCACCTGGTCGGGCTCGACCCACCTGGACACCAACGGCGCCATCACCAACCTGTCGGCCGTCTGCGACATCACCGGCGCGGTCCACCTGTTCATGACGGTACCCGCCAGTGGCGTGTGGACGCGCACGCTGACCGGCACCACCTGGTCGGGCTCGACCCACCTGGACACGAACACGACCGTCACCGTCACCGCCGCCGTCCGGAGCACCGACGGCATCGTGCACCTGCTGACCAAACGCTCCAACGGGGTGTACGACCGGCTGATGCACGGCAGCAGCAGTTGGGACAGCACCGCGGTGCTGGCCGATCCGAACGCCAACGTCACGTCCGTCGCCGCCACCCCGGACAGCAACGGCATCGTGCACCTGATCAGCCGGGTCGCCGGGATCGGCGTGTACGACCGGGTGGCAAACCCGCAGTAGCGGCCCGGCCCCGATCGCGTCGCCGGTCCCGCCCGGCTGGGTGGGCCGGCGACGCGGACGTGCGCGATTCGTGCGGGAAACGTTTGTCCACCGCCGACCCTGGCCCCATGGGGGTTTCGTTCACGGGGGTTTCGTTCACGGGGGTTTCGTTCACGGGGGTTTCGTTCACCGGAGTTTCGTTCACGGTGCTCGGGCCGGTCACGGCGGTACGGGTCGGTGCGCCGGTGCCACTGGCCGGACGGCGGGTACTGGCGCTGCTGGCCGCGCTCCTGCTCTCACCGAACAAGGACGTGCCGACCGACCGGCTCATCGAGTGGGCGTGGGGCGAGGCGCGCCCGGCCCACCCGCGCGCCGCGCTGCAGAACGCCATGTCCCGGCTGCGTCACGCGGTCGGCGACGAGGTGGTCGAGACGACCCCGTTCGGGTACCGGCTGCGGGCCGACGCCGGTACGCTCGACCTGCTCGCCTTCGAGAAGTTGACGGCTTCCGCGGCAGGCGCCGATCGGGCCGGCGACACCGCCCTGGCCGCCGACAGGCTACGTCAGGCGATCGGGCTGTGGCGGATGCCCCTACTGTCCAATGTGGATGCACCCGGGCTCGGGCGGTACGCCGCCACCCTGCTGACCGAGCGGTACCTGGCCGCCCACGAGGAACACGCCCGGCTGTGCCTTCTGCTGGGACGCCACGCCGAAGTGGCGGCGGAGCTCAGCGAGCTCGTCGGCAGCTACCCGTTCCGGGAGCCGCTGGCGGCCCACCTGATGGCCGCGCTGGCCGGCGCGGGTCGCCGCGCCGACGCGCTGGTGACCTACGAGGCGGTCAGCCGCACGCTGCGGGAGGAGTTGGGGGTGCAGCCGGGTGCCGCACTGCGCTCGCTGCACACCTCGATCCTGCGGGCCGAACCTCAGCGGACCGAGGCTCAGTGGGCGGAATCTCTGCGGGCAGAGGCCCATCGGACCGAGGCCCAGCGGACAGAAAGTCTGCGGACCGAGGCCCAGCGGACCGAGGCCCAGCGGGCCGAGCCTTGGCGGACCGCGGCCCAGCCCGAACGGGTCGCCGCGAAGCCGGATGCCGTCCCCGCTCCCGGCAGTCAGCTTCCGGCCCGGCCCGGCGTTCTGTACGGCCGTACCCACGAGGCGGGCACGCTGGACCGGTGGCTGGCCGAGCCGGACAGTGCCGCCGTCACGGCGGTGGTCGGGCCGGTCGGCGTCGGCAAGAGTGCCCTGGTCGTGCACGCGGCGCAGCGGCGGCGCGCGGCGTTCCCGGACGGGACGCTGTATCTCGACCTCGACGGGTACGCCGCCAGCGCGCCGCTGGAACCGGTCGCGGCACTGGGTCAGTTGCTCGACACGCTCGGTGCCGTGGCGATCCCGACCGGGCTAGCTGCCCGGGCCGCCCGGTGGCGTGGCCTGCTGGCCGACCGGCGGCTGCTGCTCGTGTTGGACAATGCCCGGGACAGCGCGCAGGTCCGCCCGCTGCTGCCGGGTGCCGCCAGCCCCAGCACGGTCGTGGTGACCAGTCGCGACCAACTGCGCGGGCTGGTCGCCCGCGACGGCGCTCGCCGCCTCACTCTCGACGGGCTGGGCCCCGACCCGGTACGTGCGCTGCTGGCCGACCTGACCGGCCGACCCGCCGAGCACTTCGACCGGGGCCGGGTCGCCGAACTGGTGGACCGCTGCGCCGGGCTGCCCCTGGCGGTACGTGTCGTCGCCGAACGGATGGCCCGCACCGGCGGTACCCTCGACGAAGCGCTGGCGGCCCTGCGCGGCCCGGCATTCCTGGACGGACTCAGCGCCGACGACGGCACCGACACCGACCTGCGCACCACGCTGTCGTGGTCCTGCCACGCCCTGGACACCGAGACGGCGCGCGGCTATCACCGGCTCGGCCGCCATGCCGCCGACGGATGGAGCCTGCCGGTTGCCGCCACCGTCCTGCAGCGGTCACCGAGGCAGGCGCGGGCCGTGCTCGACGGGCTGATCGCCGTCCACCTGTTGCGACCGGCCGGGGTGCGCCGGTACGTGATGCCGCCACCCGTGCGCGCGCACGCACGCGCCTCCTGCCGGCTGCATCCGCTCCCGGCAGGAGGACCGAAGCCGGCCGTGGGGTTCGGCTCCCGTGCCGCGGCAGCCCCGGTGGAGCGGGCTGACAGTGCCGTGGGAGCGCGGCTTGCGACCTTTGCGGTTGTCCCATCCGCACGCGTTGCCGGAGAGGTCCATGAGCCACGCTGAACGATCAGTCCCACCCGTACCGCGCCCGGAGGTGACGCGGCGGCACCTGCTCAAGGCATCGGGACTCGCCGGCGCCGGCATGCTGCTGGCGGCGTCCGCTGTGGTGGCGGTACCCGCGTCGCCGGCCCTGGCGGCGCCCGCGTCGCTGACCCCGGCGCAGGCCCGCCTGACGCTGCAGATCGCGGCGGTCGGGGCGGTGTTCCCGATCCCGTTCCCCGGATTCGGCGAGACCGGACCGGCCTCCTCCCGGATCACCACCGCGCGCCTGCGACAGGCCGTCCGGCGGCTGCCCGCCGCGCGACTGGCCTCGGTGCGCTCGGGCCTGGCCGCGCTGACCGGTCGCGGCCTGTTGGACGTGACGCCGCAACGGCTACTCGACGGCATCACCGACCTGGCCGGGTCGCCGCAGTCGCTGACAGCGGCCGTGGCGCTGGCTGTCGCGACGGTCTCCACACACTTCGACCCCGGCTCCGACGCGGCGGCAGAGGTGTGGCTCGACGGGCTGCGCCAGATGCGCCAGCACGGCGTGCGCCCGGTCATCGCGTCGACGTCGAGGCAGGCATCATGAAACTCGATCCGGACACCGCCGCCTCCCTGCACCGCGCGAAACAGGCTCTCTTCCGGGCCCACCTGAACGACCCGACCTTCACCGGGTGCGCCGTCGGGCTGCGCTGGCGCAACGGCGTGCAGACCGACGAACCCGCGGTCATCGCCATGGTCAACAAGAAGCTCACCGAGCGGCAGGTGTCACCGCGCCGGGCGCTGCCCCGTACCCTCGACACCGAGGGTCGCGCCGTCGGAGTCGATGTCGTCGAGGTCGCCCGACCCTACGCGGTACCTCGGCCCTACGCGGCGCCCCGGTCCGATGCGTCCCCCGACGCGATCGGCTGGCCGATCCTCGGCAAACAGCCCGCCCCGATCCAAGGCTGCGACATCTCCATGGTCGACGGCGCGGCGCCGGGCGCTCTGGGGTGCCTCGTGCGGGACAACGAGGCCGGCGACATCTGCGTCCTGTCGTCGAACTATGTCATGGCGAATCTGAACCAGGGCCCGGCGTCCACCCTCATCATCCAGCCGAGTGCCGTTGTCGGCGGCACCTCGGGCGATGGCATCGCGCGCCTGCGGCGGTGGATCCCGCTGGTACCCAACGGGTCCGGTGCAGGGTACGCCGACGCGGCCATCGCCCGGTTGGACAACCAGAGCTCCTACAGCCGGCAGGTGGTCAACAATCTGATGCCACCGATCACCGCCGGCCATCCGGCGGTGGGCATGGTCGCCGCGTGGGACGACGAGTTCCGCAACTGCTTCCTGAGCCGGATGGACCGGGTCGTGGCCGGGCTGGACATCAGCCTGCTGCCCGCCGACGGCAGCTCCGCCGCCGCGTGTGTGGCGGCACCCGAACTGTTGATGCACATCGAGAAGGTGGGCCCGGCGACCGGGTACACCTCCAGCGTCGTCGACGCCGTCGGCGCGATCGTGAAAGTCGATTACGGCAACGGCACCGTGTACGTGCTCCAGGACCTGATCTGGACCCAGGCATTCCACTGGGACGGCGACTCGGGCGCGGTGGCCTGCGTCGGCGGCAACGGGCGGGAATACGTACCGACCAGGAACGAGTCCGGTTGCGTCGTGCTGGACTCCATCGGCAAGTACTACAACCTGCCGCTGACCGGCGACAACGCGCTGACCAGCCAGGCGCGCGACCAGTTCCTCTCGCAGAGCCAGGTCGGCAACCTCATCATCGGGGTCATCTACAACAACAGCCATCTGGTGGCCGAACGTCTCGGCGGCTACAAGGGCACCGGGCAGGAGCAGGGGTACGCGAAGACGTACTACAACAAGTACCACGACCTGTTCGCGGCCGTCCTCGGCGACCCTGGCTCCGGTCAGGTCGTCACTCAGGAGAACCTCAGTGACGCCGGGTTCATCCTCTCCGGCCTGTTCGGCGGCCCGGGTACCACCAGGCCGATGCTGATCGGGGACGAGGCGGCCGCCGCCGAGTGGGTCTACCAGAACGTGCTGCTGCCCACCCAGGGCATGGACTACTACCGGGTCCTCGACTACATGAACGACCCGGACGTGTACCAGAGCGTCTACAACAAGCTCGCGAGCCTGACCAGCATCGAGCTGGTCGGGCCGATCTACGGCGACACCCCGCCGCTGTGGGCCGACGCCAGCCACGTCGACACCAACACGTCCATCGCGCTGACCTCATCGGTCGGGCTCGGCAACGAATCATCGCTGATCTTCACCACCGTGCCGGGTGCGGGCATCTGGTCGCGGACGTGCACCGGTGGGGTGTGGTCGTCGAGCGCGACGAAGATCGACACGACCGCCACGGTCCCCGCGATCGCATCGGTGCTCGACGCCGACGGTGTCGTGCACCTGTTCATCGCGAGCGCGAGCGGCGTGTGGGAACGCACCCTGGGCAGCACCGGCACGTGGAGCGCCTCGACCAGGGTGGACACCAACACGTCCGTGGTCTCGCTGGCCGCGGCGCTCGACGCCGGCGGCGTGACGCACCTGTTCACCGGCGTCTCCGGCAGCGGCGTGTGGGACCGCACGTACTCCGGCGCCTGGGCCGCCACGGCGACGAAGATCGACGCGACCACCACGGTCGCCGGTCTGGCCGCGGCCAGGGACGGGTCCGGTACGCTACGGCTCTTCGTGACCGCGACGCAGAGCGGCGTCAGTACCCGCGCCTACGCCGCCGGCACCTGGTCGGCCTCGTCGAGCCTCGACGCCAACACCGCGATCGCCGCGGTGGCCGCGGCCACCACCGGCGACGGCCGCACCCACCTGGTCACGCTGGTCCCGACGATCGGCGTGTACGACCGGCAACTGCGCGCCGGTACCTGGGACGTCACACCGGTACTGGTCGACGGGGCCACCGGCATCGCCGGCATCTCCGCCAGCTCGGCCACGGACGGCGGCCTGCACCTGCAGACGCGGGTCACCACCAGCGGGGTCTGGGACCGCCGGTACACACCGGGTACCTGAACCTCGGCCGCCGCCTCGAGCCGGGGACGAGGCGGCGGCCACCCGCGTGCGGGCATCTGGCATCGTTGATCGACGTGCATGCCGGCACCCCGACATCCGTCGAAGTCCGTCTTCTCGGCACCGTGACAGCCCTCCTCGACGGCCTACCCGGAGCGCTCAACGGCCGCCAGCGATCGCTGCTGGCGGTACTCGCGCTCGACGCCAACCGCACGGTCTCCACCGACCGGCTGATCGCCGCACTGTGGAACGAGCCGTACCCGGCCCGGGCCATCACCCGGGTGCGCACCCTCGTCTCCGAGCTGCGCCGGGCGCTGCCCGTACCGGATCTGATCACCACCGGCCAGCCCGGCTACCGGCTCAACCTCGGACCCGAGCGACTCGATCTCGACATCTTCCAGCGGCTGGTCCGCAGGGCCCGGCAGCAGCCGCGGCCGCACGACGCGATCGTCGCCTACGACCAGGCACTGGCGCTGTTCCGCGGCGCGCCGCTGCACGGCGCGAGCGGCCCGCTGTTCGACACCGAGTCGACCCGCCTGGCCGAGCTGCGAACCTCCGCCGTCGAGGAACGCACCGCGCTCATGCTCGCCGCCGGCCGGTACACCGAGCTGATTCCCCAGCTGAGCGCCCTGACCGGTGAACACCCCGTCCGGGAGCGGGCACACGCGCAGCTGATGAGGGCACTCGACGGGGCAGGGCGGCGCAGCGAGGCCCTGTCGCTGTACGCCGGGCTGCGCGGGCGGCTCGTCGACGAGTTGGGCGTCGAACCGTCGGAGGAGCTTCAGCGGCTGTACCGTCAGTTGCTGCTCGGCGGTACCGGCGCGGTGGTCCCGCCCTCCCCCACGCCTGGCCGGCCGATGCCGGCCGCCGCCGAAGCCGCACCCGCGCCGCCACAGCCCGCGCCGCCACAGCCCGCGCCGCCACAGCCGGCGCCGCCACAGCCGGCTCCGTCACACCTCGCGCCACCACAGCCCGCGAGTCTCCCGTCCCGCCAGCTGCCACCGCCACCGGCCCGGCTCGTCGGGCGGACCACCGAACTCGCCGACCTGGACACGCTGGCCAACGAAGGCCCCACCCGCCTGGGTCTCGTGGTCGGTCCGGCGGGTGTCGGCAAGACCGCCCTGGTGGTGCACTGGGCGCACCGGGCCACCGGCCTGTTCCCCGACGGTCAGCTCTACCTGAACCTGCGCGGCTTCGACCAGCGCGACCGGATGACGGCCGCCGAGGCGCTCCCGCAACTGTTGCGGGCACTGCACGTACCCGCCCAGGACGTGCCGCTGGAGACCTCCGAACAGATCGCCCTGCACCGGTCGGTCACCGCCGACCGTCGCCTTTTGCTCGTACTCGACAACGTCAGCACACCCGAGCAGGTCCGGGACCTGCTGCCCGCCGGCCAGGGCTGTCTTACCCTGGTCACCAGCCGTGACCGGCTGACCGGGCTGGTCGCGCTCGACGGCGGCCGGCGCATCACACTCGACGTGCTACGCCCGGCCGACGCGATCGAGCTGATGTCGGGTGCCGGCGTGAGGTTCGCCAGCGGCCGGGACGGCGCCGACCTCGCCCGCCTGTGTGGCTACCTTCCCCTGGCCCTGCGCATCGCCGCCGCCCGCGTCACTGATCAGCCGAATCGGAGCATCGGGCAGCACGTCGAGGACCTCGTCCACCAGGGGCGCCTGACCGGGCTGCAGGTCGCCGGCGACAGCCGGGCAAACGTCCGGGGTGCGTTCGCCCTGACGTACCGCTCTTTGCCGGCAAGCGCCCGGGCGGTGTTCCCGCTCGTGAGCGTCGTGCCGATGCCCGCCGGACTGAGCCCCCATGCCGCGGCGGCGCTGGCCCGAATCAGCACCGGTCAGGCGGAGGCGGCGCTGGACGCGTTGGCCAGCGTGCACCTGGTCACCGCGCCTACCTCGGACGGCCGGTACGGCTGCCACGACCTGCTGCTGGACTACGCCGCCGAACTGGCCGCCGAAGACCCCGCGGCGCAGCGGCTCGCCACCGACCGCCTCCTGGAGTTCTACCTGCACGCCATCGACAGTTGCGCGTCGATGCTCGTCGGGCCGATCGGTCGCATGCTGCCCCGCCCAGCGCCGTCCGTCGACGTACCCCTGATCACTTTCGCCGACGCGAGCCACGCGCGAGCCTGGGCCACCGTCGAGTGGGACAACCTACTCGCCGCGGTACGGCACGCGGCCACCAACGGCCACGACCGGCTGGCCTGGCTGCTCGCCGACGCCCTCCGGCCGCTGATGCGCATCGGGGGCTCGCTGCCCGAGATCGCCCGTGTGGGACAGTGCGGACTGGCCGCCGCGCGACGGGCGGACGACCCGCTCGGCGAAGCCGCGATGCACTACCTGATCGGTCTTCAGTATTTCCGCTCGGCGGACTACCGCGCCTGCGTGGAAGCCAACGAGCAAGCCCTGGAGTGCTACCGCGCCGCGGGCTGGCGGCCTGGCCAGGCGGTCGCGCTCGGAGCCATCGGCGGCTCGCTGGTGCACCTCGGCCAGGTCCATGCCGGCGCCCGGCGGCTGACCGCCGCACTGGAGATCTATGACGAGCTCGACGACCGGGACGCGACGGCGGTCACGCTGGTCAACCTGGCCGGCGTTGCGTTGGAGCGCGGCGACTTCATCCGGTCACTGCGCTTTGCCCACCTGGCCCGCCCGGCGATCGCCGCCACCGGCAACCGGCACGCCGAAGCGATAATGCTGGCCAACCTCGGTCTCGCCCGGCACGCCCAGGGCCGGCTCACCGCAGCCCTGCGCAGCCTGTCCGAGGCCCTTGACCTGTGCCGCACGATCGGCGCCCGGCACCAGCAGGCCAGCGTGCTCATCAGCCTGGGCACGGTGCACCTCGACGCCGGCCGTACCGCCGAATCGATGAGTGTCCTGTCCGAGGCCGAGGCCCTCGCCGCCGAGGTCGGCGACGACCGGCTCGCGCTCTACGCCGCCAACGGGCTCGCCCGCGCCGAACTGCACACCGAACAGGTCGACCACGCCATCAAGCGGCTTGAAGACGCGTTGAACTGCGCCGATGCGGCAGGCCACCAGCATGGGCGCGTCGAGGCGCTACTCACGCTGTCGCGCGCCTACCTGGCTCGGGGCGAGGTACGGGCGGCCCACGAGCCCGCGGTCCTCGCGCTGACCACGGCCCGCCGCTGCGGATACCTCGCCGCCGCGGCGGCGAGCCGCAGCGCCGTGGCCGCCTGCCTGCTCGCACTCGACAACGTCGAGGACGCGCGACGCTACGCCTCTCGGGCACTGCGGGTGCAGCGGCGGATCGGCAATCGGCTCGCCGAATCGCGTACCCGGACCCTGCTCGCCGAGATAGAGCGCCGTGCCCGTTACAGGGGGACAGCCGAATGTGCGGATGTAGAAACTAATAATCGCGAACGGTGACGCTCGTCAACGGGGATAGTAAAGGTTACTTACATTTCCTCTTCCCCGGGAGGTGACGTATGCGGATCCGAGCCCTGCTATCCGCGGTCTTGCTGCTGGCCTTGGAAGTGTTCGTGACGGCGCGACCGGCCGCGGCGGCGACTGCCACGCCGATCCAGGTCTACGGTGCCTGGCACTGCAGCAACGACGCATGCACCTGGGCCACGGCGCGGAGCATGTCCGACTTCGACGCCAACAATCACTGGCTCATCGACCGCGGCGACGGCCGGCCGTCGGTCAATCTGGTCATCCTCAGCTTCGTCAACCCACTACGGCTGCTCAACCAGACCACCGACACCGGAGACCTCAACGGCGTACCGCGCGGCATGACCCAAGATGTGGTCAACTACTTCACCAGTCACGGCATCCGCGTGATGCTGTCGATCGGAGGCATCACCTACACCGACGACTGGGACACCGCCCTGGCCACCAACGGCACCCAACTGGGCCGCAACGCCGCCGCACTGGCCCAACAGCTCGGGGTCGGCATCGAGATCGACTACGAGGAGAACTCGTCACCGAACCTGACCGGGCTGCAAGCGTTCATCGACGCGTACCGGGCGATCCTGCCCTACGACCGCACCGGCGCGAACCCCGCCGCCCGGCTGACCATCGACCTCGCCGCCGGGGACCGCTGGCTCATCGACCTCGACCGCAAGGCGACCGCCGACTGGCTGCGCACCGACACTCCCGTCCTCGACTACGCCAACGCGATGGTCCCGTCCAAGCAGCCGTCCGCCTCGGCGGCCGAGGCGAACTGGCAGGAGCACCTCGTCGGCAAGTCCAACTACTCGCCGCCGATCCCACCGCTGGCCCCGGCCAAGTTCACCGGCAGCTTCTACATCGCCGAAGGCTCCAAGGTGCTACCCGAGTGCACCAACTTCCCGCAGTCGCTGCAGAACTCCACCAGCGGGTGGGCGCAGACGGCCGCACCCGCCGGGGCGGGAACCACGCCCGGCATGCTCGGCTACATGTTCTGGGCCGCGGAGAAGCCGTCGACCCGGGGCGTCACCACCGCTCCGCCCAACACCTGCCAAGGCGGAGTCGGTGCCGGAGCCACCGCGCTATCCGTCCCACTGCCCATGCCGGCACTCCGGCAGAGCTGACACAGCCGACATCCGCGAGTGCGATCGCCGTGTCACCCGACGGACGCGACATCCGGCGGGTGACTCGACGAGACCATAGAGCACACCGGTAGGACACGCTGCATCCGCGAGCGACGGTCGAAGCCGCGCGCGTTGGTAGGCTACGCGTCTCGCGCGAGAGGTGGAGTCTGTCTGGTGCTCTGGATAGCGCTGCGTAGGTTAGTCGCGGTGGTGGCCGCCTGCATGGTGACCGCGTGCGGTTCTGCAACAGCTCGTACAGCGGATCGCTCAGCGGGCGACGCCATCCCTGCTACGGCGCAGCCGACGAACTCGGCCACAGGCACGAAGCCGGCCTCCCCAGCAGTGCCGGCGACCGGCGGATCCGGGTACTCCGCGACGCTGTCCGCACGCTTGGTGACCACGGACTCACTGCCCTCAGGATTCACTGTGGACATCGCAACAGTCATGCCACAAGATGCCGGAAATCAAACCCCAGGCGTTGACGTATCCTGTTCGGACAGCATGATCCCGCTGCTGTCAGCCAGGCAGCTAACCGGGACTCCGTCAGCGATGGCCGGAGCCACCCTCAGCTATGACTCGGGTCCCGACGACCTCTGGGTGGGAAACGAATTCCTCAGAACGTACTCCAGTGACGACGCACGACAAGCAGTGACCGACCTGCGAACCCTAATCGGCCGTTGCCCCAGCGTCGTTGTGTCGTCCGGCCTGGGCGACGGCGACAGGTTCCGCTTCGCAGTGGCACCAGGGCCGCCGCTCGGCGATGACAGTATTCACGTCAGCGAGATCACGACATCCGGCTCTGAAACGCTGGAAAGCGATAGCGTGCTCGTCCGGATAGGGACCACCCTGGTGGTCGTTCAGGAGGAGGGCAACAAACCCGGCGGGGATAGATACCTCCCCCAACTCGCTCAAGCTGCGCTCCGCAGATACGAGGCGACCGGATCCTGAATAGCTCTGCCGTGGCGGTCCTTTGATGCGCGGTCACCCGGACTGGGGAACGTCACACTACGACGACGCGATCGGGTAGGCGACGATCGCGATGCGTTCGCCCGCCGGGTCCCAGCTCGGGACGTTCATGGTCCCTTGCCCGCCGAAGACCTCCGCGATGTCGTGGATGGCGCCGGTCTCGTCCCTCAGCCGCACGATGACATCCAGATCGGCGGGATGCCCTTCGGTCCCGGGTGGGAAGCTGACGTACGCGATCGATCCACCGTCCGGCGAGGGGTGCGGAAACCAGTTCACCCGTTCGTCGTGGGTCAGCTGAGTGGGCTCGCCGCCGGCCACCGGAATCCGGAAAAGCTGCGCATGTCCCTTGGCGGCCGATCCCCGCTCCGAGTTGAAGTAGATCCACTGGCCGTCGGGTGAGAACTCGGCGCCGTCGTCGGGGTACGCGTCGTCGGTCAGTTGCACGTCGGCACCGCCGGCGGACGGAATCGTATAGACGTTGGTTGTCACCTGGCCGGCCCGGTCGACCTGCAATCCTATGTAGGCGAGGGTCTCGCCGTCGGGCGAGATTCCGTGCAGGTAGTGACGGAACCCCTGGCCGTTGTCGTTGGTTACGCGCCTCACCCCGCCGTTATCGAGCGCAACGGCGTAGATGTGACCGTCGTCGCTGGAGACGTAGACGGTTTCCCCGTCCGGACTCAGTACGTGGTCGTTGTTGATCGTCGCGATACCGCCCAGGTCGATCGATTCGAGGTCGCCGGCGTCGACGCCGAGCCGGAACAGCCCGCCACCGCCATTGATTACCAGCCAGTGTCCGTCCGGGCTCCAGTTCGGCGCCTCGAAGAGCAGCTCGGTCGACGAGAACCGCAGCGCGGCCTGACGCGAGCGGACATCGATCACGTGGAGCTCGGCGCGCTGGCCTTCGCGCAGTTGACGGGGCATGGCAACACCTATCGGCGGGAGGACTTCGGGGGCGGTGAGGCAGCCACCAACGTATCGGATCGTCCTCCGGGATACGTCACCGGCGCTTGCGCCAGCCGGGCGGGACCAGGATTCGCGGACGGTTGAAAGCGGCCAGCCGGCCGGCGACGTGAACGGGTCACGACAGCAACGGGTCACGACAGCGGCGATGCCGATCGTTGGCGGGTGAGGTCGGCGAGTTCGGCGTGGATCAGCGCTTCGGCGTCGTGGCGGGCGTATTCGGCAGCCAGTGCGCGTGCCCGTTCCCGGTAGGCCGGCTCCCGCAGTACGGTCTCCACGGCCGCGGCGAGGGCCGGCGCTGTCGGCGCGCCGGTGCGCAGATTGATACCCACCCCGGTGGCTGCGACCCGTCCGGCCACCTCGGGCTTGTCCTCGGTGTCGCCCGCCACGACCACAGGAACGCCGTGGGCGAGCGCGAGCTGGGTCCCGCCGTACCCGCCGTTGGTGACCGCCACGTCGATGTGCGGTAGCAGGTCGGCGTACGGCACGTACGTGGCCGCTCGGGCGTTTGCCGGTAGCCCACCGGGGATCTGCCCTGGGTCGGGTCCGCCGGTGGTGACCACGACGAAGACATCCTTGTCGGCAAGGGCACGCAGGGTAGGGCCGATCAACCGGGTCAGGTCGGAGGTGTCGACGGTGCCTTGAGTGACGTGGACGGTCGGGCGACCCGATCGGCGGGCAGCAAGCAGTTCGTCCCACCACAGCGGCGCCTCGCCACTGGTCGCGTTGGTCGCACTGTGCGCCGGCGGCGTACCGACGAACCGCACCCGGGCGGGCAGATCGCTGCGCGGGTATTCGAATCGGGGCACGGTGAGCTGTAGGAGGCGGTCGGCCAGTCGAGGCCAGTCGAGGAAGAACACCGGTGCGTCGGTCAGACCCATCTCGCGAAGTGTGCGATCCAGACGCCGTTGGTTCGAGCCGAACACGGCCCGCCGTACGAGGAGGTTCAGTAGCCGGTTACGGACGCGGCCCGCGGTGCTCGACGACGGCGGAAGGCCGAGGCCGAACGGTGCGGTGTCGCGGCTGGACAGCGTCAGCGGAGTGATCCCGACGCAGACCACAGCCGGGCGCGGGCGCGGATCCACGAGCATCGGCAGTACGCCGAGAAAGGCGCAATCGACGAGTACGGCGTCGACCGGCTCGGCGTCAAGCAGTGCCCACACCGCCTCGGCCTGCGCCCGCATCGGTTCGGTGAAGGTGTACCGCACATCGAAGGTCAGCTTGCGCAGGCCGGAGCGCTCGGTCCGTCCCGGGAACGCGGCGTCGAGGTCGCGGGCGTCATAGTCGACGCTCGCCGGCAGTGCCACGTGCTGCGCGCCCACCGCCTCGACCTGTGTCCGGAAGAGCACTCCGGTCATGAACCGCACCCGGTGCCCGGCCCGGACGAGCGAGGCCGCGATATTCGTCATCGGCGCAACGTGCCCGTGGATGGGCGAGCTGGCCAGCAGGTATCGGGCCACGGGTGGCTCCTCCCACGCATTGGATTTCGATACAGTGGCACTGTAATTGGGTACAGCGACACTGTGACGTAAACTGTCCGGGTGATGACACGCGCGTACCACTCCCCCACCCGGGAGGCGCAGACCAGCGCCACCCGGCGCAGGGTCATCTCCGCGGCGCAGGCGTGCTTCGAAGAGCGTGGATACGTCGGCACGACGATGCGTGCGATCGCGCAGCGGGCGCAGGTCTCGGTCGAGACCGTGCACCAGACCGCCGCCAAGCGTGACCTGCTGCTGGCCGCATTCACCCTCGCGGTCACCGGCGAGGACAGTCAGGCCCGGTTGCTCGACCGCCCAGAACCGAAAGCCATCTTCGACGATCCGGACCCGGTACGCCGGCTACGCGGAATCGCCGCCTACGTGGTGCGGATCAACACGCGGGTGACGCCGTTGTGGCGGGTGTTCGAGCAGGCCGCCGCCGCCGACGCGCACGTCGCCACCGAGTACGCGGACCTGATCAGGCGCATGCACGCCGAGATACGCGACGCGCTGGCGGTGCTCGCCGAACGCGGCGACCTGCGCACCGACCGGCCGGCCGACGAGCTGGCCGACCTGCTCTGGCTTCTGGTACTCCCCGACCAGTACTTCCGGCTTTGCGAACAGTCCGGCTGGAGCGTGGAGCGATACGCCACCTGGCTCGCGGAGAGCATGCTCCACCTGCTGATGGGAAGCGACCACCACGCCGGATCCTGACCCGCCCAGACCGGCCTCGACCGATCGGGTCAGCTCGTGGGCTTGGTGAGATCGTAGACTGTCGTACCGCCCACCGTTGTCGCGGTGAAGTGCTCCTCGACCCAGGTGCTGATCTGGTTGCCCCCACGGCCGCCGCCCATTCCGCCGCCGATGTAGTAGTGGATTTCTCCCCGGCTGACGTAGTTCCGGAACTGGGCAAGACTCGGGGCCGGGTCGCTGCCGCTGAAGCCGCCCATCGCCATGACCGCCTTGCCGGTCGCCAGTTCCAGCGGCGAAGCACCCTGCGAGCCCTCGGTCGCCGCGGCCCAACGGCTCGTGGTGTCGCGGAGCAGGGCGGCCAGTGCTGGGTCCACCGTGGACGCCGATACCGGATTGCCGGCACCCATGAAGCCGCCGCCGTCTTCCGGCGTCCCGGGGCCGGCTCCGGAGCCGGCCCCGATCGGGCCCGCGCCGAACCTGCCCTCGCCGACCCTGCCCTCGCCCACCGGACCGCCGCCCATCGGGTCACCGCCGGGCATCCCACCGAAGCCGCCCGGGCCGCCGCCCATCACCGAGGCCGGGCCGGCGGTCGGGATCGATCCACTGTGCGGTGTGGCCGCGGTGTCCAGCGCGTACCCGCCGGTGCTCAGCACGCCGACCAGTACGGCGGCGAGCCCGCCCACCGCAGCCACCCGGCGCAGCCTCGGCACGGGTACCAGAAGCGCGAGCAGTGCCAGCACGGTGGCCGCGATGAGGGCGTAGCGCAGGGCCGGGTACCAGTTCGGGGTGCGTCCGAGCAACGCCTGGCCCCAGAGCCCGGTGGTCGCGACCATCGCGGCCAGGCCGATGCGGCCGAACCAACCCGTGCGGTGGCGCCACAGCTCCCGTCCACCGACAGCGACGAGCGCGGCGATCGGCGGTGCCAGGACGACGGTGTAGTACGGGTGGATGATGCCCCGCATGTAGCTGAAGACCAGCCCGGTCACCAGGAGCCAGCCACCGGACAGCAGCAGCCCGGCTCGGGTACGGTCGGTGCGTGGTGCTCGACGGGTCAGCCACAGGCCGGCGACGAGGCCGATCAGGGCGGCCGGAAGCAACCAGGAGATCTGGGTACCCATCGAGTCGCCGAACAGCCGTCCGAGGCCGCTGTCCCCACCGAAGCCCGGGTTGCCGCCGCCCGGGAAGGCACCGGCGCCGCGTCCGGGGAGGCCGCCGGGGACGCCGCCGGGGAGGGTCTCGCCGCCGCCCGGCAGGCCATCACCCGGGCCACGGGCACCGCCACCCGGTCCGCCTCCCTCGCTGCCGGTGATCCGGCCGAGCCCGTTGTACCCGAAGGCGACACCCAGCACGCTGTTGTCGGTCGAACCGCCGATGTAGGGCCGGGCGGACGCGGGCCACAGCTGTACCGTCAGCACCCACCACCCCGCCGAGGCGACCAGCGCGCCGAGTCCGGCCAGCAGGTGCAGCAGCCGGCGACCGAGCCCCGTTGGCGCGGCGACCAGATACGCCAGGGCGAACGCGGGCAGCACCAGGAACGCTTCGAGCGTCTTGGTGAGGAACGCGAAGCCGACCGTCGCCCCGGCCAGCAGCACCCACCGCAGCCGCGCGCGCTCGATCGCGCGGGTGGTCGCGTAGGCGCCGGCCACCATCAGCAGGGTCAGCAACGCGTCCGGGTTGTTGAACCGGAACATCAGCACCGCGACCGGGGTCAGCGCGAGCATCGCGCCGGCGGCCAGCCCGGCGACCGGGCCGAACCAGCGCCGTACGGTCGCGTACAGCAAACCGACAGCGGCAACTCCCTCCACTGCCTGCGGAGCGAGCATGCTCCAGCTGGAGAACCCGAATATCCGGCCGGACAACTCCATAATCCACAATGAGGCCGGTGGTTTGTCGACGGTGATGAAGTTGGCCGAGTCGAACGAGCCGAACAGGAACGCCTTCCAGCTCTTGGTGCCCGACTGCACGGCGGCGGCGTAGAAGTCGTTGGCGGTACCGGAGGCCGACAGCCCCCACAGGTACAGCAGGGCGGTGCCGACCAGGAGTACCAGCAGTGCCGGCCGCACCCATCGCGGCCGTACGCCCCGCTCCCCCGGTTCGGACGCGGGCGGCGGGGCCAGGGTTTCCATCGTCGGGGTCGTCGTCGGGGTCGTCGTGTGACTCATGACCGGTCTCCCTGGGTGAGCGGGTGTGGCGGGCGTTCACGGCCGAGGTCTTCGCGCAGCCGGGCCAGCGGCAGCGCCCCGGTGGCCAACGCCCGGCCGAGCCGCCAGATGCCCTTGAGGTCGGCGATCGCGGTGGCCAGGACGTCGACCCGGCTGTCGGGGTCGTCGACCCAGTCGACAGGAACCTCGTGGACCCGCAGGCCACTGCGTTGCGCCAGAACGAGCAGCTCGGTGTCGAAGAACCATCCGGTGTCCATGACCAGCGGCAGCAGTCGTTGGGCGACGTCCCCGCGGATCGCCTTGAAACCGCACTGCGCGTCGGAGAATCGGGCCGCGAGAGCGCCGCGCAGCAACAGGTTGTAGCACCGGGAGATGACTTCGCGGCGCGGGCCGCGTACCACGCGGGATCCGCGCGACAGGCGGGTACCGATCGCCAGGTCGGAGTGGCCGCTGAGCAGCGGTGCCACGAGCGGCAGCAGGGCGGCCAGGTCGGTGGACAGGTCGACGTCCATGTACGCCAGTACGGGCGCCCGCGAGCCCGACCAGACCGTCGACAGCGCCCGGCCCCGTCCCTTCTGCGCCAGGTGAAGGACGCTGACGTCGGCCAGCTGTCGCGCCAGCGTGTCGGCAACGGAGGCGGTGCCATCGGTGCTGCCGTTGTTGGCGATGGTGATGTGGAACGAATACGGGAACGTGGTCGTCAGGTAGGCGTGCAATCGCCGGATGCACGCTGGCAGCTCGTCCTCTTCGTTGTAGACGGGGATGACCACGTCCAGCACCGGCGTTTCCGGTGTGCCGTCCCGGGTGGGGCTGACGGCCGTGGTGTGGCGCATCGGCTCCGGCTCGACACGCACCAGTTGCCCGGGCATCCTCCCGGCCGGCCGACTGGTTGATGTGCGCTCGTACTTGGGCATGACGGCCAGCATTCGAGACCCGGCTCGCAACCTGCTGTGGCGTTGCTGTGAGCTCGCTAAGAGCGCCTGTGTATCCGCTGTGAAACGGAGCCCGCCCGCGGCTCAGCCGCTCGCTCACCGTCCACACCCGACAGACGACCAGTAAGGTCGCGAAACGCCCAGGTATAGGTACGCCGGCTACGGATTACTCAGCTACGCCCACACCTCCAACACGAGCCTGACCTGGAGTCATCAGGTCCAGCTGGGCGCGGTCGCCGCACAGGGGGACTACGCCGGCCTCCGGATGCAGGGGAACGGCGGTTGCTTCCGCCCTGCGCCCGGCCATGGCCGGCAAGCCCACCAGGCAAAGGGGAATCAGCCTTTCAGGAAGCGGATTATCCGCTCACAGAAGGATTCCGGCTGTTGCAGGTACGGCATGTGACCGGTGCCTGGAAGCACCACGGATGTCAGCTCCGGCACCTGGTCGGCGATCCGGCGGCCCAGTTCGGCGGGAATATAGCGGTCGTCCTCACCCCAGATCTGCAGGACCGGCAGCGAGACCGCCAGCTCGGCAAGCCGCCCGACCAACGGTTCAGCGTCGAGTTCGCCGCGAACCATGGCCGCGATCCCGGCGAGGGCCTCTGCGGTGCCCGGTAGCGACATGACACGCTGCTCCTCCTCGACCAACAGGTCGAGCTCGTGACCGGTCAGCCCGGTCACGAAGCCCAGGCGCGCGCGAACCGGATCGCTGCCCACCTGACCGCTGCCCACCTGACCGCTGTCGGCCCAATCGCTGCCCGCCCGACCGCCGCCCGCCCGACCGTTGCCCGCCCGACCGCGGCCGATCCGGTCCAGCCCGTCGGCGAGCCCTTCGCACAGCGACGATCCGAGCGGCGTGACGCCCGTGGGGGCGCAGAGCACCAGCGCGTCGAGCCGCCGATCGGGGACCCGCGCGTGGAACTCAAGCGCCGCGCGGAGCGCGAGTTGCCCACCGAACGAGGCGCCGACCAGAGCCAGGGACGATCCCTCGACATTGTCCCGGAGGGTGTCGAGAAGGAAAGCCGAGAACGCCGCGACGCTGTACCTGTGCCCCGGGGTCCTCGACGCGAAGCCGTGCCCGGGCAGGTCGACGGCTCGGACACGGTACCCGGCCTGCGCCAGCCGTTGCATGCACGGCCGCCAGCGGTCGGCACGACCGCCGATGCCGTGCACGAGCCAGATCTCCCGGCTACCCGTCCCGGCCTCGATGATCCGGCTCCGCTGATCGCCGGTGACGATGGGGAATTTAGTGATCATGGCGCGCCGCCCGGCAGGACGGTGTCGGGCTCGGTGCCGGACCCGGTGTCGGGCTCGGTGCCGGACTCGGTGTCGACAACGTGGCCGGCACTCCCCCTCCGCCTCGGGCCGCCTCCGCGGCGGCGGCAATCTCCTCGAAGAGGACCCGCACGGCAGCGCTGTCCGCATCGCGCCGGACCACGTAGCAGATCGGCAGGACGAAGTCCTCTTCGTCGAGGGGAACGACGACCACTCCGGTGCCGGGCGTACTCAGCCCGGTCGGCACCAGCCCCACGCCTTCACCCAGTCCTATGCGGGCGAGCACGCTCGGGAACCCGACCTCCTCGCCCGCGATGTCCAGGACGCGGCCGGCGCTCTCGAACCTGGCGATGAGCTTGTCATGGATCGCGCGGTGCTGAGTCCTCGGTACCACGATGAAGCGTTCGTCGAAGACCTCGTCGATACCGACCGAGGCGCGTTGAGCGACCGGGTGATCGGCCGGCACCGCGATTCCGAGCCGCTGGACGGCGACCCGATGGCAGAGGTACTCGGAGCTGTCGGCGGGCAGGGTGGTCAGGATGGCGTCGAGCGCCCCGAGGTCGAGCTGAGGGAACAGCTCGTCGGCCGGGCGTACGGTAATGGACAGCCGGAACTCCGGCCGGCGCTGCCGGAACTCCCTCAGCAGCGACGGCAGAGCGCTGGCCAGCACCGAGGTGGACAGGCCGACGCTGATCGCACCCGCATACCCGCCCGCCCACGCCTCGGCCTCGGATTCCAGCCTGGCGACCGCGGCGAGAATGTGCCGTGCCCGGGCCAGAACCTGCGCACCCGAGGGGGTGAGCTCGACCGGCCCGGCGCCGCGAGTGAACAGCCGCACGCCGAGATGCGCCTCCAGCCGGGCAATCTGCTGCGAGACACCCGGCTGGGTGGCGTGCAGGGCCTGCGCCGCCCGGACGAAACTCTTGTGCTCCGCCACCGCGACGAGTGTCTGAAGCAACCGCACGTCGAACATCAGGCCATGCTCTCCACACCGGGATCGACGCCGAAGTAGCGCGGCGCGTTGGAGGCAACCCACGCCGGGGTTCGCCAGCCGTGTTCGTCGTAGTCCTCCAGGCACTGATCGACGAGGCCGGTCAGGCCGTCCATCAGCCCGGAACCCTGTGCGGAGCGCAGGCACTGCAGCCGCACCTCCTCGTGGTTGCCCGCGTAGTTGCGTTCGTAGAGTTCGTGCCGGCCGGCGAACTCGGTGCCGATGGTGTCCCACAACAGCTTCATGACTTTGATCCGCTCGGCGGCACCGATTCCGTTCGAGCCGCGAACGTAGCGTTCCAGGTAGGCGCCGATCTGGTCGTCGTACAGATCAGAGCCGGTGGCCGGAAGATAGATCAGGGCGGACGCCACGATCTTCTGCACGATCTCCCGCACCCGGGGGAAGGCATCGGGCGAGGACACGCGATAGGCGAACGCCGCCTGCTGGTTGGGCAGCACCGTGCCGTCGACCCATGGATCGGCGCTGCCGACCATCGCGTCGGACAGGGCCCAGAACGTGTTCCGGAGAGCCACGACCTCGCCCAGCAGGACCTGATTGCCTCGGAACACGTCGCCACCGGTGACGTGCAGGGCACGGGCCAGAAGGCCGGCCATGAAGTCCAGCTTGACCGCGAACCTCGTGCAGCTCTGCAGGCAGAATCCCTGCATGAATCCGGACTCGCGATAGAAGCGCCGCACCCGGTCCAGGTCCCGGTAGACCAGCACGTTTTCCCACGGTACGAAGACGTTGTCCAGGATGAAGATGGCGTCGTTCTCGTCGAACCGGCTCGAGAGTGGGTAGTCGAACGGCGAACCCGAGGCGGCGGCGTTGCCCTCGTACGACGCGCGACAGACGAGCGTGCAGCCCGGCGAATTCATCGGCATCATGAACATGATCGCCATCTCCGGATCCGCACTGTCCGACGACCCGCTCTGCCCCACGAAGCTGACCTGCGACAGGGCCGCACCGGTCGCCACCACCTTCGCACCGGAGACGACCACCCCACCCGCCAGTTCCTCGACCACCCGGACATTGACGTCGCGAACGGTCTCCGCCGGGCTTCCCCGGTCGACCGGCGGGTTGACGATGGCGTGGTTGATGAACGGCACCGCATCCTGCGACCAGCGATGCCACGTGCGCGCGTTGTCGGCGAACTCGCCGTAGAACTGTGCGTTGCCACCGAGCGTGTTGGTGAACGCGGCCTTGAAGTCGGGCGTGCGCCCCATCCAGCCGTACGTCATCCGGGACCACGCTCCGATCGCCCCGCGTTGGGCCCGCAGGTCCTCGACCGAGCGCGCCGGCTTGAAGAAGCGGTGCGTGTACCCACCGTTTCCGGTGTCCGTCTCCGTGGTCAGCACGTCGCGCTGGTCGCCCTCGTGCAGAGCGTCGTACAAGCGGGCAATCGAACGGGCTGCGTTGCGGAACGCCGGATGGGTGGTCACGTCGGCAACCCGCTCGCCGTTGAGGTAAACGGCCCGGTCGTCACGCAGCGAGGCCAGGTACTCGGTACCGGTGAATGGCCGGGACGGGTCTTGCCGGTACAGGTCGACGGGGACGAGGGCGCTTCGTGAGGTCATCTCGGATCCGCTCCTGAAGCGGTGGTGAGGTGGGTCTCCGCGCGAATGCCGGCGGCGTTCGCGACGGCGCCGTGGCGCACCAACGCGTTCGACGCGGTGACGGCCTGAGAGAATTCCCAGTCGTCGGCCATGGACGGCACCTGGCTCCGGACCAGTCGCCGGGCCTCTTCCAGCGGGTCCGACGAACGCATTCCCGGCCGGTGGTCCATCCCCTCGACAGCGGCGAGCAGTTCGATCGCGAGGATGGCACTCGCGTTGTCTGCCATGTCCGCCAGCCGCCGGGCACCATGCGTGGCCATCGACACGAAGTCCTCCTGGTTGCCAACGGTCGGGATGCTGTCGACCGAGGCCGGGTGCGACCGCTGCTTGTTCTCGGACGCCAACGCGGCCGCGGTGATCTGCAGGCTCATGAATCCCGACGTGACGCCGCTGTCCCCGGTCAGGAACGCCGGCAGCCCGCTGAGCGATTGGTCAAGGAGAAAGGCGGTCCGGCGCTCGGACATGGCGCCGATCTCCGAGAGAGCGATCGCCAGCATGTCGGCCGCGAAGGCGACCGGCTCGCCGTGGAAGTTGCCCGCGGAGACGATCTCCTCGGTGTCAGCGAGCAGGACCGGGTTGTCCGTCACGCTGCCGGCTTCGATCGCCAACGTCGTTCGGGCATGTTCGACGAGGTCCAGGCACGCTCCGAGTACCTGCGGCAGACAGCGCAGGCAGTACGGGTCCTGTACCCGCACGCCCGCCCGGCTCGCCTCGCGGAAGTCGCCGGAGCACAGCAGCTGCCTGAGGACGGACGCGATGCGCAACTGGCCCGGGTGCGGCCGGAGGGCCTGGACAGCGTGGCCGAACGGCGCGGTCGACCCCAGAGCCGCCTCCACTGACATGGCACCCACCGCAAGGGCGGTAGCCATCACGCGTTCCGTCTCGAAGAGCCCGGCGAGGGCGAGCGCCGTCGACACCTGGGTTCCGTTGACCAGTGCCAGGCCCTCCTTGGGGCCGAGGACGAGCGGTTCGATGCCCGCCATCCGCAACGCCTCCGCGCCCGGCCGGACCTCCCCGGCGAAGACAGCACTCCCCCGACCGATCAGCACTGCCGCCAGGTGGGCCAACGGGGCCAGATCTCCGGACGCGCCCACCGACCCCTGGCCCGGAATCACCGGAAGGACGCCGCGATTGACCATCTCGATCAGCGTGTCGACGACGACCGGACGGACGCCGGACGCGCCTCGGGCCAGGGCCGCGACCTTCAGCGCGAGCACCAGGCGAACGACGGCGTCCCGGAGCGGCGGTCCGACACCGACCGTGTGCGAGAGGACCAGGTTACGCTGCAGCCGCTCGATGTCCGGCTCCGGGATGCGCCGCGACGCAAGCCGCCCGAACCCGGTGTTGACCCCGTAGATTGGCTCGCCCGACCTCAACAGGCGCATCGTGAGCTCGGATGACCGAATGACGGCCGTCCGGGCCTCATCGCTCAACCGGATGTCGACCGGTCCCCGATCCCGGTAGAGCCGGCGCCAGTCGTCGATCGGGTTGCTCTCGCCGCAGATGATCAGCCGCACGACTTCAGCCTGACCGTTCGCGCAGGTTAACGCCAATAATCTTCGACGTGCCGGCAAACACGAATCGTTATCCGCGGCGGTGACGGCGCAGGCGTCGACCGCCGCCCGCGTCGACCGCCGTCCGGGCATCCTACAGGATGTAGTAGTGTGCAGCCGGGCTGATCTAGGAGAGGGCGGAGTTCGATGCGACCCAGCACCACCGTGACCGGCACGCCGCGCCTACCCATGCGCGCGAAGGTACCGGAGATCACCGCCATGTTCTGGCTGATCAAGGTACTGACCACCGGCATGGGCGAGGCCGCCTCCGACTACCTCGGTACCGTCAGCCTGGTACTGGCCGGCGCGATCGGGGTCATCGGTCTCGTGGTGGCCCTGGCGCTACAGCTGCGTGCCCGCCGGTACATCGCGCCGGTGTACTGGTTCGCGGTCGCGATGGTGGCGGTGTTCGGCACCATGGCCGCCGACGCGCTGCACGTGGCCCTGGGCGCCCCGTACGCCGGATCCACCGCGTTCTACGCCGTGGCACTCGCCATCGTGTTCGTCCTCTGGCACCGCGCCGAGGGGACGCTGTCCATCCACAGCATCGTGACCCCGCGCCGGGAGATCTACTACTGGGTCACGGTGCTCCTCACCTTTGCCCTGGGTACCGCGGCCGGAGACCTCACCGCAGCCAGCATGCACCTGGGCTACTTCCCCTCCGCCGTGCTGTTCGCCGTTCTCATCGCGCTGCCCGCCATCGGCCGCCGGCTCGGACTCAACGGCATCGCCGCGTTCTGGATCGCCTACGTGCTGACCCGCCCGCTGGGCGCCTCGATCGCCGACTGGCTCGGCAAGCCGCACCACCCCGACGGCGGCCTGGGCTTCGGTGACGGCACCGTGACGGCCCTCGCCACCGTCGCGATCGTCGTCCTGGTCGGCTACGTGACCGTCACTCGTGCCGGCATCCAGCCCGACGTTGAACCGGTCCCCGTCGAGGTCTGACCCGCACCTCGCTCCGGCCAGCGACAGAAGAGGGCACTGGCGGCCTGTCACACAGGGAGATGGGAAATCCGGTTGGGTAAAGGACCGTCGGGCTGATAGGGTCGCGGGACCGTGACACCACGCGAGGAGGTGAGACCCATGAACGTTGTACGCACGTGGGTGCTCCCCTCGTCGTCACGGTTGGGCGGTTGACGTAGGAGTCGCCGGGAGCGCCTCGACAACAAGGCGATCTCGGAAGGCGACAACCTATGAATTCTGTGCATTCCACGTCCCGTGTGGGCGACCAGGCGGTAGTGGTTACCCAGGTCGCGGAGAGGCAATGGCACGCCCTGGAAGACGACCAGGTGATCGGCCGCGGCGACGCCTCACGCAGGCCCGACGGGCGGATCTTCCTCAGCATCGACTCGTGGCAGGACGCGGTCTTCGACCAACTCGCCGAGGTCATGCTGGCGGACCTATCGAAGCCGCTGTACACGGTGGTCGACGAGGCTGACATCGACCTGACGTCCAATTGGCAGCGAGCGGGCTTCACGACCCGGCGCCGCGAGTGGGAGTACGTCGTGTCCACCGACCCTCAGATCACGGGGCTCGACTCCGTGCTCCGGCCGGAGGGCGTGCGCATCATTCCCGTCGGCGCGGCGCAAAGAGCCCCGCTGGGCGAGCTGTACAACGCGATCCGCGACGAAGTCCAGGCCACCATCGGCTGGGACTCGATGCCGGCCGAAGTGCTGGCCCGGCCGGACGGCATTTCTCTACTCGACCTGTCGAAGTACGCGGTAGCAGCCGAGTCCGATCGGTACGTGGGACTGGTCCGGGTGGTACCGCGGCGCCGGCAGGCACGGATCGGTCTGGTCGCGGTCCGGGCCGACCTGTGCCGCCACGGTATCGCTCGGGCGCTGCTGGCCCACGTGCTCGGTTCGCTGCATCGCTCGGGAATCGAGACGGCATGGGCCGAGGTAGACGAGTCCAACGGTGCGGCCATGGCACTGTTCGAGGGCCTCGGCGCCCGGCGCGCGAGCAGCAACCTGGAGCTGGTGCGCCGTTGATCACGGGCCGATCCGATGCGCGAGCGTCGGTTCCCGGTAACGCACGGAATGGCCGAGCCACCGACCAGAGGGGTACAAGAAGATGACAGGAACAGCACGGGGCATCGAAGTCGAGGGCACCGTCATCGAGTGTCTGCGCAACGCCACTTTCAGGGTGGAGCTCCAAAACGGACATAAGGTGCTCGCACACATCAGCGGGAAGATACGGAAGAACTACATCAAGATCTTGCCGTATGACCGGGTGCTCGTGGAACTCAGCCCGTACGACCTCACCCGCGGCCGCATCCGGTTCCGGTACAGGACGTAGCACGGGCGAGGACGGCCCGGCGAGGACGGCCGACGGGCGGCCCGGCAAGGGGTTGGCGGGCCCCGAGCCGGGTCGGCGGACGGTGCGGGTAACGTTGACCCGGCGGTTCGCTCTGTGTTTCCGCGGATCGCGTTCGATGTCGACCACCGTGTGCCGCGGCCACTCGGGTCCGCGCCGGGCAGGACGACCTTCCATCTTCGGAGACTTCATGACGAGCCGCCGTGCTCACACCACTTCCCGCAAACCAGTAACATTCACCGACTTCGGTCTGCCGACCCAGCTCGTCAAAGCGCTCGCCGTGGCCGGCGTCACCAAGCCGTTCCCGATCCAGGCAGCGACGCTGCCCGACGCCCTGGCCGGACGCGATGTGCTCGGCCGTGGCCGGACCGGCTCCGGAAAAACCTACGCATTCGTCCTTCCCGTGCTGGCGCGGTTGGCCGCCAGACCCGCACCGCGGCGGCCGGGTCGGCCACGTGCGCTGATTTTGGCACCCACCCGCGAACTCGCCAGCCAGATTCAGGCATCGATCATCCCGCTGGCCGAGGCACTCTCCCTGCGTACCCTCACGATCTTCGGCGGGGTCAGCCCCGCCGGCCAGATCGCCGGCCTGCGCGCCGGTGTCGACATCCTCGTCGCCTGCCCGGGCCGGCTCGCCGACCACGTCGCCGCGGGCCGGGCCAGCCTCGACGCGGTCGAGATCACCGTGCTGGACGAGGCCGACCACATGGCCGACCTCGGATTCCTCCCTGTCGTGCGACGCCTGCTCGACCAAACCCCGCCGTCGGGACAGCGCATGCTGTTCTCGGCCACCCTCGACGCCGAAGTGAACGTGCTCGTACGGCGGTTCCTCACCACCCCGGCCACGCACAGCGTCGACTCGTCACTGTCGCCGGTGGACACGATGACGCACCACGTCCTGCACGTCAGGTCCGAGGACCGGTTTCCCGTCCTCGCCGATCTCACGGCCGCACCGGGGCGAACGCTGGTGTTCACCCGCACCAAACGCGGAGCGAAAACCCTGACTCGTCGGCTCGTCGCCGCCGGCGTCCAGGCGGTAGAACTCCACGGCAACCTGGCCCAGTCCGCGCGCACGCGCAACCTGCTCGCCTTCACCGACGGCAAAGCGCAGGCCCTGGTCGCCACCGACATCGCCGCCCGCGGCATCCATGTCGACGGCGTCTCCCTGGTCATCCACGCCGACCCGCCGGTCGAACCGAAGGCGTATCTGCACCGGTCCGGTCGGACGGCACGCGCGGGCGCGCGGGGAACCGTGGTCACCCTCATGACCGATGACCAGGTATCCGAGGTCCGTGACCTGACCCGCCGGGCAGGCATCACCGCCACGACCACCCGGCTGCGACCGGGTGACGCACTGCTGACCGACATCGCGCCGGGCCAGCGGTCGTTCATCGAACCACCGGCCGGCGGTTCCGCCACACCGGCGCCGTCCGGGCGCTCCGCCACACCCGCGCCGTCCGGCCGTTCCGCGACGTCCGCGCCGTCCGGCGGCCGGTCGCGTCGCAAGCCCTCCCGTGCTTCTGGTACCCCTGCCGCGCCGCTACCCTCGGCGGCTCCATCCCGCTCCGGGGCCACGGCCTCGACACCCGGCCGGAGCTCGGGTGCGGCGGCCTTCTCATCCCGGACCCGGGTCGGCGCCCGTTCCGGCCGACGGTAGAACGCCCCGGCGGGTGCTCAGTGGGCGCTCCCGCCGGCCTCGGACCACACCAACGTGACGGCGATCCGCTCAGCGATGGTTTTGCTTCAGAGACCAGGCAAGCCGATACTCCCACCCTTCGGCTTGCCACTCGAAGCTGGCCGCGACCAGTTCCCGCACGGAACGTCCGGTCGTCACGTGTTCCAACGCCCGGTACGTCGCGAGGTGTCCGATCACCATGACGCGGCGCCCAGCCCACCTGGTCGGCAGATCGGCGAGAAATCGCGCCACCCGGGCGATCGCCTGACTATGACTTTCGCCGCCGGGATAGGGACGATCGCAGTAGTCCAGGCGGTCCCCTTTAGCCTCAGCCACGGGTGAACCGTTGCGCGTCCCGAAGTCACACTCGCGCAGCCGCCAGTCGTACAGGATCGGAATGCCGGTGTCGCCGAAAGCGATCTCTGCCGTCTCCACCGCGCGGCGCAGATCCGAGGTGAACACCGCGGCGATGCCGTCGTCGCGTCGCCGTCGGCCCATGTCTGCGGCGTTGACGCGGCCGCGCTCGCAGAGGCGACCGGGCAGCCAACCGGTGACGATGCCACGCTCGTTGTCTTCGCTCAACGCATGGGTCTCAAACACAACATCGATCGGCATCACCTGAGGCTACTGGCGCTCTCCGGAAAAGCCGAGAGCGACTCGGCACGCCTGGGGCCGCGATGAGCCCGAGGTCGGGGTTTGAACCAGCCGTTGCCAGCGGTCCGTTACGGCTTTCAGAGGAGATCGTATGCTTGCGCGAGATCGTCGGCCCAGTTGGAGTCGTGGTCACGCTCGAATGCTTCGTACAGCCGGTCTCGAACCGTTGCACGGCGCAGCCAGGCGTCCAGAGTGCGCGGCCCCCGCGCCGCGAAGTTGAGTCCGTTCACGGTATCCGCCAGGTGGCGATCCGCCGCCGAGCCGAGCGTGTCATCCCAGACGTCGAGGAATCGGTCGACGCTCTCGGCGGTGGAGACGGCGACGAGGAAGGTCACCGTGTCGACGAACGAACCGACGTTCGACGGGTACGCCGCCAGCAACGAACGCCACACCGCGTCGAGGTAGCTGTCAACCGACTCCTGCTCGGCTTCGGGCCACGTGCGCCACTCCTCGCGGGGCAGCATGCCGAGAACGACCCCTGGGTCGAGCTCCATCGACGTGACCATTCGCTCCAGCAACAGGGGCAGCAGGCTCTTCACATCGTCGCGACCGCCGATGGTCCCGCCGAGGCTGATGGACAAAGAGAACAGGTCATGCTCGTCGACCAGCACCTCGTCGACCAGTACGGAGCCCCGACAATGCGGGCAACCGTCAAGCACCGGCCGAAGAGGCTATTGGGCGAACGCGTCCCGGACGCGCTCCAACGCCGTTGCCAGCCCGTCATCCACCGGTCGATTGTTCCATCCGCCAGTTCTCGGTCTCTCTCTTCTACCGCCGAGCGGCCACTACGTCGTGCCACTTCACCTCAGCGTCCCGTTTCAGTGCGCGTGGTGACTTACTCGTCAACACCCACCTGTATCGAACCCGAGGTCGTCATCGTCTTCGCCACTTCGCTCAGGTCGTTGTTCAGTTGGTGATCGCGCCCGGGCAGCCGGTGCACCTGTGCCTGCGGGATGGCGCGGGCATACAGGTCGGCGTGCGACGGTGGGGCGGTCTCGTCCTGGAGCCCATGGAACACGTGCACCGGCACGCCTCGCGGCAACCTCGCGCCAAGGTCGTGTGGCAGCTCGAACTCGTCGCCGGGCCAGCCGTCCGCACCGACGAACGGAGCGGCGATCAGCACGATCGCGCTGAGCTCCGGTTCCGGTCGCCGATCAGCGAGCACGTTGATGAGGATCGTCGCGCCGACCGAATGACCGGCGACGACCGCGCCGTCGTCCAAGTCCGTCAGCTCCCGTCGGATGGCCGCGCTCCACCTGGCGTAGCTCGGGTCGCCCTCGTCGGGCATGCGTGGGTAACGGACCTCGTACCCCTCGCCCAGCTGCCGCCTCAGGCTGTCGAACAGCTTGTCGTCCCACTCATCGTGCGCGCCCGCGCCGCCGCCCTGGATGAACAGGATCTGCCGGATCCCTGCCATGACGATCCACCTACCGCCTCTCGGTGACGATCCAGTTTCGCTGCCGGCCCGTGATGAACCCCATGACCCACGAGCCCGTCGCAGCCGCGCCCACCCCTGTGCGCGGGAAGGCCCCACTGCTGCCGTGCTCACGCGGCGTTGATGCCCTCATCTTGCCCGACGGGTCCGACAGTCTTGCGGACTTCGTCCTCGAGACGGGGCCGGGCGGGCGGCACGGAGTTGGCGTGGAGTCGGCGTGGAGTCGGCGTGGCAGGGACTTCAGCCCCGGCGTCGCCCATCGCGCCGGATGCGTCCGGCAGTCACCGCGGCGAGCGGGCGGAGTTCGCGAGCCGGTCGGCCAGCGCGACAACGAGGCCGCGGAGTTCATCCGGCCGTTCGATGACGAACGGCCGGTCGAGCGACGCGAGCACCCCAGGCAACCAGTCGAGCCGTTCCGCCCGCAGTTCGACGCGCAGCCAGCCCTCGGTCTGCCGGTCCCCGTCCGCCGGCGACGGGAGCTCCTCCACGCTCGCGACGCTGGCGGGAAGTCGGGCGCGGATCTGCTCGGCCGTCGCTTGGATCCGCAGGGTCACTTCATGCCGGTACGGGGCCTTGGCGAGCCCCGAGAGGACGCGCTGCGCCGGATCGAGTCCGGCGGGCGGCTCGAACGAGCCGGGCAGGGTTCTCGCGTCAGTGATGCGATCCAGCCGAAATGTCCGGTCCTCGGCGATCTCGGGGTCCGCACCCGTGACATACCACCGGCCCGAATGGGCGACCAGCCCGTACGCGTGCAGCGTACGTTCACTGCGCCGGCCGTCGGCGGCGGTGTACCTGATCGAAATCGGCCGGCGATGGCGCACCGCATCGGCGATAGCGAGCAGCACCACGGTCTGCGGGGCGGCGAATTCGCCGGGCTCAGCCGTGAAGGCGAGGGATTCGAGCACGGTGTCGAGTCTGCGGGCGAGCCGATCGGGCAGTACCCTGCGGATCTTGGCCGCTGCCGTCTCACTCGCTGTACCGGCCGTCGTCATCAACCCCGTTCGGCGACCGGCGACCAGGCCGAGCAGCACAGCGAGGGCTTCGTCGTCGCTGAGCATGAGCGGAGGCATGCGGTATCCGGGAGCGAGCCGGTACCCGCCGTAGCGGCCGCGCACCGCCTCGACGGGCACGTCGAGGTCGATCAGGTGGTCCACGTACCGCCGCACGGTGCGCCCGTCGACGCCGAGCCGGTCGGCGAGTTCGGCCATCGTCCGGATGCCGCCCGACTGCAGGAGTTCCAGCAGGGTAAGGACTTGAGCGGTAGGTCGAGCCACGTACCAAACCTAGCGCGAATACTGGACCGTTTCTGTCCAGTATTCGTAATAGCGTGGCGTCGAACCGCTCCACCGATCAAGGAGATCACCATGAACCTCGTCTCGATCCGCATCATCACGGAAGACGTCGCGCGCCTCGTCGACTTCTACGAGCGAGCCACGGGAGTGCGGGCGGACTGGGCCACCGAGGACTTCGCCGAGCTACGGACCGCCTCCGGCACTCTCGCGATCGGCAGCACCCGCACCGTCTCGCTGTTCGCGCCTGGCTCCGCCCGTCCGGCCGACAACCGCACCGTCATCATCGAGTTCCTCGTCGACGACGTGGACGGTGTGCATCAAAACCTGGCCAGCTTCGTCGAGGATTTCGTCAACGAGCCCACCACGATGCCGTGGGGCAACCGGTCACTGCTGTGCCGCGACCCCGACGGCAACCTCGTCAACTTCTTCACCCCTGTCACCCCGGCCGCCATCGAGAAGTTCGCTCGCTGACGACAGCACGGATACAGCTCCCGTTCGATCGCGCACGCGTGGCGACTCGACGGGTGGCCGGACGCGGCGCCCTGCTCCAATGGCAAGGCGCCGCGTCGGTGGAAGCTGTTGTGTCGGTGGAAGCTGCTACTCAGATCAGCGCCGGTCAGCCCAGTGGAACGACCGTGCTCGACCCGTTCGTCGCGACCTGGACCGCGGTGGCCTCGGCTGGCACCAGCGCGGCATTCTCCCGTGCCCCCTGCCACGGCCCGTTGTTGATCCGGTAGCTCAGTACCGCACCCTTGCGGGCCACGACATAGCCCTGCCCGCTCGGGAGAGTCACCTTGACCGGCAGCGGGGCGGACGCGTCGAACGGTCCCACGTACCCGTACCGGATCGTGCCGGCCGGCGAGCGAAGCGCGTACCAGAGGAAGGCCGGGTCGCCAGGCAGTACCGCGTCGCCGATCGTGACGCCGCTGCCGTCCGGCGTCGTTCCGCAGGCAGTGAAAGGCCCTTCGCTTATCTCCGAGGCGCCCAGTGGATCCGTGAAGGGGCTACGCGTCGGGTAGCTGACGGGGGAGGGCAACCGTAGGCACTCGTTGGTGCCCGGGTTGGGCCCGTTCAGGTGGTAGGTGTCCCAGTTGAGCCGGCCGTCGGGTCGATTCTGATCCCGGCTCGGCACGGTCCCGACCTGGTAGATCCCGGCGTTGTCGGCGGTGTTGACCAACCAGAGCGGTTGGCTTTGCCCGTAGGGCCGCGGTGCGACGGCGATCGCGCCCTGGTCGGCCCGCGGCGGTACCCGAACTACGGCAACGCCCCCCGTGAAGTGCAGCGGCTTCCAGTCGTCCCGGGTTATCTGACCGTCCGGGTGGTAGGTGCGTTTCACCGAGTACCCGACGGGGCCGCCCGGGTCGAAGACCACCAGTACCGAGCGGTCCGCCCCGGCGAGCATGCCACCGGTCCCTCCCGGGAACGGCAACTGCTCCAGCGGCTGGTCCAACGGCTCCCACAGTGCGTCGACCACGTGCGGCCTGCCCACGATGTCGGTGAGATAGCCGATCGCGACGCCGGGATGGTCCACGTGATCCTCGGACACCGTCAGCTCTTGCTCGATCACGGCGACCCGGCCCGCCGGGGTGTTCAGCGCCCAGGTCAGATTCGTCGCCCCCAGCTCGGTCACCCGGTACGAGTTGCCCTTGGCGACCTGCCACTGGCGGGCCCAGGCCCCCCATGCCGTGGTGACGTCGTCTGCGTAACGGTTGTCGCCGGCCAGGTCCCCGCGGGTCGGTTGGTCGAAGCCGGGGATGGGAGCCAGCGGCGCGTCGTACCGGTTGTCCGCGTGCCAGGGACGCAACGCGAGTACGCCGCCGACGGCCACCAGCAGTACGACCGCCGCCGCTGCCGCCAGGAGTCCGTGCTGCCGATTCCGTCTCCGAACTTTGCGCCGGACCAGCTCCATCAGCACCGGCGACGGCTCCAGGTCCCGGGTGACCTCCGACATGACGTTGCGGATGTCGCGCTCGTCCGCGCTGTTCACGAGTTCCTCCCAGATGGTGAGACGGGCGCGTCGAAGGTCGGGCCCAGGGCGGTACGCAGCCGGGCCAAGCCACGCGAGGCATGGGTCTTCACGGTCCCGACCGAGCAATTCAGCAACGACGCGACCTCGGCCTCGCTCAGGTCGTCGAAGTAGCGCAAGACCACGGTCGCGCGCTGGCGGGCGGGCAGCTCCCGCAGAGCATTTTCAACCACCGCGCGCAGCGCGACCCGGCCGGCATGATCCGGGTCAGCCGGATCATGCGCGTCGATCAGCGGCGCCTCGGGGCGTCGTCGCCGCAGCCGCCAGCGGTTCGTGGCGCCATTGACCAACGCCCGCCGGGCGTACGCCTCGGGCGAAGTCGCGATCCGCGACCACCGCCGGTAAACCCGCTCCAGAGCGTCCTGCAGCAGATCCTCGGCCGCGTGCCGATCCCCAGTCAGCAGATACGCCGAACGCAGCAGCGCACCGGCTCGTCCCCGAACAAAGTCGTCGAACCCGGTACCCGGTTCCTGTCCCACCCAACCTCCCCGATGGCATCCATGACACTTGCTAGACACCGGCGAGAGCCGCCACGTTGACAATGATCGACAAGATTGTTCCGGCCGCCACCGTCGACCTCAAG
The DNA here is from genome assembly GCF_016862975.1 of Rugosimonospora africana. GTDB lineage: Bacteria > Actinomycetota > Actinomycetes > Mycobacteriales > Micromonosporaceae > Rugosimonospora > Rugosimonospora africana. The sequence continues at coordinate 48,311 of NZ_BONZ01000050.1, forward strand.
CGGCATCGGGCTCAACCGACCCAGATGTGTGTACCGGCCCGGGAACTTCGGAGCGGCGGCGGTCCGCGCGCGGCTCGCGTCGTAGCGATATCGTGCTCATCCGACACCCGACACAAGCGGCGCGGGGTGCCCGTGGCATGCCATAACTTGACGGTGTGACGACCGTCTTCGTCCTGCTCGTCTGCCTCGGCATCATCGGTGTGCTCTATGGGCTGTACAAGCTGTGGGAGCTGGTACTCGCCGAATGGCTTTCCGACCAGTGGGCGAAGCTCAAGCGCCGCGACGTGCCGCTGCTGTCGCCGTTCGCGCGCTGGTGCGCCGCACTCAACGCCCTCGTCGAGATCATCTTCGATATCTCGGCGCTGAACCTGGCGTTCTTCGCGGCGGGCATCGCGGTCGTACCGATGATGACGCCCTCCATCGGACTTGACCTTGACACGTGGTGGCACATCGTCCTGGGCTATCTCGCAGCGGGTGTGCTGCTGCTCTATGGTCTGCGTACCTTCGTCTCCCGCCGCCGCCGCGCCTGGTTGTACGGCCGGCTGCGTCCCTTGGGCGCAAGCGGCCTCACCGCCTTCTTCGCGCTGTCTGTGGCCTCGGCCATCTGCCTGTTCAGCAGCATCAGCGGCGCCCTACCCGCCCACCGGTGGACCGCCACGCCCGGTGGCCGGATCGGTGTGCTCGATTGGCTTTCCTTCTACAGCTGGCAGGCGCTGGACACGGTGCCGGTGCTGAACCTGACAGGCACGCTGCGCTGGGACATGCCGCTGGCGTACCGGGACTGGCGCATCGGCGTGCTCGTGGTGCTGTTCAAGGCGGTCGCCGTACTCCCGATCGTGACCGCGGTCAGCGGGTACTTCCGGCCATACGACGACGTGCGGCGCCTACCGGACGACCCGACCGCCACCAACCTGTACGGTCTGGGGTTCGTGCTGGACGGACCCAACCTCCGGGCGGGGTTCTGGCCCTTCTCCCCCGCGGCGCAGCGGTCCGAGCTCTTCGCGCAACTGCGACCGCTCGGGATACGTGGGCTCGGCGGCTTCTACGCCGTACTCGTCGGTGCGGTGTGCGTACCCTTCCTGATCCTGACACCTGTGATGTCGGAACTGGGCTGGCTCGGCGTCGCCGGCGTCTCGTTCGGGCATTGGATTGCCTTCTACGCCTGGCACGCGGCGAGCCTCGCCCCGGGGTTCGACGCGCCGAAGGCGCTGCGATGGCAGGAGCCGCTCGCGACATCGGACTCGCGAGTGGGTGCGCTGGCATTGGCTTTCAAGATGATGCTGATCCTGCCGACGATCGCCACGATCCGCGGGTACTTCGAACATCCACCACCTGAGCCGGAGTCGCCGCAGGCAATCGTCTCCGCCGGCACCTGAACGGACCCATCGTTGCCGCTCCGGTTCCCGACACGGAGACCGCTCCACGTCACGGCTGCCGCTTGGATTCCCCCTCCGGTCGGAAAACGAGCCTTTCCCGCGTGTACCGCTCCGCGCGCGGATAGCGTCGAAGCGCCCGTTGTCCCAAAACTCCGGGGGGACCGATGAGACTGCGAGCCCGAAGTTTCTTGGTACTGGTGGCGGCCGTCGGCATCACCATCACGGCGCCGGCCGCCGGCACGGCGGCGTACGCCTCGAACTCCTCGTGCGGGACGGAGGCCGGCACCTGGGCAAGACACTGCGATGGCGGAACCACGGCGTGGCTCGCCCTCAGCGACGTGCACTTCGACCCGTTCGCCGGCCTCGACACCGCCACCGTCGACAAACTGGCCACCGTCCCGCCGCAGCAGTGGGGCAGCATATTGACGCAGGGGCCGGCGCAGCCGAGCGCCTACGGGAAGGACACCAACTACGCGCTGCTCTCCTCGTCTCTGGCCTCGATGGGCAGCACCGTGGCCAAGCCGCCCGCGGTCCTGATCTCGGGCGACTTCCTCAGCCACGCGTTCAAGGACGACTACCACGCGCTCGCCACGGACAAGAGTCAGCAGGGCTACGAAGCCTTCGCGGACAAGACGATCGCCTTCCTCGCCGACGAGTTCGACGCCACCTTCCCGAAGTCACAGTTCATCGTCGCCCTCGGCAACAACGACACGACGTGCGGCGACTACGAGCTCACGCCGCACAGCCAGTTCCTGAAGAACTTCGCCGAGGCATGGGAGCCCCTGGTCAACCGCGGCGGGCGCGCGCCTGGGTTCGCGAAAGACTTCCCGCAGCTCGGCTCGTACGAGGCGCGCACGCCGACCGGAGGCCACGCGGTGGTGGTCAACGACATCTACTGGTCGCCGAACTACCGCAACTCGTGCGGTGTGCCGGGCGAGGATCCCGCGGCCGAGGAACTCCAGTGGCTGACGACGACCGCGCGACAGCTGCCGGAAGACGGCCGGTCGTGGCTGGTCGGCCACATCCCGTTCGGCATCGACGTGTTCTCCACGCTGAGCGGCGGGTCGCCCGTGGGGCTGCTCGACGCCGGGAACCAGGCGCAGCTGTTGAGCGTCCTGCGCGGCAAGGCATGGGGCCTGACGGTCTTCGGGCACCTCCACATGAGCACGTACCGCCTGGCCATCGGTCAGCGGCCAGCACCCGCCATGGTCGTACCCTCCATCTCCCCGTACTTCAGCAACAACCCGGCGTACTACGTCCTGCGGGTCACGCCGCGGCAGACCGTGGTCGACTACACCGCCCACGCGCTCAACCTGCACGCCAGCTCACCCGTCTGGAGCCTGGAATACTCGTTCGACCAGACCTACGGGCTGTCCGAATTCGACGCCACCTCGCTGGCGCAGCTCCAGATCGAACTCAACCAGAACACCGAGCTGCGCAACGACTACATCCGCTTCTACAACTCCGGCAGCGGAATCGGCGGCATCACCGCGGCCACCTTCCGGGCGTACTGGTGCGGCGCCGTCGCGCTGACCGCTGCCGAATACTCGGACTGCACGAGACCGGCCACCGCCGTCGCGACCCCGTGAGGTCTCGAACTCCGCGGCCGGCAATTCGGCAGCGGCCGGCGCTGTCTCCCCAGAGGGCTACAGGGCATCGGGCGGTCCGTAGCCCCGGCGCTCCTCGATTGTGCGGTACGTCGTCGGTTCATCGCTGACGACCCGGCCGCGACGGCCGCCCCAGATGAACGTCGTCACGACCAGGCCAAGGGCGCCGACCGCCATCAGGATCCAGCCGACCACATCCATGTTGACGCCGCCAACATGCACGTTGAGCGCGAACGCGAGGATCGCACCAGCGGCGATGAGGAACAGACTCACACCGATGCCCACGATTGATCCTTCCTGGATACAACAGGCTTCGGTATACCTGCTACCCAACCCGACAGTCCCTCAACCCAGGCAGAAACTGCGCCGAATCGCTGGCAGTGTCGCGAAGCCCACCCGGCATCGCGGCACGCGTCACCGGACAGGCCGCGGATCCGGGAACAATCCCTCCTCGGCAGCGGCGCGCAGTTCACCCGCTCGCACGGATGTGGTGCACTGGTTGCCGTGACCGGGACGAGTAATCGGCGGCAGTGGCCTGGGATCGTGTCGGGAGTGCTGGTGGTCGCCGTACTGCTCGGAGGCTGGGCAGGCTTCCGGTGGTGGCGCGACAGGCCTCCGTACGGTCCGGAGGTGGTTTCGGCGCACGTCGTCGTGCGAATGGTGGACAACGACAGCGTCTGGCCGGCGCTCACCGGGTGGGGTGCTAGTCGGGAGTCGTTCAACGTGCCGCCTTTGGGCCCCGGGTGGCAGCTCGTCGCTGGCCAGCTGAGTTACTCGGTGCCCAGGAATGCCCGGGACGCCGGTGAGTACTGGATTGTCGTCGAGGATCTGCGGTCCCGCTACCGGGCTGCCAGCATCTGGGGCACAGGCCCGGACCCGGACAGGGTGGGGCAGGGCTGGGACGGTGCGGTCAGCGCCGGAATCGGTGACTATCCCTGGCTGTCTGACTACCGCTCTACAGACTCCGGCGGCGTCACCATGGCCGCCGATGCGCCTGGACCGGTCGAGTTCGTCGCGATGATCCCGCCGTCGATCGCACCGATCGCCGCGTCCGATCTCACAGTCTCCCTGGTCTTCCTCGGCAACAACCGGCACGTGTACTGGGCACAGCGGCTCCTCGGCTGAACAGGTCGGCGGGGCGACCGCCGCGTGATCGTGCACTGCCGGTGAGGGCGAATGCGGGTCATGCGGCGGCCGCCGGAGGCGCGTGGCCGCCCTCGAAGGGGCGGCCGAGTTCGATCCGGCGTGCGTCCCTATCGCAGGCCGTTCAGCCGGGTCGAACCGCGCCGGCAGGCGCGCGCCTACCCGCTCTACGGAATCTGAGCGGCAAGAGTCGCGTCCAGAACCAGATCCGCGTTCCAGTAGATGGCATTCTCGTTCGTCGTCCAGTTTGAGTCGTTGTCCAGGTAGCACTTGGCCGGGGTGGTGCAGGACAGCAACGGGTTGTTGTAGATGTTCGGGCCATCCGCCAGGTAGCCCTTTGGCACGCCGGGGTGACCCTGATTGCTCCAGGCCGTCGAGTAGATCGTCGTGATGCTGTCCGCGCCCTCCCCGGAGACGAAGCTGCGATGCAGCGGATTGATCCCCAGGATGTAGTTCATCGCAGACTCCACGGCCCGGCCGACGCGCACGTCGCCGCGCAGGTCGTGACCGCCCAACACGATGGTCCCTATCGCCAGTACGTGCATCGTGTTGAGCGCCACACCGTTGCTTCCCCAGTAGTAGTCGTTGTCCTGAAGCGTGTTGCGCCACGGGCCGTGCTCCGAGCGCGCCAGCACGGGCTTGCGCCACGCCGCGAATTCAGTCGCAAACCAGGCCCTGGCGGCGGCATCGGGATGACCTGCCTGCAGGTAGTCCAGGAAGGCGGTCTGTGCCATGTTGCCGACGCCCCCGGGATTGTCCCTCGACCCGTCCCAGGCGCTCGCGAAATTCTGGTAGTTGTCAAGGAAGTACCGATTGAACTGGTCGTCGCCGGTAGCCCGGTAAAGCGCCGCGGCGGCCCACAGGCGATCCGCGTGGTCGTCGCTGATGCCATAGGGACCGGGAACCGGGGCGACGCCGTTGGGGTTGGCAACCAGGTAGTCCCAACCACGACGAGCCGCCGTCAACAGGGTGTTGGCGTAGGTCGGGTCAAACTTCTTGAAGGAGATCGAAGCCTCTGCCAGCGCCGCGGCAGCGCTGGCTGCGTCATCGGTCGGCCTCACATTGGTCAGCGAACCATTGACATCCTCGATGAGACGCTGCGTGGCGTCGCTGTCAGGTGCGGCGATACCAGTGGGCTGAACCATGTGGTAGAAGCCACCGCTTGCCTGATCCCGCATCTTCAGGATGAAGTCGAGTTCCCACTTCGCTTCATCCAGGATGTCAGGAACGTGGTTCCCGCTTTCCGGTAGGTTCAGTTGGTTGTCCCTGAACTCGTTCGGGAAGAGCTGATAGGCCCACGCCAGCTCGGACACGGCGACCGCACCGGAATTGACGTACTTCCCGTAGTCGCCGGCGTCGTACCAGCCCTGTGAGACGTCTCTGCGGGGATTTGCTCCGGATGCGAACGGAGCGTCTGCGTCCTGAGGGTGCCCTATCCCACGCGTGTACACGCCGGCGTGTGCGGCATCGAGCGCGATTCCCTGGCGCTGATAGTAGAAGTAGCGGGCGGCATCGACGATCAGCGGCTGGTAGACGTCGGTCCCGATCCGAAATGGCAACGAATCTGCCACACCCGGTGCCGCGACCGAGATGTAGTAGGTGTCGGGCTTGAGCAGCGAGGAGAAGTCGGCCTCGAAGATTCGTTCGCCCGATTGACTGTCATAGTCGTCGACCAGCTTCAGCTTGCCGTTGTACGCGACGGAGTTGTCGGATGCGCGTTTCACCTGGAAACGCGTCCCGTCGACAGCGTTGAGTTCATCGGCGTAGCCACTCACCAGAGCGTACTTCTCCGCGAGGACGCTGTAGCCAAGTTGGTTGACCTTGATGAAGGGTGCGCTGTGCTCTTGATCCCGCGAGGTGAACTTGATGTCATTCAGCCAGAATTCCTGGGCGTTGTTGTTGGCGCTCCCGAAGTACAGTAGGTACACCTGATTCAGGTCGAAGACGCTTCCCGCGGGAATGAGGTCCGTGAGGGGTATGCGCACGTGTTGCCAGTCCGTGGTGACCGTGACGTAGTTGCTGCTCCGGATCGAGGACGTGTTGTACTGGACGGGATCGCGCCTGTAGTTGCGATCCCCCATGCCGATCGTGAACGCTTCGCCACCCGCGGCACCCTTGATGTTGAATTCGAGTGCGCCGTTGGCGTAGTACGGAACCAGTGAGTAGGTTTCCCAGTTGTTGTCGGCCTGGGTCACCGACCACCAGCCGAAGCCGCTCGAGCCATCCGAGGTGACGTTGAGACGCAGCGACGGGAGGCCGTTGTACGTCTCCGCGGTGTCCACGGGAAGTGCCGGATTGCCGTTATAGGGCTCGGTTTCGAGACTGAGCGGGGAGCCGGCACCGGCCCACTCATCATTTCTCGTACTACTGAAGACGGGAAGATCCTTCAAGGGATGGCTACCAGAAGTGGCGGCCAGGGCGTTGGATCCATTCATCAGAAGCGCCGTGGAAAGGATCATGAGCATCGCCGCGATCGAGCAGACAATCGGCTTACCCGATTTGAGCATACTTGCCTCACCTTCGTGTGAACGATGGTTCGCAGTCGTGCTGCTCGGCCCAGCCGTGCTCATCGATGAAGGTCGGCCCGGAGATGTGAGCGCGGCGGATGGATGCTCCCGGCGTGCAATCGTACGTGACGCATTCGGGGTCGTCTATTAGCTGGCGGCAGCGAGAGACCCTGCTGCCGGGGCCGCGACTGGGATGTCGCGCATGCCGCGCAGCGGGGAGAAGAACAGCCACAGCCCGCTCGCGCATCCACCGATGACCGCGATCCACAGCGTGGGCCGCACACCGAGCGCGGTGCCCAGGGCTCCGCCGACCACACCGCCGAGCGGCAGGGTGCCCCAGGTGATCCACCGTGAGCTGGCACTCACGCGGGCGAGCAGCTCGGGCGGGCAGGTCGCCTGCCGGTAGCTGAGCAGCGCGACGGCGCACACCGTCGCGGAAAACGTCCACGAGATCCAGCCGATCGCGAACAGCAGCACGCGCACGTCGGGTCCCGCGGCCGGGATCAGCAGGCCGGGCAGCGAGAACACCGTCATCGACAGCCAACACACCCGCGCCGAGCCGACCCGTCGCGCCAGCCGTCCCGCGGTCAGGCCACCTGCCACGCCGCCGATGCCGCCAAGCCCGAGCAGCAGGCCGACGTAGCCCGCTGTCAGGTGCAGGTCGCGCACCAGGAACAGCGGGCCGAGCGACTCGACCATGACCACGAAGAAGTTTGCGCTGCCGCTCCACAGCATGCCGCGCAGCAGGATCGGCTCGCGCAACACGTAGGACAGCCCGTCGCGGATCTGCGCCTGGAGCCCCGGCCGTGCGCCGGGCCCGGCCGCGGTCTTCGCGGCGGGCGGCTCGGTCGCGCGGATCGCCAGCAGCCCGCCGGCCGACGCCAGGAAGGACACCGCGTCCGCTGCCATCGCGGCCGCGGCACCGAACAGACCAACCAGCGCCGCGCCGAGCCCGGGGCCGCCGACCTGCGCGACCGATTGGCTGGTACCCAGCTTGCCGTTGCCGTCCATCAACTGCTCGCGCTCCAGCAGCGTCGGCAGGTAGGCCGGGTAGGCCACCGAGAAGAACACGCTCAGCACGCTGGAGAGCGCCGCCACGGCGTACAACTGGACGAAAGTCAACGCGCCCGCCGCGGCGGCCAGCGGCACCGAGCCGATCACCACCAGCCGGCCCAGGTCGCATCGCACCATCACCCGGCGCTTGCCGAGCCGCTCGACCACCGCCCCGGCGGGCAGCGACACCAGCAGGTACGCAGCCGTCTGCGCGGCCGAGAGCAGACCAACCTGCAACGCGCTCGCCCGCAGCACGATGACCGCGACCAGCGGCATTGCCAACACCGTGACCTGCGAGCCGATTTCACTGACCGTCTGCCCGCCCCACAACAGCAGGAAATCCCGCTGCCGCCAGAGCGCGGGCCGCCCGATCACGCCGGTCGCCACCCGACCCATGATCTCACCCGCGGCCGGGGGCGGTCGAGCGGCGTGAACGGAGGCTGACGGGCACGGCCTACCAAGGACGCGCGGGCCGGGACCTCACGGTCCCGGCCGCGCCACTTACTGGACGCCGAGCAGGTCGACCACGAAGATCAGTGTCTCGCCCGGCTTGATCGCGCCGCCGGCGCCACGGTCGCCATATCCGAGGTGCGGCGGGATGACCAGCTTGCGCCGGCCCCCGACCCGCATCCCGACCACGCCACGGTCCCAGCCGGTGATGACCCGCCCGCCGCCGAGCGGGAAGGCGAACGGGGAACCCCGGTTCCACGAGGCGTCGAACTCCGCACCCGTGGAGAAGGAGACGCCGACGTAATGCACTGTCGCCTGCTGACCCGGCCGGGCCTCCGGACCATCACCGACAGTGATGTCCTCGATGACGAGGTCAGCCGGTGGCGTACCCTCGATCGGCCCGATCTCTGGCTTGTCCACGTTGACTCCTTCTATCGGATCGGGAAGATTCCTCTCCCCCGGTGCATTCGTCTCAAGAAGGCAGCCTACGCCCGGCTATCAGCCCGATCCCGCAGCGGGGCAAAGCGCGAGGACGCGGTGGCGAAAGGCCAACCACACCGTTTGGTCGGGCGGCAGGCGCCCGTGCGGCATGCCGGCTTCCGGGTGGGTCCGCGGTTGCGGCCGCGTACCCACCCGGAGGGGTTCAGCTGAGGAGGTTCAGCTGAGGAATTGCCAGAGGGACGGCGCCGCGGTCGGTGTCCAATCGGCCTGTGACGTGTGCGCCTGGAGGCACTGGTAGTTGTGGCCGGCATAGGAGACCCGGTCGCCGACTTTGTAGGCGTGGTTGACGACCCAGGCCGGGTAGGCACCGGTCGCGGTCGGCGTCGGCGTCGTGGTGCGGGTGGGCGTCGGGCTCGGAGCCGTGGTACGGGTCGACGTGGGCGTCGGGTTGCCGACGGCGGCGCCGTTGAAGATGCCGGTGAACTGGAGGGTGCTCTGGCTGATGCTGGAGCAGTTGGGGCTGGCCCCTCCGCCCGCTCCGCCGGGGCACGGCTGGTCGCGCCCGACCGACCAGAACGCCAGCCGGCCGACTCCATTGCTGTTGGCGAAGCTGACCACGCTCTGCGCGTTGGCGATGGTGAAGATCTCGCCGGCCTGGTCGTTCTGCCCGATCATCGGCGTGATGCCGAGGCTGCCGTAGCCGAAGCCTGACCAGATGCCCCGCGCGACCGAGAGAGTGCCCTGTGCCGCACTGATCGCCGCGGCACCCATGTTGGACACCGCGCCGCCGTAGTCCATCGTCATGATGTTGACCAGGTCGATGCGGGTGCCGTTGTTCTTGGCGGCCTGAAGGAACGCGGTGCCATTGCCGTCCGGCCCGTTCTGCAGCACCGGGATGGTCACCGAGACGTTCAGGCCCGAGTTGTTCGCCTCCAGGGTCTTGATGGCCTGGAAGCGGCGGTTGATTGAGCCGGAGTCGGCGATGGCGGCGCCCTCGACGTCGAAGTCCAGGTGGTTGACGTGGTACTTGTTGATCACGCTCTGGTAGGCGGAGGTGAGCGACGCGGTGTTCGTGCAGGACTGGGCCAGCTCCACGCCGCCCGCCCCGCCGAACGAAATGATCGTCTGGGCACCCTCGCTCTGTGCCTTGGCGATCTTCGCGTTGGCGCCGGAGCTGTTGATGTCCAGCGTGTCGCCCCAGATCGGCGTGCAACCGCTGCCGATGATGAACGCGGCGGTGTACGCCTTGAGGTGGGCCTGCGTGATCGCGCTGTCGAGCATCCCCGAGCTGTTGGCGGACAGGTCGACGTAGGGCGCGAGACCGAATCCCGTCGCGGCCGACGCGGAGTTGGTGGCGAAGACGAACGCCCCACCTCCCGCTGCGAGCACGGCCGCGGACCACAGTGCCATCACGGCGGAACGTCTTCTCATGGCGAAGAGCACTCTCCTCTCGTCGGATCAGGGCAGGGGTTCGGCGGTCGCGATGTCCGTCGGTAATGCCGCGATCACTACTGTTAAGACTCTTCACTGATTGACGTACGACATTAGGAACCGCGTCGGCAACTGTCAATACCGTCGGAGGTACGCGTTCCGCCGGCAGTCGAGGCGCCCCGCCAATGGTGATCTTGGACCGATGGTGGTGTGATCGAGGCATTCGAATCCGGCGAGGTATTCGGAGGGATCGTCAGGTGTCCCACAAGTGGCCGCTCGTCGCCCTCGTCGCGGCGCTCCCCGTACTGGCGCTGACACCCAGTGTCGCCACCGCCCACCCCGACCGTCCCGGGGATGTCTCCGTCGTCCTCACCAACCTGGACAACGAGACGTTCCTGGCCCGGCAGCCGGCCCTGTCCTGGCAGGTCACCCCGGCGGGTACCGTCGCGCCGAGCGACAGCCAGACCATCACCGTCGACACCACCAGGCAGTACCAGCAGATCACGGGCTTCGGGGCCTCGTTCACCGACTCCTCCGCCTGGCTGGTCGGCACCAAGCTCGACCCCAAGCAGCGCGACGCCGTCATGCGCGACCTGTTCGGCAGCCAGGGCATCGGCCTGTCGTTCCTGCGCCAGCCGATGGGCGCCAGCGACTTCGCGGTCAACGGCAGCTACTCCTACGACGACATGCCGGCCGGGCAGACCGACCCGAGCCTGGCGCACTTTTCCATCGACCACGACCGGGCGTACATCCTCCCGTTGCTGCGCCAGGCCAGGCAGATCAACCCGCGGCTGACCATCATGGCCACGCCATGGAGCCCGCCGGGCTGGATGAAGACCAGCGACTCGATGGTCACCGGCAGCCTGCGGACGGACGCCTACCAGCCGCTCGCCGACTACTTCACCAAGTTCCTCCAGGCGTACGCGGCCGCCGGCGTGCCGGTGCAGTACGTCACCCCGCAGAACGAGCCACTCTACGAACCGGCGACCTACCCCGGCATGTTCCTGCCCGCCGCGCAGGAGGACGACCTGGTGAAGAACTACCTGGGCCCGGACCTGCGCGCGCATCACGTCAACACCGGCATCCTGGCCTACGACCACAACTGGGACGTGGTCAGCTACCCCGAGACCATGTACGCCGACCCGGCCGCGGTCGGCTACGTGACCGGTACCGCCTGGCACTGCTACGCCGGTGACGCCACCGCGCAGTCGGTGTCCCACAACGACTACCCGGGCGAACCGGCCTGGCAGACCGAGTGCTCGGGTGGCACCTGGGAGGGTGACGACCACGCCGGTTTCGCCGGCGCGCTGGGCCTGGTCATCAACTCGACGCGGAACTGGGCCAAGGGCGTCATCCGGTGGAACCTGGCGCTGGACCAGAACAACGGTCCCACCAACGACGGCTGCGACACCTGCCGCGGTGTGGTGACCGTGGCACCGGACGCATCCGGCCGGTGGACGTACACCAAGACCGTCGACTACTGGGGCATCGGGCAGGTGAGCAAGTATGTGCACCCGGGCGCGCGACGGGTGGCCTCCAACAGCTTCGGCGCCGGGGACCTGCAGGACGTGGCCTTCGCCAACCCGGACGGCTCCACCGCGCTGGTCGTCTTCAACTCCGGTACGGCATCGCGGACGTTCCGGGTCGGCTGGGGCGACAAGTCGTTCGGCTACACGCTTCCCGCGGGCGCGGCGGCCACGTTCACCTGGACCGGTCGGCAGCACGGCAGGCCAGACCCGGCCGCGATCGGCTCGGTGGACATCCCGCTGGACGGCCCCGGCGGCAGCCACCCACTGGTGAATGTGGACAGTGGCATGCTCGCCTTCCAGTCACAGGTACGAGTCGGCGGGCAGTGGCTGGGGTACACGCTGCCGACCGGTGCCACGCTGACCCCGCCGACGTCGCAGCGGGCGTTGTCCAGGGACGGCTGGTCGGTCTCGGCGTCGGCGAGTAGCCCGGACGACCCCGCCGGCAACGCGATCGACGGTGACCCGGCGACCCGGTGGAGCACCGGCCACGGCATGACCCCGGGCGACTGGTTCCAGCTGGATCTCGGCGCGCCGCGCACCTTCGACAAGCTGGTGCTGGACACCAGCGGCAGCAGCGGCGACTTCGTCCGGCAGTACCAGGTGCTGGTTTCCGACGACGGCGTTACCTGGTCGGATCCGATCGCCACCGGGCCGGGCGCCACGGTGACCCAGATCCTGACGCCGCCCGTCACCGCACGCTTCGTGAGGGTCGTGAACCAGGCCAACTCGGGCAGCTGGTGGTCGATCCACGAGCTGAACGTATTCGCGCCGGGACCGACAACCACCGCCGCGGCAGGGTCGGGCTCCGGCGTGCAGCGCAAGACCGCCACGCTGCCGGACGGCACCCAACTGCTGGTGGTGTACAACCCGGGGCACGCGGTCGCCAGTTTCCCCGTGGCGTGGGGCGCGACAACGTACACCTATCGGCTGCCGGCCGGCGCCGCGGCCATCTTCAGTACCAGGTGACGCTCCTGGCCGAGTCCCAGGTCGGCAGGAACTCGCTCTGCGGCATAAGCGGGTGTGCCATCGCTGTGTCTGTGCCAAGATGGCGAGCATGTCGAGCAGCCGCACAGGTGGTGAGGGGGGACCCGGGCAATCGCGCACGCGTTGATCAGGCCCTTGTCCACCTGACACCGCGTGCTGCGCCCGACTCCTCCGGCCCCAGACTCCTCAGCAGAGCAGTCGCCTGAAGACGTACCCGTGACGCAGCCGGGGTTCGCGCTGCCCGGAGTCGTCCATGCCTCTGCTCGTCCTCGTCTATCTCGCCTACATCAGCATGGCCCTGCCCGACGGCCTGTTCGGCGTCGCCTGGCCCTCGATGCGACTGACCCTCGGCGCACCCGTCAGCGCCGTCGGGTTGCTGCTGCCCTTCGGCGTGGCCAGCTCGTTGCTGTCCAGCACCGTCACCGGATTCGTCGTCGACCGCGCCGGCATGGGCCGGCTGCTGGCCATGGGCGCCGCGCTGTCTGCCGCGGCGCTCGCGCTCTTCGGCCTGGCACCCGCGTTCTGGGTGCTCATCCCGGCGATCGTGCTACTCGCCACCGGGTTCGGCGGCGTCGACGCCGCACTCAACGCCTACGCCGCGCGCCGGTTCACCGCCCGGCACATCAACTGGATGCACGCGAGCTACGGCCTCGGCGCGATGGCCGGGCCGCTGGTCATCACCGCGATCGTCGGCGGCGGCCAGTCCTGGCGGTGGGCATACGCCGGTATCGCCGCCGTGCAGGCCGTCGTGTCGGTCGCCTTCCTCGCAAGTGCCAGGCGGTGGCCCACCCCACCGCCGCGCCGGCGGCCCCCGTCGTCGGAAGTGTGGCACGCGCTGCGCATGCGTGGGCTGTGGCGCGGTGCGGCAGTCTTCGCCGTCGAGACCGGGTTGGAGTCCACCACCGCACTGTGGACGTTCCTGTTCCTCACCAGCGACCGCGGCCTGAGCCGCGTGGTGGCCGGGGCTGCCGTGTCGGCGTACTGGGGGATGCTGTGCCTTGGCCGGCTCGTCCTCGGCCCACTCGCCGAGCGGTACGGCCCGCACCGGGTGCTGCGCGGCGCCGCCGCGGCTGTGGTCCTGGGCGCGACACTGGTACTGCTCCCCACGGCCGGCACCGTCGCGATCGCCGGGGTGGTGGTCATCGCGCTCGGTGCCGCACCGATGTTCCCGCTACTGACACTCACCACTCGGGAGCGGGTCGGCGCCGAGCACGCGGACCAAGCGGTCGGCGTCCAGGTGGCCGCGTCCACGGTCGGTTCGGCAACCATCCCAGCGCTGGTCGGCGTCCTCATCGGGCACTTCAGCACCGCCGTCCTGGGTCCGTGCCTGCTCGTCCTCGCCATCGCCGTCGCCTACACCACCGCCCACAGAACGGACAGCGGCTCCCCGGCGGAGCCGGACGCCACGACCCGCCATGCCACACCCACCAACACCCACCCAGAGAAACCGAGGAATCGACAGACGCAAGGCTAGGGAACCAAAAACGCTCTGGTCACCGCGCGGGCGGTGCGCTCGCGCCCGCGCGGCTTAGATGACAGGATGGCGGGGTGCCAGCGCTCAAGCTGTCCATGGTGACCTATCTCGGCGGCCATCCCGACCGGACCGGCGAGACACCTCTGCTCAACGTCGTCGTCGACCGTAGCGGCATCACGGTCCGAAAGCAGTTCGGGCGTAAATTCCTGACCTTCCAGTGGTCGGACCTGCGCGGCCTGGATGTGCGGCCGAGCATGTGGGCCTCCGACGTACTCGGTGGCGCGGCACTGCGGCTGGAGACCGACCGCGGCGTGAGCCAGTTGCACGTCTCCACATTGCGGTCGGTTCAGTTGCGGGGGATGCTCTCGGCGTGGGTGGTTAGCGAGGCGGGGCCGGGCAAGCCGTTTCCGGCCGCTCCGCCGCCGGCCGCTCGCGAGGTCGCGAGTCAGCTCGACGCGGTGCGCGCGTCGCTGGACATCTGGCGGGCGGCGAGTCTCGGCCGCGAGCCCCTCGACGACCGCGGCACCTTGGCCTACCGGCTGGCTGTCGCCGACAACCATCGGCGGTTGGGTCACTTCGCCGAGGCCATCGCCGTTCTCGGGCCGCTGACGGCCGAGGCCGCGCAGGCGTTCGGCTCCGCCGATGCCGACACGTTGACGGTCCACAATGAGCTCGCCCAGACCCTTCTCGCCGCTGGAGCGATCGAGGCCGGTCTAGACGCCCTGCGGGAAATACTCCCCGTGGCGCAGCGGTCGCAAGGGATCGACGGCAACCTCACGCTGGTGATTCGCAACAACCTGGCGGCCGGCTACCAGCAGGCCGGCCGGTACGCCCAGGCTCTCGAACTGCACGAGGAAAACATCCGGCACACCGAACGCAAACGCGGGCCGACCCACCTGGAGACCGTCGGTCGGCGCAACAACCTCGCGGCCGCCCTCGGGCTCGCCGGCGAGCGGGGACGTGCGATCGACGCGTACTGGGGCGTGCTCGACGCGTTGGCCGACGTCGGCGATCACAGCCTCGCGGTCACCGCGCGGCACAACCTGGCGATGCTGCACAACCCGTCCTGGCAGCCGTGACGTCCCACCGACGTCACTGTCTCGTCGCCACGCTACGCGGTCGACCATCGTCGGCTGGCCAGGTTCAGCCTGATCACAATCTCCAACCCGTTGCGTTCGCCCGTCTCCTCGAAGCCGTAGGCGAGGTAGAACCCGAGAGGTGAGTGGCGACCGATCTCGGGGTCGTCATAGCAAGCGACGCTGGTCACCAGGTCGGCAGCCCGCGGACGCGCGGCCACGTGCGCGGCCACGAGATCCATGGCGGACCTGCCGTATCCCCGGCCCTGGTAGCGGGCGTCGATAAGGAAACGCCACAGATAGTAGGGCCACAAACACGTCGGATCGTTGTCGGCGAGCATGACGAAGCCGACCGGAGTCTGTCCCACGTAGAAGGCGCGGCACCATGGCCGGTGAGCCTGGGCCTCTGCCTCGGCAAGGGAATCCGCAACGGCCTCGACGAACCGCCGCTGCGCGGTGCTCACCTGGAGGTCCTCGACGGCGGCCCGGTTGGCGGCATCGATGGAGCGCACTGTCAATGCTGTCACAGCGCACATCGTCCCGCCGACGGACGATCGCGGTACATCGACCAAACGCCAACTACTTCGCCCAGACAACGGTACCGGACGATCGAGCCCCCTCGGTACGCTTGATGTACCAGGTCGCCCCGGTCGAGTGTCGAATACGGAGTGTCCACCTGCCCGAGACAGCCGGCGGCTCAACATTTCCTCAATCCCGCGGCGCAACCATAGTCATCGACATCGATCAAAGGAGATGGACATGACAGTGCGTACCGCGACGGTTACGAGGGCGGCACTCGTCGGGGCATTCGCCCTGGCTGCCGCGGCGGGTCCGGTCGGGCCGGCCCTCGCCGCGGCCATGCCCGGGACATCCGCCGTGCTGGCCGCTATCGTGCCGCTCGGTGCAGGTGTGCCGCCAGCCAGCGGACCCATCCCCGTCGGTACCCCCGGCCCGACCGGCATCAGCGTCTGACCCTGGGAGGGAACAGTCACGACAGCCGTGGCGGCGGGCCGAGCCAGGCTCGCCGCCCCGGTACCGCTGGCTGGCGCGGCGGCTGCGACACCCGCTGGCGCGGCCTACGCCGCTTCGCGACGGCGAGTCGGGGAGTCGGGCCCGTCGGTCATGTCGCCGAGCGCCACCACGATCTTCCGCGGCCCGGTGAAGGGACTGCGTGAGTGCGCGACCAGCATGTTGTCGATGACGAGGACGTCACCCTCCTGCCAGGAGAATGCGACCGACTCGCGGTCCATGAGGTCGCGGACCTCGGTCACCAGGGCGTCATCGATGACGGAGCCATCGCCCCAGAAAACGTTGCGCGGCATACCCTGTTCCCCGCAGATCTCGGCCAGCGCCGAGCGCGTGTCCGGGTCCAGCGACGACGGGTGGTGCAGCGCCAGCTGGTTGAAGAAGACGGCCTCGCCGGTCACCGGGTGACGCAGAACCGCTCCGGCCTGGCGCGAGGTCCGCAAGCCGCCGTCCGGCGTCCACTCGATGCTCGTTCCCTCCGCGGCACACTTACGCTCCACCTCGGCACGATCCTCGGTGCCGAAGAAACGCGTCCAGCTGACGTCCACTCCGTTGATGAAGTTGCGGACGTAACAGAGCTTCTTCGTAGCGAAGAGTTCGGCCAGCTCCGGACGCATCCGGGCGAGAACCGTCCGGCAGTCGACGATCGGCGTCTGGCCTCCGGAGTGCGGAGCCACGATGCACGAGAAGAACTGACGCATCGGCCACTCCGGCAGATGCGAACTCTCGTTGTGGAAGAGGATCGAAAGATTCTGCGGGTACGGTGTCGACTTGTATACGCGGTCCGATTCACCCTCTCGCGGAAGGTCCCCGTATTCACGGTAGAGCGTGCCGCACAGCGCCGAGGCGGCCTGTTCGAACTTCTCCACCGAGCCGGCGTGGAACCCTCGGAGCAGGACCGCTCCGTGCCGCAGCAGCAGGGCTTCGACCGTTTCCCGGTTCGAGCGCAGCCAGCCGGGCAGGTCGCCGCCAGGACCGGCCGGCGTGATGAGGGCGGGCGTCGATGGTGCCTCGGGCAGAAAACCGATGGTTACCGAATCCCCACCGGGGGTCTGCGCCGGCTGCTCCGCGTCCTGAAGCGGGCGCTGTTCCGACACCCTGGAAGTCGCCTCATTCATGTGCTGCTCCTCGCTTCCTCTGCAGCGAACCCGGGCGTGACGCCTCGAGCTCCGTGATCATCTCGACGGGTTGGGCGACCACAGGCTGTCACCCCAGCACCCGGAGCTCCATCGACCACCCCAACCGCTCCGCCAGAGACTGCCACAGAACTATGGCACATTTCGACCGCCGACAAAAACGACGGCCGCCGATACCGCCGCCGGTAGCCGGCGCGACGGGCTGGGTGGCCAGGAGCGTTCGGGCACCGGCCGGGGCGCGACCGTTCGGTCGCGCCCCGGGATCGGGATGGGTACGGATCAGGCGCAGGAGTCGCGGGTGTAGACGGCGATCGGGACGGTCCCCGCGGCGCCGACGAACAGGCAGGCGCCCTTCGGATCGGCCAGGCCACTGACGAATCCCGCGGCCGCGTTGCAGACCCAGCTCAGGTAGCCGAAGCCGGCGTTGTTCAGCTGGGTGGAGCACCACGAAGCCGCCGCGTTCACGCCGTTCTGAATCACCAACCGGTAGATCGTCTCGGTCTGCGAGCTACTGAAGACGTAGCCGCAGGCCAGGATCGGATTCGCGATGCAGGCGAAACCGTTGGGCTGCACGACGATGTCGGCGCCGGCCGGGATCGGCACGGCTCGCGCCGTACCGGTCGTCGTGTCCGCGACGAGCAGCGTGCGCTGGCCGGCGGTGGCCGGTGCGGCCGCGACCGCCGTCGACTGCCGCGCGGCCGGGTGCGTGGCGGTGGCGGGGTGCGCGCTGGCTGCGCCGGCGAACCCGAGGACCGTGACGGCCATCGCCGCCAGCATCGTGAGGGCGAGCCTCTTACGCATCTGGACTCCCTTGAGTTGATGGATAGGGGCGGGTCCAGGCTGCGCGGGCGGCGTTGCGGTCGGATGTGGAAAAGGTTGAATGCCTGGTGGTACTACACGCTGGGGCACCGGGCTATGGCGCTGCGTGGTCGGTCACCATGATGCGCGACACCGTCTCCGGGGCCTGTCCTCCGGTCGGGTCGAGTTCCCAGAACAGCCCGTTGCTGCCCACCGGCGCGTTCGGTGGAATCTGGATGCGCATCTCGAACCGGAGAGAGCCCGTGGCCGGTAGGCACACCGCTGCCCGGCAATTGAGTTGGTGAACTTCCGGGTGTCCGGCCGGGGCGAGCATCTCGACGATGAGCGGGCAGCGGTCGAAGGAAATCGGCGCGGCCGACGGGTTGCGAAGCTCGACCGCGAAGCGCACGGTGTCGCCGCGCGCGCCGCGCAGTTGCCTGGCACCGGGCAACGGCGCGATCGCCGCCCGTAGCGCGGTCGAGGTCCACGGTGCCGTGCTGGCCAACGGGGCGGGTTGGAACGGGTGTACGCCGATGGTGCTCGCGGCCCCAGGTGTGTCGCATCCCGGTAGCGCGTTGTAGCCGACATCGAGGCTGCCGGTACCGCCGGGCAGGGTCAGCCGGATGGTCCGCGGCGGTACCGGCGTCCCGGATGCCCGGGGTACGCACCAGTTGCGCCAGTCGATGTCCAGCGTCGCCGCGGCGCCCGGCGGGAGTGTGGCGAGCACGGTGTCGGGCGGCGCGACGGTGGGGAACGCCGGAGGCTGCGCCGGCAACGGATCCTGCCGCTGCCGGGGTGCCGGGACGGCGCCGACGATCTGCACGTCGGGCCGCCCGGTCAACTGGCATGTCCCGGTACCGGCGTTGCGTACCGTCGCCTCGCCCGTGCCGCCGGACAGGGCGGCGGAGAAGTCGAAACCGTCGCCGACCACCCGCAGTTGCGACGCCTGGCACCTCGGCGCCGGTGCGGACGCCGCCACCCGCAGCTGCGCCGGTACGGCGCCGTCCCATGGTACGAGGCGCGCCGCTCCGGCCGGATCGTGGTGAGTGGACGAGCAGCCGGCCGCGACGAGAATCAGCGCACCGAGTAGCACTCCGATCCTCATGCGCAGGTCTCCTCGATCGTTTGGGACGCCTCGACGATGCGCCGCACGGTCGCCTCGTCGTTCATCGCGCCGGCGGCCGTGGACAGGTCGCCCTGCTTCGCCGCGCCGGCCGCCCGGTTGAAGTCGTCGGCGAACGCATGCAGCGCGGCGACCAGGTCGCGATCGGCCGCCACCAACCGCGGTGGCACCGAGCCCTGCGCCATCAGGTCGGCGGCCTGGCGCAGCCGCGTGGTCTCGTCCGCGATCCGCTGGCTCAGCTGCTGCCTGTCCAGCGAGTTGGTGAGCAGTTCGGAGCTGGCACTGATGGTCTGCGTCACCTGCGTGAGCCGGCGGAGCAGTTCGGCACAGGCGGTCCGATCGGCCGGGGACATCGAGACACCCGAGGAAGGTGCGGCGGAGGTCGGGGCAGAGGACGCGGCCGAGGTCGCGCCGGCGGGCTCGGTGGAAGGTGCGGCGGGGGTCGCGGCGGGCATTGTGGAAGACACAGCGGAAGGCGCGGCGGCCGGGCCCGGCGGGCCAGCGGCCGACGGTCCGGTCTGCTGCCCGCAGCCCGTTGCCAACAGTACGGCTATGGCCAGGCCCGCCAGGTGGACCGGCCGCGCGCCCGGGCCGGCCGGCCCGGGCGCGGTGTTGCCTCTCCTCACGGCAGTTCTCCTCAGCGTTGCCGGGAAATCACCGTCGTCCTGGAATCGCTGAGCTGACCCATCAAAGTCTGGGCCTGCTTGGTGATCGACGACTGCTCGGCGGCGGTCAGCGTGCCGCACGGATCGGTCGCCGGTGGCGCCGGCTCGTTGGCGGTCGGGGCGTCCGGGTAATGGGCCGGGACGAAGTGAACGGCCAGCGCCTGCCGGTAGAAGTCCCACTTGTCGCCGGACTTCACGGCGAGCTTCACGTCGTACCACTTCGGGTCGGACGGGAACACGTGGGTGACCGTGGGCTGGGTCGTGGCCATGGTCGTACCATCGCCAAAGTCCCAGTAATAGGTCAGCCCCTTGGTCTGCCCGCCGCCGTTGCGCGAGAACGACCCGTCGAAGGTGACCGTCGACGTCAGGTACGGCTTGGCCGGCGTGGTCTCGAAGTACGCGACCGGGCTGCTGCCCTTGGGGTCCGAGCCGCCGTACGCGTCACCGGCGACGACGTACGACGTCCACGTCGCCGGTAGCTCCAGCGCCCGCTTGAGTCCCTCCGACGGAGATGACGGGCCGCCCGGTCCGTGCGTCGTACCGGACGCGAAATAGTTCAGGTGCTCGGGCGTGTCGTCGTTGGTGTCGTAGAGCGTGTACTGGCTGAGGGTCGGCTTGCTCGCGTACGACGCCGGGTACGGGTTCTCGTTACCGCCGACCTGAGGGTTGGTGCTCGTGTCGTAGGCACCGATGATGCCGTACCCGGGGATGCCCCAGTCACGGATGAACGACACCTGGTCGGTGCGGCCCGTGTTGTCGTCCACGACCGGTGAGTACTTCGCGATGTCGGTGGGCAGGTACGCGGGCACCGACTGCGGCCCGGGGTTGACCGGTGTGGAGCCGACCTGGTCCAGCCGCAGCGGGTTCTCCAGCGGCATGCTGAACCCGTACTTCTGCCCCAGCACCTGGAACGCGTCGTTCACCGCGTTGGCGGTCGCGGTGCGGAATTCCTGCGCCGCGGCGAGATTGTGCTGGATCCGCTGGATCGCCGTGGCGTCGTACAGGTTGTTGGGTGTGGTGTACAGCGGGATGGCGTTGATGTTCGTGTACCACGGCCCGACGCCGCCGCCCACGATGTCGTTCAGGTAGTGGTCGGTGCCGAAGTGGCGGGCCGGATACTCCAGGCCGTTCTGGTCCATGTTCGCGACCATCACGTACTGCCCCTGTGGGCCGTCCGGGATCAGCCCACCGACATCGGCGATGCCGGCCGAGACCGAAACGCCGGCGGCATGGGCGGCGTTCAGCGCCGGTGTGAAGGTGATGCCGGTACCGGTGGCCCCGACTGTCCCGACCGCGGTGATGGTGACCGTCTGCGCGCCGCCGAACGGGTCGACGAGCAGCTGTTCGCCGACCGCGAGCCCGACCCCGGTGCGGGCGGTGACCTTCACGTTGGTGTCGCCCGCCGCAGCCGGCGCCGCCAGCGTCGTCACGTTGGTCTGCGAGTAGTACCCGGAGCCGACGAGGCCACCCTCCTCGTTGTCGAACAGACCTATCTTGATGGTCCGCTTCGGGTACGTGCCGTTCGCCTGGTACCAGCGCAGCAGCGCCTGGAACTCGGCCATCCCCATCGCCTCGCCGGACCCGGCGTCATACATGGAGCCGTTGCCCCAGTTGCCGCCGCGCATCGAGCTCATCGGCGTGGGGCTGCCGCTGGCCGACCCGTTGGCTACGCTGGTCGAGGTGGGCGTGCTGTCGTTGTGTCCGGCGATGAGCGCCACCTGGCCCGCGCAGGACTGGCCGGGTATCGTGACGCTCTCGTCGTCGAGCTGCCAGACCCGGGTCGGGTAGATGTGGTTCTTCGCCGTCATGTACTTGCCCAACGAACCCATGTGCGCGGCGTCGGAGTTTGTCAGCTCCGAGCCGAACCACTGGTAGAACTCCTGTGCCCCGTTGTAGTTGGCGGGGAGGTTGTTCGGGTCGTTGGGGTCGGCCAGCGGGCCGTCCGCGCCGGCGCTGCGGAAGACGTAGTTGGTGGCCAGGTGGTACAGCTCGCTGTAGAGGAAGTTCATGTCGACGACCGGGCGTGCGGCGCCCGACGGTTTGTTGGCGAATGCCGGGCCGGCCGCGCTGGCCCCGGTGAACGCGACGAGTGAGGCGACGGCCCCGACGGCGGACCAGCGCCGTACCTTTCTCATCCTTCTCGAGAGGGCAATCATTGCTGGTACCTACCCTTGTGCGCGGCCGAGATGAGGCGGGCCGATTCGGATGGCGAGAACGTGCCGCAGGGGCTCGTGGACGGCGCGGCACCGGTCGGGTTGTCGACCGCGACCGCCTGCCGATACAGCCCCCAGTCGTTGCCCTTGCCAACGGCCAGCTTGACATCGGCGTAGACGGCACTGTGGTAGGTGTGGGTGACCCGCTCGCCGACGGCGTGCGTGCCGTCGCCGAAGTCCCAGTAGTACTTCAGCCCGTGGCTGCCGCCGTTGGCGTCGCGGGAGAATCCGGCGTCGAAGGTGACGGTCAGGGTGGAGTCGGGCTTGGCGGGTGTGGTTTCGAAGTAGGCCACCGGCTTGTCCGGCTGGGCGGTGGTGCCGAGATAGTCGTCGCCCGCCAGCAGCAGGCTCGTCCACTGCGCGGGCAGTTCGAGCGCCCGCTTCAGCTCCTCGGTCGGCTGCTGCGGCGTCAGCCCGTGCGGGGCTCCGCCAGCGAAGTAGTTCAGGTGCTCGATGGAGTCGGACAGGTAGCCGACCGGCTGGTTCTCGTTCACGTTGAACGCGGCCCCCGTCGGGTGCGCACCGGCCAGCGGCGCGGTGAGCGTGACGCCGGTACCGGTCGCCCCGGCGGTGCCGACCGACTGGATCTGCCCGTACTCGATGGCGGCACCGGAGCCGATGAAGATGGGCTCACCCGCGGCGAGGTTGGTGACGTCCGCGACCTTCACGTCGGTGTCGCCCGCCGCCGCCGGCGCCACGGTGGTCGTCATGCCCGGCTGCGGGGTGTTGTTGCCCAGCTGGAACGTGGTCTGGTTGCCCGCGTACCCGATGATCGGGGTCGCCTTGGTGGTGCTGCTGACCGAGGCTCCGTAAGGGTTTTCGTCGCTGCTGGAGTTCTTCGCACCGGAGACCGTGAAGCCCGGGATCCCCTTGTCGAAGAACGCCCGCTCATCCTCGAGTCCGTCGGCGTCATCGCGTACCGGTGAGTACTGCGCCTGGTCGGCGGCCGAGTATGCCGGCTTCACCGGCGCCACTCCGCTGTACGGGTTCGGCGCCTGACCGTTCTGGTTGTACCGCAACGGATTCTCCAGCGGTACGGAGAAGTTGTACTTCGTGCCCTGCTGCTGGAAGCCCGCCTGGATCGCACTCTGCAGGTCGGAGTGAAGCTGGCCGATCGCCGGTGCGTTGGCCGTAATCTTCGCCCCCGGCGATCCGGCGCCGCTGTCCGGGTAGGCCGAGTTCGGCGCGGTCGGTGTGGCCTTGACAAAGGTGAACCACGGGCCGACCCCTCCCCCGGTGACGTTGTTCCAGAAGAACTCGGTGCCGAGGTGGTAAGCGGGGTAGTCCAGGCCGAGCGAGTCCATGTTGGCGAACAGGACGTACTGGCCCTGCGGCCCGGACGGGATCAGGTTGTCGGCGTAGTAGGCGGACCCCTCGCGGCCGAACAACCCGTCGCCCGTCTTACCGCGCGACGCGTCCAGCAGCGTGACCTTCAGGGTGCGCTTCGGGTACGTGCCGTTCGCGTGGTACCAGTCGAGCAGTGCGTTGTACTCCGCCATGGTCAGCGCGACGCCGGACAGACCGTCGTAGGCTCCCTCGTTGCCCAGGTTGCTGTCGGTGATTTCCCGGCGCGCCGCGCCGAAGCCGGTGGTCCCGCTGGTCGTGCCGGAATTGATGAGCCCGACGATGTCGTTGGGCACCGGTGTTTCGTCCGGATGCGCGGCCAGCAGCACCCGTTGGCCCGCACAGGTGGCGCCGGGGATCGTCACCTCGGCGTCGTCCGAGTCGAAGCGGTAGCCGTCCGCCCGGCGGAAGTAGTGGTCCGTCACCGTCGCGAAGCTCGCGAGCGACGTGTTGACCCGCTTGTCGGTGAGGTTCGCTTTCCAGTACGCGAACAGTTCCTGCCAACCGTTGACGGTCGGCGGCAGGTTGAACACGTCGCTGGCGTTCCTCGGGTCGCCGTCGGCACCCGAGATCCGGTAGCTGAACGCCTTGGACATCGTGTACAGCTCGTTGTAGAGGTAGTCGGCGTTGATGGTGGGTGTCGGCGGGCGCGACGGCCGCGGTCCGCCGGCCGAGGCCACCCCGCTCGCGGTCAGGCACAACGGAAGCGCGGCCGCGACGCAGCCGACAGTCACCATCCACCATTTCTGGCGGGATCTACGGCGCGATTTCATGTGGCGAGACCTCCTGAAAAACCGCACGGGTGTACGCGCCGGAAAGCGCCACGAGGCCGCAGGGCCGTCAGGTGGCCGCCCGCACCGGCGTGAAAGTCGTCCTTGGGTTGTTTCCGCTACCACAGATACGGCATTGGTCGGTCAACTCGGGGGTCGGTCAACTCGGGCGCTTGGCCGGGGACGACGTCAATCCCCTTACCGGCGCACCGGTCCGGTGGGCCGCCCCTCCCAAGACAGCCTCATCGCGGCGACGACCCACTATCGCTTCGTTAGCCGAGTGTCAGCGCGCTCCTACTCTTGGTGACCCTACATCACGTAAGGCGCCGCCGAAAGTGAGACGTCGATCGAAATCTGGCCGGCGGTAAGGAGCGGGCGGGCCTCGGCTCTTGTCTCGGTGCCGGACGTGGTCGTCGGATGTGGTCGCCGGATCGTGTGGTCGTCGGATGTGCGAGGATTCCGCACTGTCCGGCGAAGGTGGTCTCGGGCCGGTCGATCAGAGCTGGCAGGAGGGTCGATGGCTGACGAGGACGTGGCGTGGTACCAGCGGATGCTCGACGCGCAGGAGGATCAGTTCGACGCGCCATGGTGCTGGACCGTCGTCCAGCCGTTGACCATGCCGGTCACCGTCGCGGAGGTTGCCCGGCGGCTCGGCGGTGACCCGGCCAGCATCGAGCAGGTTGCCGGGTGGGCCTACGACGAAACTGACGCGTTGCACCTGCAGCAGGTGGGGCCCGCCGTGGTCATGTGCCAGACCGGGGGTTGGGAAGGCGTCCGTGACGAGGCCCTGCGGTGGTTGTCCGACGGCGCCTCGGTACACAGCTCGTGGTGGAGCCCTGCCAACGGACGCAGTTTCGTGTGCTACGCCGCCTTCGGCCGGATCCTGACGCGACTGGAGCACCTCGACGACGACCAGCCCGCCGGTGAGCGGCCCACGGCCCTCGACGAGGATCGCGCTTCGCTGCGCGACGATCTGGACTACCCATCCCAGCTGGCCTTTGTCGAGCGGCGCACCGGCATCCGGCTGGACCCTGCCTGGTTGGACCAACCCCACGCCACGGTAGTCATAAGCACACCGATCCCGGACGACCCGCAGCCGCCGGGCACGTTCCCCCGGACGGATCCGGACCTGGCGGCCCTGTTCCTTCTCGCCGACGAGTCCACGCAGCGCGACGCGCTGCGGTGGGTGCTCGACTCGGTCGCCGAGGAGCACGACCTGCGCGGCGAGCCCGCGGTCCGCGCCGTGCTCGAGGCGTTGCCGCGGGATTGGCCGGCCGGCGAGGACCTGTCAGCTCAGTTGAGCGCGCTGCGATTCCAGCTGACGCAGGAGGTCAACGCCAGCCCGGGAGGGTCGCCTGAGCGCTGGCGACTCTACTACCGCATGCGCGCCGTCGAAGCGTTCGGGGCGACGGTGCCCAACTCCCGCGGCGGTTGGTACTCACCGGACACGTTGTGGTACGCCCAACAGGCGCTTCAGTCTCAACAGCGGTGGCCAAGCATCCGCGCGCAACTGTGGCAGCGGGTACGGCCTCCACGCCGGTCGGATCCACCACCCGTGGTCACCGCTGGCCGATGACAGCCCTTCCTATCCCTTGACCGCACCAGCCGACAAGCCGCTGACGAGCGCCCGCTGGGCGAAGACCGCGAAGCACAGCGGCGGCAGAACGGACAGGACGGTGGCCGCGGAGATGTCGCCCCAACGGATGCCGGTGCTGGTAACGAAGTTCGCCGCGCCCACGGTGACCGGTGTGGCGTTCGAACTGCTGAGGATGACCGCGAACAGGTAGTCCGACCAGGAGAAGAGGAAGACCAGCACCGCCACGGCGACGAGAGCCGGAGCCAGCAGGGGCAGGACCACCGAGCGCAGGGTCCGGTAGACGCCGCAGCCGTCCATGATGGCCGCCTCCTCGATCTCCACCGGCAGGTCCCGCAGCGCCCCGGCGAGCACGAGCAGGCCGAGGGGCAGGTTCAGGAAGGTGTTGGCCAGGATGAGGCTGGGGACCGTGTCGTAGAGCCCGAGCGAGTTGTACAGCAGGAAGAAGGGGATCGCGAAGAAGATCGCCGGTACCAGGCGCAGTGCGGTGACTCCGCGCAGCAGGTACCGCCCTCCGAACCCGAGGCGCACAATCGCGTAGCCGGCGGGGATGGTGAGGACCAGCACCAGTACGACCGCGCCGAGGGAGATCAGCACCGAGTTGAGGAAGTACCGGCTGAAGTCGTACCCGCTGCCGCCGTTGAACAGGTTGCGGTAGTGGCCGAGAGTCAGGTGCAGGTGTAGCGACAGCGGTGCGCGGGAGATGTCGCCGTCGGGCCGGAAGCTCGTGTAGATCGCGTTGAGCATCGGCAGGTTGATCAGAATGGCGATAACGGTGACGAGTGCGGTCTTCCACCACGCTCGTCGCGGTTCGGACCGGCGCCTCGGCGGCAGACCGGCCGGCACACTCGTCTGCGCGGGTGTGGTGAGGACTGCCTCGGTCATCGGGCTGCCTCCGCGGTGGTTCCGCCGACGGCGCGGCGGGTGACGACGGGTACCAGCGGCAGCACGATCAGCGCGGCCAGCACGGCCGCGGCCGACGCGGTGCCGAAGTTGCCCGTCGCGAACAGTTTGTAGATGTAGATGCTCATCGTCGTGGTCTGGTCTCCAGGGCCGCCGCCGGTCAGGACGTAGATGACGTCGAAGGTGCGGAACGCGTCGATCGCGCGCAGGAAGCCCGTGATGAACACGACGGGCGCCATCATGGGAAGCACGACGGACCGGACGGTGCGCGCGAAGCCCGCCCCGTCCACGGCGGCTGCCTCGTAGGTGTCCCGGGGCAGTGCCTGCAACCCCGCGTAGAACAGCAGGAAGGTGAACGGCGTCCACTGCACGATGTCCAGGACGATCAGCAGCGGGACGACCGCGCCGTTGCTGAACAGGGTGATGTGGATTCCGGCGTCGTGCAGCAGCGCCGGAACGGCGCCGATGTTCTCGTTGAGCAGCAGGCGGAACATGACGCCCATCAGCGCCGGAGCGATCATGATCGGCAGGATCAGCGCGCTGAGCAACGGCTTCTTTCCGGGAAAGTACTTGTCGACCAGCAGTGCCAGGCAGAAGCCGAGCACGAGTTCGACGCACGTCACGATCGCGGTGAACAGGATCGTGAACCACACGGCGTGCCAGAACCCGGAATCCTTGACCGTGGTGAGGAAGTTGGCCGCTCCGGCCCACGAGGCGTCCGGATCCAGCAGGGTACGGTTCTGCAGCGCGGTGCGCACCCCGTAGACGATCGGGTAGATGACCGCGACTGCGACGAAGACGAGTAGCGGCGCGCTGAGGATCCAGCGCGCCCCCCTCGTGTGATTGCGCGGCATCGTCACTTGTTCCCTGACTTCTGGGCGGCCAGAGTGCCCAGATCCGAATCGGCCTTCTTCAGGGCGGCGTCGATGCTCTGCTGCCCGACCCAGGCACCCGAGAGGTCCTGCGCGAGAGCGGAGTAGATGTCGTAGGTCTTGGGCAGTGCGGGCTCAGAGAAACCGTCGGCGCTCAGGTCGCGAGCGATGAAGGTGTAGACCGGGTTGACGGAGGTGAGGCTGGACAGCACGCCCGGCTGGGCCGGGATTCCGCCGGACTTGGCGTACAGGGTCATCGCCTGCGGCGTCTCCAGGTAGGAAATCCACTTCTGGGCCGCGGACCGGTTCTTGCCGTAGTTGTTGATGGCCACGGCCAGCGCGTGGACGTGGGTCTGATGCTTGTCACCGGGTACCGGCGCCACGCCGACCTTGCCCGCGGTCGTCGGCGACTTGGTCGGGTTGTTCAGATCGGCGTACCCGGCCGACCACTGGATCGCCATCGCGGCGTTGCCACTGGTCATGGCCGCCTGCGTCTCCGGGAACTCGGCCTGCGACGAGTCCGGCGAGGTCAGTGCCTTGGTGTAGATCGTGTTGTAGACCTGCATCGCCTGGTGGGCCGCTGTCGAGTCGAGGGCCGGCTTGCCCGAGGAGTCGAGCCAGCCGCCGCCGAAGCTCCACAGCACGTCGTCCCAGATCATCGTGTTGAACAGCAGGTTCTTCGCCTGCAGGGCGGTGCCGTAGGTGGTCGGCGACTGCGGGTTCTCCTTCTTGGTGAAGAAGGCGGCGGTGGCGATGAAGTCGTTCCAGGTCCAGTCGGCGGGGTCCTTGGGCGTCAGGGACTGCCCGACCAGTTGCTGGCTGATCCGGGCGTAGCTGGCCTGCCAGGTCGGGTCGGTACGCAGCTTGTTGATCAGATCCGTACGGTAGTAGAGGAAGTTGTTGCTGATGTCCAGCGGCAGGGCGTACTGCTTCCCTTCGACCTGGAGGGACTGCACGGCCGAGGGGAAGTAGCGCGAGGCGTCCAGGCCCTGCAGCGGCTGCAGGTACGGCGCGTGCTGCGCGACCAGATAGCTCGCGGTGAAGTACACGTCGAATTCGCTGGACTTGGTGGCCATCAGCGTTGCTTCCTTGCTGAAGGTGTCGCTGCGACTCAGCAGGGTCATGTCGATGTGAATCTTGTCGGTCTTGCCCTGGCCGGCGTTGTAGGCGCTGACCACCTTGGCCATCGCGTCGCCTTCGGGGCCCGGCCAGAGCACCATCTTGACGGTGCCGGTGCCGCTGCCCTGCGATCCCGATCCCGAGCTTCCACAGGCGGCGAGCGCGCCGAGCGCCGCCGCGAGGACCACCGCGCTGACCGCGCGGACGAGCCGGCTTGTTCCACCCATGATCTCTCCTCTGCGACCGCTGTCGAGCGATTCTCAGGTCATACCTGTGTTCCGCAGGTCTAGACCTGCGTGTAGAGTATGGGTCGGTCAGTCGGTCGGTCAATAGCGCCCGACGAGGTCACTGGAGAGCCTTTGATGCCTACCTATCTGCTGGTCGACGCGGGCCAGACCGGTACCCGCATGCGGCTTGCGGCAAGCGAGGGACCGCACGCCGAGGTCGATGCGGACCTCGCCGCCGACGGGCTGCCGGCCGGCGTCGACCCGCAGGCGCACCTGACGCGGGTGGTCACCGGTGCCCTCCAACAGCGACGCGAGGTCGTCGACGGCGTCGCCGTGGGACTCACCGGCCTGCACGGCGCGCACGGCCACCCGCGCGACCTGCTGAACCAGTGGTCGGCATTCGGGCCACGGCACGTCGTGCTCGCCGACGACTCCGTCACCGGCTATCTGGCAGCCGTGGGCCTGGAACCAGCGGTCGTGGTGTCCGTAGGCACCGGCGTCGTGGCGCTGGCCACCAGCGGCCGGGGCGGCCTGGCCCGGGTGGACGGCTGGGGACATCTGCTCGGCGATCACGGCGGCGGTTACTGGATCGGCCGGGCAGGCCTGGAATACACACTGCGTACCCTCGATGGACGCAGCACGACGCCCACGGCCCTGCCCGACGCCGTCGCCGAAGTCTTCGGCGACCCGAGCGCGCTGCCGGCCACCCTCCAGCGCCACCCCGACCGGGTACGCCTGATCGCGGACTTCGCCAGGCAGGTGCTGGCTCTCACGGAGCGGCAGGACCCGGTCGCCGAGCGGATCTGCCTCGACGCGGCGCAACATTTGGCCGTGGCAGCCGCCGCGGCGGCCAGCCGCGCCGATTGCGACTCACGGCGCGTCACCGTCTCCTGGTCCGGATCGCTACTGGGCGCAAGCCCCGTGCTCGCCGACACATTCGGCCGCGCACTGCGCGAACGCGACCCGCGCTACGTCCTCCGACCACCGGCCGGGTCGTCCCTGGACGGCGTACGCCAGCTGATCGACCTCGCACCCGACCACCCGCTCGCCGCCCTGACCTCACGAGCCGGCGCGGCAACGGAGGCACGTTCATGAGTTCGGCGATCGACGCCATCGCATCCGGACTCGTCGTGTCCTGCCAGGCCGAGCAGGGCCATCCGCTGCACGGTCCCCAGTTCATGGCCGCCATGGCCCGAGCCGCCGCGGCCGCCGGGGCGGTAGGCATCCGCGCCGAGGGCGCCGAGGATGTCGCGGCTGTGCGAGCCGCCACCGGCCTGCCGGTCATCGGCATCCGGAAGATCCGGTACTCCGGTGGACAGCGGCTGTTCATCACGCCCACCTACGCCGACGCCGAACAGGTCGTCGCTGCCGGGGCCTCGATCGTGGCCACCGAGGGAACAGCCCGGCCCAGGCCCGACGGCCAGAACCTGGCCACCCTGATCCGGCAGATCCACGACCGGCTCGGGGTGCCGGTCATGGCAGACGTCGACAGCGTCGAATCCGGTCTCTACGCCCACCGCGCCGGCGCGGACCTGCTGGCGTCGACCCTGTCCGGCTACACCACGGATCGGGCGGCGGCGCCGGACGGTCCGGACATCGACCTCGTGGCCGCGCTGGCCGCGGCCACCCCATTGCCGGTCGTCGCCGAGGGTCGCATCTGGACACCCGAACACGTCAGCGCCGCCCTCGCCGCCGGCGCCCACGCCGTCGTGGTTGGCACCGCGATCACCAATCCTCTCGAGATCACCCGGCGCTTCGTCTCGGCGCTTCGCACGCCGACCCGGAAGTAAGCTTCGCTGGCATGACAGACCAGCGCGCTGTGACCCAGGCAGCGTTGCAGAAGGGGAAGATGGTGGCCAAGCACCTTCAGGTACGCGAACACGTCCTGGCTCTCATCGACCGGATGCCTCCGGACACCCTTCTGCCCCAGGAACGTGAGCTCGCGGAGCAGTGCGAGGTCAGCCGCGCGACCGTGCGGCAGGCCCTGCAGTCACTGATCGAGGACGGCCGGATCTACTCGGTACGTGGCCGGGGTACCTTTGTCTCGCAACGACGGATCTCGAAGGGCCTCACGCTGACCTCGTTCAGCGACGACATGCGCGCCCGCGACCTCGAACCCGGCTCGCGGCTGCTGGCCGCGAAGCAGTCGCCGGCCGGCGACGATCTCGCACGTCATCTGGAAATCAGGGCCGGGGATCCGGTCTACCACGTTGAACGGCTGCGCCTGGCCGACGGCTTTCCCATGTGCGTCGAGACGATCCGGCTGCCGGCCACGCCGTTTCCCCGACTGCTGGACCACGACCTGGCCGGCTCGCTCTACCAGCTGCTGGCCAGCCGCTACCGAACCACCGTCGCGACGGCCGAACAGCACATCTGCGCGCGAGCCCTCGACCGCCGCAACGCCGACCTGCTCGGTGTTCCGCCCCGCTCCCCCGCGCTGCAGGTGCGGCGGCGCGGCATCGACTCGCGGGGGCGCGTGGTCGAATACGGCGAGTCCCTCTACCGTGCCGACCGTTACGACTTCGAACTGACCATCCACCGCTGAGGCTGCGACGGCGGCGGCCCAGGTGGCCGGGAACTCCCGCGGATGTCACTCCACTGTGGACAGCGGCCGGGGTGGCCGTGTGGCGTGCGGTCACCCCGACCGGAGACGCCGCTTTCCTTTCGAGTCAGACGGTGAGGCGGCCTCGGAGGAACTCGAGGATCTCCGTCCGCGCGGCCTCGGCCTGCCGCGCCACGCCCGGCATGCTGAGGAACGAGTGCCCCGCTCCGGGATATTCGGTGAGCCGCGTAGGTGTTCCGGCCGTGTCCAGTCGTTCGGCGTAGCGACGGCCGTGATCGGCCGCCGGGTCGTGGGTCGGCACCACCACGAGCGCTGGGGCCAGCCCGTTCAGGTCCTCGGCATACAGCGGGGAAAGCGCGCGGGAATCGGTACCCGGTGGAACGGCGAGCCGCTGGAACAGTTGCAGCTGCGGCACGTTGAGGGTCGGGCTGTCGGCGTACTCGGTGACCGAGGCGTAGTCGAACATCGTCTCGCTCACGTCGACAGCGGGGTTGACCAACACCTGGGCCTTCAGGCGCGTGCCCGCCTCTCGGGCCCGGATCGCGGTCAGGGCGCTGATCAACGCGCCGCAGCTCTCGCCGAAAACGGCCGTGCGCGCCGGGTCGATGCCCCACCGCGCGGCGTGCCGCATCGCGTACTGGAGCACGTCCCAGTCGTCGTCGACGGCCGCTGACAGCGGGGTTTCCGGGTCGAGGAGGCGGTGCTCGACCGAGACGACGACGGCGGGAAGGTGGGCGGCGAGATGGCTGTTCACCCAGTCGCACTGCGCCGCCGTACCGACGAAAGCGCCTCCGTGCACGTGGAGCACGAGTGGCAGGCCAGCCTGGTCGGTAGCCCCGCCGTCGCGCGCGGGCGAGGGACGGTACACCCGAACTGGAAGTTCACGGCCGGGCAGCGCCACCTTCTGCCAGTCAATCGCGGCGCCGGGATCTGGATCCCCGGTGATCGCCCGCGCCGCGACGGACGCTCGAACGCGGTTCTCCGCATCGCGGTAGGCGACCAGTTCCTCGGTTGTCATCGTCGCCCAGTTCGGCGCCGGCGGCCTCTTCACAGCACTGACATCGCTCACTTCTTCTCCCCGGTCAGATAGTTTCGATACCTGAGGTAGCGATACCCATGGTATCGAAACTAGGTACCATGGCGGTATGGCATCGACCACATCCGCCAGGCCACCCGGTCGCCCGCGCACCGGCGTCAACGCCGTCGTGTTCGCCGCGACGCTGAGCACGGTTCGCGAGCTCGGCTACGCGCGGGCCACCGTCGAGCGCATCGCCGCGCAGGCCGGCGTCGCGAAGTCGACGGTCTACCGGCGCTGGCCGTCGAAGGGTGAACTGATCGTGGACTGCCTCCTGGACGCGTTCGGCCCGGTGCCGCTCAAGGGCGACAGTCGGGCCGAGCTCATGTCCTCTGCCATCCACTGGATCGCGGGGAAGATCGGTGAGCCCGGGGTCGGGGACGCGTTCGCCGGCGTGTTCAGCGACGCGGTCAGCGACCCGGCCCTGCGCGAGATTCTGTCCTCGCGGCTGCAGGACCCGTACCGGCTAGCGCTGCAGGACGCGCTCGACGAGCCGGAGAACCGGGTCCTGTTCTTCATCGACGTCGTCGTCGGAACCCTGCTCCACAGGATGGGCATGACCGGCGAGCCGATGGTCGACGCCGACGTCGCCGCACTGGTCGCCATGGTCCTGCCGCAGCTCGCCGACGATCCCGGCACGGCCGGGTAATGTTCGTCCGCCGGCGTGCAAGACTTTCCGCCTCCAGAGCGTGATACCCGGTGAAGGAGGTATCCCTGTGGAGGTATCCCCCGAGGCGGAGTTCCGCGACTTCGTTGCCGGGCGGGCGCACGTGTTGCTGCGGGCGGCGTACGCCTTGGCCGGCGACCGGCACGCGGCCGAGGACCTGGTGCAGTCGGCCCTGGCCAAGGCGTTCGCGCGCTGGCGGCGGATCAGCGACCCGGAGCCCTACGTCCGGAAGATGATCTACAACGAGTTCGTGTCGAGCCGGCGTATCCAGCGGCGTCGACCCGAGATCGTGGTCGCGCAGTTGCCGGACCGCTGGGATGGCGCGCGTCTGGAATCCGAGACGGTACTGCGGCTTCGGCTGCGTGAGGCGTTGCTGTTGCTGCCGCCGCGTCAGCGGGCTGTCCTCGTCCTGCGGTATCTCGAGGATCTCACCCTCGCGGAGACGGCGGAGGTGCTGTCCTGCCGGGCCGGGACGGTCGCCAGCCAGACTTCCCGGGCCCTGCTCAAGTTACGGGAACTCGTGCCGGACCTCGACTGGTCGGCCAGCTTCGCGGGAGGCCAGCGATGACTCAGGCTGATCGGATTCTGCGCGCGACGATCGCCGAGTTGGCCGACGAGATGCCCGGTCCCAGCGGCGCGCTGGCATCCAATGCGATCGCGCGGGGCAGGCGGTTGCGCCGACGCCACCGCCTGGCCGTCGTGGGCGTCGCGGTCGTGGCGTGCGTCGGGATCACGGTTCCGGGGGCGGTCGTGGCCCGCCAGCTGGCCGGTCCGCCGCCGGCGACATCCGCGCATGACCCGAACGGGCTGCCCGGCGGGTGGATCGTGCTCGGCAAGGGCGACCGGGTCTACGACCGGCTCAGTGGCGGGTTCGTCACGATCCCGCACACCAGCGACGATCTGGTCCAGCCCGCTCCGGCGGGCAGGCGCGTCCTGCTCAACACACCACCGAACTCACTGCGGTTCACCGACGTCGACGGTTCCCACCCGGTAGGCGTGATCACCGACGGTTTTACCGGCAACTACCAGTGGTCGCCCGCGGGAGACCGGGTGGTCACGATGATCAGCCAGAAGGAGCCGTTCCGGATCGGCTTCGCCGTCATCAACGCAGCGACCGGCGCAGTGACGAAGCATTGGATCGACCGGGCGGCGTACGACTGCAGCGAGTGCACGTTCACCTTCACCCGCGACGGCAAGCAGGTCGTCCTGCCGGTCGCGGACCGCTCCGGCGGCGAGGGTGCCGAACGCGTCACCCGGCTGCAGCTGTTCGACGCCACGACCGGCGCACCGAACCGGACGCTGCCGGTACAGGCCGCACCCACCGGACCGTTCTCGTGGTCACCCGACGGCCGCTACGTCATCGCGAAACCGGACCAACTGCAACACCAGCAGGAAATCATCGACGTGGCCACCGGCAGGAGCCGGCCCTTCCCCTACACGGACGCGGTATGGGCCACCAATGACCGGCTCCTCGCGACGGATGCCACGACCGTGTACACGCTCACCCCGAACGGCACCGTCGTCGCCAAGCTCGCCGTCAACCTCGCCTCCGGAGACGACCCGATCACCGTAGGCCCGCCCTCGTAGGCCGGCAGACGGTGATCGGGTCGGCAGATCAGGGAACGATCACTACGCCGCCCCGTACGCCGCCTCGGGCCAGCCGGTCGTGAGCCGCCGCAGCGTCGGCGAAGGAGTAAACACCGGCGACCCGTAGCGGGATGTCACCGCCTTCCACCAACTTCACCAGTTCACCCAGCCGGGAGCCGTCCGGCAGCACGTCCAGCGCGAACGTCCGGATCCCCCTCACCGGCTCCGGGCGCAGCGGGGGTGAGGCGGCCACGTAACCGCCGCCGTCCCTGACCAGTTCCATCAGCGACGAGCCGATCACTGCCAGGTCGACAACCGCGTCGAAGCTGCCCGCCGCTACCGCGAGCGGACCGTCCGAACGCGGCACGAAAGCCGCGCCCTGCGACTCGACGAACTCGCGGTCTCCGGCCCCCGCTACTCCCGTGGCGTGCAGCCCGGCGACCCGGGCCAGCGCGAGGGTGAACCCGCCGACCTGTCCCGCGGCTCCGCTGACGAGCACGGACGAGCCTGCCGGGAGCGCAAGCAGGTCGAGGGCCTGGGCGGCGGCGAGGCCGTCGGTCGGCAGGGTCGCGGCCTCGTTTGCGGGAATCCCGGCGGGCCTGGCGGTCAGCCACCCGGCCTCCAGGACCACATACTCCGCGTGAGCACCGACCGTGGTGCGCAGCCAGGGCGAGAAGCCGATGACTTCGTCATTCACGGTGAAATCACCGACCGATGGACCCACCGCGTCGATTTTGCCCGCTACGTCCCAGCCAGGTGTGTACGGCAGCCCGGCCGGCAACGGTGCCGGAAATCGCCCGGCGCGAATCATGAGGTCAACCGGGTGCAGGACGGACGCGGCGACCCGTACTCGCACCTCCCCCGGCCCCGGCTCCGGTACCGGCAGGTCCTCCGCCACGTGCAAGACCTCCGGCCCTCCGAACTGTGCATAGCTGACTGCGCGCATCGCCGTGCCCTCCGCTGAATGTCATGGTCACCATGACGGTAGGTACTCTTGGGCACTGTGAGAAAGTAGGTACCTAAAAGTACCTAGGGCACCGGATAGGTGGTGGGGCATGGCGACGGCGACCGCTAGCCAACGACGAGAGCAGGCCAAACGTGAGTACGACGCGTTCCTGGCGGGCTGCCCGACCCGGGAACTGCTGAGCACGCTCACCGACAAATGGGCGGCTCTGGTAATCGCGGCGCTCGCAGACGGCCCTCAGCGGCACAGCGAACTCGCCCGCCGCATCGCCGGCGTCAGCCAGAAGATGCTCACCCAGACCCTGCGCACACTGGAACGCGATGGGCTGCTCACCCGCACCGTCACCGCATCGGTGCCGGTGCGCGTCGACTACGCGCTCACCCCGCTCGGCCACGACCTGTTCCCGGTGATGGTCGCGATCAAGACCTGGGCAGAGGCTCACATGGATCGCGTCTTCGAGGCCCGCGCCCAATTCGACGCACGACCATGAAGACCGGTGGGCGCCCAGTCACCTGTTGGGCGTTCCTCCGCGACGGCCGGCGCTCGACGCCCACGACCGGCGTGACCGGGATCCGCAGGTTGACGGCTACACGGTGCCGGACGCGAGCAGAGCGGCCGCCGGCAGCGCGAGCAGCCCGTCACCGTCGAGGTGGACCGCAATGGCGCGGTCGTACTCCCGCCGGATCCGGGCGATCACGCTCGGCGACTGGCTTCGCATCATGAAGCCGGCCATTCCGATGCCGTTCGCGGGCCCGCTCCACCAATCCTCCGGGTCGACACGGTGCACCCAGCTCACGACCGCGCACCGCACGTCATCGAGTCCCGCCTCGCGCAGCAGACCGGACAGGCCATCCTCGGTCCGGGCGAAATCCTTGTCTTCCGGCAACGCCAGCATCTCCGTCGGTCGCTGGGCGCCGGCGGCGTCAAACACCTGCCTCCACAGGCTCTGTGCTGGCGGCTGGGGATAGGGCCAGATCGTCACGGCGATCCGGCCGCCGCGACGCACTACGCGCCGAAGCGCGGCAATCGTTGCCGCGGGGTCACCGACATGATTGATGACGAAGTTGCTCACGGCCGCGTCGAAACATCCATCCGAGAACGGGAGGTCGGGCAGAACCGCTTGCCGCACCTCGGCTTCCGGGACGCGTCGACGGACGACGTCCAGCATGCTCGGCTCCGCGTCGACGGCAACGACCGCCGCACCGCGCCCTACCGCCCGGGCCGCGACCGTTCCCGTACCAGTGCCGACATCGAGCACCCGACAGCCGTTCCCAACATCGGCGGCGTCCAGCAGCTGATCCGTCGGATAGGCGCAAAGGTCACCAACACTGCGCTCGAATGCCGTCGCCTTGCCCGCCCACATCGACCGTTCGTGCTCGTCGAAACTCGTTGCCATGACGTCCCCGCCCTCTGCCGATCAAGGTTGATCAACAAACGTAGCGGAGTGTCCAGAAACCGGCACCGGGCACCCCGCCCGGGTGGGGAACCGCACCCGGCCTCGCCCCGGCCTCTCGAATGTGCCTTGTTGTTACCGTACGGACCCATCCGGATTCCGGCTGTTCTCGTCATAGCCGAGTAGCAGCATCGCTGCCCTGTTGTCGGGTTGGGACCAGAACAGCTCGTGCAACTCGTCGGGCAACTCGTCCCGATGAGTGGCGGTGTGCCCGCGGCGGAAGAAACGGTCGTCCGCCCGCTGAAGCTCGCTGAACGCCGGGATCCGCGCGCCGGGCAGCGACCGCAGCTGCGGTGCCACTGTCGCCACGGCGCGCTCGACGTTGGTTCGCGGGTCCCGGACGAGGTCCTCGTATCGGAGCAGCACACGGTGTGGAGCCGGAGGCCGGAGCCAGCTCAGCACGTTGCGTCCCCAGCCGCCGGTGCCCACCCTGTCGCGACGGGTGATCATCGCTTGCAGCTCGGTCTCGTACCGACCGCTGTCTGTCTCGCTCCGCTGACGGGCCCAGGAAACGAGCGCATCGCGCCCGTCCCGTACGAGACAGATAGCCGGATCGGTCTCCTCAATCTGGCCGTCGCGCTGCCGGTGCGTCTTGACGAAGTGCACCTCACTCGACTCACGCATGACCTCAATCGCCGCGGGGCGCTCGATGAACCCGACCATCTCCGCGCCCAGACGTTCAGCGACGCCGTCAACGTCGTAGACGACAGACGTCGACACCCCGTACAGATGCTTGAGCACGATCCGCAGGAACGTATTACCTGACCGCGGGAACGAGGAGACCCAGACAATCACCGGTGAACGTTAGCGGACGGTCGACTCAGCGGGAAGCCAGGCCGCACGCTGACGCCCCGCTCCCCCGTGTCAGTCACCTGGCACGCACATGAGCGCCAACGCGAACACGCATCCACTGGCGTACGAGTGAAGAGCAGAGGGAAACTCGGTCTCCAACAGGTATGCGGTCTGTCGCTCACCGACCGTGTGCGGCTCACCGAACACCACGGCGGGACTCCCCACAGCCGCGGTCGCGGCCAGTAACGCCTTGTGGTCCTCGGCGAGCCCCGCGTTCTCCTTCGGCACGTGGTCACGCCACTGACGGGCGACCGCACGCTCCGGCACCTGCAGCAGCGGCACCTGAATCCGCGCGAGACTCAGCACGTCGGACGCCACCACCGGCAACGGGTGCGGAACCTGCGGCGCCAGCCCGTCAGCGGCCCGGCTGGCCGCTTCCACCCCACACACCGCATACATCGCCGCAGCCCGGGCATACACCGCGGTCAGCCGTTCCGCATGGTCACGACACGCCTCGTACCGTTCCGACGTCACCCAGGCCAGCATGTCATCCCGGTCCGCATCCCGAGACGACCGCCATACCGGCTCAACCGCATGCGCCAACTGCGCCTGAGCATCCAACACCGCCGAACCGGCATCATTGCACGCCTGCCCCAGCCTCAACAGCAGGTCCACCACGTCGCCCGGCGCTTCCGCCTCCATGTCCAGCGGAAACAGCGATCGCAGACCCGGTCGCCGCAGGTCCTTCCAAGGGGGCGTCATCCCCACAGGATAGGCCGATGGACCGGATGTAGGTACGCAACGATGGGCAGCGATCGCCGGGGTGAACCTTCTCGGTTAGACGTAGTTGAACAACGGGGGAAAGGCGAGGACCACGATCCAGGCCCACACGGCGTACACCGGCAGGTAGCCGGTCTGCCAACGTTCGAGCGCCGCGAACGGCTTGCGCCGACGGATGAAGGTCAGCAGGAGCCACGCCGACCACGCGAGGTTGACCAGCAGGATGACGTTCTCGCCGAGCGCGGCCGCCCTGTTGGGCGTACTGCCGTATTCGTCGGTGATGCGCCCGGCGATTGCCAGCAGCACCAGCACGTCGATGGCCAACGCACTGACCACGAGCGCGAGCTGGAGTTTGTCGAACAGGCCGGGCGGGGCCAACGGATCGCGGGCCGAGAGCGAGTAGAGCAGCAGCCCCAGCACCACAACCAGCAGGAGGTCGAACAGGATCAGTGCTTCGCGCTCGACGTCGATGCCATGACTCGTCCAGACCACGGCGACGAGGAAGGCGAGGAGGGCCGCCGTGAAGAGCGGGGTGAACAGCCGCGTGAGGACCGGCGCGATGTTCTCGACGACACTCTGCTTGGCCTCGACGAGCCATCCGGCCACGACGGCCGCGGCCGCGGCGCCGCAGGGAAGGAGCCAATGCGAGACGAATTCCTGCGGGACGATCCCGATGGCCTTGAAGGTGTTGAACAGGAACGCGGCGAGTACGCCGCCGCCGAGGGCCATGAGTACCAGGTAGATGAACCACTCGCCGGTGAAGCGGATGAAGTCCATGCGTCGGCGGGAGGAGCGCCAGTCCTCGGCGACATAGGCCAGACCGACCACGAGCCACAGAGCGATGGGAAGGTGGATGCTCGTGACGACCACGGACTGCGAGGTGTCCGACAGGGGGTAGACGTTGGCCGCCACGGCGCCGAGAGCGAACAGCGCCACCAGTATCGCGATGACTGGCCGTCGGGCTTTCCGGCGCCAGGCTAGGAACGCCGCCAGCCAGGGCAGTGCGAACAGGGTGAAGTTCCGCGCGTAGAACGAGCTGTCGTCCTGAAGGCTCAGCCCGAACAGTGCTGGCACCTTGACGGACACCACCGCGCCCGCCGCGCAGATGACCATAGCCCACAGGTCCCGCCGGGAGCGCCTGTCGGCGACCGCGCCGCCGGTGTCGGCGGTCAGCACCAGTTGCTTCCACAGCCGTTCCGAATGCTCCCGGGCGAACTCGCGGGAGAGTTCGTCGAGGCTGCCCATCCGCTTGACCGCGACCAGGAACGCCTCATCCGGGCTCAGGCCGGCCGCGATGAGCTCGTCGACGGAGCCGCGGAGGTGGTCTTCGAGTTCGTCGACGTCGAGCGGTTGCAGTTCCTTGCGGCGGAGCACGTACTGGCGCCACTGCTCCAACTGCGCTTCCAACTCCTCCTGCCCGTCCTGTTCCGTCATGCGAGGCCCTCCAGCGGGTTCACCGTCAGCGGCGCACGGTCGTGCCAGATCTCCTTGAGCGCGTCCACGACGGTGTCCCACTGCCGGCGCTGCTCGGCCAGCTCAGCCAGACCCCTGTCGGTGACGCGGTAGTACTTGCGCTTTCGCTCGCCGGTGACCGACTGCCAGGTCGCCTCCACATAACCGAGGCGCTCAAGCCGGTGCAACAACGGGTACAGCAGTCCCTCCGTCCAGTCCAGCTCGCCCCCGGACAGCTCGTTGATCCGCCTGAGGATGGCGTAGCCGTAGCTCTCGCCCTCGGCCAGGATGCCGAGCACCATCGGTGTCGCCGAGGCGGCCACCAAATCCTTAGCGACCTTCACCAGACCTCACCCCGCCCCTATCCCTAGAAGTACGATGCATAGTACTGGTAGGTATTGCGGGGGCGCAACGGGCGGGAGGGGTGGCACATCGCGGGGTGTCGGCGGGTCCGGGAAGTGGCTGCTCCGATGTGCTGACGCCCTCGTCCTGGAAGACGCGCCAGGACTCTGGGCTGCGTCAGCGAGATTGCGTTGTTTGGGTGGCGAGCATGGCGAGGAGTTCGAGCGCGTCGTGATCGGTATTGCCGGGAGTGGCTTGGTAGATCGAGATGCGCCGACCGTCGCTGAGGTGGAGGACTTCGTAGGTGAGGGTGATGTTTCCGACCTGTGGGTGCCGGAAGGTCTTTGATTCGCCCTGGCGGCGGCGGTGGTCGCGGCGGAGTGTGCCCAGTCGGCGAACAGCTCGCGGGCAGCGGGGTGGAGGAAGGTGTACCGGGCGGTGTTGCGTCGTCGCGGTGGCCAGGACGCCAGTCCGTGGAACAGGACGAGTGCTTCGGGGTTGGCGGCGAGCACGTCGCTGACCTGGATGAGGACGTAGGCGGGGCAGGGCCGGACGGTCTCCAGGAGCTGCCGGATTCCTGCGGGAACGGCTTCGACATCGTCGCCTCGGCCGCGCCCTCAAGGACCACCGCCACAAGGTCGTCCTGGCAACCAAATTCGGCCGCATCTCCCACGCACGCGGCGGTGTCCGCATCCTCGACAGCAGTCCCGCCAACATCCGCGCCGCCCTCGAAGGTTCCCTCAAGCGGTTGGGCACAGACCACATCGACCTGTACTTCCAGCACCGCGTCGACCCCGCTACACCGATCGAGGAAACCATCGGCGCGCTGGCCGACCTGGTGGCCGAAGGCAAGATCCGGCATATCGGATTGTCCGAAGCGGGAACCGCCACCATCCGCCGCGCCCACGCCGTCCACCCGATCACCGCGCTGCAATCGGAATACTCGCTGTGGACACGAGACCCCGAGGCGGAGGTGCTACCCCTGACCCGCGAGTTGGGAATCGGCCTCGTGCCCTTTTCGCCACTCGGCCACGGCTTCCTCACCGGTACGATCCGCTCCACCGATCACTTCGACGACAGCGACTGGCTTGTTATTGGTTTCGACCCGGAAGCGATACCCGGCGCCGACGGGAAGGCTCTCCGCGCGGCTCTCGATGCGGAGCCGGCCCGGTTTGGCGAGCACGGCATCGACGCAGCCATGACCCTGGTCGCGTTCGATGAATCGACCGAGCCCACCCTCGTCTCGTCGCTGGCCAAGCACCCGTGGGATGTCGTGGTCGTCGGGGGCGAGATCCGCAAGACCGAGCAACTGCTTCCGCTCTTCGAGCAGATCGTGAACCTGATCCGTCGCCATGCGCCCCAGGCGGCTATTGCGTTCAACACCAGTGGCGGCGACAGCGTCGAGGCGGCACAGCGTTGGCTGTGACGGCCCCTTGACCATGTCCTGAGCCAGTGTCTGCGTCCTGAGTCAGTGTCAGCCGGAAGCCGCTTCGAGGCGGAGTCACAGGTTCGCGATCCAGTGATGTCCTGGGTGCGCGCGGGCGAGGAGCCCGGCCAGGATGGTGCGCGCGTCCGGGGTCAGGTGCGGGACGATCTCGTCGAAGTCCGCCTGATCCTTGGGGCGGGCGTGCTTGGCCTTGAACAGCAGGACCAGTTCGGGCGCCAGGTACGGGATGCCATCTGGGGTTCGGTGGATGATCTCGCTGTAAGGAAGCCGGATCGTCTTGTCGTGCCGGCAGATCCAGGTCGCGCCGTCGTGGGCTTCGCGGAACACGTCGAGTAGGTAGTCGCCGGTGGCCGGATCCCGTAGCCAGGTCTGGTGCGTGGCGGCCAACACGTCCGGCGTGGCGTTCTCCCAGATCCGTCCGCTGCTGACCGCGTCGAAAACGTACCCGGGGAAGCGGTTGCGGACCTCGGGGAAGTCTGCGGCGGGAATCGCGATCTCGATGTCCCCGTGCTCGCGCGTTTGCGTGCCGCGGAACAGATCGAGCGCCCAACCGGCGGCCACGCACCAGGGAGTGGCGATCCCGGACAGGCGCTGTGCGACGTCGCTCGGAGTCCAGCAGGACGACCACCTGGCGGGGAGAGCTTCGAGGTCGGCGGATGACAGTTCGATGCCGCCATCGGGAAGGTGCTCGCTCACCGGCAGGAACCTATCAGAAGCCCGCGTGTCCGTTGGAAGCGTGAACGCGTCCGGCTGGCAGAGGCGGGCCGGGCGCGTGCTGCCGGAGGATCGGGTCAACCAATCCGCGGCCGTCGCCGCCTTGTTCAGGAGGTCCTTGTGTTCATCGCGATCCTCGACTTCAGGACTGCTGCCACCGACCGGCCCACTGCCCTCGCCCAATTCGACGGGGAGGGTCATCGGGTACGCGCCATGCCGGGCAACATCGCTTTCCGGGTCTACGCCGCGCGTGAGGACGACACCGCGGTCGCCGTGGTGCACGAGTGGGACGACGAGGCTTCGTTCGCCGGCTACCTGAGGTCGGACTCCTTCGCACAATTAGGCAAAGTGATTCGGCCGATCATGATCGGAGCGCCGGTGAGCCGGCGTTTCCGCGCCGACCTGCTGGAGACGGTGGCCTGACCGGCGTCGCGACGGACTTCTAGGATCGGCCTGTGCGAGGCCGTCGATGACCCGTAGGGCGTACAGCTTCGTCCGCACGTTCGAGCCGGAGTTCGCTCGCGACCTGTGTGTGGACCGTCACTACCTGCTCTGCGCCTCCGCCGGAACCCTGCGGCTGGAGGCGCAGGGCCAGGCGTGGTTGCTGCCGCCGGCGCGGGCCGCCCTGATCGAGGCAGGCAGGCCGATCCGGGTGAGCATCCCGCGGCCGGTCACGACCGCGTCGGTCCTGTTCGACACCGGATTCACTCCGGCCCCGCCAGCGCCGCTGACGGTATTCGACCTCAACCCGCTGGCACGGGCGCTGCTGACCGAGTGCCGCGCCTGGGGCGAGTGCGACGAACCCCTCACGGCGTACGCAGAGACGCTGTTCGCCGCGCTCGCCGCGGTGACCTGGCGGCTCGCCCAGCAGCCGAGCCCGGTCGTCGTGCCGGCGGGGCGGTCACCGGAACTGCGCCGGGCCCTTGAGCTGACCGAGCAGCGGCTCGGCGGTGAGGTCCGCTTCGAGGATGTGGCAGTCGACGTTGGTCTCGCGCCGCGGTCGCTGGCACGGCGCTTTGCGGAGGAGACCGGCATGACCTGGCGGGCGGTTCTGCGCCGAATGCGGGTCTTGCGTGCGATCGAGGAACTCGCCGCGGGTGACACCTCGGTAACCAGAATCGCATTCATGGTGGGGTACACCTCACTGTCGGCGTTCAACGCCGCGTTCAGGGAGCTGACCGGCCGCGCCCCAACGGAGTACCGGGCCAGCTTTCGGCCCTGACCAGACCAGGATCGAAGGCGCCCAATGGTTCGTGGCCCTAGTCACCACGCTCGGTGTAGCCGTGCGCGACCAGCACGGTGAGGAGCTGTCGCTCCCATGCCATCTCGTCGGCGTCGCGCCAGCGGTGCTGTTGCGCGCACTGCCAATTTGGCGGCTCATCATCGACGATGCAGCCACCGAGCGCCAGTTGGCCATCGGCCGCGGCATCGAACGCTTCACGGACCGGCAGGCCGAACATCAACGGTACGCCGGGCCCACCGCAGTCGGGGCAAGTCGGGATCACGCCGAAAGAGTAGCCGCCCGGCGTTCTCCTCTGCGGTGAGGTGATCAGGCGCATCGCCGCCTGATCGGTCGATCCGGGAAACAGGCCCCGCGCGGCAGCGGTGGATTCACAGTTGAAGCACTCACCGCGAAGCGGTGATCAGCACCGTGTGCTTACGGACGTGAAAGAGACCATGGACGTTGATGCGGGCCTGGACCAATTCGCGCGCCGCCGCCCGCTGCTGCGCGGTGAGGGGCTCGTCCGCCGAGCTGTCGAGGTAGGCGAGGATCGGGTCCGCCGTGGGAATGTCGAGGTCGCAGCGGTAGCGTTCGACGGCGACGTCGGTGAAGTAGCGGGCCAGATATGTGGGCCCGGTCTCGGCGGTGAAGTCGTTCCGGGTGCCGGCCGAGACCAAGTCGGGGCGGCCGATGGCGGGACCGATGGCATCGAGTTCGTCGAGATGGTCCCGGCCGTTCACGGCGACGGCCACCTGGCCGCCGGGGCGCAGTACCCTGGCAAGCTCCCG
The DNA here is from genome assembly GCF_016862975.1 of Rugosimonospora africana. Classification (GTDB taxonomy): domain Bacteria; phylum Actinomycetota; class Actinomycetes; order Mycobacteriales; family Micromonosporaceae; genus Rugosimonospora; species Rugosimonospora africana. The sequence continues at coordinate 93,018 of NZ_BONZ01000050.1, forward strand.
CAGCGCCACGGCCGGGTTGTCGAGGTGGTAGAGCATGTGATTGGCGATGGCTGTGTCGAAGCTGGCGGCGGGAAACGGTAGGTCGGCCGCGTCGCAGCGCTGAACGTGGGCGCCGGGGATGGTGCGGAGCTGGTCGCACATCACGGGAGAGAAGTCTGTCAACGTGAGGCGAAGCCCACGATTGCGATGCTCGACGTGGGTCCACAGTTTTCCGGTGCCGGCCCCGACTTCGAGGACATCGCCAGCCAGCGGTAACCGTTCATCGAGCCAAGAGAACCAGTCCTGTGGATTGGTGCCGTAGGCGTGCAGCGCGATCCGAGCAGTGAGGTTGCCGGTGGTGGCCGCGTACTGGCTGACGGCGTGGGATGACGGCGTGGTTGCCACCGCCCAAGGGTAGCCGGAACTTCTCATCCGACATCAACGGCCGGTCGGTCACGACCACGAAGGCGGGCGATCAGCCAGTGGTATCCGACCCGTTGCGGTCGATCGCTGCCCGGATCTGGCTGAGCCACTCCGTGCCGAGCTGGCGTCCGTTGGGGAGCTGGTCGCCTCGATCCCAGCGCCACGTTGTGATCATCGCCAGCACGAGGATCCGGCACTCGCGTAGCAAGTCCTGATCGACACCTGGATAGTGCTCGCTGACCTCTTCGGGCGCATGGGCCAGGTCGAATTCGACAGGTCCACGGCAGCACGTCTCGAGGTCGATGAACAGCAGCCCGTTCTTCGTGGTGAGGAGATTGCCTGGGTGCGGCTCGCCGTGCAGTACCTGCTCGACTGGGCCGCGCTCGCCGATCACTCGTCTCAGGTCCCGTAACGTGTTGCCGAGGAGTTCCCGGTCTGCGGCGGCGAGCGCCGGAGTGCGGTCCCGGCTTGCCACGAGTCGTTGCGCCTGCTCGACCCGATCCGTGAAGTGCGGCGTAGGGATGTCGAGTTTACGCATGCCGGCATGCAGCCGCTCGAGCACACTGGCGTAGTCGGCCGGTGAGACCCCTTGAGGTGTCGCAGGTTCGTAGTAGGCCCACAGCGTGACCACGAAGCCATCGCGCTCATAGGCGCGCGGCTCCACTCGAGGGTCGAGAGCAGCCACCGGGCTCCCGGACCCGGCGAGCCGTTGAGCAAGCTCGATCTCGAACTGTGCGACCTGGTCGGCTACAAGTGCCACCCGGGCCAGGACGTCACAGGGCATCAGACGCAAAGTGAGCTTGTTCGAGTCATGAAGAACGGTCGCGTCGTCGACTGTCAGACCAAGTGATGAGGCGGTTGACATGGCCGCGGCCACTGCCCGCGGAACCTCTGACGCCTGCACCGTCGCCTGGCCCTCTCTCCGTTGAGCGCTGCCGTGCTCCTCAAGTAGCGCGACCAGGGGAACCGTATCAAGCGTCGATGTAGGGCGCGGTTCCGCCATCAACCAGTAACACAACATCCCCTCGGCAATGGTCGCGGGGGCCCTCATCGTTCTGACGCCTCGTCCAGGCCCGTCGGGGCCGGACCGACACCGGATCGGGAGTCCTCTTCCAGCGCCTCGACCGCATCGAGAAGGCCACGAAGGCCGATGTCGTAGCGCTCGGCGTCCGCCTGATCGAACAACCACTCCTGCGAGGGCACGACGACGGCCTCCTCCGTCGGTTGGTCGGCCTCGACGAGGGTCAGCTCCGCCCTGACGTTCAGCTCGAGTTCGTGCAGGAAGGCGTCATCGCCGGTCGCGCTACTCATCGTTCCTCCATACGTGACAGTTCAGGCGACAGCTATGACCGGACAGCCGGGCGTCCTGTGACAGCCCGTGGCGAGAAAACTGACTCGGCGAGCCGCCACATCGGCTACCCCTCCCTGCGAGCGCGGCACTGTGGCTTCCCTCACCCGCGAAGAACCAGAGAATCACCCGCGAAGGACCAGAGAATCAGCATCGGTAGCGTGTTCCGCCAGGGATCTCGTAAGCGCGCTCGGCAAAGCGAGCGCGATCCGGCCAAGAGGCGGACCGGCGCATGCCAGCGCCGGATGAGGATCACTCGAGGAAGAACGGCGGTGGCGCGGTGAGGACCAGTCGGCTGGAGGCATTCAGCGACGGGGTGATGGCGATCATCATCACGGTCATGGTGCTGGAGTTGAAGGTTCCGCAGGGCCACCACCTCACCGACCTCGTGCATACGACCGGAGTCGGGCTGCTGACGTATCTACTCAGCTTCGTCTATGTAGGCATCTACTGGAACAACCACCACCACATGTTCCATTTGGTACGGCACGCAAGCGGCGCGGTGCTGTGGGCGAACCTGTCGCTGCTGTTCTGCCTATCGCTGTTCCCGTTCACCACGGCTTGGATGGATGATTCGAAGTTCGCGCAGACCCCGGTCGTCACCTACGGCCTGAACCTGCTCAGCGCGGCAATCGCGTACTACACGCTCCAGACGGTGATCATCCGGCAGCAAGGGCCACAATCGCCACTGCGGCAGGCCGTCGGCCGCGACCTGAAGGGCAAGATCTCCCCAGCGTTCTACCTCGCCGGGATCCTCAGCGCCTGGGCGATCGACCGCAGCGGCCGTGTGGGAGTCGCGATCGCCTTGGCGTGCTTCATCGGGGCGGCACTGCTGTGGATCGTCCCCGACCGCCGGGTCGACCGGGTGGCCCGCCGCTACGAGACCTCCGACTGAGGCGTACGGGGACGTCACGCTCACCAGCCCGGACCCGCAGACGGCGAGCCACGACCGGGCCGCGGACGGGTGGCGGCGGGGCCTACCGCGCCGGCAGCGCGACACCCCACTTCACCGCGAGTTCCGCCATGGCGGCCCGGTCGCGGTCGGCCGCCTCGGTGAGGATCCCCCACGCCCCGGCGCCGAGCGGGAGCCGCAGCGGCGGCTGGGCGGCGTCGTTGACCAGAGCCAGGACGGTGTCCGCGAACTCCTCCGGCTCGCTGAGCGTGAAGCCGGCCGGTACCTCGCCCCGGATCAGCGCCCCGATCGGGTCCACGACGGGACGGTACGCGGGCAGCCGGGTGGCGGCGTCGGCCAGCGAGGCGCCGTAGTTGGTGGCGAACACGCCCGCCTCCAGGAGCGTGACCCGGATGCCGGTACCCGCGGTCTCCAGCGCCAGCGTCTCGGTCATGCCCTCCAGCGCGAACTTCGAGGCCACGTAGGCGCCGAGTCCGGGCATCGCCGAGCGTCCGGTGGTCGAGGAGACCATCAGCAGGTGTCCCGAGCCCTGCGCCCGCATCAGCGGCAGTACCAGCCGGGTCATCCGCCACGGCCCGAGCAGCAGGGTCTGCAACTGCGCCTCGATCTCGTCGTCGGTCAACTCCTCGACGGCGCCGAGCGTCCCGCACCCGGCGTTGTTGACCAGTACGTCCACCCCGCCGAACCGGTCGACGGCAACCTGTACGGCGGCGGCACAGGCGTCCGGATCGCGCACGTCCAGCGCGCAGGTCTCGACCGTGTCCGGGTGGCACTCGCGCAGTTCGGTCAGAGCCTCGGGCCTGCGGGCGGTGGCCAGTACCCGGTCTCCGGCGTCCGCGGCCGCCCGGGCGAGCGCCCGGCCCAACCCCGACGAACATCCGGTGATCAGCCAACGTCGCGTCATGACCGCTCCTCATCCCTGATGCCTGATCCCTGCCGGCCGACGGCAATCGGCGTCGACGCGACCACTGTCCGGGGCGAAACGGCTGCCATCAATCTTGTATCCGACACCGCTTCTCCTCCGCTCCTCACGGTGGACACGGGCGTTCACCGGCGCCGAGGCCGGCGGCGGTCTGGTTGACCGCCGCCGGCCGGCAAATTCGGGCGATCGCTACTGGCACTGGTGACCGGGCGCTAGCACCCACACCGAGTAGTTGACGAATGAGCCCCGAGGCACGACCTGGCCGGCGGCCGGGTTCTGGCCGGAAACCTTGTCCGTCAAGTCGCAGTTGGTGGTATTCCTGTCGGTCTCACTGCCCAGGAACAGGCCGACCGCGCTCAGCCTGGACTGCGCCGTGCCCACACCGACATTGACGATGCTGGGTACGGCGACCGTTGGGGTGTTGACGACCCAGATCATGCTGTCATCGGTTTGCCGGCCACCGGATTCGGCCACCGAGAAGCTGAAGGTGTAGGTGCCCGGGGTGGTTGGGCTACCGGTGACCGCGCCGGTGTTCGGGTTGAGGCTCAGTCCCGGCGGAAGCAGGAAGATGAGACTGGGGAACCAGTGGTAGGGCGCCGTACCACCGGACACGAACGACGCCAGGTTGAGGTTGACCGAACTGCCCTGCGTCACGGTTTGGTCGGGCGCGTTCGAGTGCACGTCCGTGCACGTGGGTTCCCCCGGCTGGGCTGGCACGCTCACCGCGTCCCAGGCTGCCTTGACGGTGTTGAACGGAGCACAGGTGGTGATGAACAGGTTCTTCGCCGCCTGTAGCGTCCAGATCCGGTAGTCGGTGTACATGGCGTTCAACGGCTTCATCAACATCGCGTTGTACAGGATCTTTGTAGCGACCTGGATGCCGAGGCCGCCGATCCCGCTGCCGTTGCAGGTGGGGCTGGCCGGCTGGCCGTTGGTGGGGCTCGTGCCCTCGGCCAACAGGTAGAACCAGTGGTCACCGACGCCGCCGGCCGCGTGCTGGTCCATCGTCAACACGTCCGGTGAGTAGCAGTTGGGGTGGCCGACCAGCGACGGGTTGTACATGAAGCGGATCGGGCCGGTGCCGTTGAGGTTGACCCGCTCCCCGATGGTGAAGTCGGGCGTGTCGAATGGGGCCGGCTCGTTGGCGAACCACTCGGTCGCGGTGCCGAAGGCATCCGCGACGAACTCGAAGGTGGACACGTTGGACAGGCCGTTCGGGGTGTTGAAATCGACGCCGTGGCCGTTCTCGTGACCGACCACGTCCAGCGAAGCGATCGACTGCCCGCTGGTGTTGTGACCGATCCGCACCCCCACGTCGTTGCCCATGTACTCGGCGTTGACGGCGTCCCAACCGACATTCATGGGCCAGGCGCCACCCCTGCCGTCCAGGCCGTTGCGGCCGAGCCACTGGCCGACCATCTGTGTCTCGGTCCGGGTCGCGAACAGCGCGTCGACGCAAGCGGTCTCCAGATTCTTGGGATCGCCGTTGCCCCAGTTGTCGTCGGTACCGGTGAACGTGAGGCCGCTGACGTTGTCCTGGCACCTCAGGTTGGGGATGGACGGGTCCTGCATGGAGAAGGTGCCGCCCGACTGAGTGGTGCCGATGGACAGCGGGTTGGGGCCGTTCCAGCCGGAGTTGCCGGTGCCGTCCATGATGCCTTCCCTGGCGTCCAGGACCTTGCCGTTGCCGGCGTCGACGTCGACCGTCAACCGGCTGGGCCCGTGGGCGCCGGTACCGTCCACCGTGGACTCCCACGCCAGCCGCGGGGTGGTGCCGGCGCCGTACACCACCAGACGGGCGGGCCCGACGCCAGTCACATCGCGCAGTTGGGCCTTGGCGACCTCGACCGCCGCGGCGCTGGTGACGGTCGGGGTGGTGTCCAGGACTCCGATGGGCCGCTTCTGCGACACCGAGTGAGCGAGCACCTTTCCGGTGCTGTCAGTGGCGATGACGACGTTGCCGCCGATGACCGGGAGGCCGGCGTAGGTGCGGTTGTAAGAAACGTACTGCAGGTCTCCGGCTGAGATCACCGGTTGTGCGACGAACTGGTCGAGGGGGCTGGCCTGCAGGTACGAGGGGCGGCTGTCCATCAGCACGCCGGCACTTCGCGAGGCGAGTGCCGAAGGCTGCGCCGGTGGCGTGGCGGGACCGGGTGCGGCGGGCCCGGGTGCGGCGGTGGCAGCGTGGGTGGTGCCGCCCGTGGTCACGACGCTCGCGGCGAGGATCGCCGCGAGCAGGACTCTGTAGCGTTTCATCATTCGCTTCCTGCTCCGAAAGTCGGGCCGACTGTGTCGCAGGGAAGGCGTTCCATTCCGTTCCACGCCGCGGTTCCATCGGCGCCGGGCGCGGCGCGGGCCGCGCCGTTGAAGTGGGGCGCCTTGGCTCAGGTGAGCTTGGCGAAGGCGATGGTAGCCACCTGGGTCAGCGGCGACGGTTGGGCGGTGGTGCCGATGGTCGCCTGTTCGTCGAGCAACATCAGAGTGTGCCCGTCCCGGATGTATATCGAATCGGTCTCGACGGCAATTCCAGGAGCCTTGGATGGCTCGCGGATCTGCAGGCGCAGACTTTCGTCGCCGAGCTTCGGTCCCGATGTCAGAGAGATGTTGAGGCGCAACGAATCGAACCCCATTCCGGCCAACGCGTCATCGCTGTACGACGGGCACCGCTTCACCACGCTGCGCAGGTCGTCCAGGATCTGCTTGGCACCATCGCCCGGGTAGCTGGCGAGCCATTCGTTGCCGAACCATCCCCTGCCGGTGTGCCCGTGCACCCCGATGGTCGCCTGGCCAGCGGGCGCCGGCATGTCGCCCAGGAACACCGGTCCCCTGACGTCGGAACAGGGGATTGCGTCGACCGGGCCAGGGGAGGACGCCGGTGACGGCGATGGGTCCGGCCCGTCCGATGGCGCGACGTCACTGAAGTCCAACAGATCAAACTCGGCGGGCAACGAGTCTTTGGTGATCAGCCGCTGCCGTAGCTGGGCATCGGTGAGCGGCGGGGCCGGGGAAGCGCTCGCCGACGGTACCGACTCCGAATGGCGTGAGGCCGTCGAGGAACACGAGGCGATCGCGACCACAGGGAACAGCCCGAGGGCGACCGCGACGACGGGCTTTCCCGTGCCGACGTTGTTCTTGATCTGCACGGCGCGCAGCGTACCCGAACGTTCCGACATCACAACGCCCGGGCGCCACCGGCTAATATCGGTACTCATGAATAGATCTGCAGCCGTTCTCGTCGGTGTGAGCCTCGCGGTCGCCGGCCAGGCAACGATCGCGGGCCAGGCGAGCGCCGCGGGCGGGGCACGCGCGCGGCATGTCGACAACCCATACGCCAGCGCGGTCGGTTACGTCGATCCGCAGTGGCGGGCTCACGCCGAGAGCGTCCCGGGCGGAGGGCAGGTGTCACGTACCCCGACCGGCATCTGGCTGGACCGGCTCGGCCGTATCGCTGGCGAACGGGGTGAGCTGGGGTTGCGGGCGCATCTGGACGCGGCGCTGGCTCAGCACGCCGCATACGTCCAGGTGGTGCTGAACGACCTGCCCGCCAGGGACTGCCTGCGGCAGACACCCGGTGACTTCACGCTTGGCGAGGTTGCCCGCTACGAGTCGGAGTTCATCGACCCAATCGTCCGCATCGAGACCGATCGTAAGTACCGGCACCTGCGCATCATCAACGTGGTAGAGGTCAATGCGCTGCCGGATCTGGTACCGAACACCGTGAACTATCCGCCGGAATGCACGGCGGTGGCCCAAAGCGGGGATTACGTCACCGGCATCAGGTATGCGCTGGACAAGCTGCACCCGTACTCGAATCTCTACCTGTACCTCGGCGCGGGCGATCACGGCCTGCTCGGCTGGGACGACACCCTCAGCGCGCTGGTGAACCTGTTCGTCTCCACGGTCGGGGCCACCCACGCCGGCCTGGACAGCATCGACGGGATCGTCACCAACACCGCCGGGTATGCCGCCCTCGCCGAGCCATACTTCACCGCGGACAGCACGGTCAATGGCGTCCCGGTGCGCTGGTCGCGTTGGGTGGACTTCAACAACGACGTCGATGAGCTGTCGTACTCGCTGGAGCTGCGGCAGCGCCTGGTCGACGCGGGATTCTCGCCGTCCATCGGAGCGGTCATCGACACCTCACGCGACGGCTGGGGTGGCTCGCAGCGCCCGACTCAGGCCAGTAGCTCCACCGAGGTGAACACCTTCGTCGACCAGTCGCGCATCGACCGCCGCTATCATCCCGGCAACTGGTGCAACCAGGTGGGGGCCGGGCTCGGTGAGCGGCCGGTCGCGGCACCCCGGCCCGGCGTCGACGGGTACGCCTGGATCACGCCGCCCGGCGTCTCCGACGGCACCGGCGACTTCGCCCGGTTCGGTGAGGCCAACAGCGGCTACAGCGTCATGTGCGACCCCAGCTACCGGCCGGGCGACAGCGCCGCCTGGACCGATGGCGCGCTGCCGGACGGCCCACCGACCGGGGCCTGGTTCCCCGCAGAGTTCAGCCAGCTGCTGGCGAACGCGTATCCGCCGCTCGGTTAGGAAACTGGCACCTCGGCCAGCTCGCACCGACTCCTACAGCCCGTACTCAATCATCGAGGAGGCATGGTCCTGCGCCGCGGCGCCGTTCGAGACCAGAATCGCGAGTACCACCAGGGTCACGGCGACCACGATGGCCGCGACTACCGCCACGCGCCGATCGATCGTCAGCATGTTCTTCATTCCGCACTCCAGCCCGAATATAGAGAATCAAGCTTATCAACGTCTTCGGTTCTCCCGGGCCGGCCGATCAGTCGGTCGGCACCCGTAGATCGGCCACAGCGTCGATGGGCCACCACCAGACGGCCGGCGGTGGCCCATCGATGGGTAGCGCTATGCGGCGATCGGGTACGCCTGCAGTTCGTAGATGGAGTAGCCGAAGGCCGTTGTCCGGCTCACGCCCTGCATCCGGAGGTACCTGACGCCTGGCTGGTCGAGCCACAGCGTCTCGGTGCCGCCCGAGCTGCCCGTCACCGCCGCGGCCGTGGTCCAGGTCGTACCGTCCGTGGAGGTCTGCAGGTCGTAGGCCGCCGCGTGGGCGGTCTCCCACGACAGGACCACCTTGCCCAGGTGCTCGGGGGAAGCGAACTGCACCTGCAACCACTCACCATCGGTGTGGTTGGACGACCACCGGGTGGTGGCGTCGCCGTCGATCGCGTGGTCCGGCGTGAACTGGGCGAGCCCCTGCTCGACGCTGGAGGCCGTGGCCAGCGCCCCCTGGGACGACAGCGCGACGTTGTTCGAGCTCACCGCCGGGTGCACGACGAAAGTGACTTGCTGGGTAACCGCCGTGCCGTGATCCGGGGTGAACCGAACCGGCACCGTGTAGGTGCCCGGCCGCGACGCGGTCAGGGTGAGCGAGGTCGACTGCTGGGATCCGCGCAGTACCGTCACCGTGCTCGCCGCGGGCGACGCGGTCACTCCCGGCGGCGCGTCCACGCGCAGTGCGCCGTGAACGCGCTCCGGGCCGGACGAGGTCAGCGTGACGGTTATCTTCGTGTGGTCACCGGTCGACGCATCGGCCGAGGACGGCGCGACCGACAGGTCCGGCCCGTCCGCGTACCGGGGCACGACCTCCGCGATCGACGGCGCAACGGATGCGGGAACCCAGGCCAGGCGGATCGCGTCGGCGATGGCACCGCGACCGGGGACTTCGGTGTACCCGGTGGCAGCCAGGGTGCCCAGCGTCCGCCACTGCCCGCCGACCCGGGCCTGCACCTGGGCGGCGCCGGTGCCGACGACCTCGACGAGATCGAGGGCCCGGGCCCGCGGCAGGGTGACGACGAGCGCGTCGCCCTGCTCCGGTGAGGAACCCGCGGTATAGGCGGTGTCGAGGTTTCCGTCGGCCGCCGCGGCCAGGCCGGTCCCGGCCGGGGTACCGCTGACCGTGAACGCGTCGCCGGCCGGTACGGTCACCGTGAACTCCCGTACCACGACCCAGGTGGTCTGTGTGCCGGTGTCGCGCAGCCGCACGTAACGGGCCTGTGCGCCGGCGGGCAGGGTCGCCTCGACGTCCGGCTGGTTGACGTAGGTGCCGGCGGCGGTCCAGGTCGAACCGTCGGCGGAGTACTCCAGCACGCCGCCGACGATGTAGTCGCCGGGGCTGGTGGGTTTGCTCATCTGGATGGAGACCGTGGAGACCGGTCGCACGCTGCCGAGGTCGACACCGACGTAGTCGCCGAGCGCTGGGGGCCGGCTGCTCCAGAAGAACGTGTTGTCGTCGCCGTCGACCATCTTGGCCGGCGTGTTGGTCTGGTACGTCGGCATCGACGTCATCGCGGTCACGCGCCGGCCGGCCAGGCCCAGCCAGCGGTCGTTCTCGCCGAGGGCGTCAGTGACGAACGTGTCGATGACGCCGTCGGCGACAGTCACGTTCACCGTGCCGTTGAGCCCGACATAGGTGTAGGCCCTCGCCTTCGCCGCGAGCGACTCGGCCCGGGACCGGTCGGCGAGTGCGTCGGCGCCGCGCCCGGCCCGCTCGTCGACGAGCATCCACAGCGCGGCGCCGGCCGCCTGCCCCCAGGTGCTCGCCGAGTCGAGCCACGGCGTGGTCTCGGTGACGAACTCGGGGTCGTTCAGGTGCGCCTTCAGCGCGGCCGGGATATTCGCGATGAGCGTGAGATAGGCGCCGAGACCGTTCGCGGCCGAGGTCTGACCGCTCTCCCACTTCGGCCAGAACGCGGCGATTCTCGCGGCGAGCGCGGGCGCCTGCACCGTGTCGATGTTCGAGTAGTACTCGAGGTCGGCGAAGGCGTCGAGGGCGGCTCGCGCCTGCGGGTCGCCGCCGGCCAACTCGTCAAGGCCGGCCCGCCAGGAGGTCTGGGCGTTGTATCCGGTGTCGTTCCAGGTGTAGTCGGCGACGTTGAACAGCGCGATCTTCGATGCCTCCGGCTGAATCATCGGGTTCGCCGTGATCCCCGCGAGCGACAGCCCCGGCTCGCGGCCGACGTACGGGCCGAGCAGCAGCCGGTCGGTGACGTAGTCGTTGACCGGGTAGTTGTCCCAGAGCAGGATGTCGTGGCCGAAGACACTCTTGGCCGCCGCGGACTGGGCGTCGGTGATGCTTGTGGCGATGACACCGACACCGGTCCAGCCGACCACCACGGCCGGGTCGAGGTTGTTCCTGATGGCCGTCTTGTACGGCGTCGAGGAGATGTCGGAGTACTCGGTCGGCACCATCTGCAACCGCGACGCGCCAGGATGTGTCGCGATGAAGTCCTTCTGCACCTCGTTGAGCAGATAGGACTGCGCGGCGCCGGCCGCACCGCCGCCGGTGCCGAACCTGGTCTGGTCGGCCGCGCAGTTCCACTTGGTGTAGCTGATGTCGTCCAGCGGGACCGAGAACGTGTGCACGCCGATGTCCCACAGCGACTGGAACTTCGCGATCAGGGCCTGCTCGTCCGTGGCTGAGGTGTAGCAGACCGACAGGCCGGGCGACAGCGCGTAGGTGAACTCGACGTGGTTGGCGGTCGCGCGGTCGGCCAACGCCTTGATCTGGGCGAGCTGGTCCGGCGGGTACGGGTCGCGCCACTGCGCGCGCAGGTACGGGTCGTCCTTCGGCGAGTACACGTAGATGTTCAGCTTGTGCGCGCCGTAGAAGTCCAGCTGTGCCAGGCGCTGCTCGTGCGACCACGGCGTGCCGTAGAAGCCCTCGATGACTCCGCGCTGCGCCTGCGCCGGCCAGTCCCGCACCACGACCCCGGCGACGCTCGCGTGCTGCCCCTCCCGCCGGATGAGCTGGCGCAGGGTCTGCACGGCATAGAAGGTGCCGGTGGCGTCATGACCGTCGAGCACGATCGTCGAGCGGCCCTTCGCCTCGCCGCTGGCCAGCACGTACCCGTCGGCGGCGAGGCCCGCGGCGTCGGGGACGCCGAGCGCGTGCAGCGCCGAGGCGGTCGACGGGTTCTCGTCGGGACCGCCGACGTAGATCGCGGTCTCGTTGGGTCGCACCGTGGCCGGGTCGCCGACCTCGTCGATGGTGCGCACGTTCGCGGCGGTCAGCACCGACCGTACGGCGGCGACCGCAGCCGGGTCGCTGGTCGGCCCCGTGATCAGTGCGACGGTCTTGCCGAGCGGGACGGGCCGCCCTTGGGCGTGAATGGACTGCGGCACCGGATACACGGCGGGCGGCGACGCGGCTGCTGCCGCGGCCGGTGTCGCGGTGGCGGGCACCACCGCGAACGCGGTGACGAGGCCGAGCCCGAGCGCAGTGGTGGCGATGGATGAGATCAGTGCACGACGTCCCATGGTTACTCCACAAGGTCGTTGAGCGTGTAGGACGGATTTCGCCGCCCTTTCCTCTACTGGACGGTCAGCGCGAGGATGTGGGTCGCCACCGAGCTCGGCAGGGTCACCGTCGCCACGGGCTTCGTCGCGTCGATTGGGATCGATCGTATGATCAATTTCTGACTGAACACAAGTTCATATCGTTAGATCGTCTGACCAATGCACTCAGTCCCAGCGAACCCCGTGGGCGATTCCGTTACACCCTCCGGTGCGTTTGTGCGGATCGATGAAGTACTCGACGCACGGCGTCGCGAGCCGAGGCCCGTCGGCCGCTCTCACTCATCGCCGTCGATCGGATGTATAGCGAGGCCGCTTGGATCCCCGACATCTGAACGATGACCCGCACCCATCGCCCCCTCCTACGGTGTGTAGTGCGCGAATAGACCCGGGATCGTGTGGAGGCGAATGTGGCATGTTGTCAACAGGAAGCGTCAAACGATGGCTGATTCTCCTTACGGCGGTGGTACTGGTCGCGGGCGTCGCGACCGTCGTTGTCTGGAGAACCGAAAGCGGTAGCCGGCACGAGGAAGTCGACCGGGACCGCGATCACGACGCGGACGCGGACGGCGACCGGGACGCCGACGGAGAGGACGAAGACGAGGCTCCGGCGGGGTATCTCGACCTCAAGGACAGCTCGGGCCAGCCGGTGACCGCGGCGCAGATCGCCCGGGCTCAGCGGCAGGCCGCGGCCATCCCCAGCGGCGACAACGGCGCCTGGACCTACACCGGGCCGACGAACGTCGGCGGCCGCGTCGTGGACCTCGCCGTCGACCCGACCACCTCCCCGAGCACGGTCTACGCGGCCGTCTCCAGCGGCGGAATCATGAAGAGTACCGACGGCGGAGTGACCTGGTCCGCGGCCTGGCCGACGTCGAACACGCAGGCGATGGGGGCGCTGGCACGTGGCTCCGACGGCACCCTGTGGGCCGGCACCGGTGAGGCGAACCCGTCCGGGGGCGGCCTGACCTTCTTCGGTGACGGCGTCTACAAGTCGACCGACGGTGGGCGCGACTGGAAACAGTGGGGGTTGCCCAACAGCGCGGCGTTCGGCCGGATCGTGGTGAACCCGCAGGACCCCAACGAAGTGTGGGCCGCCGCGGCCGGATCCATCTCCTGGGTCGCCGGCCAGCGCGGGCTCTACCACACCACCAACGGCGGCAAGGACTGGAAACTGGCGCTGGCGCCGACCAACGACAACACCGGAGCCATCGACGTGGCACTGGACCCGGCCAACCCACACATCATCCTGGCCTCGCTGTGGGACCACCGGCGAAACAGCGGCGGCTTCTTCTACGGCGGCAGCGGCTCCGGGCTGTACCGCTCAACCGACGACGGAAACACCTGGACCCGGCTGGACAACACCAGCATCACCGGATCGATCTGCGGTTGGGACCAGAGCAAGACCGGCCTGAACACCGACGCCGACCTGGGCCGCATCGGAATCGCGTTCGCACCCAGCGACCCCAACCGGGTCTACATCCAGTTCAGCGGAGCGTACGGGCCGGACAAGGGCTTCTACGTCTCCAACGACGCCGGAGCCACCTGGAACTGCGGCGGCGCCGAACCCGGTTCGGTCACTGGCGGATACGAATGGGTGTTCGGCCGGCTCTGGATCGACCCGTCCGACGAAAACCACATCTTCGCCGCCGACGTCAACCTGAAGGTCTCCACCAACGGTGGCGCCTCGTGGAGCAACTCCAACGGGCCGCACGCCGACCAGCACGGCATGGCCTGGGACCCGAAGACCCCCAACCTCGTCTACCTCGGCGACGACGGCGGCGTCTACCACTCCACGACCGGCGGCGCGACCAACTCGTGGACCCACGCCACCACCGAACCGTGGACCCAGTCGTACCACTTCTCGGTCTCCCAACAGGATCCGCTGCGGATGGTCACCGGCCTGCAGGACCAGGGCAGCATCCGCACCTGGACACCGGGGGTGGAACCGACCGACCCGACGCAGTGGAATTCCTACGGCGGCGGGGACGGACACTGGGTTCAGATCGATCCCAACAACCAACTCGTGTACTACGAATGCTTCCAACCCTCACCGCCGAGGGTCAGCTGCGCGAAGAAGGTGGACTCGGCCGCGACCGGATCGACCGCGAGCACCTCCACCACCTTTTCCAGCCCGTTCCCGACCGGCAGCCGGATCACCACGGACATGCCGTTGGTTCTCGACCCGGCCGACCCGAACTACGTATACATCGCCGGTACCTCGATCGCCCGTTCCGGCAACGGCGTCGTGTCCGGTACCAACGCGTGGACCCTGATCAGCCCGACCACGCCGGACAGCCCGGAGAGCCTTCCCGGTCCGGTACCGCCGGAAGAGGTCAACCAGGACACCTACTACGCCAACGAATACGGAGCGGTCACCCAGATCGCTCCCGCCAAGTCCACCGGTACCCCGACCTCCCCCGCGAGCACCATCTACGCCGGTACCGACACCGGCAAGGTATGGAAGACCACCAACGCGACCGCCAGCACGGGAAGCGACGTCACCTGGACACAGCTCGGCGCCGGAGTGCTGCCCAACGCCTGGGTCAACGCGATCGTGGCCGACCCGACCGACGCCAACCACGTCTACGTCGCCTTCTCCGGCTACCGTGAGGGCGACCTGGCCGCGAACGTGTGGGAATCACGCGACGGCGGCACGACCTGGCACAACATCAGTGGCAACCTGCCCAATGCCCCGGTGGAGACGGTGACCTACGACCAGCCCCACAACCAGCTGTACGTGGCCACCGGGTTCGGCGTCTTCTCTCTGAAGAACGGCAAGAAGAACTGGGCACGCCTCGGCACCGGCCTACCCAACTGCCCCATCTTCGACATCAAGCTCACCGGCGACGGCCACACGATCGACGCCGCGACCTTCGGGCGCGGGATCTACCACCTGCCGGCGCCACAAGCCTAGGACACCTACCGGCGAGGGCGGCCAGTTCACCGGCCGCCCTCGTCGTTTCCCGGCATTGACGCCTTAACATGGTTCCCCGGAGTGAGCCGGCCGGGCCGACTCTGGCGTTGGTGCCGTGAACGGGGAGGTCGAGAGTGGCGCGTCAGCGGGTTGGTCAGCGTCGAGGAGTCCAGCCCCGCGCGCCGTACCGCGGCCCGGGCTGGACACGGCCGCCGACGCTGGGCGTTGACGTCGGCGGCGTGATCGTCGCCCTGGCCGACCGGGACGAGGACACCTCGTTCTTCGGCGACCGGCCGTTGCAGACGCCAGCGGTGGCGGGAGTCTTCGACGCGCTCGCCGCGCTGACCGTCCAGCCGTTCGCGTCGCGGGTCCACCTGGTCTCCAAGGCCGGCCCCAAGGTGGCCGCCAACACCCGCGCGTGGCTGACCCACCACGACTTCTTCGACCGCACCGGCATCCCCGCCGCCAACCTGCACTTCGTCCGGGAACGCCGCGATAAGGCACCGGTATGCCAGCGCTTCGGCATCACCCACTTCGTCGACGACCGCCTCGACGTGCTGGCCTACCTGGAAGAGGTCGAACACCGCTACCTGTTCCTGGGCGGGACCGGCGCTCGGGCCCCTGGGGAAAGGGTTCCCGACTGGGCGACCGCCGTCGACACCTGGACCCACCTCCTGGCCCTGCTACGGGAGGCGTAGCGAGGCGGAGGTGACCCAGTCGACCACCGTGCGTGCGATGGCCTGCGCGCCCTTGTTCAACTCGTCGGCGGGTACCGCCACCACGACCGCGGCGATGATGAGCGGCTTCGCGGCAGACCGTCGCGGTGGCACCGGCACGCCCGGCGGGAACTGCGCGCCGGGCGGCACCGCTCCCCCCGGGATGCAACGGGCCCGTGGGATACAACGGTTGACCGGGGGCTCCTGGGCCGGATGGTTGAGTCACGGATACTCCGAGAGGTTATTGGGTCACGTCGAGGGCTGATGCCGGTCTCAGTGGTGTGCGTGACCGCGCCCTGGGGTCCGGACGGTGGAGGGGACCAGTGCGGCCGCGACGATGGCGGCAACGGCGGCAGCGATCGCGCCGGCGGTGAAGGCGGGGGTGAAGTCGCCGGCCGACGGTCGGCTGGCGGTGAGCGCGGTGCCGACCATTGTGGAGAGTACGGCGACGCCGACCGCCCCACCGAGCTCGTGGAAGGTGGAGACGAGGGCCGACCGGAGGCCGGCGGTGTCGGGGTCGGCTGTCGCGAGGGCGGCCGTGAACGCGGTGACGAAGGTGGCGCCGATGCCCAGCGCGGCCACGGCGAGCCCGGCGATCACGCTGGCCGGGGCGGTGAACACCGCTACCAGGCCCTCTCCCGCCGCGGCGAGCGCGAGCCCGACGACGGCCACCGCCCGGGCCGGGACGCGGGCGAGCAACCGACCGGCGAGATGCGCCCCGGCGATCACGGCGACCGCGACCGGCAGGAACGCCAGTCCGACCTCGATCGCGCTGTAGCCGTGCGCGCGCTGCAGGGTGAACGAGCCGACGAAGAATCCGCCCACCATCAGCCCGGTGGCGACCACCATGAGGAAGGCACCCGCCGCGACCGGACCTTGCCGCAGGAGTCCGACCTTCAGCAGGGGCGCCTGGGTGGCCCGCTCCACGAGGGCGAACAGCGCCCAGCCGACGATTCCGCCGGCCAGCGGCACCAGTGTCGAGCGTGCGGTCCACCCGTGGCCACCCGCGTTGACCAGACCGTAGATCACTGCCCCGGTGGCCGCCGTGACCAGCACAGCGCCCGGGATGTCGAACCGCCCGGCAGTGGCGGTGCGCTGCGAGGCGGGCGTCAGCAGCGGAATCGCGACCAGAACAAGGATGCCAATCGGAACGTTGATCACGAAGATCCACTGCCAGCCGAGCGCCGAGGTGAGCAGGCCGCCCAGGGCGACGCCGAGCGCGGTACCGCCGCCACTCAGCGCTCCCCACACCGCCAGCGCCCTTGCCCGAGCCTCACCCGCGGTGCTCGCCGTCACCAACGCCAACGCCGCCGGCGAGAGCAGAGCCGCGCCGATGCCCTGGGCGATCCGGCCGGCGATCAGCATCGGTGCGTCGCCGGACAGCGAGCAGACCAACGACGCGGCCGTGAAGACGGTCAGGCCGATCGGCAGCATCCGGCGCGGCCCGACCAGGTCCGCCAACCGGCCGCCGAGCAGCATCAGCCCTCCGAAGGCCAGCGTGTAGGCCGTCATCACCCACGGCACGGAATCCCGGCCAAGGGCCAGATCAGAGCCGATCCTGGGTAGCGCCACGTTCACCACCGTCACGTCCAGAACCAGCATCAGCTGCGCGGTCGCCAGCAGTGACAGAACGAGCATCGGCCGCCGGACGGTGTGAAGACCACCGACCGTCGGGCCCGCGTGGGTATCGGTCGTCATCCTTCGCCTCACTCAATTGGTACAGCGATGTTCGGGTTATTCAACAGTACATAACTCGTACTGGCTCGTTCAAGTTTCGAGATGAGCATCGTGCTGGCAACGGCCGAATGGTCAGCCGGAGAGGTGGTGGAGGCCGTGAGGCGCCAGCGCCTCCTCGATGCGGTCGACGACCGTGATGGCGGCGAACCCGAGCAGGCGCACCAGGTCACCGTCGGTGCCGTCGGTGGCGGTCCGCCAGGCGGCGACGTCCGCGTCACTGATCTCGTGCGGTGCGAGGGCGGAGAAGAGGGCGATTCTGGCCGCGGGTCGATCCGTCGCCGGGACGCCGGCCAGCCGTGCGTCGAGCCAACCGGAGGCCGGTTGCGTGCCGTCCCAGTCGGCGACAGTGGCGCGCAGGATCTCGCGGCTGGTTTCGCTCAACAACGCGCCGCCCACGGTCGCCGCTCCGCGCAGGGCGGCGAACGCGACCCCGATGGGGGTGCCGGCCGCCCAGCCCGGCGCCGGTCCGAGCGAGACGTCGGTCAGCAGAGCCAGACTTTCGCCCGGCGCCAGTTCCCGGCGGACGGTATGGGCGTAGGTCATGCCCCCCACTCGACGTACCGATGGGGAACGTTGCAGGTTGCCCGGAATCAGCCGCTCGTCGGTCAGAACGGAGAACATCCGGTTGGTGAAGTGGGTCGAGAGGGCCGTACCGAGGAACTCCGCGGCCTGCTCAGCCGGAAACGGCGGCTCCCGCAACTGCGCCGCGCCCGGAGTCCGGGTGGCCCTCGCCCAGGCGGCGAGCCGGTCGTAGGGTTCGGAAAGAGGTCGACCGTGCAGGAGGTCCTCGGCGAGCCGATGCTCACCGGTGGCGTGGATCATGATGGTGTGCGCGTCGACGCAGAACCGGCACTCGTTGGCCTGCGACACGGCGACGGTGACCACCTCCTTGTCGGCCCGGGGGGCGTGCCCCACCAGCTCCGCCTCCCGCAACAGCGCCCAGGCGGCGGCGTGCAGGTCCGGCGCGGGGGACATCATCATGAAGGCGACTTGGCCGAAATCGGCGGTCGACTGGGCATAGACCTCGGCAACCAGACCGGTCGCCGCCTTTCGCGGCACGGGCGATACGTGACGGATGGACATCGTGGACTCCCAAGGTAGTCGCGGGCGGTTCCGGAGCGGCGGCACGCGCCGCCACCGGCGTTCCGCGCTAAGCCGAACACTGCTGTTGAGATCTGGGTGCCATCATAACTCGTACAGCGGCGTACTAGTTATGGAGTTTTTGGAACGCTTCAGTGGGGGTAGCCGGAGCCGGATGTCGTCCCGCCGTCGCCGGCACCGGCGGGTCGAGGCTCCGGGGATCAGCCCTGGGGTAATCTGAACAAAGGTGTGCGAGCTATCGAGGGAGTGACCGTGGCGAGGGAGTCGGACCGTGTGGACACCGAGGCTCCGCGGGCGCGGCGTGCGGACGCCCGGCGCAACGTCGAGGCGATCCTCGACGCGGCCGTCGCGTGCCTCAGCCGCGATCCTGACGCGAGCGTCGTGGACATCGCCGCCGCCGCGAGTGTCGGGCGGGTCACGCTCTACGGTCACTTCAAGACCCGCGCCGAGCTGATCGACGCGGCTCTCGTGCGTACGATCCAGCACGCTGACCAGATCCTCGAGACGACCGATACGACAGGCGATCCGACCGAGGCGCTCACCCGCCTGGTCGCCTCCTCGTGGCAGATCGTCGACCAGTTCCGCAACATCCTGGTGGCCGCTCAACGCGAACTGCCCGCGGAACGCATCCGTGGCGTGCACGACCGGGTCGTGCGTCGCATCCAGTCGCTGCTCGAACGGGGACAGCGCGGCGGAGCCTTCCGCACAGACCTGCCGAAGCGGTGGATGGTCACCACCGTCATCAGCCTGATGCACGCCGCGGCGGAAGACGCCGCCGCCGGGCGCGTCAAGGTCGACCAGGTCCCGGGCCTCATCACGGCCACGCTCCTCGCCGCCTTCACCGCGCCCGGCGCGAAGGTCCCCGCCGCCCGGCCCTCCGCGTGAGGCTCGGCCTCAGACGCCGTCGGCGAGGTCGGCGCCGCCGGTCGCCCTGAGAATCGACGGTTCGCGACGCCCACGGTCGGCTCCGGCGTTCACGCGATCCCCACCCCGACGGCGTCGCTCGCGCCAGCGTGGATCTGGGCACTGGCGCGGCCCAGCATGATGTAGCCGAGCGCGAGCGGTGCGGCGCCGAGGATCTCGACGACCGACGTGAACATCGAATGCGGCCCGAGGCCGAACAGCGACACCGTGCCACCCAGCGCGTACACGACGCCGCCGAATCCCAACAGCAGGCCGGTCCAGCGCCGACCGCACCGGTCGAGCAGCACGGCGAGCAACACGTAACCCAGGGGGAAGAGGACGTTGGCGGTCAGCACGATGGTGCCGCCCTCGAAGTCGACGTCCGCGGAGGTGTGTACGCGGTCGGGCGCGTACATCGCCGTCGCCGGGTTGTGGCTGCCGTCGTACACGATCAGACCGAACCACAGCACCGTACCGACAAGGGCGGTGAAGATCGCGGCCAGTCCGCGCGAACGGAGCCGGCGTGTGGACAGCGCCAGGACTCCGGCGAGGCACACCGTCAGGAACAGCAGGCTGATGGCCTCCATGGTGTGGGTGAAAATGTACCAGCTGGCGTCCGCCGCGATGTCGTGCCCGTCGCGGGCCGGGTGCACGATGACGGTGAGCAGGAACAGTGGCCCCCCGATGATCCCGGTCAGTTTCGCCACGGACCGGATGAACCGGGGGTCGATGTCGGCGTTCTGCCCGCCGGGGATGCGGGTGCGGACATCGCGTGCCGAGCGGTCGACGCTCATGAGCATTCTCCTCGTTGGTTGACTCGACGTCGAGCTGGAGTCGATGCGACGTGGCGGCCAGAACTCGAACATCGGCGTTCGAGTTGCGACGCTAACACAGGCGGCCGCGCAGTTCACGCGGCGGGTCGAAATAATGACAACACCCATGTTCGAGATGATGGTAGCCTCACAACTCGGACACACCTGCTCAGGTTATGCGGGCCTCATGACGGGTCCCGCTCGGCATCCGCCGCCGGCCCGGCACCGGTGCTCATCCGCCTGCGATAGGCGAACACCGCCAGGCCGCCGGCCGCGATCAGCACCCAGCCGGCGGCACGGCCGGCTCCCAGGAAGGTGGCTGTCGACATGGTGAGTGCGAGGACCACCATCAACACCGCGTGGGCGAAGAGAGTGCCGCCGATCAGCGCGGTCAGCACCGACATGGCGTGCCGCAGGGCGGCGCCGCGTAGGCCCGAGGGGGCCCGGTGCCCGCGGGCCGCGATGAGCCGGCGGACATACTCCAGCAGCGGTCTGCGTACCAGCACCGAGACCAGGCACACTGCACCCAGCGGCCCGGTGACCAGCGCGTCCTGCAGCTTGAGGGCCAGTGGATTGTCGCCCGTGAGCAACAGCACGACGAACGCCACCGCGGCGGAGAGGATCGCGACGACGCCAACCGGGTCGAGCCGGCGCCGCGCAACGAACCCGACCGCGGTGGCAGCGACCGGGATCGACGCCCCGATCGCCAACGCGACGGCGTCGCTGTCGACTCTCGGTCGCACCAACGCGTACACCAGGAATGGGACAACGATGTTGAGCACGACGGTGAGCACCGCTCGCAGCGCGCCCCTGCGGGCAAACACCCCGCCGGTGACCGGTGATCGCCGCGGCGGCGCCTCCCGGGTGTCAGGCTCTGCCGTGCCGGTACGGATGGACGGGCGGGTCATGACGCCTCCCTTTCGCGTGTCTGGGCCACCAGACTCGCTCGCGAGAGGCGCCGTTGTCCTCAGCCTCAGGGTGGCCGCCCCTGCCCGGGTTCGCTCCACCCACCGGTTGGTTCACGCGCCGGAAGATTGCATCCACGGTTGGAATCCGCGTCCACCCCTCGGACTCGCATCACCTCCGTCGGGGCCGGCGTAGCACGATCTACTCATCGGGTCGCGCCCACTGCTCGTTGGCGCCGCCGTTGCAGCTCCACAGATCGACAGCAGTGCCGTTCGCGGTACCCTGTCCGTGCGCATCGAGGCACAGGTTGGATTGCACACCCCGGATCTCGCCATCGGCGGAGAGTGTCCACTTCTGGTTGGCGCCGCCGTTGCATGTGTAGAGCACGACCGAGGTGCCGTTGACTGTGCCCTGCCGGTACGCGTCGAGGCACTTCCCGAGCACCCGCAACTCGCTGGCCGGGGTGTAACTGAATCCTTGATTCGGTGCCCCGTCGCAGGTGTTGAGCTGGGTGGGCGCATCGTCCGCGGTGGAACCTCCGGTGATGTCCAGACACTTCTTGGACTGCGCGCCGATGACGGCCGAGGCACCCGCCTTCACCGCGGTCCCTCCGTTCTGGGCAAAGACGTACGTCGTGACGCTCTGCCCCGGGACAGTCAGGGACGCGACTCCGTCTGACACCGCGGGCAACCCGACGGGCGCGATGTTCTGCGTGGCGCTGGTGCGGTAAGCAGCAGTCGCGGTGATGTCTTCGAGCGCGTTGAAGTGCACGTGAAAGCTCTGCGTAGCCGTGTCGACATTGGTCACCACGACCGTCCACTTGCCACTGTTCGATGTGGCCAGGGCCGAGACGCCGCTGGGTGTGCCGGTTACCGCGAAGCGCACCGAGCCCGGTCGGATGAACTTGCTGTACTGGCCGAGCACGTAGTAACGCTTGGTGGGGTAGAGCGCCTGGTTTCCGTCTTTGGCGTAGTTGGGGTCGTAGTAGATCAGCCCGTCGTTCCAACCGCTGGTGTTCTTGGTGGTGGCGCACGTCGAACTCGTCGACGGGTCACAGCCGATGGAGTTGGACAGTGCTTCGAACCAGTGAAACTGCGTGTCGTTGGTCAACGCGAAGTCGCGGTAGATCTCGTTGGCCATCGGTAGCGCTCCGACGATAGTCGGGTCATACTGTGCGGCGAACCCGCCGCTCATGCTGGTGTGGCAACAGATCTCGGTGGCCCAGGACGGCTTCCCGTACAGTCGGCTCATGCTCTGAAGGTTCGTCATGGTCCCGTCGTCCGGCCAGTCGTACGTATGGTGTGCCAGCGTCGCGACATACGGCGACACACCTGATGCGCTCATCCACGCCGGCCACTCGCTGAGCGCGTAATTGCTTCTACTCGACTCGTCGGCGCTGATGCCCACCGGCAGTGAGCGCTGGGCGAGCGTCGCGCCAAGCGTCCGTACGATCGTTGCCCGTTGACTGGCGTCGACGGACATGCCCTCCTGGCCGCAACTACTGAAACTGTTGTCCGGCTCGTTCATTGGACTGACATAGTTGATGCTGACGCCCTGAGCCGCGAAGTGGTCGACGATGTCGGACAGATAGTCGGCGTACGCCTGCTCGTCGCCGGAGATCAGAGAGCCACCGCAACTCTTGCCGTTGGTCGTGAACGCGGCGGGGGCGCTGGTGACGAACCCTATGATCGTGGGTACGCCGGCGTGAGCGGCGTCGGTGACGAACGTGGTCCCGCCCGGATCGTGGCTCCAGTCATAGCTGCCGACCGAGGTCATCATCGTCTGTGGGGCTCGGTCGGGGACGGTCACTCCGACTCCGCCGCCTCCGATGTTGTACCGGTAAGCGGACAGCTGAATACCCTGGGAACCGAACAGTAGATCCGCCACGGCCTGCTGCGCACTCGTCGAGAATTTGGCGAGGTCATTGGGCCACCAGGCGCCAGACGCGCCGACACCGTCGATGGTCTGCGCCGGCCAACCGGAGACCTGCGCCGTGTGGCATGTCGGATCGAGCCGGTCGATTCCCATCGCGGCCATGGTGTCCGCACCGGCGATGCCGTCCGCCGGCAAGCCGTGTGAAGCCTGGTAGGTGGCGACGGCGGCCTTCGTCGCCGCGTTGTATTCGCCGCTGGGCACAGCGGAGGCTGCGGCTTGCACCAACTTGATCACGGCGCCCAACGCACCAAGCGTCTGCGGACCGACCAGCCCGTCGACGTCGAGGCACCGGTCACCCTGAAAGGCCTGCACCGCGGCACGAGTCTGCGGCCCCGCGACCCCGTCAACCGCGCCGGCGTTGTAGGCGAGACCGTTCAAGTCGGATTGCGCGAGCTTGATGTCGTCGGTCGTGGCCGCGAACACCACACCAGGTGTCGCCATCGCCACGATCACAAGCACGGTGACCAGAGCGCCCAGGACGCGCCATCGCCGCAGGATTCCGGCACGCTCGGGGAGTGCTGCCACGACCGATCCCCTCTCAAGGATGTGACGATGCGATGGGCGCGCATCTACCTGTGCGCTCGGTACCCTTCTCCCCCAGCATTGCCATAGGCATTGCCGGTCACCTTGCCGCTGGTGAACCTGCCGCAGGGACCGGAACCTAGGCCGCCGCCGATGGGTCGGACGCGTCGGCCTCAGTCGGCGTCGGACCACACGTCGTGCTCGCCCGCCGCCTCGGCCACCAAGAAGCCCGAGATGACTAATACACGAACTAGGGTGTTCGAGTTACTGGAACTCTCTCTTATACAGTCTTGTTCGAATAATGGGGGCGCCGATTCGGTGATCGCACAGAATCGCGAGGAGCGACCTCAACATCACTTTATGTTATCTAGTCTTTATCCACGACAGTCGATGGAAGCCATATGCTCGCGGCAGCGTACGTCGCGTTCCCAGCCGGCGAACTGGGGGACATGTGGCGAAAACCAGGACACCAGGCACGACCGGCACCAGTGGCGCGATTCCAGCCTTCGAACGGGTCTCCCCCGACGTCGACCTGTACGCGCTGAACACCCGCGACGAGTCCGGGGTCGCGGGCTACTGGGCCGGCTACCGGCCGACTCCGGGTACCGACGCAGGACCGACGATCTCGCTGTTGGACGCGTGGCTGGACAACGGCGGGGTGTACCTGTTCTGTGCGCGCACCTTCACCGACGCGCCGGCCTTCGTCGCCGCGGTCGACGCGTGGCGTGTCGCGCATCCACCCGACTTCGTGCGCTTCATGTGGGTGGGAGATCCGGACCACGTCGATGAGTCCCTCGTGCTGCACTTGTGGGCGCAGCCTCGCGGCGAGGGGCTGTGGAGGTGGTGGCACGTCGAGCGCGACGCCGTGTTCGTCCTCGGCGAATACGACCTCGTGGTGCCCGAGGGCGCCGGGCTGCACCTGGCCGACCCCACCCTGACCCGCTTCGCGCTGCGCGACCGGAGCCTGCTGCTGCGGACCCCCGGGGGTGCGCAGTTCGCCAGCCGGCCGGACACCGCCGCGATCTCGCTTGCCGGCTCCGGCCTGGGCACCTGGGCGGCCACCATGGCACTGGGTGGCGACGGCAACCCTGCGGTAGCGGCGCTGGTGCCCCAACTGCGCTACTGCACTCCCACCTCCCGCCCCGTGCCGATGCCGCTGCTGCGTCCGGGCGGCGCGGCCCTGCTCGGCGACCTGCGCCTCGACCCGCTCTATCCGACTCTGCCGCAGCGCACCGCGATCGACCTGCGCGGTGTCTCGGGCAATCCGCCGCCGCTGACCAGCAATCTGCGTACCCGGCTGGGGCACGCCGTGACGCTGACCCCGACCGGCCAGGGCTCCCGGTGGCCCGCCCGCCTGGTGTTCAACGTCAGCCCCGGACTCGACGGTACCGACCACTACCTCACCGCCGACGGCGCGTTCCTGCTCACCGCGCCGTCCGCCGATCCGCGCCTCGCGCTCGGGTTGTCCGGGTCGGAGTACGTCGCACTCCCCGCGTCCACCGCGACGTGCCGGTTCATCGCCGGCCAGCCGGCGTTCGCCGATGACACCGGGGTACTGACGCCGGCCGCCACCACCGCACACCTCGAACTGCTCCCGGTGGCCCCGGGGGGCGCCGGGCTGGTCTACTACGCGCAACCGGAGCTGGCCCCGTGGTTCGCCACGAACGCCGTCGACCGCGACGGGTTCCTGCAGAGCCTGCTGCTGCCGGCGGCCACCCTGCCCGGCTGGCCCGCCGCGCCCGCCCCGGCGCCCGATGCCGGATCGGGCCTCCCGGTGGGTTGTTACCTCGGGGTCTCCCCCGCGGACTGCTCCGACGCTGCCTGGCTTGAGCAGACCGTGCTCGCCCCGACCCGGCGTGCCCGCATCGGCGGCACGGCGCCGGACGGATCGGAGGTCAGGTGCGTGACCCCACAGGGGATATCGGCCTCCGCGGCGATAGGCCAGGCGGGGTGGGGCACCCTCGCCGTGGCATCGTTCCCGGGCGAGGCCATCCGCTCCCTCACTTTCACCGACGTCAGCTCCACGATGCGCGGCCGGCTGCAGGCCAGTGAGCTGTTCGCGGTGATCGCCGACCCGCGGGTACTGCTCGACAACGCGTCGGCGGATTCCTTCACGGTGACGATGGACGGCTGGACGTTCGACCTGGCGCCCGACTCCTGGCGCACGGGCGAGGACTCCCCCACGATGCTGTTGTTCAAGCTGTCCGGCCGGTCACTGCGCGACCTGACGTCGCGGCCCGCCGCGTGGAGCTGGCCCGAGGCGGCCGGCGACGACATCGCGCGCACCAGCGCGCGGCTGACCGCGATGTTCGATGCCGCCGCGGCCGCGCCCGCGCAGTCGCCGCTGGGCAGGTTCTTCCGCGAGGTGGTCACCGACCCACGATGGTCGGGGGTACTGTTCCTCAACGCACCGATCTCCGCCGGTCAGCTCCCCGATGAGATGCGCTTCGTCACCGCCGGCATCGATCCGGACCGGCTCTTCGCGCACCACGTGGGATTCAGCCACACCCCGTTCGTGGTCACCCCGGCGGGCGTGCTCAGTTCCGGCCGTACGGCGACGTTCGCGCTCATCGAGTACGACGACGACACCGAGCTGGCGCCGACCACCACGGTGCCGTTCGCGTTCGTGACCCAGCGGCTGGAGGTACGGTTCGCCGGCGGCGCCGTCGCCGACATGTCCGCGCGGGTACAGCTGATCGTCAATGAGCTGTTCGGTTCCCGGCTGACCCGTCTCGACCCGGTCGGCGGCAACAGTCTCACCATCACCGGGTCGTACCAGCGCCAGGACGGCGTGCCCGGGTACCAGTTCGGGCTGGAGCGGCCGGCGGTGTACGCCACCGAGGCGGCAGCGCTCGACTCCATCGAGGTACTCGGCGTCGCGGTCCGCGCGCTGCGTGCCAGCGGCTCGGAGCCGACCGTCGCCGTCGAATTCGGGCTCGATGGCAACCTGCGCTTCGCGCAGCTGGGGGGCTTCGACCTGTTCTCCTACGGCCCGCAGCAGGCGGTGCCCGAGGGCGTCACGCCCGAGGACGGATTCGTGCGCTTCGCCGACCTGACCGTGACGATGTCGTTCCCGGTCGCCGACCCGTCCGATCAGACCTTCGCCTCCGACGAGGGGCGCCTGCGCGTCGACCTGGCCAACAGCAGGGCGCGCCGGGGCTCTCTTGCCACGGGCTTCCCGGTCACGGTCACCGGGGTGCTCGCTGTCGCGGCCGGCAGCCAACGCCCGACGGATCTCGGCTTCGCCCCGGTACTCGCGCCGCTGGACCAGGTGCCGCTCACACCGCCCTGGTACGGCCTGACCATGCGGGTCGATCTCGGCACGCTCGGGTCGCTGGCCGACGCCGCCGGCCTGTCCGCGACGGTGCTGGCCGCCTGGATGCCGGGCAAGCCCAACGAGAGCGTTCCCGTCTACTGTGGATTCAAGGTGGCCGGGCTGGACGATCGGCAATGGCCGGTACAGGGCGTGCTGCGCGTGGGCTTCCGCGGGTACGAGTTCATTGTGGACAGTTCCGGACCGAGCCCGGCGTACCTGCTGCGGCTGCGCCGCCTGGCTCTGTATGTACTGGGCTGGGGCTTCCCGCCCGGCCAGACCGACGTACTGGTCTTCGGCGATTCGGCGGCGACGCAGACCAGGTCAGTGGGCTGGTACGGCGCCCACACCTCGGGGAGGCAACCGTGACCATCGTCTACTTCCACGTCCTCGATGTCGGCCAGGGCATGGGCAACTACGTCGAGATCACCGACAACGCGGGCAGGTTGCAGCACACCGTGCTGGCCGATCTGGGGTCGACGAACTACCGAGAGGAGGCGGGCTACCAGTCCGTCGAAAAGGTCTACCAGTCCCTGGTCACGATGGATCAACCGACTATCGACGTGCTGTTCCTCTCGCACAGCGACGAGGACCACCACAACCTGCTCGCAGAGTTGTTCTCGTACCTCGACCCGTACACGGGGCAGCCGGACAAGAAGACGCTGCACATCGCGCGCGTCATCTATGGCGGTCAATACGGCAATTACGACAAGAGAGGGACGAACATCCTGGACGAGGTCCAGCGCTACACGTACGGAAGAGCACTCGAACGTGTCGCTGACGGATTCAGCTCGTTCGGGGAAACGATAGAGGACGTCAAGCCGATGGTCACACTCGGCGATGTCGACGTATACATTATCCTGGGGAACCAGGCGGCACCGGAGAAGACCTCGGAGAGCGTCCGACTGAACACCGTGTCGCTGGTCCTGCTGGTGACCCTGCGCGGAGACAATGGCCGCCTGACCGCCTTCGTCGCCACCGGCGATGCCACCGGCCACACGATCGTCGAATGCAACCCCCTGCTGACCCTGGACGTCATGCAAAGGTTCCTGAGCAACGTGCTGGTCCTGACCGCACCGCACCACGGCGCCCGCAATACGCTGTTCGACCTGAGAGGCTTCACGGAGGAAACGGCGAGAGACAACGCCGAAGAGTTCTACAGGATCGTGCACCCTCGCTGCATCGCGGCCAGCGCCGAGAAGTCGAAGTACAGTCACCCGGCGGTCGAAGTGCTCCTGATGGCGTGGCCGCACCTGGAAAAGACTCCGTTGTGGTGGGAACCGGAGATCCCCCAGTACCACATGGTGACCTCGCACATCCCCTACCACATGCTGGGCACCGCTACCGGCAACCGCTGGCCGGCATACGACGACTACTACAGCATGTTCGCGAACGCCAACATCTACACGACGCTGTACTCATTCGCCCAGCGGGAACCCTGGACACTTTCGGTGTTCCCGATGCCCGCCGCCCCCGCGGAGCCCATGGGCTGGGATCCGCCCACCGCGGTGATCTGGATCTTCATCGCCTCGGACACCGGAGCGGTCACGGTGCAGCGGTGGACCAACCGGCAGAATCTGGATGTCGCGCTGCGCGAATGGCTCGCGGTCCCGCCGGCACCGGTCGTGGCGCCTCGCGAGCCGGTCCGGCCGCTTGCCGTGCGGGTCTTCCCGTGACCGCCAGCCTCGAGCGGGTCTACCAGCAGCTGGGCGAGCGCATCAACCAGGACGACCGCATCGATCTGGTAGCCGCTGCCGGGCAGCCGGATCTGGGCGGACTGGGCACGGCGTTGGCGGTGCTACGGATCGGACAGCGTTACGAACTGACCGGCGCCGACCTACACCAGGACAGCCAGCGGGTCACCCTCACCGGTGACGGCTCCTTCGGGCTGCCCGGCGCCACGGCGGGCAGGACCGTGGTGGTCGTCGCCACCCTCGAGTACACGATTGTCCAGCAGCGCGGTCGGTTCACGCTGTCGCTGGCTCTGCCGGACGACGGGTCCGGGTCGCCGCGCGGCGCCGGACGCGCCGAGCCAGACTGGTCGACGGCGGGCTGGAGGTTCGGTGACACCTTCGCCAACCTTCCGGACTGCGAGATGTTCGTCGACCAGACGGTCCGGCCCATGCCCTCGTACCTGAGGGACCTTCCGCTGCGCGGTGCGGCGCTGAACGCCATCGCGGTCGAGGGCGGGCCCGCCGAGCTGCGGCTGACCGGCGAGCTGCCGCTGTCTCCGGCACTGCAGCCGTACGCGGACTTCTTCGGTCCGTGGCCGCTGCGGCTGGACGGGCCCGTGGTGCTTCCGTCCACTGTGGACGGGGTGCCCGACTTCGGCCTCGTCGCCACGTCACCTCGTCCGCCGGTGGTCGCGGGTCCGATCCGGCTGGATGAGTTCGGGCTGAAGCTCGTCTGCGTCCCGGCGCGTGGAGTGCCCCCGAAGGAGACCGAGCCGCGCAGCGAACTCCAGGCCGTGGCGAGGCTGCGGCTCGGTGACGATCCGCCGGTCACCGGAGCGGCGCACGTACCGTTGCTCTCGGCCGACCGGCTCTGGCGCCTGGTCGTGGAGTTCGGCGAGAGTGCGCCCACGCTCGGCGACGGCTTCGTCGGGATCGCGCGGGCGTTCGGGCTCGACGGTGTGGCGGGCTTCAGCGCACCGCCGGGCGTGCGGGCACTGACCGACTTCCAGTTCAGGGGGCTGGACGTCGGGATCGTCCCTCCCGGCGTTCCCGGCGCGCTGCGCCCCCGGCACGTCGAGGTCGCACTGGTGTCGGATCACACCTGGACCCTGCCCGTGCCGTTCCTGCGCGTCACGCGCCTCGGTATGAGTTGGCTCGTCGGCTGGCGGGACGCGACCACCCCGCACTATCTGGTCGGTCGCTTCTTCGGTGATCTGCTGCTGACCACCGGCTCCGGCCCGGACGACCATGTGGTGCTCAGCCTGACGGCGACCTTCCCGGACTTCGCGGTCGCAGCCCGGCTGAGCGAGGGCACGATCCCGCTGAGGGCGATGCTGTCCCATTTCCTCGGGGTACCGCCACCGCCCGGTCCGGAGCTGTGGGTGACCGGGCTGAGCCTGGCGGCGGACCCGACCACCCGTACCGTCGAGGGCGACGCGTCGCTGACCACCGACCTGCACCTGGACCTGCCCGGCGACATCAGGATCACCCTGGTCGGCGTGTACGCGTGGTTCTCGGCCGGCACCAGCGTCTCCGGTGGACTGGGCGGCGAGGTCTCGCTGGCGGGAACGCAGCCACCGGGCGCGGTGGATCCGCGACTGGCGCTGATCGCGACCTACGACGACGACCGCTGGGTGTTCTCGGGCGGCCTCACGTCCGGATCGGTCATCGACCTCACTGCGCTGGTGGCGAAGTTCGCCGGCGCTCCACCGCCGGCCGAATTCCAGCTTCTGCTGACGAGGCTGTGGGCGAGCTTCACGATGGGTACGGGCGCGTACGAGTTCTCCGGCGCCATCGCCACCCGCTGGGCGCCCGCGATCCTGGGCGATACAGCGATCGCCGTCTCAGCGTCGCTCGACATCGCCCACGCCGCGGGGCAGCCGCACACCGACGCCCGGCTCGCCGGCCAGTTCCAGGTCGCGGGCTTCGCGCTGTCCGCCGCGGTCGACCTGACCGCCGGTGAGGTCACCTACGTGTTCGAGGTGTCCTTCGGCGACGTCTGGATCTCCGCCGAGATCGCGTGGATCGGCGAGAACGACGACCGCCGCCAGATCATCACGATCCAGATCGGCGGGATCACCCTCGGCGACATCATCGAGTACCTCGTCTCGCTGGTCGCCCCGACGCTCGGGTTCAAGCTCGAACCCCCCTGGGATCTGCTCGGCCGCATCGACCTGTCCCGGTTCATGCTCGTCATCGACCCGGCACGCGCCGCGGTCGAGCTGACCTACCGGGCGAGCATCGTTCTGCCGACCATGACGCTGACCGGCATCGGCGTGCGCGCGCAGCGGGTGAACGGCAAGCCGACGGTGATGATGGTGCTGCACCGGGCCGGGCAGCCGTCGCTCGACTGGGACGTGCTGTCCGACGCGCCGCCCGCGACGCCCGGCGAGGGAGCCGACCTGATCCAGCTGAACTACCTCGGCGTCGGCCAACGGGTACGGCTGCGCGACGAGCAACCGACCACGCTGCGCGAAGCGATCGTCCTGCTGAGCCGGCGGTTGCTGGAGCCGGACGACCCGGACAAGAACCCGGTGGACCAGCCCAGCGGCGGGGGCATGAGGTTCGACGCCGACGCGGGGTGGCTCGTCGGGCTCGACCTCACCCTGGCCGGTACCGTCGACCTCGCGCTGGTGCTCGCCGACCCCTACCTGTACGGGCTGGCCGTCAGCCTCACCGGCGCCAAGGCCGACGCGCTCGCGGGCCTGCGCTTCGACATCCTCTACCACAAGGTATCGGCCGACGTCGGCCTGTTCCGGGCCGAACTGGAGCTGCCCGAGGCGCTGCGGCGTTTTCAACTCGGCGCGGTGTCCGTGACGCTGGGCGTGCTCGTGGTCGAGGTGTTCACCAACGGCGACTTCCGCATCGACCTCGGCTTCCCGCACCAGGGCGACTTCACCCGCTCGTTCGCGTTCGAGGTGCTGCCGCTGCTCGGCCGCGGCGGCATCGTCGTCGCCAAGCTCAGCGCGGCGACCTCCGGCCGGACTCCGGCCATCGGCAACGGCACCTTCTCCCCCGTCCTCGAACTCGGGATCGGCTTCACCGTCGGCGTCGGCAAGGAGTTCCGCGCCGGCTCGCTGTCCGGCGGGGCGTACGTCGAGGTAGCCGCGCTCTTCGACGGCGTGTTCGCCTGGTTCAACCCAACCGACGCGAGCGCGTCCACCGACGTGTACCACTGGGTCAGCGCGCTGGTCGGGATCCACGGCAAGGTGTACGCGCAGCTCGACCTGTCCGTCCTCAAGATCGCGGTGACCGTCGAGGCATGGGCCGAGGCGAACGTGATCCTGGAGGCGTACCGCGCGAGCGAGGTCCGCTACTCCGTGCGGTTCGAGGTGAACGCCGGCTTGACGATCGGGACCTTCACCATCCCGCTGTCGTTCTCGACCAGCGTCGAGGACAGCTTCACCATCGGCGCCGACCGGCCGACCCCGTGGCTGCTCGCCAGCGGTACCGACCGGGGCAGCCAGGCCCGGCGGCGGGCGAGCATCGCCGCTCCGCTGGGCCGGATGCCGCGCCGCCGGGTGGAGACACTGCACCGGGCGGAGGCACTGCGCCGGTCGCGGACCCGGCATCGGCCGGCAGGCGACCGCATGGCGCCGTCCTGGGATCCGCGGCGGCGGGTCTTCCCGGACGCGCCCCGCACCGCCACGCTGGTCCTCCAGCCGCTGCTGAGCGTGACCGACGTTCCGCTGTCCTGGTCCCCACCCGCACCACCGGAACCCGACCGGCCGCGTCACCGGGCCGCGCTGATGCTGGTCGCCCCCAACGGAACCGAAGCCGGCCAGCGCCAGTTCGTCCAGTTCGTCGAGGCGCTGCTGCGCTGGGCCATCTCCGCGGTCGCGGAAGCGGACGAGGGCACGGTGGTGACCGCCGCGCAGTTGCGCGCGCTCGCCGAGGAGTTGGCCTCGCCGGCCGCGTCCGACGGTCCGTTCCGCATCGACAACCTGGTCGCCTTCTTCCGCACCAATCTGCACATCGAGATCTCCGGCAGGCCGGCACCCGACGCCGAAGCGGCGCCGACCGGTACGGTGATGCCGATCCCGCCGTTCCTGACGCTGCGCAGCCCGCAGGCCGGTGACGCGGGGCGCGACCTGGCGACGTACCGGCCGGTCGGCCCGTACTACCTCTGGGGGGCCGCCCGCCACGCGGCAAGCCTCACCCCGACCCCGCCGCCCGACGACCCGGCGCCGCCCGACGACCCGGCGACGTACCGGTCCTACGCCACCTACCTGTTCCAGGACTGGTGCCTCATGGTGGCGAGGAGCGCGGTCGACGCGGCCGTCGGCGGGCTGAATCGGTGGCCCGTACGGCAGACGGCGCCGGTGTCGCTGCGGGACGTCGCCGGGCAGTTCCCGGCCGTGGACGTGCCGTACCTGGTCCGCTCCGGGGACACCGTGGAGAGTGTGGCCGCCGCGCTCGGCGCGAGCCCGGCCGAACTGCGCTATTTGAATGAGAACCTGGACCAGCGGCTGGCCGAGACACTGGCCGGCGGCGAACTCACGGTCGCGCTCGGCGTGTCGCCGGAGAGTGTCGCCATCGACAACGCGATGGTGGCCATCGACGCGACCGGCGACCTGGACCTCGGCACCATCGACTACCAGGTCGGTGCCGGTGACACCCTCACCTCGATCGCGGGCAGCTTCAACTCCCGCCCGCCGCGGTCGCTGTTCTCCGCCGGCCTGGCCGACCCGCTGGCCACTGACCGCCAACTCCTGGCGGCGTACGCGCGGCTGGCGATGCCGGCGGTGCGGTATGCCAATCCGAACAGCGCGGCGACCCTGCTCGTCGCGGCGGTGTTCTTCACCCGTTACCATCCGCTGACCGAGGTGGAGTTCTCGGGGTGGTACGCCACCGCCGTGTTCACACTCAACGCCGAGGACATCGACTGGGGCCCCGGCGAACCGGTACCGCCCGGGTCCGTTCTGCTCGTCCCCGCCGCCTACAACGACGCCGATGACGGGCGGGCCCGGCCGTACACCGCAGTGCCGGGCGACACAATCTCTTCGATCGCCCGCGCCCTGGCGCTGGTCCAGCTGTTCGGATCGGGACAGCAGGGCCCGGCCGGCTGGCCGGACTTCCGCGACGACGTGACGCCGGTCGCGGGCGGCGTGGACATCCCGGCCACACCGGTGCCGATCCTGCCCCGGGAGAGCCTCGCCGACCTCGCCGACCGGTTGCTCACCAGCGCCGGCAACCTGGACACGCTGCTGGCCTACGTGGCCGACGAGCCGATCCTGGCCCCGCTCGCGGTGGTACCGGTACCCGACGTACGGGTCAGGGCGGCCGGGCGCAGTCTGGCCTGGCTGTCCGAACGGCTCGGGCTGAGCGTGGAGGACGCCGGTCGCCGGCTCGCCGCCCAGACACTGTTCGACGCCGGCACTCCGCTGTCGATCGCCCACCTGCTGGTGCACCGCGTCGACGACCTCGTCGCCGCGGTACTCGACGACGCGAGCGAGGTGATCGGCGCGCGCAGCGCGCGCAGCCTGCTCTCCGGTACCAGGCTGCCCGCACCCGTACCCGACCGGGACGGTCGCGCCGCGGCGACCGGTCCGCTGACGGCCATCGTGGACCTCACCGGCCAGCAGTTTCCAGCCCCGGCACCGGACCGCGACCGGCGCGACGCGGTGGCCCTGGAACTGACCGCGACCGCCGACGCCGGCAACGAGGACTGGCTCACGGTGCCCGGGGAGTTGGTCTACCGGTACACCAACGCCGACCTGATCGAGCAGTACCCGGCCGCCTCGCTCGGGATCACCCCGGTGGCCGGGCAGGGACCGGCCCCGCTGCCGGTCGCCGAGCCGATGCCGCGCACCTACGGCCTCGACCACCGCATCGAGGTGCAGACGCCGGAACGGATTCCGCTGCCGCCGGTGGACCCGCCCGACGGCGCGGGCGACGACCCGGTCAAGGCGCCACAGCCCGGCGGGGTGAGCGCCTGGCCACTGCCCGCGGCGCTGATCGCCTACGCCGACACGCACCGGCAGACCCGGTTCGATCTGGCCCGGGCGGCCCGGCGCCCGGACGCCCCCGGCGATCCGGACCTGGTGACGGGCTGGACCTTCGCCACGCTGATCCCGCTGCGCCTGCGGCGCCTTCCGGGCGTGCCCCACCGGTACGAGCTGATCGGCGTCGAGCCGGCCGCCCGCGATCCGCTGCTGCACCTGTGGGAGCGGCACTCCCTGGAGGAAACCAGGGTCTTCCTGGCCGTACGCCCGGCGCCGGACGCCGGCCACCCCGGCGGGCTGGCCGTGCTCGACGCCGCGCCCGAGCGCACGTTCGTAGTCCGCGCCAACCAGAGCAAGCAGACCGCCCCGCCCGGACGACTCGCCCCGGCCGCCGCGACCGCCCCGTTCGCCGACCTCGACGCGCCGATGGATTTCCTCCGGCTGCTCTGGGAGGGATCCGTGGTCGGCGGCGCCGGCTACGCCGTGGGCTTCGCCACGGGCGACGGCTCCGATCTGCCACCGAGTGCCTTCGACGACGACGGAGTCGCCGCGCTGAGCCTGCTCATCCTCACCGAAGAGGAGTGGGAACCCGCGCCGGATGGCCGGCCGGTACGCCCCTACCAGACGTGTGCCCTGGTTCCGGCCGGGCTCGACCCGTCGGTGACTGCCCTGTGGGTCGAGGCCGCCGACGACACCGACACCACCGTCGAGCCAGTCATGCCTCAGGGCAGCGCGGGCTTCGGGCTCACCCTGGAACCGGCGCCTGAGGGCGACGACCCGCGACCCCGGTTGCTGCGCCTGTTCAGCCTCGTCCGCTACGCCATTCCGGACGCGCCGTTCCAACTGCCCGACGCGGGGCTCGCGGTCTGGCCGCTGGCCGACGACGGGCTGCGGCTGCCGCGGTGGCGGCGGGCCCGGCAGGATCGCCGCCGCCGCGCCGGTCGCGCCGTTGCCGGCGACCCCGAACCGGACCTGTGGCGGTACGAGCAGGTCGTGCCGCTCAACCGGTCCGGCCCCGCATCGCCGTGCCCGGCGGTACCGGGGCTGCCGCCGCCCGCCGACGACCCGTACCGCGGCGTCGGCGCCACCGCTGTTGTCCACCTTGGACTCACCGACGTGCTGGGCAACGTCACCACCCTGTCCGGCGGCACGAACGGCACCGTCACGCTCCCGGTCGGCTACACCGACGCCGTACTGGGCGCCACGAGCTGGCCCGGCGTCACCATGGCGTACCGGGTGGACCGCGGCCCGGGAGGGATCCGGCTGCGGCTGACCGTCGCCAACCAGCCCGCCACCACGATGCCGGGCCTGGGCGCGACCGCGGCGACATCGGCCGCGGAGGTGGCGCGCGCCGCCGGGCAGTTCGCCCGCGCCTACTATCAGCTCGCCGACACGCGGACGCAGGCGGCGGTGGTCACGTCGCTGCGGCAGGACCCGGACGGCGAGCCGGCCGTCCTGCCGGCCGACTCGGGCGGGCTGTGGCGATTCTGCGCGGCCGGCTATCTCGCCAGCACCGCGGCCAGCGCCGTCACGCCGGCCTACGCGGGTGGAACCATCGCCGAAATCATTCACGGGTACGGGGTCGGCGAGCACCTGATCGCGGCCGTCAACGCCGGGCGCCCCGCCGCCGAAATCCTCGGTACCGACCCGATCGTGCCGGCCTTCCAGGTCACCGGTGACGGCGACAGCGCGGCCGACGTGCTGGCCCGGCTGCCGGCCGGTTGGCCACGGCCGGGCAGCGGGAGCGACCTGCTCCGGCTGCCGCACAACAGTGCCCTGCCGCTGCGCACCGGTGCGGTCCTGCGCATGGCGGCCAGCCCGGTCGCGGTGGGGCCCTCGCCCGCGTCGCTTGCCACAGTGGCGGACCGGTACAACACCAGTCCCGGGCTGCTGGCCACCGACAACGCCGGCACGCCCGGCATCCTCGTCGCGGACTTCACGGTCGAGTTCGAGGGCGTCTCCATTCCGGTGGGCACCCGCACCCTGAACGACATCGTCGCGGTGTTTCGCGAACTGGGCGTGGTCTGCGACGCGGCGACCCTCGGTGAGGCCAACGCCGAGCGATCCGGCATGCTCGTCGCCGGCACCACGCTGACCACGACGCACTACACCGCCCGGCCCGCCGACACCATCGCCGACAACGGCAGCCACGCCGACCTGGCGGCGAGCAACGGCGACACCGGCGGCATCTACCCGGCCGGCACTCTGGTGTCGCTGGGTACCTTCGATCCCGCACGGGTAGGCGTAGAGCCGGACGAGACGCTCGACGAGTACGCCGGCCGGTTCGGCTGCCCGCCCGGGCGGCTGCTGTCCGCCAACGCCGACCGGCCGCTGACCGGTACCCCGGTGCTGGTCCCCGGCGCGGTACGGCTGCCGGAGCCCGGCGCGGCCCACGTCCCGTACACCGTCAGGGCCGGCGACACCCTCGCGGCCCTGGCCGCGCTGTTCGCCATCGACCCGCTCGTTCTGGCGCAGCAGAATGCGGCGATGCCGGGCACCCTGGCGCCGGCCCGCACCGTGGTCATCATCATCGACGGCGTCAGGTATGAGCAGGAAACCGTGGCGGGCGACTCGCTGGCGAGCCTGCACCGGCGCTTCGCCGCACAGCACGCCGGGATCACCCTCACCGACATCGTCGCGGCGATCGCCACGACACCGGGGTACCTGGTCGCCGAGGCGCTACTGTCCGCACCGGCGCCGCGGCTGCCGGGGACCGTGCCGCTGTCGCCGGACGCGGCGGCGGCCGCCTTCGGCCTTGACCCGGTCGCGCTGTGCACGGCCAACGCCGCCGTGCTCGGCCTGATCCAGCCCGGCGTCGAGGTCATCGCGAACAACGGCGACACCCGGGTCGTGACCGGATCCGACGACACTCTCAACAGCCTCACCGCACGGTTCGCGGCCGAGGACGTCACCGTGGACATCGCCGGGATCGTGGCGGACAACCGGAGAAGTGCCCTCCTGCGCGGCGGGGCGACGGTGCTGCTGCCGCCCGCGCCGGTCACAGTCACCGTCGAGTTCGCGGCGGCAGGTCCGTTCGACACCGCCGCCTGCCCGCTCACGGTCGCGTTGCGGCTGCGGCGGCCGGACCGGTTGGTCGACCCGGACCTGCGGGACGGACCCGCGGAACGGGCCGACGCCGCGGTGCCGCCCCAGTTCACCGTGGACGGTACGGGTCGCGCCCAGACCCGTACCCTCGCCGCGTTCGCCGAGGCGTTCCACACGGCCCTTCCCGACCTGCGGCTGGCCACCGGTTCGGCGGGCGACGCCGACCTGTGGATGGTCAACTTCGGCGCCGGCGGGCTGTCCCGGGTACATGTCGGCCAGCAGCGCGGGCCGGGCGGCTCGCCGGTGCCGCCGCGCAGCTTCGCGATCCGTCCGCTGTACCGCGAGTTGCAGACCCGGCTGGGGGTCGCGCTGAACGCCCTGGACGAGCAGGGGCGCCTGATCCCGGGGCCGACGGTCGACATCCAGGCCGTCGACGTCGAGGTGTGGGCGAGACGATTCCTGCGCGACCTCGACACCGTCCTGTCGGTCGGATACGCCTGCGGGCTGTTCGCCGATCCGGCGGCCCGCCCGGCACTCGGCCGGCTGCTCACTGTCAAGAGCACCCTGACGCACGCCGTCGCCAGTGGCGTCGCGGAGATCCTGCGGCCCGGCGTCGCCACGCCGGACCAGCACGAGGCCGCGCGCCAGGCCATCCGCGACCGCCTCGCCGTCGAACTCGCGCCCGGGTACGACACCGCCGCACTGGTGCAGTACGACGCGACGGTGCAATCGCCGTGGACAAGGGGAGACCAGTCGCCGCCGGCCCGGCTGCTCGGTACCGCGTCACCGACCGCTGCCGCGGCGGTGCCGTACCAGCTGACCGCCGCGAAGACCGCCCTGGACCGGCCGGAGAGCCCGGTCACCTTCCCGCTGTCCGTGGACGACCCGCCGAGCCACCGTTCGGTCACCGTGGACCTGGACTACGACGTGACCCACCTGGAACACGACATCGCTGTCATCGGCAGCACCGGCTACCCGTCCTCGCGATGGCTCACGTTCTATCCTCCGCTGATCGGTACGCATCGGCCGCCCGCCCTGCACACGGCGCTCGGCCAGGCTCGCATCCCGATCCCGTTGCGCACCTACCCGGTGCTGCCCGAAATCATCGGCCAGTCCGCCGATCCGACCGTGCCCGGGCGCCCCCGGGTCGAACAGGCGGCGCACTGGACGTACGGGGTGACCTACGCGCACGAGCACGCCGCTCAGGACGAGGTGCAACTGACCGTCGCGGTCAACGTCGCGCCCGCCGCCGCGCGGCCGTCCTCCGCCGACGACATGGTCACCGCGCTGGCCCGCTACCAGGCCGTGGCCGACCCGCTGCTGGACCTGTTGGCCGCGTACGGGGGCGCCGACGGCGGTCGTGGCGCGATGGCCGGCGCCCCCACCCCGGCGCTGTCACTTGCCCAACTCGCCGAGGACGTCGCCGAGTGTTGGCAGAAACACAACTGGCCACAATCCTCGCCGGCGACGGCCGACCCGCTCACCTACCGGTACGGAATCTCGGTCAGCGCCCGTGTCGAACCCGACGGCGCCGCGGTCCTGTCGGCCGTGCACCTGCGCCTGAAGCAGCCCACCGCCGGCCCGGCCGGTGACTGGCCCGAGATCGTCGCCCACACACCCGAGGGCACCGACGTGGTCCTGGTGCCGCAGCAGCCCGTCAACGAGGTCCGGGACTACCTGGTGCCGTCCGTGGTGCCGCGGGCCGAGAGGGTGCGGCTGACGCTGCGCTGGCCCGGCCTGCACGCGGCCCGATTCCAGAACGCTCGGGCGAGTATGTCCGTGTCCCGCAACGAATTCCTGCTCGGGCGGGACATGCCGCCGACGAACGGGGCGTTCGTGTTCCAGACCGCCGAGGTGACCGCGCCCGCGCCGGCCAGTCCGGTACTGATCCGCTCGGAGCCCATCGACATCGGCATCGATCCGCCGCGCGGCGACGTCGGCGCGGCACTCGAAGACGCGCTGCGCGAACTCACCGGCGCCGCGGCGGTGCACGTGACCGTCTGCGCCTGGTACGGCTTCGATCTGGTGCCGCCGGCAAGGGGCGCCGGGCGCCGGATCGACCCGGTGGACGCCGCGACGTTGAGTACCCGCGTGCCGGTGACGCTGCTGCCGCATCGCGCCTACCAGCCCGGCATCGGCGGCCTGGTCGCGGCGCGACTGCAAGACTGGCTGCGGGCCAACGTCCAGCCCCCGTACCCGCCGGGACGGCAGTGGCTGTTCAGCGTCACCGTCCACGCCAGCCTGTCCCAGACGTACGACCGGCCGCTGGTGGTCGTCGAACAGCTCCGGTACGGCGTCTTCACCACCCTGTTCCGGAGCGGCCGAGGATCGTGACGACCGGGCGGTCACCGGCACGCGAGTCCGTCCATGCCCGATGCTCGTACGCCACTCGGGCCCCGCGGTCATGCCCGGGTGAACTCCATGACCCAGTTGGACTCCCAGGTCTTTCCGCCGTCGGCGGAGAACTCCTGTTCCCAGCGGGCCGAGGCGGGTGTGATGTCGGACCAGATGAAGTGGGCCCTGATCGGCTTGCCGTCGTGGGTGTCGTCGCCGTAGAAGTCGCCGCGGCCGTCGGTGAAGGTACCCACGACCGGGGGGAAGAGCACGCCGGTGCGGCTGTTCGCCCAGTAGATGGACCACTCGGCGCGCTCGACGTCGAACAGCCGCAGCGTGAAGCCGCGGGTGCCGAGCGTCGGGAAGGTGATCTCTTCGGTGTTGCCGCCACCGTTGAAGATCGGCTGGCAGGTCGTGGTTCCGGGGAAGGTCTGCCAGTCGTCGGCGCCCGCGAACAGCGTCGCCAGCCGGCGGTTGACCACGTTCCATGAGCCGATGAAGAAGTCGAAGTCGTTCACGGGAACGATCCTGAGGGACTACCCCTGACATCTTCTGTCAGGGTCTGGCAGACTCGGCGGAATGCGCGCCAGTCGACTGCTGTCCCTACTGATGCTGCTGCAGAACCGTGGGCGGATGAGCGCGACGCAGCTGGCCACGGAGCTGGGCGTGACCGCCCGCACGATCTACCGGGACGTGGAGGCTCTGGCCACGGCGGGCGTACCCGTGTACGCCGAGCCCGGGCCCACCGGCGGTTACCAGCTGCTCGACGGTTACCGCACGCGGTTGACCGGGCTGACCGCCGACGAGGCGGAGTCGCTGTTCCTGACCGGGCTGCCTCAGCCGGCTGCCGAACTCGGCCTGGGCGCCCAGGTCGCCGCCGCCGAGCTGAAGCTGATGGCGGCGCTGCCCACCCCGTACCGGGACGCCTCGATGCGCATCCGGCAACGGTTCCACCTCGACGCGCCCGGCTGGTACCGCGAACCCGACGCCGTGCCGCACCTCCTCCCCGTCGCCGAGGCGCTCTGGCAGGACCGCGTCATCGAGGTGCGGTACCGCCGCTGGTCACCACGGCCCGGCGAGATCACCCGACGACTGAACCCACTGGGTCTCGTCCTCAAAGCCGGGGTGTGGTATCTGATTGCCGCCAGACGCGGCCAGCCACGCACGTACCGCGTCTCGTCCATCGTGCGGCTGCGGCCCCTCCCGGAACGCTTCACCCGACCCGACGGCTTCGACCTGGCCGCATTCTGGCGGGAACACGTCGAACGGTACGAGCGGTCCGACACCGACGAGGTTGCCGTCGTACGCCTCACCCCCAATGGGATCAAGGCCCTCCCCGACGTCCTCGGCCCGAAAGCCGCCCGCGTGGCGCTGGGCACGCTCGAACCCGCCGACCCGGACGGCTGGCAGCGCGCCACCATCCCGATGGAGAGCGTGCCACATGCCGCCGCGATCCTGCTCCGGCTCGGCGCCGACGCCCAGGCCCTCTCGCCTCCGGGCCTCGTCACGCACCTGACCGCCCACGTCCAGGGCATGGCTCGGCTCTATCCGGCCTGAACCGGTACCCCGTTCGATCGCCTGACGCCGCGCCTCTGTTACGGCCGGGCGCCG
Source organism: Rugosimonospora africana (assembly GCF_016862975.1). Taxonomy (GTDB): domain Bacteria; phylum Actinomycetota; class Actinomycetes; order Mycobacteriales; family Micromonosporaceae; genus Rugosimonospora; species Rugosimonospora africana. The sequence goes on from NZ_BONZ01000050.1 coordinate 134,395, forward strand.
CCGTGGCGTTTCCTTCTCAGATGCGTCTGAAGAGGAGGTTGGTATGACGGCGTTCGACGAGTTTGTGGTGGCACGGCTGCCGGCGCTGCTGCGCTGCGCCACCGCCATCGTCGGCGACCCCGAACTGGCTAAGGACATCGTCCAGGACGTGCTCGTCCGGGCACACCGGCGGTGGCGCCGGATCGAGGACATGGAGCAGCCGGAGCGGTACCTGCAACGGATGATCCTGTCCGACTACCTGTCGTGGCGGCGGAAGGTGACCCGGCGGGCCCGCCTGGCGGCCCGGTTCCCGGCCCGGCCGCCCGTCACCGAGGATCACGCGCACGCGTACGCCGAGCGCTCCGGTCTGTGGCCGCGACTGCTCGCGCTGCCGGCACGGCAACGGGCAGTCCTCGTGCTCGGCTACTACGAGGACCTTCCTGACATCGAGATAGCAGAGGTATTGGGCTGCTCGCCCGGCTCCGTGCGGGTGTACCGCGCCAGGGCGCTGGCCGCCCTGAGGTTGGAGCTGTCCACGGTTGGCAGCGGAGAGGAGCGGAAATGACCGAGACAGACAACGAGCTGTTGACAGCGGCGATCAGTGAAGGGGCCGCGCTCGCCCCGGACTCGCACGACGTGTTGAGGGCGGTGCGGGTGCGGGTGGCCCGCCAACAGCGGTTCCGCCGATCCGGTATCGCCGTGGCAGGGGCGGTCGCGTCGGTGATCGCCGTGTTCGGTGCGGTGACCGTCGTTCAGAAGTGGCCGGGTGGATCGCTGGACACGGCGGCGCACGGCCCCGGGGGCGTCATGCCGGTACCCGCGCAGCAGTGCACCCTGACGTTCGGCTGGCTGCCGCCGGGGCTGAAGTCTCCGGTGCGCAGCTGCGGACCGGACGGCGAGAACGTGGGGTACCCGATGGACGGCGGCAACTACCTCAGCGTCGGGATGCTCAACGCCTCCTGGCAGCCGACGCTCGACGCGGCCGGCCTGCAACAGATCGAGGTCGGCGGCCGGCCCGCGGCGATCTGCTCGAAGCCGACCCGGACCGCCATCACCTTCCAACTCCCCTCCGGCCACTGGGTTCAGTTGGAGTACGGGAACGGTCTGCCGGGCTCCTCCTCGTCGGGAGCCCAGCAGACGACGCTGCGCAATGACGCACTGGCCATCGCGAACGGCATGTCGGAGGGTACCGCCGACGACGTCCAGGTCGCCTTCGCCCCCGGATACCTGCCCGCGGACATGAGCCTGGCCGGCGTCGGTACCGGCACCACGCCCGGCACCGGGCAACTCCACTACGGCGACGGCAGCGGGGCCGTGACCAAAGTCGAGGTGGGCGGAGGGACGGACGGACTCACGGACATCATGCCGGTCTCCGATGACCGCCACACCCTCAGCATCTCGCTCCTCTCGCCCGACCCCGGCCTCATGAGCCACTCCGCGAACCCGGTCGGTCGCCTGGGGAACCTGACCATCTACTCGATCAACCAGGGCACGGCGGTCCTGGTACCCGGATTCCACGGCGCCACCCTCGAGGTGGCGACCTCCGCCGTCAGGTACGTCAATTCGACCGAGCCCCCCGGCGGGGCCCTGTCCACCGACGAACTGATCAAGATCGCTCAGCACATCCAATGGTTCGGCTGACACCAATGGATTCTCCCCGGCTACTGGAGACATCCGGGGACGCACGGCAACATCGGACGGGCGCGCGGGCCGGGTAAAGCAAGGGCGGAGGGAAAGCGGACCTCATCCCGGGGCCCGAGCGCCGCCGGAGGCACGATCCGGGTCGGGTAGGGCCTCCGGCCCTACCCGACCCGGAGACTCAGCCGTTCGGTCGACTACCCGCCACGAGTCGCGGGCAGTACCTCGCGGCCATGCCAAGCATCGCGGACGCGGAGATCCGGCGACAGTTCAAACGTGACCTGGTGCGGCTGCCTTCTCGCTAGCCACGCCCGAAGCCCGGCGGTGCCGCTCATCGGCGCCGACGCTGATGCCGACCGCTACTGGCATACCTCGACTGGACAGGCAAGACGTTGCACCGCTGGACCGGGATGTGGCACTTGATTATCCAGGCTTGCCGCCGCACTTGGCGTGCCGTCGACAACGGTGGAGGAATGGCCCGATCGGACCAGCCCGGTCAGCCGACAGGTGCGGAGCCTGGCCGGGGCGCCGGTGATGACCGGGGCGTGTTGTTGTCGTGGCAGGAGGAGCACAGGCAGATCAGTACGACAATCAGGGCGACCCAGATCCAGACCGGACGTCTGACCGACCCCAATCTCACTGAGGTCTCCCGCCAGCGGTGTTCGACCTCTCGACGCCGCTGCTGCGCGCGCCGCTCGCGTTGGATGTCTCGCCACTGCGGTGTCCCGGCGCGCAGTTCGTCCGGTGGCCCCGCGGCTTCGGCAGCGGCGAAGGCGGCGCTTTCGATGAGGAAGGACACCAGCACCAGCCGGTGCAATGGGTCGGCCGGCCTCGGCTTGTTGGCGAGCGATTGCCACCAGGGGCTGTGGCGCGTTGTCGCTAGCTCCCGAAATTCGTCTTCCCAGATCTCGGTGTTGTTGAGCAGCGCGCCGAGCAGAATGCGGGCGCGCAACCGTATCGCCATTCCCTGCGTGTCGTAGATGATCTCTGTATCTGGAGTATCCGTGACCTGCCCGGACGACCCGCCTTCCCGCCAGTCGACGACGGGGCCGTGCGTGAGCTTGTGAGGGGCCCTGATCGGTTGGTCGGTGAGAGCAGCGGCGGTCAGGCACTCGTGCAGGGGGCTCGGGCACCGGTGGGGATCTGTCGTGGCGAGCGGGTACACATGAGTGGATGTGTAGCCCGTCGACCGGGCCTGCCAGGTAAGGATGCCGTCGGCCACCGCGGTGATGGCCTGCGTCGTGTCCGCCGGCAACGCCGCCAATAGGCGACAGCCTGTCTCCTGCGAGCAGGCCGGGTGGTTGGCCTGGCACTCATGCGCGGCGAACCAACCAACGAGCCGGGGCGTGACATCAGCCAGCCGTCCGGCGTTGTCCTCGTCGCCGGACAGGGTCGCCCGGCACGTTGCGGCCAAACCGGCCGCGTCGGCCGGGTACCCACGGAACATGGGCTTGAGGTTCGCAGCGAAGTGGGCCAGCAGGCGGGCTATCCGTTCGTCGGAGGTGCCGGTCTGCATGAAGTTGGCGGGGAGTTCCAAATCGCGAACATCATCGCGTAGCCACCGCTCGAACCCGGTGGCGTCCGGACCGTTCACCAGGCGCAGCGCCGCGTTCCAACTGGTACCCATCGCCCGCACCAGGTGGTGCGGATCGGTGTAGCGGATCTCCTCGAACTCGAACGGCCGGGCGGCGATCCGGCGGGCGGTCCGGGCGGTCCGCGGCAGGGGCGACACGGGCTGGGTACGGTGGGTTCCTGGTGTGGCCACCGGGCCGCTGGTGCGGCCCAGGTTCGGTACAAAGGGCAGACGACCGATCGCGTTGCGGTCGCGGATCTGAGGTACCACCTTGATTCCGCGTTCGGTCAGACCTCGACAGACCAGGGTGTATATCGAGTTGAGGTCCAGGAACTCGCGGGGGCCCGGTTCACCATGGCGCAGTACGCGGATGAACTCTCCGCTGAACGCGGTGAATCGCTCGTCCTCGGGAGCCAGCGCCCGCTGGAACTCGGCGGTAGCGGTGATGACACAGGCGCCGCTCATGCCGGCGTCGGCACTGTCGGCGATGACCGTGTCGGGATCGCTCATGGTACCCAGCACGTTGCCGCTGTAGCAGCAGTCCAACACCACGACCGTACGTTGTGCGCCGGAGGCGAGGATCGCGTCGCGCAGGTACCGGTACGCCAGGGCCGTGAACGGTCGTCCGCTCTCGGTGTCGCGTAGCGCGAGATGCAGTTCGTGACTGGTGTCGATCAGCCCGTGCCCGGAAAAGTACACCAACAGCGTGTCGGTCGCCAGGTCGCCGGCATCAGCGACCGCGTCGATGATCTCGGCCGGGCGTACCGGGTCCGGGACTACCCAGCACCGGCGCCCGGACGGGGACCGATCCAGGCCCCAGATGTGCGGGTCGGCCAGCACCTCGGCCAATTCGGTGACCGAGGTGCGAGCGCTGGGAAGGCGGGGCAGGTGTGGGTACGAGTGTCCGCCGATGAGCACCGCCGCCGAGCGGGCTGGATCCGGGACGTGGGAGTCAGCAATCTGTGTCATGCAGGGTCTCGACCACACGGTCGATCTGCTCGGGCCGGTCGGATGTCACCTCGGCGCGGCGGGCGCCGACCTGGATGGTGATTGAGGGTGGAGGGTTTCTGGTGCTACGCCACCCCGCGATGGCGACAACGAGATTGGCCATCTGGAAGGCGCCGTCCACGATCAGCTGGATCGCCTCCAGCGTGCCGCCAAGTTCTCCAGGTTGTGGCGGCGCCTGCCGGGTGCCGAGCTGGGCACCCGCGCGCAGGGTCGGTGCCTGAAGCAGCGCCTGATAGAGGGAACCCAGTTCCTGGCCGCCGGCCGGTGCGGTGGTCGTCAACACGATCTGCATCCGGACACCTCCGAGGATCCGGCAACCCGCCGGGCATCACGACTCTTGTCGATCTCGATCACCTGACCGTAGCAGCCAGCGGCAACCACCGCACCGCACGGCGACGTAGAGTTCGGGGTCGACGGCCGGCCGAGACGGCGATCGGGCATGTCCCAGTGCTCGCAGAGCCAATCGATGAGCCTGACGGTGTTGAGCCACGCCTCAAAGGACGTGCGCAGTCCATGGGCGTCCGCGAAGTGACGCACCTGACCTACCTCGTGCGTCCACGGCAGCCGCGCCGCCACTCCACCCCTGGCGACCCGAGCACCCATGGAGCGCTTTCAACCTTTGTCCCTCCCACGGCGTCGACTGGTTGAAGTGGTTGACACGTTCGTGGGAGGAATTGGGTTGACTGGGAAAGCAAGGACCGTGCTCGCTGCCGTCTTGGCCGGTGTTCTGTTCGGCTTCGGGCAGCCTGTCGGGGCGACGCCGGACACAAGCCCGGCGAATGTGGGGTTTGCCAGGGCCGGCGCTGTGGATGGCGGGTCAGCCAGGGCTGATCGGCCGGTGAGCGTGACGCTGGTGACCGGAGACCGGGTCACTGTGGCGTCGGCTGGTACCGGTCGCGTCACGATCAGTCCGGGTAAGAGTCGCGAACGTATGGTGTTCTCCACGTACCGCGTCGGGTCCGATCTGTACGTGGTGCCGCAGGACGCGGTACGGCTGGTCGGCTCCGGCCGGGTGGACCGCCGGCTGTTCGACGTCTCCGCGCTGGTGGCCGCCGGCTACGCCGACGACGCCCGTGACACGCTGCCGTTGATCGTCGGATACCGTTCCGGTACCGCGCAGCCGGCGGCGCTTGCCGGTCATGGCGCCCGGATCACCCGCACCTTGCCGGCTGTGGGCGGCGCCGCCGTGCTGTCCGGAAAGCACACCACTGGCGGGCTGTGGGCGGCGCTGACCACGGGGGCCGGCACCGCTCGGACGGACACCGCGCCCGGCATCGACCACATCTGGCTGGACGGTCGCCGCCGGATCGCCGATGACACCAGTGACCAGCAGATCGGTGCACCGGTCGCGTGGCAGGCCGGTTACACCGGTAGCGGGGTCACGGTCGCTGTGCTGGACAGTGGGATCGACGCCACCCACCCCGACCTGGCCGATAGAGTCGTCGCGGAGCGGGACTTCTCCGCCGACCCGAACCCGGCTGACACCGTGGGGCACGGTACGCACGTGGCATCCATCATCGCTGGTACCGGCGCCGCCTCCGGCGGCCAGTACCGCGGCGTGGCACCCGGTGCACAGCTGCTGGACGGCAAGGTCTGCGAGTCGGACTTCTGCGACGAGTCGGCGATCCTGGCCGGCATGCAGTGGGCCGCGGCCGACGAACACGCCAAGGTGGTCAACCTCAGCATCGGCGGCGCCGACACGCCGGAGGTGGACCCGCTTGAGGCAGCGGTCAACGACCTGACCGCCCGGTACGGCACGCTGTTCGTCATCGCCGCCGGCAACGACGGGCCGGCTGAGACCACCATCGAGTCACCCGGCAGCGCGGACGCCGCGTTGACCGTCGGCGCGGTGGACTCCACCGACCAGTTGGCCGACTTCTCCAGCCGCGGACCGCGCACCGCCGATGCCGCGATCAAACCGGACCTGACCGCACCCGGCGTGGACATCGTCGCCGCTCGTGCCGCCGGTACCGAACTCGGTGACCCGGTCGGCGACTCGTACGTCAAGCTGTCCGGCACCTCGATGGCCACCCCACACGTCACCGGGTCGGTCGCCATCCTCGCGCAGGAGCACCCGGACTGGACCGCCGAACAGTTCAAAGCCACGCTGATGGCCTCGGCCCGACCCAACCCGAACCTGAGCGTGTACCAGCAGGGCGCCGGCCGCGTCGACATCGGCCGGGCGATCGACCAGACGCTGACCGCGCAACCGGCCAGCCTGTCGATGGGGCTGCAGCAGTGGCCGCACACCGATGACGAGCCAGTCACGAAGACGGTGACCTACCACAACGCCGGCTCCGCCCCCGTCACGCTGACCTTGTCCGCCACGGTTCACGCCTCGGACGGCACCGCGGCCCCGGCCGGCATGTTCGCCCTGTCCACCAACCAGCTGACCGTACCGGCCGGCGGACAGGCACAGGTCACCCTCACTGCGGACACCCGCACCACCGGTCCGGACGGCCTGTACTCCGGCGACCTGAGCGCCACCACCGCCGGCGGCACCCGGGTGAGCACCCCCGTCGGCATCGACAAGGAATCCGAAAGCTACAACCTCACCATCACCACCATCGACCGCACCGGAGCCCCGGCGGACAACTACCTCACGACCCTGCAGGGCACCGACGCGGCAACCCACACCAGCTACCTGTCTCCGTACGACCCGTCCGGCACGGTGACTCTGCGCCTGCCCAAGGGAGGTTACGACCTCAACTCCGCGGTCTTCACCGCCACCGCCGATCCGACCCGGCCAGACGCCAGCCTGCTCGCCCAGCCGGTACTGAACCTGACCAGCGACACGCGCGTGGTCCTGGATGCCCGCACCGCCAGACCGGTCACGATGACGGTGCCGGACACCACGGTGCAACCGGTCGAAGGCATCGTCGGCTACGACCACATCACCCCGTACGGCGACCTCAGCACCAACCTGTTCAGTAGCAGCTTCACCGGGGTGTCCGCCGCTCAGCAGGGGCCGACCCTGCCGTCATCACAATTGCTCGGCAACCTCGCCGGCCAATGGGCCGCGATCGACCAAGACGGTGCGTCGACCCGCGCCTACTACTGCGTCGCGGAGTTTCCCGCCGGCGGCCTGCCCACCGGGTTTGTCAAGCACTACACACGTCAGGACCTGGCGCAGGTCCATGCCGGCTACGGCGCTCAGCCGGGCGACGCCGGCTACGTGTCGGCACTGGGCACCTCGCCGCTGACCGAAAACCGCATCACCGCGGCGGTCCCCATCGCGTTGCCCGGCACCCTGACGGAGTACTTCAACGCGGGCCGCTGGAACACGGAACTGGATACTCACCCAGCCGACTCCGACGACCTCGGAACGATCGATGCCCGACTCGGAGCAACGGCGACCTACCAGGCTGGGCAGCAGTACCGGGAGGGATGGAACACCGCGCCGTTCGGACCGGCCTTGCCCACCGGCCCGTTCCCGAGCGACTTCATGACCCGTCAGGGCGACACGCTCCTGCTGGCTCCGCAGCCGTTCAGCGACGCTGCCGGCCACTACGGACAAGACGTCACCGGCGACGGCTCCACCACGGTGTACCGCGACGGGACGCGGATCGCTCAGGTCCCTGGCGTGGGCGGCCAATTCCCGGTGCCCGCCGACGCCGCCCGCTATCGGGTGGAAATCCAGGCCACCCGCACCGGTTTCGGCGGCCTGAGCAGCACCGTACAGGCGGCCTGGACGTTCCGCTCCGGTCACGTCAACGGCACAGACCCCGCCCCGCTGCCGGCCATGGCGGTGCGGTTCACCCCCCAGCTCGACGCGCACAACCAGGCGCCGGCCGGACGCTTCACCATCCCGGTCGCGATCCAATACCAGCCCGGCAGCGCGCCGGCCACCATCCGGAACCTCACCCTGGCGGTCTCGTATGACGACGGGAAGACCTGGCAACCGGTAGAACTGGACCGCGGCGCGGACCACTGGACAGCGACCCTGACCCACCCCGCCGGCGGCGGATACGTCTCACTACGTGCCGACGCGACCGATTCGGCGGGAAACAACGTCCAGCAGACCATCATCCACGCCTACGCTCTCAGCGGGTAACGCACGCGCCGGGGCATCCCGTGAGGGATGCTCCGGCGTTGTCCTGCGGCCCGGCGCTGTGAGCGGGCTCGCCGGGCTCGCCAGTGGCCCCGATCATCGATGTTGCGCGCCTCGATCAACTCGGAGAGAATCCAGTCACCGGCGACCACGCCGAGCCAGCGGGGCACGCGCGTTTCGACCGGTCTGCTCGGGCGCGTCTGACGCCGCGCGACGACCCAGACCGGTCGTTGACCGGGCCGGCGAGTGAGGTGCCGATGATCGTCGACGGCCATCGCGGCGACACCGTGCGGGCGCGGTGGTGAGCGACGAAGTCGCGCCGACGGTCCGGCACGGCCGGCGCTCGGGCGAGTCTCCGGTGCCGCGCCCACCCCGGTTCGTCGGACGGGGGCGCGAACTGGCCGCGTTGGAACGAGCACTGGCCTCGGCGCCGGTGCTGGTGCTGGTGGAGGGCGAGGGAGGCATCGGCAAGAGCCGGCTGCTGCGCGAGTTCCTTCGTGACCGGCACGCCCGCCACCGGGTACTGGTGGCCGCTGCGCCGCCGGTCCGGCAGCCGTACACGCTCGGGCCGGTCGTGGACGCGCTGCAGCGAGCCACCGACGGGGTCGGCGGGCTGGGACTGAGCATGCTCGCCGGTGCGCTGCGCCCGCTGTTCCCGGAGTGGGGTGCCGACCTACCGCCCGCTCCCGAGCCGGCGCAGGACGCGCCCGCCGCCCGGCACCGGCTGTTCCGGGCGCTGGCCGAGCTGATCGGCCGTCTCCAGATCGAGGTTCTGGTGATGGAGGACGTGCACTGGGCCGACGAGGCGACTCTGGAGTTCCTGCTCTTCCTCACCGCGCAGCGCCACGCCCCGGTGAGCGTGGTGGTGACCTACCGGCCCGAAGACGTGCCATCCGACTCGCTGCTGCCGCGGCTCTCGTCCCGCCCACCGACGGGCATGGGGCTGCTGCGGCTGGAGCTGGGTCCGCTGGACGTGGCGCAGACGGCCAGCCTGGTGTCCTCCATGCTGGCCGGCGGCCAGGCCTCCGCGGCCTTCGCGCAGTTCCTGCACGAGCGCACGGAGGGCGTACCGCTCGCGGTCGAGGAGTCCGTGCGGCTGATGCACGATCGCGCGGATCTGGTCCAGCGCGGCGGGGAGTGGGTACGGCGCCGTCTCCACGAGATCGACGTGCCGCCGACGGTACGCGACGCCGTGCTGGAGCGGGTCCGGCGGCTGCACCCCGACGCGCAGGCGGTACTGCGCGCCGCCGCGGTCCTCGGCGAGCCGGGCGATCCGGCCGTCGTGCTGGCCTGCGCCGGGCTGCCGGGCGACCCGCAACGGCCGGGCTGGTCCGAGGCGCTGACGTCGGGTCTGCTCGGCGAGGCCGAGGCGGGCCTGATCGATTACCGGCACGCGCTGGCCGGTCGGGCCGTGTACGAGTCGATGACCGTGGCCGAACGGCGGCTGCTGCACCGCCGCGCCGGTACCGTTCTGGAGTCCGTACCGCGGCCCCCGGCTGCGAGGCTGGCCTGGCACTTCAGGGAGGCGAGGGACACCGAGCGCTGGCGGCGCTACGCCGAGTTGGCGGCCGGTGCGGCGCTCGCGGCCGGCGACGACGCGACGGTCGTCACCCTGCTGTACGACCTGCTGGTCGCGGCCGAGCTTCCCCCGGCGGCGGTGCTGGCACTCGTGGAGCGGCTGCCGAAGGTGGCGCTGAATGGCCCGGACCGCATCGGTGAGCTGGTGAAGGTGGTGCGACGGGTCGTCGCGACCGGCACGCTGACGCCCAACGAGGCCGCGCGGCTGCGGTTCCAGCTCGGGATGCTGCTGGACCTGCTGAACGAGTTCGACGCCAGCCGTGCCGAGTTGGAGCAGGCCATCCCGGATCTCGGCGACGGTTCAGAGGACTCGGTGCGGGCCATGCTGCTGCTCGGGTGGGCGCGCGGGACCACCGCACACAGCCAGGTGCACCGCCAGTGGCTGTACCGGGCCGCCGAGGCGACCCCGCTGCTTCCGGCGTCGGCCCGATCGGCGATGACCAGCGCGGGCGCCGCGGGTCTACTGCTGCTGGGCGAGGAGGAGGGCTGGGCGGCCGCCGCACAGGTGCCGGACGACACCGCCACCGTGGCCGGGCGGTACAGCATGCTGCTGCGCGACCTCAACGTCGGCGACCTCGCCATGCGGTGGGGCCGGTACGCCCAGGCCAGAACCCTGCTGCGCCGCGGAATGGAGCTGGCGGAGCTCTACCAGTACCTGCGGCACCGCGCGGCGGCCCTGTGCACACTGATCCATCTCGACTGGTTCGTCGGCGGCTGGTCGAAGCTCGCCGAGCGGGTCGACCGGCTCATCGAGGACGACTCGGTACAGGCGACGGACCGGTTGGAGTGCGAACTCGTGTCGCGCAGGCTGGCCGCCGCGGCCGGTACGGACGTCGACGGCGACGTGCTGCGGCTGATGGACGAGTGGCGGGCACGTGGCGCGGTGGACTGCCTGATGGAGCCGGCCGCCGTGCTGGCGCGCGCGTGGCTTGCCGCCGGCCGGGTCGACGACGCGCTGGGCGTGACCGAGGAGCCACTGGCCATCGTGGCGCACAAGGAGATCTGGCTGTGGGCCACCGAGCTGGCACCCGCCCGGGTCGACGCGCTGGTGGCCGCCGGCCGGGCGGGAGATGCCGCGTCACTGGTGGCCGATTTCGCGCGCGGTCTGCGGGGCCGGAACATGCCGGCCCCGGCCGCGGGCCTGGCGTTGTGCCGGGCGATCCTGGCGCGGGGCGACGGGCAGCCCGCCCGGGCGGCGCAGCTGTTCGCCAGCGCGGCCGCCGCGTGGCAGGACCTGCCTCGGCCGTACGATGCGCTGCTGGCCCGTGAACGGCAGGCGCACTGCCTGCTGGCCGACGGCGGGTCCGAGGCCGGGCTGAGCCTGCTCGGCGAGGTACGGCAGGGATTGGCGGAACTGGGCGCGACGGGGGACGCGGAGCGGGTCACCCGGACGCTGCGCGACAGCGGGGTCTCGCCGGCACCGGTCTGGCGGGGCGGACGGCGTGGCTACGGAGACCGGCTCTCTCCGCGCGAACTTGAGGTGGTGCGCCTGGTCGTCGCCGGCCACACCAACCGGACGATCGCGCAGTTGCTGCACCGCTCACCGAAGACCGTGGCCAGCCAGGTCAACTCGGCCATGCGCAAGCTCGACGTGTCCACCCGCACGGCGCTCGCGGTCAGCGCCATCGAGGCCGGCCTGATCGTCGCCGACCCGCCTGAATAAATTCCACGGCCCCCGGGACGGCCATTCTTTCAGTGATCTGACTGATCGCACCGCCCGGCGGGTTGATCGACACTGGTTAACCCAGATAGCCCCATTCTCTCGAGAGGCCCAACGGCCATGCCCGAACCCTCGCGCGACCCGGAGCCCGCCGACGAGAACGGCGGTACCGCAAGCGCATCGACGGCCGAACCGGACCAGACCGGTACCGGCGCGGTGGCCGTGCCCGACGGCCCCGCCACCACCAGCGACGGATACGAACCACTCTGACCAGACGGAGGAGGCTTCCTCATGAAGACCCCGATTGTGGCGGTCCTCTCGGTCATCGGACTGGCTGTGCTCGCCGGCACGGCCGCCGCCGCACCCCTGACCGGGAAACCGGTCGGCGCCTCGGCGAGCCAACCGTTGACCGCCAACACCCCGGCGGCCTGCAACACCAAGCCCAAGAAGGGCTTCGCCCAGTGCCTGGCCGTTGTCCGCACCCCGGCACCCGGACAGATCCGCCCGCAGGCGGCGGCGCCACCGGCCGGCGCGCTGGGACCGGCGGACATCCAGGCCGCCTATCGCCTGCCCGCGGGCGGCGGTGGGCAGACGGTGGCGATCGTCGACGCCTACGGCGACTCTCACGCCGAGGACGACCTGGCCGCCTTCCGGTCCCACTACGGGCTGACGCCCTGCACCACGGCCAACGGCTGTTTCCGCAGGGTCGACCAGACCGGTGGCACCGACTACCCGGTGGATGACCCCGGCTGGGGCCTGGAGACATCCCTGGACCTCGACGCCGTGTCGGCGGCGTGCCCCGCCTGCAACATCCTGCTCGTCGAGGGCAACAGCCCGAGCCTGGACGACCTCGGCAACGCGGTGGACACCGCCGTGTCGCTGGGAGCGAAGTACGTCTCCAACTCCTACGGCGTCGCCGGTGAGGATCCCTCGGAGACCGACTACGACGGGCACTACGACCACAAGGGCGTGGCCGTGGTCGCCTCCAGCGGCGATGACGGTGGCGTGGCCAACTGGCCCTCCACCAACCCGCACGTCGTCTCCGTCGGCGGCACGCTGCTGACCCGGGACGGCTCGGTCGCGCGTGGGTGGACCGAGTCGGCGTGGGGAACCAGCTCCGGCGGCGAGGGCGGCGGCTCGGGCTGCTCCCCGTACGAGCCGCGCCCGGACTACCAGACCGGTATCGACACCGACTGCCCGACCGGCCGCGCGACCGCGGACATCGCGGCGGACGCGGATCCGGAAAGCGGCCTGGCCACCTACGACACGCTCGGCCAGAGCGGCTGGCTGCAGGTCGGCGGTACCAGCCTCGCGGCGCCGCTCGTGACGGCGATGTACGCGCTGGCCGGCGAGCCGCTGTCCAACGAGTACCCGGTCACCGAGCTGTACCACGATCCCGCGCTGGCCGACCACGTGTTCGACATCGTCGCCGGTGCCAACAGCGGTTGCGGGAACGTGCTGTGCCAGGCCGGCCCCGGCTGGGACGGGCCGACCGGGCTCGGCAGCCCGAACGGGGTGGGTGCGTTCACCAAGGCCCCCCACGGCACACTCGACGGACGGGTCACCGACACAGCCGGTCAACCGCTGGCCGGTGCCACCGTCTCGGCCAGCCCGGGTGACTACATCGCCCGCACCGCCGCCGACGGGAGCTACCGGCTGGACCTGCGGGCCGGCAGTTACGACGTGACGGTGGCGAAGTACGGGTACGCGAGCGCGACCGGCACGGGCCTGACGATCAGCGCCGGGGACACCAGCACGCGGGACTTCGCCCTCACCGCGCAGCCGTCGGCGACCCTGTCGGGAACGGTCACCGACGGGTCCGGACACGGCTGGCCGCTGCACGCCCGCATCGGCATCAGCGGGTACCCGGACGGCGCCGTCTACACCGACCCGGCCACCGGCCGCTACCACGTCTCCCTCCCCCAGGGCGACTACACCCTCGACATCAGCACCGACCTGCCCGGGTACCAGCACCAGACGCAGCAGATCAGCGTCGGCCCCCAGGGGCTCGGCCGCGACATCACCCTCGGCGTCGACCTGGCGGCCTGCATCGCGCCGGGGTACGGGTGGAACGGCACCGGCGAGGACTTCACCGGCTGGCAGGCGGCCACGCCGCGCGATGGCTGGGCGGTGACCGGCACGAAGGGCGGGTGGCGCTTCGACAACCCGGGCAACCGGTCGGCCCCGCAGACGCCGCCGGTGTACCAGTCGGGCGGCGACGACAACTTCGCCATCGCCGACTCGGGTACGGCCGGCCGCCTCGACACCACACTGACCTCGCCGGTGTTCGACCTGTCCGGCGTGGCCACGCCCCGGCTGGAGTTCGACACGCACTACTTCGCCGCGGCGCAGCAGAGCGCGACGGTGGAGCTCAGCGTGGACCGCGGGCGGTCCTGGACGCCGGTGTGGCGCCAGACCGGCGCCAACTCGATCGGCCACGTGAGCGTGGCGTTGCCGTCCGCGGCCGGGCGCTCCGGCGTGCGAGTGCGCTTCCACTACACCGGGCGCGGCGGCTGGTACTGGGCCGTCGACGACGTGCTGATCGGTGCCCGTACCTGTGTGGCGCAGCACGGCGGGCTGGTCGTCGGGGTGGTCAGCGACGGCACGACGCACGCACCGGTCAACGGCACGCGGGTCACCAGCTCCGCCGACCCGCGGCGGCACGCCTGGCCGGCGGGGATCGCTCAGGTCACCGGCGACCCGGCGGTGGCCGGCGGCTATTACTGGCTGTTCACGCCTAGCGGCAAGCAACAGCTCACGGCCACCGCCACAGGTTACGACCCGGCGGGCACAGCCCTCGACGTCGCGGCGAACGGCATCACCCGCCACGACGTGGTCCTGACCCGGCACGGCAGCTGAAGGAGAAGACGATGAAACCGCAGTACCGCAGGCGTTCGGCCCTGACCGCCGCCGTCATCGGTCTCGCCGCGACCAGCCTGGCCATCCCCGGCAGCGCCGTGGCGGGCGACACCGGAGACAACGCGGCGGCGCGAACCGGAGTGGGCGCGCTCGCCCTGCCGGAGCTTCATGACGCCACCTACCATGTCACGCTGCTCACCGGCGACCGGGTGACACTGACCTCGTCCGGCCAGGGTCGCTACAGCGTCGTCGCCACGCCAAACCCCGGCGCCACCCCCGCGGTCGCGGTGACCGCGCGGAGCGGATCGCCGGGCAAGGCGGCCAGCGTGTCCGCGACTCCGTTCGCCGCGTCGGCGCTGGTCGCCTCCGGCATGCTCGACCCCCGGCTGTTCGACGTCACCTGGCTGGCGACCCACGGCGACAACGGATCCGCCGCGGTCATCCCGGTCACCGTCCAGTTTTCGGGCAAGCTGTCGGCGGCAGCGCTCACCGGCAAGGCCACCGCGCTCGGCGGGGCCACCGTGGTCGCCGCCCATCCCGGGACCGGAACGGTCGACGTGAAGGTCAGTGCCTCCCACGCCGCGCCGTTCTGGGCGGCGCTGTCGGGGCAGAGCGCCACTTCGGCGAGTGTGGCACCGCACCTGACCGGCGGGGCCGTCCACGCCTGGCCCACCGGCAACCGGTCCGCGGCCGCACACCCGTCGGCGGCACAGGCCCTCAACCGTGTCACCGAGACCATCACCGGCACCCGGGGCAGCGTCTTCGGGTGCAACGGCTACCTGACCCTCCTGTGCGTCGAACCCGGCACGCTGGCGCTCTACGGTGTCGACGGCGAGGGGATCGACAACGTCTACGAGCCCTCCGGGCTCACCTGTGTCGACGCCGACCCGTGCACCACGTATCAGGTGACCTACTCCGTACCCTCCGGCATCTACTCCGCGACGGGCTTCGCGTTCTTCCTGGCCGGTTCCCAGACTCAGTACGTCGACCTGATCGACCCGGAGGTCACCGTCGCCGGGGACACCGGCTTCGCTCTCAACGTCGATGCCGCGACGGAATTCCACGTCGGTACGCCGCGGCCGAGCCAGGCGTTCACCGCCACGCAGAACGACGAGCGCACCTCGGTGGACGGCACCGGGATCGCCAACGCGATCGACAGCGTGACACCGAACTACTGGGCCGTGCCCAGCGCGCCGGTCACCGCGGGCACCTTCCACCTGACCAGCGACTGGGTGCTCGGCCAACCGCAGCTGACGATGACGGTGACCGCGCCCCAGCGGCTGGCTCTCGACCCGTCCTACTTCGTGTACCGCACCGCCGCGACGTACGGCAACCTCGGCGCGGTGCGCTTCACCGGGCGGAAGAAGGTCGGGCTGGTGGACGCCGGCGCCGGTCGACCGGAGGACTTCGCCGGCGTCGACGCCCGGGGGAAGTTCGTGCTCATGCACGAAGACGACCAGGTCTGGTGCCAGGACGGCAGTCTCGCCATCGTCCTCGATTCGCAGCTGAACAACGCCCTCCAGGCCGGCGCGGTCGGCGTGCTCTTCGACCCGATGAGCCCGGGGTACACCCGTGGATACTGCAGCTCGGTGATCCCGGAGTGGTACGGCGCCAGCGATCCGATCGACATGCCGTTCGCCACGATCCCCGTCGACCAGGGCGATGCCCTACTCAAGCTGCTCGCCAAGGGACCGGTGACGGTCGACGCCAGCGGATACGACGGCAACAGCCCGTACATCTACACCCCGAGCCTGTACCAGGAGGGACAGGTACCCGCGTCGCTGCGTACCACGCTCACCGACGCGCAGCTGACCACCGTCACCGATGCGTACCACGGCGGTGGTCCGTCCTCAGTGGACGAGTTCTGGAGCACGTGGCGGTCGAACGAGTTCTTCGGGGGTGCGAGCATCTACGAGGGCATAGCCGCACCGGGCACGATCACCGAGTATCGCGGGCCGGCCGCGCCCGACGTCGTCACCCAGTGGTGGCTGGCCAGCGATCAGATCGACCAGATCCGGTGGGACATGGTCACCCAGGCCGGCGGCAAGGCGACCGAGAACTGGATCGCCGCCCCCGAGACTCCCGGCTCGTACGCCATCTCACCCGACATCCTTCGCAACCAGCCCGGCAAGTACGACGGCTACCCGAACCCGCTCGCCTACTGTTCCTTCTGCCGGCAGGGCAACACGCTCTACCCCGTCATGTACCTGCGTGCCGGCGCGGACCCGGCGGTCGAGGACGGCGCGTACGGCTTCCTCGCCGACAGCATCCACCTCTATCACGATGGGCAGGAGGTGCAGCAGACCCCGTTCGCCGGCAACCTGGTCTCCTACCAGCTGCCCGCCGGCGCAGCCCGTTACCAGTTGGTCGCCCGCGACAACAACACGACCACGACGTGGGACTTCACCTCGTCCAGGCCGGCGAACGACCGGACCCCGGCCGGCACCGCCTGCCTCGGCGCGTTCCTCGGAGCCAGCGACCCGTGCGCGCCGGATCCGTTCGTGTTCCTGGAGTACGACGCCGGCACGGACCTCAGTAACACGGTCACCGGCCACGGCGACCACGAACTCCACGTCACGGCCTACCATCAGGCGCCGGGCCCGATCGCCATGCGTGGCCTCAGCGTCTGGACGAGCACCGACGGTGGCAAGAACTGGACGAAGGCGACCGTGGCCGGCGGTCACGACGGTGCCTACACCGTGCGGTACCGGACCCCGACCGCCCCCGCCGCGAACGCGAGACTGAGCATCAAGGCTCAGGCGACCGACGCGGACGGCAACGACATCACCCAGACCGTCATCGACGCCGTCGCGATCGCGGCACGGTAATGCGCCCCGCACCGGCATAAGAGCACGGATTCGAGCCCCGCCCGAGATTTGCCCGGGCGGGGCTCGCGCCTGGTCCCTTCGGGCCCACCGGCACCATGACTCCCGCAGGCCACTCCGGCCACACCGGGCCCCAGCCGCCGGCCGGAGCCCGGGCCCGCGGCCTGTTGGTGGGAGGCCATTCGGGGTAACACCCAACGATGAGAGCGAGCATCCCCTTGGGCCGCATCGCCGGAGTGAAGGTCGGCGTCAACTGGAGTGTGCTGCTGATCTTCGCGCTGATCGCGTCGACCCTGGCCGGCGCCCGATTCCCGGCGACCTATCCCGGAAATCCGGAATGGGCCTACGCGGCGGCCGGCGTGGGAGCCGCGCTCGTCTTCTTCACCGGCCTGCTCGCCCACGAGGTCTCCCACGCGATCGTCGCCCGGCGCAACGGCATCGCGGTCGAGGGCATCACTCTGTGGCTGTTCGGCGGTGTAGCCCAACTGCGCGGTGAGGCCGCCAAGCCGGGAGCGGAGCTTCGCATCGCCGGAGTCGGGCCGCTGGTCAGCCTCATCATCGGACTGTTCTTCGGGGGCATCGCCGCGCTGCTGCGGGTCACCGGCGAGTCCGGGCTGCCCTACGGTACGTTCCTCTGGCTCGGCGCTATCAATGTCGCGCTGGCGGTGTTCAACATCCTGCCTGCCGCCCCTCTCGACGGCGGTCGCCTTCTGCGCGCGGCTCTGTGGAAGCGGCGCGGCGATCGGGTCTGGGCCGCGATCGTGTCCGCGCGCTCCGGTCGCGTGCTCGGCTTGATACTGATCGCGCTGAGCGTGGCGCTGTTCATCCGCACGCGCGCGTTCGGGCAACTATGGCTCGCGCTGATCGGCTGGTTCCTGTTCGGTGCCGCGGCGGCCGAGGAACGGCAGGCCCGCCTGGGCGCGCTGCGCGTCGACGCGGTCATGTCAGCCAATCCGGAAACCGTCGCCGCGGACCTGAGCGTGGGCGAATTCATCAACCGGTACGTGCCCAGCCACCACCACTGGGCGTTTCCCCTCACCGTCGACGAGCGCCCCGTCGGGCTGGTCACCCTCGAGCAGGCCCGACAGGTTCCGCTCGAACATCGGGACAGCACAACGCTGCGCGATGTGGCCTGCCCGCCCAGCGAGGTGGCTCTCGCCGCCCCGCACGAGCCGCTCAACCAACTGCTGCCGCGACTGAGCCAGTGCGCGAACGGCAGTGCCTTGGTGGTGGCCGACCAGCGGCTGGTGGGAATCGTGACCCCGACTGACATCGCCCGCGCCGCCCAGGCTCCCCTGGCCGCCGCACGTCGGTGAAACGGGGCGCACACGTCGCTGCCGGTTCGTCGCGGCCTCGATGAGGACCGCGACCCGCCGCCACCAGATCGCGCCGGAGCGCCGGCTGGCATGACCCGCGCCGGGGTGGCTCGGATCGGCCCTCTCTATGTCGCGATTGACCGTCCATAGTAGACGGATCGGGGCGGTCTGACTCATGCCGGCGGCATGGGGCCTGACCGATGCGGCGCCGGAAATGTCAAGTACCCGTATCACATTGCGCGGCGGGCAAAAGGTATCAAGCTACGGGGAACGATAGATTTCCACAGGCGAATGCGACTTGTGACAATGATCATATCGCTACGTAGATCATCTTTGCTGGATCGTAAGCGGGCGGCAGAAACGCCTCTGCCCATGACCTCGAGAGCTGAGGCCGACCCGCGACGATCGGGAGGAACTCGATGCATCTCCCCGGAAGGTCCGCGACCCCGGTGCGCGCCAGAATCTGGCTGCTCACCGGCGTCCTTTCGGTAGCCATGACGGTATTCGGCCTACCGGCCGCCGCCCTGGCCCACGGTCCCGGTAGGACCGAATCGACCGGCAAGGCGCGTGTCCAGCATGTGTGCGGTGCCGTAAAGAAGGGCGAGGCGACGTGCTTCGCGCTGCGGCGTACCGACATTGTCGCCACGCACGGCCTGCGGCCGGCGGACACCACGCCGACGGGTTACGGCCCGGCCGATCTGCACAGTGCCTACAACCTGCCGGCCGATGGCGGCGCCGGCGCCACCGTGGCCATCGTGGACGCGTTCGACGACCCGAACGCCGAATCCGACCTGGCCCTGTACCGGCAGCAGTACGGCCTGCCAGAGTGCACGACCGCCAACGGCTGCTTCCGCAAGGTCGACCAGACCGGCGGCACCTCCTACCCGGCGGCGGACACCGACTGGGCCGGAGAGATATCGCTGGACGTCGACATGGTCTCCGCCGCGGCACCGCAGGCACACATCCTGCTCGTCGAGGCCGACGACAACCTCCCCGACAACCTGGGGGTGGCGGTGGACGAGGCGGTCGCGCTGGGCGCGAAGTACGTGTCCAACAGCTACGGCTCGGGGTATTCATCCCTGCCGGGCAGCGGTGAGGATCCGTCCGAGCTCACCGACGGCGACGCGCACTACAACCATCCCGGGGTGGCCGTGGTGGCCAGCACCGGCGACTACGACTACGGCGTGGCCTACCCCGCGGCGTCGCAGTACGTGACCGCGGTCGGCGGCACGAGCCTCGCCCGGGACACGAACGCGCGCGGCTGGTCGGAGTCCGTCTGGAACAACGACGACGGCAACGGCCCGGGTAGCGGCTGCTCGCTCTACGAGCCGAAGCCGGCGTGGCAGACCGACACCGGCTGCGCCATGCGCACCGAGGCCGACGTGTCGGCGGTCGCCGACCCGGCCACCGGCGTTGCCGTCTACGACTCCTTCGGATTCGGCGGCTGGAACGTCTTCGGTGGCACCAGCGCCGCGTCGCCGCTCATCGCGGCGGTGTACGCCGACGCCGGTACCCCCGTCGGCGGCACCTACCCCAGCTCGTACCCGTACGCGGAGACAGGCTCGCTCAACGACGTCACCACCGGCAACAACGGCACGTGTTCGCCGGCGTACCTGTGCACCGCGGGCGCCGGATACGACGGGCCGACCGGGCTGGGTAGCCCGAACGGGCTCGCCGCGTTCAAGACCGGTCCGCACGGCGAGGTGTCCGGTACCGTCCGCGACGCCGCCACCGGGGTCGGCATCCCCGGCGCCACCGTGCGGGCCGGCTCCGCCAACGCACTGGCCGACGCGCAGGGCCACTACGATCTGATCGTCCCGGTCGGCAGCTACGACATGACGGCGGAAGCGTTCGGCTACAAGACATCCACCGTGCCCGGCGTGGCGGTCACCGACGGCGGCCGGGTCACCGAGGACTTCGCGCTGAGCACGGCACCCCGATCCACGGTCAGCGGTACCGTCACCGACGGCTCCGGCCACGACTGGCCGCTCTACGCCACCATCACCGCGGACGGGGTACCCGGCGGGCCGGTGTTCACCGACCCCGTCACCGGGCACTACAGCCTGAACCTGCCCCAGGGCCAGACCTATCACCTGCACGTCACCCCGGCCTACCCCGGATACCAGACGGCGAACCCGAGCGTCACGGTCACCGACTCGAACGTCGCGGCCAACGTGAGCGTGCCGGTCGACACGACGGCCTGCGACGCGCCCGGCTACCAGGCCAACTACACCGGCCCCACGCAAACCTTCGACGGCGGCAGCGCGCCGACCGGCTGGAGCGTCGACAACGCCGCCGGCACCACCACCGGATGGGCGTTCGACGACCCGGCCGATGAGAACTACACCGGCGGAAGCGGCAACTTCGCCATCGTCGACAACACCGTCGGCGGCGGGCAGACCCGGGACTCCACCCTGACCGCACCCGTGGCCGACCTGAGCGCGGACGCCGACCCGACCGTCAGCTTCGACACCGACTACGTCGGTTCCTCCGACCAGATCGGCGACGTCGACATCAGCGTGGACGGCGGCGCCAACTGGACCAATGTCTGGCACCACACCACCGACTACGTGTCTGGGCCGACGCACCTGGACGTCCCGATACCGCAGGCCGCCAGGAAGCCGGCGGTGCTGACCAGGTTCCACTTCGTCAGCAACTTCGGTTACTGGTGGGAACTGGACAACGTTTTCATCGGCAACCGCAGCTGCGACCCGATCCCGGGCGGCCTGGTCACCGGTCAGGTCACGGACGCCAACACCCGGGCGGCGCTCAACGGTGCCGTCATCACCACCCCCGACTCGGCCGCCGTCAAGGTGAGCTCCGCCGCCACCCCGCAGGACGCCGCCCTCGGCGACGGCTTCTACTGGCTGTTCTCCCCGGTGACCGGTAGCCACCCGTTCTCCGTGGCCAAGCTCCACTACAGCACGGCGACCCGTACGGTGAAGGTGGCCGCGAACAGGACTACCGAGGCCGACTTCTCGCTGAAGGCCGGCCGGGTCACGGTCACCCCGACGAACATCGCCAAGACCGTCGACTGGGACGGCGCCACACACGCCACGGTGACCCTGAAGAACACCGGTACCGCTCCGGCCACCGTGACCACGGGCGAGGATCCGGGTCGCATCACTGCCCTGAGCCAGGGCGGCGCACCACTCCAAGAGATCAAGGGCACCTACTCCGCCCACGCGATGCGGAACACCGGCGGCACGACGACACCGGCGGATGGCACACCGGCGGACACCAACCCGGCCGGGGCGGCGTGGACCCCCATCGCCAACTTCCCGTTGCCGGTCGCCGACAACCTGGTCGGGGTCAACGGTGGAAAGGTGTACTCCGCGTTCGGGTTCATCGCCGGTACAAGCTCCGCGCTCTACGTCTATGACCCCGACGCCGGAAGCTGGAGCCAACTGACCAGCGCGGCCGACCCCCGGGACAAGCCGAGCGGCGGCTTCATCGGCGGCAAGCTGTACGCCGCCGGCGGCTGGGGCTCCGACGGCGACACCGACCCGAAGCTGGAAATCTACGACCCGGCAACCGACAGCTGGTCGACCGGTGCGGACGAGCCCACCGCATACGCCGGGTCCGGCGCCGCGGTGCTGAACAATAAGCTATACGTGATCGGCGGCTGTACGGCCAGCGCCTGTGGCAGCAAGGATGTGCAGGTCTACGATCCGGCGACCGACAGCTGGTCGGCCGCGGCGGCATACCCCGAGCCCATCGACTGGGCCTCCTGCGGTGCCATCACCGGCAAGCTGTACTGTGCCGGCGGCCAGACCGACACCGCCAGCAGCCGCCACGCGTACGTGTACGACCCGGCGTCTGACACCTGGTCGCCGCTGCCCGACATGCCGATCGACCTGTGGGGCTCGACCTACGCCGCCGCCAACGGGCTGCTGCTGGTCTCCGGCGGCATCACCACCACCAACGGCACCCACCTCACCAACCAGGGATACGCCTACGACCCGACCAGCAACACCTGGACGGCGCTACCCAACGCCAACATCGCCCTGTACCGCAGCGGCAGCGCGTGCGGCCTCTACCAGATCGGCGGCGCCGTGCCCCCAGGACCGGCACACCTGTCGATCAACTTCGCCGAGGTGCTTCCCGGATTCACCAACTGCGACAGCAGCAGCGACGTGAGCTGGATGTCGGAGAGTCGGACCACCCTGACCTTGCAACCGGGCGCAAGCGCCACCGTGACCGTCACGATGCGCGCGAACGTCCCGGCAATCAGCCAGCCGGGTACCTACCAGGCCAGGGTCATCCTCGGCACCGACACCCCGTACCTCGCATCGCCGGTATCAGTGGCGATGACGGTCAACCCACCGAAGCAATGGGGCAAAGTCACCGGGACCGTCACCTCGGCCACCGATGGCTCCCCGCTGGCTGGCGCGACCGTCCGCATCAACGGCCGAGACGCCGACTACACCGTGACGACCGACAAGGACGGCCGGTACGCGCTCTGGCTGGATTCCCGCAACAACCCGCTGACGGTGACCGTCGTCCAGACCGGCTACCAGACGCAGACACACACCGTGAAGATCGCCAAGGGCACGACGACGACATCGAATTTCGTCCTGAGGAAGCAATAGTCCCAAGCACAGGTAGCCCGACCAGGCGCCCGACCCACGATCGGTGGGTCGGGCGCCTGCGTCATTGTGACGTAGGCCATAGAAGTGCGATGTCACGGAGCGGTGGGGACCTGCGTCTCGTGTGGAGGTCAGTCGGAATGGAGAACTAGTGAGAAACGGAGCTCGTGAGCGTATGCGTAGGAAGCTACTCCGCACCATGCTCGCCGCCCTCGGCGTCGGCGCCATCGTCCTCGGCACGCAGACGGCGGCCCAGGCCGAGACGCGCGGCGGTACCAGCACCTGGCAAGAAGTTCAGCAGGACACCGCCAGCGGCTACTGCCGGGCGGAGGTGGAGTTCTACGGCACGACGTCCTACGCGGAGGCCCTCTTCTACAACTACAAGGCCGGCTGGGACTGCACGATGTGGCTTGAGCGCTCAACGAACAACGGCTCGTCGTGGTCCCTGGTCTCGGGCTACCACACCCTGAGGGACATCGCGCCGGACGCGGACCTGGACAGCACCTACCACTACTGGGACGGTCCGGGGTACCTGGCACGGGCGTGCTTCCACCTCAACTTCTCGGGCGCGGCCAAGCACTGCACCAACCCCATCTAGGCTTCGGCCGAAGTAGCAGGCGGCTCGGCCTGCCATTGGTAGCAGGCCGAGCCGCCTATACCGGGCCCCGGAGGATCTCGAACTCGCGGTCGGTCAGCGGATGGTCAAGGCATCCGGCTGGCCGTCAAGCGGCGCGGCGCGCCGGCCGGCGCCGGTGGGTCACGAGGACCGCGCCGGCCCCGGCAAGCAGGAACAGCAGGCCAGCGGCGAGAGCGGGCGGCAGGCTCACACCGGTCACCGGCAGGGCGCTGGCTGCTGTCGGCAGTGGGGTGATGGCGAGACTGTTCAACTCGCCGGCGGCGATGGCGGTGACCGTGGTGCCAGCCGGCAGACCGACCGGAACGGGCACGTTGCTGTTGGTGTTGGTGCCGTTGCCCAACTGCCCGAACTCGTTGTCGCCCCAGGCCAGCACGATGCCGGTGGAGGTCAACGCGAGACTGTGCCCATTGCCGGCGGCGACGGCGGTGGCCGTGGCGCCCGCCGGCAAGCTCGCCGCCACGGGCACGTTGCTGCTGGTGTTGGTCCCGTTGCCCAACTGCCCGGAGCGGTTGAACCCCCAGGCCAGCACGATGCCGGTGGAGGTCAACGCCAGACTGTGCACACCGCCGGCGGCGACGGCGGTGGCCGCGGCGCCCGCCGGCAGGTCCACCGGCACGGGAACGTTGCTGCTGGTGTTGGTCCCGTTGCCCAACTGGCCGGCACCGTTGAGGCCCCAGGCGAGCACCGAGCCGGTGGAGGTCAACGCCAGACTGTGTTCGCCGCCGCCGGAGACGGCGGTGACGGTGGTGTCGGCCGGCAGGTCCACCAGGACGGGCACGTTGCTGCTGGTGTTGGTGCCGTTGCCCAACTGCCCGTCGCCGTTGAGACCCCAGGCGAGCACGGTGCCCGTGGAGGTCACCGCGAGGCTGTGCAACTCGCCGGCGGCGATCGCGGTGACCGTGGTGTCGGCCGGCAGGTCCACCGGGACGGGTACGTTGCTGTTCGTGTTGGTGCCATTGCCCAACTGGCCGCCGCCGTTGTAACCCCAGGCGAGCACGGTACCCGTGGAGGTCAATGCCAGGCTGTGCAACTCGCCGGCCGCGATCGCGGTGACCGTGACGCCGGCCGGCAGGTCCACCGGCACAGGCACGGTGCTGCTGGTATTGGTGCCATTGCCCAACTGCCCGAACTCGTTGTCGCCCCAGGCGAGCACGGTGCCCGTGGAGGTCAACGCCAGGCTGTGGCGAAGGCCGCCGGCGACAGCGGTGATCGTCGTGCCGGTCGGCAGGTCCACCGGGACCGGCACGTTGCTGTTGGTGGTGGCGCCGTTGCCCAACTGCCCGGAGCGGTTGAGACCCCACGCCCGACCGGCACCGGTGGAGCTGAGCGCGAGACTGTAGTTGCGGCCCGCGGCGATGGCCGTGGCCGTGGTACCGAGCGGCAGGCTCACCGCCACGGGCACGTTGCTGTTGGTACGGGTACCGTTGCCCAACTGGCCCCACAGGTTGTCGCCCCAGGCGAGCACGGAGCCCGTGGAGGTCAGCGCCAGGCTGTGGCCGCCGAGGAAACCGCCGCCACCGGCGGCGGCGATCGCGGTGACGGTGGTGCCGGCCGGCAGGCTCACCGGGACGGGGACATTGCTGCTGGCGTTGGTACCGTTGCCCAACTGGCCGCTGCCGTTGGAACCCCAGGCGAGCACCGAACCGGTGGAGGTCAACGCCAGGCTGTGTTCGCCGCCGGCCGCGACGGCGGTGACGGTGGTGTCCGCCGGCAGGCTCACCGGAACGGGGACATTGCTGCTGCCGTTGGTACCGTTGCCCAACTGGCCGCTGCCGTTGTATCCCCAGGCGAGCGCCGAGCCGGTGGAGGTCACCGCGAGACTGTGCACATCGCCGGCGGCGACGGCGGTGACCGTGGTACCGGCCGGCAGGTCCACCGCCACGGGCACGTTGCTGCTGGTGTTGGTGCCATTGCCCAACTCGCCAGCGCCGTTGGAACCCCAGGCGAGCACGGTGCCCGTGGCCGTCACCGCGAGACTGTGCGCCTCGCCGGCGGCGACGGCGGTGACCGTGGTACCGGCCGGGAGGCTCACCGCCACGGGCACGTTGCTGTCGGTGTTGCTGCCATTGCCCAACTCGCCGGCACGGTTGTGACCCCACGCGAGCACGGTGCCGGTGGACGTCAACGCCAGGCTGAAGGAGCCGCCGGCGGAGACGGCGGTGACCGTGGTACCGGCCGGCAAGCTCACCGCCACGGGCACAGTGCTGCTGGTGTTGGTTCCGTTGCCCAACTCACCGAAGGTGTTGTCACCCCAGGCCAGCACGGTGCCGGTGGACGTCAACGCCAGGCCGTGCAACTCGCCGGCGGAGATCGCGGTGGCCGTGGTACCGGACGGCAGGCTCACCGCCACGGGCACGGTGCTGGCGGTTCTGGTCCCGTTGCCCAGCTGGCCGTTGCCGCCGTAACCCCAGGCCAATCCGTTACCGGCCGAGACGGCGGGTGGCCCTGGCTGAGCAGGCGTCCCGTCGGCGAACGCGGGCGCCACACCGGTGGAGAGCATGCCGAGCGCGGCCGCCACCACCGCCAGTGCCCCGAGCAGTCCGCGCATGCTCGCGGGCGCGACCCGGCTCGCGAAGACGGCCGGGACCCGGCGGGTCCAGCATCTGTCCATTGCCTGTACCCCCCAGCGAACCACGCGATACGTCCGCTCGAAACGTATAAGGGGCAGCCGGCACCAAAAGCGGCATTTACTCGCATTAGCCCGCACGAGACCACGAGGCCCCGAAGCCCGAGTCGGCACGCCGGCCGGCGATGTTCACCGAGGCTTAGACCCTACAACGTGTGAGAGTCAACGACGGGTCCCCGAAGATCACCAGTGTGGTGAACGGTGTGCAACCACCGTTTCCGCATCGGTCTCCCCCGGAATCGAGGACCCCTCACCTTGTCCAAGGACCCATCCGCAGACCCTGCCGCGCACGAGGTCAATCACGAGCCCAGCCGGCGATCGTTCCTGATCCTGTCCGGCGCGGTCGCCGCCGCGACCGCCGGTGGGATCGGGCGGGCCACGCCCGCCTCGGCCGCACCCGGTGGCGGCGTCGGCAACTTCAGCTCCTATCCGTTCTCTCTGGGCGTCGCGTCCGGTGATCCGCTGCCCGACTCTGTCATCCTCTGGACCCGCCTTGCCCCGCAGCCACTGGCGATCGGATCGGGCATGCCGGACAGAAAGTTCCCGATCCACTGGCAGGTGGCCAACGACGAGGCTTTCACTCAGATCGTCACGGAAGGTGAGACGTTCGCGCTGCCAGAGGACAACCACTCCGTACATGTCGACGTGCGCGGCCTGAGGCCGGACCGCTGGTACTTCTACCGTTTCCGCTGCGGGTCCGAGTTGAGCCCGGTCGGGCGCACGCGCACCTTGCCGGCACCCGGCGCGTCCGTCTCGGCGTTCACCATCTGCCACATGAGCTGCCAGCGGTGGGAGATCGGGTACTTCACGGCCTACCGCTACATGGCCCAGGACGGCATCGACCTGGGGCTTCACCTCGGTGACTACATCTACGAGTACGCGTTCACCGACACGCCCCGCGCCGGCGCGGCCGTGCCGGACGCGGTTCTCGACACGTGCAACTCCCTCGACCAGTACCGCTTGCGGTACTCCCTCTACAAGACAGACCCGGACCTGCAGGCCGCGCACGCGGCGTTCCCGTGGGCGGTGGTTCGCGACGACCACGAGGTCGTCAACGACTACGCCGGTGGTGTCGACCACGGAGCGAAACAGCTGGCCCGGCGCGCCGCCGGGTACAAGGCGTGGTGGGAGAACATCCCCACCCGGTGCGCCCCGCCGGTCGGGCCGGACCAGACCATCTACCGCCGGTTCGCCGTCGGCAACCTCGCCCAGTTCGACATGCTCGACAGCCGCCAGTACCGAACTTCCGACAACGACCCGGTCGTCTCGAAGCTCGGAAACGAGCAGGAGGCATGGCTGCTGAACGGCATCACGTCCTACGACACGACGTGGAACCTGGTCGCCGTGGGTCAGCAACTGGGCGGCGTGGCGACGGAAAGTCCCACCCGCGACCGCATCTACCGTGCCTACCACGACCGCGACGTCAGCCCGGTCATCCTGGTCGGCGACCTGCACTGGACCCTGGTCTCGGACGCGCTGCTGGCCATCCCCGATCCGACCAGTCCCATCGTGGGCACGCAGTTCATCGGCACCTCCATCACCTCGACCGGCGACGGACCGGGCGATCAGGCCACAAAGGACGGTTGGCTGAAGCACCCCTGGGTGAAGTACGCCGACGGCTACCGCGGCTACCTCCGCACGCTCATCACGCCTACGGGCCTGTACAGCACGCAACGCGACATCCAGTTCGTCACCCGGCCGGACGCACCGGTGTGGGACGCCCAGAAGTTCTACATCGACGCCGGAAAGGCCGGCGTCCAACTGGCGTAACCGAAACAGGGAACCCACCGGGTCTGGCATCCCGTCCGCCGACAGCCACGGGATGCCAGACCCGGGTACGTGGCTGGGCTTTGCGGGCCTGAGTTCGCACCACGACGCCCCGCCGACCCTCCAGCACCGGGCGAGACACGAAGGGCCTTCGGCTGCGAGACTGCCATCGTGGACCAGGTGCAACGGCTCATCGAGACCTACCGCTGCCTTCCCTCCCCGGTGGATGCCGAGGGTTCCAGTCGGTTCGCCATCATCACCGAGCTGGGGCGCCATGTCGGCGACCCGCGGGTGGTCGACCTCTACGTCTCGGTCATCGCCGACCCGCAGGAGTATGACCTCGCCCGGATCGAATGCATCAAGGTCCTGGGGCTGCGACCGCCGGACGCGCACGCCGACCGGCAACGGGTCGGCCGCGCGATCGCGCAGACGCTGTGGCCCGACGAGGACTACCTGGTGCGCCAGTACGCGGCGATGTCGTTGGGGGCGTACGCCGAGGACGATGACGTCTTCGAGGCGTTGGCCACCGCACTGACGCACGACGATGACATCGATGTTCGCCACAACGCCCTGGAGTCGATCCGGGAGGCTGGCCCCGACGACCGCGGTCTGGCTCTGCTGCGACGGATGGTGGACGATCCCGAGTTGGGATCCGCGGCGAAGCACACGCTCCAGGATTGGGCGGCAGGCGTGGGCGATGGGACGCGCGCCGACCGACCCGGTCGATAACGCGCTCCCCACCGACAGGTGCCGATCGCGGGACGGCGCCAATAACCGCATCGCCGCCACCACGGCCGGCAGCCAGCTTGACGTGGCAGCATCCACCTGTATATTCAACCATCTAGTTGATAAGCCTGGCGGTTGAATAGGACACATGGATACGAATCAGCTCAGCGCCACCTTCGCCGCACTGGCCGATCCGACCCGCCGAGCGATCCTCGCCCGGTTGGCCGAGGGCGAGGCCACGGTCAACGAACTGGCCGATCCCCTGCCGCTCACCCTGCAGGCGGTCTCCAAGCACCTCAAGGTGCTCGAGCAAGCCGGGCTGATCAGCCGTGGACGCACCGCCCAGTGGCGTCCGTGCCGCCTGGAACCCGTACCGCTACGCGAAGCCACCCACTGGTTGGAGCGCTACCGGCAATTCTGGGACGGCAGTTTCGATCGCCTCTCCGCTCACCTGCAAGAGATTCAGAAAGGCAATGCACATGGCTGAGACCTCGGCCACCAACGAGGCAACCACCCGAGAGTTCACCATCACCCGGGTCTTCGACGCGCCACGCCGCCTGGTCTTCACAGCGTGGACCGACCCGCGACAGATTGCCCAATGGTTCGGACCCGTGGGTGTCACCACGCCTCTGTCCACTGTGTCCATGGACGTCAGACCCGGCGGTGTGTGGCAACTGCGCATGATCGACGATGCCGACGGTGCGGAGTACCCGGTGGCCTTCACCTATCGAGAGGTGGTGGAGCCCGAGAAGCTCGTGCTGAGCGCACGAGTCCCGACCGGGCCGGCAGCTGTCGCCGGAGAGGTGCTGCTGACCGTGACCTTCGCCGACCTCGGGGACCGGACCGAAATGACGTTCCACGTTTCGGGCCTCGCGGTAGGCGAGGAGAACGCCGGGTTGGAGAGCGGCTGGTCCAGCTCGTTCGACCGGCTCGCGGAGCAGTTGACCGGAGACGCGCCCACGTCGTCGGGAGCACCCCGATGACCGCGGGCGACGCCGACGACGTGACGGGATTGCCGCAGGGAGACGTTCGCCTGCTGCACAGTCCGGTCGCGCAGCGCCTGCTGTCGTCGACCGAGTTGGCACGCATCGCGTATGTGGCGTCGGACGGCACACCTCGGGTCTTCCCGATGCTCTTCCACTGGACCGGGACCGAGGTGGTGCTCTCCACATTCGGCGGAGCCAAGGTCTCTGCCCTGCGCGCACGGCCGGCGGTCGCGATCACCATCGACGCGGCTTCCACACCGCCGGAGGTGCTGCTCATCCGCGGTCGGGCCGAGATCACGGAGGTCGCCGGCATCGTGCCGGAGTATGTCCTGGCCCACTACCGCTACGGCGGTCCGGAGCAGGGCGCCGCCAACATCGCCGCGGTCGACCACCCGGGCACGAGGATGTTCCGCATCGCGGTCCGCCCGACCTGGGTGGGCGTGCTGGACTTCCAGACCCGGCTGCCCGGTGGGACCAGCCCGGAGGAGTTCAACCGGCGGGGACGGTCATGAACAGGCCGCGGTCGAGCGCACCGGCCACGTACGTGCTGATTCACGGCGCCGCGGCCGACTCGTGGTGCTGGCACCTCCTTGCCGCCGAGCTGCGCGACCGGGGCCACGACGTGGTGGCCGTCGACCTGCCGTGCTCCGATGAGTCGGCGGGCCTTGCGGAGTACGCCGACGAAGTGGTCCGGGCCATCGGCGACCGCGACAACCTCGTCGTGGTGCCTCACTCCTTCGGTGGCTTCACCGCCCCGCTCGTGTGCGACCGGGTGCCGGTCAAGCTTCTGGTCATGCTGCAGGCAATGATTCCGTTGCCCGGCGAAGCGCCGGGCGAGTGGTGGGCCGCGAGCGGATACGACCGGGCCAGGCGCGAACAGGACGCACGCGACGGCAGGGCCGAGGAGGATCTGGTCGCCCTGTTCGTGCACGATCTCCCGCCACAGCTCGCGGCCGAGGCGCTCGGCCGGCAGAAAGCTCAGGCCAGCACCCCCTTCACTCAACCATGGCCGCTACCGGCATGGCCGGACGTGCCGACGACGTTCCTCCTCAGCAGCGGCGACCGCTTCTTTCCCGCGGACTTCATGCGCCGCCTCGTACGCGAGCGGCTAGGCATCACGCCGGACGAGATGGTCGGAGACCACCTCCCGATGCTCGGCCACCCGGCAGAGCTGGCGGACCGGCTTGAGGAGTACTGGCGCCAACAGCAACAGCCCGGCGAATCACCGGCCGCCTAACCCGCATGGGCAGCAGCATTACGTAAACCGACAGCAGCTGGCTGCATGGGAGCGGGCATCGCGCCGGACCTAGGGTCGGGAGCGCAGGTTCCGGCACGCGCCACCACTCCGCGGTGGCCGCCGACGGCGGCTCTCGCCCGTTTGGGACATGGGACGGTATGGACACATCACTCCGGGGAACAACGTTCAGTCGTCGCTCGGTGCTCGCCGCTGCCGGTGGGCTCGTCACCGGCGCGGCGGTCGGCAGGTCGGCGTTCGCCACACCGGCCGCGGCCGATCCAGCCAGCCGCAAGGGTTATGTGGACGTCCAGGTCGTCAGCATCACCGACCTGCACGGGTACCTGCAACCGCCGGCTCCCACCGACGGTGGCCTCATCACCGGGGCCGGCGGCGTCACGCTGCAGGTCGGAGGCGTCGGCTACCTGGCCGCGCAGCTGAAGCGGCTGAGGGAGGGCAGGGTCAACTCCATCTTCTGTTCCGCAGGGGACAACTTCTCCGGCTGGCCGTACTATGTCGACTCGCAGAACAACGAACCCACCATCGAGGCACTCAACGCCATGGGGCTGCAGTTCAGTTCGGTGGGAAACCACGAGCTGGACAAGGGACCCGAGTTCCTCATCAAGCACATGGAGCACGGTGTGCCGTACCCGGCGGTCGGCATCGACGACAGCTTCATCGACTCGACCGGCGCGCGGTTCCACGGCGCCGACTTCCGGTACTACAGCGGCAACGTCCTCTACAAGGACTCGGGGAAGGCGATCGTCCCGCCGTACAACGTGGAATGGGTCACCGCCCCCAACGGCCGCCGCTGGCCGATCGGATTCATCCACCTGACAGTCTTCGGCGCCGAAGGCGCAGATCCCACGCTGGGATTCAACTGTTCCTTCCAACCGACACTGACCACAATGGACGAGATCGAGACCGCCAACCGGTACGCCGCGGAACTGAAACGGCGCAACGTCAATGCCCTCGCCATCGTGATGCACGAGGGCGGTTACGCCGGAACGGACTACAACTCCGGCACGAGTCCGACCGGACCGTGCTTCGACATCGCCCATGCCGTCAGCCCAGACATCGGCGCCATCATCACCGGTCACTGGCATTGCCGCTTCAACATGATGGTTCCGGACCCGAACGGTCTGCCGCGCCCAGTGGTCGAGGCGGGCTACTACGGTCAGGTCATCAACGAGATCCAGCTCGCCCTGGACCCGGACACCGGTGAAATCGTCCGAGAATTGACCCTGTCCACCAACCACGCGGTCACCCATGACCTGCCGGTGGACGAGGAGCTTCAGGACATCGCCGACTACTGGACCGGGCAGTCCGACAAGCTGTACGCCACCGCGCTGGCCCGGCAGACCGGCGACTTCACCCGCATCCCCAACCCCGACGGGGAGAGCACGCTGGGCAACCTCGTCGCCGACTTCATGGTCTGGGACACGTTGCAGAGCAAGCAGGGGCACGCCGAACTGGCGTTGTGTCCCGCGCACCCGATCGTCGGCGCCGCCGCGCTGCGCGGTGACCTGCCGTACGCCAAGGGCACCAACCCGATGGACGAAGACGGCCTGATCCTGTTCGGTGAGGCGTGGACGGCGTACGGCTACGACAGCCCCGTGGTCTCCGTGAGCATCACCGGCGACACTCTGCACCAGGCGCTGGAACAGCAGTGGCAGACCCAGCCGGACGGCAGCGTCAAGTACGGCCCACTGGCCGTCTCCGCGGGAGTCTCCTACCGGTACGACACGTCCAAGCCGGTCGGGCAGCGGGTCGCCCCATCGGACGTGACGATCAACGGGAAGCCGTTGGACCTGGGCCGGCGGTACCGGGTGGCGGCGAACTCGTACACCATCGAGGGCCGGGACGGCTTCCCCGCGCTGATGGCGTTCACCGACCCGGTCCGGCACAGCCTCGACCACGAGGGCTTCATCCGCTACGTGCGGGAGCGTCGGGTGCTCTCCCCGGCGCCGCTGGGCCGGGCAGGCTCGCTGACTGCGGTCCCGGCGTTCGCGGGTCCGCCGTACCTGCCCGACCAGTTGCCCAGCGACGCGCTGTCCGGGCCGGCGATCGCCCCCGGCCAACGCTGCTGAGCCAAAGGTTCGGAAGCCTGCGCCGGTTGGCGCATCGCGGCCGGCGACGCGGCGGGTTGGAACGGCGGCAGGTCGAACTTCGGGAACAGCGCCGGCTCCTGGAACGACACGACGCGGGCGACACCGTCCGTCGTGAGTGTGAGCACCTGGATGGGGTACGCGCGGTAAATGCCGTCGCGACCGCGGAGGTAGGTGGCGAACCCGGGCTGCGTGTTGGCCGCGCGAGGAATCATATCGAGCAGCTCGCGCTGCTGAGGTCGGACGGCTCGGCGACGCCGTCTTCGGTCGGCCCAGCGCGGTAGAGCTGTGCGCGGGCGCCGCACAGAAGGCCGTCGTCAGCGCCGTCCGGGCCGACGAGATCGGTCAGGCATCCGGGGTATTCAACTCCCTGCGTCAGATCGGCGGAGCGTTCGGGATCGCGATCGTCGTGGCGGTGTTCGCGGCCACCGGAAGCTACGCCTCGCCCTTGCGGTTCGCCGACGGCTTCGGCGCCGCCATCGGCGTCGCCGCGGCACTGGCGCTGACGGGGCGGTCATCGCGGCGGCGGCACCCGGGCGGGCAGCGATGGGGCGCGCGGCACGTCGCGACATCACCGCCGAAAGCAACCCGGGCGCCTCACTGCCGTTTCGCGACGTGGTCGAGGAGCGTACGTAGTGCCTGATCCAGACTTTGGCGCTGCCCCGGGTCCAGGCACGAGACGAGCCCTGCCACGTTGGTGGCGTGCTCGGCGATCACGGCGTCGACGACCTCGTGCCCGGCCTCGGTCAGGGCGACATGGAAACTGCGCCGGTCGTCGGGGTCGAGACTGCGCCGGACGAGGCCCGCGGCTTCGAGGCGGTCCAGTCGGCTGGTCATGCCGGCCCGGGACATCATCAGGGTCTCCGACAGCGCCGAGGGGATGAGGACGTACGGCGGGCCGGATCGACGCAGCGCGGTGAGCACATCGAACTCGCCGCTGCGCAGGCCGTGCCGCGCGAACACCGGTTCGACGGCGCCAGCCAGGACGGCGGACAACTGGGCGACCCGTCCGAGGATCCCGACACCGGACAGGTCCAGGTCGGGGCGCTCACTCCGCCACTGCTCCAGCATCACGTCGACCGCGTCGAAGCCTCCTGCGTCCATGCCCCTAGCTTATTCGCCAGAGGATAGTTAGACTCCGAACTATCAGACAGCGAACTACTTAGGAGGAACATGTCACCCCTCAGCGAGGCGACCCTTGTCCGCGCGGCCACGGCCGAACAACTCGGTGAGAGCCCGAACGCGACCTGGCTGCTGGCCGACGCCGACCAGACCGACCATGCGATGAACGCCGTCCGCACGACGCTGGGCCGCGGCGTGAGCGGCCCGCCGCCACACTTCCACACCGAATCCTCCGAACTGTTCTTCATGCTCGACGGGGCGCTGCGGGTCCTCACCGAGAACACCGTTGTCACCGTCACCGCGGGCGACTTCCTGCTCGTCCCGCCGCGCATGACGCACGCCTGGGCGACTCCGGCCGACCAGAACGCGGACGTCCTGATCATCAAGGCCCCGGGCACCAACCGGTTCGAGTACTTCCGGCTCGTGGACCGCATCCGCAGGGGCGAAGCGAACCCCGGCGAGATCCTGGCCTCCCAGGACCGGTTCGACAACCACTTCGTCGACAGCGCGGTCTGGCAGGAGTACCAGCGAGCACACGCCGGCGACCCGCTCGTTCGGCTGTCCTTCGACAGCACGGAGGCATGAGGTGCACCTCTGGTCGGCCGGTCTGTCGATCGTGCTCGCGGCGGCGTCGCTGGCCGGCGGCACCGCCAAGCTGGCCGGTGCGCGAGCGATGCGCGCCGATGCGCGGCGCTTCGGCTTCCGCTTCGCCACCTACCGGTTCATCGGTGGCCTCGAACTCGCCGCGGCGGCGGGCCTGGTGGCGGGGCTGTTCGTCGGACCGTTGGGAATGGCGGCGGCCGGCGGCCTCGTGGCTCTCATGGCAGGGGCGACACTCGTACACGCCCGGGTAAAGGATCCGGCCGTCAAGACCCTGTCCCCGATCGCCGTCGGCGTCCTCGCCGCTGTGACGGGCACGCTACTGGCACTCGTCAACACCTGATCGGTCGGGCACGGTCTCCACAGAGGACGGTCGCCATCCGCGCTGGCGTCCGAGCCCCTGCTCCGTCAGGGCGAGTGTGACGGCGCTCACTTCGCGATACATTTCCGCGCTTCGCGGAGTCTGCATGGTCGGCGGTCCAACTCGTTCGTGCGAACGCGTCGAAGCCGCGGGATTTTACGACGGAGATGTCGCGAGTCGTGCCCGATCGGCCGGGCGTCAGGCGGGCTCGGTGGCTTGCGACGGGAGGAGAGAGCTCAATGCTGAGAACACGCGCGGCTCGTGTGGTGGCCGGTGTGGTGATCGCGACGACGGCGGCGGTCGCGCCCATGATGACCGCTTCCCCCGCCAACGCCGCGAGCAAGCACATCGGTGTCCACGGAAACGAGCTCCGGTGTTGGGGAGACGGCGGGGTCCTGTGCCTGTACTACAACCACACCATGACCACCGGGGCGTTCTGGGGCACGGCGGTCAACGACTCGGATCTGTACAACGACAAGTTCTGGGGCGGGACGGGCACCGGGGCCGGGCAGGTGGTGAAGAACAACGCGACCGCCATGTCCTGCTCCTGGTATGCCTCCCAGTGTTTCAGCTACTACAACCACGGCTACGCGGGCAACTACGACTGGGAGTACGGCAACGAAATCGGCCAGCTGTCGTACACCTGGAACAACGACGCTTCCGTCGAAGTCATCACCTGCGGCGAACTGTCGTCCTGCTGAGCCGCACCGGTAGACGGTCGCTCGACACAGGGGTATGCCGGGTCGTCGAGGCTGTGTCCGGCGGTGCCGGGCGCGGCCTCGACGCGGTGGCGGAGGGATCGAGGATGCGGGCCCATTCGTGGCGTGGACGCGTGGTGGTTGTGGTGATTGGCGCCCTGATGTCGGTGGCGCCAGCGGGATGCGTTTCGAGGGTTGACGGGGCGGTGGAGGCCGACCGGGCGGCCGGCATGGCCACCACCCGAGGTGGAGCCGGCGGCGACGAGCTCGTCCTTCCGATGAACGCCTACGGCTACACCGTGCCCGAACGCGACGAGCTGGGTCGGGCACGGCAGGTCCTCACCGACACCTGCATGCGGCGGCTGGGCTACGACACCGACCCCGCCGCCGAAACCGTACGGTTCGACCAGTCGGCCGCCATCGACCTGGCCGACCACGGGGTGTACGGCAACAAGCGCCGCTACGTCCTGACCGACCCGGCCGTCGCCGCACGGTACGGCTACCACCTGGTGTCCACCGCCACCCAGGTCGCCAGCGGCCCACGCGATCCGCGGCGAGCAAGTGCGCCGACGATGCCCGAACGGGAGGCTCTCAGCGGTGTCGACGCGGACGGCAGACCGGTGACCCACAACAACAACGGCCAGCCGATACCCGCCGGCGGCTGTGTCGGCGCGGCCGATCACACACTGACCGGCACCGGCCGGGCGGGAGAGGCCGATCCGGTCAGCAAGCTGGACGCGGACTCCTACCAACACTCGCTGCGGGACCCGAGAGTTCTCGCCGCATTCGACGCCTGGTCACACTGCATGACCGGACGGGGCTACCACCTCCCCGGCCCACTGCACGCAAGCGACGCGTTCGGCCTGGACACTCACACCGTCACGCCGGCCGAGATCGCCACCGCGCAAGCCGACGTGGCCTGTAAACGGCAAACCCGCCTGACCGACATCTGGTTCGAGTCCGAGGTCGCCTACCAGAAAACACAGATCCGCCAGCACGCCAACCAGTTCCACCAGGCCAAGCTCGACCACGACTCGGTCATGGCGACGGTCGCCAGAATCCTCGCCAACCACCACTGACGATCGCCAGCCTCCAGCGAGGAGCCCGACCCGGCCGCCGCACCGCGGGCTACCCGGCGCGCCGGGCCACGGCCGAAACCGCGGCCGGCGCGGTGTCACTCATTTGACGACCTCACGGATACCCTTCTCGAGACTCTGCAGGGCGGTCCGGGCCGGGGTCTTGCCGGCCAGCACGGTCTGCGCGAACAAGTTGATGGCACTGCCGCCGTCGACGGCCGCCAGGGCGCTGAACTGCGCCGTCGACTGGGCCGCCAGCGTCTTCGCGATCGGCGCCCACTCGTTCGTGATCTTCACGCCCATCGTGTTCTTCTGGAATTCCGGTGTCGCGATGATCGTCTTGAGGACAGGCAGCAGCGGCATGACCTCCTTCGTCCAGTACGCCTTCATGTTCTGGAGGTACCAGATCAGGAA
Organism: Rugosimonospora africana; assembly: GCF_016862975.1. Taxonomy (GTDB): domain Bacteria; phylum Actinomycetota; class Actinomycetes; order Mycobacteriales; family Micromonosporaceae; genus Rugosimonospora; species Rugosimonospora africana. The sequence continues at coordinate 171,826 of NZ_BONZ01000050.1, forward strand.
CGCCTCGGAGCCCTTCTGCGACGGAGTGTTCGAGTACATCATCAGGTTCGGGATGTAGACGACCGTGCCCTTCTTACCGGACGGGCTGGTCAGCGGGCTGGGGACCTGCAGGTCCTCGCTGGTGTCGCCCGTGTCGGTCCGCAGGCCCGGCGTGTAGATCCCGATCCCGAACTTCTTGTTCTTCCACTGCGCCTGCATGTTCGCGGTTGTGTAGCTGACCGAGCTCGGGTCGACGATGCCGTCCTTCGCGAGTCCGACGATGAAGTCGACGGCCTCGACGTTCTCGTCCGTGACGCAGTTCGGCTTGCCGTCCGGGTCGAAGAGCCCTCCCCCGTTGTTGATGATCATGCTGATGATCGACTGGTTGCCGATGGCGTTGCCGGCGCCCGCTCCGGTCCCGAACCCGTACACCCCGATCTTCTTGAGGCCGAGCCCGGCGGCTCGCAGCGAGTCCCAGTCCGTCGGTACGCCGACGCCGGCCTGGTCGAGCAGGGACTTGCGGTACCAGAACACGCGCATGTCGATCGACCACGGGATGGCGACGTAGCCCTTGGCGGTCTTGAAGCTCTCGACGTAGCCCGGGAGGAAGTCGTCGTACATGCCGTTCTTCTTCAACTCGGCGACGACGTCGTCGGCGTAAGCGATGGCGCCCTGGTCGGCGAACTGGAATGCCTGGAAGCCGCCGCCCGAACTCACCGCGGGACCGGTCCTGGCCACCACGGCGGAGGCGAACGTCTGGTAGAAGTTCTCCCACTGGATCTGCTGGAACGACACCTTCGGCAGCCCGCCGCTGGGGGCGTAGTCGGCGACGAGCGACTTCTCCGCGGCCAGGTAGGCGTCGGCGCCCCAGGGCATGTCCCAGAACTTCAGCTCGCCGCCGCCGTTCCCGCCGCCTGACGACGACCCGCAGGCGGCCACGAGCGGCGCGACGGCGGCCGCGAGGCCCAGGCCCAGGACGCTGCGGCGGCTGACATCTCGGTTCACCGGTAGTACTCCTCTCGAAGACCTGACGGTGGGCCTCAGTGCCGGCGCGCAGCCGGTCGAGTGCGGATCAGGCCCGACCCGCGCCGAGCGTATACTGCCCAGACCGGTAAGACCAGTCTTTGCGAACGTGGACCCGGCTCTCGGCCGGAGCCGGGTCCGTCGTCAGGAGAGTTTGAGACCCTCGAGCACGTCGTCGATCAGGTCTGACAGCCGGGCGTTCTCCCCCAGAACCGACGCCACCCGTTGGACCGCGAGCTCGTCCAGCGGGACGTCCATGTCCTCGCCGTACAGATCCCTGGCGAGTACCACGTGACGGGTCATGGCCCGCGACGCGGTCTCGGCGTCGCCGGCGGCGATCGCCTCGACGACGTCGTGGTGCAGGGGCGCGCCCAGTTGCAGCACGACGGGATCGGCGAGGCTGCGCAGCTGTAGTTCCATCACCATCGGGGCGATCGCTCCGAACAGGATGCCCAGCACCGGATTGCCGGACATCCGCGCGATCGAGGCGTGCAGCGCGAGGTCGCAGCGGGCCCGTTCGATCATCGTTTCGGCCTCGTCGAACGCGCGGACCAGGTCGCGCAGGGTCGCGACGTCCTGGGTGCTGGCGCGCAGGGCGGCGTTGCGGGCAGCCCGACCCTCGATCATCTCCCGCGCCTCGATGAGGTCGCGGGGGGTGGCGCGCTGGTGCCGCGCGGCCGAGCCGAACGTGCCGGCGAGCTGCATGGAGTCCGGGGCCTTGACGAACGCGCCGCGGGCCGGCAGCACCTCGACGAGGCCCCGCTCGACCAGGCTGCGCAGTACCTCGCGGATCACGGGCCGGGACAGGCCGCTGGAGACCGCGAGCGACCGCTCGCCGGGCAGCTTCTCACCGGGAGGCAGCTTGCCGGTCAGGATCTGGCGGATCAGGTCGGCCTCGAAGTTGGACCGGCTCGGTATCCGCCGACGGCCCGGACTGGGCTCGGCCTCGGTCACGGACTCCTCCTCGCGGTCAGGACGCTGTTCAAAGTAGAGCGTGCCACTTCACCAGTCGTGAACGGTTCCGTCGAGCAGCCGGCCGACCGGAAGGTACGCGGCTCGATACGGGAACCGCTCGGCGGCTCGGGCATCCAGGCTGACCCCGAGGCCGGGTCGTTCGCCCGGTTGGAAGTAGCCGTTGGCAAAAGAGTAGCCGACATCGAACACCTCGAAGGTGAGGTCGACGTGCTGCATGAACTCCTGGATTCCGAAGTTGTGCAGCGCGAGATCGAGGTGCAGCGCGGCGGCCAGGCCGACCGGCGAGACATCGGTCGGTCCGTGTATCGCGCTCTTGACCTGACCGACCGCCGCCATGTCCAGGATGCGTCGAAGGCCGGTGATCCCGCCGGCGTGCGTGACGGACGAGCGCACGTAGTCGATGGACTGGTCGGCGAACAACTGGAGGTAGTCGAAGACGGAGTTGAACGTCTCACCGGTCGCGAGGGGAACGGTGGTGTGCTGGCGGACGAGCCGCAGCGCCGCCTGGTTCTCGGCGGGTGAGACGTCCTCGAGCCAGTACGGCGCGTAGCCCTCGAGGGACTTGCCGAGCCGGGCCGCCTGGATCGGCGTGAGGCGGTGGTGCACGTCGTGGAGCAGGTCCAGCTCCGGGCCGAACGTGTTGCGCAGCTTGTCGAACATGGCCGGAACCGAGCGCACGTACCGACCGGGGTCGAACGGCTCCTCGACCGGCCGCTGCCCCCGCGCCGGTTCGTAGCCGCCGTCGCCGGCCTCGGCCACGCCGTAGCCCCCGCCGATCCCGGGCGTCGACACCTGGACGCGGACCGCGCCGAAGCCCTGTTCCAGCAGTGCGCGCACCGAGTCCGTCAACTCATCGAGATCCGTCCCGTACGCGTGACCGTAGGCGCGGATCGCGTTCCGGCTCCGCCCCCCGAGGATCTGGTACAGCGGCAACCCGGCGGCCTGAGCCTTGAGATCCCAGAGCGCGACGTCGACGGCGGCGATGGCCGCCATGGTGATCGGGCCCCGGCGCCAGTACGCCCCGCGGTACAGGTACTGCCAGGTGTCCTCGATCGCGTGCGCGTCCCGGCCGATCAGGATGGGGGCGACGTGGTCACGCAGATAGCTCGCCACCGCCAGTTCGCGTCCGTTCACGGTAGCGTCGCCGAGCCCCACCAAGCCGTCGTCGGTCTTCAGCACCAACGTGACGAAGTTTCGTCCCGGGCTGGAAATCACGACGTCCGCGGACGCGATCTTCACGTCGGAGCCCTCCTGTATCCGCCCCGGCCGCATGGTCGAAGCTAACTGGTCAGACCGGTCAGGTCATACTACTATCATGACCGCCGGTCGAGCGGCCAGCGCGCCGGCACCCCGACGAAGGGACGAGCATGCGGTTGACCGAAGCGGCGCGACCCCAGGCAATCGCCATGTGGGACTTCTCCTGGCTCGAGCGGCGCTGGCCCGGCGCGGGCTACGAGGACTGGGATCTCGCCCTGGCCGGGCTGAGGGAACGCGGCTACGACCTCGTCCGCATCGACGCGTACCCGCATCTCGTGTCGGCGGGCGGCGAGCGCGTCTGGTCGCTGCCGCCGCGCTGGACGCAGCAGTCGTGGGGCGCCCAGTCGCCGATCGACGTCCAGGTCCTGCCCGGCCTGGTGCAGTTCGTCGCCGCGGCGGCCCGGCACGGGATCGGGGTCGCACTGTCCACCTGGTTCCGGACGGATCGCGACGAGGTCCGCATGCTCCTGCGCACGCCGGCCGAACTCGCGAAGGCGTGGACCGACACTCTCGACGTCGTCGCCGCGGCCGGCCTCCTGGAGCACGTCACCTACGTCGACCTCTGCAACGAGTTCCCACTGGCCGCGTGGGCGCCCTTCCTCTACGGCACCGACGTCGGGCCCGGACTGCCGCGCAGCCATCCGCGTATCGAGGCATGGATGCGCGAGTCGATCGAGATCGTACGGGCGGCGTACCCCGACCTCGACTACACGTACTCCTTCGCGGGGCGGTACGGCCCGACCGACGCGCCCGACGTCCGCACCTTCGATCTGCTCGAGCCGCACGTCTGGATGGCCTCGGCCAGCGACTTCAACAAGGACATCGACTACAACTTCGAACTGTTCGACCCGCGCGGCTACGACAACCTCGTCCGCCTCGGCAGGCGCACCTACGAAGCCGACCCCGAGCACTACGACGGGCCGCTGTTCGAGCAGATCGACTGGCTCGCGCAGTGGTCCCGGACGACGGGCAAGCCGCTGGTCACCACCGAGTGCTGGTCCATCATCGACTACAAGGACTGGCCGGGTCTGGACTGGGACTGGGTGATGGAACTCAACGAGCGTGCCCTGACCCGGGCCTCGGCCACCGGTCGCTGGGTCGCTCTGGCGACGTCGAACTTCTGCGGTCCCCAGTTCGTCGGCATGTGGCGCGAGGTTGACTACCACCGGCGGCTGACGGGGCTCATCCACGACGGTCCGCTCGACGTGGAGTTGGGGGACGGCGACCGTGTCGGCACCTGAGATCTCGCGGACCGCCACACACGGCGCGAACGCGCCGGACGAATCAGACCGGGCCCCCGGCGCGGCTCCGATCGGGCGGCGGCACTCCAGGCGGGGCCGCAGCCGAGCGCTCACGCTGCTCGTACTGGTCGCTCCGTCGGTGCTCCTGCTCGCCGTCATCAACGGGTACCCGGTGGTCTACGGCCTGGTGCAGTCGACACACGACAGCACGCTCATCTCGAGCGGGGCCTGGACGGGCCTGGCCAACTACACCCACGTCTTCACCGATCCCAGTTTCTGGAGCGCGACCCTCTTTACCTTGATCTTCACGGTTGTCGGCGTCTTCGGCAGTTGGGCGGTCGGTCTGGGCCTCGCGTTGCTGCTGCGCACCTCGGTGCCGGGAGCGACCGCGTTCAAGGTGCTGCTCATGCTCCCGTGGGTGGTACCGGTCGTCGTGTCCACCACGGCGTGGAACTGGCTCATCGCCACCAGCGAAAGCCCGATCCCGAAGCTCATCCACGCCCTGGGGTTCGCCGACCCGATGTTCCTCTCCGACCCCACGACGGCGAAGGTGACCGTCTGCCTCTTCAAGGTGTGGGCGAGCTTTCCGTTCATGATGGTGATGATGTCGTCGGCGTTGGCCGCGGTCGACCACGCGTTGTACGAGGCATCGAGCCTCGACGGGGCGGGCCGGTGGCAGCAGCTGACCCGGATCACGCTGCCCAACATCGGGCGTTCGACCTACATCAGCTGGATCCTGATGATGATCTTTTGCGTGAACGACTTCCCGAGCATCTATCTCCTGACCGGCGGTGGACCGGCCAACAGCACGACGACGCTGATTGTGCTCGCGTACCGGACCGTGTTCCAGAACTTCCAGGTCGGGACCGGCGTAGCCATCGCCTTCGTGCTGACCGCCGCCCTCGTGCTGGTATCCGTCGTTCTGTACCGCCAGATCAGGAAGGTGGAAACGGCATGAGCCGCCAGACGCGAACGGGTCGCCGCGCATCGGGTCGGTGGTGGCGCTTCGCTCTGCTCACTGTCATCACGTTGATCGTGCTGGTGCCGGTGTTGGCGGTCATGTGGCTGTGTTTCCGGCCAAGCAGCTCGTCGTCGTCGCACGCGTTCTTCACGCTGGAGAACCTGACCCATGTCTTCCGCGACACCGATGTGCTCATCTGGTTCCGGAACAGCCTGGTCGTGACGTTCGCGACCGTCCTCGTCTCGGTCGCCGTCGCCGCGCCGGCGGGCTACGCGCTTTCGCGTGGTCGAGGCCGTGCCATCTCCGGCTACTCACTGCTGCTGTTCGTCGTGCAGTCGCTGCCGATCATCACCGCGGTGATCCCGCTGTTCATCCTCTTCGCCCGCTTCGGGCTGACGGACAGCCTGCTCGGCCTGACCATCATCTACGTCGGCAGCACGATCTCGGTGGCGACGTGGATGATGGCCGCCTACATCGACACGATCCCGATCGCGCTCGAAGAAGCCGCGTGGGCCGACGGCACCGGCATCTGGGGCTCGTTCCTCCGGATCGTCCTGCGCAACTCACTCCCGGGGATCCTGTCCACAGCGACGTTCGCCTTCCTCGTCGCGTGGAACGACTATCTCGTCGCGCTCGTGTTCCTGCGCTCGTCCGGCCGCTTCACGCTTCCGGTCGGCATCGAGACCTTCTTCCAGCAGCACGCCACCGACTGGGGATCGGTCATGGCCGTTTCGGTGGTCATGCTGCTGCCGCCCGCCATCGTGTTCGGCGCACTCAACAGATACTTCAGCGTAGGAGGAATCGGTGGTTCTCTTGCCGGGCGATGACGGCGCCCGCGGGGTCAGCACCCTATGAAGTGCGCGAGGTGGTACGGAGCGAAGATGGTGCGCGTCGAAGAGGCACCGCTTCCCGTCGCCAAGGACGACGAGGCCGTCATCCGCGTTCTATGGACAGGACTGTGCGGCAGCGACCTCGAGGAGTACCTTCACGGGCCCGTGGTCGCGACCCCGCCGGTCGTGCTCGGCCACGAAATCGTCGGCCGAGTCGAGGTCCGCGCCCGCGACGGTTCGGGCCCGAGGGAAGGCACGCATGTCGTCGTCGACGTCGTGACCGGTTGTGGTAGCTGCTACTGGTGCCAGCGGCACGAGGAAGGACTGTGCCCTGAGCTCGTCGTGACAGGACAGCACCTTGACGGTGGACTCGCCGAGTACGTCGTCGGACGCGCGAGCCGGCTCGTCCCCGTACCCGACGGCATCGACGTCCGGCACGCCGCACTGGCCGAGCCCGCCGCGGTGGCAGTTCGTGCGGTTCGACGGCTCGGATCTGTGGTTGGCAAAAGCGCGGTAGTCGTCGGCGGCGGCACCGTCGGGATACTGGTCGCGCAACTCCTGGCCCATTCGGGAGCGTCCCACGTCATCCTCCTTGAGCCCGCCGAATGGCGGCGTGACGTCGCTCGGGCACTGGCTCTTCGCGCGGAATGGGCGCCGAGCGCCGCCTCCCGCCGCGCGCTCGCGGCGGGCTTGCTCCCAGAACACGGCGCGGACCTCGTCGTGGAATGCGCGGGTGTCGCGGACGCCGTCCGCGAGTCCATCCAGCTCGCGCGCCCCGGCGCCACCATCGTCCTGCTCGGCGTGCCGATCGACGACGCGCTCATCGACGTACGCGACATTGTCTTGAGCGAGAAGCAGGTGCGGGGCTCCGCCGCACACATGTGGGACGACGACGTCCGGACCGCCGTGGCATTTCTCGCCTCGGGAGTACTTCAGGTAGCACCACTGATAACGCACGAGGTGTGCCTGGACGAGGCCCCATTGGCCTTCGAGCGACTGGCTGAGGAGTCACAGCACGTCTTCAAGCTGCTCGTGAGGTGCGCCAGCGACACGGGAGCTACAGCCACACGGACGGGTTAGTCACCTGGTGTCGGGCTCGAATGCGTGGTCGGGCCGAGTGAGTTCGGAGGAGAGGATCGCGGAGTCGATCTCCCCGGCCAGCAGGCCGGCAAGGAAGGCGGTCGCGGTGACGGGGTGGGTCTCCCAGTCGGTAGCACACGACACGCCCAAGGCGGCTGGCGCTACCCGAGCCAGATCACGATCCCGGTCAGGTTGTTGAGCACGGCTGCGACCCCGGCTCTGATGGCGGATGCGCAGCGTTCGGCGGTGAACGAGCCGGGGTCGTAGGCGGAGCACATGCCCAGTCCCTCGCCCCGGAACGACGCGCCGGACCAGTCGACCGCGGTGACATTGCTCGTCGGTTCGGCCAGCTCCGCGCCGACCACGAGGAACTGCTGCGGCAGGTGGCTCGGGGTGACCAGCACGAGCGGGTCGACGAGGTCGTTGCCGGCACCGTCCCGTGGACGCTGCTCCTGCTCGTCGTCGTACTCATCGCGGTCATCGTCGCGGCGGTCCGGCTCACGCGTCGCGCCCGGAAGCGGAGCAAACTACGCGAGGACGTCCGCGTGCGAGAAGCCGTCGACCAGGCGCTTCGCGATCGGAACGCCGCGGCGCACTGACCGAGGGACGCTGGCGTACGACGCCTTGCGTGGCAAGAGGCTGGCGTACTACGCCTTGCGTTGCAAGAGGAAGACGTGGATCAGCGGGAAGTCCCAGTTCTGGGAGACCGTGAACAGGCTGTTGAGGGCCCGTGCCCGCTCGGGTTGCATCCCCGTCCATGGACTGGTGTCGTCGCTGGTGTTCACCAGCCAGATCCGTTGCCGCGTCCCAATGCAGGGCAACGCGCTCGGACACTCCTCGGCGCCGTAGCCGCCCGTCTGCGCGGGCGTCTTGAGCAGGAAGACATCGACGGGCTGAGCAGCGTCATGCCGCATCTCGTACTGGAGCCCGAGGCGCGGGGGTCGGCGGGTGCCGGCAAACGCGATCCCGTCATCGGCCCGAAGCCCAGCCACGATGGTCTTCGCCGCCGACGGGTAATCAGGCTCGTCACCCATCAGGTGAGCCCGGACCGCGTGTTGCGCGGGCAGCGTCAACAGGACCAGAGCCGGTATGACGGCCGCACCGATCAGCAGCTGCGGCCACGAATGCCGGGTGGTGACACGGACCACGGCGTAGATCCAGCCGACCGCGAGCAACGCCCAGGCCGGCAGCGTGAACAGCAGGTACCGGAACAGGAAGACATGCAACACCGGGAACGTGACGTACGTGAGGACCGGCGGCAGAATCGTCCACGCCAGCAGCGTGACCGCGAGCCGGCGGTGACGTGTGAACAGCAGCACGAGCGTGCCCAGCAATCCCATTGCCGCCAGGGCCACCGAGGTCGGGTACGAGCCGAACAGTTGCGCTGGAAACTGGACAATCGCGTGCTTGTCCGCCTTGATCCAAGCGATCTGGGCCGACTGACCGGACGACGAGAATGCGAGCGGCATCGCGAGCGCCGCGATGAGCGCGAAGGCGCCGATCGACTTCCACAACCGCACGTCGCGGTTGGACCTCCGGTAGCGGAACCACACGAGCAGCACGTGCGGCGCCACGACAAGGATCGAGACCAGGTGGAAACCCGCGGCAAACCCGACGGACAGCGCGTACAGCAGCCAGAATCCCCACACCGGACGTTCGAGAGCGACCAGGAGGATCAGCGTCGACAGGGTCGCAGCGGCGACCGCCAACGCGTACGGGCGGGCCTCCTGCGCGTACCTGCTGACCGAGGGCAGCAGAGCGAAGACCACCCCGGCGATGAGTCCCGCGTTGCTGTTGAACAGCCGCTGGCCCACCAGTGCGGTGAACCCGGCCGCGCATCCCATGGCAACCACGGCCGGCAGCCGCAGCATGGCTGGAGAGTCGCCGGCAACCGAGACCCAGAAATGCATCAGCACGTAGTAGAGGGTCAGAACCCGGTCGGTGTTGCCCAGCAGCCGGAAGAGGTCGTGCCACGCCAGAGTCGCCGCGTGCTCCGTAGCGTACTCGTCGTTCCACATCTGCCGCTGCCCGATGCCGTACCAGCCCAGCGCGATGGTCAGCGCGGCCGGCCCGCAGAACAGCAGAAGCTGTCTCCACAGCGCGATTCGCTTGGACGGCGGCCGTTCTTCGGCGGGCACCGGGTCCGCGAAGGATGACGCTTCCGGGGGCAGCCGAGGGAGTACGACCGTGCCCGCGTGCGTTCTCGGGAGGAGAACGGTGGCGTCGTGCGAGTTGGGCCGTTGGCGGGGAGGTGGTGAGTTCCGCTCGTTGACTAGCATGACACCTTCGCGGTCTTCAGACTCGCCTTGAAGGCGGAGAGGTCGCCCGAGTTGTCGTCGTAGCGCCAGTCGCCGTCACGGGTCACCTCGTTCCAGACGAACCCGGCGATCTGCGGGTTTCGGAGCAGCCAGGAGCCGAACCCGCTGATCCATGACCTCTTGTCGGTGCCCTTCTGCACACCGACCTCGGTGAGCACGATCGGCTTCTTGGTCAGGGCGTGGATCAGCGTGAGCGTTGCCTTGTAGGTGGTGTCCGGGTTTGCCTCCCGCACGCCGTAGCCGGTCAAGCCGACGACGTCCACATAGGAGTCCCCCGGCCAGAACGGCTTCAGGGTCCTGCTACTGGCCCCGCGAATGATGTTCGGCGACCAGACCCACAGCGCATTCGTCGCGCCCGCCTTGCGGAAAAGGTCGACGACATGCTTCCACGCCGCCACGTACTGACCGGACTGGTTTCCGTTGGCGACCCCCCACGGGTACCAGTTCCCGTTCATCTCGTGAGCGAAGCGGATCAGCAGGGGCTGCTGGTACTCGACCACGCTGCGGGCCACCGCCTCGTACTGCTTGTCCCAGTCGCCGTCGATCGTCGCCTCGAGCGACCAGTCGGGCTGCTTCTTCCCGCCCGTGCTCACCCACGGTTCGAGCGAAAGCATCGGCGTGCCGGCCACACCGCGGAGCGTCGCAACGGACACACCGTCCATGACGGAGCCGAAGACCTCCTGCAGTGCGGGTCGGCAACCGACCTTCGCGGCGACAGTGGCCAAGCCGGCCGCCGATCGGTCGGGCGTGTACACCCCGAAGACCGGCCCATCGCCGGGTAGGACGTCGTCCACCTTCGCAACGACCGGGCCGGCGGGCGACGGACTGGAGGTGGGTGGGTTCGCCGCCCGGAAGGACCACTCCTGCTGGCGGCCACCGTTGCAGGCTGCCGCTGACAGGCACAGTGCGGCGGTGACCACGATGGCGATGAGGCGGAACTGAGCCGGTGCCCTCCTCACGGCGTCCTGCCCAGTACCCGATCGGAGGGCGGCGAGTCGTGATCCTGTGGCGGGTACGAGTGACGCCCGACTCGCTGTTGCGGGGGGTACCAGGACTGCGCGTCTGCGGGGCGCGGCGCGGCCGGCACCCGTTGGTCGGGCATCGGTGTCCGTTGCGCTGCGCGCGGAGTTGAGACGGGGGCTCGAACGCTCGCCTGGCGCGGGTGGAACTGGGCCGGGGCCGGGACGCGGCTCGGTGCGCCCGGTGTCGGCGCCGGTGACGGCGGGGTTGCCTCGCGGATGCCGTACGACGGGCGCAACAACGGGAACACCATGTAGAGCTGAACGCCGGCGAGTAGCGCGGTCGCCCAGAGCGGACCGAAGCCGTATTCGCGAAAGCGCAGAGCCAGCCCGCCCCAGAGCAGGGCCTGAACGACGACGATCCAGACTCGAAGGAGCCTGGAGACACGCTCCGGGGCTCCCTTCTTCTTCGTCTTGGCGACTTTGTTCACGGCACCGGTCGGCACCCACTCTTGGACCTTGTCGCGCAGCGCGTCGGTAATCGCGATGACGTGGCATGCCGAATTGATGAGGCAGAGCCGGAAGATGCCGGGTCGCCATCCCCTGGCCATCATCGGAAAGACGAGCAGCGTGGAAAGGAGAGCGGGAATCATCGGCAGGTAATTGTGCGGAAGAACGTTCTCCGGGAAGAACCAGAGCATGGTGAGTGTGGGAAATGGCGCGGTGATGAGCAGACCCGCCGAAGCCATGTAATAGAGGAAGGCCGCCCAGAACGCGGTGCGCTGTTGCCAATTGAACTGGGCGTCCCGAAAATGCCGCTCGGTCATCAGCAGCATCGAGGATCGGCACCATCGCTGCTGCTGGTTCGTTATCGCCTGCCAGGTGTCAGGCGCGACTCCCTTCGCGAGAGCCAGCGGGAGGTAGCGAGTCTCCCAGCCGCCGGTCCACAGCTTCACGCCGGAATTCACGTCCTCGCCCAGCGGCACCCGGGCGAAGCCACCGACCGACTCCACGGCCGCACGCCGATAGACCACGTTGGTACCCGCGCAGATGGCCGCCCGCCAGACGTCGCGAGCGGGCTGGATCCAGCGGAAGAAGATTTCTTGAAGACTGCCGGCGCCTCGTTGGACGTAGTTCATCCACGGTTCGATGTCGAAATACTGCGCGGTCTGGACAATGCCGATCTTCGGATCGTCCTGCATGTAGGGCACTGTCTCGTACAGGAAATCGGATCGGGGCGCGAAGTCGGCGTCGAATACCACCCCGAACTTTCCCATGGAGAGGTCGAACGCGTTGATCATGTTGCCGGCCTTCTTGAGCCAGCCGCGCTCGCCCTCCTGAGGGGGCCGACCCGGGACTGGTTCTCGTCGGCGCACGTAGACGAAGCCGTACTCCAGGGCCATCCGCTCCACCTCTGGACGCCGGTCGCCGTCGTCGAGCAAGTACCGCATCACCGGTGCGTGCCAACGGATGGCCGCGACCGCGTGACAGGTGTTGCGCAGTACCGGCAGGGGCTCGCCGCAAATCGGTACCCAGATATCCACCGTGTCCGTGGGGTCCGGCCGATACCCGTTAATGACCGCTTCGTGCTGAGGCAGAGTCAGTCTCGGCTTGTGGCTACGCAACCAGAAGTTGACGAGAACCGGGAGTAGCATGATCGGCAAGAAGAGCAGCGCCGGCGTGGTCCACGGGGTCTTGAGCGCCACCATGACATAGCCATAAAGGATGCCGAGTGCGCTGATGAATATCCAGGCGAAAATCCACGGTTTAGGCTTTTGAAAATAGCTGTACTTCTCTTCGTCACTCGGCGGTTGTGGCAGGTAGCCGTCGTCCCCTTCGGCGACCGGTTCCTCACGGCGCAACGATTGCCGCTTCTTGCCGCGCATGAGGTCCACTCCCAGTGTCCGAATGGCGTGCGCGCCGTCTGCTCAAGGCAGCCCGACGCTAGAGCGCGCCTCGGTTACCCGGAAATTTGTTAAACGATCACACGCCCCAGCGGGGATCTTGACACCGTGTAGGAAGCCCCGTCAACACCGGTTCTTTCTGGCGGCTCGGTGATCCTCCACACACCCTCGATACGGCGCTCCCCTTAGTGGCCGATACATGCGCGAGGCGATTCAGCCGGTGTGATAAGCGGACGAAGCATCGGCAATTAGCTGTATGGGCCGGCAAAACGGCTTAATGGTCGGGCAGCCGAGCCCGAATTGCTCGGTTAATGTCTGCGGAGTGCCGAACTGGTAACGAGTCGCCGGGCATGGGAGGAATACCGGACACGCATCCGCCGGCGCCTCTCGCCGCGCCGACCGGGCGCGCGGCCAGGTACCGCGCGAGGGTCGGCCACGTCCCGCGCGTCGTCCGGGCCGGGGGTCAGACCGGGATGCCGAGCCGTTAGGCGAACGCCGACATCTCGTCGCGTTGCTCGTCGGGCTCGGTGGCGGCGGCCGCTACAACGACTCGGGTCACACCCTGCGCGGCGAGGGCCTCGACGTGCTCCCGCGTCAGGTCCATCGACCGTTACCTTTCAGTGCACTCTAGTGAGCACACGATCGATAGTCCTACCTTGCGGTGGGACGGTCCCGGTCTGACCGGCGGATGCCGTGCCGGGTTGACGCTTCACGG
>NZ_BONZ01000051.1 GCF_016862975.1 Rugosimonospora africana
TCCGTCCACATCACCGGTACCACCGGCCCGACCGGGGGACCGTCGCAGAGCCCGACGCCGACCCCGACCACTACCGGCAACCCGCCGCCCGACTCGTTCTGGGGCGACACCAGCGGCATCCCCGCCGCTCACAACGTCCTCGAAGTCAAGGTGCTCAACCGAACCAACGGCCAGTACCCGGACAGCCAGGTGTACTGGAGCTTCAACGGTCAGACCCACTCGATCGCGGAGCAGCCGTACCTGGACATGCCGGCCAACTCCGCCGGCCGGATGTACTTCTATCTCGGCTCGCCCAACAGCCAGTACTACGACTTCATCGAGTTCACCGTCGGCGCCACGGTGTTCAACGGCAACACCACCCGGGTGGACGCGTTCGGGCTCAAGCTGGCGATGCGCCTGCACGCACACGACGGGTACGACGTGTCGGTCGGCGAGGATTACAACACCTTCTCGGAGAGCCGGACCGCGACGTTCCAGCGGTTCATGAACTCGGTACCGACCGAGTTCAAGCCGCTGGCGCAGGACCAGGCGCCGTACCGGATCCCGGCACCCGGCAGCGACCCGAACTTCCGTACCGGCGGCCAGTACGCGAACTACTTCACCAGCTACGCCGCGTCGGTCGGGGTCAACGCCCCGACGTCGGACATCACCGGCTGCGCCGGCGTGCTGGCCAACAACCCGGGCATGTGCGCGGCCCTCAACCGGCACGTCGCCCAGCTGCCCCAGTCGCAGTGGTCGGATCCCACCCAGTACTACCGGGCCGCCCCGGCGAACTACTACGCGAAGTTCTGGCACGACAACGCCATCAACCACCTGGCCTACGGATTCCCCTACGACGACTACGCGGGCCAGTCCTCCTTCATCTCGCATGGCAGCCCGCAGTGGCTACTGGTCGCCGTCGGCTGGTAGCTCCACCGGCCACCGACCGCTGACCCGTTCCGCGCGGCGGTCGTTCCCCGGCAACCCGGGGCGCGACCGCCGCGCTGTTCCGGCCCGCCTAAGCCGACGGGTACGCGATGAGGATCGCTCCCGGGACGCTCTCATCGAGGTCGGTCAGCAGCTGGGCCCTGACCGTGAATCCGGCCTCACGCAGCCAGGCGGCCACCCGGTCCGGCTGGCGGCGGTGTACGTAGACCTTCATCGGGTGACCGCCATAGCCCTCCGTCTTCAGCCGTGACTGATCGCCGACGTGAAAGCCGAGCAGCAGAGGCCCACCGGGACGCAGCACCCGCCGGAAGTGGCCGAGTACCGTGGGAATCTCGTCGTCGGGGATGTGAATCAGTGACCAGAAGGCGAGCAGCGCGGCGACCGAGGCGTCGGCGAGTCGCAGGTTCGTCATCGAGCCCACCTCGAACCGCAGGTCGGGATGTTCCCGCCGGGCGATATCGACCATCGCCGGTGACAGATCGATGCCGAAGACGTCGAGGCCAAGCTCGTGCAGGTGAGCGGTCACGTGCCCTGGTCCGCAGCCGACGTCCGCCACCGGTCCGCCACCGGCGGTGTGGACCAGGTCGGCGAACAACGTCAGGGCGGCACGTAGATAGCTCTCCCCGGTCAGTGCCTTGCGGGCGAAGTCGGAGTAGCTGTCGGCGACCGTGTCGTAGGAGGCCCGGGTGTCCGCCAACCAACCGTCCGCGTCGCTGTCCCGTGTCTCGGTTTCCGTCATCGTTCGCGCTCCTCCTGGTGCCGGGTTCGGGTGGGCTGGACAAGTATCCGGCGCCCCGTGCCGTAAAGATTGATCGACCTGCCCGCAACGGATTGAAGTCCGACAGTCCCGTGGCTCAGTCCCGCCCGTTTGTATGAACGCCACCGATCGTGATACGCGATAGAAAGAGGCGACCATCGTCGTCGTTCTTGTGGCCAATAGCGCGTGGCCAATAGTGGCGGGATTCCAAATGACGAGTGAGCCAAACGGAACCGACCGGTGCAGGCTTCGCGTGGTGTGCATCTATTCCACGTCCTGGTTGTATCTCGGCCAGAAGCGGCAGGATCTGAGCGCCAAGCTTGAGCTGAGCGGATTGACCCGGCACTACGAGCTTTACAAGGACCAGTTGCCCCGGCTGCTGCCACCCTCCTTCCTCGGTGGGCCGATCGGTGCCGGGGACATCGCGATCGCCGAGCCGGTCACCGGGATAACGATGACCGAATCCGACGCCGCGCTGTTCGCCCTGCCCTCGAATCAGGTCGTGCTCGCGGTGAGTCTCGGATTCACGACCGGGCCACTGTCTGAACCGGACAATGTCACGTCGGTCAGCCGGGTATTGGAGCAGAGCATCGGGGCCGCGGTCACGATCCGCGGACAGAGCCTGATTGCCTACGCCGACGAACTGGGACAGCACGGCCTGACCCGGGACACGCTCGCCACCGATGACCCGACGGAGGCGCCTTCCGAGGCGCTGCTGCCCGAGCGCCACCAGCTGGTGTTCATCGCCCGCCGTGAGAAGGACAAGTGGGTACCGACCCAGTCGGTGATCAGCGAGCTGCTGTACCGGGACACGCCGCCGTACCGCGAGGAGTTCGGTACTCCGAAGATCCCGGAGCAGCTCAACCTCGTCGAGCAGTCCGACGACGGCGAGTTCGTGCGGCCCACCTGGTCGTCGGTCGCCGGCCAGGGCGAGGCGTCCACCCGCAAGCTCATCACCCTCGGCCTCGTCACGCCGTACGTGAGCCTGCTGTACAGCCACGAGCGTTACGTCGAGGACAGCATCTTCCTGTCGACCGTCCACGCGGTCGGCACCGCGTCGCGGTTCCGGCAGATCTGGCACGAGGCGTACCGGCAGGTGCGCCGGTTCCGCGACCAGAAACAGCGACAGACCGCCGGCCTGCAGACCCGAGCGGACCTGGAGGAGCTGGCCGACAACCTGGGCAACCTCCAATTCGACCTCACATTCAGCGTCGAGTTCCCGCTGATGCGCATCGAGACCTTCCATACCGCGCTGTACGAGGCGATGGACCTGTCCACCCAGGCCAAGGCGCTCAGCCAGATGTTCGACCAGCTGGACGGCAGCCTGCACTCCGAGCTGACCGCGATCGACGTGCGGGAGCGCCGCCGCGACGACGGGCGGCAGCGGTGGAACGCGTTCGCGGCCGGCATTCTGAGCCTCATCGGTGTCTCGGTCGGTTTCGTCATCGCGTTCCTCGGCGTCAACACGACGGAGGTACCCGGCGGGAACGACGAACTGTCGATGTGGGCGCCGCACTTCGCCGACCTGTACCTGATCGCCGCGCTGTTCGCGCTCACCCCGGTGTTCCTGATCTCCTTCCCGTACCTGCGGGACTGGGCGACGCAGCGGCGCATCGTCGCGGCCTGGATCGGACTGGGCACGACGGCCTTCGGTGTGGCGGTGCTCGCCGCGACCCTCTTCGAGGACCACCACGGCACCGGGCGGGCGATCGTGCTCGACGCCATCTTCAAGGCCGTCGCGGTCTTCGCGCTGCTGATCGGGCTGTCGCTGGTCGGCCTGTGGTCGCGCAAACCGCTGATGACGTGGCTGCGCAAGCTGCTGGCCCGGCGGCGCCGGCCGGCCACCGGTCGAACGGCCGAATCGGCCAGCCGGCCGGATCCGGCCGCCGGCTGACCTGTCCCGGGCGCGGTTGGCCCCCGGCCTCCGGTGGGCGGCTAGGCTAATGATCATGAGTGATTCGGACCGGTTGGCGCGGGCGTTCGACGGGCTGGCGGACCAGTACGACGACGCGTACCACGACGAGGTGGCGCAGGCGCTGGTCGAGTTCGTCGCGCCCACCGGCGGCGAATCGGTGGCCGATGTCGCCTGCGGCACCGGTGCGGTGGCGCTGGCGGTCGCCCGGACCCGTCCGGCGCAGCCCACACCGGTGCTGGCCGTCGACATCTCGGCGGGCATGGTGGCGGCCGGACGGGCGCGGGCGGATCGGCTGGGCCTGTCCGGTGCCATCGGCTGGCGGGTCGGTTCGGCGGTACCGCTGCCGGCCCCGGACGGCAGCCTCGACGTGGTGCTGTGCGCGTCCTCGCTGCATTTTCTGGGTACCCGGGCGCTGGTCGACTGGCGACGAGTGCTGCGCCCCGGCGGCCGGTGCGGGTTCACCCTGCCGGTGGCGTCCCAGTTCCGGCCCGGCGGGGTGTTCGCCGAACTGGTCGGGGACCTGCGGATGCCGGAGACCGCCGGGGAGGCGTGCGCCCTCGCCGAGGCCGCCGGCTTCGTCGATGCCGTGGCGCGGGAGCGCAGTGCCGGCTCCCGCCGCGTGTTTCTGGTCCGGGCGACCAGTTCGCGGTCAGCGTCTCGATGAGCCCGCGGCCGCGGGCCGGGCTTCAGATGCCGCCGAGCGTGGCGATCAGGTCGACGAGCCGGTACGCGGTGGGAAAGTCCGGCGCCTGGTATCGCAGGGTGCAGCCGTCGATCCGCTCGATGCCCGGGATCAGCAGCGCATGTTCGGTCATGTACGGCCGGTACACCTCGACCTCCAGCTCCACCGGCCCGTCGAAGCGCACCGGGCGGACGGCGGCCCGGCCGGCCAGTGCCTCCGGCACCGCCTGCTCGATCCGCTCGCACGCCACGTCCGGGTGCAGCAGCGCGGCGGACCGGGCGCCCAGCGCACGCTTGACCACGACGCAGGCGATGCCCGGCGCCACCTCTGCCGCTTCCGCTGCCACGGTGTCGTCCCCGCTCACGAGCGCGGGCGCGACCCCGTGATGGGCGGCGAGCGCGGCGTTGAGACCGAGCTCGCCCAGGGACCGCCCGTCGCACCTCACGTCCGCGACGACCGAACCGGAGACGGTGTGCGCCATCACCGAACGCGGGGTGCCAGCCTTGCCGTGGTACCCGATGAACAGCACCGCGTCGATATCCGGGCCGAGCCCGGCCATCATCCCGTCGGGCTTGGGCGAACCACGCAACAGCTCGGCGCGGCGGTCGACCAGCTCGGGCAGGAGGTTACGGAACTTGGCGTGCGCCTCGGTGACGAGCACCTGGGCGGCCGGATCGGCGGCGTAGACCCCGCGGACCGCGGCGTTGGCCTCGGCGGTGATCAGCTTGCGGTTGCGCTCATACTCGCTGTGCCCGGGCGCGATGTCCTCGCCGTGCACCACGCCGGCGATGCCCTCCATGTCGACCGAGACAAGCACTCGCACAGCATCCACACCTTCCCCGCTACCCGCCGGAACCGAATCCTAGTCACCGCCGGGTGGGTGCCCATCGAGCCGGGTCCCGGCCGGCGCGGTCCCGCGTCGCAGCCCGGCAACCCGACGGAAATTGGCTTGAGGGCGCCGAGCCGGCGTCGTTAGGGTGCGACTGGTCTGGGTCGTCGCGCGGCGTACAGGCGCGCCGAGCCAGGTTGGTCGGCGACTGGTTTGGGTCGTCGCGCGGCGTCAGACGCGCCGAGCCACCGATCCGGCCGGAGCGACGCGGACCCGCCGGAGTGACCAGCCCGGCCGGGGCGACCGGAAGGGTGGGAAATGCCGTGGAGCCGATGAGCGAACAGGACATTCGGCGATCGATGGTCAACTGCTCCCGCGGCGAGGCCGCGAGCATGACGCTGCCCCGGGAGTTGGCCGCCGTCGACTGGGGCACGCTGGATTTCCTGGGCTGGCGCGATCCGAAGGCTCCGCTGCGCGGGTACCTGGTCGTCTGGCGGGACGGCAAGGCCGTCGGCGTCCAGTTGCGGGCGGCCGAGTCGAAGATGTCCGGCCGGGTGGCGGCCATGTGTTCCCTGTGCCGCACCGGCCAGCCGGCGAGCAATGTCTCGCTCTTCGTGGCGCGCCGCACCGGCCAGGCCGGGCGCAACGGCAACACCGTCGGTACCTACATCTGTGCGGACCTGGTCTGCTGCCGCAACGTACGGTTGGACAAGCCGTCGGCGACCCTGCACCCGGACCCGGGCCTCACCATCGACGAACGGGTCGAACGGCTCCGGACCCGGACGGACTCGTTCATCGACGAGGTGCTTTCCACCGTCGGCTGACGCGGCGGTGGGCTCTCGCCGAGCGCCGTAGGGCAGGATGGGCACCGTGGTGGAGATCAGCCTTCTGACCGAATCCGACCGCGCCCGCTGGGAAGTGCTGGCCCGTGGCAAGGATGCGTACTTCGGGGTCGAGCGCGGCGACGCCGACTACGAACGGACCTGGCGACGCCTGCTCGACGACGAGCAGATCCGCGGGATCGCCGCCCGGCTCGACGGCAAGATGGTGGCGATCGCGCACTACCTGTTCCACGCCAGCGTCTGGTATGCCGGGAAATGCTATCTGGCGGACTTGTTCGTGGACACGGAAGTCCGGCGCCGGGGTGTCGCGACGGCAGTGATCGAGTGGGCGGCGCGGGACGCCAAGGAGCATGGGTTCCCCAGCCTCTACTGGAACACGCTGGAGGATGCCCCGGCTCGCGCGCTCTACGACAAGGTGGGCAAGTTCCACCAGGGGTTCATCCTCTACAGCTACCGGCGTGACGCGAGCCGGAACTCCACTCCATGAGACCGGACACGTTTCCGGTTCCTGATCACGGCATGAGCCGGCACCCCGGCGAGGTTGAAACAGTCATCACGGCGAAGATCGATGAAGACTTCACTCGCGCGACCGCCGACAGCGCCCTCGCTGCGGCGAGTGCCCGGTTCGGACACACGACCGCGACCCGGGTGGGCGCCCTTACTCGCCATCCCGCCTACAACAAGGCACGCGGCTTCAACGGCGACGACATCGCGTACCTCCCCGCCATCCGCAGTTTCTTCACCGACGTCGGCATCTCGCCACTGATCGAAGTCTGGGCGGGCCACGCCTCGGCAACGCTGGGCCGGCACTTGGCCGGAGCCGGCTTCTACGCAGCCGAAGTCAACGCCACCCTGCGCGCAACCGCTTCCGGTTCCTCGGTCCCCGCCCTCGAGACCGAACCAGAGATCCGCGAACTCAGCAACGGCGAGGACGACAGCATCTACCTCGAAACGCTCTTCGACGGATACGGCCTGAACTCCGAGACGGCATCGGCACAACGGGCGATGATGGCGATCGAACACCGCTCACCACGCCTCCGCCGCTACCTCGCCTACGTCGACGACCGACCCGCCGCGGCCGCGGCCCTCTACACCACACCGCAGGCCGCGTACTTCGCCGGCGCCGCGACCATCCCCGCGATGCGCAACCGAGGCTGCCAATCGGCCCTGATCCGGCGGCGCCTGCGCGACACCAGAGCCGGGCAGGTCGTGGTCACCACCGCGTTCGGGTCACCCAGTCAGGCCAACCTGCGACGCCTGGGCTTCACCATCGAACACACTCGCACGCTCTGGCGCCCCCTGACCCAATAAACGCGTGATCGCCGGTCAGCCGCCGAGCGCCAGGGCGCGGGGCGGTGCCGTGAAGTCCCGGAACGGCAACGATGCCAGCCCATCCCGCTGGGTGGCCGCGACCGCGTTGACCACCTTGCCGACCTCACTCGTGCCGAACCGGCAGGACAGGCAGCCGCCCCGGGCGGCGATGGCCGCCGTCGCCAACTGCGGACTCGCCACCACCATCGCGGTGCTGGCGTCGGAGCCACCGACGTCGGCGCCGACCTGACCCGAGACGGGCCGGCCCACGGTGGCGCGTACCGCGGCCGCCGGTACCGTCCCGGCACCACACCGGTCGCCGAACGCCGACCGGTCGCCCACCGGGCAGCGGCCGGCGTCCATCGCCGCGCGGGCCACCTCCGGCCGCAGCACCTGCCCGCACTTCGGGCCGACCGCCGCCACCGCCTTGCCGTCCACGTCGGTCACCTGACGCACCGGCAACGGGTCGCAGTGCGTGCCGTCGGCGGCCAGGGTCGCGTACGCGTTCGCGAGTTCGAGCGGCGTCGTCTCCGACAGCCCGAGAGTGAACGATCCCCAGTTGGTCGCGTCGCGCGCGTACACCGCGTCGGCCTGGGAACTGAACGAGATGCCCAACAGGTGAGCGAGGGTGACCACGTTCTGCACACCGACCCGCTCCTCCAGCGGGACGAAGTAGGTCACCACGGAGTGGCCGAGCGCGTCCCACATCGTGCGCCGCCCGGACCGGTACGCGGGGTCGCCGACGTTGCTCGGGCACCAGTGGTTCCCGTCGCAGGCCACCGGTGCGCCCGGCGCGATGACGTACCGGGACTCATATCTGGGCTTGGTGTCGATCGGGTAGCTCAGCGGCATGCCCTTGTCCAGGGCGGCCGCCAGGACGAACATCATGAAGGTCGCACCCGCGGGCTCACCGGTGAACGTGGCGCCGCCAGCGGCCAGCGGCTGCGTGGTGTCCGGATATTCGGCGTCCGGTGCCCGGCGGCCGCTCGACGCGGCGGACGGGCTCGGTGCCGGCGCGGCGGGACGGAAGTTTCGGTTGGTGGCCATCGCCTCGACCCACCCGGTGCCGGGTTGAACCGACACCACACTCAGCGCCCGCGCGTCGCCGGTGGGCAACTGCTCCTCGACGTGCCGTTTCGCGGCCGCCTGCAGCGACACGTCCAGTGATGACACGATCCGGTATCCGCCGCCGCGCAGCCGGTCCGAGCGTTCCTTCGGGGTCGAGCCGAAGGCCGGCTGGTCGAGCCACCAGGCGACGAAGTAGGAACAGAAGGATCCCCAGTCGTTTTCCGGTATCCGGAGGCAGGCATCCGAGGGATCGGTGTCGAAGCGCGCGATCAGCGTGCCGCCGTCGTTGGAGTACAGCTCGCTCGGGCGCACCACCGCGCTCGGGCTGGCGCTGGCGGTCGCCTGCGCGCCGTAGCTGGCCTCGGTGTCGTCACGCTGGACCCACCAAGACACGGCGCCGGCGACGACCGCCGCGCACACCGACAGCGTCAGAGCCACCCGCGTCGTGCTTCGTCGAGAATCGCTGGACACCGTGCACCTCCCCATGAACCGTGCGCCCAGTCGCGAGCGGATCGTACCGCCGCCGGCCGGCTCTCGGGGGAACCCCGACGGTGGCCAGGGACGCGGCCGGTACAGTGCGGCAATGTTCACCGTCGAGGACCGCGATCGCGTACGGGAGGGGCTGCTGTCGCTGGCGGCGGCCGACCCGGCCATCGGTGCGGCCGCGGTCATCGGTTCGTCCGCGTCCGGCGAGGCCGACCGGTGGTCGGACATCGACCTGGCGCTGTCGGTCGACGGTCCGCTGGACGCGGCTCTGGACCGCTGGACCGGCCTGCTGTACCGGGACTTCGCGGCCCGGCACCACTGGGACCTGCCGGTCGGCGGCACGGTCTACCGGGTGTTCCTGCTGCCCGGCTGGCTGGAGGTCGACCTCGCGTTCGCGCCTGCGGGCGAGTTCGGCCCGCGCGGCCCGCACTGGCGCGTGGTCTACACCCGGGCTCAGGACGGCGAGGCGCCAGCACCGGTCGCGCGGCACGAACCCGCCGCCCGTCGCGAGGCCGCTGCCCCTCAAGAACCCCCCACCGGTCGCGAGCCCACCGCCCGGCAAGAACCCGCCCGGCAAGAGTCCGCCCGCCACGAGTCCACCGCGGTTTCCGAACGCGACCGGCTCGCCGGGCTCGCCTGGCACCACGCGCTGCACGCCCGGGTCAGCATCGAACGGCGCCGGGCCTTCCAGGCGGAGCACTGGGTCGGCGCGCTCCGCACCCAGGTGATCGCCCTGGCCTGCCTGCGCCTCGGGCACCCCACCGCCTACGCGAAGGGCGCCCACCTGTTGCCGGCGGAGCTGACCGCACCGCTGGAAGCGACGCTGGTGCGGTCGCTGGACGAGAAGGAGCTGAGGCGCGCGTTGGGCGCCGCCCTCGCCGCGCTGGCCACCGAGATGAGAAGCAGCGACCCGGCCCTGGCCGAGCGACTCGCCCCGATGCTCACCGAACTCGACTCCCGACCGGCAAACTAGTGCCGTGGCAGGCAACGTTCGCCTCGTTGGCGGCGTGACTCCCATCCGACGATCTGAGGCAGTTCAGCTCGGACCGACGCCGTGCGGTTCTCTAGCCTCAGAACCAGTCCCCCAGCGCGGCTGCCGGACTACGACGAGAGTTCAGCCCGGCGCGACCACCAGGCATCGGCGGCGGTCATTGCGTTCTCGGCCTCGTGGATGCCGTCGCCCACGAGCCCCGCGGTGGCAGCCCAGTGCAGGGGTACAAGGGCTAGAGCCCCGGGGAGCCATCGGTGCTCGTCGCGAGTGAGCGGTTCCGGAGCCGTGCTTTCGTAGGCGTCGAGCAGTCGTCGCGGCTCGAGCAGTTCGCCGTCGCGTGCGACGTGGTGCAGGCTGACCGCGATGTCGTACAGCCGCTCCCTGACCCTCGCGAAATCCAGGTCGAAGGCGACCCATGAGCCGTCTGACAGTTCTCCCGCGTTGCCCAATTTGTAGTCCCCATGAATCGGAGTGCATGGCAGTTCGACCTCCTTCCGGAGCTTGGAGAGCTCGCCAGTCAGTTGGCGCATCCGATGCACGACCGGTTCGCTGCCGGGTCCGAGCCTGCGGCGTGTGAAGGCGACCGAGTAACGCAGTTGGCCGAAGGTTCTGTGGTCGTCGAAGGGTTCGGGCGGACTGGGCTCCCAGACTGTTTTGAGCGCGGTGTGAAGGCGTCCGAGCTCCTCGAATAGGCGGAGGTAGGAGTCCTCGTCCGCCCGTGGCTGCACATGATCGATGAATTCCTCAATCTCAGCCCAGCGATCTGCGACCCTCAGGAGGTCGCAGCCGGAACTCGGAATCGGCCGAGCGACGCGGACTTGCGTCCGCTGGAGCCGCTCCCGCAGGCGCCGCAGTCCCGCGACCCGCCCGCGGCGGACCCAGGGCCTGTGAACCCGAAGGACAACCGGCGGCTCAGCGTCTATCCGCAGGTTGAGGTTGAACCCACCGCCGATGTCTGCCCATCCGGCCCCGCGCGCGACGCGGGCGATCAGGGCCGAGACAGCCGGGTCATCTGGGCTGACTCTAGGTCCGAACCAGCGCGGCAAGGGAGGAGGAGAGGTCGAAGCTTCGATTCCGGTCATGCCAATGGCCCTCCAGCGCACCCGACGAAGGGTCCGCCGGCGAACCCATCCTCCTCGACGCGCGTCGATCGTGTCACGCATTTGCCGTTGCAGGGACGGGGCGAACGTTGCCTGACGCGGCACTAGACCGGCCAAACAGGTCCGGCCAGACAACGAAGATGCTGACCGAACTCGACGCCCGCTGAGCCCGACCGCTCGCGGTCCCCGGAAATTCGGTTGCCGGCGCTTTCGGCCGCGCTCTAGCGTTGCGGGCATGTTCGCCACGGTTGGCTTCGCGCGGCCCGCAGGCAGCTGCCTGCCGGGCGCCGCCGCCGTGTGCGCAGGACTGGCACGGCTGGATAGCTGACCCTTCTCCCCAGGCAGCAGAACCAGGGAGAAGGGTGTCAGCTCGTCGTTCTGGCGCGGTCTCCCACACATTGCGGAGTGGCGCCCGCCCGCGCACGCCGTCCCGCCACCAGTCATGCCCGTCTCGGGAGCAGTCACCATGGCCAAGAGCCAGTTCATGCGTACCAAGCCACACCTCAACATCGGCACGATGGGACACGTCGACCACGGCAAGACCACCCTGACCGCCGCGATGACGAAGATCCTGGCCGACCGGGACCCGGCCGCCAACCGGTTCGTGTCCTTCGACCGGATCGACCGAGCACCGGAGGAGATCACCCGGGGCATCACGATCAACATCGCGCACGTCGAGTACGAGACCGCGACCCGGCACTACGCCCACGTGGACATGCCGGGCCACGCCGACTACGTGAAGAACATGATCACCGGTGCGGCTCAGGTCGACGGTGCGATCCTGGTCGTCTCCGCGCTCGACGGTGCGATGCCGCAGACTCGCGAGCACGTGCTGTTGGCCCGCCGGGTCGGCGTGCCGTACCTGGTGGTCGCGCTGAACAAGGCCGACGCGGTTGCCGACGGCGAACTGCTCGACCTGGTCGAGCTGGAGGTGCGCGAACTGCTGTCGTCGTACGGGTTTCCGGGCGAGGAGGTACCGGTGGTCCGGGTGTCGGCGCTGCGTGCCCTGCAGGGCGAGCCGCGCTGGGTACAGTCCATTGTGGACCTGCTCGACGCGGCCGACCGGTACGTGCCCGTCCCGCCCCGCGAGCTGGCCGAGCCGTTCCTGATGCCGGTGGAGAACGTGCTCACGATCTCCGGCCGGGGCACCGTGGTGACCGGGGCGGTCGAGCGCGGCGAACTGGCCGTGGGCGAGCCGGTGGAGGTCGTCGGCCTAGGCCCGACACTGTCCACTGTGGCCACCGGCCTGGAGACGTTCGGCAGGTCGCTCGACCGGGCCCAGGCCGGCGACGACGCCGCGGTGCTGCTGCGCGGGATCCGGCGCGGCCAGGTACGGCGTGGCCAGGTGGTCACGGTACCGGGCAGTGTCCGGCCGCACCGGCGCTTCCGCGCCCAGCTGTACGCGCTGACCACGGGCGAGGGCGGGCGGCACACGCCGTTCTTCGCCAACTACCGGCCACAGTTCTACTTCCGTACCGCCGACGTACCCGGCTCGGTGGACCTGGGCGGGCTGTCCATGGTCATGCCGGGCGACACGGTGGAGATGGGTGTGGAGCTGGGCAGTCCGGTCGCGATGGACCCCGGGCTCGGCTTCGCCGTACGCGAGGGCGGTCACACCGTGGCGGCCGGCACCGTGACGGACGTGCTCGACTGAGCGCAGTCGGAGCCGGGCCTCGGCGGGGGCGAGCACAGCCCACGCAAGCGCAGAGGACGGGCGTCCTCCGGACACCGGCCGGAGGACGCCCGTCGCCGCGTGCGCGTGGACGCTACGGTGTCGCTCGTGAGCGGACTGCGGGTGGCGGTGGCCGGCGCCGGACTGGGCGGGCTGTGCCTGGCACAGGGCTTGGCGCGCGCCGGCGTGCGGGTCGACGTCCACGAGCGCGATCCCGAGCTCAACGCGCGGCGGCAGGGGTACCGGCTGCACGTGGACAGCCGCGCGGGCCTGGCCCTGCGGGACTGCCTGCCGCCGGAGTTGTTCGAGCTGTTCATGGCGACCACCGGCCGGCCGGGCACCACGTTCACCGTGCTGTCCTCCGGGCTGCGGGTGCTGCACGAGACGCGCGGCGACCCGCACCGCCCCGAGGACGATCCGGCGCGTCTGTCCACATCGGTCAACCGGCAGACCCTGCGCGAGATCCTGTTCGCCGGCATCGAGGACCGAGTCCACTTCGGACACGAACTCGCCGGCTTCGCGCACGACGGGGACGGTGTGCGGCTACGGTTCACCGACGGTTCGACGGCGGCCGCCGACGTGCTGGTCGGCGCGGACGGCGTCAACTCGGTGGTCCGCCGCCGGTACCTGCCGGACGCGCGGATCGAGGACACCGGATCCCGGTGCGTGTACGGCCGGACGGCGCTCAACGAGTCGAACCTTCCACTGGTACCGGCGCCGATGCACGACGGGTTCACCGCCGTCGTCGGTGGGCGGATCGGCATGGCGGCGGGCCTCGTCCGGTTCCGCCGCCGCCCGCCGGAGGCCGCCGCCGCCATCGCGCCGGGCGTGGCGCTCAGCGCTGCCGGCGACTATCTGATGTGGGCGATCTCGGCCCAGCGCGACGCTTTCCCGCTGCCGGACGAGCGGATGGGCGAGCTGGACGCGGCCGCGCTGCACGATGTCGCGACCGCGATGGTCCGATCCTGGCACCCGGACCTGCGCGCACTGGTGGGTCGGGCGGATGTGGCCGAGACGTTCTTCATCCGGGTACGCAGTTCGGTCCCGGTACCCGCCTGGGAACCCAGCCGCGTGACGGTCCTCGGCGACGCCATCCACGCGATGAGTCCGGCGCGCGGCTCGGGGGCGAACACCGCGATGCGGGACGCCGCCGTGCTGTGCCGGGCCCTCACGGACGCGGCCGGCGACTCGGCCGGGCTGGTGGCGGCCATCGGCGGGTACGAGGAACGGATGCGCGACTACGGTTTCGCGGCGGTCGCCGCCTCCCGCGAAGCGGAGGCGACAATGGCACGGCGCGGACGCGGCCTGTGGCTGTGGCTGTTCGACCACCTGCCCCGGCGTCCGGACCGCTGACCGGCACCAGCAGGCCGCACCACTGCCTACAGAATGATCCAGTAGCGCCGCTTGATGCCCGCGCCGGTGGTGCGGACGTCCTCCAAGACGCCACCATTGCGCTCGATGCTGCGCGCCGATCCGACATTGTCGTCATCGCAGGTGACGAGGACCCGATCCAGACCGAGCGCGCGGGCCTCGAGGAGAACCGTCCCGAGGGCCCAGGTGGCCAAGCCACGTCTCCGGGCGGAGGGCCGGATGCTGTAGCCGATGTGTCCGCCGACATCAAGCAGAAGAGCGTTCAAATAGTGCCGTAGATCGATAGCTCCCAAATAGCTGTCGCCCTCGACGATCCACCAGTGGGTGGCATGGACGCGCCCTTCTCCCACGGCAACTGACCGGTCCGACTGCTGCCGCAGTCGCTCGACCCACGCCGCGAAAACCTCGGGGCTGTCGAGGTCGGCTTCGGGTGCGAGACGCAAGCCGCTCCCGTCCTGGTGGGCACCTGGAGACCACTCGTCACGCGCCGCGAGCCACGAGGACATGAGACGACCTGTGGGTGTGATCAGTTCAGGCATGCGGGCGATCATATAATTGATCATCGTACCGGCGGACGCAGCAGGCGCGGCAGGACAGCGGCCAGGGCCGAGAACAGCAGCGCGACGGCCGGCACGCCACCCGACGCCCACGCCGCGAACAGGCCGAGCGACGCCAGCTCCGTCCCCAGACTGGCGACCGAGGTGGCCGTGGCCCGGGGGCTCGACGCGATCCGCTCCTGGAGCCTCGCGTCGACGACGACCAGCACCATCCGGTACAGCGCGTAGAACAGCGCCACGGCGGCCAGCCCGGCCGGCCGGTGCAGCCCGGCGGCCGCCGCCAGCGCCAGTGCCGATCCGAGCAGGCCGGCGGCCAGCGCCCGGCGCCCCACGCCACCCGCGGCCGAGCCCAGCATGGCGCCCGCCGCACCGGCCAGCGGGATGCTCAGCACCGCCACCGGTACCCACGCCTCGGGCACTCCCCAGCCCGCCGCCATCACCGGGAAGTACTCCTCGACGGCGTCCATCCCGCCGAGCGCGGCGACCAGCATCACGGCGTTACGCAGCGACGGCCGGGTGAGGGTGTCGACCAGGCCCGTGCGCAGGGTGTGAGCCAGCCGCTTGAGCGGCCCGACCAGAGACCGGTCGGGCCCGGCGGCGGGAGTGTCCACAGAGGACTGTGGCTCGGCCGGATCCGGTGGCGCCTGGCGCGGCAACCGGAACGCCAGCGCGGCGGTCGCCAGGCACCAGCCGACGCTGACCCAGCCGACCAGCGGGTACCCGCCGAACGAGAACAACACGCTCGCGCATCCGGCGGCGGGAAGCTGCACGAGCAGGCCGGCCGCCTCGACCCGGCCGTACACCGTGGGGTAAGACTCCTCGGCTCCGGTCGCGGCGAGCCCGTCGTACAGCAGGGCCTCCACCGTCCCGGAGGTGAGCGCGCCGGCCACGCCCCAGAGTACGAATCCCCCGGCGAAGCCGGCGAACGACGGGACGAGCAGCCACAGCCCGTACCCGCATGCCTGGAGTACGGCGCCGCCCGCCAGGATGCCCCGGCGCGAGTACCGGTCGGCCAGCGCCCCGGCGGGTACCTCCGCGACGAAGCCGACCACCGACCAGATCGCGAACAGCGCGGAGATCTGTGCGCCGGTCAGGCCGGCGTGGGCGAACAGCAGCGCGTAGAGGGCGTACAGCGGAATCGTGTCGGCGAACGCGGTCCAGCCGACGACCAGCCGGGCGAACCGGCGTGCGGAAGCGGGTACCGGGCGTCAACGTAATCGCATGAGCCGGATGCTATGCGCGCGCCGCCGGCCGGTCCAACCGTTTACCGCGAACGTGTCAGTCGGTCAGCTGGCCGGCCGGCCGGCGGGGCATCAGCAGCACGGTCGCCGCGCCCACCACCGCGACGATGACCAGCCCGACGAACACGTGGTGGGTGGCCTCGTACAGGCTGGACTTCAGGTATTCCGCCACCTCGGACGGCTGTCCCCCGCTACCCAGCACGAGGCTGGTGGCGTCGCTGCCGCTGGGCAGCCTGCCGGACAGCGCCGCCGGCGGGTGCGACAGCCGGTCTTCCAGCGTGGAGTTGGCGATCGCGCCGAACACCGCCGCGCCCAGCGCGCTGCCCATCGAGCGGAAGAACATGTTGGTACCGGTGACCACGCCGCGCCGGTCCCAGCCCACCACGGACTGCACGGCTACCAGCGTCGGGCTGGCGACGAGCCCGAGCCCGACGCCGATGACGAAGCAGGCCGCGGAGACACTGGCCACGTTGGTGTCCTGGGACAGCAGCAGGCACATCACCGTGCCGATGACGATGACCACGCCGCCGATCAGCGAGGTGTCGCGGAAACCGATGCGCAGGTAGATCCGGCCGGACAGGGAGGCGGCCAGCGGCCAGCCGACGGTCAGCGCGGCGAGGACGAACCCGGCGACGACCGCGCCCACCCCGAGGACTCCCTGGGCGAAGTTCGGCACGTACGAACTCAGCCCGATCAGCAGCGCCCCCACGATGAACGAGGCGAGGTTGCCGCCGACCAGGGTCCGCTGGCGGAACACCCACAGCGGCAGCACCGGCTCGGCCGCCTTCCGCTCGACGGCGATGAACGCGATCAGCATGGCCGCGCCGGCCGCGAAGATGAGCACGCTGGGCGCCGACAGCCAGGCCCAACTCGTGCCGCCCTGCAGGGTGGCCAGGATGACCAGCGAGCACCCGCCGATCAGCAGCGCCGCGCCGGTGTAGTCGATGCGGTGCGCGCGACGGGTGATCTGCTCGTGCAGGTGCCGGGCGAGCATCCACGCCGCGGCCAGGCCGAGCGGCAGGTTCACGAAGAAGATCCAGCGCCAGGACAGGTACTGGGCGAAGACACCACCGAGTGTCGGCCCGAGCACCGACGCCGCGCCCCAGACACCGGCGACGTAGCCCTGCACCTTGGCGCGTTCCTTCACCGAGTACAGGTCGCCGACGATCGTCATGCTGATCGGCTGTACCGCGCCCGCGCCGATGCCCTGCACCGCCCGGAACAGGATCAGGCTGAGCATGTTCCAGGCTGCCCCGCACAGCACGGAGCCGGCGAGGAACACGGCGATGCCGAAGAACATGACCGGCTTGCGGCCGACCACGTCGGCGAGCTTGCCGTACAGCGGGACGGTCACCGCCTGGGTCAGCAGGTACACGGAGAAGAGCCAGGGGAAGTGGGCGAACCCACCGAGATCCCGGACGATCGAGGGCACCGCGGTGGCGATGATGGTGCTGTCCAGCGCCACCAACCCGGTGGACAGCATCACCGAGATGAGCACCGGGCCCCGCTCGGACCGGAATCCCACTCCGACGGTCTGCGTCTGGCCCACCATCACGCTGCCTTCCTCGGGGCCGGGTACACCTGAACGCACCGATCATGCCCGACCACGGCGCGGGATTCGGCGCGTCGTGTCCTTGCTCACGGTCAGGGCGAACAGTGCTAGTCGGTACTTACCGACCCGTTCCGGCCGGCGGCCGGTCGCACCGGGGCGCGTTCGGCCGATCCCACCGGACTGAACGGCGGGCGGGCATAGGGTCGGGGAATGCGGTTGACCGTACTCGGCAGTTGTGGCGCCTGGCCGTCAGCTGGCCAGGCGTGCAGCGGATACCTGGTGGAGCAGGACGGGTTCCGGCTGGTCGTGGACCTCGGCTACGCGACCGTGCCCCGGCTGCTGGCGCACGTACCGGCCGAGCTGGTGGACGCCGTGTTCATCACCCACGGCCACCCCGACCACTGCGCGGACCTGAATCCGCTGTTGCGGGCGCGGCACCTGCGCGACGACAAGCCGGCGCTGCTGCCGGTGTACGCGTTGCCCGGCGCGCTGGACGCCGTCCTCGCGCTGGACCGTCCGGGGATGCTGGACGACGCGTACGTCCTGCATGAGTTCACCGCCGGCGACCGGCTAAAGTTCGGCCCGTTCCGCGCGGACACCCGGCTGCTGCCGCACTGGGTGCCCAACGCTGGCGTACGGCTGTCGGCCGGCGGGCGGACGCTGGCGTACACCGGCGACACCGGGCCGAGCAGCGAAGTGGTGGAGCTGGGCCGCGACGCAGACCTGCTGCTGGCCGAGGCCACGTTCGCCGACCGCGTGCCGGAGGACTCGCGGTCCGACCTGAGCAGCGCCGACCAGGCGGCCCGGCAGGCAACCGCCGCCGGAGCGGGACGGCTCGCCCTGACCCACCTGTGGCCGGGTGCCGACCCCGAGGCCGCCCTTGCCGCGGCACGCGAGCGGTACGACGGCGAGGTGGACATCGCCACCGGCGGCCTGGTCATCGACCTCTGAGGCGCCGCCGGTCCCGGAGCGACGGGCGCGGCCGGCGCGCCTTGCTCTGCCCACCCGGGGGCGCGACCGCGCGCAGGCGCATCACGCGGGGTGGGCAGAGCAAGGGCGAGTGGGCTGGACAGCGGGTGCACGTCCGGGAGGCAGGCGGTGCCTCGACCGGTCAGGTCCCCGCCGTCACGGCCGTCATGCCTGGGCGGCCTCGGGCGCGGGTGCGATCGCCGCGGCCGGCGATCCCTCGACGGAGGCCGGTACGACGGCCAGCAGCTGGTCGAACTCGTTGCGCCAGTACCGGTGGATGTTCAGCCGGGTCGGCTTGGTGCTGCTCGGCAGCTGAACGTGCATCGAGCTCCACACCGTGGCCCGCTTCACCCGGGTGACCGGGAAAGCGTTGCGGGGGAACGAGAAGACCACATCGCCGGGCCGGTTGGTGAACCGGTTGGCGGAGTTGATGACGACCGAGGTGTTCGTCAGCGTGACGAAGTAGAACTTCCGGGTCAGCGCGACGATGAGGCCGAGGAACGGCACCTCGTCGAAGAGCGAGTTGAGCCACGGGCTCGGGCCGGTCTCGCAGTGCACGCTGGCGATGAACGTCTCTCCGGGGGGCGCGACACTCATCAGCTTTTCAATGACCTGTTGCTTTTGTTTCGCTCGGCGAATTGCCATAGATTCACCTGTCACCAGTCGGTCACCGCATCCACAGCGGTGAAATCGGCCGAGGCTAGCATGATGATCGCTCGCTGTGTAAACCGCCGAACGGCCGAACCGGCTCCGCTATCGTTCCATTGGCCGCGCCATGACGGCCCGGGTCAGCCCTGCGACGAGGACGCTCCGGCGCGGCGTACCCAGCGACTGCCGAGCAGCACCAGGACCAGGCCGACCACCGCCACGACCGGACCGATCACCGCCCACATCGTCTTGCCGCTCATCGCGCTGCCGCCCATGACGTCGAAGCCCTGCAACGCCCAGACCAGACCGGTCAGCACCAGCAGCACACCCAGGACGACCGAAACCCAACCCTTCATCGGGTTGCCTCCTCGCAGACCGGCGGACAGGGTCATTCCCCAGCAATCCTCACGTCCGCCGGTCCCGAACGGTTCAGTCTGTCCCGAACGATTCAGTCACCCGGGCGTCAAATGAACGTCGCCACGGAACACCGCCACGGAACACCGCCATGACCGGCCGGCGGTCAGCTCACCGGCCACCACGCCTGCCCCGCGGGGATGTCCTTGACGAACACGATCCCGTCATTGCTCGCCAACCGGGCCGGGTCCAGCGGAGAGTAGCCGAACCAGGCGGACTCGCGGGGGGCCGGCGTCGCGTCGCCGAGGACGGCGGCCAGCCGGCGGGCGTCCACGACGTACCGGTCCTCTCCCAGCGCGTACAGGAGCCCTTCGATGGTGTCCGCGGGTGGCGCGTGCACACCGCGATGCCGGATCGTGCCGAGGGCCGTGGCCAGGAACGCGTAGTCCTCGCCCAGCCGGGCGCTGACGATCGCCCCGGCGCTCCACCACTCCAGCGGCAGGTCACCCATCCGCATCGTGCTCGGGTCCCGCGCCAGATGCGCGTTGTGGGCGTGCACCAGCGCCGGGCCCCGCTCGGCGATGGCGAGCAGGTTGGCCGCCATCATCGAAGCCCGCAGGGCCAGCAGCCACCGCATTCGTGCCGGTGACGGGTCGGCCAGCCAGCGGTGGTAGCCCAGCAGCCCGGTGGCGGTACGACCGTAGAGGCGTGCCCGGTCCCAGTCGTCGCGCGAGGACACCGCGACCAGGTGTGGCGTCTGAGTGTCGAACAGGGTCACCAGGTCGTCGGCGAGCAGCCGCAACTGTTCGGCCTCGGGCGTGCGCCCCACGGACCGGGACGGGTCCATCATCGCGGCGGGATCGGTCCACCGGTCGTCGGCGCCGAGCAGGCGGTCGAGCGTTTCCGCGGTGCACGGCAGCAGGCCGGCGTCGACCCGGGCGATGAGGTACGCGTGGAGTGCGGTGAGGGCCTGCCTCGGGCTCGCGGCGGCGGTGATCTCCAGCGGGCCGTCGAAGCCGGCGAAGCGCAGCCGATGCGACGCGGGCCGCCCGTGGTTGTACGCCCGCATCCAGCTCACCAGCTCGCGGTTGGCCGCGGACGCGCCGAACCCGTGGCTGAAGCCGCGCTCCATGACCTCGTCGAGGGTGCCCGTACCCGAGGTGACGTAGTCGTCCACGATCAGGCCCATCAGGCAGTCGCTCTCGATCGCGATCGTCTGGTAGCCGTCCCGCTCGACGAGTTGCCGGAAGAGTTCGTTGCGCAGGTCGAGCGGGACGTTCTCGCCGTAGCTGGGCTCGCCCAGGGCGAGCAGCCGCGGCCGGGCCGGAAGCAGCCCCATGACAGAGGCAGCCTCAACGACCTGGACCGCATCGTGGATATCGGTAGTCATACCCCTCAACGGTATCGTTGAACTGTCGTTTGAAACTTATCCCCGATATCGGCAGGACAGTGGCGCGAAACCTTCAAAGCGGTGGGCAGCTCAGGCCGGTTGACCTGGCGCGCCGGCACGGCCTGTCCACGCAGGCTGTCAGGAACTACGAGGCGGCCGGCATCCTTCCGGACGCCGAACGCAGCGCGCACGGCTACCGCACGTACACGCCGCTGCACGGGAACGCGCTGCGCGCGTTCCTCGCCCTGGTGCCCGGGCACGGCCACCGGACGGCCGCGTCGGTCATGCGGGCGATCAACCGGGACGCGACCGAGCACGCGCTCGCGATCATCGACGAAAGTCACGCCCAGCTTCTCGAGGACCGCCGCACGCTCCGGGCCGTCGAAGCGGCGCTCGGCGACCTCGGCCCGGTACCGCAGGAACGCGGCGACACCTTCGTCGGCCCGCTGGCCGGAAGGCTCGGCATCCGCCCGGCCACCCTGCGCAAGTGGGAACGCGCCGGCCTGGTCCAGCCGCGCCGCGACCCGCACACGGGCTACCGGGTCTACAGTGCGGCCGACGTGCGCGACACCCTGCTCATCCACCAGCTCAGGCGGGGTGGCTACCGGCTGGGGCAGATCGCCCCGCTGATCGTCCAGGTCCGCTCCGCCGGGGGCGTCGCACCCCTCGCATCGATGCTGGACGACTGGCGCGCCCGCCTGTCGGCCCGCGGCCACGCCATGCTCGCCGGCGCCGCGGCACTGGACGCCTACCTCGGCTGCCGGCCGGACTCCGCCCGGAGACCGGCCGGCGGCCAGGTGAGCTAGGCAAGCTAGGCCGGCACGTTTTTGTCCTGGTTGAGAACCTGGGACACCACAGCCCGGGCCTCCTCCTGGATGCGCTCCAGGTGCTCGGGCCCCTTGAACGACTCCGCGTAGATCTTGTAGACGTCCTCGGTGCCCGACGGCCGGGCCGCGAACCACCCCGAGTCGGTGCACACCTTCAGGCCGCCGATCGCCGCGCCGTTGCCCGGCGCCTCGGTCAGCGTCTGGGTAATCGGCTCCCCGGCCAGCGACTTCGCCGGCACCTGCTCCGGCGACAGCGCCCCGAGCAGCTTCTTCTGCTCCCGGTCGGCCGGCACGTCGAGCCGGGCGTAGGCCGGCTCACCGAAGCGGGAGGTCAGGTCGGCGTAGTGCTCGCTGGGCGTACGGCCGGTCACCGCGGTGATCTCCGACGCCAGCAGGCACATCAGGATGCCATCCTTGTCCGTGGTCCAGGTGCGCCCGTCGGCGCGCAGGAACGAACCTCCGGCGCTCTCCTCGCCGCCGAACGCGATCGAGCCGTCCAGCAGGCCGGACACGAAGTACTTGAAGCCCACCGGTACCTCGACGAGCTGCCGGCCCAGGTCGTCCGCCACCCGGTCGATCATCGAGGAGGACACCAGCGTCTTTCCGATCGCCGAGTAGTCCTGCCAGCCGTCCCGGTGGGAGAACAGGTACGAGATGGCCACCGCCAGGTAGTGGTTCGGGTTCATCAGGCCGGCGTCGGGCGTGACGATCCCGTGCCGGTCGGCGTCCGCGTCGTTGCCGGTGGCCACCTGGAACGCATCCCGCTGGGCGATCAGCGAGGCCATCGCGTACGGCGACGAGCAGTCCGTGCGGATCTTCCCGTCCGAGTCCAGCGTCATGAACGACCAGGCCGGGTCGACGGTCTTGTTGACCACGGTCAGGTCGAGGCCGTGCCGTGAGGCGATCTCCTCCCAGTACGCGACGCTGGCACCGCCCAGCGGATCGGCGCCGATGCGCAGGCCGGCCGAACGCACCGCGGCCAGGTCCACCACCGAGGGCAGGTCGTCGACGTACCGGGCGAGGAAGTCGTACCGGCCGGTGCTGTCGGCGGACTTCGCCCGCTCGTACGGCACCCGGCGCACCTCGCGCAGCCCGCCGGCCATCAGCTCATTGGCCCGGTTCTGGATCCACCGCGTCACGTCGGAGTCGGCCGGGCCGCCGCTGGGCGGGTTGTACTTGAAGCCGCCGTCGTCCGGCGGGTTGTGCGACGGGGTGACCACCACGCCGTCGGCGAACCCGGACTCTCGGCCCAGGTTGTAGCTGATGATGGCGTGCGACAGCGCGGGCGTCGGGGTGTACCCGTCGCGCTCGTCGATCAGCACCCGGCAGCCGTTGGCGGCGAACACGGACAGCGCGTCCTGCGTCGCCGGCTCCGACAGGGCGTGGGTGTCCCGACCCAGGAACAGCGGGCCGTCGATGCGTTGCAGCCGCCGGTAGTCACAGATCGCCTGGCTGATCGCCACGATGTGGTCGGAGTTGAACGCCTTGCGCAGGCTGGACCCGCGGTGCCCGGAGGTACCGAACGTGACCTGCTGCGCCGGATCCGACGGGTCCGGGTGCTCGTCGTGGTACGCGGCGAGCACGGCCGCGACATCCACCAGATCCGACGGCTGCGCGGGCTGACCGGCCCGTGGGTTGCCAGACATCAAGCCTCCACCTTCTGCCCCTTGCCGATGACGACGACGCCACGGTCGGTCACCTTGTACCGTTCCCGGTCCCGTTCCAGGTCCACACCGATCTCACACCCTTCGGGGACCACGACGTTCTTGTCGATGATGGCGTTGCGCACCACCGCGTGACGGCCGATGTCCACGCCCTCCATCACCACCGAACCCTCGACGTGCGCCCAGGAGTGCACCCGCACATTGGGCGAGATGACCGAGTTCTCCACCAGCGAGCCGGAGACCACCACGCCGGGCGAAATCATGGAACCCACCGCCCGCCCGACCCGCTCCTGCCAGCCGTGCACGAACTTGGCCGGCGGCCACGGCCCGTGTCCAGTCAGGATCGGCCAGTCGGAGTTGTACAGGTTGAAGACCGGATGGATGGAGATGAGGTCCATATGGGCCTCATAGTACGAATCCAGGGTTCCCACGTCCCGCCAGTACCCGCGATCGCGATCGGTACTCCCCGGCACCTGGTTGTCCCGGAAGTCGTACACATTGGCCTCGCCCCGCTCGACGAACGCCGGAATGATATTGCCCCCCATGTCGTGCCGGCTGCGCGGGTCCTTCGCGTCCCGGGTGACCGCGTCGATCAGCTCCCGCGCGGTGAACACGTAGTTGCCCATCGACGCGTAGATCTCATCCGGCGCGTCGGGCAGCCCGGTGGCGTCGGTCGGCTTCTCGCGGAACGCCCGGATGCGCCGGCCGTCCTCGCCCACGTCGATCACGCCGAACTGGTCGGCCTGGGACAGCGGCTGGCGGATGCCGGCCACCGTGACCGCCGCGCCGGACTCGATGTGCGCGGCCAGCATCTGCTCCGGATCCATCCGGTAGATGTGGTCGGCGCCGAAGACCAGCACGTAGTCCGGCGACGCGTCGTAGACGAGGTTGAGGCTCTGGTAGATGGCGTCGGCCGAGCCGGCGAACCACTGCGGGCCCAGCCGCTGCTGCGCCGGGACCGGGGCCACGTAGTTGCCCAGCAACGTGGACATCCGCCAGGTCATCGTCACGTGCCGGTCGAGCGAGTGCGACTTGTACTGGGTCAGCACCACGATCTTCAGGTACCCGGCGTTGGCGAGGTTGGACAGGACGAAGTCGATCATTCGGTAGATCCCGCCGAACGGGACGGCGGGCTTGGCACGATCGGCGGTCAGCGGCATCAGGCGTTTTCCCTCGCCGCCCGCCAACACGATGGCGAGCACCTTGCTACCCATGACAGGACGCTAACCACCAGTCCGGCTCCGCGCCAGTGCAGAGCGCCGATACGGGACTAGGGTGCGTCCATGGACGCATCCCCCGCGACCACCCCCGCGCTACGTGTCGACCTGCTCACCAGGGAGTACCCGCCGGACGTGTACGGCGGCGCCGGCGTGCACGTCGAGTACCTCGCCGACAACCTGCGCCCGCTGGCCGACGTGCGGGTGCACTGCTTCGGGGCGCCCGGTCCCCGGCCACAGGCCGGCGTCACCGGATACGCCACACCGGCCGGGTTGGCCGGCGCCAATGCCGCCCTCGCCACCATGGGCATCGACCTGGAGATGGCCGCGGGTTGCGCCGGCACCGACGTGGTGCACAGCCACACCTGGTACGCGAACCTCGCCGGCCACGTCGCCAAGCTGCTGCACGGCGTACCGCACGTGGTCACGACGCACAGCCTGGAGCCGCTACGGCCATGGAAGGCCGAGCAGCTCGGCGGCGGCTACGCGCTGTCGTCCTGGTGTGAGCGCACCGCGATCGAGGCGGCCGACGCGGTCATCGCGGTCTCCGACGGCATGCGTCGCGACCTGCTCGCCTGCTACCCGTCCGTCGCCCCGGCTCGGGTACGCGTGGTGCACAACGGCATCGACACCGGGCAGTACGCCCGGGATCCGGGCACCGACGTGCTGGCCCGGCTCGGCATCGACCCGGACCGGCCGACCGTCACGTACGTCGGCCGGGTCACCCGGCAGAAGGGGCTGCCGTACCTTCTGCGCGCCGCCGACCGGCTGCCCGCCGGCGCGCAGCTCGTCCTGCTGGCCGGGGCGCCCGACACGCCGGAGATCGCCGCCGAGGTGGAGCACCTGGTCGCCGGGCTGCGCGAGCGGCGCGACGGCGTGGTCTGGGTGCTGGAGATGCTGCCCAAGCACGAGGTCATCCAGGTGCTCTCGCACAGCACCGTGTTCGTCTGCCCGTCGATCTACGAGCCGATGGGGATCGTCAACCTGGAGGCGATGGCCTGCGAGGCCGCCGTCGTGGCCACCGCCACCGGCGGCATCCCGGAGGTGGTCGCCGACCGGGAGACCGGCCTGCTGGTCCCGATCGACCAGGCGCCCGGCGGCGGCGACCCGGTCGCTCCGGACCGGTTCGTCGCCGACCTCGCCGCGGCGATCACCGAGCTGCTGGAGGACCCGGAGCTGGCGGCGCGGATGGGCCGGGCCGGGCGGCGCCGCGCCGTCGAGCGGTTCTCCTGGGCGTCGATCGCCGAGAAAACCATGCGGGTGTACCAGCAGGTACTCGGGTAGCCGATCCGCTCGCCGAGAGATCCGGGCCGGGCTGGTTTACGTTGGGACGATGACTGGACGGTTCCCGATCGAGGACGTCACGCCCGCGGTGGAGTGCGGGCGCTATCCGGCCAAGGCGGTCGCCGGCGAGATCGTGCCGGTCGCCGCGACCGCCTATCGGGAGGGCCACGCCGCGCTGGGCTGCAACGTGGTCTGGTGGGGTCCGGACGGCGACCCGCACCCGTTCACCCGGATGAGGCCCGGCGAGGCGGGACACGACCGCTGGCACGCCACGATCACCCCGGACGCGGCCGGCTCCTGGACCTTCGCTGTCGAGGCGTTCCACGACCCGTACCTGACCTGGCGCGACGCCATCAGCAAGAAGCTCGACGCCGGCCAGGGGCTGGAGGATGTGGCCGCCGACCTGGTCGAGGGCCAGCAGATCCTCCAGGCGGCCCTGGCCACCGCGCCCACCCAGGTGCACTCCCGGCTCGAAGGAGCGGCGGCCGGGCTCGCCGACACGCACATCCCGCTGTTCGCCCGGGTCTCCCCCGCCCTGGCCGTGGCCGACGTGCTCTGGCGGTACCCGGTGCGGGAGCTGGTCACCCGCTCCGCCGAGTACCCGATCTGGGTCGACCGGCCGCGCGCGCTGTTCTCCGCCTGGTACGAGTTCTTCCCGCGTTCCGAGGGCGTCGCGGTGCCGGCGCCCGGCGAACCGGCCGAGCACGGCACGTTCGCCACCGCGACCGCCCGGCTGCCCGATGTCGCGGCGATGGGCTTCGACGTGCTCTACCTGCCACCGATCCACCCGATCGGCCGGATCAACCGCAAGGGAAAGAACAACGCCCTGGTCGCTGAGCCGGACGACGTCGGCTCCCCGTGGGCGATCGGCTCCGCCGAGGGCGGGCACGACGCGATCCACCCCGACCTGGGCACCGAGGCCGACTTCCGGGACTTCATCGCCGCCGCCCGGGAGGTGGGCCTGGAGGTGGCCATGGACCTGGCGCTGCAGACCGCTCCCGACCACCCCTGGGCCACCAAGCACCCGGAGTGGTTCACCCACCGCCCGGACGGCTCCATCGCGTACGCCGAGAACCCGCCGAAGAAATACCAGGACATCTACCCGCTCAACTTCGACAACGACCCGGACGGCATCCGCGCCGAGGTGCTGCGCATCGTGCTGCACTGGGTGAGTCTGGGCATCCGGGCGTTCCGGGTGGACAACCCGCACACCAAGCCGCTGGACTTCTGGCACTGGCTGATCGGCGAGGTCAAACGCGCGGAGCCGGACGTGCTGTTTCTCGCCGAGGCGTTCACCCGCCCGGCCGTCATGCACGGCCTGGGCAAGATCGGCTTCACCCAGTCGTACACCTACTTCACCTGGCGCACCACGGCCGCCGAGCTGCGGGCGTACTGCGAGGAGCTGGTCGAGAGCGCCGACCACATGCGGCCCAACTTCTGGCCCAACACCCCGGACATCCTGCACGAGACGCTTCAGCACGGCGGGCCGCCGATGTTCAAAATCCGGGCGGTACTGGCGAGCATGCTCTCGCCGTCCTGGGGTATGTACGCCGGTTATGAACTGTTCGAGCACGAGGCTCGCCCGGGCGCCGAGGAGTATCTGGACAACGAGAAGTTCCAGCTGCGCCCCCGGAACTGGGCCGGGCAGGAGGCGGCCGGCCAGTCGCTGTCCGGTTTCATCGGGCAGCTCAACGCGATCCGCCGAGACAACCCGGCCCTGCACTGGCTGCGCAACCTGCGCTTCCACGACATCGACAACGACGCCCTGCTGTGCTGGTCCAAGCGCGACCCGGCGACCGGAAACACGGTCCTGGTGGTCTGCTCCCTCGACTCGGCGAACGTGCAGTGGGGCAACACGACTCTGGACATGCCGGCGCTGGGCATGGACTGGCAGGACCGGTTCACCGTGCGCGACGAACTGACCGGGGCGAGCTACGACTGGGGCCAGCGCAACGCGATACGGCTGGACCCGTACCTTGTGCCCGCGCACATTTTCACCGTCCACCACCCTGGCGAGGTCTGATGGGCAACATCATGGGCAACCTGGTCAGCGGCGAGATTCACGACCCGCACGCGCTGCTGGGTGCGCACCCGAACGGCGGCGACACGGTCATCCGCACCTTCCGGCGCGACGCCGAGGAGGCCGTCGTGGTGGCCGAGGACGGCCGGTACCCGATGAACCGGGTCCACGAGACCGGCGTGTTCGAGGCGACCGTACCGGGTGCCGTACTGGACTACCGCTTGGACGTGGACGGTCAGCGGGTGGACGACCCCTACCGGTACCCACCGACGGTCGGCGACCTGGACCTGCACCTGATCGGTGAGGGGCGCCACGAACGGCTGTGGACCATACTCGGCGCCCACCCGCACGCCGACGGGGTCGCGTTCGCGGTCTGGGCGCCCAACGCCCGAGGGGTACGGGTGGTCGGCGACTTCACCGGCTGGGGCCCGTACGAGGGTTGGCCCATGCGCTCGATGGGCAGCAGCGGCATCTGGGAACTGTTCGTTCCGTCGGCCGCCCCCGGGCAGCGCTACAAGTTCCGGATCCTCGGCCCGGACGGCGAGTGGCGCGAGAAGGCCGACCCGCTGGCCACACACACCGAGGTACCGCCGGCCACCGCCTCCGTGGTCTACCGCTCCGGCTACGACTGGGGCGACGCGCGCTGGATGGAGCAGCGCGCCCAGGCATCGCAGCACCGCGAGCCGGTCAGCGTGTACGAGGTGCACCTCGGCTCGTGGCGCCCCGGACTGTCCTATCGCGACCTGGCCGACCAGCTCACCGAGTACGTGCTGGAGCTGGGCTTCACGCACGTGGAGTTTCTGCCCGTCATGGAGCACCCGTTCGGCGGCTCCTGGGGATACCAGGTCACCGGCTACTACGCGCCCACCGCCCGCTTCGGCGAACCAGACGACCTGCGCTACCTGGTGGACCGGCTGCATCAGGCCGGCATCGGCGTCATCCTCGACTGGGTGCCCGCGCACTTTCCGCGCGACGAATGGGCACTGGCCCGATTCGACGGCACCCCGCTGTACGAGCACCCCGACCCCCGTCGCGGCGAGCACCCGGACTGGGGCACGTACGTGTTCGACTACGGCCGTACGGAGGTGCGCAACTTCCTGGTCGCCAACGCGCTGTACTGGCTCGAAGAGTTCCATGTGGACGGTCTGCGGGTCGACGCGGTTGCCTCGATGCTGTATCTCGACTACTCGCGCGAGGACGGCCAGTGGGCACCCAACCAGTACGGCGGCCGGGAAAACCTGGAGGCGATCGGGCTGCTCCAGGAGGTCAACGCCACCGCCTACCGGCACCACCCCGGCATCCTCATGGTGGCCGAGGAGTCCACCGCGTGGCCCGGAGTCACCCAGCCGACCTCCGCCGGCGGCCTGGGCTTCGGCTTCAAGTGGAACATGGGCTGGATGCACGACACCCTGTCATACCTGGCCAAGGACCCGATCCACCGGCAGTACCACCACAACCAGCTCACCTTCTCGCTTGTCTACGCGTGGAGCGAGAACTACGTGCTGCCGATCAGCCATGACGAAGTGGTGCACGGCAAGGGTTCGCTGACCGGCAAGATGCCGGGCGACACCTGGCGCCGGCTGGCCGGCACCCGGGCCCTGCTCGCGTACATGTGGGCGCACCCGGGCAAGCAACTGCTGTTCATGGGCTGCGAACTGGGCGACGACCGGGAGTGGAGCGAGAGCCGCGGCCTGGACTGGGGCCTGTTGCAGGATCCGGATCGGGCCGGCGTGCAGCGACTGGTCGGTGACCTCAACACGGCGTACCGCGCCAGTCCCGCGCTGTGGTCGCAGGACACCACGCCGAACGGGTTCCGCTGGATCGTCGGTGACGACGCCGGCAACAACACCGTCGCGTTCATCCGGCTCGCGGCCGACGGCACGACGCTGGTGTGCGTGGCCAACTTCTCGGCGCTGCCGCACGAGGGGTACCGGTTGGGCCTGCCCACGGCTGGCACCTGGACCGAGATGATCAACACCGACTCGCACAGCTACGGCGGCTCGGGCGTGGGCAACCTGGGCAGCGTACGGGCCGAACCCCAGCCGTGGCATGGCTTGCCGGCCTCGGCGTCGCTGCGGGTACCGCCGCTGGGCGTGCTCTGGTTGCGTCCCGAGTAGACACGCGGAATACGCTGCGGTACATGCCCGATCTCGCAGTGTCCTTCTTCCCCGGCCGTGACGGCGTGAACCTCGCCTACCGGGAGGTCGGCGAGGGCAGGCCGCTCGTGCTGCTTCACGGCCTCCTGAGCGACGGGACGCTGTGGCTGCGCCACGGCCAGGCCGAGACGATCGCGACGCACGGCTACCGCGTGATCCTGCCGGATTTCCGCGGACATGGCCGCAGCGCCAAGCCCCACGACCCCGCCGCCTATCCCCTCGACGTGCTGGCCGACGACGGGCTGGCCCTCGTCGAACACCTCGGCTTGGACGACTACGACCTCGGCGGGTACTCGC
Organism: Rugosimonospora africana; assembly: GCF_016862975.1. Classification (GTDB taxonomy): domain Bacteria; phylum Actinomycetota; class Actinomycetes; order Mycobacteriales; family Micromonosporaceae; genus Rugosimonospora; species Rugosimonospora africana. The sequence continues at coordinate 30,128 of NZ_BONZ01000051.1, forward strand.
TCGGCGCGCGGATCGCGGTGCGGATGCTGGTGCGCGGTGCGACACCGGGCCGGGCGGTGGTCGCGGGCCAGGGAATGCGGGAGCTGCTCGGCACGGGAGGCGGCGCCTCGGCGCGCCTGCGGCCGATTCTCAACGGGTGGGGGACGTTCGAGCCGGGCTCACCGGAGGAGCGCACCGAGCAATGGCTGCGATCAGCCGGTGAAGACCCGGTCGCGCTGCTGCACGTGATGGATTCGATGGTCGCCACGCCGGCCGAACCGATCGGCGGCATCCAGGTGCCGACGCTCGTCGTGGTGGGGGCCGACGACGAGCGCGCCGCGACCGCCGACGAGTTGGTCGCGACGCTGCCGCACGGCGTTCGGGCCACGGTACCCGGAGACCACGTGGCGGCGGTCGGCACACCGGAACTCACCGCCGCGATCGTGGATTTCCTCATCTCTGGCGGCAATCTCTAGCATAGCTGCGAGCCTGGGGCGGCATGGCAAGAGAGAAAGAGCGGACTCCGTGATCAGAGATCGGCTCGCGAGCCGTGAGACAGCCGCGCCGGTGCGGGCGCCCGGCGCGCCGACGACCTTCGAGCGCGCCGGTTTCCTTGTCCGGCAAGGACAGCGACTCGGCCAGGTGGTCCGCAACCGGCCGGCCGGCATCACCGCGCACCAGTGGAGCTCGGCGACCCGTACCCCGTTGGCGTTCGTGGTGACCGATCCGTTGAGCGACGCGACGGTACTGGCCGTCGAGGCTCACGACCCAGGCGACCGCGCCGAGATCCGCGCCGACCGGGCGAGCGCCGCCGTGTGCGGGGCCGCCGGCCTGCCGCTGCTGCGCGTCGAGTCCCCGGCGTGCGGCGCCCCGCCGTTCGCGCGGCGGTTCATCGAGTACGTCCTGGACGCGTACGCGTACACGACCGCCACCGGCGGCGAACCGCCCGGGTACCGCGACATCACCGGCCGGCTGCCCGACGGCCGCGAGGGATTTGTCAACGATCTCGGCGCCGTCGCCCGGGTCACCGCCGTCGACGCCTACGTCGGCGGCCGGCTCATCGACCCGATCGTGCGCAGCCTCACCGTGTCCTGGCGGGACGGCGCCGCCGAGGGCTGGGCGTGGCTGGACGTCCGCGAGGGGCGGTGCCTGTTCGCCCGTACCCGGATCTGGCAGTACCGGTTCTCCTGCGGCGTCGAGGTCGACCGGCTGGTCGAGGACGTCGCGACGGCGGCGATCGGCGAACGGCTAAGGACGCTGGACGTCGCCGAACCCGTGCTGCGCGACAAGCGGGACCTCGCCCGCGAGCTGGACGACCTCAAGCGGCGCCGGGACGAGATGGCCACCCCGTTCGCGTTCGAGCACGTCTCGTTCGACTGACGCCGGTCGTGCCCGGCGTCAGGCCGGAGGAGACACGGCCTGACCCAGTTGGTTGCGGCGGCGTGTCAGGTACGCGATCTCGGCGGTGTTGGTCGCCAGTTCGATGGCCTTGTCGTAGGCCGCCCGTGAATTCTGGCTGCGGCCCAGCCGGCGCAGCAGGTCGGCACGGGTCGCATGGTAGGCGTGATAGCCGGCCAACGAGTGGTCGAGACGGTCGACGATCGCCAGTGCCACCTCCGGGCCGTCGAGCTCGGCGACCGCGATAGCCCGGTTGAGGGCGACGATCGGCGACGGGTCGAGGCGGACGAGCTGGTCGTAGAGCGCGACGACCTGCGACCAGTCGGTGTCGCGTACGTCGCGGGCGGAGGTGTGCACGGCGTTGATCGCGGCGAGGATCTGGTACCGCCCCGGAGCCACCCGGGCGGCTAGGCGTTCGCGTACCAGCTGGTGACCTTCGGCGATCAGCGTCGCGTCCCAGGCACCCCGGTCCTGTTCGTCGAGGGTGACCAGTTCGCCGCTGGCCGAGACCCGGGCGGTGCGGCGGGCCTCGGTGAGGAGCATCAGCGCCAGCAGCCCGGCCACCTCACCGTCCTCCGGCAGGAGGGCACGGATCAGGCGGGTGAGCCGGATCGCCTCGGCGGTCAGCTCGTGACGTACGGGATCGCTGTCGGAGCCGCTCGCCAGGTAGCCCTCGTTGAAGACGAGGAAGAGCACGGCGAGTACGCCGGAGAGGCGGGTCGGCAGGTCCTCCATGGACGGCACCCGGTAAGGGATGCGGGCCGCTTTGATCTTGGCCTTCGCGCGGGTGATCCGCTGCCCCATGGCTGCCTCCTGCACCAGGAAGGCCCGGGCGATCTCGGGTACGGTCAGCCCGGCGACCATGCGCAGCGTCAGCGCCACCCGGGTCTCCATCGCCAGCGCCGGGTGGCAGCAGATGAAGATCAGCCGGAGCCGCTCGTCGTCGATGGCGCCGAGAGGCTCGGGCGGGTCGTCGTCGTACAACAGCTGAGCCTCCCTCTGCTTGTCGTCGCGCTTGCTCTCGCGCCGGATCCGGTCGATGGCCTTACGGTTGGCGGTGGTGGTCAGCCAGGCGCCGGGGTTGGGCGGCACGCCGTCGGCGGGCCACCGCTCGACGGCGGTCGCGAACGCCTCGGCCGCCGCTTCCTCGGCGATGTCGAGGTCACCGAAACGCTTGGTCAGGGCGGCGACCACCCGCGCCCACTCCTCGTGGTGCGCCTCGGTGATCGCCGACTGGACGTCGATCACGCTCACAGGAACGGCCGCACCTCGATCTTCCGATCACAGACCTTCGACGCCTCGGCGGCGAGCTTGAGCGCCACGTCCAGATCGGGGACCTCCCACACCCAGACGCCGGCGAGGTACTCCTTCGACTCCACGAAAGGCCCGTCGCTGAACACCGCCTGCTCGCCCCGGTTGTCGACGACCGTGGCCGCGTCGGTGTCCGCGAGTCCGCCCGCGAAAACCCAGTAGCCCTCGGCGATCAGTCGTTCGTTGAACACGCTGATGGCAGGCCGCCTGTCCGTGCTGCCGGGATTGATCTTGTCGTCGATCACGGAGACCAGGTACTGCATCTGAAAATCATCTCCTATGGTTCGGGGCGTCCCTCGTGGGCTGCCTCTCACCCCTGCTACGAACGCCGCTGCCCCGATCCGACACCGCTTCGCGGATTTCTTGCGAAGACTTTCTGGTACGCCTGCCGGCGTCACTGCCCGGCGAGCCGCGGGCGCGTCACTTTCCGGCGAGCCGGCGGGCCGAGTCGGCCGCACGTTGCCGGGTGGCCGGCAGCGCCTCGGCGACCGGCCCGAACACGCCTTCGAGCAGGAAGACCGCGAGGCCGTGCGCGGAGGCCGCGACGGCCAGTACCAGTTCCAGCGCGGCCGCGGGGTCGTCGCGCAGCCGACCGGCCGGTCCGGTCAGTACCGCGAGCACGTCGTTGCCGGCCTCGGCCAACTCCGGATAGCGGGACTTGTCCAACCCGGCCGCGAACGTCACCTCGAACAGCGCCCGCTCCTGAACGGCGAACAGCACGTACGCCGAACCGAACCGGGCCAGTTGCTCGACCGGATCGCTCGCGCCGGCCACCGCCTCCGAGAAGCGGCGCTTCTGTTCCAGGTAGCCGCGCAGGGCGACCGCGGCCAGCAGCGCGTCGCGGTCCGCGTAGTGCTTGTACGGCGCCGCGACGCTGACCCCGGCCCGGCGGCTGGCCTCGGCGAGGGTGAACCCGCGCGGGCCGGTGTCGGCGACCAGTGCCAGCGCGGCCTGTTCCAGCGCGTTGCGCAGATCACCGTGGTGGTGCCCCAGCGGGCGCTTGGCGGGTCGCGTCACGCGAGCTAGGTTAACACCACTTACCTGGTAAACGCCATTAACCACGGAGGCCCGCTGATCATGACGACGAAGACCTGGTTCATCACCGGCGCCGGCTCCGGCCTCGGCTACCACCTGACCAGCCTGCTGCTGGAGCGCGGCGACCGGGTCGCGGCGACGGCCCGCCGCCCCGGGGCGCTGGACGAGCTGACCGACCGGTACGGCCCGCAGCTGTGGACCACCAGCCTGGACGTGACCGATGCCCCGGCGGTTCGGCGGGCGGTCGACGGCGCCTGGGCGCGGTTCGGCCGCGTCGACGTCGTGGTGTCCAACGCCGGGGTCGGCCTGCTCGGCGCCGCCGAGGAGGCGTCCGACGAACAACTCGCGCACCAGCTCGCCGTCAACCTGGTCGGCCCCATCCAGGTGGCCCGCGCGGTCATCCCCCACCTGCGCGCCCAGGGCGGCGGCCGGATCGTGCAGCTGTCCAGCTCAGGCGGCCAGGTACCGGACCCCGGCATGAGCCTCTACAACGCCACCAAGTTCGGCGTGGAAGGCTTCTACGAGTCCCTCGCCCTGGAACTCGCACCCTTCGGCATCGAGACCACTCTCGTCGAGCCCGGCGGCAGCCGCACCGGCTTCAACCGCAACCTGATGCTCGCCCCACCCATCGACGCCTACCGGGACACCGTCGTCGGGCAGGTGCGCGGCCTGCTCACCGGCGCCGATCCCGAGTTCCTGAGCCGTGCCATCGCCGGCGACCCGGCCAAGATCGCCCGGGCCATCGTCGACTCGACCGGCGTGTCGCCGGCTCCGAAGCGCCTGGTCCTCGGCGGCGGCGCGTACGAGCAGATCACCGCCGCGCTGCGCGACCGGCTCGCCGCGCTGGAGGCACAGCGGGAGCTGGCCTACAGTACCGACGCCGACGACGCCCGCCGGTCCTGAAGCCAGGGGTCGGCCCGTCGCCGGCCGCCGCCGTCCCGCCAATTAGGCTCGTGAAGTGTCCATGCGCGAGGAGTGGGATGTCGCCGTCGTCGGCGGCGGGCCGGCCGGGCTGGCCGCGGCGATCACCGCGGCGACCGCCGGCGCCCGAACGGTTGTCCTGGAACGGTCGCGGTACCCCCGCTACAAGACTTGCGGCGGCGGCCTGATCGGAGCGTCGCTGGCAACCGTCGCACCCTGGATCACCGTCCCCTCCCGCGACCACATCCACGCGGTGACCGCCACGCACGACGGTGACCGCGAGTTCAGCCGGGAGGACACCACCCGGCCGCTGCTGGAGATGGTGCTGCGCGACGAGTTCGACGACGCCCTGCGCAAGGCCGCCGCCGAGGCCGGGGCCAGCATCCGCGAGGACTCCATGGTGCGCGCGATCGACCATGACGGCGGCCAGGCCGTCGCACGGCTGGCCGGTGGCGAGCAGGTACGGGCGCGGGTCCTCGTGGGTACCGACGGATCGGGGGGCGTCAGCGCCCGGCACGCCGGCGTCGAGTTCGAGCAGGTCGACCTCGGCCTGGAGGTGGAGGTTCCGGTACCCGAGCCGGTCCGGCACCGGTGGCGCGGCAGGCTCCAGCTCGACTGGGGACCCATCCCCGGCTCGTACGGCTGGGTGTTCCCCAAGTCCGACCGGCTCACCGTCGGCGTCATCGCCGCCCGCGGCCAGGGCGACGGCACCCGCGCGTACCTGCGGCGGTTCGTCGACCGGCTCGGACTGGCCGGGTACCCGCCGGTGCACGACTCCGGGCACCTGACCCGGTGCCGTACCCTCGACTCCCCCCTGCGCAAGGGCCGCGTCCTCGTCGCCGGTGACGCGGCCGGCCTGCTCGAACCGTGGACCCGCGAGGGGATCAGCTTCGCGCTGCGCTCGGGTACCTTCGCCGGAACCGCCGCGGCGGCAGCAGCCGGGGCGGCCGACGAGGCGGAGTTCGACCGCGCCCTGGACGGCTACCTTCGCGACGTGGACCGGGTACTGATCCCGGAGATGCGCGCAGGGCGACGGCTGCTGTCCGCCTTCATGCGGCACCCCGGCCTGTTCCACCGGACGCTGGCCACTCCGCCCGGCTGGCGGGCGTTCACCAAGCTGTGTCGCAGCGAGGTCAGCTTCGCCGGAGCTGTTGGCCGCCCGGGCGTGCGCACGGCGCTGGCCGCGCTCGGCCGGGGAGGGCGCGACCCGGTGCTGCTCGGCGCCGCCGGCCGATCGTCCCGCTGAGTCGATCGTCCGCCGAGTCGGCCGGCCCGCCGAGCCGGTCCCGCGGGCGGCCGTCGTCTGGCTCCGCCCGCCGAGCCGGTCCCGCGGGCGGCCGTCGTCCGGCTCTGTCCGCCAAGCCGGTGCCGCGGGCGGCCGTCGTCCGGCTCTGTCCGCCAAGCCGGTGCCGCGGGCGGCCGTCGTCCGGCTCCGCCCGCCGGGGCAACCCTCCTGCGCCAGCCTTTGCTCTGCTTACCCATACGCAACACAAACGGCGTTCGAGTGTTGCCTACAGGTAAGCGGAGCAAAGCGTCCAGCAGACAACCACCCCGGCAGCCGGCGGCCGGCGGCCCAGCACGCGCCAGGTCGGATCGGGTCGGATCGGGTCGGGCGGCGGGTCTCAGACCTCAAGCCCCGGCGGGCGGTGATCCAGCACGACGGTCAGGACGACGTCGTGTTCGAGCAGCGCCTTGGCCGCGCACAGCACCTTGGTGAAACCGGCGGTCGAGCCGGTCACGTACGCGACGGCCGTGTCCCCGTCACCACCCACCCCGACCTCAGTGACTTGGACGAACGTGGTGTCGTCCTCCCAGGGCACGAACCGGAACTCGACGGTCGTCGGACTGTCCTCGTTCCACTCGAAGACGATCCGGCGGTCCCGCTCGAACTCCTTGACCGAGACCGTGGTCGAGACGCCGTACATCTCCCAGTCCCACCGCACGCGAGCGCCTGGACCCAGCTCACCGCTGCTCTTGGTGAACCAGAACCTGGTGGTGACGGCCGGGTCGGCGAAGGCCCGGAAGACCTCCGCGACCGGCCTGCGGATGAGCATGTCGGCGGCCACGGTCGGGGTACCGGTCAGGGTGAGCTCACTCATGTCACACGACCTCCTGGGTCATTCGGGTTCGGTACCGCCGGAAGGGTCTCGCCCGTCTCCAGCAGGGTCTTCAGGTTGGACAGCAGGTGCGGCCATCCCTGGCCGACCATCCGCACCACGGTGCCGTCGGGGTCGAGGTCGTCGTGGACGACCGTCAGCTTCACCATCCGGCCGTGCGGCTCGATGTCGAACGTCACCTTCGACCGGCTCTCGCCGCGCAACCGCCCGAGCAGCTCGTCGTCGAACCCGTGCGCCCGCGCCCACTCCGGTGTGAAGGTGTGCCACGTGTAGGACAGCCGACGGTACGGTTCGGCTTCGAGGACAACCTGAGCGGGATCGGCGATCTTCACGCCGTTTTCCTCCCAGACCATCGGCGATCCGGCCGACCAGTCGGTCTCGAAGGCCACGCCCCAGTACCGGCGGGTGAACGCCGGGTCGGTCAGCGCCGCCCAGAGCCGTTCCGGCGTGGTGTTGACGTAGGTGGTGTAGACGAATCCGGGATCGGGCATCGGTTCCTGCTCCAGTGCGGTCTTCAGGTCGGCGAGCGCGCGCACCCGTTCGCGGTTGTACCGGTCGATCCAGCGCTCGCTGATGGCGTTGATGGGTGCGGCGTTCAGGTAGTGCAACTTCTCCCGACCGCGCCACACCGTGGTCACCAGGTCGGCCGCCTCCAGCACGGCCAGGTGCTTGCTGACGGACTGCCGGGCCATGTCCAGCCCGACGCACAGCTCGCGCAGGGTCTGCCCGTTGCGGTCGTTCAGGCTGTCCAGCAACCGACGGCGGCTCGCGTCGGCGAGCGCCCTGAAGACCTCATCCACCTCGGTGACCACTCCCAACATGCAGCCTCGTGGCTGCCTGTTCACGATAGGCAGCCAGACGGGTGCATGTCAACGGCGGAAGGTGTTAGAGGACTTTCCCGCTCGGGCGGGTACGGGGGACGTGCCGCCGGTACACGCTGACCGTCGGGTCGCCCGCGATCCAGAAGCGCCACGGCAGGTCGTGCGCGCCGGTCACCCCGACCCGGGGCCCCGCCACGATCTCGCCAACCGGACCGTCCGGCGGCACCAGCAGCCCTGGCCCGCGGCCGTCGAGCAGATTCGTGCCGTAGAACGTGCGGTCGATGCCCAGCGCCGAACACAGCCGCGCCGGCCCGCGGGCCAGGTCGACGTCCCGGCGCACCGCCGTACGGCGGGCTCGCGCCGCATCGAGGCCGTCCACCACGGACCCGGCCCGCAGCAGTACCGCGGATGCTTCGCCCTCCACGCCGCACACGACGTTCATGCACCAATGCATTCCGTACGTGAAGTACACGTAGGCGTACCCGGCCGGACCGAACATCACCTCGTTGCGAGGGGTACGCCCCCGGTGCGCGTGCGACGCCGGATCCAGCCCGGTACCCGAGTACGCCTCCACCTCGGTCAGCCGTACGGTGACCCCGCCCGCGGACAGCCGGCACCCGAGCAGCCCCCGGGCGGCCCGCTCGACCGGGCCGGCCAGTAACTCGACGAGGTTCAGCGGGGTACCACCCGCTCGCTCGCCCAGCCGCGCCAGCCGTCGAGCCGGTCCTGCACGCCGACCAGCTGGTCGGCCACCGGCCCGGGCCCGGTCGACCCCGGGGTGCGGCGGGCGGCCAGCGCCCCCCGTACCGACAGCACCTCCCGCACCTGCGGGCTCAGCTCCGGCGACACCGCCGCGAGGTCCTCATCGGACACCTCTTCCAGCGCGCACTCGCGGGCGGCGGCCAGCGCGACCAACCGTCCGGTGATCTCGTGCGCGTCCCGGAACGGTACGCCCCGCTGCACCAGCCAGTCGGCGACCTCGGTCGCCAGCGTGTACCCCTGCGGAGCCGCGGCGACCAGCCGATCCACCCGTACCGTCATCGTGGAGATCATCCCGGCCAGCGCGGGCAGCACGAGTTCCAGGGTGTCCACCGCGTCGAAGACCGGCTCCTTGTCCTCCTGCATGTCCCGGTCGTAGGCCAGCGGCAGCCCCTTGAGCATGGTGAGCACCGAGACCAGCCCGCCGATCAGCCGGCCGGTCTTACCCCGGGCCAGCTCGGCGATGTCCGAGTTCTTCTTCTGCGGCATGATCGAGGAGCCGGTCGCGAACCCGTCGTCCAGCTCGACCCAGCCGAACTCCGGCGTCGTCCACAGCACGACCTCCTCGCCGAGCCGGGACAGGTGCACGCCGGCGAGGGCGAGCACGAACAGCAGTTCGGCGACGAAGTCGCGGTCGGCCACCGCGTCGATCGAGTTCGGCGCGGCCTGCTCGAAGCCCAGTTCCTTGGCCACCTGTACCGGATCCAGCGGCAGCGACGAGCCGGCCAGCGCCCCCGCGCCCAGCGGGCTGACCGCCGCCCGGCGGTCCCAGTCGCGCAGCCGGTCGAGGTCGCGCAGCAGCGCCTGGACGTGCGCCAGCAACTGGTGGCCGAACGTGATCGGCTGGGCGTGCTGGAGGTGGGTCATGCCGGGCGCGGGCGTGTCCACGTGCCGCTCGGCCTGTTCGGTCAGCGCGTCGGCCAACTCCACCACGCGGGCGGCCACACCCCGGGCGTGGTCGCGGAGGTAGAGCCGCAGGTCGGTGGCCACCTGGTCGTTACGCGACCGGCCGGCGCGCAGCTTGCCACCGAGCGCGCCGAGGCGCTCCAGCAGGCCGCGCTCCAGCGCGGTGTGCACGTCCTCGTCATCCACCGTCGGCCGGAACTCGCCGGAAGCGCAGGCCGCCTCCAGGTCGTCGAGGGCGGCCAGCATGCGGCCGAGTTCGTCGGCGGACAGCAGCCCGGCGCGGGCCAGCACCCGGGCGTGTGCCCGGGAACCGGCCAGGTCGTAGGGGGCCAGCCGCCAGTCGAACTGGACGCTGACGGACAACCGGGCCAGTGCTTCGGCCGGACCGCCGGCGAAGCGCCCGCCCCACAGCCGGGTCGAGCCTTCGGTGAGTGACTGATCGTTCACGTTGGCTATTGTGCTCACCGCTCCGGGAGCCCCGCATCCCGGGCCTGGGCCAGAAGGCCGCTCATCTACTCGTTTCCTTCCTCGCGCCCAGCCCAGCTGGACAGCTTCGCGGCCAGCCGGTGGCCGCTGGTGTTGATCGCGTCGGCGCCGGTCTCCCGGGCCACGACCAGGATCGTGTCGTCGCCGGCGATGGTGCCCACGACATCGGGCAGGCCGGAGCGGTCCAGCGCGCTGGCGAGGAACTGCGCGGCCCCGGGCGGGGTACGCAGAACCACCAGGTTACCGCTCGCGTCGGCGCCGGTGAGCAGTTCGCGCAGCAGCCGTACCAGCCGGGCCGGCGCCTGCTCGGCCGGGCGCAGGACGGGGTTGCCGTCCTCCGGGATGAGGTACGCGGCCGGGGCGCCGTCGCTCGTGCGTACCTTCACCGCCCCCATCTCCTCCAGATCGCGCGACAGGGTCGCCTGGGTGACCTGCACCCCGTCGGCCGACAGCAGGTCGGCCAGCTCGGTCTGCGAGCGCACCGCCCGCTCGCGGATCAGCCGGGCGATGCGGGCGTGCCGCGCGGTCTTGGTCAGCGGGGCGGTCATCGTCGCGCCTGCCCCTGACCGTCCACATCGGACTGTGCTCCGTCCGGTGTGGACACCAGCCAGGCCAGTAGCGCCTTCTGCGCGTGCAGCCGGTTTTCGGCCTGGTCGAACACGGCGCTGTGCGAACCGTCCATCACCTCGTCGGTGATCTCCTCGCCCCGGTGCGCCGGCAGGCAGTGCAGCACGATCGCCCCGGGTGCCGCGGCGCCCAGCAGCTTGCTGTTGACCTGGTACGGCAGGAACGGCCTGATCCGGTCCCGCCCGTCCTCCTCGTGGCCCATGGAGGTCCAGGCGTCGGTGACCACCACGTCCGCCCCGTCGACCGTCTCGTACGGGTCGCGCAGTGTCTCCACCCCGCCGCCGGTCCACGCGGCGATCTCGTGCGCCCGGGACACCACCGCCGGATCCGGGTCGTACCCGGCCGGTCCGCCGACCCGTACCCGCATCCCCGCGGTCACCCCGGCCAGCAGGTACGAGTGGGCCATGTTGTTCGCCGCGTCGCCGACGTAGGCCAGGGTACGGCCGGCGGTGCCGCCCAACCGTTCCCGGATGGTGAGCAGGTCGGCCAGCAGCTGGCACGGGTGGAACCCGTCGGTGAGCGCGTTGACCACCGGTACGCCGGCCGCGCCGGCCAGCGCCGCCAGCCGCTCGTCGGAGAAGGTACGGATCACGATCGCGTCCACGTACCGGGACAGTACGGCTGCCGCGTCCTCGATGGTCTCGCCCCGGCCGAAGTGCGTGGAGCGGGCGTCGATGACCAGCGGGTGCCCGCCCAGCTGAGCGACGCCGGTTTCGAAGGAGACCCGGGTGCGCAGCGACGGCTTCTCGAAGATGAGCGCCACCGGGCGCGGGCCGGCCAGCGGCCGGTGGGCGTACCGGTCGGTCTTGAAGGTGGCCGCCAGGTCGAGTACCGCGCCCTGCTCGGCCGGGCTCAGGTCGTCGTCGCGCAGGAAGTGCCGGATCATTTCTTGTCTCCAAGGACAGCCGAACTATCCACAATGGACAGCGCGCTGACGAACGCGTCGGCCTGCTCGGCCGTGAAGATGAGCGGCGGTACCAGCCGCACGACGTCCGGTTGAACCGCGTTGACCAGGAACCCGGCCTCGCGCAGCGCACCCGCGAGCGCCCCGGCGACCGGCGCGGTGAGCACGATTCCCAGCAGCAGGCCGGAGCCGCGCACGCCGGACACGAGCGGGTGGCCCAGCGCCTCGATGCCCCGGCGCAACCGTTCCCCGATCCGCTTGACGTGGTCGAGCAGGCCCTCGGAGGAGATCGTGCCGAGCACGGCCAGCGCGGCGGCGCAGCTGACCGGGTTGCCACCGAACGTGGTGCCGTGGCTGCCCGGGCCGAGCAGGTCGGCGGCCGGGCCGAACGCCAGGCAGGCACCGATCGGCAGCCCGCCGGCCAGGCCCTTGGCCAGGGTCAGCACGTCCGGCTCGACGCCCTCGGCCTGGTGGGCGAACCAGTGCCCGGTGCGCCCGACGCCGGTCTGTACCTCGTCGAGGACCAGCAACGCGCCGTGGCGCGAAGTGATCTGCCGGGCCGCGGCGAGGTACCCGCTGGGCGGTACCACGACTCCCTGCTCGCCCTGGATCGGCTCCAGGATCACCATGGCGGTCTCATCGGTGACCGCCGTCTCCAGCGCCTCCACCGAGCCGTACGGCACGTGAGTCACGTCGCCGGGCAGCGGCCGGAACGGGTCGGCCTTCGCCGGCTGGCCGGTCAGCGCGAGGCTGCCCATGGTACGGCCGTGGAACCCGCCCTCGGCCGCCACCACGTGGGTACGGCCGGTACGGCGGGACAGCTTGAACGCCGCCTCGTTGGCCTCCGACCCGGAGTTGCAGAAGAACGCCCGGCCCGGCCGGCCGGCCAGGGCCAGCAGCAGTTCGGCCAGCGCCACTGGCGGCTCGGCGATGTACAGGTTCGACACGTGTCCGAGGGTCGCGATCTGCCGGCTGACCGCGGCGACCACCGCCGGGTGCGCGTGCCCGAGCGCGTTGACCGCGATGCCGCTGACCAGGTCGACGTACGGGCGGCCGGACTCGTCCCAGACGACCGAGCCCTCGCCGCGCACCAGGGCCATCGGCGGCGTCCCGTAATTGTCCATCATGGACTGTTGCCAACGCGCGACCAACGAGCCGGTCATGAGGGAACCACCATCGTTCCGAACCCTTCCGAGGTGAAGACTTCCAGCAGAGTTGAGTGGGCGACCCGGCCGTCGACGACGTGGGCCGCGGGTACGCCGCCGCGCACCGCGCGCAGGCAGGCTTCCATCTTCGGGACCATGCCCGATTCCAGGCGCGGCAGCAGTTCGGCCAGCGCGTCAGTGCCGATCTGCGAGATCAGGCTCGACTCGTCCGGCCAGGACGCGTAGAGCCCGGTGACATCGGTCAGCACCACCAGCTTGCGGGCGCGCAGCGCGACGGCCAGCGCCGCCGCGGCGGTGTCCGCGTTCAGGTTGTGCAGGACGCCATCCGCGTCGGGCGCGACCGTGGACACCACCGGGATCCGCCCGGCCGCGATGAGATCGGCGACCGCGGAGACGTTGACCGCGTCCACGTCGCCCACCTGACCGACGTCCACCGGCTCACCGTCCACATAGGCCGGTCGGCGTACGGCGGTGAACAGCCGGGCGTCCTCACCGGACAGACCGACCGCGTACGGGCCATGCTCGTTGATCAGACCGACCAGTTCCCGGCCGACCTGACCGACCAGCACCATCCGGACCACGTCCATCGCCTCGGGCGTGGTGACCCGCAGCCCGCCGCGGAACTCGCTCTGGATGCCCAGCCGGCTCAGCATCGCCGAGATCTGCGGCCCGCCGCCGTGCACCACGACCGGCCTGAGCCCGACGTAGCGCAGGAACACCATGTCGGCGGCGAAGTGGCGGCGCAGCTCCGGTGAGGTCATCGCGTTGCCGCCGTACTTGATGACGATGGTGGCCCCGTGGAACCGGGCCAGCCACGGCAGCGCCTCGATCAGCGTGGCCGCCTTGGTCTGTGCGGCCGCCAGATCCCGGGTCAGCAGGCTCTCCACGGCGCTCACGACGAGTACGCCGAGTTCTCGTGCACGTACGCCAGCGACAGGTCGTTGGTCCAGATGGTCGCCTCGTGTCCACCGGCGTGCAGGTCCACCGTTATCGTCACCGCCCGTCCGGTCAGGTCCACTGTGGACCGGTCCTCGGCCGCGCAGCCGCCCCGGCACACCCACACCCCGTTGACGGCGACGTCGACCCGGTCGGCCTCGAACGCGGCGTCCGTGGTGCCGACCGCGGCGATGATGCGTCCCCAGTTCGGGTCGTTGCCGAACAGCGCGGTCTTCACCAGGTTGTTGCGCGCCACCGTCCGGCCGACCTCGAGGGCGTCGGCCTCGCTCGCCGCCCCGGTCACCTCGATGGCGATGTCCTTGGTGGAGCCCTCGGCGTCGGCCAGCAGCGCGGCAGCCAGGTCGTGGCAGGCGGCCGTCACCGCGGCGGTCAGCTCGGCCTGCTCCGGGGCGATGCCGGAGGCGCCGGAAGCCAGCAGCAGCACGGTGTCGTTGGTGGACATGCAGCCGTCGGAGTCGACCCGGTCGAAACTCACCCGGGTCGCCTCGCGCAGCGCGGTGTCCAGGGTCGCCGCGTCCGCGACGGCGTCGGTGGTGAGCACCACCAGCATCGTCGCCAGGCCGGGAGCCAGCATGCCGGCACCCTTCGCCATCCCGCCGACGCACCAGCCGCCACCGGCGTCGCTACCGCCGCCGCCCGCGACCACCGTGGTCTTCGGCCTCGTGTCGGTCGTCATGATGGCCCGCGCCGCCGGCCCGCCGCCGTTGCCGGACAGTTCCCCGGCCGCGGTCTCGACGCCGCGCAGCAGGCTGTCCATCGGCAGCCGCTCGCCGATCAGCCCGGTCGAGCAGACCGCCACCTCGCCGGCCCCGACCTCGACGCCGGCCGGCGCCCCGCTCAGTACCCGCGCCGCGTGCTCCGCGGTCGCGTGCGTGTCCTGGAAGCCCGGCGCGCCGGTGCAGGCGTTGGCGCCGCCGGAGTTGAGCACCACCGCGTGTACCACCCCGCCGCGCAGCACCTGCTGGCTCCACAGCACCGGCGCCGCCTTGACCCGGTTGGCGGTGAACACCCCGGCCGCCGCCGCGGCCGGACCGTCGTTGACGACCAGCGCGAGGTCCAGCGCTCCGCTGGCCTTGATCCCGGCGGCCACCCCGGCCGCGCGGAACCCCCGGGCGGCGGTCACGCCCGCCGCCGATCCGTCGCCGGCGGCGGCGGTCGCTTCCTCGGTCCCGACGACCCCGGTCACGGCGCCAGCCCGTTCGCGGTCAGGCCGGCGGTCTCGGTCAGGCCGAGCATCAGGTTCGCGCACTGGACAGCCTGCCCGGCCGCGCCCTTGCCCAGGTTGTCGATGGCGGACACCACCACGATGCGCCCCGAGTCCACGTCGATCGTGGCCTGCAGGTGCGCGGCGTTCGAACCGAACGTCGCGGCCGTGTGCGGCCAGGCCCCCGCGGGCAGTACCCGCACGAACGGCTCCCCCTGGTACGCCTCGGCCAGCGCCGCGCCCACGTCGGCGGCGGTAACGCCTGCCGAGACCGGCCGGGCGGTGACCGTGGCCAGGATGCCCCGCGGCATCGGCGCCAGCACCGGGGTCAGCGACAGCGTGTGCGCCCCGGTGGCCTGCTTGATCTCCGGTACGTGCTGGTGCGCACCGACCTTGTACGGCGACAGGTCGCCCATCACCTCACTGGCCAGCAGGTGCGGCTTGAGTCCCCGCCCCGCCCCGGAGGTACCCGACGAAGCGACCACCACCACATCGTCGGGGTCCGCGATCCCGGCCGCGATCAGCGGGGCGAGCGCGAGGATGACCGACACCGCGTAGCAGCCGGTGTTCGCCACCCGCGACGCGGCCGCGATGGCCGCACGCTGCCCGGGAAGCTCCGGAAGCCCGTAGGTCCAGGTGCCGGAGTGCGGCCCGCCGTAGTACCGCGCCCACTGGCCGGCGTCCCGCAGCCGGTGATCGGCGCCCAGGTCGACGATCTTCGTCTGCGGCGCAAGCGCGGCCGCCAGGGCTCCCGACTCGCCGTGCGGCAGGGCCAGGAAGACCAGGTCGGCGCTCGCCAGCGCGTCCGGATCGGTCTCGGTCAGGACGAGGTCGGCCAGACTGACCAGATTCGGGTGTACCGCCCCCAAAGGGGCACCCGCCTGGCTGTGCGCGGTCGCCGCCACCACCTCGACCTCGGGGTGCCCGGCCAGCAGGCGCAGCAGCTCACCCCCGGCGTACCCGCTGGCGCCCGCGACCGCCACTCGCGCACCCATGCATCCTCCCTCGCATCGCTATGCAAGGGAGCGTATCAGCATGCATCGCGCCCGCTCAACCACGACCCGGGGGTATTAGTTGCCGTCGATCCCCTGGGCCAACTGGTCCCGCCCACGGACCCCGAACCGCCGGTACAGCCGGGTCAGGTTCGCCTCCACCGCCTTGATCGACAGGAACGTCGACCGGGCGATCTCCCGGTTCGTCGCCCCGCTGCGTACCAGTTCGACGATGCGCCGCTCGGTCTCCGACAGCCCCGCCCCCCGGGCCCCGTCCAGCCGGGACAGCTCCGCCTCGGCCACCAGCTTCCACGGGGCCGCCCCGGCCGCCGTGTACCGCCCGATCGCCTCGGTCAGCGCCTCCCGGGCCGCGCCGCGCCGGTGCGCCCGTCGCTCGATCATGCCCAGCGCGTGCCACGCCCGGGCGACCTCCAGCGGGTACGGGTGGGCCGCCCACCGGTGCAGCCGCTGCGCCAGCCGCTCGGCTGCCGCCCGCGGGTCGCCACCGATCGCGGCGAGCACCGCCTCCGCCCGGTCCAGACCCAGCTCCACGACGTGCCGCTCCAGCCGCCGGGCCTGCGCCCGCACCTCGGCGAGCGCGTGGGCCGCCTCGGCGCGGGCCCCGGCCGCGGTCAGCGCCTCGACGAAGTCCGCGTGCCACAGGAACCCGGCCGGGTCGACCGGCCCGCGCCGCTGCTCCAGCGCGTACGAGCGGCGCATCGACTCCACCGCCGCCACCGCGTCCCCACGCAGCAACAGGATCTGCCCCTGCACCGCGTAAGCGCCCTTGAGCCAGTCCTCGTCGCCGGCCGCCTGGCTGGCCGCGATCGCCGCCCGCACGTACGTCTCGGCCTGCTCGATCGTGCCGCCGGCCAGCTCCACCAGCCCGGCGACCAGCAGCCCGGTGCCGGGTGGCCGGTCGGAGATGTCGGAGTACAGCCGCATGCAGTACCGGCCGGCGGTCAGCGCGTCCGTGCACCGGCCGGCCCGGCTGTAGACCGAGGCGAGCCCGTGCAGTACGTCGGCGAGGTCGCTGACCGTACCCGAGCGCTCGACCTCCGCGCGCAGCGTTTCGAGGCCCCGTACCGCCTCGGCCACCTCGCCGCGACGCAGGGCGGCCGTCATGGTGATGTGACGTGCCTCGACGACAGCCGAGCTCAGCGGCAGGCCACGGGACAGCGCGGCGGCGCGCTCCATGATCTCCTCGCTGCCCCGGATGTTGATCGCCGCTTCCATGTACGCCCGCCAGGCCAGGCCCTTGACCAGCGACTCGGTGTCCGAGGCGCGCTCGGCGGCTTCCTCGGCGCGCTTGACCTCGGCCAGCGCCGACTCGGTGTCTCCGTCGTAGAACGCCTTGGCCGCCCGCGACAGCCGGACCCGGCCGATCAGCCGGGGCACGTCCTCGGCGTCGGCCGCCGCCGCGTCCAGCAGCGGCTCGATGCCGGACTGGTCCTGACCGGCCAGCTCCACCAGCAGCAGCCGGCACTCCACCCGGGTGGCCGGCTCGCCCGCGCCGTGCAGCGCCTCGGCGGCCAGCCGGCGCGCCTCGGCCGTGGAGCCGCCGGCGAACGCGTGCCGCGCCGCGTCCAGCCGCCGCTGGGCGGACCGCCCCTCATCGATCGTCCGCTCGGCGGCCAGCCGGGCCAGGTCGGCGGCCACCACCGGGGCACCCCGCCGCCGGGCCACCGCCGCCGCGTCGGCCAGCGTGCTGGCCAGCCCCTCGTCCGGCGCGTTGCGGGCCAGCGCGAGGTGCCTGGCCCGCTCCACCGGATCGTCGACCGCCGCGGCCAGCCGCTCGTGGGCCAGCAGCCGGGTGGCCTGGTCGGCGTCGGCGTAGACCATCTCGCGCAGCAACGGGTGGCTGAACCCGATCGACCCGTTGGCCTCGGCGGCCAGGACACCCGCCCGAACCGCCTCGACGAGTTCGGCGTCCGGGTCGACGCCGGACCGCTGCACCAGTACCCGGGTGGGTCGAGCCGCCGCGGCGACCACCACCAGCGGCAGCGCGGCGGTCTCCGGCAGCGCGGCCAGCCGCGCCGCGAGCAGCCCGCGCAGCCGGTCCGGTACCGGCAGCGGCTCGCCACCGGCCAGCGGGCTGCCCCGCGCGTTCAAGGCCCGCGCCAACTCGACCGCGAACAGCGGATTGCCGCCCGAGGCGGCGTGCACGCGCACCATCGTCGGCCGCGACAGGCTTCCGTCGAAGCGGTCCCGCAGAAGGTCGACGACCTCGTCCTGGCTCAGCGGGCCGAGCGGCAGCTCCAGGCACGGCTGCGGGCACAGGTCCGCGTGCCGGGCCGAGCCGCTGCCCCGTTCCGTCGCGACCATCTGCACGGCGAGGCCGGACAGCCGCCGGGCCACGAACCGCAGCACCCCGGCGCTCGGCTCATCGACCCAGTGCAGGTCGTCGATGACCAGCAGTACCGGAGCCTGCGCGGCCAGTACCCGCAGCAGCTCCAGCACCGCCAACCGCACCGCCAGCTCATCCTGCGGCGTGGCTGGCGCGACGGTACGCAGCAGCGCGGCGTCCAGCGCCGCACGCAGGTGGCCGGGCAGCAGCGAGCCCTGCTCGGCCAGCGCGCCAGTGAACAGGTCGAGCAGCGTCAGGTACGGCAGCCCGGACTCCACCTCGGCCGCCGAGGCGCGCAGCACCTGGGCGTCCGGCCGGCTCGCGGCCAGCGTGCCCAGCACGGTCGACTTGCCGATTCCGGCCGGCCCGACGATCAGCACACTGCCGGCGTCCGCCAACTGCTCGCGCGCCACCTCAAGCGCGTCATCGCGTCCGATGGGTACAGGTGGTCGACGATCCCCCACGACGGGGAGTCTGCCTCCTCGCACGCCTTCGGGCGACTGCTTGCGCTGCCGTTGTAGCGAAAGCGCAACCATTTGATTCCGGTCCGCATTCATCCTTTGACGCGGTTCCCGCCCTTCCACACTCCGGTGATGTGCTCGGGCTTGGCGAAGATGCCCAGGTCAGAGAGCGGATCGACGTCGAGGGTCAGGACATCGGCCCGGTACGACTCGACCAGCTGACCGGAGCGCGGCGCCTGCGGACCCAGCGTGGCCGGCCCGTTCGCGGTCGCCGCCTCGATCGCCTCCAGCGGATCGAACCCGCACTCGCCGAGCAGCGACAACTCCCGGCCGTTGTGCCCCCACGACACCGGGCGGTCGCCGGCCGACAGCGACAGGTCAGTACCCATGGCCACGGTCACGCCCGACTCGTGCGCCAGGGCGACCGCGGCCGTGTGCTGGTCGATCAGCGCGTCGAGCTTCGCCTGCGCCCACGGCGGCGCGGCCCGCGACTCCCAGATCTCCACCACGATGGTCCGGGTCGGCACCAGGACCGCCCCGGTCTCCCGCATCGCCGCCGCGCACTCGTCGTCGAGGTAGGTGCCGTGCTCGATGGTACGGACGCCGGCCTCCAGCGCCGCCAGGATGCCCGGCTTGCCGTGGCAGTGCGCCGCCACCACCCGCTCGGCCATGCCGGCCACCTCGACGATCGCGCGCAGCTCCGCGCTGGTGAACTGCTGGTGGATCGGATGATCCACCTCGGACAGGACGCCGCCCGAGGCACACACCTTGATCACCTTGGCGTCCCGGCGCAGTTGCTCCCGGGCCGCCCTGGCGCACTCGGCCGGCCCGTCGGCGAGCCTGAACTCGGTGCCCGCCCCGGCGTATTCGACCATCCACGGCAGCGGGTACCCGTGCAGGTCACCGTGGCCGCCGGTGGTCGACAGTACGGCGCCGGCCGCGTAGATGTCCGGCCCCGGGATGATCCCCTCGGCGACCGCCTTGGCCAGGTGTACACCCAGCCCACCGACCTCGCGCACGGTGGTGATCCCGGCGTTCAGCGCCGCCCGCAGGTCGGCCGTGGCCCGGGCCGCACGCAGCGCGGCCGGCTCCAGCGGGAGCCGGCCGAGGTCCAGGCTGTAGGCGCCCATCAGGTGCGTGTGGCAGTCCCACAGGCCGGGCATCACGGTGTGCGTGCGGACCGTCTGCGCGTCCGGGGTGGCCGGCGCGCTGGCGGAGGGTCCGGCGTACCGGATCTCCTCCCCGTCGATCAGCACCACCGCGTCGGGTACCGGTTGCCCCCGGCCGGGAATGAGTTGGGTCGCCTCGATCCGCTGCATCCCCCGAGGTTAACTCCCGCCCGATCATGCTGAACCGACGGTAGACGGGCACCGACGGACGCGAGGCCCCGCACCGCGAGACCTACGCTCCGCCAAGCAGCGCGCCGCGACACCCGCGCGCCGCGAAACCTATGCGCCGCGCAGCACCGCACCCACCCGCCGGGCCGCCTCGGCGACCGCCGCGTCCCGTGCCGCGACCGCCTCCTCGCCGGTCAGCGTCCGGTCCGGTGCCCGGAACGTCAGCTTGTACGCCAGCGACTTGCGCCCCTCGCCCAGTTGCTCCGAGGAGTACACGTCGAACAGCCGTACCGCCTCCAGCAGCGGCCCGGCCCCACCGACCAGCGCGTCCTGCACCTCGCCGGCCGGCGTCGCGGCGTCCACCACCAGGGCGACGTCGATCAGCGCCGGCGGGTACGTGGAGAACCTCGGCGCCACGATGACCCCGGGCAGCGCCACCGCGTCCAGGTCCAGCTCCATCACCGCGGTACCGCGCGGCAACTCCAGCGCCGCGCACACCGCGGGGTGCAGCTCACCGGCATAGCCGACCACCGTCTCCGGCTCACCGGGACCGTTGTCCACCAGGATCTCCGCGCACCGGCCCGGGTGCCACGGCGCCTGCTGGCCGGCCCGCACCACGGCCCGGGCGCCGGCCGCGTCGAGCACGATCCGGGCCGCCTCGATCGCGTCCGCCCAGGACGCCGGCCTGCCGGCACCCCACCAACCGGCCGGCTCGACGTCGCCGACCAGCACCGCGGCCACGTGCCACGGCTGGTGCGGGATCGCCGCATCGGTCGCGGCCAGGTCGGCCTCCGACGGCCGGCTCTCCACGCCTATCGCCGGCGCGCCGGGCTGCCCCGGCTGGCGCAGGAACACCAGTCCCATCTCATACAGCGCGACGTCCCGCTGGCCCCGGCCGAGGTTGCGCCGCAGCGTCCCGAACAGGGTGGGCAGCAGCGTGGTACGCAGCAACGGCTCCTCGTCCGAAAGCGGGTTGGTCAGCCGTACCGTGATCCGCCGCGGGTCACCGTCCGGCAGCCCGAGCGCGTCGAGCACCCCCGGCGACGTGAACGGGTACGACAACGCCTCGACGTACCCGGCCTCGGCCAGCGCCCGACCGACGGAACGGCGGCGCCGCTGGGAGGCGGTCAACCCGTTACCGGCCGGCGCGACCGGCAGCACGCTGTCGACCTTGTTGTACCCGTCGAGCCGGATGACCTCTTCGACCAGGTCGGCGGGTTGCAGGAGGTCCGGCCGCCAGGTCGGCGGCGTGACCACCAGCGCCGGTACAGCCGATGGCCCCGGGTCCGCCGGCTGCCCCGGGGACACTTCACAGCCGATCGCCATCAACAGCTCCGCGACCCGCTGCTCCGGGTACACGATGCCGGCGACCCGGCCGGGCAGCGAGGAGGGCATGACAATCGGGTTCGGCGCCGCCACGTGATCGATGTCCAGTACGCCCGGCTCCAGCTGCCCGCCGCCGTACTCGGTCATCAGCGTCACCGCCCGCTGCAGCGCGACCAGCGCCAGCTGCGGGTCCACGCCCCGCTCCCAGCGCTTGGCCGCCTCGGACAGCAGCCGGTGCCGGCGGGCGGTACGGGAGACCATGACCGGGTCCCAGTGCGCCGCCTCGAACAGCACGTTGACCGAGTCCGGCTGCATCTCGCTGTTTTCGCCGCCCATGACAGCGGCCAGCGACACCGGCAGCCCGGCGCCCTCCGGCGCCAGCGGGTTGGCCAGCCCGGTGTCGCAGATGACCATGTCCTCCGGGTCCAGCGCCCGGTCGACGCCGTCCAGCGTGGTCAGCCGCTCACCGGGCAGCGCGCGGCGCACCAGCAGCGCCCCGGTGAGCCGGTCCGGATCGAACGCGTGCATGGGCTGGCCGAGTTCGAGCATCACGTAGTTGGTGATGTCCACCGGCAGGGAGATCGACCGGATACCGGCCACCGACAGCCGCTGCTTCATCCACTCGGGCGCCTGCGCGGTCGGGTCGATGCCGCGTACCAGCCGGGCGGCGAACCGGTCGCAGCCCACCGTGTCCCGCACGCTGATCGGATACGGCACCGGATCCGCGGCCGGCGACTGGTCTGGGTCGTCGCGCGGCGTCAGACGCGCCGAGCCAGACTGGTCGTAGTCGATGCGCGCCGGATCGCGGAACGGTACGCCGAACGCGTGGGACAGCTCCCGGGCGATGCCGCGTGCCGAGTGGCAGTACCCCCGGTCCGGGGTGATCTCCACCTCGACCACGATGTCGTCGAGGCCGACCACGGGCCGCGCCTCGTCGCCCGGCTTCACCCCCGCTGACGGCGGGATCACCATGATGCCGGCGTGGTCGTCGCCCAGCCCCAGCTCGCGTACCGAACAGATCATCCCGTCCGAGACGTGGTCGTAGGTCTTGCGGGCGGCGATCGCGAAGTTGCCCGGCAGCACGGCGCCCGGCAGCGCGACGACCACCAGCTGGCCCTCGGCCACGTTCGGGGCGCCACACACGATCCCGCGGGGGTCGGCCTCGCCGACGTCCACCTGGCAGTACCTGATCGGCTTCTTGAACTTGGTCAGCAGCTCCGCCGACAGCACCCGGCCGACCACCAGCGGCCCGGCCACCGTGGTCCGGAGGTCGACGATCTCCTCGACCTCCAGCCCCATCCGCACCAGCGCCTGCTCCAGCGCCTCCGGCTCGGCCGGCACGTCGACGTACTCGCGAAGCCAGGAAACCCCGATCCGCACCGGACTAGCCCTCCATTCCGAACGCGCGGGTGAAGCGGACGTCGCCCTCCACCATGTCGTGCATGTCGCTGATCCCGTTGCGGAACATCAGCGTGCGCTCGATACCCATGCCGAACGCGAACCCGGTGTACTCGTCCGGGTCGACCCCGCAGGCCCGCAGCACCCGCGGGTTGACCATCCCGCAGCCGCCCCACTCGACCCAGCGCGGCCCGTCACGGTGCTCGGCGAACCACACGTCGAACTCGGCCGACGGCTCGGTGAACGGGAAGTAGTGCGGTCGCCAGCGGGTCCGCGCCTGGGCGCCGAACATCGCCCGGGCGAAGTGGTCCAGCGTGCCGCGCAGGTGCGCCATCGTGATGCCCTTGTCCACCACCAGGCCCTCGACCTGGTGGAAGACCGGGGTGTGGGTGGCGTCCAGCTCATCGGTGCGGTACGTCCGGCCGGGTACCACGATGTAGATCGGCAGCGGCCGGGTCAGCATCGTCCGCGCCTGTACCGGCGAGGTGTGGGTGCGCATGACGAGCCCGGGGATGTCCACGAAGAAGGTGTCCATCAGCCCACGTGACGGGTGGTCCGGCGCGATGTTGAGCGCGTCGAAGTTGTACCACTCGGCTTCCAGCTCGGGCCCCTCGGCGACCTCGTACCCCATGCCGACGAACAGGTCGCCGATGCGCTCCATCAGTGTGGTCAGCGGGTGCCGGGCGCCGCGTGGCCGCCGGTCCCAGGGCAGCGTGACGTCGACCGCCTCCTCGGCGAGTACCCGCCGCTCCCGCTCGACGGCGAGCACCGCGCGGCGGGCGTCGTGCACGGCCTGGATCGCGGCGCGGGCGGCGTTGACTCGGGCGCCGGCGTCGGCCTTGGCGGCCGGCGGCAGCGCGCCGATCTCCCGCCGGGCCAGCGACACCGGGGCCCGGTCACCGAGGTGGGCGGGGCGCAGCGCGGTCAGCGCGTCAAGGTCGGCGGCCTCGGCGAAGGCTTTCTCAGCCGCGGCGACGGCGTCGTCGAGCGCGGCCTGGTCGAGCAGCGCGGCCTGCTTGGGGTCGTAGGGGTCGTTGCGGTACGCCATGGTCTCTCGTCTCCCGAACCGGACAACTGGCAAAGCTTACGGATGCACGCAAGCGGCTCTCAAACGCCTGCCTGTAGCCGCTGGCAAGCTGCGCGGCTCTGCCGCAGCCCGTCGGTGTGGGGAGAGAGATCGGTAGGGTCAGCCCTGCCGCCCGCCGACACCGGCGGGCTGGCTAAACGAGTGGCGGCTTGTCAACACTCGAGGACTCCCGTGGTTTCCGGAGGCCGCCACCGGCGGCCAACGCTCTGGCTGAAGAGTACAGGCATACCGCTGCCGCCGCAGCCAGGTTCAGGCTCTCCGCGCGGCCGTGGATCGGCACCCGTACCCGGGCGTCGGCCGCCTCCGCCAACTCCGCCGGCAGCCCGTGCGCCTCCGAGCCGAACAGCCACGCCGCCGGTACGCCCAGTCCACCGGCGTCCGCGAAGGCGTCGAGGTCGGTGTCGCCGTACGCGTCGGCGGCCAGTACCCGCAGCCCGGCGGCCCGGATCGCGGCCAGCACCGCCGCCGGTTCCCGGTGCCGTACCAGGTCGACGTGGAACAGGCTGCCGACCGAGGCACGTACGCACTTGCCGTTGTACGGGTCGACCGCGTCCCCGGCGAAGATCACCGCACCCGCTCCGGCCGCGTCAGCGGTGCGCAGCACCGTACCCGCGTTGCCCGGGTCACGGATGTCGGCCAGCACGGCCACCAGCCGGGGGTCGCGGGCCAGCGCGTCGGGCAGCGGTACGTCGACGAAAGCGCACACCGCCACCAGCCCCTGCGGCGCGACCGTCTCGGCGAGCGCGGCCAGCGCGTCCGCGGTGACCGGCGACACCCGCTCGGCCCGGGCGGCCAGTTCCGGGTACCGGTCCAGTGCCTCGACCGTGCCGAACAGCTCCAGGATCCGGGGCGCCTCGGCGACGGCCTGCGGCCCCTCGGCGAGGAACCGCCCGGTCGCCTCCCGGTCGCGGCGGCGCTGCAGGCGCCGGGCAGCAACGACCCGGGGCGTCCGTGTCGTAAACGGATCGACCCCGGGTCGGTACGGTGCGGCCAACCGACTCAGGCGGCCAGCTCGTCCGTGTCGGACGGCCTGCCGGTACCGGCCGCGACGACGGCGGCACGAGCCACCTCGACGATGCCCGCGAACGCGGCCTCGTCGGTCACCGCCAGCTCGGCGAGGATCTTGCGGTCCACCTCGACCCCGGCCAGCTTCAGGCCCTGGATGAGGCGGTTGTAGGTCATGCCGTTGGCGCGGGCCGCGGCGTTGATCCGGGTAATCCACAGCTGGCGGAAGTCGCCCTTGCGGTCGCGACGGTCCCGGTAGGCGTACTGCATCGAGTGCAGCACCTGCTCCTTGGCCTTGCGGTACAGCCGGGAGCGCTGCCCCCGGTAGCCGCTGGCGGTCTCCAGGACGGTACGGCGCTTCTTCTGGGCGTTGACAGCCCGCTTCACGCGTGCCACGTCAGTTCCTCCTCTTGTCCGGGGCGCGCGTCAGCGGCCGAGCATCTTCTTGATCCGCGCAGTGTCGACCTTGCTGACCACAACGGTGCCGGTCAGCCGGCGAGTCTTGGTGGACGACTTCTTCTCCAGCTTGTGTCGCAGCCCAGCCTGCTGGGACACGATCTTCCCGGAGCCGGTCACCTTGACCCGCTTACCCATGCCGGTGTGGCTCTTCATCTTCGGCATTGAACGTATTCCTCCCGATTCGGGCCGCGTCCTACCCCGGCGGCATCCCGCCTGGCGACCCGTGCCTCTTCTACTGTTCGGCCGCGTTCGGCTCTGGCGCGAGGGCGGCCAGATCCCCCGGGTCCACGTCGAGCTCGTCGCGCTCCTTGGTCGCGACACCGCGTGCGGCGGCAGCGGCCTTTGTGGCCCGGTGCGGGGCGATCACCATGATCATGTTGCGACCGTCCTGCTTCGGCGCGGCCTCGACGAATCCCAGCTCCGAGACTTCCTGGGAGAGCCGGTCAAGCAGACGACGACCGAGTTCCGGGCGGCTCTGTTCACGGCCGCGGAACATGATCGTCACCTTGACCTTGTCGCCCGCCTTGAGGAACCGCACGACGTGACCCTTCTTGGTCTCGTAGTCGTGCGAGTCGATCTTCGGGCGGAGCTTCATCTCCTTGATGACGGTCTGTTGCTGGTTGCGCTTGGCCTCGCGCGCTTTGAGCGCGCTCTCGTACTTGAACTTGCCGAAGTCCATGAGCTTGCACACCGGCGGGCGCGCCATCGGCGCTACCTCAACCAGGTCCAGGTCCACGTCGGCGGCCAACTGAAGTGCGCGCTCCAGCGGGACGATGCCCACCTGCTCACCCTCCGGGCCGACGAGCCGGACCTCACGAGCCCGGATCTGCTCGTTCACGCGTGGTTCGACGCTGATGGGGCCTCCTTAGTCAGTTCCCTCTGTCGTCGCGACCGACCCCAAACAGAAGGCCCCGGCGTATGCCAGGGCCCGCTCGACCGGTCAGGCGATCCCCTCGGGGAACGCCGCGTCCGCGGCACTCGCGCCGCGGGCGATGACCGGACCCGGCAGCCGTGGCCACTCGGGTGGGAGCGGGTGCTCCGCTTGAGGCACCGTGATGATCACGGTGGGTCGACCGTCCAACTGTACCAGCATGTGGGCCCACCGGCGAACACGCCCGCAGGGCACAATAGGCAGCATCGGAGGGGGCTGTTCGTGACGATCAATCTTGAGTTGCCGGTGTCGCTGCCGATGACCGCCGAGGACTACCAGCGCCTTTCTATCCCGGACGGCGTTCGCATCGAGCTTTGGAACGGGAGTCTCGACATGTCTGCGGCAGCGCAGATGTACTGGCACTCACACGCCGCACACCGCATCCTCGCGCTCTTCCTCGCCGACGGACGTGCCGCCTCCTGTGAGACCGGAGTCGTACTGGCGAGCCGGACAGTTCGTAGTCCCGATGTCAGCCGATTCCGTCCCGAATTCCGCCCCGATCCGCGCAATTCCCAGTTCCCGGCGGCCGGCGTCGATCTGGTCGTGGAGGTTGTGTCTCCCGAGTCGACGGAACGCGATCGGGCTGTGAAGCCCGTGGAGTACGCCGCCGCCGGCATCCCGGAGTTCTGGCTCGTCGAGGAGGACGAGGAAGACTCCGACGATGCTGTGATCAACATGTTCCGGCTGACCATGAGCCCGACGGGAAAGACTTACACACTGTTCCGGCAGGTCAATCTGACCGTGCTCGAGGACGCGGAAGACGAGTAGCTATTCGGCGGTGGCCGCGGCCGCGGACTGGTGCGCCGCCAGCAGGGAGCGCAGCGCCCGCACGGCACCCAGCGCGTACGCCTTGTCCGCCGCCTGTACCGCCATCACCGCGATCACGTTGTCGTCCTGCAGCTCCAGGCTGGCCCAGGGCGCGCCACGGCCGAACTCGATCGACCGGACCAGGTCCCAGGACAGGTCGTACCCGCCCATCAGGTTGCGCACCCGGATCCCTTGAGCGTCGGCCTCCACCCGGGGC
The DNA here is from genome assembly GCF_016862975.1 of Rugosimonospora africana. Classification (GTDB taxonomy): domain Bacteria; phylum Actinomycetota; class Actinomycetes; order Mycobacteriales; family Micromonosporaceae; genus Rugosimonospora; species Rugosimonospora africana. Next base: position 57,086 of record NZ_BONZ01000051.1, read on the forward strand.
CGAGTCATCATCAGGATGCCCGCCGCCGCCAGCACCCCCAGACCGATCAGGGCGACCTGGTCGCTGGTCTGGAAGACGCCGGTACCGCTGTCGGTCTTGCCGTGCAGCCCCACCCCGACGGCGGTGAAGATCACGACAACCGCCGCGGCCATGACCCGGGCGATCACCGTCGCCTTGCGCGGCCGGGCTCGCACCCCGATCCTCGCGGGAGGAGCGGCTCCGCCGCGCTCGTCTGACTGCGCCTCGCTCATGTCTAGTCAGTCTGCCACCGGCACCCGGCGGGAATCCGGCGCCCCCGACACGATGCGCGGATCCGGCCCTCGACTCGCAGCGGGAATCCGGCGCCCCGGCACGCGACGGGATCCGATCACCCCGCCGCGCGCCGGAGGACGATCAGATCCTGCAGGCGTGCACGTCGGTGACCAGGATCGCCCGGGCACCCAGGTCGTACAGCTCGTCCATGATCCGGTGGACCCCGGTCCGGGCGACCATCGCCTGAACCGCGACCCAGCCCTGGCGGTGCAGCGGCGACACCGTGGGCGACTCGATGCCCGGGGTCAGCGCGCTGGCCGCCTCCAGCAGCTCGACCCTCACGTCGTACGCGAGCATCACGTACCGGCGGGCCGCCAGGACGCCCTGCAGCCGACGCAGCAGCTGACCGGTCGGACCGTCCCCCGGCCCGCCGATGCGGCGCACCAGGACCGCGGTGGACTCCAGGATCGGCTTGCCGAGCGGGGCCAGCCCGGCCTGGCGCAGCGTCTTCCCGGTCTCCACCACGTCGGCGATCGCGTCGGCGACACCAAGGCGCACCGCGTTCTCGACCGCGCCATCCAGCCGTACGACCTGTGCGGACAGGCCCATCTCGGTCAGGTGCCGGTTGACCACGCCCGGGTACGCCGTCGCGATCCGCCGGCCGGCCAGCTCGGTGACCTCGTGCAGGCTGTCCACCGGGGCGGCGAACCGGAAGGTGGCCGGCGCGAAGCCGAGGTCGAGGATCTCCTCGGCCTCACTGCCCGAGTCGACGAGCAGGTCGCGCCCGGTGATGCCCAGGTCGAGATCGCCCGAGCCGACGTACGTGGCGATGTCGCGCGGGCGCAGATAGAAGAATTCGACGTCGTTGTCCGTGTCGCGGCAGAGCAGGTCGCGATCGTCGACGCGCTGGGAGTAGCCGGCCTCGCGCAGCATGTCGACGGCCGGTCGGGACAGAGTGCCTTTGTTGGGTACGGCGATGCGAAGCATGGGACAAACCTCATCTGGGGAGTCGTGACCGGGACCGGGGCGGTCACAGATGTCGGTACACGTCCTCCAGCTTCAGGTCGAGCGCGAGCATCAGCACCTGAGCGTGGTAGAGCAGCTGGGAGATCTCCTCGGCGGCCCGCTCGGGGCCCTCATGCTCGGCAGCCATCCAGGACTCGGCCGCCTCTTCGACGACCTTCTTGCCGATCGAGTGGACACCACGGGACAACGCCTCGACGGTCGACGATCCAGGCGTGCCCGCGGCGGCCTTGGCCGACAGTTCGGCGTACAGCTCCTCGAAGGTCTTCACGGTGAGCCATTGTCCCAGGCCGGCCTCCCCGATGCCGGTAGCGGGGCGGCCCGGCGGCACATGGTGAGACGCGCAGACGCCTGAGCGCAGCCGGAGCCGACCTGTGGCGGAGGCGAGCACAGGCCCGGCGTCGACGCATCATTCACCGGGCGGCCGCGCGGGCGTCAGCCCACGGTGAACCGGTGGTCATCGGACCACTGTTCGCTGCCGTCCCGCTCGGACACCAGGTAGCCCTCGACGGTGTACGTACCGGTCGGCAGGCCGGTGATCTTCACCGATGCCTGGCCCGTCTGCGGCGCGCCCGCGCTCAGGTGCACGCTCTGGTCGTTGACCACCGTGCCGCCGGCGTCCCGGATCCGCAGCCGCATCGTCGCCTCGGGCACGATCCCGGCCAGGTTGACCGTGAAGTCGTGCCCCTCGGTCGCGCCCTGCTGGGGGTCGATCACCCAGACCGGGGCGAGCACGTCCACCGCCGGGCGCCGGTGCAGCGGCTGGTCGGGTACCTCGACGCCCCACAGGGCGGTGGCCAGGTGCCCGTTCACGCTCAGCCGCACGGCGGTCAGCCCGGTGGTCTGCCCGGGCGGCACGCTGGCCGCGGTCGCGGTCCAGACCAGCTGCTCCAGCGCCATGCGGGCGGTGTCCGCATCGACGTCGTCGGTCGCTGCGCCGGTGAGGTCGACGCTGGCCGTGCCGCCCTCGACGCTCGCCCCGGCCACCCGCGCTCCGGCCGGCCAGGGGCTGCGGTAGTCGGGGTCGGAGGCGGGCAGGCCGAGCATCGCCCCGACCGCGGCCTCGATCCGGGCGGTCACCGAGCCGTCGGCGACCGGGATCCGGTGGTACTCGCGGTAGAGCCGCCCGCCCGCGGAGGCCGGGCCCAGGTAGTACACAGGCAGGTTGGCGGTGAGTACCGGCCGGCCGCCGGCCGGTCCGTTGCCCGCCACCCCACCGGTACCCGACAGCCCGGTCGTACCGGAGTGCGGCAGGCCGGTACCGAGCCCGACCACGACCGCCGCGGCCACTGCCGCCGCCACGGCCGTCACCGCCACCACCCGCAGCGAGCCGGGCAGCGGCAACCACCACCGGGCCCGGCGGCGATCGATGCGCTCCCGGATGCGCCCGAGCGCGTCCGGGGACGCCTCGACGGTCCCCGCCTCGCCGGAAAGCGCCCGGCGCAGCAGGTCCCCCATCTCGCGGTCGCCGGCGGTGCCCCAGGGCCGCGGAGTCTTCCCGAACGTCATGACCTCGACTCCAGCATCTGGCGCAGGGCGGCGAGGCCCCGCGCGGCGTGGCTCTTGACGGCGCCCCGGCTGATGCCCATCGCCTCGGCGATGTCGGCCTCGGACAGGTCGGCGTAGTAGCGCAGGACCAGCGCCTCCCGCTGCCGGGCGGGCAGGCGGCGCAGCGCGGCGATCACGACGGTCTGCTCGTACGCGTCCAGCGTCGAGGTCTCCGCGCTCGGCACGTCGGGGAACGCCACCAGGATCGCCGCGTACCGGCGGGCCACCGCGCGCCGGCGCAGCGCCGAACGGGCCCCGTTGACCACGCTGATCCGCAGGTACCCGAGCGCCCGGTCCGGTTCGCGCAGGGTACGCCAGCGCTGATGCAACCGGACGTACGCGTCCTGGACGACCTCCTCGGCCAGGTCCCGGTCGGCGAGCAGCAGCGCCGCCAGCCGCACCAGCTGCCGGTAGTGGCTGGCGAACAGCCTGGTGACCGCCTCGTCGGCGGTCCACCGCTCGGCCTGCGCCGGTACCGGCATCAGGTCACCGTCCAGGGTCGTGAACCCCAGTGTGCTGCTCACACCGGTACCACGCGCAACCCTGCGCCGTGGTTTACCGCCTGGCCCGGGATGGGTAAGCCGTCCGCTATGGCCACCGGGACGGATGAAGATCTCACCCTCACCATGAAGCGGGTGGGTTGCGTGCTCAAGCAGGCCGGCATCCCGTTCGCCCTCGCCGGCGGCTTCGCGGCTTACGCCCACGGAGGGCATTCCAGCGATCATGACGTGGACTTCCTGCTGCGCATGGAGGACGCCGACAAGGCGCTGGACATGCTCGCCGAGGCCGGTTTCGAGACCGAACGGCCGCCGGAAGACTGGCTGGTCAAGGTGTACGACGAGGGCCGGCTGGTGGATCTGATCTACCGGCCGGTAGAGCGCCCGGTCACCGACGAGACGCTGGCCAGCGCCAGCCCGATCTCGATCAACGCCATTCAACTGCCGGTGATCTCGGCGACCCTGCTGATGGAGCACAAGCTGCTGTCGTTCAGCCAGCAGTACTGCGATCTGAGCAAGGCCCTGCCGCTGGCCCGCTCGCTGCGCGAGCAGATCGACTGGCCGGCGGTGCGGCACAACACCGCTCCGTCCCCGTACGCCGAAGTGTTTCTGATCTTGCTCGATCGGCTCGGGGTCGTGCCGCTGGCAGACACCATGCCCACACCGGCCGACACCGGCGTACCCGTCCCAGAGTTGGACGTCCAGGAGGTGGGGGCGTGAACCGTGCCGGGGACCCATACGTGGAGGCCGCCGTGCAGCGGCTGCTGACCGAGCACCCGGACCTCTCGGAGCAGGGGTTGATCCTGCGCCGCGGCGAGGGAATCCTGCTCGTGCAGGGCGAGGTGGAAAGCGCGCACCGGCGCGAGGAGATCCAGCGGCTGATCAGGGAAAACTTCCCGGACGTGCACATCGAGTGCGATATCGGAGTGACTCGAACGCAGGCTCCGGTCGAGGTGGAGGAGCTGTAATGGTCCGGATCGCCGCGGTCGGTGACGTCCACATCGACCAGGACGTCGTCGGCCGGTACCGGCCCGCGTTGGAGCAGCTGCCTGACTGCGCGGACGTCCTGCTGCTGGCCGGGGACCTGACCCGGCACGGCACCGCGGCGGAGGCGGAGTGCGTGGCGCGGGAGTTCAGCGACCTCGGAGTACCGGTGATCGCGGTGCTGGGCAACCACGACTACCACTGCGACCAGGTACCGGAGGTCACCTCGATCCTGCGGGACGTCGGGATCCTCGTGCTGGAGTGCGAATCCGCGACCGTGAACATCGACGGCGCCCGGCTGGCGGTGGTCGGGGCGAAGGGCTTCGGCGGCGGCTTCGCCGGCCGGTGTGCCAGCGAGTTCGGCGAGCCCGAGATGAAGTCGTTCATCCGGACCACCTGCGACATCGCAGAACGGATGGGTGAGCTGCTCCGCGACGCGGCCAGCTGTGACCTGCTGGTGGCGCTGACCCACTACGCGCCGGTGTCCGACACCCTGGCCGGCGAGCCGCTGGAGATCTACCCGTTCCTCGGCTCGTACCTGCTGGGCCAGGCCATCGACTCGGCGCCGACCGACCTCGCCATCCACGGGCACGCACACGCCGGCACCGAGCGCGGGATCACTCCGGGCGGGGTACGGGTACGCAACGTCGCCCACCCCGTGATCAAGCAGGCGTACAGCGTCTTCCACCTCAACCCGCAGGACTCACCCGGCCAGCGGCGGGAACCCGCGGTGGCTTAGGTCGGGTTCGGGGCTCCGCCTCCGGCGCGCACCGGGATGATCCGGTCCACCCCGCTGATCCGCAGCACCTCGCGCACGGTCTTGCGGGGCGCGTACGCGATCAGCCGGCCCTCCCCGGCGGTGGCCCGCCGGTACAGCCAGACCAGCGCGCCGACCCCGGTCGAGTCGCAGAACGTGAGGCCGGACAGGTCGAGCACCACTTCCGGGTTCTCGCCACAGGCCGGCCCGACCGTGGTCTTCAACAGGTCCACGGTGGACAGATCAAGGTAGCCGGTGAGGCGGAATAGGGCCGATTCCTCGGCCGGCATCCGCTCGATGCGCAGGCCCTCAGATTCGTCGGTCATGTCGAGCCTCCCACCCCGGAGTGAGCAATCAGGCCCGTTGGCCACGATGGACTGGATCGGAAGCCGCGGCTGGCTGCGGACCTCACCGCCGCACACTGTACCGCCGCGCCACACCCCGGGTCAGTCCCGGCGCCCGGCCACGCCGACCGCCGGGACGCGGAGGGAAAGACGGCCGGGACGCGGCGGGAAAAACGGCCGGGTCGAGGGCGCCCGGACGGTCAGCCGAGCCCCTCCAGCGCCAGCGCGGCGTCCAGCGCGGCGACGGTCGCTGACCAGCCCTTGTCCTCGCTCGAGTCGGGCAGCCCGGCGCGCTCCAGCGCCTGGTCGACCGTGTCCACGGTGAGCACGCCCTGGGCGACCGGAGTCGACTCGTCCAGAGCCACCCTGGTCAGCCCGTCGGTCACCGACTGGCACACGTACTCGAAGTGCGCCGTGTCGCCGCGGATGACGACGCCGAGGGCGACCACCGCGTCGTGGCCGCGGGCGAGCGCCTGAGCCAGCACCGGCAGCTCGACCGAGCCGGCGACGCGGGCCACCGTCACCTTCCCCACCTGGCACGCCTTCGCGGCGGCCAGCGCCCGGTCCAGCAGCTGCTCGGTGATCTCGTGGTGCCACCGCGTGGCGACCACCCCCAGGGTGAGCCCCGAGGCGTCCACGGTGGACAGTTCGGGGGTGCCGAACCCGGCCATCGATATTCTCCTAGACCTCAGCGACGTCGTCGAGTTGTTCCAGCAGGTGGCCCATCCGGTCCCGCTTGGTGCGAAGGTACCGGACGTTCTCCGGCTGGGGACGGATCGGGAGCGGGATGCGCCCGAGCACCTTGAGCCCGTACCCCTCCAGCCCGGCCCGCTTGGCTGGGTTGTTGGTCAGCAGCCGCATCGTGCGCACCCCGAGGTCGTAGAGGATCTGCGCGCCGGTGCCGTAGTCCCGGGCGTCGGCGGGCAGGCCCAGCAGCAGGTTCGCGTCCACCGTGTCGCTGCCGGCGTCCTGCAGCTCGTACGCCTGGAGCTTGGACAGCAGGCCGATCCCCCGGCCCTCGTGGCCGCGCATGTAGAGCACCACGCCCCGGCCCTCCTCGGCCACCCGGCGCAGCGCGGCCTGCAGCTGCGGCCCGCAGTCGCAGCGCAGCGAGCCGAACACGTCGCCGGTCAGGCACTCCGAGTGCACCCGGACCAGCACGTCCTGCCCGTCGCCGATGTCGCCGTAGACCAGCGCGATCTGCTCGGCGCCGTCGATCGTGGCCCGGTACCCGTACGCGGTGAACTGCCCGTACGCGGTCGGCATCCGGACCGTGGCCACCCGCTCCACCTGCCGCTCGGTACGGCGACGGTACGCGATCAGGTCGGCGATCGAGATCAGGCTCAGCTCGTGTTCCTTGGCGAACAGGGTCAGCTCCGGCAGCCGCATCATGGTGCCGTTGTCGTTCACCAGCTCGCAGAGCACCCCCGCCGGACGCAGGCCGGCGAGCTGGGCCAGGTCGATGGCGGCCTCGGTGTGACCCGGGCGGCGCAGCACGCCGCCGGCCTTGGCCCGCAGCGGGACCACGTGACCCGGCCGGGACAGCTGCACGGCGTTGGTGGACGGGTCGGCCAGCAGCCGGATGGTGCGCGCCCGGTCGGCGGCCGAGATGCCGGTGCTCACGCCGTCGCGGGCGTCAACCGTCACGGTGTACGCGGTGCCCCGCGGGTCCTGGTTGACCCGGTACATCGGCGGCAGCTCCAGCCGGTCGGCGTCCGACTCGAGCAGCGGCGCGCAGACGAACCCGGACGTGTACCGGACCATGAAGGCCAGCAGCTCCGGGGTGGCCAGTTCGGCCGCGAAGATCAGATCGCCCTCGTTCTCCCGGTCCTCGTCGTCGACGACCACCACCGGCCGGCCGGCGGCGATGTCCGCGATCGCCTTCTCGATGCTGTCGAACGATCCCGACTCGCTCATGCCAAACCCTCGCTTCGCTGCGGTTCGGCATGAGGCACGAACGCTCTGCAACTCTGATTCCCTCGCTGACGCTCGGTCATGCCCGTTCCCCCGTAGCAACCAGCTTCTCGACATACTTGGCGATCACATCGACCTCCAGATTCACCAGGTCACCGACGCCCTTGCTGCCCAGCGTCGTGAGCTTCAGCGTGGTCGGGATCAGGCTGACCGAGAAGTCGTGGTCGGACACCGAGGTGACGGTGAGCGAGACCCCGTCCACGGTGATCGAGCCCTTCTCCACCACGTACCGGGCCAGGCCGGGCGGTAGCGAGACCGTGACGATCTCCCACTGCTCGCCGGGCGTCCGGGAGACGATCGCGCCGACCCCGTCGACGTGTCCCTGCACCAGGTGCCCGCCCAGCCGGGTGGACAGCGTCGCGGCCCGTTCCAGGTTGACCGGGTCGTCGACGGCCAGCCGGCCCAGCGACGAGCGGTCCAGCGTCTCCTTCATGACGTCGGCGGTGAACTGGTCGTCGCCGGCCTCGACCACGGTCAGGCACACGCCGTTGACCGCGATCGAGTCGCCGTGGCCCACGTCCTGGGTGACCAGCGGTCCGCGCACGGTCAGCCGGGCAGCGTCGCCGAGGTCGACGACCCCGGCCACGCTGCCGAGCTCTTCCACGATGCCGGTGAACATGTCAGCTCCTCCTCCGCGGAACCGCGGTGATCCGCAGGTCCGGTCCGATGCGAGTAACGTCGACGTGCTCGAGATCGATGGCGGCCGAGATGGTGCTCACTCCCGCGGGTCCGCTGGCCATCAGCCCCTCGCCGAGCACCTTGGGCGCGAGGTACCCGACGACCTCGTCGACCAGCCCGGCGGCCAGGAACGCGCCGGCCAGCGTGGGGCCGCCCTCGATCAGGGCGGCACGCACCCCGCGGCCGTAGAGCGCGGCGAGCAACTTGTCCAGGTCGACCCGGCCGTCCGCGCCGGCGCCGACCTCGGCGGCGGTGGCGATCCAGGTCGGTACGTCGCCCTGGCGCACCCGGGCGCCAACCGGGGTACGGCCGGCCGCGTCCACCACCACCCGCAGCGGTGAGCGGTCCAGCCCCGGTACCCGCACGGTCAGCGCCGGGTCGTCGGCCAGCACCGTACCGATGCCGGCGATGATCGCGTCCATCTCGCCGCGCAGCGCGTGCACGTCCGCCCGGGCCCGCTCGGAGGTGATCCATTTGCTGGTACCGTCCGCGGCCGCCGAACGGCCGTCCAGGGTCGCGGCGTACTTCCAGATCACGTACGGGCGGCCCCGCCGCACCGCGGTGCGCCAGTACCGGGACACCTGAACGGCCCGGTCCTCGCCCAGTCCGGCGGCGACCTCGACGCCCTCGGCGCGCAGCGTCTCCGCTCCCCCGGCGGCCAGCGGGTTCGGGTCGGCGACGGCATAGACCACGCGGGCGACCCCTGCGGCGATCAGTGCCCGGGTGCACGGCCCGGTACGCCCGGTGTGGTCGCACGGTTCGAGGGTGACCACGGCGGTGCCGCCCCTGGCCCGCTCGCCGGCGGCGGCCAGCGCCACCACCTCGGCGTGCGGTCCACCGACCGGCGCGGTCCGGCCCTCACCGGCGACGGTTCCGTCCGCCGCCAGGATCACCGCGCCGACACTCGGATTCGGGCTTGTCGAACCGAGCCCCTGCGCGGCCAGATCCAGGGCGCGGTCCATCGCGTCCCGTTCTGCCGTGCTGAACTCGGTCACCGCCGGGCCCCTCTCGTCGCGGTGCGCGGCGGGGGCATGACAACCGGCAGGCAGGGGCGGCGAAACGCCACCCGACGGGCGACCGGACACTGCCGGCCGACCCGGGAACGCCACAAACGACGCTCCGCCCGCGCGCTGTCTCCCATCCGGACTTTGACCGTCGGCCCCGGATTTTCACCAGGTCCACCGTTCGACATGTCGTCGACCGGGTCGCGGGCTTACCGGGCCGTCAAGGCACCGGATCACCGCCGGTTCGGAATTTCACCGAGTCCCGCCAGCGCGTGGTGGGTACTTGCGTCGAGTCTTACACGATCCGGGCGGCGATGCGTCATCCGCGCGATGTGCATCACACCACCGGTGACGCTCGGATCAACGGTCGGTGCGCCGGTCCACCGCGACGTACGAGCCCGGCTGGGTCTTCGCCACCGTCTTCATCTCCGAGGCGATCGCGACCACCTCGCGCGGGTCGGCGTGGTGCCGGTTGGTGGACAGCGCCACGCCGATCGAGATCGTCACCAGCCGGGCCCGCTTGACCTCGCCCTTGCGGTCGGTCAGCTCCAGGTATCCCCGCTCGGAGTCGATGGGGTCGTAGAGCTTGTCCGCCGTGCTCTCGAAGTCGGTCACCGCGCGCTCGGTCAGCGGGCGGATCTGGTCCGGGGTGCAGACGATCACGAAGTCGTCGCCGCCGATGTGACCGACGAACGCCGGGGGCAGCCCGACCTCCATCACCGCGCGCTGCACCGAGCGGGCCAGGGCGGAGATGAACTCGTCGCCGCGGGCGAACCCGTACGCGTCGTTGACGCTCTTGAACCGGTCGATGTCGACGTGGCAGACCGCGTAGTCCGTGCCGCCCCGTACCCGATCGGAGATCTCGCGCAGGATCCGGGTGTTGCCGGGCAGCCCGGTCAGCGGAGAGACCTCACGGTATTCCTGGTTGCGCCGCAGGATCGAGTTGACCCGGGCCACCAACTCCAGCGTGTCGAACGGCTTGACCAGGTAGTCGTCGGCACCGGCGGTCAGCCCGAGCACCTTGTCCACGGTCAGGCCGCGGGCGGTCAGCATGATGATCGGCATCGACGCGGTCAGCGGGTTCGCGCGCAGCCGCCGGGTCAGCTCCAACCCGTCGACCTTGGGCATCATCAAGTCGACGATCGCCAGGTCGGGGGGCGTGCCGGCGACCACGGTCAACGCCTCGGCACCGTCCCGGGCCACGACCACGTCGAAGCCCTGCAACTGGAGGTTGACCTCGATGAACCGGGCGATGTCGAGGTCGTCGTCAACGACCAGGATCAGATCCTTGTGCGGCTCGCCCGACGGCGTGGTCACCGGCTGACCGCCTGGCGCAGCGCCCGGATCGCGGCGGCCGGGTCGGCGGCGCCGTAGACCGCCGTGCCCGCGACGAACGCGTCCGCGCCCGCATCGGCGGCGGCCTCGATGGTGTCGGCGGCGATCCCGCCGTCCACCTCGACCCGCAGCTCCAGGTGCCCGGAGGAGGCGTGCCGGCGAGCGGTGCGTACCTTGTCCAGCATCTCGGGCAGGAACGCCTGGCCGCCGAAGCCGGCCTTGATCGTCATGATCAGCAGGGTGTCGAAGTGCGGCAGCAGCTCCAGGTACGGCTCGACCGGGGTGCCCCGGTCGATCGCCAGGCCGGCCCGGCTGCCGGCGGCGCGCAGGCTCTTGGCCAGCGCCACCGGATCGTCGGTGGCCTCGACGTGGAACGTCACGTTGTACGCGCCCGCCTCGGCGTACCCGATCGACCACCGCTCCGGCGCCTCGATCATCAGATGGACGTCGAACGGCAGCGTGGTCGTCTTGATCAGGCTCTGCACGACCGGCAGCCCGATCGTGAGGTTGGGGACGAAATGGTTGTCCATCACGTCGACGTGCAGCCAGTCGGCCGCGCCCTCGACGGCTCTGGCCTCTTCGGCCAGGCGGGAGAAGTCGGCGGCGAGGATGCTGGGGGCGATGATGGGTGGCGGCACGCTCACCTCGCCAGTGTATTGACTGCCCACCGGGCGCGGGCGTCCGGTCGATCCGGCGGGTGGTCGGGCGCCGCTCGCCGGATCGGGCTCAGCCGACCCGGCGCAGCAGGGCGATGAACATCGCGTCGGTACCGTGCCGGTGCGGCCACAGCTGCACGGTCGGCCCCGTACCCAAGTTGGGCATGCCCTCGGGCAGCATCGGACGCGCGTCCAGCAGCTCGACCGGGTACGGGCAGCGACGGGCCGCCTCGGTGACCGACACCTGGGTCTCCACGATGTGCGGCGAGCACGTCACGTACCCCACGACCCCGCCCGGCCGGACCGCTCGCACGGCCGCGACGAGCAACTCGCGCTGCAACCGCGTCAACGGCGGCAGGTCACTCGGGGACCGGCGCCAGCGCGACTCCGGGCGCCGGCGCAGCGCACCGAGCCCGGAACACGGCGCGTCCACCAGCACCCGGTCGAACCCGGACTCCGGCAGGGCACCGGCGCCCACGTCGCGACCGTCCGCGCACAGCACGTCGACCGGCAGGCCCCTCGTCGCCGCCTCGACCAGCGCGGCGCGGTGCGGCGCGACCTCGACTGCGGTCAGCCGGGCGTCGCGCAGCGCCGCCAGCGACCCGAGCAGCGCCGCCTTGCCTCCCGGCCCGGCGCACAGGTCCAGCCAGCGCCGGTCCTCGCCGGTCACCTCGGCCCCGGCGAGCGCGAGCGCGGCCAGCTGGGAGCCCTCGTCCTGCACGTGCGCCCGGCCGTCGCGTACCGCGGCCAGCTCGCCCGGCGCGCCGCCGGACAGATACACCGCGTACGGCGAGAACGCGCCCGGGGCACCGCCCACCTCGTCGGCCAGCTCGACCGCGTCGGCCAGACCGGGGCGGGCGCACAGGTGCACCGCCGGCGGGTCGTTGTCCTCGGCCAGCAGTGCCTCGGTCTCTCCCAGGTCGCCCCCGAGCGCCTCGGCGAACGCCCGGACGATCCACTGCGGATGGCTGCGGGTCAGCGCCAGGTTGCCGACCGGATCGGTGTCCGGGTCCGGGGCCAGCTCGGTGAGCCAGGCATCCAGGGTCCGCTCCCCGACCTGGCGGAGCACCGCGTTGACGAAGCCGGTCGCGCTCGCGCCGGCCACCGCCCGCAACAGGTCGACGCTGGAGGACACCGCGGCGTGCGCCGGTACCCGCGTGTAGAGCAGTTGGTACGCGCCCAGCCGCAGGACGTCCCGGGCCGGCGGGTCGATCTTCTCCACCTCCCGGCCGGCGGCCGAGGCGACGATGGCGTCCAGGGTGCCCATGCCGCGCAGGGTGCCGTAGGTCAGCTCGGTGGCGAACGCCGCGTCCCGGCCGTGTACCCCCAGCTCGCGCAGGATCTGCGGGAGCACCAGGTTGGCGTACGCGTCGTCCCGGTTCACCGCCATGATCGCCTGGTACGCCGCGTGCCGGGCCGGATCCCCGCCCCGCGCGATCGCCCGCCGTATCCGGTCCGCGACGGCCTCGCGATCCTCCCGCGGCGGCGCCCCCGACCGGTCGCCCCGGTCCCGTCCGCGCTCCGGCCGCCGGACCCCGGGGCCGCGCCCGGTCGCCGTACGCCGGCCCGGTGCCGGATCGTTGCTCACGACTGCTCCAACCTCTCGCCCGGCTCGAGGCGCACGCCCCGGACCCAGTCCACCGCGAGCATGGCCCGCTTGCCGGCCGCCCGGACCTCGCCGAGCGCCACCGGGCCGCTGCCGGTGCCGACCAGTACCCGATGCCGTTGCGCCTCGATCTGCCCGGGCGCCAGTGCGACATCCTCCGGTACCGGCACCACCGGCGCCACCGGGCCGAGCTTGATCCGCTCACCCCGGAACGTGCTCCACGCCCCCGGTGCCGGAGTGCTCGCCCGCACCCGGCGGTCCACCGCGAAGGACGGATCCGCCCAGCGCACCTCGGCGTCCTCGACCGTGAGCTTCGGTGCGATCGACACGCCGTCGGGCGGTTGTGGCACCGGCCGCAGCGTGCCCGCCTCGATCCCGTCGAGCACGTCCACGAGCAGCCGGGCGCCCGCCAGCGACAGCCGTTCCAGCAGGTCACCGGACGTGTCAGTGGGACGGATGGAGTCCGTCAGGGTGCCGAACACCGGGCCGGTGTCCAGGCCGGCCTCCAGCTGGAAGACGCTGGCGCCGGTCACCTCGTCGCCGTGCAGCACGGCGTGCTGGACGGGTGCCGCCCCGCGCCAGGCCGGCAGCAGCGAGAAGTGCAGGTTCACCCAGCCGTACCGGGGGATCTCCAGCGCGGCCGGGGGCACCAGCGCGCCGTACGCGACCACCGGCACACAGTCCGGGGCGATCTGCTCCAGCCGGGCCAGGAACTCCGGCTCCCGGGGCCGCCGTGGGGTCAGCACCTCGATGCCCCGCTCGTCGGCCCAAGCACCCGCCGGTGAGCGCAGCAGCCGCCGGCCCCGCCCGGCCGGCGCGTCCGGTCGGGTGAGCACGGCGACCAGCTCGTGCCGGGACTCCGCGATGGCGTCCAGGGCCGGTACCGCGACGTCCGGCGTACCGGCGAAGACCAGCCGCATCAGCCGGCCTGGCCGCGGGTGGGCGCGTGCGGGCTGACCTTGACCGTCATTCCGGCCTCGTACCAGTCGGTGGCCCGGATCGCCTTCATGGCCTCCTTGCGCGCCTTCTTGTCCAGGCGGTCGATGAACAGCACGCCGTCCAGATGGTCGGTCTCGTGCTGGACACAGCGCGACATCATGCCGCTGCCGACGATCTGGATCGGGTCGCCGTACTCGTTGAAGCCCTTGACGATCACGTTCATCCGCCGCTTGGTGTCCTGGTATACCCCAGGGATGGACAGGCAGCCCTCCTGGCCGTCCTGCTCCTCCTCGTCGGGGAACTCCAGCACCGGGTTGACCAGGTGACCGACCACCTCGTCGACATCGAACGCGAACACCCGCAGGCCGACGCCGAGCTGGGGCGCGGCGAGACCGGCGCCTCCCTCGTCGAGCATGGTGTCGGTGAGGTCGGCGACCAGCTTGCGCAGCTCCTTGTCGAAGTCGACGACCGGGTCGGCCGGGCTGCGCAGCACGGGATCACCGAACAGACGGATCGGCGTGACGGTCACAGAGCCTACTTTCCTGAAGGGTCGATCGTGGCGGTCGGCCGCCCGCGACACCGGCCGGCCGTCGGCTTGCCGCAGGGCAACTGCTCCAGTCTACGGAGTGCGCGCGGATCCCCTGTGTCGCCGGCCACGCCCCGGTCGGTCGGCGGCCTCCAACCCGACCAGCAGCTCGCGCAGCAGCCCGGCGAGCTGCTCCTGCTGACGCGGGTCCAGCGCCCCGAGGAGCCGGCGCTCGTTGTCCAGGTGCGCCGCCGCCAGCTCGTCCACCAGGCGTACGCCGTCCAGGGTGAGAGCGACCAGCAGGGCGCGCCGGTCGGCCGGATCGGCGACGCGCTCGACGAGTCCGGCGTCTTCGAGCTGGCGCAGCCGGTGGGTCATGGTCGCCGAGCTGCGCATCAGGCCCTGGTACAGGGCGGTCGGCGAGAGCCGGTACGGCGCCCCGGCCCGGCGCAGGCAGGCCAGAACGTCCCAGTGTGCCCGGGTCAGCCCGTGCCTCTGGAAGAACTCGTCCAGTTCACGGTCGAGGTGCGCGACGGCCCGCCCGAGGCGCCCGACCACAGCGAACGGGCTCGTGTCCAGCTCCGGCCACGCCTGCGCCCACTGCGCCCGGGCACGGTCCACGTGATCCTCGGACGCCGGCGGCTCGCCGAGCGGTTCGCCGGGATCTTCGCTCGCCGGCTGTTCACCCACGGCGGAACTGTCTTGATATCGAGACATCTCGGAGGCAGGCTCGACCATGACGACACGCTAGACCGAACAAAGGGGCTCTCATGACCGATCCGTCCGCGGCCGCCACCGCGCCGCAGCCGGAAGCACAGCCGGAACCGACGATCTTCCAGCACCTCGGCGGGGCGCCCGCGCTGGTCAAGCTCGCCGAGGCCCAGTACCGGCGGTGCCTGACCGACCCGGTGCTGACCCAGGTGTTCGGCACCGAGCCCCGCCCCGGACACGTCGAGCACCTCGCGACCTGGCTCGGCGAGGTCTTCGGCGGCCCGGACGACTACACCCAGCAGCTGGGCGGGCACGGCGCGCTGCTGCGCCACCACGCCAACCTGGGCCTGACCGAGCCGCAGCGGCAGCGCTTCGTCGAGGCGTTCCTGGCCGCCGCCGACGAGGCCGGGCTGCCCGGCGACGAGCGGTTCCGCCGCCGGTTCGCCGAGTACCTGGAGTGGGGCAGCCAGATCGCGGTCGAGGTCTCCCAGCCCGGTGCGGACACCAGCACGGACCAGCCCGTACCGCAGTGGGGCTGGAGCTGAGGCGCTGGAGCTGAGCGCGGTCAGAGCAACTGCAGCGGGTCGACCTGCAGGCGTACCGGGTCCGGTGCCTTGCGGGCGCTGCGTACCCCGGCCGCCTCGCGCAGCGCCGCGGCCAGCGCGGTCCCGCCCGACCGGGTGGTACGCAGCAGCATCCGCTCCTGGCCGTCGCCGGCCGGTACCGGGCCGAGCGGCTCCACCCCGTCCGGCAGGTGCGCCGCCGAGAGCAGATCGGCGACCGCCTCCGTCGTACCGGTGAGCGAAGCCATCCGTACCGTCGGCGGGAAGCCCAGCTCCCGCCGCTCGGCCAGCTCCCGGGCGGCCAGCCACCCCGGATCGAACCGGATCAACGCCTGTACCGGCGCCAACCCGCCGTCCGCGACCACCACGACCCGGCCGCCGGCCGCGCCCGGCCGGGCCAGCGCGGCAGCGGCCAGCCACCGGCGCAGCGCCTCCTCCCCGGCCCGCAGGTCGGCCCGGGTCAGCAGCGCCCAGGTGTCCAGCAGCAACACCGCGCCGTACCCGGGTCCGGCCGGCACCGGTTCCGCCCCCGGCGTGGACACCGCGAGCCCCGGCTCGTCCGGGACGCCGGCCAGCACCCCGTCCCGCCCCGACGTCCAGACCGGCACGTCGGGAAACGCCCGGCCCAATTCCTCGGCGGTCCGGCGGGCGCCGACGACCGCGGCGCGCAGCCGCCGCCCGCCGCACACCGGGCAGGCATACCCGGCGGCGGCCCGACCGCACCAGCGGCACACCGCGGTACTGGCCGACCCGGTCAGCGACAGCGGCCCCTGGCAGTGCGGGCAGCGCGCCGGGGTACGGCAGTTCGCGCAGGCGACCGCCGGCAGGTAGCCGCGCCGGGGCACCTGCACCAGCACCGGCGCCCCGGCCGCGAGCGCATCCCTGGCCGCCCGCCAGGCCAGCGTGGGCAGCCGCGCGGCGGCCTGATCCCGGGGATCGTCGCTGGTCGCGTGGACCGACGGGGCGTACCTGCGCAGCGTGTCACGGGCCGCCTCGATGGGCTTGGCCCAGCCGGTCTCCAGCAGTTGCTGCGCCTCGGCGCTGCGCGCGTACCCGCCCAGCAGCACCGCCGCCCCACCCAACTGCGCCCTGGTCAGCAGCACCTCGCGAGCGTGCGGGTAAGGGGCCCGGGGCTCGGAGTACGAGTCGTCGCCGTCGTCCCAGATCGCCACGAGCCCCAGGTCGGCGACCGGCGCGAAGACCACCGCCCGGGTACCGATGACCGCCCGGACCCGGCCGCGCCGGGCGGCGAGGAACCGCCGGTACCGCTCGGCCGGCCCGACGGCAGCGGACAGCGCGACGTGCCGGTCCGGACCCAGGCACGAGGCCAGCGCGGCGTCCAGCCGGTCCAGGTCCCGGGCGTCCGCCACGGCGACGACCGCGCCCCGTCCGCTGTGCACCGTGGCGGCCACCGCCTCGGCGATCCGGGCCGGCCAGTCCTCGCCGGGCAGCGCGGTCCACACGGCACGCGGCGCGCGGCCGTCGGCCAGCGCGCTCACGAAGCCCGGCCCGGTCGGGTAGTTCCGCCACCGCCGCGGGTCGAACCCACCGCCGGCCACCCCGTCGCCGCCGACACCCGCGCCAGCGCTGCCACCCGCGTCGCTGCCACCCGCCTGGCCGCCGGCACCAGCGTCGCTGCTAGCCGCCTCGCCACCGGCACCAGCGCCACCGCCAGCCGCCTCGCCGCCGGCACCCGCGCCAGCGCTGCTACCCGTCTGGCCGTCGGCCGGCTCCGGCGTGCGGTCGTCCTGCTGGCCGGGCGTTCCTTCGCCCGCGGCGGAGTCCTCCGGGCCCGCCGAGCCGCCATCAGGGCCGCCATCCGAGCCGCCGCCGCCAGCAGGGCCACCGCCATCCGAGCCGCCAGCAGGGCCACCGCTGTCAGGGCCACCATCGGGGCCGCCGCCCGGAGCCGCGGACGTCGCGCCACCGGTCGCCGCCGGAACGGCCGGGCTCGCCGCCTCGGCGCGCGCGTGACGCGGCGGAACGGCCAGCCGCAGCACGTCAGACAGGGTGCCGGCGTACCGGTCGGCGATGGCCCGGGCCAGCCGGGCGACCTCCGGGGCGAGTACCGGCTCGGGTGAGACCACCCGATCCAGGTAGGTCAGCCGCCCCCCGTGCTCCGACCGGGCGACCCGTTCCAGCAGGTACCCGTCGACCAACTGACCAGCGAACCGGACCCGTACCCGCACGCCGGGCCGGGCGTCGGCGTCCAGGTGCGCTGGGACCAGGTAGTCGAACGGGCGATCCAGGTGCGCGAGCCCGACGTCCACGCTGATCCGCGCGACCGGCAGCTGCGCGGCCGGCTCCCGCTCGGCCCTCTTCGGGGCGGGCATTCGGAAGTTCTACCAGACCGCACACGCCACCCGGCCGCTTGCCGGCCGTGGCGGCCCGGACAGCGATCCCGATCACGTCGGTTCGGGCCGGTGATTCCGGCCGTATCAACGCGAACCGCGCCGCCCCGGGCAAGCCGGGGCGGCGCGGTCTGGATCGCTGAGGACGGGATCAGTCCGACGCGGCGGCCTTGAGGTCGGCCACCCGGTCGGTGCGCTCCCAGGTCAGGTCCGGCAGCTCGCGGCCGAAGTGGCCGTATGCCGCGGTCTGCTGGTAGATCGGCCGGAGCAGGTCGAGGTCGCGGATGATGGCCGCCGGACGCAGGTCGAAGACCTCGGAGATGGCCCGCTCGATGCGCGCCACCGGCACCGTCTCGGTGCCGAAGCACTCCACGAACAGGCTGACCGGCTTCGCCTTGCCGATCGCGTACGCGACCTGGGCCTCGCACCGCTCGGCCAGGCCGGCCGCGACCACGTTCTTGGCGACCCAGCGCATCGCGTAGGCCGCCGAACGGTCGACCTTGGACGGGTCCTTGCCGGAGAAGGCACCGCCACCGTGGCGGGCGTATCCGCCGTAGGTGTCTACGATGATCTTCCGACCGGTGAGCCCGGCGTCGCCCATCGGGCCACCGATCTCGAACCGGCCGGTCGGGTTGACCAGCAGCCGGTAGCCCTCGGTGTCCAGGCCGAGCCCGTCGATCTCGGGAGCGATCACGTGCTCGCGCACGTCGGGGGTCAGCAGGGACTCCAGCGAGATGTCCGGCGCGTGCTGGCTGGACACGACGACCGTGTTGAGCCGTACCGGCTTGAGCCCGTCGTATTCCACGGTGACCTGGGTCTTGCCGTCCGGCCGCAGGTACGGAATCGTGCCGTCCTTGCGGACCGCCGACAGCCGGCGGGCCAGCCGGTGCGCCAGAGCGATCGGCAGCGGCATCAGCTCGGGCGTCTCGGAGCACGCGAAGCCGAACATCATTCCCTGGTCGCCGGCGCCCTGCGCGTCCAGCGAGTCGCCGTCACCGGCAGTGCGCGCCTCCAGCGCCCGGTCCACACCCTGGGCGATGTCCGGGGACTGCGCGCCGATCGCGATGTTGACGCCGCAGGAGGCTCCGTCGAAACCTTTCTTCGACGAGTCGTAGCCGATCCGCAGAATGGTCTCGCGCACGATTTGCGGAATGTCCGCGTATGCCTGCGTGGTGACCTCACCCGCCACGTGCACCTGACCCGTCGTGATCAGCGTTTCCACGGCGACGCGACTGTGCGGATCGGTGGTGAGCAGGGCATCCAGTACGCCGTCGCTGATCTGGTCGGCGATCTTGTCTGGGTGTCCTTCTGTCACCGACTCAGACGTGAAAAGACGACGTGCCACAGTGCCCCTCCAAGGGTCGGGAACAGTGTCTAGCGAAGATCTCCGGTAATGAGTTTCAAGGAGTCTACAGTCCAGCGGCCTGCGTTTGGCTTGAGCCCGCTAGACCGGTGGAAAAGACTTCGAACCAGGAGATAAGCGGTCGGTTACGACATCCCAGACCGCATCGGCGAGTTCAGCTTTCGGCCGGCTCGACAGCTCGGTCACCGAACCGTCCGCGCCGATCACGGTGGCCGCGTTGTCGTCGGTGCCGAACGCCCGGTCCGGCCCGACCTCGTTGACCACGATGAGGTCCGCGCGCTTGCGGGTCAGCTTGTCCCGGGCGTGCGCGAGCGCGTCATGCGTCTCCGCGGCGAACGCCACGAGCACCTGGCCGGGCCGCTTCGCCGCGCCGAGCTCGGCGGCGATGTCCACAGTGGTCACCAGCTCCAGCATGGGAGCCGACCCGTCGGCGGGCTTCTTGATCTTCCCGGACTGGTAGGTGGCCGGACGGAAATCGGCCGGAGCCGCGGCCATGATGATCGCGTCGGCGTCGGCCGCGGCCTCCACCGTCGCCTTGCGCAACTCCTCCGCCGTACCGACCCGGATCACGTCCACGCCGGCCGGATCGCCCAGCGTGACGTTCGCGGCGATCAGCGTGACCCGGGCGCCGCGTGCCGCCGCGGTGCGGGCGAACGCGTACCCCTGCTTCCCGGACGACCGGTTGCCCAGGTACCGCACCGGGTCCAGTGGCTCCCGGGTGCCGCCCGCGGTGACCACCACGTGCCGGCCCTCCAGGTCCCGGGCCGGTACCGCGCCCCGGGCCAGCGCTAGGCGCGCCACCGCGAAGATCTCGGCCGGGTCGGGCAGCCGGCCCTTGCCGGTGTCCCGCCCAGTGAGGCGGCCGGTCGCCGGTTCGATCACCAGCGCGCCCCGCCGCCGGAGGGTGGCCACGTTATCGACGGTGGCCGGGTGCTCCCACATCTCGGTGTGCATCGCCGGCGCGAAGACCACCGGAGCGCGGGTGGTCAACAGCGTGTTGGTCAGCAGATCGTCCGCGATGCCGTGGGCCACGCGGGCGAGCAGGTCGGCGGTCGCCGGCGCGACCACCACCAGGTCGGCTGCCCGGCCGAGCGACACGTGCGGGACCTGCTCGGCATCGGACCAGACGTCGTCGGCGACCGGCTGGCCGGACAGCGCTTCCCAGGTCGGCGCGCCGACGAAGCGCAACGCGGCCGCGGTGGGGATCACCCGGACCCGGTGACCGGACTCGGTGAACAGCCGCAGCAGCTCGCAGGCTTTGTACGCGGCGATCCCGCCGCCCACCCCGAGAATCACAAGGGGATCCTGCTGCGACACGGCAACCCCCTCACTGACGCCCATAGCCACCCAGAGCGGCCGACCGCCCAGAGCGGCTAGCCACCCGCGGCGGCTGGCCACCCAGCGCGTCTGGCCACCCAGGGCGGCCAGGACCACACCGGACCCGGGCTCGCGCCCGGGTCCGTCGAACGACGGCGTTCGCCGCCGTCCGGGTCAGCCTTCGATGGGCTCCGCGACCAGCAGGGCGGAGTTGATCTCGCGCATCGCAATCGACAGCGGCTTCTCCTGCGGCGTGGTCTCCACCAGCGGGCCGACGTACTCCAGCAGGCCCTCGCCGAGCTGGCTGTAGTAGGCATTGATCTGGCGGGCACGCTTGGCCGCGAAGATAACCAGCGCGTACTTGGACGAGGTCTTCTCGAGCAGCTCGTCGATCGGCGGGTTGGTGATGCCTTCGGGATTCGCGACGGTCACAGCAGTCCTAATGCTTCGGGGATAACGGTAAGCAACCGAGCAATCCTATCAACTCATCGGCCGCACGCTCGACGGAGTCGTTCACCACCGTCACATCGAACTCGGTCTCCGCGGCCAGCTCCTCGTCCGCGTGCTCCAGCCGCAGCCGGATCGTCTCGGGGTCCTCGGTCCCCCGGCCGACCAACCGCCGGTGCAGTTCCGCGACGCTCGGCGGGGCCAGGAAGACCAGCAGCGCCTCGGGCATCGTCGCGCGGACCTGCCGCGCGCCCTGAAGATCGATCTTGAGGAGCGCGGGTATCCCCTGCCGCAGCCTCTCCTCCACCGGGCCGCGGGGCGTCCCGTAGAGGTTCCCGGCGAACTCGGCCCACTCCAGCAGCTGTCCAGCCGCGACGAGCCGCTGGAACTCGTTGCGGTCGACGAAGTTGTAGTGCACTCCGTCGACCTCGTAGTCACGCTTCGGCCGGGTGGTGACCGACACGGACAGCCAGACAAAGGGCGAGCGCGCCCGGATCAGCTCGATCACACTGTCCTTGCCGACCCCGGAGGGTCCGGAGAGGACCGTCAGTCGAGCTGCCGGACGCGCGTCGTCGTCGTTACTCACTGCTTGTTTCTACACTGACCGACTTACTTGCCGGCAGAGAACTCCCCAAGCAGTGCCTTACGCTGCTGGTCGCCCAGGCCGCGCAGGCGGCGGCTGTCGGCGATCTTCAGCTTCTCCATGATCTGGGTGGCCCGGATCTTGCCGATCCCGGGCAGGGCCTGCAGTACGGCCGACACCTTGAGCTTGCCGACAACGTCGTCGCTCTCAGCGCGGTCCAGCACGGCCGCCAGCGTGATCTTGCCCGCCTTGAGCTGCTCCTTTAGCTCGGCACGGGCCTTGCGAATCTCTGCAGCCTTTTCCAGCGCAGCAGTCCGCTGTTCGGGGCTCAGTGTGGGGAGCGGCACCAGTTCTCCTCAGGTCCATCTCGCGCCGGTACCTAACTGCACGGCGCATGTGAATCGTGGTGTGCGTGTGGTTCCCAGCGCGGGGAAAACTAGCGGCCAGCGGCGGTTTCGGCAACGTCGGACGCGGCAGATCACGAAAATTGTGATCAGGAGGTAGTAGCCAGGGCGTCCGCACAGGCCGCAAGCGCACGCTCGGTGGCGGTACGCAGCCTGGCCGTGTCCGGACCCTCGGCGAGGATTTCGCGGGAGTAACTGGGCAGCACCGCACGCCGTGCGGTGCCGAAGACAGTCACCAGATCGGCCGCCCCGGCACCCTGCGCTCCGAGGCCCGGCGCAAGGATCGGACCATTGACCGAACTGAAGTCGTGGCCGGTCTCCCCGATGGTCGCGCCGACCACCACGCCGACGCTGCCCAACGGCTGCACACCCGTGTTGACCTGGGAAACCTCGTCCAGGATGAGCTGCCCGACGGTGCGCCCGTCGGCCGTCAGGGCGTGTTGCACCGAGGGCGCTTCCGGGTTCGACGTGAGCGCCAGGACGAAGAGTCCGTTGCCGTTGCGGATAGCGATATCGATCATTGGCTGTAGCGAGCCGAAACCGAGGTACGGACTCGCTGTAATCGCGTCAACACACATCGGGCTCGCCGGATCGAGGTACGCCTGGGCGTACGCGGTGGCCGTCGAGCCGATATCGCCCCGCTTGACGTCCAAGATCACAATAGCTCCGGCCGAGCGTAACTGTCGGATAGTTGACTCTAAAATTGCCATGCCCCTGGTGCCGAAACGCTCATAAAACGCCGACTGCGGCTTGAAAACGGCGACCCGATCGGCGAGCGCCTCGACGACCGTGGCACTGAACCGCTCCAACCCGGCCACGTCGTCGCCCACTCCCCACGCGGTCAACAGCGCCGCGTGCGGGTCGATGCCGACACACAGCCGGCCGCGGGCCGCCACGGCAGCCTCCAGCCGAGCCCCGAAACTCCCGGTCAAAACCCGTTCCTCCCGATCAATCCGTAGCGCCCCGATTTCGATCACTCTGGCCCGGTGTGTCTGGCCCCGCGCCACGACCCAGACCAGTCGTTCGACCGGTCAGGCGCGGTGCGTCCGCACCTCGCCACGACCCAGACCAGCCGCCGATCAGCCCGCCTTCGCGGCTGCCGCGATCGCGTCGCCGATCTGGGCCACGTCCGCGTCCGCCGTCACGTACGGCGGCATCGTGTAGATCAGATCCCGGAACGGCCGCAGCCAGACGCCCTGCGCCACCGCCGCCGACGTGGCGGCCGTGATGTCCACCTCATGGTCGAGCTGGACGACCCCGATCGCGCCCAGGACCCGCACGTCGCGCACGCCCTGTACCGACCGGGCCGGTTCCAGTGCCGCCCGCAGCCCGGAGGAGATCCGGGCCACTTCGCCGGCCCAGTCGGTGCCCCGCAGCAGCCCGATCGAGGCGTTGGCCACCGCGGCGCCCAGCGGGTTACCCATGAACGTCGGCCCGTGGGCCAGGACGGGAAGCTCACCACGGGAGATCCCCTCGGCCACCCCGGCGTCACACAGCGTGGCGGCCATCGACAGGTACCCGCCGGTCAGCGCCTTCCCCACGCACATCACGTCCGGCCGCACCCCGGCGTGATCCATCGCGAACATCGCGCCGCTGCGGCCGAACCCGGTCGCGATCTCATCGAACACCAGGAGCACCTGGTGCGCGTCGCACAGCTCCCGCAGCGCCCGCAGGTACTCCGGGCTGTGGAACCGCATCCCACCGGCGCCCTGGACCACCGGTTCGACGATGACGGCCGCCAGCTCGTCGCTGTGCCGCTCGATGGCGCCGGCCAGCACGTCCAGGTACCCGGGATCCACCGGCGCGTCGAAGCCACCCGGCGGCTCCGGTACGAACACCTGCTCGGGCAGCACCCCGGCCCACAGCCGGTGCATGCCGCCCTCCGGGTCGCAGACGCTCATCGGCTGGAAGGTGTCCCCGTGGTACCCGCCCCGCCAGGTCAGCAGCCGGCGCTTGGCCGGCCGGCCGCGCGACCGCCAGTACTGCAGGCACATCTTCACGGCGACCTCGACGCTGACCGAGCCGGAGTCGCTCAGGAAGACGTGATCCAGCCCGGTCAGCTCGACGAGCGTGGCGCACAGCCGCACGGCCGGCTCGTGGGTGAGGCCGCCGAACATCACGTGGCTCATCCGGCCGAGCTGGTCGCGCACCGCCTCGTCCAGGACCGGATGCCGGTACCCGTGGATGGCCGCCCACCAGGAGGACATCCCGTCGATCAGCTCCCGCCCGTCGGCGAGCCGGATGCGTACCCCCTCGGCGGAGCTGACCAGATAGCTGTCGCGTACCCCGGGCATCGGCCCGTACGGGTGCCAGACGTGCGCCCGGTCCAGCCCCAGCAACTCCCCGGCATTCATCGGGTGGCTCTGACGATCGCCCGGACCAGCCCGGGGCCCCGGTAGATCAGGCCGCTGTAGAGCTGCACCAGGCTGGCACCCGCGTCGAACATCCGCACCGCGTCATCCGGCGCCATGATCCCTCCCACCCCGATGACCGGCAGGTCGGTGCGCTTGCACACGAAGGTCACCACGTCCAGCGCCCGCCGGGTCAGCGGCCGGCCGGACAGGCCGCCGGCCTCACCCGCGGCACCGCTGCCACCGTCCCCGCTGCCACCGTCCCCGCTGCCACCGCCCGCGCTGCCACCGTCCCCGCCGCCACCGTTCGCGCTGCCGCCCAGCCCGTCGCGGGACAGCGTGGTGTTCGTCGCGATCAGGCCGGCGACCCCGTGGTCGGCGCACACCTCCAGCACCTCGCCGATCGCGTGGTCGGTCAGATCTGGCGCGATCTTCACCAGCAGCGGCGTCGACCCGGCCTCGGCACGCAGCGCCCCCAGCAGGGCGGCGAGCTGGTCGCGGTCCTGCAGGCTGCGCAGGCCCGGGGTGTTCGGTGAGCTGACGTTCACCGCGAGGTAGTCGGCGTACGGGCGCACCGCGCGCAGCGACGACAGGTAGTCCTCGACCGCCTCGTCCAGCGGCGTCACCTTCGACTTGCCCAGGCTGATCCCCAGCGGCACGCCGCCGGTGCCACCGGCGGCCAACCGGGCGGCCAGCGCCTCGGCGCCGGCGTTGTTGAAGCCCATCCGGTTGATGATCGCCTCGTGCTCGGGCAGCCGGAACAGCCGCGGCCGGGGGTTGCCCGGCTGCGCCTGGCCGGTGACCGTGCCGGCCTCGACGAAGCCGAACCCGAGCGCCGCCCAGGCCGCCAGCGCCCGGCCGTCCTTGTCCACACCGGCCGCCAACCCCACGGGGTTGGGAAAGTGCACGCCGAACACCGTTCGGGGCGCCTGCGGCGATCTGAGACCGCGTAACAGGGCCAGTGTGCCGGGCCTCCGGGACAGCCGCTCCAGCCGGCGCAGCGTCCACTCGTGGGCCCGCTCGGCATCGCCTCCGCCCAGCCGGAACAGCGCCGGCCGGGCGAGCGTCCGGTACAGAACGCTCATCGGCCCGCCTCGGTGCTCTTGGCGGATCCGCGCTCGCCGGACCGGACCGGCACGACCGCACTGCGCCGGCCGCTTCGCTCGCTCATCCGGTGGCTTCGCGCATGGCGGCGTGCAGCTCCTGCAGGGGCCGTACCGTCATCTCGCCCCGGATCAGCGCCTCGATGCCCATCACCGCGGCCGACGCACCCGGTACCGTCGTGATGCACGGCACGTCGTGCGCCACCGCCGCGCTGCGGATCTCGTACCCGTCCATCCGGGCACCCGCACCCGACCCCTGCGGCGTGTTGATCACCAGGCTCACCTCGCCGGACTCGATCAGCTGGAGCGCATTGCGCTGATCGCCCTGCTCGTAGTGCCGGGGCACGATCTCGCAGTCGATGCCGTGCCGGCGCAGCACCTCGCCGGTGCCTGAGGTCGCGACGATCTCGAACCCGAGATCCGCCAGCCGCTTGACCGGGAAGATCATGCCGCGCTTGTCGCGGTTCGCCACGGATACGAAGATCTTCCCGCTGAGCGGCAGCGAGCCGTACGCGGCCGTCTGCGACTTGGCGAACGCGTGCCCGAACGCCCGGTCGATGCCCATCACCTCACCGGTGGACTTCATCTCCGGCCCGAGCAGGTTGTCCACGCCCTTGCCGGCCGGGGTACGGAACCGCTTGAACGGCAGCACCGCCTCCTTGACCGCGATCGGCGCGCTGGCCGGCAGCGCACCGCCGTCGCCGTGCGCGGTCAGCAGCCCGCGCGAGCGCAGCGAGGCGATGGTGTCGCCGAGCATGATCCGGGCGGCCGCCTTGGCCAGCGGTACCGCGGTGGCCTTGGACACGAAGGGGACGGTGCGCGACGCGCGGGGATTGGCCTCCAGCACGTACAGGACGTCGTCCTTGAGCGCGTACTGGACGTTGAGCAGCCCGCGTACCCCGATGCCCCGGGCGATCGCCTCGGTGTACCGGCGGACCTCGGCGATGTGGTCGGTGCCCAACGTGATCGGCGGGAGCACGCAGGACGAGTCGCCGGAGTGGATCCCGGCCTCCTCGATGTGCTCCATCACGCCGCCCAGGTACACCTCGCCGGTCGCGTCGCACAGCGCGTCCACGTCGATCTCGATCGCGTCGTCCAGGAACCGGTCCACCAGTACCGGGTGCGACGGCGAGATCTCGGTGGCCCGCTCGATGTACCCGCGCAGCGTGACCTCGTCGTACACGATCTCCATGCCCCGGCCGCCCAGCACGTAGCTGGGCCGCACCAGCACCGGGTACCCGATGGTGTCCGCGATCTTCTTCGCCTCGCCGAAGGAGGTCGCGGTGCCGTACGCCGGTGCCGGCAGGCCGGCCTCGCCGAGCAGGGCACCGAACGCGCCCCGGTGCTCGGCCAGGTCGATCGACTCCGGCGAGGTACCCACGATGGGCACCCCGGCGTCCTTGAGGCGCTGCGCGAGCGACAGCGGGGTCTGCCCGCCCAGCTGCACGACCACCCCGATCACACCCGGACCGCCGGCCGCCTTGCCTGACGAGTCCTCGGCGTGCCAGACCTCCAGCACGTCCTCGAAGGTCAGCGGCTCGAAGTAGAGCCGGTCGGCCGTGTCGTAGTCGGTCGACACCGTCTCCGGATTGCAGTTGATCATGACGGTCTCGTAGCCCGCCTCGCGCAGCGCCATCACGGCGTGTACGCAGGAGTAATCGAACTCGATGCCCTGCCCGATCCGGTTCGGCCCGGAGCCCAGGATCAGCACCTTCGGCCGGTCCGACGGGGCGACCTCGGTCTCCGGGGCGGACTGCCCGGACTCGTCGATGCCGGACAGCTCGTACGCCGAGTAGTGGTACGGCGTCTGCGCGGCGAACTCCGCGGCGCAGGTGTCCACGGTCTTGTACACCGGACGCAGGCCCAACCGCTGGCGCAGCGCCCGTACCCCGTCTTCACCGGCCAGCTCCGGGCGCAGCGCGGCGATCTGCCGGTCGGACAACCCGGCGCGCTTGGCGTGCAGCAGCAGCGAACGGTCCATCACCGGCGCCGCGTCGATCTGCGCCCGCAGTTCGACCACAGAGGCGATCTGGTCGACGAACCACGGGTCGATGCCGGACGCCTCGGACACCGCCGCGACCGTGGCACCGAGCCGCAGCGCCTGCTCCACCGCATAGAGGCGGCCGTCGCGCGGTACCCGCAGCGCGGCCAGCGCCGCCTCGACCGAACCGGGCTCCGCGCCCGGTGCGGTCCAGAAGCCGGCCAGCTTCGTGTCCATCGACCGCATGGCCTTGCCCAGCGCCTCGGTGAAGTTGCGGCCCAGAGACATCGCCTCGCCGACCGACTTCATCGTGGTGGTCAGCTCCGGATCCGCCCCCGGGAACTTCTCGAACGCGAACCGCGGGATCTTCACCACCACGTAGTCCAGCGCCGGCTCGAACGCGGCCGGGGTCTTGAGGGTGATGTCGTTGGGGATCTCGTCCAGCGTGTACCCGATGGCCAGCTTCGCCGCGATCTTCGCGATCGGGAACCCGGTCGCCTTGGAGGCCAGTGCGCTGGACCGGGAAACGCGCGGGTTCATCTCGATGACCACCAGCCGCCCGTCGGCCGGGTTGATCGCGAACTGGATGTTGCAGCCGCCGGTGTCCACGCCGACCTCGCGCAGCACCGCGATGCCCAGGTCGCGCATCCGCTGGTACTCGACGTCGGTCAGGGTCATCGCCGGGGCCACGGTCACCGAGTCCCCGGTGTGCACACCCATCGGGTCCACGTTCTCGATGGAGCAGACGACCACCACGTTGTCGTGCCGGTCGCGCATCAGCTCCAGCTCGTACTCCTTCCAGCCGAGCACGCTCTCCTCGATGAGTACCTCGTGCACCGGCGACGCGGCCAGGCCGCCACCGGCGAGCCGCTCCAGCTGCTCGGCGGTGTGCGCCATCCCGGAGCCCAGGCCGCCCATGGTGAAGCTCGGCCGGATCACGACCGGCAGCCCCAGCTCGGCGACGGTTTCGTGGACCTCGTCCATGCTGTGGCACACCCGCGAGCGCGGGACCAGGCCGGCGGCGCCGAACCCGATGCGCTCCCCGGCCCTGGCCACCACGTCCTTGAACAGCTGGCGGTCCTCGCCCCGGCGAATCGCGTCGATGTTCGCGCCGATCAGCTCGACGCCGTACTTGTCGAGCACGCCCGACTCGTGCAGCGCGACGGCCGTGTTCAGCGCGGTCTGCCCGCCCAGCGTGGCCAGCAGCGCGTCCGGCTTCTCCCGGGCGATCACCTGCTCCACGAAGTCCGGGGTGATCGGCTCCACGTAGGTGGCGTCGGCGAACTCCGGGTCGGTCATGATGGTCGCCGGGTTCGAGTTGACCAGGCTGACCCGCAGCCCCTCGGAACGCAGTACCCGGCAAGCCTGGGTACCGGAGTAGTCGAATTCGCACGCCTGCCCGATGACGATCGGCCCGGAGCCGATCACGAGGACGTGCGACAGGTCGGTGCGCCTAGGCATTGATCAGCTCCACGAACCGGTCGAACAGGTAGTCGGCGTCGTGCGGACCGGCCGCCGCCTCTGGGTGGTACTGAACGGTGAACGCGGGTACGTCGCGGCACCGCAGGCCCTCGACCACGTTGTCGTTGAGGCACACGTGGCTGACCTCGACCGGCCCGTAGTCGGTGTCAACCCGCTCGTCCAGGGGCGCCTCCACGGCGAAGCCGTGGTTGTGCGAGGTCACCTCGACCTTGCCGGTGGCCCGGTCCAGTACCGGCTGGTTGATGCCCCGGTGCCCGTAGCCGAGCTTGTACGTGCCGAAGCCCAGCGCCCGGCCCAGGATCTGGCTGCCGAAGCAGATCCCGAACAGCGGTACCCGGTGGGAGAGCACGTCGCGGGCCAGCGCCACGGCACGGTCGGCGGTGGCCGGGTCGCCCGGCCCGGGTGAGAGGAACACCGCGTCGGCGCCGATCGCGGCCACCTCCGCGTAGCTGGACGAGGCCGGCAGCACGTGCGTCGTCACTCCGCGGGCGGCCAGCCGGCGGGCGACGTTGCGCTTGATGCCGAAGTCCACCGCGGCCACCGTGAACCGGTGCTCGCCCTCCGCCTGCACCACGTACGGCTTCGACGTGCTGACCTGCTCGGACAGGTCCGCACCGAGCATCTGCGGCGAGGCCAGTACCCGCTCCCGCAGGGCGCGCGCGTCGCCGTCGACGCTGGACACGCCGACCCGCATCGCGCCGCGCTCGCGCAGGTGCCGGGCCAGCGCCCGGGTGTCCACCCCGGAGATGCCGACGACACCCTCGGCGGCCAGCCGGTCCTCCAGGTCTCCGCTGCGCCGCCAGTTCGACGCCAGCCGGGCCGGGTCCCGGACCACGTAGCCGGCCACCCAGATCCGCGACGACTCGTCGTCCTCGCCGTTGACCCCGGTGTTGCCGATGTGCGGCGCGGTCTGCACCACGACCTGGCGGTGGTAGGACGGGTCGGTCAGCGTCTCCTGGTAGCCGGTCATCGCGGTGGCGAACACCGCCTCTCCGACGGTCTCCCCCACGCTGCCGTACGCCTCACCGCGGAAGGTCCGCCCGTCTTCGAGGACCAGAATCGCCTCGCGTCTCACTTCGTCGCCTTTCCATCCAGTACCGTCGGCCGCCCGGCGAGGAACGTCGCCATGACCCGTCCGGGCAGCTCCATCCCCGCATACGGCGTGTTCCGCGACAGCGAGGCCAGTTCGGCCGGCTCCACCACCCAGGTGGCGGCCGGGTCGACCAGGGTCAGGTTCGCCGGTACCCCCGGCGCGGGGTCGCGGCCGTGCCCGTCGAGCCCGGCGATCCGCGCCGGTACCCGGGACATCCGCTCGGCGATGCCGTCCCAGCTCAGCGACTTGGTCGACATCACGATGGACAACGCGGTCTCGAGCCCGAGCATGCCCGGCCGGGCATACTGCCACTCGCACTCCTTGTCCTCCACCGCGTGCGGAGCGTGATCGGTCGCCACCGCGTCGATCACCCCCTCGGCCAGGCCGGCGCGCAGGGCGGCCACGTCCGTGTCGGTACGCAGCGGTGGGTTGACCTTGAACACCGGGTCGTACGACTCGGCCCGGGCGTCGGTGAGCAGCAGGTGGTGCGGGGTCACTTCGGCGGTGATCCGGATGCCGGCCCGCTTCGCCCCCCGGATGATCTCCACGCTGCCGGCGGTGGACACGTGGCAGATGTGAAGGCGGCTACCGACGTGTCCGGCCAGCAGCGCGTCCCGGGCGATGATCGCCTCCTCGGCGACCGCCGGCCATCCGGCCAGGCCCAGCCGGCCGGACAGCTCGCCCTCGTGCAGCTGCGCGCCGACGGTCAGCCGGGGCTCCTCGGCGTGCTGCGCGATGACCCCGTCGAACGCCTTGACGTACTCCAGCGCCCGGCGCATCAGCCGCGGGTCGCTCACGCAGTGCCCGTCGTCGGAGAAGATCCGCACCGCCGCCGCCGAGGTGGCCATCGCGCCGAGTTCGGCCAGCCGCTCGCCGGCCAGGCCGACAGTGACCGCGCCGACCGGGCGCACGTCGACCAGCCCGGCCGCCTGGCCCAGCCGCCAGACCTGCTCCACCACGCCGGCGGTGTCCGCGACCGGGTCGGTGTTGGCCATCGCGCAGACCGCCGTGTATCCGCCCAGCGCCGCCGCCCGGGAGCCGGACATCACGGTCTCGGCGTCCTCCCGGCCGGGCTCGCGCAGGTGGGTGTGCAGGTCGACGAGGCCGGGCAGGGCGATCAGTCCGTCGGCGTCGATCACCTCAGCCCCCGGTGCCGCGGCGTCGCGGCCCACGGCCGCCACCACCCCGTCCCGGATGAGCAGGTCGGTCGGCTCCGCGCCGACGATGGACGCCCCCTTGATCAGGTACGTCGTCACACTTGTCCCCCCAGCAGCAGATAGAGCACGGCCATCCGGACCGACACCCCGTTGGCGACCTGTTCGACGATGGTGGACCGGGGCGAGTCGGCCACATCGGGTGCGATCTCCATGCCCCGGTTCATCGGCCCGGGATGCATCACGATCGCGTGCTCGGGCAGCTTGCGCAGCCGAGCGGCATCCAGCCCGTACCGCCGGGCGTACTCGCGGGCGGACGGGAAGAACGAATCCTCCATCCGTTCCCGCTGCACCCGCAGCGCCATCACCACGTCCACGGTCGGCAGCACCGCGTCCAGGTCGTAGCTGGTCTTGACCGGCCAGGAGTCCACTCCCACCGGCAGCAGGGTGGGCGGCCCGACCAGGGTCACGTCCGCGCCGAGCGTGTTCAGCAGCAACGCGTTGGACCGGGCGACCCGGCTGTGCAGCACATCACCCACGATCGCCACGGTCAGCCCGGACAGCCGCCCCAGCCGCGACCGCATCGTGTACGCGTCCAGCAGCGCCTGGGTCGGGTGCTCGTGGGTACCGTCGCCGGCGTTGACCACGCTCCCGTCGACCCAGCGGGCCAGCCGGTGCGGGGCCCCCGAGGCGGCGTGCCGGATGACCACCGCGTCGGCGCCCATCGCCTGGAGGGTCAGCGCGGTGTCCTTGAGGCTCTCCCCCTTGGAGACGCTGGAGCCCTTGACCGAGAAGTTGATCACGTCGGCGGACAGCCGCTTCGCCGCGGCCTCGAACGAGATCCGGGTGCGAGTGGAGTCCTCGTAGAACAGATTGACCACGGTGCGCCCGCGCAGCGTCGGCAGCTTCTTCACCGATCGGTCGGACAGCGCCGCCAGCTCGGCCGCCGTGTCCAGCACCTGGGTCGCCGCGGCGGCGTCCAGGTCGGCCGCCGAGAGCAGGTGACCGGTGATCCCGCCGCGGTCGGGCGACTGCTCAAGGTTGGTCATGCCGCTCCTCCCACCTGGTCTTCCAGCCGCACCTCGTCGCTGCCGTCAGTCTCGGTCAGCCGCACGCGGACGTTTTCCACGAGCGAGGTCGGGATGTTCTTGCCCACATAGTCGGCGCGGATCGGCAGCTCCCGGTGGCCGCGATCGACCAGCACGGCGAGCTGGACCAGCCGAGGCCGGCCGAGGTCCTTCAGCGCGTCCAGCGCGGCCCGCACGGTGCGCCCGGAGAACAGCACGTCGTCGACCAGGATCACCTGCTTGCCGTCGATCCCGGCCGGCGGCAGGTCGGTGTGGCCGACCGCGCGGGCTCCGCGCAGTCGCAGATCGTCGCGGTACAGCGTCACGTCGAGTGCACCCGCCGGCGGCAGGAAGCCCTCGAACGCCTCGATCCGGGCAGCCAGGCGCCGGGCCAGCGGTACGCCACGGGTCGGGATGCCGAGCAGGACGCAGTCGCGGGCCCCGTCGGTCTTCTCCAGGATCTGGTGTGCGATGCGGTCGACGATGCGGGCCAGATCGGCCCCGTTGACAACGACTTTCGCGGCGAGCCGGCCGGTTCCGGCCGCACCGCCCGAGTCGGTCTGCTCGACCGAGGATGGGTACGCCAAGGCGGACCTCCTTCCCCGCCTCACGGGACGGGCCTTAAAGGATGTCGGGACTGTCCATACGCCGGTTCACCAGGCGTCGAACGGCTTTCGCGAGCCTACCAGCAGCGCAGATCGCGAAACGGGAAGGTCACAGCACTTGACCAAGTGTCGCTTCCCGATTACGGTCACGCTCCGTAGCGATCGCCGGGAAGAGGCCCGGAGCCAGTGACTGGGAGTGTCCACATGCCCTCTGAGTACGCCAAGTCCCTGGGCGCCCGCTTGCGCTCCATCCGCCAGCAGCAGGGCCTGTCCCTGCAGGGTGTGGAGGAGAAGTCAGCCGGGCGCTGGAAGGCCGTCGTAGTCGGTTCCTACGAACGCGGCGACCGGGCCGTGACCGTGTCCCGATTGGCCGAGCTGGCCGATTTCTACCGCGTGCCCGTGGCCGAGCTGCTGCCCGAGGGGAGTGGCATTCGTCACGAATCCGCGGGGAAGATCGTCCTCGACCTCGAGAAGCTGTACGACCAGACCGACGCCGACCTGTCGTACGTCGCCAAGTACGCCCGAGCCATCCAGCAGCAGCGCGGTGACTACAACGGCCGCGTCCTGTCGATCCGCGCGGACGACCTGCGTGCCCTTGCCATCGTGTACGACTCGTCGCCGTCCGGTTTGGTCGAGCGACTCACCGAGCACGGCGTTCTGGTCACCGACCCCCGGTCGCTCTTCGCGTGATCTCGCCCACCCCGCTGGCCCCACCGAAGGGGTCGGGGCCAGCGGGGTAGGGACCGTGATTCAGTGGGTGGCGTACTCGGCGATCCGGCCGAGGACGCCGTTGAGGAAGCGCGGCGAGTCGTCGGTCGACATCTGCCTGGCCAGCTCGACCGCCTCGCTGATGGCCACCGCGTCGTCGATGTCGTCGCGGTAGAGCAACTCGTAGACGGCCACCCGGGCCAGATTCCGGTCGACCGCCGGCATGCGCTCCAGCGTCCAGCCCTCGGCGTAGCTCGCGATCAGCTCGTCGATCCTGTTCAGGTGCTCCGCGGTGCCCTCGACCAGCAGGATGGCGTAGTCCAGGTAGCCCGGGCGGGGGCCCTCGATCCGGGAGATCGAAGACCTCAGCACCTCGTCGATCGGCAAGTCGCGTAGGTCAGCCTCATACAGCACGTCCAAGGCACGTTTGCGCGCCTTGCGACGCGCGGGCATCGGCGTCTTGGGACCTTCGGGCATGGATCAGGCGCGACCGAGGTAACGGCCGTCGCGGGTGTCGACCTTGATCTTCTCGCCGGTCGAGACGAACAACGGAACCTGGACCGTGGCACCGGTCTCCACCGTGGCCGGCTTGTTGCCACCGGTGCTCCGGTCGCCCTGCAGGCCCGGCTCGGTGTAGGTGACCTCGAGGATCACGCTGGTCGGCAGCTCGATGTAGAGCGGCACACCCTCGTGGGTGGCGACGGTCGCCTCGGCCTCCGGCAGCAGGAACTTCGACGCGTCGCCCACCGTGCCGCCGGAAACGGTCAGCTGGTCGAAGGACTCCAGGTCCATGAACACGAAGTCTTCGCCGTCGGCGTAGAGGTACTGCATGGTGCGCTTGTCGACGGTCGCGGTGTCGACCTTGGTGCCGGCGTTGAACGTGCG
Organism: Rugosimonospora africana; assembly: GCF_016862975.1. Taxonomy (GTDB): domain Bacteria; phylum Actinomycetota; class Actinomycetes; order Mycobacteriales; family Micromonosporaceae; genus Rugosimonospora; species Rugosimonospora africana. The sequence continues at coordinate 91,377 of NZ_BONZ01000051.1, forward strand.
GTCCACGACCTTCCCGGACAGCACGTTCTTCAGCGTGGTGCGCACGAACGCGCCACCCTTGCCGGGCTTGACGTGCTGGAACTCGACAACGGACCACAGGTCGCCGTCGAGATTGAGCACTAGTCCGTTCTTGAGGTCGTTCGTGGTGGCCATGTCCTGCCTAACCGCATGATCGTCTATTCCGCCTGGGGACCGGACAAGTGTAGCGGCGCCTGGTGTCTCCCGGCAGGACAGGTGTCACCGGCGGGACAGGTGTACCAGCGCCAACCGGTACCCGTCGATGCCCAGCCCGCAGATCACTCCGGTCGCCACCGCCGAGATCACCGAGTGGTGCCGGAACTCCTCGCGCGCGTGGATGTTGGAGATGTGTACCTCGACCAGCGGGGCGCGCAGCATCGCGCAGGCGTCCCGCAGCGCGTACGAGTAGTGCGACCAGGCACCCGGGTTCAGCACGACGGCGGCCTGCTCGTCGGCGGCGGCGTACAGCCAGCCGAGCATCTCGTGCTCCGCGTCGGTCTGCCGTACCTCGACGTCCAGGCCCAACTCCTTGCCGTCGCGCAAGCACTGCGCGACCAGCTCGGGGTAGCTGGTCGCGCCGTAGACCGAGGTCTCCCGGCTGCCCAGCCGACCGAGGTTCGGACCGTTGAGCACGTACACCTTCACGCCGTACCCACTTCCTCGTACGCGGCCCGCAGCAGGTCGTCCGGCGGGGCCTCCAGGATCTCGGGCCGGGCCAGGCCGCCCAGCACCACGAAACGCAGCCGTGCGCCCCGGGCCTTCTTGTCCACCCGCATCGCCGCGTGCAGGTCCGGCCAGGCCGCCGCCGGGTATGTCACCGGCAGCCCGAGCCCGTCGAGCACCGACCGGTGGCGCCGCGCGGTGGCCTCATCGAGGCGCCCGGCCAGCCGGCCGAGAGCGGCGGCGTAGACCAGCCCGACCGAGATCGCGTGCCCGTGCCGCCAGCCGTACCGCTCGCGCTTCTCGATCGCGTGCCCGAGGGTGTGCCCGTAGTTGAGGATCTCCCGCAGCCCGGACTCGCGCAGGTCCTTGCTGACCACGTCGGCCTTGACCCGCACCGCCCGCTCGACGAGCTCCGGCAGGTGCCGGTCGGGGTCGTCCTCGACCAGGTCGAGGATCGCCGGATCGGCGATGAAGCCGCACTTGACCACCTCGGCCAGCCCGGCGACCAGGTCGGCCCGCGGCAGGCTGTCGAGCGTGGACAGGTCGCACAGCACGCCGGCCGGCGGGTGGAACGCGCCGACCAGGTTTTTCCCCGCCCCGGTGTTCACCCCGGTCTTGCCGCCCACCGCGGCGTCCACCATGCCGAGCAGGCTGGTCGGCACCTGCACCACGGCCACCCCGCGCAGCCAGCAGGCGGCCACGAAGCCGGCCACGTCGGTGACCGCTCCGCCGCCCACGCCCACCACCGCGTCGGTGCGGGTGAATCCGGCCTCGCCCAGGGCGTCCCAGCAGCGGGCGGCGACCTCGATGGTCTTGCCGGCCTCGGCGTCGGGCAGCTCGATCGGCAGCGGCGCGATGCCGGCCCCGCGCAGGGCGTCGGCCACCCGGACCGCGTGCTCCTTCAGCGGCGGCGCGTAGAGCACGGCGGCCTGGGCCGCACGGGCGACCAGCGACGGCAGCGCGCTGCGCAGGTCTCGGCCGACGAGCACCTGGTACGGACGCTCGCCACCGACCTCGATCGTGGTGATCCGGCTGTTATCCATCGCGGGCCAGCGTAGTCGCCGCGCCGGCCGAATCTGCGCCGCCGTCGGCAGCCGCAGTGACCGGATCGGACCCGGGATCCGGGTCGGGCACCCGGGCCGCGTTCGCCGCGATCCGGCCGGCGTGCGCGAGCAACGCGGCGCGCAGCTCGTCCGGCCGGATGATCGTGTACGCCCAGGGCAGGCCGCCGAGCAGCTGCGCCATCCCGTCCAGCGACTCCGCCCGGCAGGTCAGCACGGTGCTCTCCCGGTCTCCCGCGCCGGCGCGCAGCGTGCCGACGGCGCGGGGCAGCCGGGCGCGCACCTGGTCCAGCGGCGCCTCCAGCACCACCTCGACCTCGTGCGTGTACGGCACCGAGGCCAGCCCACGGGTCACCGTGGCCACCGGGTCGAAGTCCGGCGGGACCTCGAACCCCGACCCCGGCACCGGTGTGACGTCGGAGATCCGGTCGAGCCGGAAGTTGCGCACCTCGCCGCGCCGGTGGTCGTACCCGGTCAGGTACCAGCGGCCGGAGTGGAAGACAAGCCCGTACGGGTCCAGTTCGCGGCGGGACGCGGCACCCGACCACGCCGTGTACCCGATCTCCACCCGGCACCGCCCGGCGACCGCGGTGCCGAGCGCCAGCAGCACGCCCGCGTCCGGCCCCGCCGCCCGGGCCGGCCTGGACAGGCTGAAGCCCAGCGACTCCTCGACCGCGCCGACCCGGTCGGCCAGCCCGGACGGGAGCACCCGGCGCAGCTTCGCCAGCGCCGTTCCGGAGGCCGGCCGGTCGGTGGCCAGCCCGATCCGGTCGGCGGCCAGCAGGCCGAGCAGCACCGCGACCGCCTCGTCGTCGGTGAACATCAACGGTGGCAGCTTGAACGCCGGGGCCAGCCGGTATCCGCCGTAGCGTCCCCGGGCGGCGGTCACCGGTACGCCCAGCTCGGCGAGGGTACGGGCATATCGCCGTACCGTCCGCTCGTCGACTCCGAGCCGGCTGGCCAGCTCCCGCCCGCCGAGGACATGGTGCGCCTGCAGCAGCTCGAGAAGCCCGAGCACCCTGGCGGCCGGGTGTGGCACAGGTCACCTCCCGAATCCGGACCGGTACTGCCCGGATTCGATCCTACGGTCGCGCCATGACAACCTTCGTTCTCGTACCCGGAATGTGGCTGGGCGCCTGGGCCTGGCACGACGTGACCGCGCGGCTGCGTTCGGCCGGACATGACGTCCACCCGCTCACCCTCACCGGGCTCGCCGACCGGGCGCACACCGGCGGCCCGCACACCGACCTGGACACCCACGCCACCGACGTGGTCGCGTTGATCGAGACCGAGGAACTGTCCGACGTGGTCCTGGTCGGCCACAGCCACGGCGGCAGCGTGGTCGCCCTGGCCGCCGACCGGATCCCGGACCGGCTCCGCCGCGTGGTCTACGTGGAGGGTGGACCGCTGCCGAACGGCACCCGGCAACTGGACACCCTGGACGCGCAGAGCCAGGACCGGATCCGGGAACAGGTGGGTGACGGCTGGCTGGTGCCGCCCCGCGAGTGGGACGCGGACCAGGACCCGGTACTGCTGCGCGGGCTGGACGCCCCGACGCTCGCGATGCTGGCCCGGCGCTGCACCGGGCACCCGTTCGGCTCGGTCAGCCAGCCGCTGAAGGTCTCCGGCGCGGCGGCGGCCGTACCGCGCACGCTGGTCGCGTGCACGTTCACCGCCGACCAGGTGCGCGAGATGATCGCGCAGGGACATCCGTTCTTCGGCGGAGTGGCCGGGGCGGACATCCTCGGCCTTCCCACCGGTCACTGGCCGATGTTCAGCGAACCGGACCGGTTGGCCGACCTGCTGGCCGAAATCGACTGACTCTTTTTGCGGACACCAGGGAACCTTGCCGGCCTCCCGGGCGTCACATGAACATGGGCTGCCCCTCCTCCACCCCGACCGGTCACGGCAGCCGCGCCGTGACTGTCTCGGGCAGCGGCAGCCGTCGCCGAGGTGGACGCCGGTTCCGCGCCCGCCGCCGGCCACACCGCCCCCGGGACCGGGGCCCGGGGGCGGTGACTACCGGCTGAGTGCGGCGAGCACCTCGGCCGCCACGTCTTCCGGGGTACGGCCGTCGGTCTTCACGGTCACCACGGCCACCTCTTCGTAGAGCGGGCGGCGCTGGTCCAGCAGGTACTTCATGGTGGCCCGTGGGTTGATCTCCAACAGCGGCCGCCCGGCGCCCAGGCCGACCCGCCGGATCGCGTCGGCCAGCTCCACCGACAGGAACACCACCCGGTGCCCGGCCAGCCGCCGGCGGGTCTCCTCGGCCATGACCGCGCCGCCGCCCAGCGAGACGACCCCGTCGGACCCGTCCAGGGCCGCGGCGACCGCCGTCCGCTCCAGGGCACGGAAGTGATCCTCACCGTCGTCGATGAAGATCTCCGGGATCGGCTTGCCGGCCAGCTCTTCGATGTCCGCGTCGACGTCCCGGAACGGGACCCCGAGAGCCGCGGCGACCAGCTCGCCGACCGTGGTCTTCCCGGCTCCGGGCGGCCCGACGATCACCGCCGCCGGCCCGCTCACCGGATCACCAGACTGTCCAGGTAGCCCGCGAGGTTGCGCCGGATCTCCGCGACCGAGTCGCCGCCGAACTTCTCGGTCGCGGCCTCGGCGAGCACCAGCGCCACCATCGCCTCGGCCACCACCGCCGCGGCCGGTACCGCACAGGTGTCCGAGCGCTGGTTGATCGCCGTGGCCGGCTCGCCGGTGGCCACGTCGACGGTGGACAGCGCGCGGTTCAGCGAGGAGATCGGCTTCATCGCGGCCTTGACCCGCAGCGGCTGCCCGGTGGTGATGCCACCCTCCAGCCCGCCGGCCCGGTCGGTCACCCGGCGAACCACTATGCGACCGGTCTGGCTCGGCGCGTCGTCGACCAGCACGATCTCGTCGTGCGCCTGGGAACCCCGCGAACGGGCCTGGGTGAACCCGTCGCCGATCTCGACCCCCTTGATCGCCTGGATCGACATCAGCGCGGTGGCCAGCCGGGCATCCAGCTTCCGGTCCCACTGCACGTGGCTGCCCAGACCCGGCGGTACGCCGTAGGCGAGGACCTCGACGATGCCGCCGAGGGTGTCCGCGTCCCGCTTGGCCGCGTCCACCTCCTCGACCATCCGGGCGCTCGCCTGCGGATCGAGGCAGCGCAGCGGATCGGCGTCGACGCGCGCCGCGTCCTCCGGCCGGGGTACGAGCCCGGACTTCACGGCCACGCTGCCCAACTCGACCACGTGCGAGACGATCTCGATGCCCAGTGCCTGGCCGATCAGCGCCTTGGCCACGGTGCCCACGGCTACCCGGGCCGCGGTCTCCCGGGCGCTGGCGCGCTCCAGGATCGGCCGGGCGTCCGTCTGCCCGTACTTCTGCATGCCGGCCAGGTCGGCGTGGCCGGGCCGGGGCCGGGTCAGCGGGGCGTTGCGCGCCTGGGCGGCGAGCACCTCCGGGTCGACCGGGTCGGCCGCCATCACGGTCTCCCACTTGGGCCACTCGGTGTTGCCGACCCGGATCGCGACCGGGGAGCCGAGCGTGCGGCCGTGGCGGACCCCGCCGAGGAACTCGACGGCGTCCTGCTCGAAGGACATCCGCGCACCGCGGCCGTACCCGAGCCGGCGACGGGCCAGTTCCCGGGACACCTCGGCGCTGGTCACCTCGATCCCGGCGGGTACCCCGTCCAGGACGGCCACCAGGGCCGGGCCGTGTGACTCTCCGGCCGTCAACCAGCGCAGCACGTATCCACCCTCCGTTCCGGCGTTGAACCGGGGCCTGTGCTCGGCTGCCCCAAAGGGGCGGCGCAGCCTGCGCTCAGGCGTTGCTCCAGGGCCTGTTGTTCGGCTGCCCCACGGGCGGCGCAGCCTGCGCTCAGGCGCTTTGCTGCGGTAAGTCTGGCACGCGGTGCCGGGCCGGCTACCGCTGGGCGGCGGCCTCCCGCAATGCGGCATCCATCGCCGCCACTGGCGCGGGCAGGCCGGTGAACAGCGTGAACTGGTGCACGGCCTGGGTCAGCAGCAGGTCCAGACCGGACACAACACGCACACCGGCCGCCTGGGCCGAAGCGGCCAGCGGAGTCGGCCAGGGGTCATAGAGCGCGTCGAACAGCACGGTGCCGGGCCGCCAGCGCGGCCGTACCGGGTCGGCGACCCCCTTCGGTACCGTCGAAATGATCAAGTCGGCGTCGCCGGACCGGTCGGCGGCGGCGAAGTCGACGTGGGTCAGCCGAAGGCCCAGCCGCTCCGCGACCGGGCGCAGTTCGTCGACTGCCGAGGCCCGGCGGGCGTACACGTCGACCTGCCCGGCGCCCAGCTCGGCCGCCGCCGCCAGGGCCGCCCGCGCGGTGCCCCCGGCGCCCAGCACCGCCACGCCGCCCGCCGCGGACAGCCCGGCCGCCCGGAGCGCGTCGACCATGCCGGGAGCGTCGGTGTTGTCCGCGAGCCAGCCATCCGGCTGCTGTACCAGCGTGTTGGCGGCGCCCAGCGCGGCCGCGACCGGAGTCACCCGGTGGGCGACCGTGAGCGCGACCTCTTTCAACGGCATGGTCAGCGACAGCCCGGCCCACTGCGGACCCAGGCCGGCGACACGGTCGCTCAGCTCAGCCTCGGCGCACTCGATGGCCGTGTAGCGCCAGTCCACCAGGCCGAGCGCGGCGTACCCCGCGTTGTGCAGCACCGGCGACAACGAATGGGCGACCGGCTTGCCCAGCACCGCCGCCCGGTGCCCACCCTCCATCGCTCAGCACGTACCGATCGATACGCCGTTGGCCTTGGCCTGCCGGGTGTCGGCACAGAACTGGTCGTAGGTGGTGGCGAACGCGGTGTTGCCGGCCTTGTCGATGGTCAGGAAGTAGTAGTTGTTGGACGGCGGTGCGTTGATCGCCGCCTTCAGCGCGTCCTCGCCGGGATTGTCGATCGGACCGGGCGGCAGGCCGCTGATGACGTAGGTGTTGTACGGATTGCCGGTGTCCTGCAGCATCGACGCGGTCAGGGAGCCGGAGTCCAGCGCCTCCTTGCCGGTGACCCGCAGCCAGTAGTTGACCGTGCTGTCCAACTGCAGGCGGTGGTTCGGCCAGTCCTTGTACCCCCGGTTGTAGAGCACCCGCGCGACGCCCGCCATGTCCGTCGCCTTGGGCGCCTCGGCCTGGGCGAGCGACGCGGCGATCAGCGCCTCGTACGGCGAGACGCCGAACTTCTGCTGCACGTTTTCCGGGAACTTGAGCTGGCCGACCACGGTGAGGAAGTTGCCCACCATGGTCTTGAGGATCGTGGTGGCGTCCGTGCCCGGGTCGAACTCGTACGTGGACGGGTACAGGAAGCCCTCGATCGAGAACGGCTTCGGCATCGGCTTGCCGTCTTCGCGCTTCAACCAGTAGTCCGGAATGCCCAGGGCGGCGGGATTGGCGGCGGCCTTCTTGAAGTCGTCGACCGGGATGTGGGTCGCCTTGGACAGCGTGTTGAAGACCTGGAGCGAGATCAACCCCTCGGGAATGGTCACCGTGGTGGACACCTTGTTGATCAGCTTGTTGTCCTTGTCGCGGGCGAGCAGGGCGTCGACCGCCAGGGACGCCTTCATCTGCTTGCGCAGCTTGTAGAAGCCGGGCTCCACGGACTTGCTCTTCGGGTTCGCGTCGTACGCGTTGATGAACGCCTTCGCACTGCGCACCACGTCCACGGTGACCAGTTTGTTCCCGATGTCGGTTCCGCCGTCGCCGGCGGCCACCTGGACCGTCACCGACCCGGTGCCCGGCCCGGAGTAGTCCTTGACGGCGAAGTAGTCCTGCACCTTGCCGAACCCGTACCAGCCGGCCCCACCGAGGCCGCCGAGGAGCACCAGAGTCAGGAAGAGAGCCGCGAACGTCTTGCCCCGGCGCTTGGGTGACCCGCCCGATCCACGGCGCCGACGCCGGTGGCGACCTCGGTCGTAGTCCTCGTCGAACGACAGGTCCAGGTCGTCGATCATTGCGTTCGCCTCCGCTGGTTGTCGAGCCAGCCCTGCAGGATCTCTACAGCGGCCACCTGGTCGACAACTGCTCGTTGACGCCTCCCCCGGACGCCTCGCTCGGACAGCCTACGGGAGGCGACCACTGTGGTCATCCTCTCGTCGGACAACCGTACGGGAACGGGGTCGATCGCGCGCGCCAGCAGGGCGGAGTATCCACGGGCGTCAGCGGCGGCCAACGCTTCCCGGCCGGCGAGCGTGACCGGGAGCCCGACCACCACCTCGACCGCCTCGTTCTCCCGGACCAGCGCGGCCAGCTGGGCGATGTCCACGGGTACCGCCTCGCCGGCACTCGGACCGGCACCCCCGCCGCCACCGGTGGCGCTCAGGTCGCGGGTGAGCGTGATGAGCGGACTGGCGAGGATGCCGTCCGGGTCGCTGCGGGCGACACCGACCCGGACTTTTCCGACATCGACTCCGAGCCGGACACCACGCCGAGCGCCCAGACTCATCCCGTGATCAGCGCCTCGATCGCCGAGATCAGCTTGGGGGCCTCCTGGGCCGGTACGCCACCGCCCTGCGCGAGGTCGGCGTTGCCGCCGCCGCGCCCGGACAGCGCGCCCTTCACCAGGTCGGTCGCCGACAGCCCACGGTCGCGACCGGCACCGTTGACCGCGACCACCAGCGACGCCTTGCCACCGGAGCGGGCCGCGAGCGCGACCACCGCCGGGCGGGCCGCCGGGATCTTGCCACGGATCTCCTGGGCGAGGGTGCGCACGTCGCCGGCCGAGGTGCCCTCCGGCACCTCCGCGCCGACATAGGCGACCCCGGCCACGTCCCGGGCGCCGTCGGCCAGCCCCGCCGCGTTGCCCAGGATCAGCTGCGCCCGCAGCTTCTCCAGCTCCTTCTCGGCGTCACGCAGCGCCGCGACCGTGTGCTGCACCCGGTCGCCGACCTGCTCGGCCGGTACCCGGTACAGGTCGGCCAGCTGGGACACCAGCAGGTGCTCCCGGGCCAGGAAGTTGAACGCGTCGATGCCGACCAGCGCCTCGATCCGGCGCACGCCGGAGCCGATCGACGCCTCGTGCAGGATCTTGATCAGGCCCAGCTGCCCTGAGCGGGACGCGTGGGTGCCACCGCAGAGCTCCCGGGCGTAGTCGCCGACCTCGACGACCCGGACCTCGTCGCCGTACTTCTCGCCGAACAGCGCCATCGCGCCCGAGGCCCGCGCCTCCTCCAGCGAGGTGATGAACGCGTGCACCTCCAGGTCGGTGACCAGCACCTCGTTGATCTGCTGCTCGACGTCGTTCAGCACGGACTGCGGCACGGCGGCCGGGGTGTTGAAGTCGAAGCGCAGCCGGCCCGGCGCGTTGAGCGAACCGGCCTGGGTCGCGGACTGGCCGAGCAGGTTGCGGATGGCGGTGTGCACGAGGTGGGTCGCGGTGTGCGCCCGGGAGATCGCCCGGCGCCGGGTCACGTCGATCTCGGCGAACGCGTCCGAGCCGACCTGGATCTCGCCCCGGATCACCCGGCCCCGGTGCACGATCAACCCCGGTACCGGCGACTGCACGTCGAACACCTCGAACGTGCCGCCGCCGACCGTGATCAGACCGCTGTCCGGCTGCTGGCCACCGCCCTCGGCGTAGAACGGGGTCGCGTCGAGGACCACCTCGACGGTCTCCCCCTCCTCCGCCGCCGCCAGCCCGTTGCCGCCGGAGAGTACGGCGCGCACGCGCGTCTCGCGGGACACCTCGTGGTACCCGGTGAAGTCCACCTTGCCGCCCGCGTCGAGCACCTCGCGGTATGCGGACAGGTCGGCGTGCCCGGTCTTGCGCGCCTGGGCGTCGGCCTTGGCCCGGCTGCGCTGCTCGGACATCAGGCGCCGGAAGCCCTCGGTGTCGACCTCCAGGCCCTGCTCCGCCGCGATCTCCAGGGTCAGGTCGATCGGGAAGCCGTACGTGTCGTGCAGCGCGAACGCCTTGTCGCCGGACAGCGTGCGCCCGCCCGCGGACCGGGTCTCGTCGATCGCCAGGTCGAGGATCGTGGTGCCCTGCCGCAGGGTGGACAGGAACGCCTCCTCCTCGCCGTACGCGTACTGGGAGATCCGCCCGTACTCCTCGGCCAACTCCGGGTACGACGGTGACATGCAGTCCCGGGCGACCGGCAGCAGTTCGGGCAGCGCGGGGCTGTTCCAGCCGAGCAGGCGTACCGAGCGGATCGCCCGGCGCAGGATCCGGCGCAGCACGTAGCCGCGCCCCTCGTTGCTCGGGATCACCCCGTCGCCGATCAGCATCAGCGCGGTGCGCACGTGGTCGGCGATCACCCGCAGGCGCACGTCGTCGGGGGCGGAATCGCTGGCGGCGTGGCCGGACCGGGCACCATACTGCTTGCCGGTCATCTCCGCCGCCCGGTCCAGGATCGGGCGTACCTCGTCGATCTCGTACAGGTTGTCCACGCCCTGCAGGATCGAAGCGATCCGCTCCAGCCCCATGCCGGTGTCGATGGACTTGGCCGGCAGCTCACCCAGGATCGGGTAGTTCTCCTTGTCCGTGCCCGCGCCGCGGGTGAACTGCATGAACACGAGGTTCCAGAACTCCATGTACCGGTCCTCGTCGGCGTCCGGGCCGCCGTCGCGCCCGTACTCCGGACCTCGGTCCAGGAACAGCTCGGAACACGGGCCGCACGGGCCCGGGATGCCCATCGACCAGAAGTTGTCCTTCTTGCCCCGGCGCACGATCCGCTCCAGGGGCAGGCCGATCTGCTTGTGCCAGATGTCGATGGCCTCGTCGTCGTCCAGGTAGACGGTGGCCCAGAGCCGGTCGCCGTCCAGACCGAAGCCCCCCTGGTCCTGGGGCTTGGTGGACAGGTCCCAGGCCATGGTGATCGCCTTCTCCTTGAAGTAGTCGCCGAAGGAGAAGTTCCCGTTCATCTGGAAGAACGTGCCGTGCCGGCTGGTCTTGCCGACCTCGTCGATGTCCGGCGTCCGGATCACCTTCTGGACGCTGGTAGCCCGCGGAAATGGCGGGGCGACCTGGCCGAGGAAGTACGGCACGAACTGCACCATGCCGGCGTTGACGAACAGCAGGTTCGGGTCGTCGATGGCCGGCAGCGGTGCGCTGGGCACCACGGTGTGTCCGTTCGCCTCGAAAAACGCCAGGAACCGTCGCTTGATCTCCGCGGTCCTCATCAGCGGTAGCTACCTTCCTCCAGATCAAGATCAATAGACTCGCCGCTCTCGAAGGCGGCGTGAATCTGATCTTCCCGTTCCTGCATGCCGTCGCGCACGTCCTCGACAAACGTACGGACCGAGTCGATCAGGCCACCAGCGCTGTCCCGCGCCGAGGCGGCCATCCCCTGCGGAGTGAACGCACGGACCTTCTTCGACGCCGCGCGCACGACCAGAGCGCCGACGGCCAGCCCGACACCGAGCCACAGCAGACGTTTCATCGCTGCCCACCCAACCTTCTAGAGATCCGCCTACCGAGACCCGCTCGCGGCGGCCTTGCGCTCTTGCCTGCGCGCCCTGCGCTGCTGCTTGATCATGTCGCGGACCTGCTGCTCCTCGTCCGCACGCCGACGGTTGGCCAGCGCCTTGCGTACCCCGTAGGACAGCGAGGCCACCCGCACGATCGGACTGGACGCGGCGGAGGCCACCACGGTGGACAGGTTGGCCACGTTGGCGGTGACGGTCTGCGCGTGCCCGGTGATGGTATCCAGGCGCTCCAGCTGGACGTTGACCCCGTCGAGCGAGGTCTGCATCTGGCCCAGCGCGGTGTTGACCCCCTCGACCGCCGCGTTCACGTTGACCAGCAGCGGCGACGTGCGCTCGGTCAGGTCGTTGATGGCCCGGGTGGCGGCGTCCACGGTATGGCGCAACCGCAAGATCGGTACCGCCAGCACGAGTACGAGCATGACAAAGGCGCCCGCGGCGATGAGTGCCGCGATCTGTCCACCGGACACGCCTGTCTCCCCTCTGTCTCGCCGGTCGGCACACGGCCGGACCGGTTGCGCGGCTCTTCCCAACGGCCGGCGCCCGCGCCCGACCGGAAGGCGATGGTCAATTGCGCCAACGGGCAGACCCTACCGTGCGTGACGGTAGGCCCCATTGTGGGCGCCCACTCGGCGGGGCGCCCGGCGAGGGGGTAAATCCCGCCGGGCCAGCACCCGGGTCGGTCGACGGCGGCTAATGATGCCAGTTCGGGTTGATCCGTTGAGTCACCTTGGCGGTCACCAGCGCGCCGGCACAGGTCGGTGGTGCCCCGCTGGCGCTGGGTAGCGGGTCGAGCGGCGACAGGGACGACGGGGGCGTCGAGGGCGTCGGCGCCCCCGGCGAGGGCGCGATGCCGGACAGCCCGCAGACCGCGTTGCGCGTCCACAGGTCCAGCACGTACTGGTCACGCTGCCAGCAGGTGTACGTGCCGGTGCCGAGCTTCGGGCAGCCCGCCGTCTGCCAGTGGACCCAGCCCGCGCCGGTCAACGCGGTCTGGAACGCCCGGTCGGTGTCGGCCGCCGCCTTCGCCGAGCGCCAGGTCCGCTCGGTCAGCCGGCAGTTCCCGGCGCACCAGCGGCTCCCGCTCGCGTCATCCTGGTGCTGCTCGTCCGCCCAGGCCGGCAGCGACAGCGAGTTCAGGTTCTTGACCACCGGATCGCTGCTCGCGTTCTGCACGAACAGGACGAGCGGCAGCACCCCGAGCAGCAGCACGGCGACCGCGGCCAGGGCGAGGACGTGTACCGGGCGGGCCGGCGCAGTAGGTCGCCGCCGCGGGCCGTCGGCGTCGTCGAAGTCCCCGGCACGCGCCTGCTCCCCGCTGCTCATGCGCAGCGCGGGCTGCTCCCCGGAACCGTGCCTGACCTGCTCACCCGTACCCGACCCGACCCGGGCCTGCTCACCGGTACCGGGGCGGCGGGCGGCGGCCCGGGCGCTACCCGCGGCCGGCGGGGGCGGGACGCTGCCCATCGGCGGAGGCACCGCACCGCCAACGGGCGGCGGGACGCTGCCCATTGGCGGAGGCACGGCAGCCTTCGGCGGGGGCACGGCACCCATCGGCGGGGGCATCTTGCCGCCGGGTGGCGGGGACGCCACACCGCCGACCGGCGGCATCGGCCCTCCCGGCGGCGCGGCGCGGCCCCCGGCGCCGGCCGGAGGCCCGGACGCGCCCCGGGGCGGGGCCTGCGGGCCCTGCATCGGCATCGCGTCTCTCTCGCCGCTGGTCAGGTCGTGCCAGGCCCGGCCACCGGCCGACCGGCCGACCGGCGGTACCGGCCGGCTCGCATCGCCCCTGGGCGGCTCCCCGTGCGCGGGCGGCTGCTGAAGGGTACGGGGTGCTTCGCTCCGGGGCGGGGGTACCGCACGGCCGGCCGGCGGCACCGCACGGCCACCCGCGGGGGCAGCCCGGCCCGGAGCGTCCGTGGGGCCGCCCGGCGGCGGCACCGGTACCGCGGCGTGGCCGGCGCGACCGCCCGCGCGCCCCGGTCCGGCGGCCGCATCGCCGCCGTGGCGCGGTTCGTTGCCCCGGATCGGCTCGGTCTCCATGCCGACCGGCGCGCCGTGACGCCCCTCGCCGACCCCGCGCGGCTCTGCCTGCCGCCCGACCGGCACCTCCGGCCCACGAACCGGGGGGACATCGTCGGCGTGGCGCCGGCCGGCGCTACGCCGACCGCCCGGACCATCGGAGTCGCCTACCGGCTCTCCGCCGAGGCCGCGCTCAGCCCTGGCACGTCGGCCGCCC